>NZ_CP010523.2:2760601-4140902 GCF_000828055.2 Klebsiella variicola | reverse complement strand
AGCAGCAGGCGCAGGAGATGGCGCAGGCGGCACGGCGCGCGGGGGTGAAGACCATGGTGGCCTTTAACAACATCAAAACGCCGGCGGCACTGCTGGCAAAGCAGATTATCGCCCGGGGCGATATTGGCGAACCGGTGCGCTTTCGCGGCACCTTTGATCAGGGGTTTTATAACGACCCTAACCTGCCCTGGTCCTGGCGCTGCTCGAAAACCCTCGGCGGCAGCGGGGCGCTTGGCGACCTTGGCGCCCATACCCTGTCGGTCGCCCAGTTTTTGCTGGGCGGGATCCGCGAAGTGACCGCCAGCGCGCAAACCTGCCTGCGCCAGCGTCCGGTGCCGCAGCGCGATGCCGGGTATGCCAGCCGGGTCGCGGCCGATGCCGAGTGGCGGGAAGTAGAAAATGACGATCAGGTTCAGTGCCTGGTCAATTTCGACAGCGGCGCGGCGGGAGTGATTGAGGCCTCGCGCATCGCCGCCGGGCGGATCTTCGGCGTGTTCTGGGAGGTCTCCGGCACCGAAGGCACGCTGTATATGGACGGGGAGCGCTTTAACGAACTGCAGGTATATCGCTTCAACGATGATAAACACGACCGCGGCTTTAAGACGCTGTATGCCGGGAGCCAGATCCCGGCCTATGCCGGCTTCTTCGGCTTCGATTTTGGCGGCGGTGGGCTGGGCTATTTTGACGTCAAGGTGATCGAAGTGCATGACCTGGTGCAGGGGATTTGCGGGGAGGGCGACTGCTATCCCAACTTCGAATTTGGTTTGCAGAATCAGCGCGTGCTGTCGGCGATTGAAGCCTCGATGGCCAGCCGTCGCTGGGTGAACGTGGTTAAAGACTAAGGAGCCGCTATGTTTCCCTCACACTTACCGACCCCGCGCCGCCCGGCGGCGCAGAGCATTCCCTCCCTGCGCTGGGGCATTATCGGTCCCGGCTGGATCGCCGAGCGCTTTGTTCATGCATTGAAAACCTACAGCCGGCAGCAGGTGGTGGCGGTGGCCTCCCGCAGCCAGGCGAAGGCCGAGCGGGTGGCCGCGGAATGGGGGATCCCCCAGGCTTACGGCCAGGTGGAGGAGATGCTGGCACGCCCGGATATTGATGCGGTGTACATTGCGACGCCGCACAACCATCACTTTCCCGACGGCATGCAGGCGCTGAAGGCGGGTAAACACGTGCTGATTGAGAAGCCCTTCGCGCTCAACCTCGGCGAAGGGCGTGAGCTGCAGGCCGAAGCCGCCCGCCAGGGGAAGCTGGCGCTGGAGGCAATGTGGTGCGATTACGCGCCGAAATATGATGTGATCCGCCAGCTGCTGGAGGATGGGGCGCTCGGCGACCTGCATACCCTGCTGGCCGATCACGGCGAGTATTTCACCCCCGACCACCGCATCTTCAATGCCGACCTTGCCGGCGGGCCGATGATGGACCTCGGCAGCTATTTGACCTCGTTTGCGCTGATGGTGGGCGGCATGCCGCAGGAGATTGTCGCCCGCGGCAGCGCCACGGCGGAGGGGCTTAACGGTCAGACGTCGATGCTGTTTAGCTGGCAGAACGGGATGCAGGGGTTGTTAAACACGACGTTGTTCAGCAACACGCCGGGCGGGGCGGTGGTGGCCGGACGCCAGGCGACCCTGACGATCGACGGTCAGTTTTACGCCCCCGGCGGCTTTACGCTCGCCGCCAGCCAGGGCGGGCAGGTGCTGCGCTGGGAAGAGCCGCGCAATCGCTACGACCAGCTGTTCTGGCAGGCGGAGCATTTTGCCTGGTGCATCGGGCAGGGGCTGCGGGACTCGCCGCTGCGGCCGCTCAGTCGGGTGCTGCAGAATCTGCAGGTGATGGATGAGGTGCGGCGCCAGGTGGGCGCGGTGTTTAACGAAGAACGCTAAGGAGCCGGCCGGGCTTTGGTTTGCAGATAGCGCGAGCGTGTCTGCCATTGCCCGGCACCAGGACGCGTACGATGCCGGATGTCTGTTGCCCGGCGGCGCTGCGCTTGCGCGGGCCTACGATTTTACTGCAACCGTTTGATATTAAAGTGGATTAATGCCTGTGTTATGTAGGCCGGGCAAGGCATCGCCGCCGCCCGGCATAAAGGCTGGTACAGCGCCTGATGGCGGTTGCCACGCAACCACTCAGCGACAGTCGTCGACGGCGATAAACTGACCATGCTGCAGGGACTGAACCGCCGCTTCGGCAATGGCCTGCGCCTGCAGGCCGTCCAGCAGGCCGGGCAGATCGGCCACGGTTTCACCATTCAGGGCGCGAATAAAGGCGTCAAGATGCTGGTAATAAGATCCCTGTACCCGGCTGAACCAGTCCGGCCACAGGCCCGGCTCAATGCGCTGATTGCCGCGCCACAGGGTAGGGCCCGCCGGCGACTGGCTACCGGACTCCAGCGCGCCTTCGGCGCCCAGCAGCGTGATCCGTTCATCATACCCGTGGCCGGTGCGGCGGGTGTTGTCCAGCTGCGCCAGCGCGCCGCCGCGCATCTGCATCATCAGGATGGAGGTGTCGACATCGCCAAATTCGGCAATGTCCGGCAGGGCCAGCGCCGCGCCCATCGCCGCCACGGTACGCACTTCATCGCCAGTGAGAAAGCGCAGGAGATCGAAGAAGTGGATCGCCTGATCGCGCATCTGGCCGCCGGAGCTGCGCAGATAGTCGAGCGGCGGCATGGTGGAGGCGCGGCAGACCATCTGCACCAGCTCGACCCGGCCGATCAGCCCTTGCTCCAGCTGGCGGCGGAGCTGCTGATGGCTGCTGTCGAAGCGCCGGTTAAAGCCGACAGTCACCGGCACGTTCAGGGGGAGCACCCGCTCCACCACCTCACGGGCGCGCGCCAGGGAGAGGTCGATCGGTTTTTCGCAATAGACCGCCTTGCCCGCCCGGGCGGCGGCTTCCAGCAGTTCGGCATGCGACGGGGTTGAACTGGCGATCAGCACCGCGTCGATGGCGTCGCTATGGATCGCCTCGCTCACTGTCACCGCCCGGGCGCCATAGCGGGCGGCCAGCGCCTGGGCGCGCTCCGGGGCGGCATCGGCCACCATCGTCAGCGCACTTCCTTCATGACGGGCAAGACTGGCGGCATGAACCTGACCGATAAAACCACTGCCTACCAGGGCAAAACGTTTGCAGATCATTTTTTTCTCCAGAATGGCGAGGGGACGTTGCCACCATAATCGGTTTGCTAAACTCACTGACACTGCCGTTTTGATGGATTTCCATCATGAAGAGAGGGGCGATGAAAAACATTTCACTGGCGATGCTGGCCAGACAGATTGGCGTCGGCGTGGCCACCGTTGACCGGGTGCTGAACGAACGCGGCGGCGTATCGCCGCAGACCACCCGCAAAGTGCTGCAGGCGGCGCGCGAGGCGGGGCTGAAGCGGATCCTGCCGGAGGAGCACCGCTTTCCCTGGCAGGTTGAGGTCTTTCTCAGCAGCAATGACTCGTTCTTCTTTCCCCAGCTGGCGCAGGATTTTGCCGCCGTGGCGGATAGCCTCGGCTATCGCCGTCTGACCCTGCACCGCACCTTTGTCCCGGAGTCGCAGCCGACGACCCTGGCCCGGCGCATTGTGCGCAGCTGCCAGCAGCGTCAGGGGATCATCGTCTTCGGCAATGACCATCCCGCAGTGCACGACGCGCTGCGCCGCTGCCGGGAGGCGGGCGTCCCGGCGATCACCCTGGCGACGGACCTGCCCGGCGCCGACCGACTCTGCCACGTGGGGATCAATCAGCTGCAGGCTGGCCGCACGGCGGGGTTAATGCTGGGGAGGATGACGCCGCGGCCCGGCGAGGTGCTGATGGTCAGCGGCCGGCAAGATTACAGCGCGCATCGCCTGCGCATTCAGGGGTTTCGCGAGGTGCTGAGCCAGCGCTTTCCCCACCTGCAGCTCAGCGACGTGCTGGCGGGTGAGGAGCGGCGGGAGCAGATCACCCGCCTGCTGGAACAGGCCCTGTGCCGCAGCCGGAATATTGTTGGGATCTATAACACCGGGCTTGGCAATACCCAGATTGCCGAGGCGCTGGCCCGCCACCGCCGCGAAGGCGACGTCTGCTGGATCACCCATGAGCGTTACAACACCACCCGGCAGCAGCTGGCGAAGGGGAGTCTGGCGTTAACGCTCGATCAGAACACCCGCCAACACGCCCAGCTGGCGATCGACCTGATGCTGCGCCATCTGGAGTCCGGCTACCAGCCGCAAACCTATGCCGACGGTAAAGTCGACTTTATCCTCTACAGCGCCGAAAACGTCGACTGAGTCGGTCGGCGTATCCCCTCCTGACCGCATGACTATCCCTGGCGGGTAAATACCCGCCTGGCGGGGAAGCGATCGCGTCAAAGCGTTGTCTGCCTCTCATTTTTCGCTCATTTATGCGGCAATGTTAGATGTCTGTCAAAATTCTGTTACTGCATAGTTTTAAAATTTTCATTTCAGTTATTTACTTATAAAAGTTTCAAATGTCTTGTTAATGAAATAAATGGTCTGAAACCCAGGTTGCGGCGTAAATGGACTAACGTTTCAAAAAAGTGATGAAAAAACAGCCGTAATTTGTGATTTAGATCACGATGGAGTGCGAGAGGTGCCGCAGCGTCGTCGATATCACAGCAGACATTTGCCGCAACGTAACTGAAATTAATTTTTCATTTTGTTTCATTCACCGGCGTACCTACAAAATCAAGGATCAACTATGAATATTAAGAAAACGATTGTTGCCTCTTTGTTAGCCTGCATGCTGCCTACGGTGGTTATGGCAAAAGACGTCTCTATTGGCGTCTCCATGGCGCTGTTTGACGATAACTTCCTGACGATCCTGCGGACCTCGATGCAAAAAGAGATGAAAAAAGACGGCGTTAAATCGCAGATCGAGGACGCAAAAGGGGATGTCTCCCAGCAGCTGCAGCAGGTGCAAAACTTTATCGGTCAGGGGGTGGACGCCATTATCGTCAACCCGGTGGATACCAATGCGGTGAAACCGATTATGGATCAGGCCACCAAAGCCGGGATCCCGCTGGTGTTTGTGAACCGCCGTCCGCAGGCGGAGCTGACCGACAAGATGGCCTATGTGGGGTCGGATTCCATTCTCGCCGGCCGTCTGCAGATGGAAGCGCTGGCGAAAGCGATGAACGGTAAGGGCAATGTGGCGATCCTGCTCGGCGACCTGGCGAATGAGTCCACCCGCGATCGTACCAAAGGGGTGGAAGAGGTGGTGGCGAAATACCCGAACATCAAAATCGTCCAGAAGCAGACCGCGAAATTTACCCGCAATGACGCCGTGGACGTGGTCAGCAACTGGATGACCAGCGGTGAGGATATCCAGGCCATCGCCTCCAACAACGATGAAATGGCGATCGGCGCCCTGCAGGCACTGGGCAAAAACCCGAACCATATTCTCATCGCTGGCGTGGATGGCACTCCGGATGCCCTGCAGATGCTGAAGAGCGGCAAAATGATCGCCACCATCTTCCAGGATGCGAAAGGCCAGGGTGAAGGCGCAGTCGACGCGGCCATCAAGCTGGCGAACGGCGAGAAAGTGGAAAAAATCATCGACGTGCCGTATCAGCTGATCACCAAAGAGAACATGGCTGAATTTACCAACCGTAATCAGAAATAGTCCTGGCCAACCCGTGGTACGGAGGTGGATGTATGAACGCTTTTGCACTTGAAGCCGAAGGTATCAGTAAGTTCTTCCCCGGCGTGAAGGCGCTCGATAATGTCTCATTGCGCGTGCGTCCGGGAACGGTGCATGCCCTGATGGGCGAGAACGGCGCCGGTAAATCCACGCTGATGAAGTGCCTGATCGGTATCTATCGCCCCGATAAAGGGTCGATTCGCGTGAAAGGGGAGCCGGTGGAGTTTACCGACACCATGGATGCGTTGCGCTCGGGGATCTCGATGATCCACCAGGAGCTCAATCTGGTGCCGCATATGACGGTGGCGGAGAATATCTGGCTGGGGCGCGAGCCGATGAAGTACGGCTTTGTCGATCACGGCCAGCTGACCCGCCAGACCCAGGCGCTGCTGGACAAGCTTAATATCCGCTTAACCGCCGACCGGCTGGTGGGCGACCTGAGCATCGCCGCCCAGCAGATGGTGGAGATTGCCAAAGCAGTCTCGTGGAACGCGGATATCGTGATCATGGATGAGCCCACCTCGGCGCTGACCGAAGGCGAGGTGGCTCACCTGTTCACCATCATCCGCGACCTGCGCGCCCAGGGTAAAGCGATCATCTATATCAGTCACAAAATGGATGAGATCTTTGCCATTACCGATGAGATCAGCGTGTTTCGCGACGGCACCTGGGTGGGGAGCAAAAACACCACCGAATTTACCCGGCAGTCGCTGATCACCCAGATGGTGGGCCGCGAATTAACTCAGCTGTTTCCGAAATTTAATAACACCATCGGCGAAGAGGTGCTGACGGTGCGCAACCTGACGCGCCAGGGCGTGTTCCATGACGTCAGCTTTACTGTACGCCGCGGTGAAATCCTTGGCGTGGCCGGGCTGGTGGGCGCCGGGCGCAGCGAGGTGATGGAAAGCCTGTTCGGTATGGAGCGCTTCGACAGCGGCGAAGTGCTGATCGACGGGGCGCCGGTGACCATTGATTCCCCCTCCGTGGCGATTGAAAAGGGGATGGCGTTATTAACCGAAGACCGCAAAAAGTCGGGCCTGTTTCTGGTGCTGTCGGTGCTGGAAAATATGAGTATCGTCAAAATGCCGGAATATATCGGCAAGAGCGGTTTTGTCCAGCACGTGAAAATGGCCGAAGACTGCATGGAGCAAATTCGCCGGCTCAATATTAAAACGCCGACGATGGATCAAATTATTAATAACCTCAGCGGGGGGAATCAGCAAAAAGTCCTGATTGCGCGCTGGCTGTTAGCGCAACCGAAAATCTTAATTCTCGATGAGCCGACCCGCGGTATCGACGTCGGGGCGAAGGCGGAGATTTATCATCTGATCAGTGAACTGGCGAATCGGGGGGTGGCGGTCATTATGGTCTCCTCTGAGCTGCCGGAAATCCTTGGCATGAGTGATCGGGTTATGGTGATGCATGAAGGCCGTATCACCGGCATCCTGGAAAAAGACGAAGCCGACCAGGAAACCATTTTGTCGTTGGCATCCCATTGAGGCACAGAGAATGAGTAATATGAAATTAACGGCGGCTCCGGCCAGCGAGGGTTCCTCCTTCTTCGCTAATTTGCGGCATAAAATGCCGAAAGATACCGGCATCTTTGTGGTGATGCTGGTGATTGCCCTGACTTTTGAAATTGCCGGCTGGTATGTTCGCGACCAGTCGTTCCTGCTCAATACCAACCGCCTGGTGCTGATTGTGCTGCAGGTGGCGATCATCGGCATCATCGCCGTCGGCGTCACCCAGGTGATCATCACCACCGGGATTGACCTCTCCTCCGGCTCGGTTATCGCCCTTGCGGCGGTGGTGGCGGCGAGCCTGGCGCAAACTTCCGACAGCCTGTCGCCGATGTTCCCGGCGCTGGTCAACCTGCCGGCGGTGATCCCCATTTGCGCGGGGATCGGCGTCGGCCTGCTGTGCGGCCTGACCAACGGTTTTCTGGTGACGCGGACCGGTATTCCGCCGTTTATTGCCACCCTCGGGATGATGGTTTCGGCGCGCGGTCTGGCGCAGTATTACACCCAGGGCAACCCGATCAGCTTCCTCTCCGACAGCTTTACGGCGATAGGTCAGGGGGCGATGCCGGTGATTATCTTCTTCGTGATCGCCGCCGTGTTTCACATTGCGCTGAAGCATACCCGTTATGGCAAATATGTGTATGCCATCGGCGGCAACATGACCTCGGCCAAAGTGTCCGGCATCAACGTGAATAAGTACCTGGTGATTGTCTACACCATCGCCGGGGCGCTCTCCGGGCTGGCGGGGGTGGTGCTGGCGGCGCGCGTCAGCAGCGGCCAGTCGAGCATGGGGATGTCCTACGAGCTGGACGCGATTGCCGCCGCGGTGATCGGCGGCAGCAGCTTAATGGGCGGGGTGGGGCGCATTACCGGCACCCTGATTGGCGCGATGATCCTTGGTCTGATCAAAAGCGGTTTTACCTTTGTCGGCGTCGATGCCTACGTGCAGGATATTATTAAGGGCATCATTATTGTCGCCGCGGTGACCATCGACATGCGTCGCAACCGGAAAAAACACTAATCTTATCAACGGGCGGCAGCGGCGAAGGATGTCGTTGCCGCCCGTCCTGTCCAGAAATAAACAAAATACGCCCCGCCAGGCGCGGCTGTCTGTTTTGCCCACGCGGCTCATCCTGTACAGTTTTGCCACTTCCGTTGTCTATTCGTCAGGGGGCCCATGCGTGGCCTCCGGTTTCTGGAGTCGTATGAATACACCATCCGTCGTCAAATCCTCGCCGCTCTGGCGACCGGCAAGCAGGGGCATTATCGTCACGCTGATCGCCGGACTGGCGATCCTGGCGCTCGGTCGGGGCGTGAATTTGCCGGCCAGAGAGGTTTACCGTGAGATGCAGACCCGCCAGCTGGAGGAGGATGCGCAGTGGGTGGCGCAACGCCTTGAGCGGCGAATGAACACGCCGGCGCCGCAGCGGGAAGCCGCCTGGCCGTTGGCGGCGATGCGCGCCGAACTCCATACCCTCGCCCGGCAGCGGCATTATCAACTGCTGCTGGTGAATGGCGACGGGCATCTGCTGGCGGCGTCGCATGCGCTGCCGGCCAGCGTACTGGCCCAGGTGCAGGCGCAGTTCCCCAGGGAGATGCAGCCGCCGCTGTTCGGCAGCCACTACCAGACTATCCAGCCTTTCGCCCCGCACCAGCGGATGTTAACCCGCGCGCTGAACGGCGAGGCGGGGCTAACGGGCTGGAATCTGGTGGTGCTGGCGCCGGACGGCGGATTGCCCTCGTTACTGATGGCTTACCGCTGGCCGGTGACGATCGGCCTGGGCATGCTGTTTGCCGGTGCGCTGCTGGCGGTGAGGCAGGCAGCGCGCGCCCGGCGAAAACGCTAATTGCCGACGGCGCCGTCAGGGATGGCGAAACTGCAGGGTGGCGGGGAGGTAGCGCTGGAGCGGCTCCGGCGCCTGGCCGTCGATCAGCTGGCTGAGCAGATCGTAGCAGTGCCAGGCCAGCTGGCGATTATCCTGCTGCACGGTATCAATGCGCAGGGAAAGCGAATCATACAGGTAGTGATCGTCGAAGCTGGCGAGATGAATATTGGAGTCCAGCAGATGATGCTGGCTCATGTAGCGCAGTACCCCTTCGAGCAGGCCGCAGGCCGCGGTAAACAAGGCCTTCGGCGGACGTCCCAGCCGCGCGCAGAGCGCCGCGAACATCTCATACCCGGAGCTGGGGTGGTAGTTGCCGTTGATCACCCACTCAGGTCGCAGCGTGACCCCCGCCTGAGCCAGGCCTTGCGTGAATCCCGCCAGCCGGTCGCGCGACGGCGACAGCCGCGGCTGGCCGCCGAGAAACCAGAACTCGTCCGCATGCTGAGGCGCAATGCGGGAGATCAGCTCGGCGGTTGGCGTCACCGAGTCGGTCATCACCAGCGGCAGGGCGCTGTCGCTGGGGGAGCGGTCAAAAAGCACCACCGGCAGCTGTTCGCTGAGCTTCAGGTAGTCGGCATCGCTGTGCATGCACGAGGCGACGATCAGCCCGTCGACCTGGCGGGCAATCATATTATTGACCACCACGCTCTCCTGGCCGGGGTTTTCGTCGGTGCAGGAGATAAGCAGCTGCACGCCAGCTTCCCGGCAGAGCGTCTCAAGCTCATGGGAGAAAACGGCAAACCCGTAGTTGGTGATCTCCGGTACCACCAGGCCAATGGTATGGCTGCGGTTATCGCGCAGCGAGCGCGCATGAATGCTGGGCTGATAGTGCTGCTCGCGGGCGATCGCCAGCACGCGCTCGCGCGTCTCCTGCGCCACGCGCAGCTCTTTGCCACGGCCGTTGAGCACCAGACTGGCGGTCGCTTTGGAGACGCCCGCCAGTTCGGCGATATCTTTGATAGTTACGCGTTTGGTTTTCATCACCACTCAGGAGCCTGAAAGCAAAACGCTTATACTACCATGCATGGCCGCAGCAGCCAGCGGCAGAATGCCACCGGCGTCGCACCGCTGAAGATTAACTGCCCCGGATAGCCCGGGAAGAAGCGGCTGCTCATCACCCCTTCGCCATCGTTGATGAAAATTTCCACGCTGGAGCGGTCGATAAAGATCCGCAGGCGCCGCGCTTCGCCGCGCCAGTAGCGGTGATGCATCTCGGCGGTCTGCAGCCCGCGGCGCGACAGACGCAGGCCGTCGCGGTTGGCGGTGAGCTGCAGGGCGCCGGCAAAGTCCAGCCCCAGCGTACTGTTGGGGGCGATGTCAAAGGCCAGCTCCATCGGGGCGAGGGGCAGGGTCTGCCCGCGCCAGCCCTGGGCTTCCTCGCGCAGAGCAGCCAGCTCGCGCAGCGGGCGCTGATACAGGGTGCCCGCCTGCCACTCCAGCTCGCGCACGCAGGTCATCTGGTGGATCCATCCCTGTGCGCGGGTGGGTTGATGCATCTCTTCCCCGTCCGGGACGCCCATCCAGCCGACCAGCAGACGGCGGCCATCCTCGGCCAGCATGGTCTGCGGCGCGTAGAACTCAAACCCGCTGTCCAGCTCGTGCAGCGGGCCGTGGTCGAAGGTGCCGCGCTCGGCGTCGAAGCGGCCTGCCATCCACACCGCAGGATAGGTATTGAGAAAGCGCTGCGCTTCACGGGCCAGCCCCTGCGGGCAGCAGATCAGCAGGTGGGTATCCGCCAGCGGAAAGAGATCCGGGCACTCCCACATATAGCCGCCGTTCGCCAGACCGTTAACGCCATGTCCGGCGATCTCGCCCACCAGGCGCCACTCCCGCAGATCGCTGGCGGTGAACAGCAGCACTTTACCGTGCTGTTGCAAATCCTGCGCGCCGAGGACCATGTACCAGCGCCCGTCCTGCTGCCACACCTTGGGGTCGCGTACATGGCCGGTGTAACCGTCAGGGAGCGGCAGCACCGGCCCCAGCTTGCGGAAGGTGCCATCGGCATTCTCTGTCGCCAGGCACTGCCAGGCGGTACGCCCGCCGTCGGGGAATTTCACGTTGCCGGTGTAGCACAGGGTCAGGGCGCCCTCGAACTCGACCGCGCTGCCGGAGTAGCAGCCGTTGCGGTCATACTCTTCGTCCGGCATCAGGGCGATAGGTTCATGCCGCCAGTGCAGCAGATCGGCTGAACTCCAGTGTCCCCAGCACTTATAGGTATGGTCACAGGCGAGCGGGTTCCACTGATAAAACAGGTGGTAACGCCCGGCGACCTGGCAAAAGCCGTTGGGATCGTTCAGCAGTCCGCTGACCGGCGCCAGATGCCATTGCGGATAATGGCTGTCGGCCAGCGCCTGCGGCTGGCCCTGCATAACGGCCTGCAGGATCGCAGGCAGGCGTGACGGTAATGACATTATTCAGCGTCCGTTTTGTATTTCAGCGTCAGAGAGAGCATGAAGGCCACGGCGAAGGCGATCGCCATTCCGATAATGTAGTTCAGCAGCGAGCTGGCCTGCACGATGGCCATCCCCGGGATCGCCGTCAGGCCCACCGCGGTCATATAGACGTGCATTGACACCACCCAGGCGCCGCCGGCGGCACCACCGACCAGCGCGGCGATGAACGGCTTCACAAAGCGCAGGTTAATCCCGAAGATTGCCGCTTCCGTGATCCCCAGCATCGCCGAAAACGCCGACGGCAGGGTGATGGCTTTGATTTTGGCATCTTTGGTTTTAAACCACACCGCAAAGCAGGCGCCGCCCTGAGCGACGTTGGCCATCGCCCAGATCGGCAACAGGAAGTTGACGCCAATCGATGGGTTGCCCAGCAGACCCGCCTCGATGGCATGGAAGCTGTGATGGATACCGGTAATGACGATCACCGAGTAGAGGCCGCCGAACAGCAGGCCCGCCAGCCAGCCGGCGTGGCTGATAAGCGTGCTGAGGATAAACGAAATACCGTCGCCGAGCGCGCGACCGGCCGGGCCGATCAGCAGCAGGGCGATAAAGCCGGAGATAATCACCGTCAGGAACGGGGTGAGGATCAGGTCCAGCGCGTCAGGGATAACGCGGCGCAGCCGTTTCTCGACCATGCTCATAAACCACACCGCCAGCAGCACCGGGAAGACGGTGCCCTGGTAGCCGATCATCGCCACTTCGATGCCGAAGAAATTCATGGTGTGGAAGCCGGCGGCGACGCCCCAGGCGTTGGTCAGCGCCGGGTGGGTGAGGATCCCGCCAAGGGTCGCGCCCAGATAAGGGTTACCGCCAAATTCGCGGGCGGCGGTAAAGCCGATCAGGATCGGCAGAATGATAAACGCTGCCGAGCTGCACATATCCAGCATGATATAGATAGCATTGCTCGGGTCGACCCAACCGTAGGTTTTCACCATCCCCAACAGGCCCATCAGCAGGCCGGAGGCGACGATGGCGGGAATAATCGGTACGAAAATGTTGGACAGCAGGCGGGCGATGCGCTGGAACGGGTTCAGCTTTTTCGCGGCCAGGTCGGCGGCTTCGGATTTGCTTGATTCGCTGATGCCTGCGGCCTGGATAAAGGCGGCATAGACTTTATTGACCACCCCGGTGCCGAAGATGATCTGCATCTGTCCGGCATTGCGAAAGCAGCCTTTCACCCCGTCGATTTTGCCAATGGCCTGTTGGTCGGCGAGCGCGTCGTCGACCAGCACCAGCCGCAGGCGGGTGGCGCAGTGCGCGGCGCTGGCGATATTTTCCTTGCCGCCCAACAGGGGAAGCAGTGAGCGGGAAATCTGATCAAAATCCATAGTACCCTCTAAATGCATGATGATATGGCGTGGGCGGCGCCAGCCGTGGCAGGCGCCGCGAACCTTATATTTATGTGTTATTTACCCTGTCGTCCGGGTTACCGTCAGAACCAGGTCTCCATTTGCATACCGAACGACCATTCGCCGCCCGATTTGAACCCGTTGCTGCCTAATGCATCATCGTTGGCGTAGTTATCCAGTTTTTTGCTCCAGTCCATCCACGATGTATAGAAGCGGATCTCCGGACGCGAGAAGAAGTCGCCGATGCTGCCCACCTTGAAGGTTGGGGCGAAGGTCAGCTTGTAGAAGCTGCCGTTCACCGCGTGGCGATCGTTGTAGCCTTCAGGCTGCAGATCCATGTACTGATAGCTGCCCTCCCAGGCCAGGGCGAAATTCTGCGTCACTTCCTGAATCAGACGCAGGTTGAGAGTGGCCCACTGATAGCTGTCGCCATCGACATAACGATCTTTACTGCTCTGCGCCAGCACGGCCGGGGCAATAAACCAGCGATCGCTCAGCGGCGTCGTGCCGTAGCTGGCGAAGCGCCAGGTATTGGCCCCCGGGCGCAGCGCACCGTCGGAGCCGATGCCTTTAACCTCGGCGCCCAGCCCGTGGCCGTACAGCAGGGCCGTTTTGCTGGTCCCGTCGCGCAGGCCATAGAAGCTCTCATTGTGCAGGCCCAGCAGAGCATGGACCCCGGTGTTAGCGGCATCGCCTTTCACCAGATTGCCGTTCGTGTCCTGGCGTTCGTCATTATCTTTCGCCCGCATCCCGCTGACCATCATCTGCACCGGGCCGGCAAAGTTATTCATGCTGACGATATAGTTCTGCACGCTGTTACTGCTGTCAGCGATATCGCCAAAGTTGCGGCCGTATAACGAGAAGTTGCTGCGCAGGCTGTCGTTCCATTTCACGTCGTAGATCCCGCCGCCGGTCCCGGCGAGGAAAACCACATCCGAGTCAATCCAGTGGATGTCGAAGTTGTCACGGTCAAAGCGTTTCCCGGCCCACAGGGTCGAGCCTTTGAACGGGCCTTCGAAGGTGGGCAGGTTGCCCAGCTCGACAAACGCCTGGCGCACGTTCAGGTCGCTGCTGCTTGCCGTCCAGTCGTTATAGGTGGTTTGCCCGTCGGCCACCATCACTTTGAAACGGGTGGTCGCCCCGTTGTCCAGCGTCTGTTTATGTTCGAGGTTCATTTCCACATAGGTGTCGGCCTGGTTGCCCAGACGACCAATGGCGCCACCGGTCTCCCCGGCGGGGGTCATATAAGCGCCGGATTTGGTGCTGGCGGCCGAGTCGTTCATGATCACGCCGGAACGGGCATAGCCGTGGAACTCAAAGCCGCCAGGCCGTTCGGCTTTTTCTTCCAGCTGAGTGGTGCGCTTGGCCACCTGCTGGGTGGTGACCTGGGTTTGCTGCTGCTGCTGGGTTAACTGCTGAACTTTCTGCTCCGCCGAGGCGGCACGGCTTTCGGCAGTGCTGGCGCGGGTTTCGGCGTCCTGCAGGCGTTTTTCCAGGGCGGCGAGACGCGCTTCAATGCTGTTCAGGTCTGTCTGCCCATGGGCGGCGGCGGTGCCGGTTAGCAAAGCAATAAGAATGGCTAACTTCCGTTTTTTATACATGCTGTTGACATCCAAAGGTGAAAATCAGTGAGTGTGCTAACTTTTGCTAAACCGGTTTAATTAATATGGTAAACATGTCAGTAACGCGGTGAAAATAAAAATTGCTAAACCGGTTTAAGAATTGTGATGTCGCCAGCAAAGTGGGCCGTTAGCCGGCCCAACGGGATCACAGCGAGCGCTGAAGATCGTCCCTGTAGGGCAGGGCGGTCATGGCGCCTTTGGCGGTGGTGGCCAGCGCGCCGCAGGTTTGCGCCAGCGTAAGGTCGGGAGCCAGCGCGGCGAGGTTGTCAGGGATACCGTGAGCGGCGAGGCCGGCGAGCAGCCCGGCGACAAAGGCATCGCCGGCGCCAGTGGTATCAACGGCCACCACCGGGCGAGCGGGGAAGTGGCTAACCTGCCCGCGCAGGGCGGCCTGGACCCCCGCTTTGCCCTGGGTCACCAGCAGCAGCGTCGGCTGGAAGCGGGCGTTCAGCCGGGCGATGCCGCTGACGATGTCGTCGCTGCCGCTGACAAAGGCCAGCTCCTCTTCCGAGAGTTTTATGGCGTCGGCGAGGGCCAGCGCCCGGTCGAGACAGTCACGCAGGTCCTGCGGATCCTGCCACAGGTCGCTGCGGATATTGGGGTCGAAGCTGACATAGCCCCCGGCGCGTTTTATCGCCTCCATTGCCGCGAATGCCGTGCTGCGGCTCGGCTCGGCGCTGAGAGCGATGGAGCAGACGTGCAGCCACTGGCCGGCGGCAAACGGCGGGAGATCCTCGGGCTGAAGGAACAGGTCGGCGCTCGGACGGACCATAAAGGTAAAGGTGCGCTCCCCGTGCTGATCGAGATCGACCACCACGGTGGAGGTGCGCTGCGCGGCGTCGAGGCGCATATAATTCACATCGACCTTCTCCTGCGCCAGGGTGTGACGCATAAAGCGGCCGAAGGGATCGTCGCCGACGCGGCCAATAAACCCGCTGTCGCCGCCGAGCCGCGCCACGCCGACCGCGACGTTGGCCGGTGCGCCGCCGGGGCATTGCAGCAGGCGGCCCTCGCCATCGGGCAGGAGATCAACGACCGCATCGCCGAGTACCCAGATTTTTCCATTCATTCGACAAATTCCTCTTAGCTAAACTATGTTAAACCGGTTTAGCTAATTAAAGCATAGCCCACCGGTAAGCGGAACGATCGGGTCACGAAACAGGGAGGTGAGGGTAAAAAATGTGAGCCAGGCGAAATATTTCGCCACTCCAGATCTGGACTTTTCCTTCCCCACCCGCTTAGGTATAGTTCAACAGGTCGCGGTTAGCCCCGCCGCGGTGGCCAAAGGTAAAGGAGTGCGCAGCGCGATGAACCTCAGTTTTGGCGATATTTACGATCGGTACCAGAAGCTGACGCT
The DNA here is from genome assembly GCF_000828055.2 of Klebsiella variicola. NCBI lineage: Bacteria > Pseudomonadati > Pseudomonadota > Gammaproteobacteria > Enterobacterales > Enterobacteriaceae > Klebsiella > Klebsiella variicola. Next base: position 4,125,088 of record NZ_CP010523.2, on the reverse strand, counting down.
GACCACGCATCTGCCGGCGGTGATCGCCTGCAGTGAAACGCTGAGTTTGGGCAAAGACCAGGGCTTTATTCCGCAGCCGGGCTATCTCTACTTTCTGCTGCAGGGGCAAATGACGTTGGCCTTTGGTGATGAGCAGAACCTGGTCGGGATTGTTATCGCGCATATGCCGTTAGGATTACTGGAACATTATTGTCCGTCGGTCGCGCTCTATTATCGGTGTCTGGGCGAATGCCAGCTGGCGAAAATAACCGCCAGCGATTTTGAGCGAATATTCTTTCATTCGTCGCCGGGCTATATGCAAGAGCTGACCACGATCCTGGCCTATATGGGCATATTTGCCCTTGATGCCCACTATGAACGTGGCAGCCAGACCAGTTTTCAGACCATTAAATCGATGCTGTCGCGCTATCTATATCGCAGCGAAATCGATGGTGGTCAGCATGAGAGCCTGTCGGCATTTATTATTAAACGAACCAATCTCTCGCGCAGCTATGTGTACCAGGTGCTGGCCGCGCTGCGCGAGGGGGGATATATCACGGTGAAAAAAGGCAAGCTGATCTCCATCGACCGTCATATTCCTGAGAAATTCTGAACCCGATTCGGCAGATTCACGCCATCACGTTGCTATCACCGCCAGGGAAAGCGCTAAGCGCGCTTTTTCCCCGGCCCCGTTACGTCTGAATCTGGCTGTTTTATTAAGTTAACCTTTCACTCTGGAGTTATTTTATGACCCTGGATTATGTTGCGCTGGCCATTCTGATCGCCGTGGCCTTAATACTGTTTTATGGCGTGATTGTTATTCACGATATTCCTTATGAAATTGCCAAAGAGCGGCGCCATCCTCATCAGGATGCGATTCATTATGCCGGCTGGGTCAGCTTATTTACCTTGCACGCCCTGTGGCCTTTGTTATGGATCTGGGCAACGCTGTGGCGCGAAGATCGCGGGTGGGGAATGCGCCACATTGCCGACGATCAGCAGGCGCTGCATCAGCGTCTGGAAACGGTGGTCCAGCAACTGGAACAGGTCCAGCGCGAGGTGGCTGCGCTGAAAGCGGAGGAGGCAAACTAATGGAAACGTTAATGTTACTGACCTACGCCGCGCTGTGCATCGTGGTGTTTAAAGTCTTCCGCATCCCGCTCAATAAGTGGACCGTACCGACGGCGGTGCTCGGCGGTATCGCCCTGATTGGCGCGGTGATCTTCGGGATGAACTACAACTTCCCCTATACCGACGTCGGTAACCAGGTGTTTCGCACCGTGCCGATTGTGTCGCAGGTGCGCGGCCGGGTGCAGAGCGTACCGGTGAAGCCTAACCAGATGCTGCATAAGGGCGATGTGCTGTTTACCCTCGACCCGACGCCGTTCCAGGCGAAAGTGGACGATCTGCAGGCGCAGATAAAAGCGGCCAGTCAGGATGCGCTCTCCTTAAACGCGGCGTTAAGCCAGGCGCAGGCCGAGCTGAGCAGAGCGGTGGCCCAGCGCGATCAGTCGCGGCGGGAATATGCCCGCTATCGGGCGGGCCACGCCCAGGGTGCCTTCTCCGATCAAATGGTTGATACCCGTCTGCAGACGTGGAAAGCCGATGAAGCCAGCGTCAGCGCGGCTCAGGCGAAGGTGGTGCAGGCGCGCAACGCGCTGGAGTCGGTGGTGAAAGGCAAAAATACCACTGTCGCCTCCCTGCTGGCGCAGTTGCAGAAGGCCCAGTTTCAGCTGGATAACACCGTCGTCCGCGCCCCGGAGGATGGCTATGTCAGCACCGTCGGCTTACGGCCGGGTACCATGTCCACTGCGCTGGGGATGATCCCGCTGATGACCTTTGTGCCGGTGGAGGGCGCCGCCTCGCGGGAGTACGTCGCGGCATTTCGCCAGAACGCCCTGCAGCGCCTGCACAAAGGCGAGCCCGCGGAGCTGATGTTTCCGGCCATCCCGGGCACCGTCTTTCGCGGAGAAGTGGCCGACGTGCTGCCGGCGATTGGCGAGAGTCAGTTCCAGGGGCAGGGCAAACTGCTGACCACAGACGCGCTCAATACCCACGGCCGGGCGCTGGTGGTGCTGAAGGTCACCGATCCGCGTTTTGCCGAATACGCTCTGCCGCAGGGGGCGACCCTCGAGGCGGCGGTCTACTCGGATCACCTGAAAGAGCTGTCGCTGATCCGCAAAATCCTGATCCGCATGAAAAGCTGGGAAAACTACCTCTATCTCGATCACTAGGCCGGCGGGCGCGGGGCGCACGCGCCATTCCCGCGCCGCAGTCAGGTCTCGCTGTCCACCAGGCCGTCAATAATGACCTGCCGCACCCCCTGCGAACAGGGTTCAATACGCCCGCGCACCCCATAGACGGCCGCCAGGGTCTCGGGGGTGATGACCGCGGCCGGGGTGCCGTCGCCGAGCAACTGGCCCGCCTTGAGCATCAGCACGTGGTCGGCGTGACGCAGGGCAATATTGATATCGTGCACCACCACCAGGGTCACGATGTTGCGCCGTCGGGTCTCCCGGCGTACCAGATCCATCACGTGAAACTGGTAGTTGAGGTCAAGGGCGCTGAGCGGTTCGTCGAGCAGCAGCAGGCGCGGCTGGCGGATCAGCGACTGGGCGAGACCCACCAGCTGCTTTTGCCCGCCGGAGAGCTGATCGAGGTAGCTCATCGCCAGATGGGCAATCCCCAGCTGCCGCAGCAGCGCCATCACCTCCTCCTGGTGCTGCGGACTGTGGCGTCCTCCGGCGGCGCGCTGGGCAACGATAATCGACTCCAGCACATGCAGATGCACGCCGGCGGGCAGCGTCTGCGGAAGATAGACCACCTGCTCTGCGCGACGTGAGAACGGCTGCGTCAGCAGATTTTCCCCCTCCAGCAGCAGCTCGCCGCGGCAGGGTCCCAGACCCGCCATCGCCCGCATTAACGTTGATTTACCGCTGCCGTTTGGCCCCAGCAGCGCGGTGATTTTCCCTCGCGGCAGATGGGGAACCGTCAGGTTCTCGATCACCTTGCGTCTGGGGTAGCCGGCGCTGAAGTGAGACAGCGACAGCCCGGATAACGTCTGGTCGCTCATGCCTGCCCCCGATGACGTAAAATAATGCTCAAAAAGAACGGGACCCCGACCAGGGAAGTGACGATCCCCACCGGAATAATGGCCCCCGGGATCAGGTTCTTCGAGGCGATGGAGGCCAGGGAGAGCACCAGAGCGCCGATCAGCGCGCTGGCGGGCAGATAAAAGCGATGGTCTTCGCCGAAGAGCATCCGCGCAATATGCGGCGCCACCAGGCCGATAAAGCCGATTGGCCCGACAAAGGCCACCGAAAGCGCCGACAGTATGCTGATCCGCAGCAGCGTGGTCAGGCGCAGGCGGCGAACGTTAATACCAAAACTGATGGCCCGGTCCTCACCCAGCCGCAGGGCGGTCAGCTTCCACGCGCTGCGCAGCGACAGGGGCATCACCAGCGCCAGGGCGACCAGCAGGATGGCGACTTTGCTCCAGGAGGCGCGGTCGATGCTGCCCATGGTCCAGAACACCAGCCCCTGCAGCGTGTCTTCGTTGGCGATGAACTGCAGCATCGAGACCAGGGCGTTAAAGGTAAAGACCAGCGCGATGCCGAACAGGATGACCCCGGAGGTGGCCACCTGGGTCCAGCGGGTGATGCCGTCCAGCAGCAGGGCCGCCAGCAGGGCGAAGATAAAGGCGTTGGCCGAGATAAACCACTGGCCGGGAATACCGGGCAGGCCAATACCCAGCACAATCGCCAGCGCGGCGCCAAAGGCCGCAGCCGAGGAGACGCCAAGGGTAAACGGACTGGCCAGAGGGTTATTGAGGATGGTCTGCATTTCGGCGCCGGCCAGTCCCAGCGCCAGGCCGACGATAATCGCCATCACCGCATAGGGCAGACGGATATCCCAGACGATGGCGCGCGTGCCCGGATCGGCGCTGGCCGGATCGGTTAACGTCTGCCACAGGCTCTGCAGCGGCAGACCGGAGGGGCCGAGCATAAAATCGAGCAGCAGCGACGCGACAATCAACAGCGCCAGCAGGAGCATCAGCAGCAGACGGCGACGCACGATACGGCGATAGTCATCTATCACGCCAGAGGTCCCGGCGGGCAGCCCGTCGAACACGGAGTCGGAGGTTAAACGCATGCCGGATTACTCGCTCTGCTGCCAGGAGAAGACGAACGGCTGGTCCGGCAGGTCGGTGAAATGGCGCACGATATAATGGTAAGTCTCATCCGGGTTGAGATCGCCGAAGGCCTGCGGGTAGATATCTTTCGCCAGGTATTCCATGCCGACAATATTCCACGGGTGGTTATAGAAGTGGTGATAGACGCCATAGGCCCGCTTTTCCTGTACCGCCGGGATCTGGCTGACCCCAGGTCGCGCCAGCAGGATCTGCGCCTGGGCCTTCACCGCCTCCGGCTTAACCTCATAACCCAGGGGCAGCACCTGGCTGTTGCCGCGCTTCGAGCCGGTCATGATCCAGGCGTCGGGCTTCATGCTGATGATTTTCTCCAGCGAGACGAACCCGGAGGCGCCCGGCAGCAGCTGCGAACCGATATTGTTCGCCCCGACCGCCTCCACCAGCCCGCCCCAGCCGCTGTGGCCGTGGGTAAAGCAGCAGGCGTCGCTGTTGCCGGCCAGCGCTTCCACGAAGACGTTGGCCTTCGGCGTGATGGCCGCGGTTTTCTGGCGAATCGTCTGCAGCTGTTGACGATAGTAATCGGTAAAGGCTTTGGCCTGGCTCTCGCGGTTAAGGACTTTGCCCAGCAGGTTGATGCTGGGGGCGGTATCTTTCGCCGGGTCTATCTCATAGTCGACAAACAGCACCGGAACGTGCAGGGCGCTGAGCTTGTCGATGACGCCGCTCTCCATCAGCGCTGGCCTGGCGCGCAGCTGGGCGATCATCAGATCCGGCTGACGGGCGATGACGCTTTCAAGATCGACGTTCCCTTTGTCGCTGAAGCCCATGTCAAGGATCGTGGCCGACTGCGGCCACGTCGTTTTCAGCATCTGCCAGGTGGCAACATCCTGCTTTTTCGCCAGATTATTCCATGCCACCAGCCGTTTAAACGGATTGTCCCGGTCCAGCAGGGCGAGGGTCATAATGTCGCGGCCATCCTGCAAAATAATACGCTGCGGCTCTTTGGTCAGGGTGACCTGCCGGCCGTCGAGGTCAGTGACCGTCAGGGGATATTGGGTTGCATAGCTGAAGAGGGGCGTCGCGATCAGCGCAGTAAGTAACAGCGATCTTACTGATTTTCTTGCCATAAAAGGAGTTCCGTTTGCCAATTTATAAATATAATGATTCTGAGAATTATTCTCGAACAAACATCAACGGCAAGTATATCAAGGACAAATTTCATAAAATGTAACAAACATGTTGGAAATTATGCCAACGCCGACAGGGCGCGCACGGCGGCAGCATTTTCTGCCATGGCTGGAGGTCGAAGACGTTTTTCAGGCTAATTCCTAATGTCATCCCCGGTTCGTTGTGCCATCCTGAATGCGACTCATAACACGACACGTGAGAGAGGATATTATGAAAAAAGCAATGATTGCGTTATCGGCTATTCTGGTTGCAGCTCCGGTTTTTGCTGCGACAACACATGCAACAGATGATACCGTCGCGGCGGCGAATGCCAATGCCAACACCGCCAAAGAGAAGCTGCACCAGGCCCAGCATGAGGGCGAAGAGCAGCAGCTGAAGGCGAAACATGCTGCCGAAGGCAAGCAGGACAGCGTTGGCAGCCAGGTGAGCGAAGGCGCGCAGAAAACCTGGAACAAGACCAAAGAAGGCACCGAGAAGGGGTGGGATAAGACCAAAGAGGTCAGTGAAAAAGGCTGGAATGCCACCAAATCCGGTGCGGAAAAGGGCTGGGATAAAACCAAAACCGGCGCCGAAGAGTTAAAAAATAAAGTGACTGAATAAGTCCTTTTACCTGTCTGAATCAAGGTCGCGAAAGCGGCCTTTTTTATTGCCCCGCCATCAGCACAACCTCTTCCCGACAGCCGATGCCAGGAATCGTCCTGGTTAACCAGTTACTCACTCTTTCTTCACATTTGCCCGGTACAAAGGAGCTGAATCAGGAGGTGTACCATGAAAAAGATGATTTCTCTGGCAGTAATTTTATCGTGTGTGCTGAGCGTCCCGGCCTTTGCCGATGGCCCGAACGACGGCCATCGCCCGGGGCAGCCAACGGTGTGGCAGAACGGTCCGGACCATGATGGGCATGCGCCGCAGGGCGGACCTGACGCGCATCATCAGGGTGACCATGACCAGCGTGGCCCGGATCGCGACGGTCATGACAAACGCGATCAGGCACGTCATGAGCAGGACCATTTCGCCTGGCGCGGGAACGATTTCCGCAAAGGCCACCCGGCTCCGGCGCCGTTCCGTGGCGATGAATATCGCGTCCGCGACTGGAGCGACCGCGGCCTGCCGCCCCCGCCGGAAGGCCATCACTGGTCCTATATCGACGGTAACTATGTGCTGATCGCTGCGGCGACCGGGATCATCACCTCGATTCTGGTGAGCGGCGCCCTCGGCCACTAAATGCGCTGCTCCGCGACGCTGGGTCAGGGAAAGCCTGATCCGGCGATGGCGCACTCGCGGAAAGCTACGGGTTCAGCGCAGCATCCGGCCAGTATTTATAACCATTGATCATTGCCTGGGCGGCCAGCCCTTTTTCGGTCAGGTCGTAGACGTTGACCTTCGAGGGCAGGGAGGCGGTATCTGACGCCACGCCGCTGGTGGAGGCGGCGATCGGCGCGATGCCTTTGTCATCATATTTTGCGGCGGCATTCGCATCGGCGCCAACCATGTATCCCTGGCGGATAAAGGTCTCCAGGGCTGCTTTATCATGGAAAACCAGCACCGTGCGCTGCTGCTTAATCCCCATCCCCAGGCCGGCGCCGCCCTGGGCCATTTTCATATAGGTATCCTTCCCGGTGGCCTTATTCCGTACCACGCCGTAGCCGCTGCCAAACCCGAACAGCAGGATCTTGCTGCTGTTATTGGCAAACACCGCATACCCCTTCGCATGCTGAATATCACTGCGGGCCTCAGGCTGCAGGGCGTAAAGCTTGTTGAGGGTTTCGCTGCGCATCTTCTGAATGCTGGCCCGCTGCTGGCTGGCGGTATCGCCCTGCGCGCTGCAGCCCGCTAGCATGACGATGGCGGCGAGGGAAAGCGTCTGTAATTTCATACACGTTTATTTTATTTAAATCTGAATATGGTCGGGAATGGTAGGTTAAATAACGGTAAATCCTCCATAAAATAAACGTTTATTTTTAAATTTCACTATTTTGATTATTTATTACTCTGTAATGTGCGGATTATTAAATAAGATGAGTTCATTCCAGGTATTAGAAATGCTGCTTGCATAAAGTTTCCACCACGTTACCGTGTTAAGTCCTTAATTTATTTCCCGGAGAACGGCATGAGTGATTATGTAATCCCCGAAATTAAAGCGACGGAAGATGAAATGATTTCTATCCGTCATTATTTACATGCCAATCCGGAATTAAGTCTGGAAGAGTTTAATACCAGTGAGCTGGTGGCTGGCAAACTGGCGGAGTGGGGCTATCAGGTCACCCGCGGCCTCGGTAAAACCGGCGTCGTCGGCAGCCTGAGCAAGGGCGACTCGCCGCGTACTATTGGCCTGCGCGCCGATATGGACGCGCTGCCGATCCATGAAACTACTGATTTGCCCTGGGCCAGTACGGTACCCGGAAAAATGCACGCCTGCGGCCATGACGGCCATACCACCATTCTGCTGGCGGCGGCGAAATACATCGCCTCGCCGGCCTGCCAGTTTAACGGCACGGTGCATCTGATTTTTCAGCCGGCGGAAGAGGCTATCGGCGGCGCCGATTTAATGATTAAAGACGGGCTGTTCGAGCAGTTCCCCTGCGAACGCATCTTTGGCTTGCACAACATGCCAGGGCTACCGGTGGGCAAGCTGGGCTTCTACGCCGGCAACTTTATGGCCTCGGCGGACACCGTCAAAATTACGATTACCGGCTACGGCGGCCACGGCGCCCATCCGGAGCGTACCGTCGACCCGATCGTCGCCGGCGCAGCGCTGGTGATGGCCCTGCAGAGCATCGTGGCGCGCAACGTGCCGCCGGGGGAAACGGCAGTGGTCAGCGTCGGCACCTTCCAGGCCGGTATCGCCTCCAACGTCATTCCGGAGAGCGTGGTGATGGAGCTGAGCGTGCGGGCGATGAAGCCGGACATTCGCGATCTGCTGATCAAGCGTATTCACGAGCTCGCTGATTTTACCGCCAAAAGCTATGGCGCCAGCAGCGTAGTGGAGGTGTACGACTCCTACCCGGTATTAACCAACAGCCCTGAAGAGACCGATTTCGCCCGGGCGCTGGCGCTGGAAGTGTTTGGCCGCGAAGGGGTACTGGAGTCGGTCTCGCCGATGAACGCCAGCGAGGATTTCGCTTTTATGCTACGCGAACGCCCAGGGAGCTACTTCCTGCTCGGCAACGGTGAGAAAGGGGAGAAGGGCGGTTGCATGGTGCACAACCCCGGCTACGACTTTAACGATGACATTATCACCACCGGCGCGACGCTGTTCGCCCGCCTGGTGGAAAAGCACTGTCGCTAATCTCTGGAGAAGAACGCGAATGAAAAAATCACTGTTGCTATGGCTGGCATTAATGGCGTCGACGTCGGCGCTGGCCGAAGGGGGAAAGGAGATCCGCTTCGGCGTCGACCCGACTTTCGCGCCGTTTGAATGGAAAGATCCGCAGGGCAAGCTGGCGGGGTTTGATATCGATTTAGGCAACGCCATTTGCCAGCAGCTGCAGGCGAAATGCGTGTGGGTGGAAAGCAATTTCGACGGCATTATCCCGGCGCTGAAGGCGCGTAAATTCGACGCGATCCTTTCCGGGATGTACATGACCGAGAAGCGCAAAGCGCAGATTGCCTTTAGCGACAAGCTATATAACGGGCCGGTGTTCCTCGTGGCGCGTAAAAATACCCTGCAGGGCAATACGCCGGAACAGCTGAAGGGCAAAACCATCGGCGTGGAGCAGGGCTCGGCGCAGGAGACTTATGTTAACCAGCACTGGCGGCCGCAGGGGATTAACATTGTGGCCTACCAGGGGGCCGATAGCGTGGTGCGTGACCTGGAGTCCGGGCGCATCGACGGCGCAGTGCTCTCCGGGATGATGGCCGACTACAGCTTCCTGCAGCAGCCGCAGGGTAAGGAATTCGCCTTTGTCGGCGGCCATCTGCAGGACGATACGCTGTTTGGCGCCGGGGCGGCGATCGGCTTGCGTAAAGACGATGAGGCACTGCGTCAGGAAATTAACGGTGCCATTGCGAAGATTCTGGCCGACGGCACCTATAAAAAATTAGCCGGCAAATATTTTAGCTTTGATGTTTATTCCGGGACATAATGTCTGAGTGTACCTGCGGGCGTGGAGCGCCCGCCGTAAGATTCCTTTTCTGATTATCCAATCACCTCCTCTCCTGACCCCTGCGGTTACCTGAGGGAAGCAGAATATAAGCTAAGGAGTACTCGGCATGATGACACGTCCATTGGGTAAAACCGGATTTTCCATCGCCCCATTAGTCTTTGGCGGCAACGTCTTTGGCTGGACCATCGATGAAAAAACCAGTTTTGCTCTTCTTGATGCTTTTGTTGACCACGGTTTTGACGCTATCGATACGGCGGATGTTTATTCCCGCTGGGCGGAAGGCAACCAGGGCGGCGAATCCGAAACCATCATCGGTCGTTGGCTGCAGGCGCGCCCCGGCATGCGCGATAAGGTCAAAATCTTCACCAAAGTCGGCTCCGATTTAGGCCTACCCGGCCATAAAGGGCTCAGCAAAGCCTGGATCCAACAGGCGGTAGATGACTCCTTACGCCGCCTGAATACCGACTACATTGATCTCTACTTCTCCCACTGGCCGGATCCGCAAACCCCGGTGGAGGAAACGCTGGAGGCTTTCCACAGCCTGCAGCAGGCTGGAAAAATCCGCGCCATGGGGGCCTCTAACCTGGATGCGATGCAGCTGGCGGGGGCGCTGGAGGTAGCGCGTAAAGGCGGCTTGCCTGCCTGGCAGGTGCTGCAGCCGGAATATAACCTCTACCACCGCTCCGCGTTTGAAGGCGCGCTGTGCGATCTCTGCGTCAGCCGCGATATCGGGGTGGTGACCTACTACAGCCTGGCCTCCGGGTTCTTAACCGGTAAGTACCGCCAGCCGTCGGATCTGGCCCAAAGCCAGCGCGGAGGGGGGATTGGTAAGTACCTGAATCCGCGCGGGATGCGGATTATCGATACCCTGGTGGCGGTCGCGGACGAGCAGGGGGCGAAGCCGGCTGAGGTGGCCCTGGCGTGGCTGATCGGCCGCGAAGGCGTGACCGCGCCGATCGCCAGCGCCACCAGCGTGGCTCAGGTGGAGAGTTTTGCCCGCGCGGCGGCGCTGAGCCTGAGCGCGGAGCAGGTGGCGCGACTGGACAGCGCCAGCGCCTGAGTCACTCCCTCTCCCCGGCGGGGAGAGAATGGACAAATGGCGCGGACCGCAGGCCGGGTCAGGCGCCAGCCGCCACCCGGCACTAAAGCGGGTCCGTGCCTGATGCCATCGCCCGGTGGCGCTGCGCTTACCGGGCCTACGCGGTGTCAGTCTGTGAAAGGGACCCGTAGGCCGGTTAAGGCGCCAGCCGCCACCCGGCGAAATGACGGCGCAACCGGAAATGCCCCTGCTCGCGCTGCGCTTAGCAGGGCTACCACTCCTGTGCTATTTCCGGGCTGATTGCGCTCCCGATATTTTTTCTGCGTTATGTCACTCATGGCACAGGGAGCGCACAGGGGGCGGCCAGTCGCCGCCGCCCCCTGTACCCCCGGGCTCCGGCCAGCAAAATCGCCACTGCGTGGTGCCTTCGACTTATCCCTGCAGGCTTCGGGTCGGGCCGAGGCAGCGTCCGTGCAAAACACGGCCCTCAGCCCGCATCCATGCGGCCTTCCGGGAACGTCTCAGCGATTTTGAGGCCGTCAGCACCGGCAGTTTCAGTCGCACAAGTGGGTAAATTAATGACTGGCTGCTCGGACCGTAGGCCGGGTCAGGCGCAGCCGCCACCCGGCGAAATGACGGATGTGGTGCCTGAAAGCGTGCCCGGCGGCGCCCCTTTATTCCTGATGGCGGGTGACGTTGAGGATCTTCGCGCTGGCGCCGACCGGGAAATTGCTGAGGGCGCCGAAATCGCTGCCCTGATAGCCCATGATCTTGCCGTCGGTGCGCATCTGCTGCAGATCGATCAGGATCACCCCCAGCGTGGGAATGATTTTCTCCCGCCAGACGAACAGATAGAGATCCTCAGCCACCTGCACATAGTGGCAGCGATCGACATCCGCCAGCCCCTTTTCCACACCGTCCAGACACTGCCAGGTGTAAAAATTGTCGTTGAGATAGATGTGCTCATAGCGCTCGGTCGGGCTGTAGGTGTACTGATTGCGCATGCCAATAAGCGCATCGGTAAAGTCCGGCAGCGGCCCCGACTGCTCATCCAGGCGGGCAAAAACAAACCGTGCCTCTACCGCGGTCAGCGGCAGGCCTTGCTCCACCCGGCTGAAGGCGTCCAGCCGCGCGGCGGCTTCGTCCGGCAGCTGGCCGTAGACCAGGGTGGCGTTGCGCTGTGTCAGGTTGCATACCGCGCTAATGCTGGCGTTATCCCGCTCCGGGTCAAGGAAGTCGATAAACAGAATGTCCGGGCGCAGGGCGGTTGCCCGCCAGGGCGCGCGCTTGCCGTTCCAGCTGAGCGTCTGGTCATCTTCGATAACCAACTGCTGCGGCTTACTGCCCGCGACATAAAAAGTAAAGGTTTCGCCGGCGGGCAGGCTGGTGGTGGCGAGTAAATTACCGTGTGGCGCAAAACCATCGGCCAGCGCGCCGACCTGGATAAATACGGCTTCTGAAGTCATAGGGGCTCCTGAACAGAGTAGGGCGTTAGGCAAACGCCAGAGTGGGAACATCGACGATACTGGCGCCGCCGTCGGCGACCAGCGTGGCGCCGCTGATGATGGCGGCCTGCGGCGAACAGAGAAACTGACAGGCCTCGGCTATCTCCTCGGGGCTGGCGGGGCGGCGCAGCGGAACATCGCGACAGACCCGCTGATAAGCCTCCGTCAGTGATAGCCCTTCTGCCTCCATCAGCGGGCACATCTCTTCATCCGCCATCGGCGTCGTGACCCAGCCGGGACAGATGGCGTTGGCGCGTACCCCCTGTGGGCCGTAATCGCGGGCGACGGAACGCATCAGACCGATTAAGGCGTGTTTGGCGGTGACGTAGCCGCAGGCCTGCGGCCCGGCGGCGAGTGAGGCGATGGAGGCGACAAACAGGACATTGCCTCGGCGGGCAATGAGCGAGGGCAGACAGGCGCGAACGCTGGCGAACGCGCTGGTGAGATTGCCGTCCAGCGCCTCGCGCCACTGGCTGTCGCTGGTCTCGGCGGCGGGGCTGTTGCCCATCCCGCCGGCGCTGCAGATGAGGACATCAATACCGCCAGCCTGGTCGAGGATCGCCGGCAGCAGCCGCTGACCCCAGACCTCGCCGTCGGCGGCATCGCCCACCAGCGCCGTGGCGCCGGTCTCATCGGCGACAGCCTGCAATGGCGCTTTGCGCCGTCCGGTAATAAACACCCGGTCGCCCGCGGCGCACATCAGCCGCGCGCAGGCGGCGCCAATTCCGGTTCCACCGCCGGTGATCACCACGACTCTCGCCATTCGCTCTCTCCTGTTATGGGGTCTTCGATTACCTTAAAAAGCGCGTCAGGTCCCGGCTATCGTCCGGAAGAACGATAGCCGTGGCGGTTAATGGATCTCTCTCACAGGGCGCCGTTCTCATTATTTCGGCAACAGCGGGTCAGGCGTCATCACATGATTACGCCGCGGCGAAAATTAATTGCATCCTGTTAAGGGTATAAGTGAAAAAAAACAGAAATCCATCGTTCTTTAGGATGAGAATGACGCGTCGGGGATAGGTTTTTTTTATCACCAGGGGCAGGTACGCCGGGTGTTAATCTTTTTTGTTTATATTTTAACGCGGCTATCGTAAAGCATGGCAGGTGTGTTTTTTAAATTCTTTATATAACAATGGTTTGTTGAAAATTATGTAACGGCTATCACATTGTTAATATGTTAATGATTGTGTTACTTAAATGTGAAATGTATGCTTCAATTATCAGTAGTCATCCATGTGTCATGTACCATCATCTCGACGGGGAGGCCCTATCATGTCTGCTTTGTTAAAAGCCAGCCGTAATGATGCGATAATAGCCCGTTGTTTACAGACTATTTCCCAGCTAATTCCACTGACTTCAGCGGTCTTTTATCGAGTAAATAATCGTTTAAAACCCGAAAGCTATATATTGCATAATATTTCCGATAATACGCACCAACAATATCTGGAAAACTTCCAGCCGCTGGATCCGCTTCTGCCCTCGCATTTTAGCCACCAGAACACCACCGTGGCGGCGATGACGCCGCGGCTCTGCGACCGCAACCGCCATTACTATCATGAATTCATGTTGCCGAATAACGTACGCGACATGACCGAGATCTTTATTCGCCGCGAGCGGCGGATCATCGCCGGTATCTCGCTGATGCGCGACGTGCCTTTCTCCAGCGAAGAGCGCCAGCGGGCTCAGGCGGTGCTGCCGCTGGTGGAGCTGGCCATTCGCGACTGTCTGCAGGAAGACGATGACCTGCCCGCCATCCTGACGGCGAAAGAGCGGGAAATCGTCGGCATGGTGCGCGAAGGCGCCAGCAATAAGCTGATTGCCCGCCAGCTGGATATCTCGCTCTCGACGGTAAAAACGCACCTGCGCAACATTTTCGCCAAGACCGAAGTGGTCAATCGTACCGAACTGGTTTCCCGAACCTGGATGCCGGCCGCTCAGCGTACGCTGCATCTGTGATCTGACTTTCGCATCCCGCGCGCGCCGTGGCAGCACGGCGTTTTCCTGATGCCTGTGGGTATCACTCCCTGGAGGATCCTCCGGGGGGAGGCTTTTTTGACCGGAGCACGCCCTACGATGTCGAGTACCCCTCTCACTGATAATGCGCTTTCCCGGCCCGCCGGGCTGGTGGTCTCCCTGCGTTTGCTGGCGGCGATCGTGATTTTTGCCGCCATTGCGCCGGGGATATTAATGACCGCGCCGGCGGTGGCGGCGCAGCTGGCCAGCGAATGGCAGCTTAAACCAGGACAGATCGGCTGGCTATTTTCGGCGGAGCTGGGGGCGATGAGTCTGGCGACGCTCCCGGCGTGGTGGTGGATGAGCCGCCTCGACTGGCGGCGGGTCGCCCTGATGGCCGGGGTGGTGTTTCTGACCGCCAACCTCGCTTCGGCGGTGGTCACCCAGTACGAGACGCTGCTGGCGGCGCGCTTTCTCGCCTCGCTGGCGGGCGGCACGCTGATGATTTTGTGTATCAGCTGCGCGGCGGGGACGCCGAACCCGTCGCGGGTCTACGCCTTTTGGGTGCTCGGGCAACTGCTGTTAGGCATGCTTGGCCTGCTGGTGCTGCCCGGCCTGTTCGCGACCTTTGGCCTGAAGGTGGTTTATCTGATCCTCGCCGCCATTATGCTCTGCTGTTTGCCGCTGGTGTCCGCTTTCCCTCCGCGCTTTCAACCGCTCTCTGCCTCCCACCAGCAGCCGTCGACGGCGCTGTGGCGTCAGGCGCTGGCGGTGCTGGCGGTACTCACTTTCTATATCAGCCTCAGCGCAGTGTGGACCTTTATCGGCACCATCGGCAGCGCGGCGGGGCTAACCCCGACGCAGGTCGGTCTGGTGCTGGCGGCGGCGACGGTTTGCGGCATTATCGGCGCCGGCGGCGCGGCGCTGCGGGGTACCCAGCGGGCCGATCGTTTACCGGTGTGGCTGGGCTACGGCCTGCTGATCGTCAGCGTTGGGCTGCTGATCGGCCAGCCGCTGCTGGTGCGCTACGCCATCGCGGCGCTGCTGTTTAAGTTCACCTGGACCTTCGTGCTGCCCTTTATTCTTGCCCGTGTGGCCGGGCTCGATAGCAACGGCCGGCTGATGAACAGCATCAATCTGGTGATCGGCGGCGGCATGGCGGCCGGTCCGGCCTTAGCCGGGGCCTTACTGCAGCGTTTTGCCAGCGCCGACCCGCTGCTGGCGGCGGCAGGCGTCTGCGCGCTGCTGTCATTGATTTTGATTGCGGCGGCGTCCGCCGCCGGGAAGAGTTAGCCCACGGGAGGATAGAGTGAAAAGAAAAACCGGTTTCTTCTTTGATGAACGTTGTTTCTGGCACAGTACCGGTCTGCACGCGGTGACGCTGCCGGTGGGCGGGTGGGTGCAGCCGCCCGCCGGTGGCGGTCATGCTGAATCGCCGGAGACCAAACGGCGGATGAAAAACCTGATGGACGTCTCCGGGCTGACGCCGCAGCTGGCGCTGCGCAGCGCGGCGCCGGCGAGCCTTGAGGACCTGCGGCGGATCCACCCCGACAGCTATCTGGAGCGCTTCAAGGCGATCAGCGATAACGGCGGCGGCATGCTCGGCAAAGAGGCGCCGCTGGGGCCGGGCAGTTATGAAATCGCCTGTCTTTCCGCCGGGCTGGCCTGTGCGGCGGTGGAAGCGGTGCTGGAGGGGGAGCTGGATAATGCCTATTCGCTGTCGCGCCCGCCCGGACACCACTGTCTGCCGGACCAGTCGATGGGATTTTGTTTCCTCGCCAATATTCCCATTGCCGTCGAGCGGGCGAAAGCGCAGCTGGGGCTGGGCAAGGTGGCGATCATTGACTGGGATGTTCACCACGGCAACGGCACCCAGCATATCTACCTGCAGCGCGACGACGTACTGACTATTTCCTTGCATCAGGACGGCTGCTTCCCGCCGGGCTACGCCGGCGAGGACGATCGCGGCGTGGGCGCGGGCGAAGGTTACAACATTAATATTCCGCTGCTGGCCGGGGCGGGGGATGACAGCTGGCGCTATGCGCTGGAAACTATCGTCATTCCTGCGCTGGCGCGTTTTGAGCCGGAGCTGATTATTATCGCCTGCGGCTATGACGCCAACGCCATGGATCCATTAGCGCGGATGCAGCTACATAGCGACAGCTTCCGGGCGATGACCGAACAGGTCCAGCAGGCGGCGGATCGCCTGTGCGGCGGGAAACTGGTGATGGTGCACGAGGGCGGCTACGCCGAATCCTACGTGCCGTTCTGCGGCCTGGCGGTGATGGAAACGCTGAGCGGTATCCGTACCGAGGTCCAGGATCCGCTGCTGGAATTTATTCAGCAGCAGCAGCCGCGGGCGGAGTTTGCGCAGTTCCAGAGGCAGGCTCTCGATCGGCTGGCGCAACGGTTTGGCCTGCAGTAATCGCTCACGCTCACGGTGATCGCTAAAGTCCCGGTACGGGACTTTTTCTTTACTTAGTCCCGAAATGGGACTAGTCTCTGCACATGAAGATAATCTCAGTGAAAACCTTAAGGGACTTCTGGGCGGAGAATCCCGACGCTGAACAACCGCTAAAGGCCTGGGTAGACGAAGCGACAAAAGCAGACTGGAAAACCCCGGCGGAGATAAAGGACCAATACCGCAGCGCAAGCATATTGAAAAATAAGCGGGTGGTATTCAACATTAAAGGAAATGATTACCGGTTAATCGTAGCCGTTGCTTATCTGCGGGGGTGGGTGTTCGTTAAGTTTATCGGTTCGCATAAGGAATATGACGAGATAAACGCTGAGACGATTGAGAGGAAGTAAATGATGAAAATAAAACCTATCCGCACTGAACGAGATTACGAAGCCGCGCTAAGCGCGGTTGAACCTTTTTTTGATAATGAACCAGCGCTTGATACGCCAGAGGGCGATTTTTTTGAGGTGATGTGCCTGCTGATTGCTGAGTATGAAAAAAAGCACTATCCCATCGAGCCGCCGACGCCGATAGAGGCGATCAAGTTTCGCATGGAGCAGCAGGGGCTGACCGTCAAAGATCTGGAGCCGGCGATTGGTAAATCGAATCGTGTCTATGAAATTCTCAATGGTACGCGCAACCTGACGCTCCCGATGATTCGCCGGCTTCATGCGCAGTTCGGCATCCCCCTTGAGAGCCTGATCGGCGCGTGATGGCGCGGGCATCCGCTCACTCATCCATCCACTGACTTACCGCCTGATTAATCATCGCCAGCACGCTGAGCAGCAGCATCCGCTGCTGCGCTTCCAGCCGCAGATAACGGCGCAGCGGCGGCATTTTACAGACCACTTCGCTGGCGGCCCAGGGTTCAATGCTGCAGCGCCAGCCGCTACTATCAAAGGTCAGCGAAAAGCGGCGGTAATCCAGCTCGCTTAAGGTCTGCTGGAGATTAGGAAAACCGTTGAGATAGCCGGCGAGTTCCTCGCTGCCTTTGCCGCCGATAAAGCGGATCGGCTGGCGTTTCCACCAGCCGGATTGATGGGCGCGAATGATACCGCGCACGGGCCGGGTCACCGGCCCCTCGACGACAAACTCGCAGCTGTGAATGCTGGCCATAAACAGCCGCTTCTGACGCACGCTGAAGGTCACGGCGGTGGCGTCGTTCAAGCGCAGCAGCGCGCTGCGTTCGCTCAGCTTTTCGCAGGGCCAGCCCGCCAGATCGCGCTGCACCGCGTTCATTAACGGCGTCTCAAACCAGGGGACGGAGGACATC
The DNA here is from genome assembly GCF_000828055.2 of Klebsiella variicola. Classification (NCBI taxonomy): domain Bacteria; kingdom Pseudomonadati; phylum Pseudomonadota; class Gammaproteobacteria; order Enterobacterales; family Enterobacteriaceae; genus Klebsiella; species Klebsiella variicola. The sequence goes on along the minus strand of NZ_CP010523.2, from coordinate 4,107,434 downwards.
TGGCGTCATCTCCCCGCGGGTCTGTTTTTCATAATTGTTGATGGCGCGCTCCACCACCTCTTCCACTACCAGCGGCTTGAACGGATTGACGCGCTGCACGCACACCGTCCAGAACAGGGCGTAGGCGGCGGTCAGGCCGAGCATAATGCCGAACGGCACCAGCACCTGGCGGCTGTCCATCCCCGGTGGCGTGATATTGACGATAGCGATGATGATCCCGACGCTGGAGATAATCTGCGGCAGCGGGAACCACGGCGAGCGGTAGGCGCGCGGCAGGTCCGGGCGGCGGATACGCAGCATCACCACCGACAGCGTCACCAGCAGATAGGCGACGCCCCAGGCGCAGACCGCGGCGAGGATCAGCGGCACGATGCGGTCCAGATCGCCGTTCAGATACCAGGCGTGCAGGCAGGGGATCGCCACCCCGATGGCGATGGCGATCACCGGCGTCTTAAAGCGCGGGTGCAGCCAGGTCAGGAAGCGGGGCAGCGCGCCGTCCAGTGCCATGCCGTAGATAATACGCGGCACGGCGGCCATCAGCGTATTGATGGTGGCGCAGCCGGCCAGCAGCAGCCCGACCCCCAACCAGTACTGGCCGGCGTGGCCCATCACCCGTTCGGCGAAGGCCGGGATCGCCATCGGTGTATCCAGCAGATGGACGTTGTTGGCCGCGTCGAGCACGGTATTCTCCACCTGGCGGTTGATCGCCGCGCCGTAGATAAACATGCAGCTGGCGACTCCCAGCAGGCCCAGCGCCATCGCCCGCGGAATAGTGCGGTGGGCCTGTCTAATCTCCGGCGCCATCGGCGTCACCAGTTCGCAGCCGACGAACATAAACATCGCCATGCCGATATAGCCGAACAGACCGTTGATATCGCTGATGTTCAGCGGCGTGCCGAACCAGCCGGAAAGATGAGTCACCGGCGCCATAAAAATGCCACACAGGCCGAAAATAGTCAGTGTGGTCCACATGCCGAAGGTCAGCACCACTTCGACCTTGCCGAAGATTTCCACGCCGATGGCGTTGAGCAAGCCGAAAATCACCACCATGCCGACACCCACCATCCAGGTGTTCTGGTGGGCGGCCATCTGAGCGTTGATCGATTCGAAGTTTACCAGCGCCATAATGCCCGCCAGGATCGTCTCCGCCGTCCCGGCGAAAATATGGACGATCAGATAGGCGCACAGCGCGCCGGTGATAGCGAAGAAGCGGCCCATGCCGCAGGAGATATAGTCGTACACCGAACCGGTGGTAGGAATGAGCGTCGCCGCCTCGGCAAAGGTGGTGACCTGCGCCTGCATCATAATAAAGGCCAGCAGCACCGCCAGCGCGAAGGTATCGCCGCCCATGCCGAAGCCGCTGGTGACCGTCAGGATCACCGGGCTGGCCATGATCAGCCCGACGGAGCTGGCGAGGGTGGTCGGGAAGCCGACGACGCCGCGCTCAAGATGGCTGGCGAGTCTGTTACTAAACATAGTCAACCTCTGCACAATAATGGGGTAGGGCAGGGAATAGCAAGCGCCACTCCCGGATAGTCATAATTTAGGCGGGCATCCTGCTCAATGAATATCGTCCGGAAGGTGGAGGGCGGCGCATGATTCTGTGACGCAGTCGATGAATGTCGCGGTGGATAAACAACATGACCCCGAAAACCGGGGCCATCCGTCTTGCCACGTTGCGCGTATTTCTGCCGGATGGCGGCTGCGCCTTATCCGGCCTACGGTCCGTGCGGCCTGCCTTTAATTTATTCACCATGCTGACTGAAACGCCGGTGTTGGCGGCCTCAAAACCCCCGGTGGCGCTGCTGCTTACCGGGGCTACAGCGCTGTGCGATTTGGTAGCCCGGAGAAGGCGCAATGCGCCGCCTCCGGGTCCCCCTGTGCGCTCCCTGCGCCGCCGGGCATTATCAGCGTGTTAGCGCGTCTCGACGTTCGCCAGGTAGTGCTTCACAAAGCGCGGCGTCAGGATTTTCCACTCCACTTCGGTGCCCTGTTTAACAAACCAGCTGTCGCCCGGCGCAAAGCGCTGCGGCTCGCCACCAGCGACGGTCAGCTCCACTTCGCCTTCCAGCACGGTGGCATGCTCGGTAAACGGATAGGTCATGGTAAAGCTCCCCTCAGTGGACGAAAACAGTCCGCAGGTAAAGGCGTCCTGCGGCTCGCCGTAGATCATCGCCCCGGCCACCTGCGGGTCTCCCGCGGTCGGCGTCGCGCCGAGCAGGCTGACGCTGCCGATCGGCTGCAGGTCAGGTACCGGGTGTTTAAGTTTAAAAGCGTGCATAGCGTTCTCCTGGTTAACTCCGGCCTTTCCAGAAACCGGCGGTTTGATGCATCAATTTTCCGGCTGTGACTAATAGCAAGCGCAGGCTGTCACGGCCGTGGATGGTCGCGTGGGGGATGCTGCTCAGCAGGCGATAGCGGTCGGAACCGCCGTTGATCCCTTCGGCGAGGATTTTGCACACGATGTGCGACGGGGTGACGCCGAAGCCGGAGTACCCCTGGACGTAAAAGACGTTGTTGTGATCGCGTAGGGTGCCGATCTGCGGGAACAGGTTGGCGCTACAGGCCATCGGCCCGCCCCAGGCGAAATCGATCTTCACATCCTTCAGATAGGGGAAGACCTCCGCCAGCAGGGTGCGATTCCAGGCGGCGAAATCGTTCGGCGTATATTCCACAAAGCGAGTCGCGCTGCCGAACAGCAGGCGATTTTCCCGGGTGACGCGGTAGTAGTTAATCACCGGGCGAATATCGCTGAAGGCGCCGCGCAGTGGGCTGATGCGCTCGATCAGTTCATCGGAAAGGGGCTCGGTCGACACCTGATAGGAGTAGGTCACCAGCGTCTTGTTGTAGATCTCCGGCTCCATATTGTTGAGGAAGCTGTCGCAGGCCCACAGTAGTTTGGCGGCTTTGACGCTGCCCATCGCGGTGCGTACCCGCACCTGTTTGCCGTAATTCACCTCCACCACTGGCGAGGATTCGAAGATCTTTACCCCCAGCGAATGGGCGGCCTGCGCCGAACCGAGCAGCATATTGAGCGAATGGATCTGCCCGCCGCCCATATGTTTCAGCGCGCCGCAGTAGACCTCGGAGCCAACCACCTGCTGCACCTCTTTGCCGGTATACAGTTCGATTTCTTCATCCGGGGTAGCGGCTTTAAACTCCTTCTCCCACTGGCGCAGCGTTTTGAGCTGCCGCTGGTTATAGGCGAGATAGCCGTAGCCGGGGACGAAATCGGCGTCGATATGGTATTTGCGGATGCGTTCGCGAATGATGCCCGCGCCGAGGTTGGCGATTTTAAACAGCGTCTCCAGCCCCTCTTTGCCGACGTGCTTTTTCACCGCTTCGATGTCGTGACCGATACCGGCCATCACCTGGCCGCCGTTGCGCCCGGTACCGCCGTAGCCAAGATGGCGCGCCTCCAGCACCACCACGTTGGTGATACCCTGTTCCGCCAGCTCAAGGGCGGTGTTAATCCCCGAGAAGCCGCCGCCGATAATCACCACGTCGGCTTCAATATCTTCCCGCAGCGCCGGGAAATGGAGGTGGTATTTCTTCGTCGCGCCGTAGTAGTTCAGCGCATCGATTTTAATGTTCATCGCGTTACCCTGTGGTCTTGCCTGGCTCAAGGTCCTCATCACAGCACGCCATGCGGGCGTTGAATATCGTCCGGAAGAATGACGTTCTTTAGAACGATGGGCGGCGCAGAGCAACCGTGCTGTGATAGGCCAACTTTGCTAAAAAAACGGGTGCTGACGATGAGCGAGATAACCTTACTGGCGGAAGTGACCGCCTTTTTACGCCAGCCACACGGGCAGTTTATTGCCGGTCAACGTGAGGCGGGCCACGGCGCGCCGTTCGCGGTGGTTAACCCGGCCACCGGTCAGGCAATTGCTGAGGTGACGGCAGCGGATGTGGATCAGGCGGATCGCGTCATGGAGAGCGCCCGCCAGGCGTTCAGTCAGTGGCGTGAGATGCCGACGCTGGCGCGCGGTACGCTGCTGTTGAAGCTGGCGGATGCCCTGGCTGAGCATCGCGAAGCGCTGGCGCAGCTGGAAAGTCTCTGCTCCGGCAAGACCATCATGCTGGCGCGGATGTTGGAGCTGGATCAATCGGTGGCGTTTTTGCGCTACTTCGCCGGCTGGGCGGGGAAAGTCACCGGCGAAACGCTGGATGTCTCGCTCCCCTCCATGAACGGTGAGAAATATACCGCCTTCACCCGCCGCCAGCCGCTGGGGGTGGTGGTCGGCATCGTGCCGTGGAACTTCTCCATCATGATTGCCATCTGGAAGCTGGCGGCGGCCCTGGTCTGCGGCTGCACCATCGTCCTCAAACCGAGCGAGTATACGCCGCTGACGCTGCTGCGCGTGGCGGAGCTGGCGAAAGCGGTGGGTATCCCGGATGGGGTGATTAACGTGGTCAACGGCACCGGCGGCGAGATTGCCCAGCGGCTGATGACGCATCCGGCCTGCGCCAAGGTGAGCTTCACCGGCTCGGTGGCCACCGGTGAAAAAGTCCAGCAGTCGGCCTGCGCGTCAGGTAAACGGGTGACCCTTGAACTGGGGGGCAAAAACGCCGCGCTGTTCCTCGATGACCTGACGCCGGAGGCGATGGTCAACGGCATTATTGAAGCCGGCTACCTGAACCAGGGGCAGATTTGCGCCGCTGCGGAGCGTTTTTATCTGCCGCAGGGCAAACTGGATGCAGTGCTGGCGCTGCTGAAAGACAAGCTCAGCGCCTTCGCGCCGGGATCGCCGCTGGATGAACAGACGCTGATGGGGCCGCTGGCCAACCGCCAGCAGTACGAGAAAGTGCTCAAACTGATCCAGACCGCGCGCGACGAGGGGGATACCATCGTCTGCGGCGGCGAAGCGCTGCCGGGAGAGGGGTATTTCCTGCAGCCGACTGCGGTCAAAGTCCGCAGCGAAGAGAGCACCCTGATGCGCGAGGAGACCTTCGGTCCGGTATGCAGCTTTATCGGCTATCGCAGTGAAGAAGAGGCGCTGGCGCGGATCAATGCGTCGCCATATGGCCTGGCGGCCAGCGTCTGGTCCGATAATATTCGCCAGGCGCTGCGCTACTCGGAGGCGATTGAGGCCGGCATCGTGTGGGTCAATATGCATACCTTCCTCGACCCGGCGGTACCGTTCGGCGGCATGAAGGGCTCGGGCATCGGGCGCGAATTCGGCAGCGCGTTTATCGATGATTATACGGAGCTGAAGTCGGTGATGGTGCGCTATTAACCGCCGCTCAGCGACATAGCGCAGGCATTTGTCGTTTTGCGCCAGATGGGCGACACATCCTGCGCCTTCTGGCCCTGAAACCGGGAGGGGGCACTGCCTCGCTTCCGGGACTCTTTTTCCCTTCGCGGATCCTTTCTTCCCCTCGTTATCCGCCATTGCCGTAAAAAAAATCAGCAGATTATCTTTTTTGCCCGCCAGGACTTGTTTGATATTAGATAATGAGTATAGTTCTCATTCTCTTTTTCATTCGTAATTTTGGCAAGGTTCGAGCTGCGCCAGTGAGTCGTTCACTAAGAGTCGCGAAGGCGTAGGGTGACGTAAAGACAGCAGGCTGGAAACAGACAATATCGGTCGCTGCGCGTCCATCGGGTCATTGATTTTTTATAGGGTTGATCCAATGAAATACACACTTCCGACGTTGACGCTGGCCATCAGCGCGGCGTTAAGCGGCTGCGCGACGCCTCATTCCTCTGCCGTTTCCCAACCGGTTGTCGACTCGCCAGCCCCTAACGTGGCGCAACCGCTGCAGCGCCAGCTAGCGGAAGGGCTGTACGAGATGGCGTTAAGCCCGCAGGGTGATGCGCTGTACGTCGCCAGCGCCGAAGGCTTTAAAAATGTGCAGGGCGGGGCGGTCTACACACTGGATCCGCACACCCTCAATACCATCGGCCTGACGCACACCGATCTGAAAAACTTCGCTTTACAGCTCTCTGCGGAGGGTAAAACGCTGTATGTCAGCAATTCGCTGGACGGCGGCATCAGCGCTATCGACACCGCCACCGGCAAGGTAAAAAACCGCCTGCTGTTCAGCGAGCGCAATGAAAAAGGTCGCCCTTATGGGGCCCGTCAGCTGCTGTTGCTGAACAATACTCTCTACGTTGGTGCGGTCGCCGACCCGGCGCAAATCTGGGTGGTTGACGCCACCACTCTGAAGCTGAAAACACGGATTAAAAATACCGGTAAATGGATGACCGGCCTGCACTACTCCGCACAAACCGGTCGCGTGTACGCCGCTAACGGCAGCGGTGAAATTCTGGTGATCAACCCACATAACCAGCGCATTGAACAGCGCTGGAAGCCGCTGGGCGACAAGCCAGCGCTGCTGCTTAATATGGCCGAAGATAGCGACACCGGCCGCCTGTTTGTGACTGATAACTCGAAAGCGAAAACCACTCTGGTGCTGGATATCCACAGCGGCAAGCTGCTTAAACAGCTCGACGTCGGCGATTCGCTGGCAGTGCAGTTCAATAAGAAACGCCACGAAATTTATATTTCGCAGCGTGAATCCGGCAAGGTTATCAGCCTTGACGCCAGCCGCTACACGCTGAAGAAAAGCTGGGCGCTGCCGGCCAATCCCAACAGCCTGCTGCTTTCCGCCGATGGTCAGACGCTATTTGTCACCGTCAAACAGCCCTTCAATAAAGACCACTCCACAAAAGGCCCGGACAGCGTCGTACGCATTGACCTGAACGCGCAATAAAAATAACGGGTCCGGCGACGGGCCCTTTGATTCATTTATCCTCATCCATGGGGCAAATTATGCACACCACGCACTATTCATCCTTCCCGCTGCGTAAAACGCTGCTGGCCTTAGCCATCGGCGCTGCCAGTCAAACGGCGATGGCCGCGGACGCTGCCGCCGCGAAGCAACCTGGCGAAGAGACCCTCATCGTCGAGGCTAACGAAACCAGCGATTTTAAATCCGGCGGCGACCTGGTGGTTCCGGCATTCCTCGACGGGCAGATCGCTCACGGCGGCCGTCTGGGGATGCTTGGCGAACAAAAGGCGATGGACGTTCCTTTTAACGTTATCGGCTATACCTCGAAGCTGATTCAGGATCAGCAGGCGAAAACCATCGCCGATGTCGTCAGTAACGACGCTGGCGTGCAGGCCGTACAGGGCTACGGCAACTTCGCCGAGACCTATCGAATCCGCGGGTTTAAGCTCGATGGCGATGACATGACCATGGGCGGCCTGGCGGGCGTGGTGCCGCGTCAGGTGATGGACACCCAGATGCTGGAGCGCGTTGAAATTTTCAAAGGAGCTAACAGCCTGCTTAACGGTGCGGCCAGCAGCGGCGTCGGCGGGATGATTAACCTTGAGCCGAAACGGGCGGAAGATCTGCCGACCGCGCGCGTTGGCGTCGACTATACCTCTGATTCTCAGGTGGGCGGCACCCTCGACCTGGGACGCCGTTTCGGCGACAACAACCAGTTCGGCGCCCGGGTCAACCTGGTGCATCGCGAGGGTGAAGGCGCTATCGATAATGATAAACGTCGTACTACGCTGGCTTCGCTGGGGCTTGATTACCGCGGCGACCGTTTCCGCTCCTCGCTCGATTTCGGCTACCAGAAGAAAACGTTCCACGGCGGTACGATGGGCGTCAATATCAGCGGCGTGGATTTCGTTCCGGCGCTGCCGGACAACAGCAAAAACTACAGCCAGAAGTGGGGCTATAGCGATATCGAAAGCGAATTCGGCATGGCGAAGGCAGAATATGACCTGACCGATAGCTGGACGGTATACAGCGCCCTCGGCGGCCAGCATTCGCATGAAATTGGCACCTACAGCGCGCCGAAGCTTCTGAATAAAAACGGCGATGCGACGGTGGGCCGCCTGGATACTAACCGCATTATTGACGCGATCAGCGGCATGGGCGGGGTACGCGGCGATTTCAATACCGGCGCGATTTCGCATAAGGTGAACCTCGGCTATGCGGCGCAGGTGCATACCGATGCTACCGCCTGGCGGATGTCGGCGAAGAATCCGACCACCAATATCTATGACAACCGTGATGTGGCGATGCCGGATAACGCCTATTTTGGCGGCAACTACCACGATCCGCTGGTCACCTCGCGCAGCCGTACGCAGGGCTGGCTGCTGAGTGATACCCTCGGCTTCTTTAACGATAAAGTGCTGTTTACCGCCGCCGCTCGTCATCAGAAAGTGGTTGTGCGCAACTACAGCAACGCCACCGGGCTGGAAGATACTTCTTCGCGTTATACCCAAAGCCGCTGGATGCCGACGTTTGGCCTGGTGTACAAGCCGTGGGAGCAGCTGTCGCTGTATGCTAACCATACCGAAGCGCTGCAGCCGGGCTCTGTGGCGCCGACGACGGCGGCCAATGCCGGGCAGAGTACCGGGATCGCGCACTCGAAGCAGGACGAAGTGGGCGTCAAGATCGACTACGGAACGATCGGCGGATCGCTGGCGCTGTTTGAAATCAAAAAACCGAACGCTATTTCCGATACCGCTGGCAATTACGGCCTCGACGGCGAGCAGCGTAACCGCGGCGTAGAGATGAACGTCTTCGGCGAGCCGATGCTGGGGCTGCGTCTTAACGCCAGTACGGTGTGGCTGGATGCCAAACAGACTAAAACCGCTAAAGGCGCCACCGACGGTAAAGATGCCATCGGGGTGGCTAACTTCTACGCGGTGCTCGGCGCCGAGTATGATATCAAGCCGGTGGAAGGCCTGACCGCCACTGCGCGCGTCAATCATAGCGGGTCGCAGTATGCCGATGCGGCCAATACCAAGAAGCTGGATAGCTACACCACCCTGGATTTAGGCCTGCGCTATCGTATGCGCCTGAACGCCGACCAGAACGAAATGACCTGGCGCGTCGGGGTGACCAACGTGACCAACGAGAAGTACTGGTCTGGCATTGACGATACCGGTACCTATCTGTTCGAAGGCGATCCGCGTACCGTGCGCGTCTCAATGAGCTACGACTTCTGACGCTAAAAAAGCGGGGCGGGCGGCTGACGCTCGCCCCGCGCAACTTGCGACAATTCCCCCTAAGTGATAAAAGGTGCCCCTTCACAAAAACACACAGGGGAACGACGTGAAAGACGCGTCAACGTCGTCGGATGCCGTAGAAGAGAGCGGCCCGACGCTTCATCGCGGTTTACAGAACCGACACATTCAACTTATCGCCCTTGGCGGCGCGATTGGTACCGGCCTGTTTCTTGGCATTGGTCCTGCGATTCAAATGGCTGGCCCGGCGGTCTTATTGGGCTACGCCGTGGCCGGGATTGTCGCTTTTCTGATCATGCGCCAGCTGGGCGAGATGGTGGTGGAAGAGCCAGTATCCGGCTCCTTTGCCCACTTTGCCTACAAATACTGGGGCCCGTTCGCTGGTTTCCTGTCCGGCTGGAACTACTGGGTGATGTTCGTGCTGGTAGGGATGGCGGAACTGACCGCCGCCGGGATCTACATGCAGTACTGGCTCCCCGACGTGCCCACCTGGGTTTGGGCGGCGGCCTTCTTCCTCATTATTAACGCCGTCAACCTGGTCAACGTCCGTCTGTATGGCGAAGCGGAGTTCTGGTTCGCACTGATTAAGGTGCTGGCGATTATCGGCATGATTGCCTTTGGCCTGTGGATGCTGTTTGGCGGCCACGGCGGCAGCAAAGCCGGGTTCGACAACCTGTGGAAACACGGCGGCTTCCTCGCCACCGGCTGGCACGGTCTTATTCTGTCGCTGGCGGTGATTATGTTCTCCTTCGGCGGGCTGGAACTTATCGGCATCACCGCCGCCGAAGCGCAAAACCCGGAAAAGAGCATCCCGAAAGCGGTGAACCAGGTGGTTTATCGTATCCTGCTGTTCTATATCGGTTCGCTGGTGGTGCTGCTGGCGCTCTACCCGTGGGTGGAGATCAAATCCGACAGCAGCCCGTTTGTGATGATTTTCCATCATCTCGACAGCAACATGGTGGCCTCCGCGCTGAACTTCGTCATTCTGGTGGCCTCGCTGTCGGTCTATAACAGCGGTGTGTACTCCAACAGCCGGATGCTGTTCGGCCTGTCGGTGCAGGGCAATGCGCCGACGTTCCTCGCCCGCGTCAGCAAACGCGGCGTGCCGGTGAATTCGCTGCTGCTGTCAGGCGTCATTACCTCGCTGGTGGTGGTGCTGAACTACCTGCTGCCGCATGAAGCGCTGGGGCTGCTGATGGCCCTGGTGGTGGCGACGCTGCTCCTGAACTGGATCATGATCTGTATGGCGCACCTGAAGTTCCGTGCCGCCCAGCGCCGCAAAGGGCGTGAATCGAAGTTCAAAGCGCTGCTGGCGCCCGCCAGCAACTACTTCTGCATTGCTTTCCTTGGGTTGATTCTGGTGCTGATGTGCACTATCGACGGCATGCGCCTGTCGGCAATCCTGCTGCCGGTGTGGATCCTGTTCCTGTTTATCGCCTTCAAACTGCTGCGCCGCCCGGCGTAAGCGAGACGTCCCGCCGTCCGGCGGGGCTGCCTGCCTTTTTATTGTGATCCTCTTCGCAGGTGGGGAATTTGCCTGACGATCTTCTTTTTGTAATCGATTACTTTTGTTTTGAGCGATTTTGTAATCGATTACTTTTCTGAGGGCGAGCAACATGGTCACAACAACAGAAGGTCGGGAAAGTGTCCGCGTGAGCCACCGTTTTCTGGTGCCGCGGTTGTCGTTAATGATGTTTATGCAGTTCTTTATCTGGGGCAGCTGGTCGGTGACCCTGGGGCTGGTGATGACCCGCTATGAGATGTCACTGCTGATCGGCGATGCGTTCTCCGCCGGGCCGATCGCCTCCATCCTGTCCCCCTTTGTGCTGGGGATGCTGGTGGACCGCTTTTTCGCCTCGCAGAAGGTGATGGCGGTGATGCACCTGGCCGGGGCGGCGATCCTGTGGTTTGTCCCGCAGGCGCTGGTGGCGCAGAACGGCGCGCTGCTGATTGGCCTGCTGTTCGGCTATACGCTGTGCTATATGCCGACTCTGGCGCTGACCAACAATATCGCCTTTCACAGCCTGGCGAACATCGATAAAACCTTCCCGGTGGTCCGCGTGTTCGGCACCATCGGCTGGATTATCGCCGGGATCTGCATCGGGGTGACCGGTATCTCTGATACCACCGGCATCTTCACGCTTGCGGCGCTCTGTTCGGTGGCGCTGGCGATTTACAGCCTGACGCTGCCCCACACCCCGGCGCCGGCCAAAGGTATGCCGGTGCAGTTTCGCGATCTGCTGTGTGCGGACGCCTTCGCGCTGCTGAAAACCCGTCACTTCCTGATTTTTTCCCTCTGCGCCACCTTAATTTCCGTACCGTTAGGCACCTATTACGCCTATACCGCGTCGTATCTGGCGGATGCCGGCGTCAAGGATGTCAGCACCGCGATGTCGTTCGGCCAGATGTCAGAGATCGTCTTTATGCTGGTGATCCCGCTGCTGTTCCGTCGCCTCGGGGTGAAATATATGCTGCTCATCGGCATGGTGGCGTGGTTTGTCCGCTACGCCTTTTTTGCCCTCGGGGTCAGCGAAGAGGGGCGCTTCCTGCTCTATCTGGGCATTTTGCTGCACGGCGTGTGCTATGACTTTTTCTTTGTCGTCGGTTTTATCTACACCGACCGCGTGGCGGGCGAGAAGGTCAAAGGCCAGGCGCAGAGCATGATTGTGATGTTCACCTACGGGATCGGCATGCTGCTGGGCTCGCAGATCTCCGGCGCGCTGTATAACCATCTGGTGGCCGGCCAGAGCGTGCCGCAGGCCTGGGTGACCTTTTGGTGGATCCCGGCGGTGGCCGCCGCGGTTATCGCGCTGATTTTCCTTTTCTCTTTCCAGTACAACGAGAAAGAGCCGCACTAATTTTTCAGGAGGGGGTATGAAAACGATTAAGGGACCGGGCATTTTTCTGGCGCAGTTTATCGGCCCGCAGGCGCCGTTCAACACCCTGGCGGGGATGGCGCAGTGGGCCGCCGGCCTGAGGTACAAGGCATTGCAGATCCCCTGCAACCACCCGGCGATTTTCGATGTCGAGCGGGCGGCGGCGAGCCAGACCTACTGCGACGAGGTCCGCGGCACCCTGGCGGAGCATGGGCTGGTCATCAGCGAGCTGTCCACTCATCTTGAAGGGCAACTGGTGGCGGTGCATCCGGCGTATGACGCGGCGTTTGACGCCTTTGCCCCAGCCGCGTTACATGGCGATCCGCAGGCGCGCCAGCGCTGGGCGGTGGAGAAAGTGCGCCAGGCGGCAGTGGCCTCCGGCCGTCTGGGGCTGAAGGCCCATGCGACCTTTTCCGGGGCGCTGGCATGGCCCTTTTTTTATCCGTGGCCGCCGCACAATCAGCCGCTTCTGGATGAGGCCTTTGCCGAGCTGGCCCGGCGCTGGCGGCCGCTGCTGGACCACTTCGACGAACAGGGCGTCGATGTCTGCTATGAGATCCACCCCGGCGAAGATCTGCACGATGGCGTGACCTTTGAGCGTTTTCTCGCGCTGGTGGATAACCATCCGCGCTGCAATATGCTCTATGACCCGAGCCACCTGCATCTGCAGCAGATGGACTATCTGACCTATATCGATATCTATCACTCGCGTATTAAAGCGTTTCACGTCAAGGACGCCGAATTTCGTCGCAACGGGCGCAATGGCGTCTATGGCGGATACCAGCCCTGGCAGCAGCGGGCCGGGCGTTTCCGCTCTCCTGGCGACGGGCAGATCGACTTCAAAGGGGTGTTCAGTAAGCTGACCGAATATGATTTTGACGGCTGGGCGGTGCTGGAGTGGGAGTGCTGCCTGAAGGACGCCGAGACCGGCGCGCGCGAGGGCAGCGAGTTTATCCGCCGCCATATCATTCCCGTTGCCGGACGGGCCTTCGATGACTTTGCCGCCGGCGGGAGGGAATAACATGATTCAGGTTGCGATAATCGGGGCAGGGTTTATTGGCCCGGCGCATCTGGAGGCGCTGCGGCGGCTGGGAGATGTCGAGGTCGTGGCGCTGTGCGACAGCCGCCTTGAGGCGGCGCAGCGCAAGGCGCAGGCGCTGAACATTGCCCATGCCTACGACAGCGTGGAGGCGCTGCTGGCCCATCCGGGGCTGCAGGTGGTGCATAACTGTACGCCGAACCATCTGCATGCCCAGATTAACCGGCAGATCCTCGCCGCCGGGCTGCACGTCTTCTCGGAAAAGCCGCTGTGTATGACGGCGGAGGAGGCGCGGGAGCTGGTGGCGCTTGCCGCCCGGGCCGGCGTGGTGCATGGCGTCAGCTTCGTCTATCGCCAGTTCGCCATGGTCCAGCAGGCGGCGGCGATGATCCGCCATGGCGAGGTCGGCAGGATCTTCGCGGCGCACGGCAGCTATTTACAGGACTGGATGCTGCTGGAGACCGACTACAACTGGCGGGTCGATTCGGCGCAGGGGGGCGCGTCGCGGACGGTGGCCGACATCGGCTCCCACTGGTGCGATACCGTACAGTTTATGACCGGTCGGCGGATTGTCGAGGTGATGGCGGATCTGTCGATTGTCTGGCCAACGCGTAAAGCGCCGGTCAATGGTAAAGCGACCTTCAGCGCCGTTCACGAGGCGCAGGCATATGAAACCCGGCCTGTCGATACTGAGGACTTTGGCTCGGTGCTGTTGCGTTTTGACGATGGCAGCAAAGGCAGCTTGATGGTCTCCCAGGTGAGCGCCGGGCGGAAAAACCGTCTGGCGGTGGAGATTAACGGCAGCCTCTGTTCTCTGGCCTGGGATCAGGAAGTGCCCCAGCGACTGTGGATCGGCCACCGCGAGCAGCCGGATCGCCTGCTCAGCGACGACCCGAGCCTGCTGCGGCCGGAGGCCGCCGCCAGCGCCCATTATCCCGGCGGCCATATTGAGGGCTGGCCGGATGCCTTCAAGAATATGATGGGGCATTTTTATCAGGCGGTGCGCGCCGGGAAGATGCCGGAGGCCGGGGCCCGGCGCTTCGCCGCTTTCGACGACGGCGCCGATGTGATGTACATCATCGAGGCGATCGTCAAAAGCCATCAGCAGCAGCGCTGGGTCAGCGTCGAACGCTGAGCGCAGGCGGGGCGCAGGATTATTTCACCCCAAGATAGCCGTCGAGATAGGCACCGGAGAGCTCGTTGCCGAACAGGACGGCATCTTTATTTTCCATCGCATTATCCCATTTGTCGCTGGCGTTGCCGGTAAAGGCGTGCTCGGTGCGGGTGCCCTGCGCCGCCTGTTGTTTGATGGCCTCAGCGGTGCGGCGGGCGTCGCTTTCACTCATGCCAGCGGCTTTATCCTGCTGGCCGCGGGCGTACATTGCCGTGAAGGTCGGCAGGTTTAAACGGTAATTTTCCTGGCGGTTGACGGTGAAATTGCCGCCGACAAAATCGGAGCGGTGGGCGACAAACGCGTAAGCGTGGCGTTCCGGTGACGATTTTGACGAGGTGCAGCCGGTGATCGTTGCCAGGGCACAGCTGAGGGCGAGAACCGCGGTGGAGAGCCTCATGGAGATATCATCCTTAATCATAAACGAAGAAATAGGGCGCCAGGGGGGCTGTCGCCAGAGCGCGAACCGGGTGGAACGGCAAAAGGATGCGCGTTAACGGCGTGGGAGAGAAGCCCTGATTTTTAATAGTTTTCTCGTGCGTTCCCGCGCTTTCGCGCCAGGCTGGCAGGCTGACCAGAGGTCATTTATGATAGCCTGCAGGATCCACCTCTATCGCAGGAAGTGCAGGGTTTATGTCTATTCAGAAAATTGCTCGTCTGGCCGGCGTCTCGGTGGCCACGGTGTCGCGGGTGCTGAACAACAGCGATACGGTAAAAGCCAAAAACCGTGAGCGCGTGCTGCAGGCGATCAAAGAGAGCAACTATCAGCCGAACCTGCTGGCGCGTCAGCTGCGAACCGCTCGCAGCAATATGATCCTGGTGATGGTCTCCAATATCGCTAACCCCTTTTGCGCCGAGGTGGTGAAAGGGATAGAAGAAGAGGCGGAGAAGAATGGCTACCGCATTCTGCTGTGTAACTCCGGGTCGGATCTGGCCCGCTCGACCTCGGGCCTGCAGCTGCTCTCCGGCAAAATGGTCGACGGCATTATTACCATGAACGCGCTCTCCAGCCTGCCGGAACTGACCACCATGATTGGCGATGCGCCCTGGGTGCAGTGCGCGGAGTATGCCGACACCGGCAGCATCTCCTGCGTCGGGATTAACGACGTCGAGGCGGCTCAGGGGGCGGTGTCCCGACTGGCCGATAGCGGCCGCCGCCGCATTGCGCTCATTAATCACGACCTGAGCTATCGCTATGCCCGTCTGCGCGAGCGCGGCTATAAAAGCGTGCTGCACGTGCACGGTCTGGTGTATCAGCAGGTGACTTACGCGCAGGATCTTAGCGCGGCGGCCGGTAAACGGGCGATGGAGCAGCTGCTGTCGCAAGACGAGCAGCCCGACGCGGTGTTTGCCGTTTCGGACTCACTTGCTGCCGGGGCGCTGCGGGCGATTGACCAGGCCGGACTGCGGGTGCCGGAGGATATCGCGGTGATCGGCTTCGACGGCACCGAGCTGGCGGAAGTGGTCTCCCCGCAGCTGACCACCGTCGAACAGCCCTCCCGGGCGATCGGCCGCACGGCGGTGGCCCTGTTAATGAAACGCATCGACGATCCCGACGCTGCCGTCGAGCGGGTGATGATGGACTGGCGCGTGATAGCCCGCGCCAGCGCCTGAGGTCAGCGAGAGAAGGCGCCCGCCAGCGCGCGAATGTCGTTGCCGGTGGGCGTTTGATGAATGCGTAAGCCAAACTCCTCCACCACGGCGAAGACATGGTCGAAAATATCCGCCTGGATCCCCTCATATTCCGCCCATACCACGGTGTTGGTGAAGCAGTAGATCTCGATGGGCAACCCGTTGGCATCCGGCGCCAGCTGGCGCACCATCAGGGTCATATCCTGGCGGATGCGTGGATGATGGCGTAAATACTCCTGCAGATAGGCGCGGAAGGTGCCGACATTGGTCATTCGCCGCTCATTGAGAACCGACTGTTCCCCGGCGTACTGCTGGTTCCAGGCGCTAATCTCCTCGTGGCGCGAATCCATATAGGGCTTAAGCAACTTCGCCCGGATCAGGCGCTGCTGCTCCTGTTCATCAAGAAAATGAATGCTGGTGGTGTCGATGTTAAGGCTGCGTTTGATGCGGCGGCCGCCGGAGGCCGACATGCCGCTCCAGTTTTTAAACGAGTCGGAGACCAGCGACCAGGTTGGAATGGTGGTGATGGTGTTGTCCCAGTTGCGTACCTTGACCGTGGTGAGGCCGATATCGATCACCGCGCCGTCGGCGCCGTACTTCGGCATCTCCAGCCAGTCGCCAAGCTTGAGCATATCGTTAGCAGAGAGCTGGATACCGGCCACCAGACCGAGGATCGGATCTTTAAACACCAGCATCAGCACCGCGGCCATCGCGCCGAGCCCGCTAATCAGGATTGCCGGTGACTGGCCTATCAGCAGCGAAATAATCAGGATGCCGATAATAATCGCCGTCACCAGCTTAATCCCCTGGAATATCCCCTTCAGCGGCAGCTGAGAGGCGGCAGGAAATTTCTGCGCCAGCTTTAAGATCACATCCAGCAGCGAGAAGAAGGACAGCATGGCATATATCATCACCCATAGCTGAGCCACGGTGGTTAATATTTCCGCGGCCTCGCTGCCTTTTTGCAGCCACAGCACCGCCTGCACGTTGACGATGATCCCCTGCAGGGTAAAGGCCAGTCGGTGAAAGAGTTTATTCTGCGTGATGATTTGCAGCCACAGATGGCTGCTGGCCAACGCCCGTTTTTCGAACGCGCGCAGGACCACTTTGTGCAATATCAGATGCACGACGACGGCGGTGAATAAGATAATGCCGAAGATAATCATCAGCGAGCGGGTGGGGGTTATTTCGATACCTAAGGCGGCAATTTGCGATATTAATTCCTGCATAACGTCTCCTGAATATCCAGCGGGTATGATGACCGCTGGATAGCTATTATGCAAATCACCGCCGCCGGTATTACGACGCTACCGTCGCCGGCTGTCGGTTGAGATGATGGCGCAGCCACAGCGCGATCGCCCCCAGCAACAGCATCATGGCCACCTCGACCAGCAGAAAATCAATCAGCGCCTGCGGATAGTTTCCGCCGCCGCGACGGGCCAGCGCCAGGAACAGCGAACCAAGGATAGCCGGTCCGAGACCGAGGGTCGCCTGCTGCAGGGTGCTGAGGATGGCGCTCCCGGCCCCGGCGTCGCTGGCGCTGATATCGCGCATGCCAATCCGGTAAAAGCTGTTGACGATCAGCGCCTGACCGTAGCCGATCAGCGCCGTGGCGGGGACCAGCGTCAGGGCGGTGGTGGCGATGCCGAAGCGGGAGAAGGTGGCGCACAGCAGCAGTAGCCCGGCGATCTGCACCGCCAGACCAGTCAACAGGATCCGCCCCATGCTGTGGCGGGCGATAAGCCGCGGGGCATACAGCGCCGAAATAAAATAGGCCACGCCGAGGGCGATAAAGCTATTGCCGGACTGCCACGGCGCCATCCCCAGCCCCTCCTGCATGGTCAGCGCCATGCAGAACATAAAGCCGGACCAGGCGCTGAAAAACAGCAGGGCGATGGCCATCCCGAAGCGGATGCTGGTCAACTGCAGCAGACGCGGCGGCAGCAGGGGATGGTCGCCGCGCTGCTGCTGGCGCAGGGCGCTCTGACGCATGGCGAACATGAGCGGCAGGACCGCCACCAGCATCAGCTGCAGCCACAGCGGCCAGTGCAGCTCCGGACCGAGGGCCATCGGGAACAGCAGGCAGCAGAGGATCAGCGCGAGGTACAGCGTGCCCAGCCAGTCAATACGCGACGGCGTCTCGCGACGGGTTTCCGGCACATAGCGGCGGCTCAGAGCCAACACCAGCAGGCAGATCGGCACATTGATAAAAAAGGCGTTGCGCCAGCCCAGTCCGGCGATGTCCGCCGATACCAGCCAGCCGCCGCCCATCTGTCCGACAATAAAGGCGATCCCGCCGATGCCGCCATACAGGCTGATAGCCCGGGCGTGGGCGGGGCCTTTGAGGGTCACGTGCAGAGTGGCGAGGATCTGCGGCACAATCAGCGCCGCCCCGGCGCCCTGCAGGGTGCGGGCCGCCAGCAGGGCGCTGATGCTGTTCGCCATCCCGCACAGCAGGGAAGCGATGCCAAAGAGGGCGACGCCCCACATAAACAGGCGCCGGCGGCCATAGTTATCGCCAAGCTTACTGCCCATCGCCAGGCAGACGGCAAAGGCGACGCCGTAGAGCGCGACGATGAGTTCCAGCTGCGTGGCGCTGGCCGCCAGGGTGTGGGTGATGGCGTCCAGCGCCACATTGGTGATCGAGGTATCAATAAGCGGCAGCATCTGGCCGCCCAGCAGCAGCAACAGACCGGCGCGGCCGGGTGAAACAGCAGACGTATTCATGGGATTCTCCATTGCGTCATTCAGCAGACCGACGTAGCATTACCGATAAATTAAACGGGTACCAGTTCCTGCCTATACTGGTACTGGCACTACTATGCTGGAGGGGTGATGACCACGATGCCGCAACGGGAGTTGACGATCGCCGTGCCGGACGATCGACGCAAACAGCTGGGGGCATTTTTGCGCGCCCGCCGTGAAAGCCTCGATCCGCAGCGCCTGGGGTTGCCCCGCGTGGGCCGCCGGCGCACGCCGGGCCTGCGTCGGGAAGAGGTGGCGATGCTCGCCGACGTCGGCGTCACCTGGTACACCTGGCTGGAGCAGGGGCGGGAGGTGAATCCGTCGGAGGCGGTGCTGGTGGGGGTCGCGAATGCCCTGCAGTGCAGTCCGCTGGAGACCCGGCACCTGTTCGTACTGGCGGGGCTGACCCCGCCGGAAGCCACCCAGGTGACGGTGTGCGAAGGCATCAGCCCCGGCACCCGCCGGATGCTGGACAGCCTGATGCCGCAGCCGGCCAGCATTCAGAAACCGAACTTTGATATTGTGGCCTGGAACGACAGCTTCTGCCGCCTGATGGGCATCGATTTCGCCACCCTCCCGGAAGAAGATCGCAACTGTATTTATCTCTATCTGACCCATGAGACCTGGCGCAGCCGGATCGAAAATCGCGATGTGCTGCCGACCTTCGTCTCCTATTTCCGCGCCGCGATGGCCGAGCACCGTGGCGATCCGGCGTGGGAAAACAAGCTGGCGCGCTTTTTCGCCGCCTCGTCGGAGTTTGAAGCGCTGTGGCATCAGCGTTACGAGGTGCGCGGTGTGGAAAACCAGATTAAACATTTTAACCACCCGCAGCTCGGGCGATTCAGTCTGCAGCAGATGTACTGGTATTCGGCGCCGCGCAACGGTTCGCGCCTGCTGGTCTATCTGCCGATGGACGAGGCGGGCGAGCAGGCGCTGGCGTGGCTGGACCAACATTAATCACAAGGAATCAGATGGCTGGCAATGTGCCATCTTCGGGTATTCCCGGCCGGCGCTGCTGGACGGTTCCCTTACCCTCCGGGAGAGGGGTAGGGAAAGCACTGTCGGGAAGTCCTGTATGTGATCTACGACTTCAGCACACATTGCGCTCCCGATACGCCTTCTGCGTTATGTCACTCATGGCGCAGGGAGCGCACAGGGGGCGGCCAGTCGCCGCCGCCCCCTGTACCCCCGGGCTCCGGCCAGCAACATCGCCACTGCGTGGTGCCTTCGACTTATCCCTGCAGGCTTCGGGTCGGGCCGAGGCAGCGTCCGTGCAAAACACGGCCCTCAGCCCGCATCCATGCGGGCTGCCCCGGCCTGCCGGGAACGTCTCAGCGATGTTGAGGCCGCCAGCATCGGCAGTTTCAGCAGCCCCAGGACCCGCGGTGATTTGGGTTTGTAGGCCGGGTAAGGCGTACGCCGCCACCCGGCAGAAAGGCGAGCACATTAGCGAAAACAGGTTTGTCATCAGTCTCAAGGAATGCCTATGAACGTAACCCGAAAAGAGCAGCGCATTATTCAGCGCGCGCTGAACGCCTGGCAGGCCAGCGGGGAGTTAACCCCGTCGGACAGTCAGCGGCTGGCGCACACGCTGCGCGTCTCCCCCTTCGACTGGCGGCGCCTGAGCCGCTACGCCTTCTGGACCGCGCTGGCCTGCGTGCTGATTGCTCTGGGCAGCCTGTTTGCCGACAGCGAGCTGGTGGCGTGGCTGCTGAGCCTGTTCAGCCACTCGGCGCTGACGCGGATCCTGCTGCCTGCGCTGCTGGCGGTCGCCTGCTACGGCTGGGGTTTTCGCCGCCAGCGGCGGGAGAGGCAGTGGCACTACAGCACCGAGGCGATTTTGTTTCTGGGCGTCGTCTTTACCGCCGTGTCGCTATGGCAGCTTGGCGAACGGCTGGATAACGGCAGCGGCCATATCGCACCGCTGTTTCTGGCCGGATGCGTGATTTACGGCGCCATCGGCTATATTGCCCGCTCCGGGCTGGTGTGGCTCTTTTTTCTGCTGGCGCTGGGCAACTGGTTCGGCGCGGAAACCGGCTACGTCTCGGGGTGGGGCGCCTACTGGCTGGGCATGAACTACCCGATTCGCTTCGTCCTGTTCGGCGGCGCGCTGCTGGCGCTCTGCTACGGCGCGCAATCCCTGCTTCGCCAGCGGCAGCTGTTTACCGTCAGCAAGGCGATGGGCCTCACGTACCTGTTTATTGCGCTGTGGATCCTGTCGATTTTCGGCAATTACGACGCAGACAGCTGGTACCAGGTGAGCCAGGCGCGACTCTTGCCGTGGGGGCTGCTGTTTGCCGTAGCGGCCGGCGTCTGCATTTTTATCAGCCTGAAAACCGATGACGGAATGCTGCGCGGCTTCGGACTAACCTTCCTGGCGATCAATCTCTATACCCGTTTCTTTGAGTTTTTCTGGAACGGGATGCACAAAGTGCTGTTTTTCCTGATCCTTGCCGTCTCGCTGGCGGTGATTGGCCGCTATGCCGAGCGCATCTGGCACGCCGGCGAAGGGCAGGTGGAGAAAAAATAAGCTCGCGTTGAGAACGCTAACCCCTCAGGCCGCGCTCAGTCGCGGCCTTTTTTCGTCCCTGATTCCAGTTTCAGCACATTTTTCTGCGATTGGCTGCAAATGAGCATAGGCTTGCCGGGTATCTCAAAGATTAGCCTTTAAGGCAATTTGTCTTCTATGCTAACCTCCAGAAGAAGGGAGTCTGATGTTCAGATTGGTTGTGCATGTGGACGTTAAAAAGGAATTGCAGGCGCTTCCGCCCATTGTCCAGGCGAAGATGATCCGGCAAATAGACAAGTTACGCCAAAATCCCACCGCGCTGAGAGAACCTGACAGTAAACCGCTGGGGCAGGGGTTATTTGAAATTCGTGCGTTAGGTTCGGTACAGGGGCGAGGGATCTACGTTTTTCAGCAAGGCAAGACGCTCTTTCTGCTACGGGTTTTTGTCAAGAAAACGCAAAAAACCCCGTCATCGGAAATTCGCCTGGCTCTGAAGCGATTAGAGGAGATGCGCAATGAGTAAAAAGATCATTGACTGGGATACGTTAAAAACAGAACTGCTTAGCCAGCCTGAGGTTCAGGCTGCGTTCGATGCGCAAGAACGTCAACAGCGATTACGTACTATGCTGGCGCAATGGCGCGAGCAGGCGGGGCTGACCCGAGCCCAGGTGGCGCAGAGGATGGGGGTGAGTGCGCCGACGGTCTCCAGAATGGAAGCCAATATCACCCGCGCCAGTCTGGATACCTTAACGCGATACGCGTTAGCCTGTGGAATAAAGCACCCACAAATTTTACTTTACTAACGCCCTCGGTGGCGATTCACTTACCGGCTCAAATTAACGACAGGCCGCACGGACCGTAGGTCGGGTAAGCGAAGCGCCACCCGACAAAACAACGGCGCATCGGGCTACGGCTCCGGGGAACAATGAATGGGTGCGCTCTGCCGCCCTCACCCCGGCCCTCTCCCACAGGGAGAGGGGGAAAACCGAGCCTCACTCCGGCCCTTCATACACAGGGAGAGGGAGAAACCGGCAGTTTCAGTCGCGCAAGTGGGTAAATCACCAACAGGTCGCACGGGCCGTAGGTCGGGTAAGCGAAGCGCCACCCGACAAAACAACGGCGCATCGGGCTACGGCTCCGGGGAACAATGAATGGGTGCGCTCTGCCGCCCTCACCCCGGCCCTCTCCCACAGGGAGAGGGGGAAAACCGAGCCTCACTCCGGCCCTTCATACACAGGGAGAGGGAGAAACCGGCAGTTTCAGTCGCGCAAGTGGGTAAATCACCAACAGGTCGCACGAACCCCAGGCCGGGCAAGGCGTGAGCCGCCGCCCGGCATAAAAGCCGCTCCGAGCCCGCTGCTCCTGCCCGGCGGCGCTGCGCTTGCGCGGGCCTACGGTGAGAGGTAACTATATGATATACATTGTTATGTAGGCCGGGTCAGGCGTAGCCGCCACCCGGCAATAACAAGCAGCACCAGAGGCGCCCGGTGAAAGGCGCCTGGTGGAGAGATTAAATCTCGGTAATGGTCGTCGACTGCGGCAGACGCGACTTCGGCAGGGTGGCGTTGAAATCTTCCACGCTATGGTGGCCAACCGGGACCACCACCAGGCTGGTGTAGCCCTGGGCTTTCAGGTCAAATTCCTCATCGAGGATCGCAAAATCAATCCCTTCGATCGGCACGGCGTCGAGGCCCATCGCCGCCACGCCCAGCAGGAAATTGCCGACGTTGAGATACACCTGCTTCGCCATCCACTGATCGTCATCTTTCAGCTCTTTGCGGTGCATATCGGCAAAGAAGGTACGACCCTTGTGGTTAGCGGCTTTTGCGTCCGGGGTGGCGAAACGGCCATCGGCCTCTTCCTGATCCACCACACGCTGCAGCCAGGCGTCGTCCATCGCGGTTTTCGCGCAGAACACCACCACGTGCGAGGCGTCGAGAATTTTGCGTTCGTTGAACACGTAGGTGCCGCTGGCGGCTTTGGCTACGCGAGCTTTCCCTTCATCGGTGCTGGCGACGATAAAGTGCCACGGCTGGGAGTTGGTGCTAGACGGGCTGTACTGCAGCAGCGTTTTCAGCTGTTCGGCTTCGCTGGCAGTCAGCTTTTTCGTGGCGTCAAAGGCCTTGGTGGAATAGCGCGTTAAAGCGACCGATACGATATCCATAACTCTTCCTCACAGTTTACAGCACCTTACCGGTGCGTTAAGGAGAGGAAGAGTACAGCGAAGATCGCCAAATGATAAGGGTGAAAAATGCGATAACACTTATCGCATTTGGCTGAAAATCAGCGCGGACGCAGGCGCTGCTGGGCCTTTTTACTCAGCTTGTTCACCACCTGATGCCACGAATCGTCAATCAGCTCGGCCAGCAGATCCTCGCTGATATCCTCTCCCGGCACCACCGTGATCCAGTGTTTCTTGTTCATATGGTAGCCCGGTTCGATACTGCGATAAATTTCCTGATTGAGCAGCGACTTCTGCGGCTCAGCCTTCAGGTTGACCAGCGCCCGGCCGCGAATGGTCATGGTGATCATAAAGATACGGCCATCGACCTTAAACACGTCGTACTCTGGCCCAAAAGGCCAGCAGTGCTCGGTAAACGGGTAGGTCAGGGCGATACGATGAGCGCAGGGATGCAGCATCTCGGGGGTCATTAGGCGTCCGCCTCATGCAGGGCGTTCCACATGGCTTCAAAGCCGAGGGCGATAATCTCCCGGGCGCGCTGCGGATCGTGGCTGGCGAATTCGATGGTGGTCTCCGCCAGCGACAGAAACAGGGCATCGCCAAAGGCGCGGTACGCCTCGCTGAGAAAAATCTCTTTCACCGACAGCTGGCACATTTCGTTGAGCTCCGGGAAGCTCTCTTTTACCTGGCGACGGGTTTCGTCGGTGATGCGCTCGCTGAGCGCCATCCGGCGGATCGCCTTGTGCTCCATCGGGTTGCGCACGCCCCAGTCGATATAGCTGTTCCAGATATTGCGCGCGTTCTCTTTCGGGCGCTTCTCGTGCGGATCCAGCCCGGCGATCATTGTGCGCACCAGGCGCAGCTTAATCGCGAGGTACAGCTCGTTGAGCAACTCATCCTTGGTGGCGAAATAGCGAAACAGCGTCCCCTCGGCCACCCCAGCGCTGCGGGCGATGGCCGACGTCGAGGCGGCGATGCCGGACTGGGCGAAAGCCGCGGTGGCAGCTTCCAGTAACGCTTGCTTTTTATCTTCACTCTTTGGACGAGCCACTACTTTTTTCCTCACGCAGGTTTAAACAAACCGCCGATCTTTGCACGTCTGACCAGGTCGCTGCAACGGCGGAACGCAAAAATTGAAAATCGTCTTGACGACTTTCATCACTTTCCTAATAATGAGTGCGTACTCACTCATAATCAAGTTATATCACAAAGCCTCCGGGATGGGGGCTTTTGTCTGGTCAGGATATGAACCGTGTCACTTTTAGCGTGGTCGCCATCATGTTACTCGCAGCAGCAACGACATTGCCGTTTGTCCTCAATGCCGGTTTTGGTAAGGCGCCGCAGGGGGCACAGCTTAGCCAGGTGGAAGCGTCTCCCCACTACCGGGACGGCCAGTTCCATAACCAATTGCCCACGCCAGGGTTCACCGGGCAGAAAAATATGCTGGCGGCGTGGTGGGATTTCCTGATGACCAAACGGGAAAACGCCCGTCCCGCTCAGCCGCTGCCGCTGGTGAAGACCGACCTGGCGACGCTGCCCCTGGGGCAGGATGTGATGGTCTGGCTCGGCCACTCCTCCTGGTACCTGCAGCTGGCAGGAAAACGTATCCTGATCGATCCGGTGTTCAGCGATTACGCGGCGCCGTTCTCCTTTATCAATAAAGCCTTTCCCGGCGACTATCCGTGGCGGGCGGAAGGGATGCCGGATATCGATCTGCTGATCATCTCCCACGATCACTACGACCATCTGGATTACGCCACCATCCGCGCCTTGCTGCCGAAAATTAAGCGGGTCATTACGCCGCTGGGCGTCGGGTCGCATCTGCGCTACTGGGGGATGGACGGGGCGCTGATTAGCGAAGCGGACTGGCAGCAGGCGATCCCGGTCAGCGATGAATTCACCGTTCACGTTCTGCCGGCGCGGCACTTTTCCGGCCGTGGACTGAAGCGTAACCAGACGCTGTGGGCCAGTTTTCTGTTCGTCACCCCGCAGCAAAAAATTTATTACAGCGGCGACAGCGGCTATGGGCCGCATTTCAAAGCGATTGGTGATGAATTTGGTCCGGTTGATCTGGCGATCATGGAGAACGGGCAGTATGACCAGGACTGGAAATATATTCACATGATGCCGGATGAAACGGCTCAGGCTGCCGACGACCTGCGCGCCCGCGCGGTGCTGCCTGGGCATGCAGGACGGTTTGTTCTGGCGAAACACAGCTGGGATGAACCGTATCAACGGCTGGCGGCTGCCAGCGAAGGAAGGGCCTGGCGTCTGCTGACGCCTATGCAGGGCGAGCCGCTGTGGGTCGCCGATAAGACGCAATCATTTAACGCCTGGTGGCGCTAAGCGCCAGTGCAGTTTCAGAGGAGAGAGCATATGACGATTTCCGCTCAGGTGATTGACACTATCGTCGAGTGGATTGATGACAACCTGCATCAACCGCTGCGTATTGATGATATCGCTCGCCATGCCGGGTATTCGAAATGGCATCTGCAACGGCTGTTTTTACAGTACAAGGGAGAGAGCCTTGGGCGCTATATTCGTGAAAGGAAGCTGCTGCTGGCCGCCCGCGATCTGCGCGACACCGATCAGCGGGTCTACGATATCTGCCTGAAGTATGGCTTCGATTCGCAACAGACCTTTACCCGCGTCTTCACCCGGACCTTCAACCAGCCGCCGGGCGCCTACCGCAAAGAAAACCACAGCCGCGCCCACTGAGGCGCGCTCTCCTGGTTTACCGTTCGAGGGAGAACCAGCGACGCCACACCCAGCGCAGCACCAGAAATTCAAGGGTGCCCAGCGCTAAGAACCACAGACAAAACAACACCGTATAGAGCTGGTTGAGATCCATCATATGGAATGTCTCAACCAGCTTTTGCGCCAGCGTCAGGCCCAGCGAAGGCGCGGGCAACAGCAGACAGGAGAGCAGGGCCAGCAGTAAGATCCCGGCGGCGGAGAGAAGCGTTTCCAGCGGATGTTTCATGTCATGTTAATCATCAGTTAAAAAACATATTGTCCGGTAAAATAATGCTTAACGCAATATGCTTTGTTTTTTTACTCTCTATAACACGGCTATTTTAAATATTATTGCCTGCCATTCGCTCTCATGTTAATTAATCTGAAATAATTTGTAATTAAGTTAATTGCAGCCGGATGTAAATTAACGTCATTATTATGCCAGCGCTTTTACAAAACTATAAGTGCTATATCCCACCAGCGTGGCAACAATGATGGCCAGCAGGATGTACAGCACCAGACGGCGTCCTCGGTAGATTCCAAACATATTTAACCTCGTTTAGTTTTGGTTTATTAATATTCTGTAATATTTATCTTGTGAATTAACTTATCACACATTTTGTATTTTGCGAAAAATTTAGGCGCATATTGGATCACATTTTTACCGGCTTTTTAGCCACGTTTTACTTCATTGGCCAGGAATGATTTCAGGCTTTCCGATTCACGGAATTTATAAGGAAAATGTAATTTGACCAAGATGAATAACCCAAAGTTTACGACGCCCTCGGGCGACACCGCGCCACGGCAGGTCTGGCAGCAGACCGTTGACGCAGTGCTGGCGCAGACAAAAAGCCAGGCCGCTGGGTTAAATTCCGCAGACGCCGCCGAGCGCCTGAATACCTTTGGTCCGAATGCCCTGCCGGAAAAGAAGGGTAAACCGGGCTGGCTGCGCTTTCTCGCCCACTTTAACGACGTACTGATTTACGTGCTGCTGGCGGCTGCGGCGCTGACCGCCCTTATGGGGCACTGGGTCGATACCCTGGTGATCCTCGGCGTGACGGTGATTAACGCCCTGATCGGTCATATCCAGGAGAGCAACGCCGAAAAATCCCTGCAGGGGATCCGCAACATGCTCTCCAGCGATGCCCGCGTCCAGCGTAACGGCAAACATGAGACTATCCCGACGCGCGACCTGGTTCCGGGGGACATCGTTATCCTGCGCGCCGGCGACCGCGTACCAGCGGATATGCGCCTGATTGAAACCCACAACCTGCGGGTGGAAGAGGCGATCCTCACCGGCGAGTCGACGGTGGTGGATAAAATCACCGACGCGCTGGAGGGCGACCTGCCGCTGGGCGACCGTGTGAACATGGTCTTCTCCGGCACCACCGTCAGCGCTGGCGGCGGCATCGGCGTGGTGACCGCCACCGGCGCGGAGACCGAACTCGGCCATATCAACCAGATGATGGCGGGCATTGAGAAGCACCGTACCCCGCTGCTGGTGCAGATGGATAAGCTCGGCAAAGCGATTTTTGTCATTATCCTCGCCATGATGGTGGCGCTGTTTATCTTTAGCCTCGCGCTGCGGGATATCCCGATGGGCGAGCTGCTGCTGTCGCTGATTAGCCTGGCGGTGGCCGCGGTACCGGAGGGGCTGCCGGCGATCATCTCGATTATTCTGTCGCTGGGCGTGCAGACGATGGCGCGCAAGCGGGCGATTATTCGTAAGCTGCCGACCGTGGAAACTCTCGGCGCCATGACCGTGGTCTGTTCGGATAAAACCGGCACTCTGACGATGAACGAAATGACCGTCAAAGCGATCATCACGGCAGACTGCTGCTACCGGGTGGAAGGCGACAGCTATGAGCCGCAGGGACGGATCTTCCTTGAGGGGAGCGACGAGCCCGTGCAGGTTCAGCCCGGCACCGTGCTGGAGACCTGGCTGCGCACCATCGACCTGTGTAACGACAGCCAGCTTACCCAGGATGAGCGCGGTCTGTGGGGGATCACCGGCGGGCCGACCGAAGGGGCGCTGAAGGTGCTGGCGGCGAAAGCGCAGCTCCCGGCGGTGGAGGCCCGTCTGGTGGCCAAGATCCCCTTTGACTCACAGTACAAATATATGTCGACCCTGCAGCACATCGATGGCGAGGCCCGGGTGCTGATCACCGGTGCGCCGGACGTTATCTTCGCCATGTGCCGCGAGCAGATGAGCCGCCACGGCGCGGTGCCGTTCGAGGCGCAGTACTGGGAAGAGGAGATGGCGCGCTTCGCCCGTCAGGGACTGCGCATGGTGGCGGCGGCCTGTAAGCCTGCCAGCCTTGATGCCACCACCCTCAACCATGAGGACCTGCAGGAGGGGCTGATTTTCCTCGGCATCGCCGGGATGATGGATCCCCCGCGTCCGGAAGCCATTGACGCCATCCACGCCTGCCAGACCGCCGGGATCCGCGTGAAGATGATCACTGGCGACCACCCGCAGACGGCGATGAGCATCGGCCAGATGCTGGGGATCACCAACAGCAGCCAGGCCATGACCGGCTACCAGCTGGAGCACATGGACGATGCGGCGCTGGCGAAGGCGGCGGTGGAGTACGACATCTTTGCCCGTACCAGCCCGGAGCATAAGCTGCGCCTGGTGAAAGCCCTGCAGGATAACGGCGAAGTGGTCGGCATGACCGGAGACGGCGT
Source organism: Klebsiella variicola (assembly GCF_000828055.2). Taxonomy (NCBI): domain Bacteria; kingdom Pseudomonadati; phylum Pseudomonadota; class Gammaproteobacteria; order Enterobacterales; family Enterobacteriaceae; genus Klebsiella; species Klebsiella variicola. The sequence goes on along the minus strand of NZ_CP010523.2, from coordinate 4,078,860 downwards.
CAACGACGCGCCGGCGCTGCGCCAGGCCGACGTGGGTATCGCCATGGGTATCAAAGGTACCGAAGTCACCAAAGAGGCGGCTGACATGGTGTTGACCGATGATAACTTCGCGACCATCGCCAGCTCGGTAAAAGAGGGCCGTCGGGTCTATGACAACCTGAAGAAGACCATCCTCTTCATCATGCCGACCAACCTGGCGCAGGGGCTGCTGATCATCATCGCCCTGCTGGCGGGGAACATTATTCCGCTGACCCCGGTGCTGATCCTGTGGATGAACATGGCGACGTCGGCGACGCTCTCCTTCGGCCTGGCCTTTGAAGCCGCAGAGCGCAACGTGATGAACCGCCCGCCGCGTAAAACCGGCCAGCACGTGATGGATGGCTTCGCCGTGTGGCGAGTGGCTTTTGTCGGGTCTATGATTGCTATTGCCGCCTTTATCCTTGAGGCCTGGCTGGCGCCGCGCGGCCACAGTCCGGAGTTTATCCGCACCGTGCTGCTGCAGATGCTGGTGACGGCGCAGTGGGTCTACATGATCAACTGCCGCAGCAGCGACAGCTTCTCCCTGAGCATGGGTCTGCTGCGCAACAAAGGCATCTGGCTGGTGACCGGTGTCCTGCTGCTGATGCAACTGGTCATTATCTATGTCCCGCTGATGCAGAGCATGTTTGGTACGGAAGCGCTGCCGCTGCGCTACTGGTTTATCACCCTGGTCATCGGCGTCGCCATGTTCCTGGTGGTGGAAGTTGAGAAGCGCCTGACGCGCCGGTTCCGCAAAACGGCTTGATTGATCTCGCGCGCCTCGCTGCAGGCGCGCGTTACTTTCGCAAGGATCCCCCTATGATTAAAACCTTCCGCTTTGCTCTGCTGGCCTGCGGTCTGGCCGGCGGCGCCCTGACGGCGACCGCCGCGCCGGCGGTGCCGGTCCGCGTCGCCACGGTCGAACTGGCGCCTCATGCTGAAGAACGCGCGATCCCCGGGCGGGTCGAGGCGATCCGCGCCGTCGACATTCGCGCGCGCACCGAAGGGGTGATAGTTCAGCGCCACTTCCAGGATGGCCAGTATGTTACCGAGGGCGACCTGCTGTTTACCCTCGACGACGCGCAGCCCCGCGCGGCCCTGGCCCTGGCGCAGGCCGAGCTGAAAAGCGCCGAAGCCTCATTACGTCAGTCGCAGCAACTGCTCACTCGCTACGAGCGGCTCATTAACAACCACTCCATCAGCCGCAACGACGTCGACACGGCCCGGATGCAGCGCGACGTCGCCGCCGCCGCCGTGCAGCAGGCGAAAGCCCGCGTCGAGGCCCAGCAGATTGTGCTCAGCTACACCCGGATTGCGGCGCCGGTGACCGGTCGCGTGGGCCACAGCGCCTTTCACGTCGGGACGCTGATTAACCCATCCAGCGGCGTGCTGGTGGACATCGTGCAGCTGGATCCGGTGCGGGTGTCGTTCGCTCTCGACGAAGCCGCATTTTTCAGCAAATCCGGCCAGCATGCCGACATCCACGCCCTGAAGCAGGCGTGGCTGGCGCAGATTGACGTGGATGGCAAACGGCGCGATGGGGTGTTGACCTCCATCGATAACCGGATTGACGCCCGCACCGGCAGCGTGGCGGTGCGGGCGGAGTTCGCCAATCCGCAGCACCGTCTGCTGCCGGGCGGCAGCGTAACAATCCTGTTCCGTCCGCAGGAGCTGCAGTCACGGGTGATGATCCCGGCCGCCGCCGTGCAGCAGGATCCGCAGGGCTTTTTCAGCTGGGTGCTGAAGCCGGACCACACCGCCGGGCAGCGTCGTCTGACCCTCGCGGGGCAGCAGGGGCAGCAGTTTGCGGTTGAGAAAGGGCTGCAGGCGGGCGAGCAGGTGATCACCGACGGCGCGCAGCGTTTACGCGAAGGCGCCGCGGTACAGGTGCTGAACTAAGTAAGGAGAAGGGATGCTGACTTTTTTTATCCGTCGTCCGCGATTTGCCATGGTGATCGCGCTGCTGCTGACCTTTGTCGGCGCGGTGTCGCTGAAGCTGATCCCGGTGGAGCAGTACCCGGCGATCACCCCGCCAGTGGTGAACGTCAGCGCCAGTTGGCCGGGCGCCAGCGCGTCAGATGTGGCGGAAGCCATCGCCGCCCCGCTGGAGACCCAGCTCAACGGCGTCGATCATATGCTGTATATGGAGTCCACCAGCTCGGATGAGGGAACGTACCGCCTGAGCATTACCTTCGCGGCGGGCACCGATGCCGACCTGGCGGCGATCGACGTGCAAAACCGGGTGGCGCAGGCGCTGGCGCAGCTCCCGGCGGAGGTGCAGCAGAATGGCGTCCAGGTCCGCAAGCGCGCCAGCAACCTGCTGATGGGGGTGAGCCTCTACTCGCCGCTGGGCACGCTGTCGCCGCTGTTTGTCAGTAACTACGCCAGCACCCAGGTGCGCGAGGCGCTGGCCCGCCTGCCCGGCGTCGGCGAGGTGCAGATGTTTGGCGCCCGGGATTACAGTATGCGCATCTGGCTGCGTCCGGACCGCATGAATGCGCTCAACATCACCACGGATGACGTTGCCCAGGCGCTGCGCGAGCAGAATGTGCAGGGCGCGGCGGGGCAGGTGGGCACCCCGCCAGTATTCAACGGCCAGCAGCAGACGCTGACCATCAACGGGCTGGGGCGTCTGAACGAGGCGGCCAGCTTTGGCGAGATTATCCTCCGCCGCGGCGCGCAGGGGCAGCTGGTTCGCCTCGCCGACGTGGCGACCATTGAGCTGGGCGCCCGCAGCTACAGCTCCGGCGCGCAGCTGAACGGTAAAGCGTCGGCCTATCTGGGGATCTACCCGACGCCCACCGCCAATGCCCTGCAGGTCGCCAGCGCAGTGCGTGCGGAGCTTAACCGCCTGCACACTCGCTTTCCGGCGGATCTCACCTGGGAGGTGAAGTTCGATACCACCCGCTTTGTGGCGGCGACGATCAAAGAGATCGGCGTCTCGCTGGCGCTGACCCTGCTGGCAGTGGTCGTGGTGGTGTCGCTGTTCCTGCAGAGCTGGCGAGCGACGCTGATCGTAGTGCTGGCGATCCCGGTGTCACTGATCGGCACCTTTGCGGTGCTCTATCTGCTGGGCTACAGCGCCAACACCCTCAGCCTGTTCGCGATCATTCTCGCCCTGACGATGGTGGTGGATGACGCCATTGTGGTGGTGGAGAATGTGGAAACCAAAATGGCGGAAGGGCTGGATCGCCTGCAGGCCACCGCCCAGGCGCTGCAGCAGATCGCCGGGCCGGTGATCGCCACGACCCTGGTGCTGCTGGCGGTATTTGTGCCGGTGGCGCTGCTCCCGGGGATCGTCGGCGAGCTGTACCGGCAGTTTGCCGTGACGCTCTCCACCGCGGTGGCCCTGTCGAGCCTGGTGGCGCTAACCCTGACGCCGGCCCTCTGCGCACTGCTGCTGCGCCCGCGTCCCGCCCGGCCAGCGGCGGTGTGGCGGGCGTTTAACCGTCTTCTCGACGGTACCCGCGACGGCTATGGCCGGCTGGTGGGCTGGATGAACCGCCGTCCCTGGCTGGCGCTGGCGGCGACGGTGGCGGCAGGCGCGCTGGTGGCGTTCAGCTTCACCTCAATGCCGAAAGGCTTCCTGCCGCAGGAAGATCAGGGTTACCTGTTTGCCAGCGTGCAACTGCCGGAGGCGGCGTCGCTGGAGCGTACCGAAGCGGTGATGGCCCAGGCGCGCAATCTGCTGATGGCTAACCCGGCGGTGGAGGATGTGATTCAGGTGTCCGGCTTCAACATTCTCAACGGCACCAGCGCCTCTAACGGCGGGTTTATCTCGGTAATGCTCAAGGACTGGCACCAGCGGCCGCCGCTGGATGCGGTGATGGCAGATATTCAGCGCCAACTGCTGTCGCTACCGGAGGCGACGATCATGACCTTCGCGCCGCCGACCCTGCCGGGCCTGGGCAATGCCTCGGGGTTTGATCTGCGCATCCTGGCGCAGGCCGGTCAGTCGTCGGCGGAGCTGGAGCAGGTGACGCGGCAGATCCTCCAGCTGGCGAACCAGCATCCTCAACTGAGCCGGGTGTTTACCACCTGGAGCAGCAACGTGCCGCAGCTGACCCTGACGGTCGACCGCGATCGGGCGGCGCTGCTGGATGTGCCGGTGGCGCAGATTTTCAGCAGCCTGCAGACGGCGTTCGGCGGCACGCGCGCCGGCGATTTCAGCCGTAACAATCGTGTCTATCATGTGGTGATGCAAAATGAGATGCAGTGGCGCGAGCGGGCAGAGCAGATTAGCGAGCTGTACGTCCGCAGCCGCGACGGCGAGCGGGTGCGGCTGAGCAATCTGGTCACCATTACGCCGACGGTGGGGGCGCCGTTTATTCAGCAGTACAATCAGTTCCCGTCCGTTTCAGTGAGCGGTTCAGCGGCCGAGGGGGTCAGCAGCCGCACGGCGATGGCGGCCATGGAGCAGATTTTGCAGGCCCATCTGCCGCCGGGATATGACTATGCCTGGAGCGGGATCTCCTGGCAGGAGCAGCAGACCGGCAATCAGGCGGTGTGGATCGTGCTGGCGGCGGTAGCGATGGCGTGGCTGTTCCTGGTGGCGCAGTATGAGAGCTGGACGCTGCCGGCGAGCGTCATGCTCTCGGTGCTGTTCGCCATCGGCGGAGCGCTGCTCTGGCTGTGGACCGCGGGCTATGCCAACGATGTGTATGTTCAGATAGGGCTGGTGCTGCTGATTGCTCTGGCAGCGAAGAACGCGATTCTGATTGTTGAATTCGCCCGCAGCCGGCGCGAGGAGGGGCTGTCGATAGTTGACGCTGCGCGCGAGGGGGCCACCCGCCGCTTCCGCGCGGTGATGATGACCGCGGTGTCGTTTATTATCGGCATTATGCCGATGATGCTCGCCACCGGCGCCGGGGCGCAGAGCCGGCGGATCATCGGCACCACGGTATTCAGCGGTATGCTGGTGGCGACGATGATTGGCATCCTGTTTATCCCGTCGCTGTATGTGCTGTTTCAGCGTATGCGTGAGTGGGCGCATCGGCGGGGGTAAGCGTTGCGCCACAGCGTCTGCCTGTCGATCCCCTCTCCCTGTGGGAGAGGGTTAGGGTGAGGGGGATTTTCCGTTCACGTCGCGTTTGGCCTTATCTGCCGGAGCAACAGCGTCTGCCGGGCGGTCCCCTCTCCCTGTGGGAGAGGGTTAGGGTGAGGGGGAATTTTCCGTTCACGTTGCGTTTGGCCTTATCTGCCGGAGCAACAGCGTCTGCCGGGCGCTCCCCTCTCCCTGTGGGAGAGGGTTAGGGTGAGGGTGGGTTTTGCGTTCACGTTGCGTTTGGCCTTATCTGCCGGAGCAACAGCGTCTGCCGGGCGGTCCTCTCTCCCTGTGGGAGAGGGTTAGGGTGAGGGGGAATTTTCCGTTCACGTTGCGTTTGGCAGAAAAGGGTAGTCCTTCGCTGGTGAACGGGTAAAGGGGGAGAAAACCGTCTCCCCCTTTACAATCCCCCCGGTCCCGCAGAGAAATCGGTGCTGCGCACTACGCTCACCTCCCGGTCGTCCGCCTGCGGTCGGCTCAACTCGACGTCGTGTCTCGAATCGCCTCTGGCCGCCCTCCGTGGCGGCCAGCCCTTGTCTGCCGACCTCCGGTTCGCCGATTTCAGCGGGAATCGGCCCCGCTGCACGCCCGTAGTTTTCAGAGGCCAAACCATAGCGATCAGAATATATCCGTTAAAAATTGTATGTGCCTTTCTCCGTGGCCCCGCTGTGTATACCGGAGCAACAGCGTCTGCCGGGCGGTCCCCTCTCCCTGTGGGAGAGGGTTAGGGTGGGGGAATTTTCCGTTCACGTTGCGTTTGGCAGAAAAGGGTAGTCCTTCGCTGGTGAACGGGTAAGGACGGCGGGCACGGCGCCGCTTTTGTGCCGGGCGCCCGCTACTTCCTCTCCACCGTTATCATGGTCACGAACGGATGATACTGCCACGGCACGCTGCCGCCTTTGCGGTACATCTTCGACAGCGTGCCGTCGAGATAGAGCATCTGCTGCACCCCGAGCTTTGACTGCGCATAGCAGGCAAAATCATAGAAGTTGGTCTCGCGATCGCTGAGCATAAACACCACCCGGCCCTGCTTATCGATACCCACCCCGTTACGCAGCTTGCGCGAACTGGCGGAGGGCTTCAGCCGCCAGTTGATGACGCCATTCTCAATCAGCATCGGGCCGGACTGCACCGCATAGCGGATGGCGGGAGAGGGTTTGTACGCCGGCAGCGGCACGATTTTCGCCCGGCCGTTCGCCACCAGGAACACGCCGCCGGGGCGGATAAAGAAGTTCCCGCCGCCGGCGGAACGGTTTACCGGCGTCAGCCGTTTACCGTCTTCGATATACAGCCCCAGCGGCGCGTAGGCTTTATCGTAAATGCCGCCGTTCATCGCCATCTGCACCCGGCCGTCGCCATCGATACCCGCCAGCAGCGAACGCAGGGAACCCCACGCTTTGCCGTGCCGATCCTGCCAGTACATCGCAATGCGCTCTTTCTGCGCATCCACCCGATAGCTCTGCAGGGTCAGCGTCGGGTCGGTGAGGGTACAGGCGGCGCTGGCGACGGCGGCCAGGGGCAGCAGCGCCAGGGGGAGCAGGCAACGTAATAACATGGGCAGTCCTTTCTATGGTCTGCGCCGAGTATACCCGCCTCGCTGCCTTATGCCGCCCAAATCTCACAGTGTTTTTGCACCAGGCCGGAAAGCGAACCGCCGTTGGCGATAAAGTCGCGCATCTGCTGCGCTTCGCTGTGCGGCGATTTCGCCTGGCGGACCACCGCTTCCAGCGCCGCCGTCGCCTTCAACTGATGGGCGAAGGGGGCCAGCCGGTCGGCGAGCTGCAGGAGTTCCTGGCGGATGCTGCGCTGCTCTCCGCTGCGCACGTCGGTGAGGGTCCCGTCCAGCCCATAGCGGCACGCCTGATAGCGATTAAAGGGGTACAGCAGATAATCATCAGGCTGGTGCTTAAAAGGGCGCTCCGTCAACAGCCAGCAGGCCAGGGTCTGTATAAAGCCGGCGATATGGATCGCCTGGGCGAGGGTCAGGGGAGTGTCCATCACCCGCACCTCGACGGTACCAAACTGCGGGCTGGGGCGAATATCCCAGTGCAGATCCTTCATGCTGTCGATCATGCTGGTGTAGCTCAGCTGACGGAACAGGCGACGAAACCCCTGCCAGTCTGCCACCCACGGCATCGGACCGTTGTCTGGATAGGAGGAGAAGCGGTTCAGGCGTGAACAGGCGAAGCGGCTGTCGGTACTGTCAAACCACGGCGAGGCGGCGTTAAGGGCGATGAAGTGCGGTACAAAGCGCGACAGGCCGTGCAGCAGATAGAGGGCGTCGTCGCCGCTCTGGCAGCCGACGTGCACATGCTGGCCAAAGACCGTGGCCTGCTGCGCCAGATAGCCAAAATGCTCGACGGTTTTAACATAGCGCGGATTGTCGCTGATTTGCTGACGCTGCCAGGCATGAAAGGGGTGCGAACCGCCGCCGCAGATCTGCAGATGATGGCGCAGCGCCGCGCGCTGAACCGCCTGCTGGATGGCGCTGAGCTGGGTTTGGGCATGGCTGATGTCGCGGCACACCCCGGTGGCGATCTCCAGCATGCTCTCGGTGATGTCATGTTTGGCTTCTCCCACGGTCAACTGATGCTGGACGTCGGCAATCAGCGTCGAGGCATCCTGGCTGAGGTCGTAACCCGGCGGGTTCACCACCTGCAGCTCCAGTTCGATACCGAGGGTAAAAGGATCGGAGCGGTGAAAATCGGCTAAAGGCATAGTCTCTCCCGGTCGATGTGTTCCCTGAAGTATAGAAGGGATTGATCCCGACGGAGAATACGCGGCGGCGGCGGACGGGGGATGAATAAAAAGTGACGCAGAGTGATTATTTGAAATTTGCCATATAGCGGCTGGTGCAATTCTGCAACATATTTCCCGCTGGCGGTGCGGCGGAATAAGGCGCAATTATTTTCCCATAATTATCATGGTGATAATATAAGCCCTTCTTATTTTACCGGTCGGTTTTGGCCTATTTTCGTCCGCGTAAGAGCTGGTACGCATTTTGCCTGTTAATCCGTGACACTTTATTTAACAGGGATCATGTGATGCACAAAAAGACGTTATTTTCGCGTGCCGGTCGTCTCGCCGTGGCGGTGAGCGGCGCACTGGCCCTGGCGGGCGCCGCCTTACCTGCCAACGCCTCCACGCTGCGGATCGCCATGACCGCCGCGGATATTCCGTTAACCCTTGGCCAGCCGGATCAAGGCTATGAGGGCAACCGCTTTACCGGCATCCCGCTGTACGACGCGCTGGTGGAGTGGGATCTGTCGCAAGGTGAAAAGCCCAGCGGTCTGGTGCCGGGGCTGGCGACCGAGTGGCACATCGATCCGCAGAACACCAGCCGCTGGATTTTCACCTTGCGTCCGGGCGTCAGGTTCCATGACGGGACGGAGGTGAACGCCGACGCCATCGTCTGGAACGTGGATAAGGTGCTGAATAAAGCGGCGCCGCAGTACGCCCCGGGGCAGATCGGCAACACCCTGTCGCGCATGCCGACCCTCACCGGCGCAGAGAAAATTGACGACCACACTGTGGCGCTGACCACCTCGGAACCAGACGCGCTGCTGCCGTACAACATCACCAACCTGTTTATCGTCTCGCCGACGGCGTGGCAGAAACAGTATGACGCGGTGCCGGCCAGCGCGGGAGATAGCGCCGCGCGCAGCAAACAGGCGTGGACCGCCTTCGCCGCCCACGCGGTGGGTAGCGGCCCGTTCAAACTGGAGAAGCTGGTGCCGCGTCAGCAGCTGATCCTCGATAAAAACCCCGACTACTGGAACAAAGATCGCATTCCCCGGGTGGATAAAGTGGTGCTGATCCCCTTGCCGGAGGCCAACGCCCGTACCGCGGCGCTGCTGTCGAAGCAGGTGGACTGGATTGAAGCCCCGGCGCCGGACGCCATCGATCAGATCAAGTCTCAGGGTTTTCACCTCTACGCCAATACCCAGCCGCACCTGTGGCCCTGGCAGTTCTCCTTTGAAAAAGGATCGCCGTGGCAGGACATCCGCGTGCGCAAAGCGGCCAACCTGTGTCTGAACCGCGCCGAGCTGAAGAGCTACCTTGGCGGCTACATGACCGAGGCCACCGGGGTTTATGAGGCTGACAGCCCGTGGCATGGCAAACCCACCTTCCAGATCAAATATGACCCGGATACCGCCCGCCAGCTAATGACCGAGGCCGGATACAGCGCCAGCAAACCGCTGCACGTCACGGTGGCCACCTCGGCCTCCGGCTCCGGGCAGATGCAGCCCTTGCCGATGAACGAGTATATCCAGCAGAGCCTGAAGAGCTGCTTCTTCAATGTGGATATCAAAGTGGTGGAATGGAACACCCTGTTTACCAACTGGCGCCTGGGTGCCCGGGACCCCTCGGCGAAAGGGATCGATGCGATCAACGTCAGCGCCGCGGTTAACGATCCTTACTTTGGCCTGATCCGCTTCTCGACCGCCAAAGCGTTTCCGCCGGTGGCGACCAACTGGGGTTACTTCTCCACTCCGGAGACGGAGAAGCTGGCCGCCGCCGTCAAGCACGCCTTTACCCCGGCGGAGATGAACCAAGCGGCCGGTGAGCTGCACGCCGCGCTGGTGGATCAGGTGCCATTCCTGTTTGTCGCCCACGACGTCGGGCCGCGTGCGATTTCCCCTGCGGTGACCGGGGTGGTGCAACCGCAGAGCTGGTTTATCGACCTCAGCCTGGTGAGCAAAAAAGAGTAATCGCGAAAGGGGCGACCGATGATCAATACGCTGCTATACCGCATTCTGCTGGCTATCCCCACCATGCTTGGGGTGGCGGTGATCTGTTTCATGCTGGTGCAGATCGCCCCGGGCGACCCGCTGGTGTCGGTGATGCCGCCGGACGCCTCGGAGGCGCTGCGTCAGACGTTAATGCAGGCTTACGGCTTTGATAAGCCGCTGCCCATGCAGTTTATCCACTGGCTGTGGCGGGCGCTGCACGGCGACCTTGGTATGTCGGTCGCCACCGGCCGCCCGGTGATAGACGAAGTGATGACCGCGGTGGCGTACTCCCTGCGCCTGGCGCTGCTGGCGACGGCGATCGGCTTCGTCCTCGGCAGCCTGTTCGGCTTTGTCGCCGGCTATTTTCGCAACAGCGTCATTGACCGTCTGGCCTCGGTGTTGTCGGTATTTGGCGTTAGCGTGCCGCACTACTGGCTGGGGATGCTGCTGGTGATCCTCTGCAGCGTTAAGTTCGCGCTGCTGCCGGCCACCGGCGGCGGGCCGATAGGCGAGGTGGGCTGGCAATGGGACTGGGCGCACCTGCAGTTCATGCTGCTGCCAGCCCTCACCTTGTCGGTGATCCCCACCGGGATTATCGCCCGCACCGTGCGCTCGCAGGTGGCCGATATCCTCAGCCAGGAGTTTATCGTTGGCCTGCGCGCTCGCGGGCTCAACGAGTCGCGCATCTTTGTCCACGTCATGAAAAATGCCGCGCCCACCGCGCTGGCGGTGATGGGGCTGCAGGTGGGCTATCTGATGGGCGGCTCGATCCTTGTGGAGACCGTTTTCTCCTGGCCGGGAACCGGATTGCTGCTCAATACCGCCATTTTTCAGCGCGACCTGCCCCTGCTGCAGGGCACCATCTGGGTGCTGGCGCTGTTTTTCGTGCTGCTCAACCTGCTGGTGGATATTCTGCAGACCACCCTCGACCCGCGTATTAAGAGGAGCTGACCATGGTGGATACGGCAACGACGAAAGCGGTTCCGGCCGCAGCGGCCCACGCTTCCCGGCAAGGTTACTGGCGCGGGGTATTGCGCCGCCTACTGCGCGACCCCGGCGGGGTGGTGGTGGGCGTGGTGATCCTCCTGCTGCTGGCCCTGGCGCTGTTCGGTCCGTGGCTTATCGTCAAAGATCCTTATCAAACGTCGATGTTCCTGCGCCTGAAACCCATCGGCAGCGACGGCTTCCCGCTGGGCTCGGATGAGCTGGGACGCGACATGCTGTCGCGGCTGATCCTTGGCACCCGACTGTCGCTGTTTATGGGAATTGTCCCGGTGGTGTTCGCCTTTTTTATCGGCGGGGCCATCGGGATTATCGCCGGCTATACGGGCGGCAAAACCAATACCGTGATTATGCGCACCGTGGATGTGTTCTATGCCTTTCCCTCCGTCCTGCTGGCGATTGCGCTGTCGGGAGCGCTGGGGGCGGGCATCGGCAATGCGCTGCTGTCGCTGACCCTCGTGTTTGTCCCGCAGGTGGCGCGGATTGCCGAGAGCGTGACCGCCCAGGTGCGACATATGGACTATATCGACGCCGCCCGGGCCACTGGCGCCAGCGCGTTGACCATTATCCGCGTCCAGGTGTTGGGCAACGTGCTCGGGCCGATCTTCGTCTTCTCCACCGGGCTGATTTCGGTGTGCATGATCCTCGCCTCCGGCCTGTCGTTTCTCGGCCTCGGCGTGCGGCCGCCGGAGCCCGAGTGGGGGCTGATGCTCAATACGCTGCGCACGGCAATCTATACCCAGCCGTGGGTGGCCGCCCTGCCGGGCCTGATGATTTTTATCACCTCCATTTCGTTCAATATCCTCGCGGACCGCCTGCGTGCGGCAATGGCGATTAAGGAGTAAGCGATGCAACCCTTTATCAATATCGACCTTGGCGGGCCGGCGCAGCCGCTGCTGAAGGTCAATCACCTGCTGAAGTACTTTCGCGGCGGCAAAGGCCGGGAGGTGGTGCAGGCGGTGGACGATATCAGCTTCACGGTGATGAAAGGCGAAACCCTGGGGGTGGTCGGCGAGTCGGGCTGCGGCAAATCGACCACCGCCCGGCTGCTGATGCAGTTGCTCACCCAGGACAGCGGCGAACTGATCTTCGACGGACAGGGGGTCGGCTCGTCGCGTCTGCCGCTGAAAGCCTACCGTCGCCAGGTGCAGATGGTCTTTCAGGATAGCTATGCTTCGCTCAATCCGCGCATGACCATGGAGGAGAGCATCGCCTTCGGCCAGCGCGTCCATGGCGTCAGCGCCAGAGAGGCCAGCGAATATGCCCGCTATCTGCTGGCGCACGTTGGCCTTGAGCCGGCACGCTTTGCCGACCGCTACCCGCATGCGCTCTCCGGCGGCCAGCGGCAGCGGGTGAATATCGCCCGCGCGCTGGCGATGAAGCCGCGGCTGGTGATCCTCGATGAGGCAGTGTCGGCGCTGGATAAATCGGTGGAAGCCCAGGTGCTGCAGCTGCTGCAGGAGCTGAAACGGACTCTCGAGCTGACCTACGTGTTCATCAGCCACGATCTGCACGTGGTACGCTGGCTGTCGGATCGGATCCTCGTCATGTACCTTGGCGAAGTGGTGGAGATTGGCCCGGCGGAGCAGCTGTTTACCGCCTCCGCCCACCCCTATACCCGGGCGCTGTTAAGCTCGATGCCCTCCATGGACCCGGAAAACCGCACCCTGACCTCGCCGCTGAGCGGCGATCCCCCCAGCCCCATCGCGCCGCCGAGCGGCTGCCGTTTTCACACCCGCTGCCCGCATGCGAAGGCGGTCTGCGCCGAGGTGAAACCGCGGCTGGAGGCGGTCGGGGAGGGGCACCAGAGCGCCTGCCTGATGGCGCAGCCGGCCTCGCCCTGGCATCAAAGCATCCCCCTTAAGGAGGTCAGCCATGTCGGATAACGCCTTTGTCCATGTGCGCGACCTGCGGGTCGTCTTTCGCCGCGACGGACAGACCATCAACGCGGTCAACGGGGTCTCCTTTGAGGTACAAAAGGGGGAGGTGATGGCGCTGATTGGCGAGTCGGGTTCCGGCAAGAGCGTGACCCTGCGGGCGCTGATGCGCCTGCACCCGCCAGGGAGCAGTGAGCTCTCCGGCACCCTGCAGGTGGGGGACGACGAGGTGCTGACGATGAGCGCCAGCCAGCTGCGGCGCTATCGCGGCGGACGCTGCGCGATGATTTTTCAGGAGCCGCTGCTGGCCTTCGATCCGGTCTACACCGTCGGGCAGCAGATTATTGAAGGGCTGCGCCGCCACGAAGGGCTGTCGCGCCAGGCGGCCCGGGACAGGGCGCTGGAGGCCCTGAGCCAGGTGCGCATTCCCAGCCCCGAGCGGCGGCTGGATGCTTACCCGCACGAGATGTCCGGCGGGATGCGCCAGCGGGCGATGATCGCCCTTGCGCTCTCCTGTAACCCGCAGCTGCTGCTGGCGGATGAGCCGACCACCGCCCTCGACGCCACGGTGCAAATCCAGATCCTGATCCTGCTGCGTGAGCAGCAAAAGCAGCGCGGGCTGTCGATCGTGTTTGTGACCCACGATATCGGCGCCGCGGTGGAGATCGCCGACCGGGTGGCGGTGATGTACGCCGGGCGGATCGTCGAGGAAGCGTCGATGAGCGAGATCCTGCGCCACCCGCGCCATCCTTATACCCAGGTGCTGCTGGGCAGTCGGCCGAAAGAGGGGCTTAAGAAAGGCGATGCCCTGCACTGCATTCCCGGCGCGCCGCCGGATCTGGCGCGTTTGCCGCCCGGCTGCGCCTTTGCCGAGCGCTGCCCGCACCGTCGCCCGGTCTGTGAACAGAGTCTGCCGCCGACGGAATCCGTCGCGGAGCGCCACGCGGTGAGTTGCCACCGCTGGCGCGAGCTGGCGATTGACGCTAACGCCCAGGCCCTGGCCGTCTGATCGGCGGCAAAAAACCATACAGGATGAAGACCAGGCGTTGATAGCGCATTCCCACCGCCGGTTACGCTGGCGGCGACCTTGATGTCAGGAGACTACCATGAGCAGTGATGTACTTTTTACCCCCGCGACCGACACCACCGGCTGGCGCATCAATGGCGACCGCCTGTGGGCGTCGTTAATGGATCTCGCGCAGATCGGCGCCACGCCGAAGGGCGGCTGCCGCCGTCTGACCCTCACCGACCTCGACCGCCAGGGGCGGGACAAGGTAATAGGCTGGGCGCGGGAGGCCGGGATGAGCGTCACCATCGATAAAATCGGCAATGTGTTTATGCGCCGGGAAGGCCGCAACCCCGGCCTGCCGCCCATCGTCTCCGGCAGCCATATTGACACCCAGCCCACCGGCGGCAAATTTGACGGCAACTACGGCGTGCTGGCGGCGCTGGAGGTGGTGCGCACGCTCAACGATCTGCAGATTGATACCGACGCGCCGATTGAGGTGGTGTTCTGGACCAACGAAGAGGGGTCACGCTTTGTACCGGTGATGATGGGCTCCGGGGTCTTTGCCGGCGTCTTCCCGCTGGAAGAGACCTGGGCCGTCACGGATAAAGAGGGTGTCAGCGTCGGCGAGGCGCTGGCGCAGATCGGCTATATCGGCGAGCAGACCCCGGGGGAGCATCCCATCGGCGCCTATTTTGAGGCGCACATTGAGCAGGGGCCGATTCTCGAAGATGAAGCGAAAACCATCGGTATCGTGCAGGGCGTGCTGGGGATCCGCTGGTACGACTGCGTGGTCACCGGCCAGGCCTCGCACGCCGGACCCACGCCGATGCGCCTGCGTCAGGATGCCCTGCAGGTGGCGACTCGCATTATGCAGGAAGTGGTGGCCATTGCCGGGCGCAGCGAAGAGGGACGCGGCACCGTCGGCAGCGTGCAGGTGTGGCCCAACAGCCGCAACGTGGTGCCCGGGGAGGTCACCTTCTCCATTGATATGCGCAATCTCAGCGATGCGCTGGTGGACGAGATGGATCGCCAGCTGCGGGCGTTTATCGCGGAGGTTGAGCGGGAGAGCGGTCTGCAGGTGGCCCTGAAGCAGGTAAGCCACTATCCGGCGGCGCCGTTCGATGCTGAATGCCGGCAGGCCATTGCCGATACCGCGCAGCGGCTGGGCTATCCGGCGCGGCCGATCGTCTCCGGCGCCGGGCATGACGCAGTGTATATGAGCTACCTGGCGCCCACCGGGATGATTTTTATCCCCTGCAAGGACGGGATCAGCCATAACGAAATTGAGTATGCCTCGCCGGAGCACGTCGCCGCCGGGGCCAACGTGCTGCTGCAGGTGATGCTTCAGTACGCGCGGCCGGTGTAGACGGTCGTCCTCCCCGGCGACGCGTCTTCCAGCCGTTTATCATGCTGTCGCCCGGGTAAGGCGGTTACGCCGCCGCGACCCGGGACGGCGGATGACGGGGCGGTCAATCACGGCTCCCGCTCCCTGCGACAACCCGCTGGCGGCCAAATTTGCGCGAGCCCACCACGCACAGTACCACGCCCAGCGTAACCGCCAGCATCAAGGGGCTGACGGTTTCGTGCAACAGCGCCGCCGACAGGCCAAGCCCGAAGAACGGCTGCAATAGCTGGAGCTGGCCGACGGCGGCGATCCCGCCCGCGGCCAGCCCTTTGTACCAGAAGATGAAACCGATCAGCATGCTGAACAGCGACACATAGCCGAGCGCCGCCCAGGAGGAGGCCGATATGGCATGCCAGGACGCGGGCTGAACCATCAGCGAGGCGGGGAGCATCAACGGCAGGGCTATCACCAGCGCCCAGCAGATCACCTGCCAGCCGCCGAGCTCCCGCGTCAGCTTTGCCCCTTCCGCATAGCCGAGGCCGCAGGCGATAACCGCCGCCAGCATCAGCAGATCGCCGCTGAGTGAGGCCGCCGCACTTTGCGTCAGGGCGAATCCCACCACCAGCAGGCTGCCCAGCAGCGAAAAGATCCAGAAAGCCCGCCGCGGGCGTTCGCCGCCGCGCAGTACGCCGAAGAGGGCGGTCATCAGCGGCAGCAGGCCAATAAACACAATCGAATGCGCCGAGGTGATGTGCTGCAGGGCCAGCGCCGTGAGCAGGGGAAAGCCGATCACCACCCCTGATGAGACGATGATCAAGGGCACAAGCTGCGCCAGGCGCGGGCGTTTCTGGCGAAAGCCGACCAGCAGCGCGACGGCAAGCAGCCCGGCGATGGAGGCGCGCAGAAAGGTCAATAAGAACGGATCCATATCCTGCACCGCCAGCCGCGTCGCGGGCAGCGACCCGCTAAAAATAATCACCCCCAGTAAACCATGAAGCCATCCGGACCAGGGACCGGGCACCGATTTATCCATTGTTGAATCTACCACGTTAACCTCGCGTTATCAGATGTGCTGTGCCCGCTTGAGCATCGTCTGCGGCGATGGTAATGTGCCCAATCTAATACAATCAAATTATTGTCATAGATACATTTCACGATGAAAGCCCGATATAAAGCCGTTGTCGACCGATATGCCCAGGCGATCCGCAGCGGGCAACTGCCCGCAGGCACCCGTCTGCCGACGCACCGTACCCTTGCCGCCGGGGAGCGCATCTCGCTGGCCACCGCCACGCGCGTCTACCGTGAACTGGAAGAGATGGGGTTGGTCAGCGGCGAAACCGGCCGCGGCACCTTCGTGCGCGACCTCTCGCTGCCGCCGGGGCACGGGGTCGATCAGCAGGTGGTGGCCGCCGATGTCGTGGATCTCAATTTCAACTACCCTTCGCTGCCGGAGCAGGGCGATGCGCTGCGCGAGGCGCTCAGGCAGCTGGCGATGGCGGGCGATATTGACTCGCATCTGCGCTATCAGCCTCATGCCGGGCGGCTCGCCGAGCGCGAAATTATCGCCCGCCATTTGACCTGCCAGCACTTTACGCCGGATGCGGAAAATGTCCTGATCGTCAACGGCGCACAGCACGGGCTGGCAGTGACCGTCATGGGGCTGTTACGTCCGGGGGATGTGGTGGCGGTGGATGCGCTGACCTATTCGGGCTTCAAGGTTCTGGCGGCGCTGTATCATCTGGAGCTGGCGGCGATCCCCTGTCGACCGGAGGGGCCGGACCTGCAGGCGCTTCATACGCTGTGCCAGCAGCGGCGGGTGCGGGCGGTGTATACCATGCCGACGCTGCACAATCCGCTGGGCTGGGTGCTCAACACCGGGCAGCGGCAGGCGCTGGCCGATCTTGCGCGCCAACACGATCTGCTGATTATTGAAGATGCCGCCTACGCCCGGCTGGTGAGCCGTCCGCCGCCGGCGGTGATCAGCTATGCGCCGGAAAGAACGGTGTATGTCACCGGTTTTTCAAAAAATATCGCCACCGGACTGCGCGTGGGGGTGGTGATCTCTCCGCCGCGCTATCGCCCGGAGATTGAGCGCGCCATCCGCGCCACGACGTGGAATACGCCGACGCTGATAAGTTCGCTGATCTGCGCCTGGATTGAAGATGGCACGGTGGCCCGCTTTGAAATGCAGAAACGACAGGATGCGCGACAGCGGCAGCAGGTGGCCCGCGAGGTGCTTTGTGGGCTTCCCGTCGTCAGTCATCCCGATTCGTACTTTGTCTGGCTGCCTCTGGGTGAAGAGAGCCGGGCCGATCGACTGGCGAATGCGCTGATGGAACGCCGTATTTCGGTGTCGACCGCCGAGCCGTTCTGCGTCTCCGCCACGATCCCGCAGGCGCTGCGCATTGCGCTCGGATCGGTGCCTTTCGACAGTCTGCGCCAGGCGCTGCTCAGCGTGCGCGACGCCGTTGAGTATGAACAATACCGCTAACCCATCTGCTCCAGCTGGCCGCGCAGGACCTCCACCCCCTGGGCGATGGCGTCAGGGTTAATGGCGTGGAATCCCATGCGAAAGTAGTTATCCGGCGGCGCGGCGCTGAGAAAATGGCGCGCCCCGGGCTCAATCAGCACGCCGGCGTGGGCGGCGCGCCAGGTGAGCTGCTGGGTGTTGATCTGCGCCGGGGTCTGCAGCCAGAAGGCGTTAGCATGTTCGCTCCCCGCCAGCGCGCGACACGACGGCAGATAGCGCTGCAGGGCGGCGTGCAGGCGCTCCCAGCGCTGGGCGGAGTCGTAGTGGTAGCGCCGCAGATGGGTTTCATAATGGCCCTGGGCAAGGAAGTGGGCCATCTGGTACTGAATGTTGGTCGGCGGATGGCGATAGACCAGCCGGCGCAGGGCGCGCGCCTCGTCGATCAGGTCCGGGTCGGCGACCATAAACCCCAACCGCAGCCCCGGTGACAGCGCTTTTGACAGGCTGCTGACATACACCACCCGGCCGCTGCGATCGCTGGCCTTCAGCGCCGGCAGTGGGTTGAGGGTAAAGTTACTCTCCGAGTCATAATCATCTTCAATAATGACTGCGTCATGGCGGGCGGCATGCTCCAGCAGCTGGCGACGCCGCGCACTGCTCATGGTCACCCCGGTGGGCACCTGATGGCCGGGGGTGACATAGTAGTAATCGCAGGGACGCTCATTAAGCACGATCCCCTCTTCATCCACCGGGTGCGGCACCACCTCGGCGTCGGCGAGCAGAAAGGTGTTGATGGCTTCGCGAAAGCAGGGGTTTTCGACGCCAATGCGGGTGGTGGAAGAGAGCAGCAGTCGGGTCAGCAGGTAGAGCGCATTTTGCGAGCCAAGGGTGATGAGAATTTCATCCGGCGCGGCGACAATGCCGCGCTTGGGCAGCACCCGGGTGCGGATCTGCTCGATCAGCATCGGCACATCCTGGTCAATATGGTCGATGACCCACGCCGGGTCGCGCACCCCGCCGTGCAGCCAGTTCGCCGCCGAGCGCCAGGTGGCCAGCGGGAACTGCCGGGTATCGGGCTGGCCGTAGATAAACGGGTAGCGGTAGTGCATCCAGCCCGCCGGTTTGAGGATCGACTCCTGCTGGCTGGGGGTCATCTGCAGCCGGTCGCCCCAGCGTGGTGCAGCGGCTTCGCGCTGCGGTGCACTCTCGACGGCGGCAGGCGAAGCTTCATGATAGTCGGGATGCAGGTAGTAACCGCTTCGTGGGCGGCTAATCAGGTAGCCCTCGTTGACCAGACTTTCAAACACCAGCGCGGTGGTGTTGCGCGAGACGCGAAGCTGGCTGGCCAACTGGCGACAGGAGGGCAGCGGGGTGTCGGCGGCGAAGATCCCGCTGAGAATGGCATTCACCAGCGTCTCTCGCACCTGTTCCTGCAAACCGCGGCCAGGCTGAAAATCAACGTGTAACAGGTGACGGATCATACGGGGCTCCTCTGGCAATAACGCATTGCGACCACCCGTTACACTCAGCAAATTCCATACCACCCTGCCGCCATCTGACACAGCGATGCGGCCCATCTGGCTCTATACGGAATTGAAAAACGCTCCCACATTAAAAACGTATTCAGCCGCCGTGGACCGGAACGTCCCCGGCCACTATTTTGCAGAAACCTTTTCGCGTTCTGGAATGAACCCGTCTGGCCAATCCATCAGGGGTGAAATAATGAAAAAATCATTGGCATCAATGTGTCTGAGCGCTGTATTAACGGTCGCTTTTTCTTATCACGCCGTCGCGGCCGATCTTCCGGAAATAGAAAAATCCGGCACCTTGAAAGTGGCGACGGAAGATGATTATGCGCCGTTTAACTTTATGAATAATGGCCAGGCCGATGGCTTTAACAAAGATATGCTTGAGGAATTACGTAAATATGCCAAATTCCATGTCGACCAGAGCATATTACCGTGGACCGGATTATTAGCGGCCGTCTCCACCGGGCAATACGATATGGCCTTAACCGGGGCGGTTATTACCGATGAGCGGCTGAAGGTTTTTGATTTCACCCCACCGTGGGCCTCCGCGCAGCACTATTTCGTCAAACGCGCTGGCGATACTTCGTTAAATACGATTGCCGATCTCAGCGGCAAAAAAGTGGGGTTACAGGCCGGGAGCGCGCTGCTGGCGCGTTTGCCGGAGCTGAAGGCGATGCTGGAGAAGACCGGCGGCAAGCTGGGACCGGTGGTGGAGTATCCCTCCTATCCGGAAGCCTACGCCGACCTGGCGAATAAGCGACTGGATTACGTGATTAACGTGGTGATCTCGGTAAACGACCTGGCGAAAGCCAAACCGAAGGTCTTCGCCAAAGGGCTGGCTGTCTCCGGACCGGGGTATATGGCGTGGCCGATCCCGAAAAACTCGCCGCAGCTGCTGGCCTATATGACCAAGTTTATGAACCACATGAAGGAGACCGGCAAGCTCGCCGAGCTGCAGAAAAAATGGTTTGGCGAAACCTATGACAACCTGCCGACCGAGGCGATCACCAGCCCGGAACAGTTTCACAAACTCGCCGGACTGTAATATTCCGCGGCGGGCGACCGCCGCCTGTTGCTGAGAAGGAGGGCCTCATGGATGCAATTTCCTGGCAGTTATTAATCGAAGGCGCATGGACGACCCTCTGGATTTCGGCCATCGCTATCGCCTTCGGGGTGGTGGCGGGCCTGCTGATCGCCCTGGTGCGGATGCTGCGCCTGCCGGTGATCGACCAGCTGCTGGTGGTCTATATCAGTCTGGCCCGCGCAACGCCGCTGGTGACGCTGGTGCTGTTTCTGTTCCTTTCCCTGCCGACGATGGGCATTAACCTCGACAAGAACGTGGCCGCCATCGTGGCGCTGACGCTTAACACGTCGGCGTTTAACGCTGAGATCTGGCGCAACGCCTTCCGCACCTTTCCGCGCGAACAGCGGGAGGCGGCGGAGTCGGTGGGAATGCGCCGCTGGACCTACTTCCGCTACATCATGCTGCCGCAGATGTGGATCGAGAGCCTGCCGGCGCTGGTCAATGAGATGTCCTTTTTGATCAAAGGTAGCCCGGCCATCGCCGTGATTGGCGTGGTGGATCTCACCCGGGTCACCAACCGTATCTCCTCGGTCACCTACGAGCCGCTGTCGCCGATCCTCGCCGCCGGCCTGCTGTATGTGGTGATCATCGGCTGTTTGTTGAAGCTGCAGGGTATCGCGGAACGTAAAGCCAGGCGTCTGGCGCGCTAGGAACGGGAGGCATTATGAATCAGTGGGGCGTTATCTGGTCGGTTCGCGATAGCTTTATTGCCGGGTTATTCGCGACCCTCGAACTGTTTATTACCGCCGCCCTGGCGGCGCTGATTATCGGTATTACGCTGTGTTATTTTAGCGAATATCAAAAGAAAGTGATTAACCGGATTATTATTGGTTTCGTCAGCCTGATGCGTGCAATCCCTTTTTTGATCCTCGCTTATCTTCTGTATTACGGGCTGCCGCAGCTCGGTATTAGCATGGAGCCGTGGACCGCCGGTTTACTGGCCCTGATTATTTATCATGGCGCCTATTTCTTTGAAATATTGCGCAGCCAGCGGCGGGTATTTTCCGGCGGATATATTGAAGCGGCGATTGCTCAGGGCTTTTCGCGCTATGCCATTTTCCGGCGGATTATTTTACCCAATATCGTCTCTTCCGCCTTACCGCTGATCGGCAATCAGCTGATTATTTGCCTGAAGGACACCGCTTTCCTGAGCATTATTACCGTTCAGGAGATCACCGCCGCCGCCAACAGCGTCCAGGCGACCTATTTTATTCCGTTTAACGCCTTTATCGTCGCCATTGGGCTTTACTGGGCGATCAGCATTCTGCTGGAGCTGCTGATTAAGCGCCTGACCGCCTGGGGAGCCAAAAGAGGAATGAGCCATGCCTGAGTCTATTGCCGTAAGCGTCAAAAACGTCTCCAAACAGTTCGATAATGTGGAAGTCCTGCGGGATATTAACCTGACGGTGGAGAAGGGGACCGTGGTGAGTATTCTCGGCTCGTCCGGGTCGGGAAAATCCACACTGCTGCGCTGTATGAACTGGCTGGAACAGCCGGACCGCGGTGAAATTCATATCGGCGGTCAGCGACTGGGGATTGATGAACAGCGCGGCCGGGCGATGTCGCACCGCCAGCTGGCCAAAATTCGCGAGCGGGTGGGGATGGTCTTTCAGAGTTTTAACCTGTGGCCGCATCTGACCGTTCAGCAAAACGTCAGCGAGGCGCTGCTGCACGTTAAGGGCATGAAACGAGACGAGGCGAAGGCCATTGCCATGCAGCAGCTGGAGAAAGTGGGCATGGCGCACAAAGCCGATGTTTACCCGATCACTCTCTCCGGCGGGCAGAAGCAGCGGGTGGCGATCGCCCGTTCGCTGGCGATGTCGCCCGAAGTTATTCTCTTCGATGAACCGACGTCGGCGCTGGATCCGGAGCTGGTTAATGAGGTGTTGGGGGTAATGAAAGCCCTCGCCGCCGAGGGTTACACCATGGTAGTGGTGACGCACGAAATGGATTTTGCCCGCCAGGTATCCAACGAGGTGGTGTTTCTGGAGAAGGGGCTGCTGATTGAGAAGGCGCCGCCGGAGAAGTTCTTCACTCAGCCTGACTCTGAACGCGTCAGGCAGTTTCTGCAAAGCAGCCGTTAGTCCGGCTTGCATCCCTTGCCGGCAGCGCCGGCAAGGGATGCGTCGGGTTTCGCTTAATCCCGATCGATGGCGAACGGCTGCCACGCCTGGCGCACCGGCATCACCTCCACCCGGTTAATGTTCATATGCGCCGGCAACGTGGCGATATAAAACATCTGCTCGGCGATATCGCGCGCGCTCAGTGGCGTGGTGCCGCGATAGAGCTTATCCGATGCCGCCTGGTCGCCTTTGGTACGCACCAGGGTAAATTCGGTCTCGGCAATCCCCGGCGCCAGATCGGTGACCCGCACGCCGGTGCCAAGCAGATCGCAGCGCAGGTTATAGCTGAACTGCTTCACAAACGCCTTGCTGGCGCCATACACATGGCTGCCGGGATAGGGCCACTGCCCGGCGATCGAGCCGATATTGATAATACTCGCCCCGGCGCCATGGCGTATCAGCGTCGGCAGCAGGGCGTGGGTCATCGTCACCAGACCGGTGACGTTGGTGTCGATCATCGTTTTCCAGTCCTCCAGCGCCACCTCCTGCGCCGGCAGTGGCGACAGCGCCAGCCCGGCGTTGTTGATCAGGGTGGTGACATCGGCGAAGGGGGCGGGGAGCGACGCCACGGCGGCAGCCACCGCCTCGCTGTCACGAACGTCAAGCTCAATAATATGCACCGGCACCTGGGCGGCGAGTCTGTCCTGCAAGGCCTTCAGTCGCGGATAGCGGCGCCCGCTCAGCACCAGCGACCAGCCCGCGTCGGCAAACACCTGTGCTGCCGCTTCGCCAAAACCCGAGGTCGCCCCGGTGATAAACACTACGTTGCTCGTTGCCATGTCATTCTCCTGTGCGGTTGTCCCTCCACTATAAAAACGCCGGACGGCAAGGCACAGGGCCAGACGGCGGACGCGGATGTGACACCGTGTCACATCGTTTTTCGCGCACTGGCTCTATCCGTTTTGCGTTGCCGCGGCCAATGATGAAGCCAACCACAACGACATGAGAGAGGGCAGGGTATGAAGCTGGCACTACAGAACGAGGTCGCGGTAAGCAATGATGAAGTTCGGCAGCTGGATCGCGCTTATGTGTTTCATTCATGGTCGATGCAGGGCAATCTCCATCCGCTGGTGATTGCCGGGGCGCAAGGCTGCGAGCTATGGGATTACGAGGGGAATACCTGGCTCGATTTCAGCAGCCAGCTGGTGAACGTCAACATTGGCTATCAGCACCCCCGGGTACTGGCGGCCATGAAGGCGCAGCTGGAGACCCTGGTCACCATCGCGCCCGCCACCGCCAACCTTGCCCGCGGCGAAGCGGCGAAGCGCATCGTCGACCTGGCGCCGGCGGGCTTCAGCAAGGTGTTCTTCACCAACGCCGGGGCGGATGCCAATGAGAACGCGATTCGCATGGCGCGGCTCTATACCGGGCGCGACAAGGTGCTGTCGGCCTATCGTTCCTACCATGGCAACACCGGCAGCGCGATCGCCGCCACCGGCGACTGGCGCCGGGTGCCGAATGAGTTCTCCCGCGGCCATGTTCACTTCTTCAACCCCTACCTTTACCGCAGCGAGTTCAACGCCGTGACTGAGGAAGAGGAGTGCCAGCGCGCGCTGGCGCATCTGCGGCGGATCATTGAATGCGAGGGGCCGACGGCCATCGCGGCGATCCTGCTGGAGTCCATCCCCGGCACCGCCGGGATCCTCGTGCCGCCGGCAGGCTATATGCAGGGTGTGCGCGCCCTGGCCGACGAGTTTGGCATCGTGCTGATCCTCGATGAGGTGATGGCCGGCTTTGGCCGTACCGGCAGCTGGTTCGCCTTCGAACAGGATGGCGTGGTGCCGGATCTGGTGACCTTTGCCAAAGGGGTTAACGCGGGCTACGTGCCGGCGGGCGGGGTGCTGATTAGCGAGCCGATTGCCCGCTATTTTGACGACCACTTTTTTGCCGGCGGGCTGACCTACTCCGGCCATCCGCTGGCGATGGCGGCGATTGTCGCCACCATCGACGCGATGAAAGAGGAGAAGGTGGTTGAGAACGCGGCCTATATCGGCAACGAGGTGCTGCGCCCCGGTCTCGAGGCGCTGGCGGAGAAGCACGCCATTATCGGCGAGGTGCGTGGTCGCGGCCTGTTCCAGGCGCTGGAGCTGGTGAGCAGCCGTGAACAAAAAACGCCGCTGACTGCCGCCGACATGGCCGCGATCAAAGGGGCCTTAACCGAGGCCGGGCTGTTGGCCTTTGTGGTGGAGAACCGCATTCACGTGGTTCCGCCGTGCACCATTACTGCTGAGCAGGTGGCGCAAGGGCTGGCGATTTTTGATGCGGTCTTTGCTCGCTTTGCCAGCCTGGCGAAGTAGGGGAGTGGCATCGGATAACGTTACCTGGCAGTGTGCTTGCACGGGCCTAAACGCCAGCCGGACGATTCCCTCTCCCTCCGGGAGAGGGCCAGGGTGAGGGGAAGCACTGCAGTGTGGTTGTTTATATTATCGGTGGCTTCAGCGCACATTGCGCTCCCGGTTAATTGTCTGCGTTATGTCACTCATGGCGCAGGGAGCGCACAGGGGGCGGCCAGTCGCCGCCGCCCCCTGTATCCCCGGCCTTCCGGGAACGTCTCAGCGATGTTGAGGCCGCCAGCACCGGCAGTTTCAGCAACAATGGTGAATAAATTAACGACAGGTCGCACGAATCCCAGGTCGGGTAAGCGGAGCGCCACCCGACAAAACAACGGCGCATCGGGCTAAGGCGCCGGGCAGCGGGGACAGGGGGCGCTCTGTTGCCCTCACCCCGGCCCTCTCCCACAGGGAGAGGGGGAAAACCGAGCCTCACTCCGGCTCTTCATACACAGGGAGAGGGGGGAAACCGGCAGTTTCAGTCGCCGCAAGTGGGTAAATTAACGACAGGTCGCACGGACCCCAGGTCGGGTAAGCGAAGCGCCACCCGACAAAACAGCGGCGCATCCGCTGACCTCACCTCATCCGGTGTTCTCCGTTGACCAGCGCTTCGCGATCGAAAAAGCGCTGGATCACACCCTCCGCCATAAACGCCGCCCGATCGGACATATGGGCGATGACGTCGGCATCGTGGCTCACCAGCAGATAGGTCATGCCGTGCTCCTGTTTCAGGCGGTTAAGCAGATTGAGAATTTCCGCCTGCACTGACATATCCAGCGCCGAGGTCGGCTCATCCAGCAGCAGGATCTGCGGGCGCAGCAGCAGGGCGCGGGCAATGGCTACGCGCTGCCGTTGCCCGCCGGAGAGCTGGTGTGGATAGCGGCGGACGGCGTCGGCGGCCAGACCCACCTGCTCAAGGGCGGTGGTCACCCGCGGGGCAACGTCGCGGATGCCGTGGATCTGCAGCGGCTCCGCCAGGGTGCGCCACAGAGTATGGTTGGGATGCAGCGAGGCGTACGGATCCTGAAACACCATCTGCACGTTGCGCCGCAGCGCGCCCTGAAAGCGGGCGCCCGGCGCGATGCCCTGGCCCAGCAGTTCCACGCTGCCGCGCCATTCGCGCTGTAATCCGGCGAGCACGCGCAAAATCGTCGATTTACCGCAGCCCGAGGCGCCGATCAGACTGAAGGTTTCCCCGGCGTCGACACAGAAACTGGCGGCAGAGACCGCCGTCTTCGCGCCGAATGTTACCTGCAAATCCTGAAGATTAACGATCGCCATGGGCCGTCTCCGTAAAGTCCTGGGTTCTGTCGAGGGTCGGCAGCATCTGGCCGTAGGTGTGCGCATTTGGCCGGCAGGTCCACAGGGTGCGGGTATAAGGGTGCGTCGCGCTCGGTAGCGCCCGCGCCGGCATCTCATCGACCTGTCTCCCCCGGTACATCACCAGCACGCGATCGCAATGCGCGGCCACCAGCGGCAGATCGTGGCTGATCAGTAGCATGGCCATCTGCCGCTGCGCGCACTGCTCCACCAGCAGCTCGAGGATCTGGTTGCGCAGGCGGGCGTCGAGGGCCGAAGTTGGCTCGTCGGCTATCAGCACCTTCGGGTTATTAAGCAGCGCGAGGGCGATCATCACCCGCTGCCCCATCCCGCCGGAGAGCTCGCCGGGATAGCGGCTGAGGACCGGCAGATCCAGACCGACGGCGGCGATGGCGTCTTTAACCGCCTCGGCGCGCCCACGGCGGCTGAGACGCTGATGCAGGGTTAACGCCTCTTCCAGCTGCGTCTGAATGGACTGCACAGGATTTAGCGCATAGCGCGGATCCTGCAGCACCATAGCGATATCGTTGCCGCGCAGCGCGCGCCAGCCGCGGGCGCTGAGGGTTAGCACATCGCGCCCCAGCACCTCCAGCCGTTCGGCGCTCACCACCCCGGGCTTGCGCACCAGGCCCATCAACGCCCGGGCGGTCATCGATTTGCCGGAGCCAGATTCGCCCACCAGCGCCAGCCGCTCGTTGCCGAGGGTGAAGCTGACGTTGTCCACCACCCGGGCGGTGGGGTAGTCGACGGCGAGTCCCTGGACGGTCAGTCGGATGTCAGTCATGTTGCGGCTCCAGAATATCGCGCAGGCCATCGCCCAGCAGGTTAAACGCCAGGCTGGCGAGCAGGATCGCCGCGCCGGGGATGGCAGCGATCCACCACTGGTCGAAAATCACCTGCATCCCGTCGGCAATCATCGCTCCCCACTCCGCCATCGGCGGGCGGGCGCCCAGGCCGAGAAAGCCGAGACCGGCGGCGGCGAGGATAATGCCCGCCAGATCGAGCGCCAGCCGGACAATCGCCGACGGCAGACACAGCGGCAGAATATGCCCAATCAGTAGCCGCCAGCCGCGGATGCCCAGCATCTCCGCCGCGGCGAGGTAGTCGCTATGGCGCAGGCGCTGAATTTCGCTGCGCGCCTGACGGGCGTAGGCCGGCCAGGTGGTCAGGGCTAACGCCAGCGCGCCGTTGACCAGCCCCGGGCCGAGCATCGCCACGAACGCGAAGGCGAGGATCAGGCGCGGCATCGACATCACCACGTCGGTAAACCGCATCAGTATCCGCTCCAGCCACCCGCCATAGTAACCGGAGAGGATACCTACCAGCAGCCCGACGGGCAGGGTAATGGCGGTCACCAGCGCCACCAGACCCAGCGCCGGGCGGGTGCCGTAGAGCAGGCGCGACAGCAGGTCGCGGCCGTAGCTGTCGGTGCCGAGCCAGTGTCCCGCCCCGGGCCCCTGCAGACGAGCGGCGGCATCCTGCCAGTTGGGATCGTGCGGCGCCAGCCACGGGGCGAACAGCGCGGTCAGTACCAGCAGGATCACCAGGGTCAGGCCGCTGAAGGCGGCGGGTGAGCGGCGCAGACGGCGTAAAAACAGATAAGTCGGCATCAGCGCACCCTCGGATCGGTTAACCGCACCAGCAGGTCGGTCAGGTTATTGATCAGCACAAAACTCACGCCAATCAGCAGCGTGCCGCCCATGATCGCCGTGGTATCCCCGGCGAACAGCGCGGTGGTGAGGTAGCGGCCGATCCCCGGCCACGAGAAGACGGTTTCGGTGAGCACCGCCCCTTCGAGCATGGAGGTCCAGGCGAGAGCGGTCACCGTCAGCAGAGTGCCGCGGATATTGGGCAGGACGTGGCGCAGCAAAATCGTCATCTCTCCGGCCCCTTTGGCCCGCGCCAGCAGAATGTACTCTTTGTTCATCTCGCTCAGGCAGGCGGAGCGGGTCAGGCGGGTGATGCTCGCCAGCGAGTAATAGGCCAGCACCAGCACCGGCAGCGCCAGATGGCCGATGGCATTTTTAAACGCCGCGGTATCGCCGGAGAGCCAGGTGTCGATCAGCGCAAAACCGCTGCGCGGCTCGACGGTATACTGATAAATATCGTCGAGTCGACCCGGGCCCGGCGCCCACTGCAGCCGGGCGTAAAACAGGGCCAGCATCAGCAGGCCGAGCCAGAAAATGGGCACCGAGTTGCCCAACAGGGTAAAGGTGCGCACCGCCAGATCCCACGGCGAACCGGCGTAACGGGCGCACAGCACCCCGGCGACGATGCCCAGTACCGCGCCGACGATCAGCGCCAGGGTCGCCAGCTCAAGGGTCGCCGGGAAGACGGCCAGCAGATCGTGGAGCACCGGCTGGCCGGTGGCGCTGGCGATGCCAAGATCGCCATGAGCCAGGTTGACCAGGTAGTGCCAGAACTGCACCGGCAGCGGCTGGTCGAGACCCAGCTGATGGCGAACCTGGTCATAGGTCGACTGGCTGGCATGGTCGCCGACGATCTGCAGTACGCGGTCGACGGGCGACAGCGCGGAGAGCGAGAAGGTGACCAGCAACAGCCCGAACAGCGTGAGCAGCAGCGTCAACAGCCCCTGCAGCAGGCGGGTAAGGTGAGTGGAAAACGATGGCATGGAAAATGGAAATTCCTGGTATATCAACATGATTCCCGGCGGCGCGACGCCCGCCGGGCCCGGGTGGCGAAACGGTCATCCGGGCAGGCGAGGCCGCCGGACCCGGTGACCAAAACCCGCTTACTTGGTGACGTTATCGTACCAGACCATATCGGCGTTCAGCCCCTGCTGATAGCCCTTCACGTTATCGCGCACCACGATCTGGGTTTTCCCCTGGTCAATAAAGACGTATGGCGAATGCTGCAGCAGGGATTCCTGCATCGTTTTGTACAGATCGAGGCGTTTCGCCGGGTCCGGCTCCGCCACCGCGGCGAGGGTGGCTTTATTCAGCTCAGGGATCTGCCAGCCGTTGAGCCCGGCCACGGTGCTGGACTTACCATCGTTCCAGGCAAAGGCGCTGGCGTTGGAATGCGCATCAAAGTAGTCCGGGATCCACAGGCGGATCGCCGCCTGATGCTGCTTCGCGCGTACCCGGGCATAAACCTGGCTGCCGGCGGCCGGCAGCAGATCCACTTTCACCCCGCCCTGGGCAAAGCTGGCCTGCAGCGACTGGGCGATGGTGATAAACGGCGGTTTGTTCTCCACGTCGAGGGTGAAGTGGGCATCCTTAATGCCCGCTTTATCGAGGATAGCCTTAGCTTTTTGCGGGTCGAAGGTGAACGGATTGGTTTCCAGCGCCCCCGGCAGGCCGGCCGGCAGGAAGCTTTGGTGAATAAAGTACTGGCCTTTCAGCAGGTTTTTGGTGATGCCCTCATAATCGACCAGCCAGCGCGCCGCCTCCCAGAAGGCCGGATTATTCAGCAGCGGGTTGGCGCTGTTGGCGGTATTAAACACCAGATAGTTCTGCTCGGCGGACGGGATGCTCAGCACCTTCACGCCGGGTTTATCCTGCAGGGCGGCAATCTGGTCAGCGCCGAGATCGCGGGCCACGTCGGCATCCCCCTGCTGGATCAGCAGGCGGCGGGAAGCCGGGTCGGGGACGTTTTTAATAATGATGCTCTTGATCTTCGGCGCGCCGGTGGGGGAGCTGGCGTTGGCTTCCAGCACGATGGCCTGATGCGGCTGGTAGACGCGCATTTTATAGGCCCCGCTGCCCGCCGAGTGCATCTTCAGCCAGTCGTTGCCGAAGTCATTATTTTTCGCGTTCGGCGCTACCTGTTTTTCATCAACGATGGAGGCGATAGGGGTGGAGAGAATATTCAGCGCCACCGCCGGGCTGACGTCGGCGGTCCAGTGCAGCGTCAGGGTATGGTCATCAATCTTTTTCAGCTGGCTGGCGATGTTGTCCGGCTGCCAGCCGAGCACGTTGAGAATAAACGCCGGCGATTTATTCAGCGTCACCGCACGGGTGTAAGAGAAAATAACATCTTCCGGGCGCAGCGGATTACCGGAGGCGAATTTGGCATCCGGCTTCAGTTTGATGGTCAGGGTTTTCGCCGCCGGATCGGCCTGCCAGCTTTCGGCGAGGATCGGTACGATTTTTTCAGGGTTGTTGCGGTCCGGCTGCACCAGACGCTGATAGAGGCTGGGGACCGTCTGAATGCTGGAGAGTTCGTTCGCTTCCGCCGGGTCGAGGCTGACGATATCGTCGAGACCCTGGGCGACCACCAGCGTGTTGGGCGGCGTAGCGGCATGCGCGGCGGCGGTGAGCGCCGTCAATACCAGTAAAGGCAACAGTTTTTTGGTCATGTGCAATCCCTGAAAAATGGTTGTTTTAATTTTTTATGCCTCGCTACGTTAGGCCGCTTGCCAAAAGGCGTAAAGTCAAAATAAGGATATCCTTATGCTAAAAACGCATATTCAAGATCGACAGGTTATTGCCGGTCGCGCAGAAGCGCCTTTCTCCGCTTCTGGCTTCTTGCTATAACAAATTGTCTATTGCAAGGAGGTGGGTGTGCCGGAAATCAATGAGTTTGGCCAGCAGGTAAACGATCTTGTCCCTGGCTGGCAGGGGGCGCAAGTCCTGCGGCGGACGGCGTTAAATGGCCGTTTTTGCCGACTGGAGCCGCTGGACGTTGACCGTCATGCGGCGGATCTGTTTGCCGCCTATGCGCTCGGCGACAACAGCGACTGGACGTGGCTGGCGTCTACGCGGCCGGAGAGCGTGGCGGCGACCGCCCACTGGATCGCGGGCAAGGTGAATGATGATGCTCTGGTGCCGTATGCGGTGGTTGACCTGCGTAGCGAGCAGGCGGTGGGCATCGTCAGCTATCTGGCGATCGAGCGGGAAATGGGCACGGTTGAGATCGGCCATGTCACCTGGTCGCGACGGATGAAAAACACCCCGCTGGGTACCGAAGCGGTCTGGCTGTTGCTGAAGAACGGCTTTGACCATGGCTACCGTCGGCTGGAGTGGAAATGCGATTCGATGAATGTCGCCTCGCGCCGGGCCGCCGAGCGGCTGGGCTTTAGCTGGGAAGGACGTCTGCGGCAGAGGCTGGTGCGTAAAGGGCGGACGCGCGACAGCGATATGCTGTCCATCATCGACGGCGAGTGGCCTGCGCGCGATGCGGCGCTGCGGGCATGGCTGGCGGCGGAGAACTTTACTGCCGACGGGCAGCAGATCAAACGCCTTGAGGCATTTCGTTAGGCCTGTATGGTGAATGGGCAGAGTGCATTACGCCAGCTCTGCCCATAAAAAGGCTATTTCTCGATCATCTGAATAATTTGATCCCGGTTAATAGCATGCTCATTTCCTGCGATGTCCTCATAGGTGATTAATCCATTATCGTCATCGACCTCGGGTTTTCCGTGGGTGATAATCATCTCACCATTTTTTTTCTCTAATACATAATTGCTGGAACACCCCGCAACGGTGAACGTTAATAATGCCAAACCGAATACTGCAACGAACTTTTTCATTGTGCTACCTGTTGTAAGAAAGCCACGGTGGGCCGCAGAATATGACAGACTAACCAGTTATCGAAAGTGGGTCATAATTAACACCGAATAAAGTATTAACATGGCGACTAACGTAATAACCACAATACAACGTTCAAGGGGCGTGGCCTTTTTCTTAGATTCATCATCTGGTTTTGTTAACATGATATTCTCTCTGTTAGCCCTGTCAGTGCTCCCGATTCCGACACCGGCAGAGGTGAGTTCTCGGCAATATTGTCGGGATGAACGACTTGCTAGTTGTTATTTAATACCCAGAGTTAAAGTAACGATTCCAGTGATAACCATTCAAAGACCCGTTCAGGCATTTTTGGCTAACACAACATTAAAAATATCATTTTTATGGCTGAAGCTGACTATGCCTGCCGCAGACCCTGTTGCGCAGGCAGTACGCTTATTATTTTTTGCGCCCGTAACGGATAAAAATACCTGATATTATCAATGCTCCGGGGCTGGAAACGGCAAACCCCGGATGACGTTATTGCATGATCCTCACCACAATATTAAACAGACGTATTTAATATGATGGGAACAGGCGTTCGCCGCTAAGTTAATATGATGCTATAGGTTCGTCGATTTACAGAATAAAGGTACCTTCAATAACCAGACAGGCTTCGCCTGATAGTTCAACACGTCCGTTATCTTTTATGTGGCAGAAGAGTTCTCCCTTACGGTTGCCACCTTGCTGGGCATGAAGGGTTTTTTTCGCCAGTTTTTCACTCCACAGCGGCGCCAGAAAAGTATGTGCCGAACCGGTGACCGGATCTTCGTTGACTCCCACCTGCGGACCGAACCAGCGAGAACGAAAATCGAAGGTCCGGGATGCGGCCGTGACCACCACGCCACGAGTGTTGAAGGCATTCAAGGCGTTAAAGTCGGGTTTGAGCGCGTCCAGCAGCGCTTCGTCATCAATGACGACAATAATATCGGAGGCTTGCCAGGTTTCACCTGCGTCTTCAGCCAGCCCCAGGGCCTTGAACAACCCTTGCGGCGCGGCGATGGGGGACGGAACAACCAGCGGAAAATCCAGGGTATATTTTCCGTCATGCAGCGTGACGTCCAGCGCGCCGCTGCGAGTGAAAAAACGCACCCGCTCGCGCGCTTGTTGATTGAGCAGCACGCTGGCCGCAGCCAGCGTGGCATGACCGCAGAGATCCACCTCGACGGCCGGGGTAAACCAGCGTAACCCGAAACCGTCAGGCTGCCTGACAACAAAGGCCGTTTCCGACAGGTTGTTTTCCGTCGCAATGCGCTGCAGCACGCTATCTTCAGGCCACGCCTCCAGCAAACAAACCGCGGCGGGATTGCCGGTAAAGGGGCCTTTTGAGAAAGCATCGACCTGATAAAAGCGAATGCGCTGCTGTGAATTATTTTTCATTCATCACCTCAAGGTCATTATAAACCGTATATCGTGTTACCCCCAGGGCCTGAGCCGCCTGCTGCACGCCCCCGCGCATCTTGAAAATACCTTTCGTATGCATTTCAGCGACAATTTTTAAACGCTGCGCTTTTTGTATTTTTTTACCCGGCACTGAATATTTATCAATGATTTCCTGAATTGACTGATCGATCAGCCCACCCAAATTAAGATCGACCGCCTCAGCGGCCTCCGATGGCGATGGCTGCAGCGCGTCAAGGCTTTTGCGTATTTGCTCATAAGGTGAGGGATCGACATTAATACAGAAGGCGATAAGCGGATATCCCTCTTCGCTGTAATAAATTGTCGATGCGCTATTGAGCGTTTTCCCTGAAGCGGTGACGGTTTTATAATCGCTTATGGTTCTCGGCTTGTTGTTATTCGTCTTCTGCAGCAGCAGCGCAAAACCGGTATCTTTTTCCGGACCGGCTAACAAATGATCGCCATTACCCCTGCCGCTAACATGTCCGTTAATGATTTTGATAATGGAATGTTCAGGGGTAGTGAGATTATGCAACACCACCTCCTGATTCGCTGATAATGTCCCCGCCATAGCGTCCATGGCTGCTTCAAGCGGCCCGGCAATCTGTGCAACCTGCTGTGTGTACTCTGATGTCATGGATGATCCTTTGCTTGCATCGTGATCAGGAAGCGATCCCGGAGCGCCATTTTACCATGGGAGATACGCTGACAGGATTAAATTATACGCATAATGTTTAATTATCAACAAAAAGTTGAATTTATAGTTTGGACAGCGTACCTTTTGCTGCAGAAAGCGTCAGCGCTCATGTCGGGTGCGTCTTTATGTTATGGAAATATAATGAGAATTTACGGCGTGATGGCCATTGCCGTTCTGCTGTTGGCCTGCGGAGTCATTCACCCCTTCGGCGACAAAACCGTCTATCAGTCCTATTCAGTATCCGATCGGCCGGGGCTGCAGTGGCGCTATGACTGCATACGCAGCGCCCTGAAGCCGCAAGGCTATGAGGTTGAGCGCATCTTCCCTGAGCAGAATGCGCCAAACTTCTTTGATATTTCGCAGTACGGCACACGAGTCGCCCAGATCGATATGTACCAGGTGGCTGGGGCGAGGACGATAAGTATCACCCTGATATCCGGTGCAAAACAGGTGAATGCTGCTGTTGATAGCATTATTCAGCCGTGCCTTGAGCGCTAAGGGATGCTGGAAAGGTGAGGAGTGTCCTTTCCGCATGGGAAAGGACAAGTGCGGCATAGACGATTAGCGGCGAACCGGCGCGTCGCCAGCGACATAATACGCCGCGGTGCTGCGCGGCAGCGGCTGGCGGCCGCGAATGGCGTCGGCCATCTTCTCGCCGATCATAATGGTGGTGGCGTTGAGGTTGCCGGTGATGATCTGCGGCATAATCGAGGCATCGACCACCCGCACGCCTTCCAGACCGTGGACGCGGCCCTCGCCATCGACCACCGCCATCTCGTCGTAACCCATCTTACAGGTCCCGCACGGGTGGAACGCGGTCTCGGCGTGGTTGCGCACAAACTCATCCAGCTCGGCATCGCTCTGGCATTCTGTTCCCGGACTGATTTCGCGGCCGCGATACTTATCCAGCGCCGGCTGGTTCATGATTTCGCGGGTAATGCGGATGGCGTCGCGGAACTCCTGCCAGTCCTGCTCATGGGACATATAGTTAAACAGGATCGCCGGATGGGCGTGCGGGTCGCGCGACTTCAGGCGCACGTGGCCGCGGCTGGGCGAACGCATTGAACCGACGTGGCACTGGAAGCCGTGCTCTTTCACCGCGTTGGAGCCATTGTAGTTAATCGCCACCGGCAGGAAGTGGTACTGAATGTTCGGCCAGGCGAACTCTGCGCGGCTGCGGATAAAACCGCCTGCTTCGAACTGGTTGCTGGCGCCGATGCCGGTGCCGCCGAACAGCCACTCGGCGCCGATCTTCGGCTGGTTCCACCACTGTAGCGCCGGGTAGAGCGACACCGGCTCTTTGCATTCATATTGCAGATACATCTCCAGATGGTCCTGCAGGTTCTCACCCACGCCGGGGAGATCGTGCACCACCGGGATATCGAACTGCCTGAGCAGCTCCGGGTTACCCACGCCGGAGCGCTGCAGGATCTGCGGCGAGGCAATCGCCCCGGCGCACAGCAGCACCTCTTTGTTGGCCGTCGCTTTTGACGGGATCGTGCTTTCTCCCTCCAGCCACTCGACGCCCACCGCGCGCTTGCCGGCAAAAATAATGTGATCGGTCAGCGCATGGGTGCGGATGGTCAGGTTCGGGCGCCCTCGCGCCTGGTCGAGATAGCCGCGGGCGGTACTGGCGCGACGGCCCTGCGGCGTCACGGTGCGGTCCATCGGGCCAAAGCCTTCCTGCTGGTAGCCGTTGAGATCGTCGGTACGCGGATAGCCCGCCTGCACCCCGGCTTCAACCATCGCCTCGAAGAGCGGATTATTGCCCGGCTTCGGTGTCGTCACGCTCACCGGGCCATCGCCGCCGTGGTAGTCGTTAGGCCCGATATCGCGGGTTTCCGCTTTCCGGTAGTAGGGCAGGCAGTCGAGATAGCTCCAGTGTTCCAGACCCGGCTCTTTGGCCCAGTTATCCAGATCCATCGCGTTACCGCGAATGTAGCACATGCCGTTGATCAGCGAGGAGCCGCCGAGCCCTTTGCCGCGTCCGCACTCCATGCGGCGATGGTTCATGTACGGCTCAGGTTCGGTTTCGTACGCCCAGTTGTAGCGCTTGCCCTGCAGCGGGTAAGCCAGCGCGGCGGGCATCTGGGTGCGGAAATCGAACCGGTAGTCCGGGCCGCCGGCTTCCAGCAGCAGGACGGTGGTGTTTGGATCTTCAGTCAGTCGTGTTGCCAGAACGTTGCCGGCGGAGCCGGCACCAATAATGATGTAGTCAAATTGCAAAAAAACCTCCCGGTTAAAATATGGACTGGAATTTACCCATCTCAACCTGGATGGACTTCACCTGGGTGTAACTCTGCAGCGTCATGACGCCATTCTCGCGGCCAATGCCGGAGTGCTTATAGCCGCCAACCGGCATCTCCGCCGGGGATTCACCCCAGCTGTTGATCCAGCAGATGCCGGCTTCCAGCTGGTGGATAAGACGGTGGGCACGGTTGAGGTTGGGCGTCACCACGCCGGCGGCGAGGCCGTATTCGGTGGCGTTGGCGCGGCGAATGACCTCCGCTTCGTCGGTATAGCTGAGGATCGACATCACCGGGCCGAAGATCTCTTCGCGCACGATAGTCATCTCGTCGCTACAGTCGGTAAACACCGTCGGGGCGACCCACGCGCCGTTATCGAAACCGTCGCCTTTCAGCGCCTCGCCGCCGCACAGCAGGCGCGCGCCTTCGTGTTTGCCGCTCTCGATATAGCGCAGAACGTTGTCGCGATGGGGGAAGCTGACCAGCGGGCCGAAGTTGGTGTCATCGGCAAACAGATCGCCGGGGCGGATGCGGCCCACGCGTTCGAGGATCTTGTGCTCGAATTCCGCCTTCTGTTTCGCCGGGACAAACACCCGGGTGCCGTTGGTGCACACCTGACCGGAGCTGTAGAAGTTGGCCATCATGGCGATATCGGCGGCGAGGTCGAGGTCGGCATCGTCGGCGATAATCAGCGGCGATTTACCGCCCAGCTCCATGGTGACCTCTTTCAGCGACGAGGCCGCGGAGTTGGCCATCACTTTTTTGCCGCTGGCGACGCCGCCGGTGAAGGAGATTTTGGCGATACCCGGATGTTCGGTCAGATACTGGCCGGTCTCCGCGCCGATCCCCGGCAGGACGTTAAACACCCCGTCCGGCAGGCCCGCTTCGCTGTAAATTTCCGCCAGCTTGAGGGCGGTGAGCGGGGTGACCTCGCTCGGTTTGAAAATCATCGCATTGCCGGCGGCCAGCGCTGGCGCCGATTTCCACAGGGCGATCTGGATCGGGTAGTTCCACGCGCCGATCCCGGCTACCACCCCCAGCGGTTCGCGACGGGTATAGACGAAGGAACTGTCGCGCAGCGGGATCTGGCTACCTTCCAGCGCCGGGATCAAGCCAGCGTAATACTCCAGCACGTCGGCGCCGGTGACGATATCGACGGCGGCGGTTTCGCTGAGGGGTTTCCCGGTATCCAGCGTCTCCAGCCGCGCCAGCTCATCGTTGCGCTGGCGCAGAAGGTCGACGGCGCGACGCAGGATGCGCGAGCGTTCCATGGCGGTCATCGCCGCCCAGATTTTTTGCCCACGCTGCGCGCTTTCAACGGCGCGGTCGACATCCTCGCGTCCGGCAGCCTGAACGGTCGCCAGCACCTCGCCAGTGGCAGGGTTGATGGTCTCGAAGGTGCGACCGCTGGTGGCCGATGTATAACCACCATTAATATAAAGCTGCTGTTCTGCCATTCGGGACATAACGCCTCCTCGGTTATGGGTTCGGTAAATGCTGACGAATAAAGTGGCTGGTCAGCGACTGCGCCAGCGTCTTATCCAGCGGTTTGCCGCTGAGCGCCGCCCGCAGCCACAGGCCGTCTATCAGCGCCGCCAGCCCGTAGCCGGCCTCCTGCGCCTGCTCGCGCGGCAGCTCGCGGCGGAATTCGTACACCAGGTTCGACAGCAGCCGACGGCTGCTGACCTGCTGTAACCGATAAAGCATCGGCTGGTGCATGCTGCTGGCCCAGAAGGCCAGCCAGGCCTTCATCGCCGCGCTGCTGATCTGCGTCTCATCAAAGTTGCCGCCGACAATCGCCTGCAGGCGCTGGCTGGCGCTGCCGTCCGGCAGGGCGTGCAGACGGTTGAGCACCGCGTCGCGCAGCTGGCTGGTGATGTCGCGCATGGTCGCCTCCAGCAGACCATTTTTATCTTTGAAATAGTGACTGATGATCCCCGTCGATACGCCCGCCCGTCGGGCGATCTGCGCGATGGTCGCATCATGCATTCCGACTTCATTTATAGCGTCCAGCGTGGCGTCGATCAGTTGCCTGCGCCGGATTGGCTGCATCCCCAGTTTGGGCATTTTTGCCACTCCATTCATCAGCGTTGGTTAACTATTAAAGCGGTTTTTGATTGGACGTTCAATATAAAATGTGTCTTAATTGTTACGTTATTGAATTTTAATAGTTACAAAAACAGTGGGGATACTGGATGACAGATCTTTCGCAAAACAGAGAAAAGGACAAAATCAATCCGGTGGTTTTTTATACCTCGGCCGGACTGATTTTGTTGTTTTCCCTGATGACGATCTTTTTTCGCGATTTTTCTGCCGAGTGGATTGGGCGCACCCTCAACTGGGTGTCGAAAACCTTCGGCTGGTACTATCTGCTGGCGGCGACGCTGTATATCGTCTTTGTCGTCTGCATTGCCTGCTCGCGCTTCGGCTCGGTGAAGCTCGGCCCGGAGCAGTCCAAGCCCGAGTTCAGCTTGCTGAGCTGGGCGGCGATGCTGTTTGCCGCCGGGATCGGTATCGACCTGATGTTCTTCTCGGTCGCCGAGCCGGTGACGCAATATATGCAGCCGCCGGAAGGGGCGGGGCAGACCATCGAGGCGGCGCGCCAGGCGATGGTCTGGACGCTGTTTCACTATGGCTTAACCGGTTGGTCAATGTATGCCCTGATGGGCATGGCGCTGGGATACTTTAGCTATCGTTATAATTTGCCGCTCACCATCCGCTCGGCGCTGTACCCGATTTTTGGCAAACGGATCAATGGGCCCATCGGCCACAGCGTCGATATTGCGGCGGTGATCGGCACCATCTTCGGCATCGCCACCACCCTCGGTATCGGCGTCGTGCAGCTCAACTACGGTCTGAGCGTGCTGTTCGATATTCCGGACTCGCTGGCGGCGAAAGCGGCCCTGATTGCGCTGTCGGTGATCATCGCCACCATCTCGGTCACCTCCGGGGTGGACAAGGGCATCCGCGTGCTCTCCGAGCTGAACGTCGCCCTCGCGCTGGGGCTGATCCTGTTCGTGCTGTTCATGGGCGATACCTCCTTCCTGCTCAATGCGTTAGTGCTGAACGTCGGCGACTACGTCAATCGCTTTATGGGGATGACGCTGAACAGCTTCGCCTTCGACCGGCCGGTGGAATGGATGAATAACTGGACGCTCTTTTTCTGGGCGTGGTGGGTGGCCTGGTCGCCGTTTGTGGGCCTGTTCCTGGCGCGCATTTCGCGCGGGCGCACCATCCGCCAGTTTGTGATGGGCACCCTGATTATTCCCTTCACCTTTACCCTGCTGTGGCTATCGGTGTTCGGCAACAGCGCGCTGTATGAGATTATTCACGGCGACGCGGCCTTTGCCGAGGAGGCGATGGTCCACCCGGAACGCGGATTCTACAGCCTGCTGGCGCAGTACCCGGCGTTTACCTTTAGCGCGTCGGTGGCGACCATTACCGGTCTGCTGTTCTACGTCACCTCCGCCGACTCCGGCGCGCTGGTGCTGGGGAACTTCACCTCGAAGCTGAAGGACATCAACAGCGACGCCCCGAACTGGCTGCGCATCTTCTGGTCGGTGGCCATCGGTCTGTTGACCCTCGGGATGCTGATGACCAACGGCATCTCGGCGCTGCAGAACACCACGGTGATCATGGGTCTGCCGTTCAGCTTTGTGATTTTCTTCGTGATGGCCGGACTGTATAAATCCCTGAAAGTGGAAGATTACCGCCGGGTCAGCGCCAGTCGCGACACCGCCCCGCGTCCGATGGGCCTCCAGGATCGTCTGAGCAGGAAGAAGCGCCTGTCGCGGCTGATGAATTACCCGGGCACGCGTTATACCAAACAGATGATGGAGACGGTGTGCTACCCGGCGATGGAGGAGGTAGCCCAGGAGCTGCGGCTGCGCGGCGCCGCGGTGGAACTGAAGAGCATGCCGCCGGAAGAGGGCGAGAACCTGGGCCACCTCGATCTGCTGGTGCACATGGGCGACGAGCAGAACTTTATCTACAAGATCTGGCCGCAGCAGTACTCGGTGCCGGGCTTTACCTATCGGGCGCGCAGCGGGAAATCCACCTATTACCGGCTGGAGACCTTCCTGCTGGAGGGCAGTCAGGGTAACGACCTGATGGACTACAGCAAAGAGCAGGTGATCACCGATATTCTCGACCAGTACGAGCGGCACCTGAACTTTATCCATCTGCATCGGGAAGCGCCGGGGAACAGCGTGATGTTCCCGGATGGCTAATCAGGGGAGCCCCCGTCGGGGAAAGGCTGACGGGGGCGACGGGCGGTTACGGGTAGTTAAAGGCGTCCGGATGGTTGTCGAGGCTGCCGCTGAGGGCGGCAAACAGCACGGTTTTGCCATCGATGGACAGGGCATCGCTGACGTTAAGCCAGGTCAGCTTCTCCTGGTCGGTTTTTTCATCGACCACCGAGTACACGCCGGACATCTGTTTGCTTTTCTCGGACCAGATCACCGCGATACGTTCATGACCGCAGTCGTGGGGTTTGCAGGCGCTTAACACCTGCCAGGATTCGCTACCCAGCTTCACCGTCTGCGCCGGTGAACCGGTGCCGCCGGTGGTTACCCA
This sequence comes from Klebsiella variicola, assembly GCF_000828055.2. Classification (NCBI taxonomy): domain Bacteria; kingdom Pseudomonadati; phylum Pseudomonadota; class Gammaproteobacteria; order Enterobacterales; family Enterobacteriaceae; genus Klebsiella; species Klebsiella variicola. The sequence continues at coordinate 4,038,529 of NZ_CP010523.2, read as the reverse complement.
GGCGGGTAGCTGATGGCCTTTGACCATCTGGTTAAACGACGCCCGGGTGGCGGCATCGTGGGCCAGACTGTTCAACGTGACATCGCCTTGCGCCATGACGCTGGCGGAGGCGGCTAAGGTGATGATAGCGGTAAGCGCTTTAAACATGTTTCCTCCTGGACTTATTCCGTCCTCATAACAAGCCTCTTTATAGTGAGCGTAGGGAATGATTAATGCAAACTCTGACATATTTTCTGTGAATGATTAGAAGCGGTGCGCGCATGGACGTTACGCTAAGCGATATGCCATGATGCGGATAGATTTATTTTCCAAATATATGCCCTTGTGATAAAGCAGTCAGCGAAATGGCATAGTTATTCAGGCGATAAAGCATGGCGTATGTGAATCATCTACTGACGTTTATTGAGAGTAATCCGGCGCTGGCGGTGGGGTTTAATCTTATTCTGCTGCTGGTCTCCGGCATATTTGCCCATCTTTTATGCAAGTTCTTGCTGATTAAAGTGGTGCGTAAGGTCTTCTTTAGTAGCCACAAACAGGATGTGCCGCTGGAGAAGGATCGACGCATCGCCGAAAAACTGTCCAATTTCATTCCGGTTATTATCGTCTATTACGTCCTGCAGTTTATGCCGGCGATGCCGGCATCGCTGGTGACGGCGATTAATACCATCTGCGGGATCTTGTTTTTTATTTTTATGTCGGTGTTTTTCAACGAGATGCTGGATATTGTCAACAGCTCTTATCTGCGAAAGACCAAACGTAAAAATCATTCCATTAAGGGCTATATCCAGATAGGCAAAATCTTAGTTCACATCCTGGCGGCGATTATGATCCTCGCCGTGATGTCGAACAAATCGCCGATCATTATTATCTCCAGTCTGGGGGCCGTGGCGGCGGTGCTGATGATCGTGTTCCAGCATACCCTGCTGTCGCTGGTGGCGAACGTTCAGTTGTCGTCTAACGACGTTATCCAGCTGGGGGACTGGATTGAAATGCCTGACAAGAACCTCAGCGGTGAAGTGACGGATATCGCGCTGCACACCATTACCATCCGCAACTGGGACAATACCATCTCCCGCATCCCGACGAAGAATTTCCTCACCGAGACCTATACCAACTGGCAGGCGATGTTCTCCTCCGGGGCGCGGCGGATCATGCGCAGTATCGCCATCGATCAGCACTCGGTGCGTTTTCTCGACCAGGAGATGCTCTCCTCGATGCTAACCATCCGCGGGGTGAGTGAGCCTTTGGGCACGCTGCTTGACGGCCGGGATCCCGGCGGCGTGGCCGACCGCTGGTTTGTCGATAACGGGCTGACCAACCTGACCCTGTTTCGCCACTATCTGATGCACTATCTCGCCGAGCGACCGGATATTATTAAGGAGATGTACATTGTGGCGAGAACGCTGAAACCGTCGCCGTCGGGCATCCCGCTGGAGATTTACTGCTTCACCTCCTCGACGCTGTGGAAAGACTACGAAAACACCCAGTCGGCGATATTTGAGTACATTACCGCGGTGGCCGGACAGTTTTCCCTGCGACTTTATCAGTATCCCGCCGGGCACGATTTCTGGCGTCTCTCCCAGGAGCACGCCGCCCGGACGGGCCTGCCGCCGTCGGCCGAAGGCTAAGCGCTGATTTGCTGGCGCCAGAGGGCGATCTCCTCCCCCAGCCAGGCGATGAACCGGGCGACTTCCGGCCGGTTCTCCGCCTGCGGGGAGACGGTTAGCCAGTAGTGCCAGGGGTAGGGGACGGTGACGGCGGTGAGCTGCACCAGCTCGCCGCGGGCTATCGCCCCCGCCACCAGCGAGCGCCGCTCCAGCGCTACGCCGGCCCCCAGGCGGACCGCCTCCAGCACCAGATTGGAGTCGTTCAGACGCAGGCCCGCGGGGACGATCGGCTTTTCCAGTCCCGCCTGGCTGCACCAGGCATGCCAGGACTCCATGGAAAAAATAATATCGCTGGCGGCGATCGCCTGCGGGGTGGTCGGCAGGTCGCCGCTGCGATAATGCGGCGCGGCCACCACCAGTTGTTCATCGGCAAACAGATGCCGGCTTTCCATCCCCTCCCAGTCGCCTTGCCCCATGCGAATGGCCAGATCAATACCCTCCTGTTGCAGGTTAACCACCGCCAGGCTGGTCAGCAGGCGCACCGCGATCTGCGGATGCCGCGCCTGAAAGCGCGCCAGCCGCGGCAGCAGCCAGTGGCAGCCAAAGGAGGGGAGCGTCGCCAGGGTCACTTCCAGGGTGCGGGGTTTGATCTGCACCATGCGCGTGGCGTCGGCGATGTGCTGTAACGCCTCGCGGATTTGCAGGGCATAGAGCCGTCCTTCTTCTGTGATGCGCACCCCGCGGCCGTGGCGGATAAAGAGCGTGACGCCGACCAGCGCTTCCAGCTGTTTGATGTGCTGGCTGACCGCCGAATGGGTCACGCTCAACTCGTGGGCGGCCTGCGTCACGCTGCCGAGGCGCGCCACCGCCTCAAAGCTGCGCAGGCTGGCGACAGGGGGAAAATCTGCCATGGTGGTTTCTCTGTCAGTGAGTCGATACGTTAACGTTACTACCGGGTTAGCGGCTTTTAAAGCCGCTGCAAACAGGCTGAAAAGGAGCCAAATGCTGCCTCAGTCGGTATAGCACAAGGGGAACTGGAGGGCTACCGCGAATCGCCAATCTGTTAGTTTGACTAACCATTGCGGTAAGTATCCCGTGATATTCGCGGCCTCGGTTTTCCAGTAAGGTAAAGCCGCAACCCCTTTATCGCAGGCAGGAGTGACGATGAAACTCATTGGTATGATGGATTCACCTTATGTAAGACGCGTGGCGGTTTCTCTGGCGCTCTATGGCGTGGAATTCGAGAGCCTGCCGCTCTCGGTCTTTAGCGGCTTTGACGAATTTTCCCGTATTAATCCGGTGGTCAAGGCGCCGACGGTGGTGCTCGATAACGGGACGCAACTGATGGACTCCACCCTGATCCTCCACTATTTCGAAACGACCAATCCCACCGGGCGCCGGCTGCTTCCCGCGCATCCCGAGGCGCTGGCCCGCGATCTGCACCTGCTGGGGGTGATCCTCGCCGCCAGTGAAAAAGCGGTCCAGCATGTTTATGAGCACCGTCTGCGGCCGGAAGAGAAGCAGCATCAGCCGTGGATAGCCCGGGTGACCGGCCAACTGCTCGCCGCCTGTCGGGAATGGGACGCCCGGCTGGCAGACCGCGCCGCCGCCGCGCAGCCGGATCAGGTGCTGGTCACCAGCACGGTGGTCTGGTCCTTTATCCAGTTGATGATCCCGGCGGTGGTGTCGGCAGCGGCGTTTCCTCATATCCGCGCGCTGGCGGAGAAGGGGGAGGCGCTGCCGGTATTTCAACAGTATCCGCTGGTTTAACGGCAGGGATGGAGAGGGGCGCCGCAGCGTGGCGCCCTGAAGCAGGAGAGGATCACCAGCAGACAAACCCGCCGTCGACCACCAGGTCTACGCCGGTGCAGAACGAGGCGGCGTCGCTGGCGAGGAACAGCGCCGGGCCGGCCATCTCTTCCACCTTCGCCATTCGCTGCATCGGCGTCTGGCTTTCAAACTCGCGGGTCTGGTGCACCATCTCCGGACGGGTATTCATCGGCGTGGCGGTATATCCCGGGCTGATGGAATTGACGCGGATCCCTTTGCCCACCCACTCCATCGCCAGGCTTTTCGACAGATGGATCACGCCGGCTTTAGAGCAGTTGTAATGTGCCTGGTCGAGGCCGCGGTTAACGATAATCCCCGACATCGAGGCGATATTGATAATCGACCCGCCGCCGGACTCCAGCATCAGTTCCGCTTCCGCTTTGCAGGAGTTCCATACGCCGGTGAGATTGATATCGATCACCCGCTGCCATTGCTCGCTCTCCATCTCCAGCGCCGGATTGGCGTTGGCGATCCCGGCGGCGTTGACGGCGATGTCGAGGCGGCCAAAGCGGTTTTTGGCCAGCGCGACGGCGGCGCGCAGGTCGGCAATCTGGCGGACATCGCCGGTATAAGAACAAGCCTGACCGCCGATGGATTCAATATGGCTGACCGTTTCTGCCAGCCCGCCGTCGTCGCGAAGATCAAAACAGACTACCCGCGCACCCGCGCTGGCGAGGCTGCAGGCGATGGTCTGGCCGATACCGCTGCCGGCGCCGGTGACGAAGGCGACGCGCCCCTGCAGGTTAAACAGCTGCTGTGCAAAATCTTTACCGATCATAATGTTTACTCTCTTCAATATAGTGTCGAACGTCGGGAGCCCTGTTTCCCGAATGGCGGCGCGTAGCGCCTTATCCGGGCAACCTTTCGGCGGTGTTACGTAGCCCCGGTAAGCGAAGCGCCACCGGGGGGCCGTCCCGGCGTGGTGGCGCCAATGCGGGACGCCTTATTCGGGCGATGGGGCCCGCTAACCCGCGGGGGATTACGACATAATCAAACCGCCATCGATATTGATGGTCTGCCCGGTGAGATAGCGCGCGTCGTCGGAGGCGAGGAAGGCCACCAGCCCGGCCACGTCTTCCGGTTTACCGGCGCGTTTCATCGGAATGCCCTCGACCCACTCGGCCATCAGTTCGCCCTTGCCGTAGCGCTTCTGCTCGGTGCTGAGAATTTCGCCCCACACGCGATCGTTGTAATCCCACATTTCGCTTTCAATAATGCCCGGGCAGAAGGCGTTGACGGTGATATTCCACGGCGCCAGCTCGTGAGCCAGGCTTTGGGTAATGCCGATCACGCCCATTTTGCTGGCGGCATAATGCGGCGTGTAGATAAAGCCCTGTCGCCCCTGGCCGGAAGAGGTATTGATCAGGCTGCCGTGATTCTGTTTCACCATATATTTGGCCGCCTCGCGGCAGCACAGCCACACGCCGGTGGTGTTGACCGCCAGCACTTTTTCGAAATCGGCTTTTGGCATCCGGTCGTAGTAATCGATGGTGATCACCCCGGCGTTCTGAATGGAGACGTCAATGGTGCCGAAGCGCGCGGCGGCCTGCTCATATAGCCCCTGAACCTGGGCTTCATCGGTGACATCGACCTGCAGCGATAAAATATCCGCCTGATAGCGCTGACGCAGGGTTTCGGCGGTCTCGTGAACGCGCTCGGCGTTGGAGACCATCACCAGATTCGCGCCGTCGCGGGCAAAGCGCTCCGCAATACCTGCGCCGATGCCGCGGCAGGCGCCGGTGATCACCACCGTTTTGTTCTGGAAATCTCGTTGCATATTTTTTCCCTTTCGCTGAGCCGGGCACCAGGCCCGGCGGAAGATGTGAATCGTTGCCGGTTAGCTGGAGGTGGCGCCGTTGGGGGGGATGGCGGCCAGTTTCTCCTCGTGGCGGCGCATCAGGATGACCTTGCTCTGCAGCTTCTGCTGGAACTGGTCGACGACCACAGCGGTGACGATCACCACGCCTTTAATCACCATCTGCCAGAAGTCGCTAACGCCCATCATCACCATGCCGTCGGCAAGGAAGACGATGACGAAGGCGCCGATAATTGACCCGGTTACCCGGCCGCGGCCGCCGGCCAGCGCAGTGCCGCCGAGCACGGTGGCGCCGATGGCGTCCATCTCAAACATGTTGCCGGTCATCGGGTGCGCGGTTTGCAGCTGCGATGCGACGATCAGGCCGACAAACGCCGCGCACAGGCCGGAGAAGGCATAGACGAATATTTTCGCTTTCACGATCGGCACGCCGGCGAGGCGGGCGGCAGACTCATTGCCGCCGATGGCGTAGATGTAGCGGCCAAGCGGCGTTTTGGTGGTCAGCCAGTAGCCCAGCACGAGGAAGCCGATCATCAGCCAGATCGGCAGATAGACGCCGAGCAGGGTGCCGGAGCCGAGGGTGGCGAAACCGGTGTTGCCCAGCGCTTCCATGCCATTGAGATTCGGGTAGGTGCTCCCGTCGTTAAACAGCAGCGCGGAGCCGCGGGCGACGTACATCATGCCTAAGGTGCAGATAAACGGCGCCACGCCGAAGCGGGTGATCACCGCGCCGTTGACCAGACCGACCAGCACGCCGAAGATCGCCACGCAGAGGATCACCTCCGGGACATTAAAGAAGAGGATATCGCCGTTCCACAGCGGCAGGCCGTTGGTCAGCAGCGCGCCCGCCACCATGCCGCAGATCCCCGCCACCGCGCCGACGGACAAATCAATGCCGCCGGTGAGAATGACCAGCGTCATGCCGATGGCCAGCAGGCCGGTGATCGCCACGTGCTGGGTCATGATCAGCAGGTTAGAGGCGGTCAGGAAGTTGGGTACCATCACGCTGAAGAACGCGATCACCAGCAGGAGGGCGATAAAGGTGCGGGCCTTCAGCAGGTACATATAAATCATATATTTCTGGTTCATGATGGATTCCAGCCTGATTAATCTTGAGGTGTTGAAGCCGCGATTAACTGTTCGCGGGTCACCGCGTGACGCGGTAGATCGGCGGTAATGCGGCCATCGGCCATCACCAGAATGCGGTCGGCAAGGGCCATCACCTCATCCAGTTCCGAAGATGAGAACATCACCGCCAGCCCCTGCTGAGCCATTTTGCCGATCAGGTGATAGACGTCGGTTTTCGCGCCGACGTCGATGCCGCGCGTCGGTTCGTCGAGGAACACCACCTGCGGCTGGGTCATCAGCGCTTTACCCAGCACCACTTTTTGTTGATTGCCGCCGCTCAGCGAGGTGATGGGCAATGTGGCGTCGCTGACCTTGATCGCCAGCTGCTGGATCATCTCTTTCACGCAGGACTCTTCTTTCTGCGGATTCAACCAGCGCCAGGCGCGGCGGAACCCCTGCAGGCTGAAATCAGAGAGCGTCATGTTGGCCTGAATCGACATCATCTGCACCACGCCTTCGCCCTGACGGTCCTCCGGCACCAGCGCCAGCCCCTTTTTCAGGCGCTGTTGAAAGCGAGATTTGCCGATGCTTTCGCCGTTAAGATGCACCTCGCCGCGCTGGCAGGGCATCAAGCCGACCAGACCTTTAAACAGCTCGGTGCGTCCGGCGCCCAGCAGGCCGTAAATACCGATCACTTCGCCTTTGCTGAGGGTGAAGGTGACGTCATTAAGTTTGTAGCCGCCGCTCGGATGCAGCGCGGTCAGCCCTTTGACGTCAAGCACTGCGTCGCCTTTCGGCGCCGGTTGATAATCAAAGTGTTTTTTCTTATCACCGACCATCTGCTCGATGATCCACGGAACGCTGGCGTCGCTGACGTGACGCTCGCTGATAAAACGACCGTCGCGGAAAATGGTGATGTTGTCGCCAATCTCCATCAGCTCTTCGAGGCGATGCGAGATATAGATGATGGTCACGCCGCGGCGTTTAAGCTGCGCGATCACCTTGAACAGCACTTTGACCTCAGACTGGCTCAGCGCCGAGGTGGGTTCGTCCATGATCAGCACCCGGGTGTCTTTCGACAGGGCGCGGGCAATCTCGACTAACTGCTGGTGGCCGATACCGAGTTCACCCAGCGGAGCATAAGGATCGACATCCAGCTCCAGCCGTTCCAGCAGCGATTTGGCCAGCGCGTACTGGTATTTTTCGTTAATGCGTCCTTTCTGAAAGAATTCATTCGCCATGAAGATGTTGTCCATCACATTCATATTGGGGAATAAATTCAGTTCCTGAAAAATAATACTGATGCCCAGTTTTTCTGCCTGATGCGTCGACTGTAATGAAACCGCTTCGCCATCGAGAATAATTTGCCCGGAAGAGGGCGTTTCCACACCGGCAAGCATTTTCATCATGGTGGATTTACCCGCACCATTTTCTCCGATCAGCACGTTGACCTTATTTCGATAGACCCGGTAATTGACATTATCCAGGGCGGTCACGCCGGGATAGACGCGCGACAGGCCGCGGGTTTCGATAATCACTTCGGACTCAACGGGCTGGGGAGCGACGAGATCGTGCGGCGCCATATTATTGTCCCCCCGCATGAATGATTTTCGCCGGGGTAATTTCCGGGAGGGTTTGCGGAATATCCCAGGCCGAGAAGACGCCGTACACCTCCACGCTGTCGCCGGTTTTGACGTTGGCTGTCTGAATCATTTTGACCGCCTGACTGTTGATATTCTTGCTGTACTCGCCGAACAGCACCTGGTCATTAAAGTCCTGATAGCTGGCGCCGCTGTAGCCGTCGCGCAGCTGGGTGCCGCGCAGGGTAGGGCCAATCTGCACCGTCACCTTGCCGACGCTGGCGTCGGACAGGGTCATTTTGCCGCTGCGCGAGGCGGTATCGAGTTTGCTGACGGTGCCTGAAACCTTGACGTAGAAGATGCAGGGGTTTTCATCCTGCGCACGGTAGCCGAGGGTTTTACAGGCGCTATCAATGTCTTTTGCCGCCTTGAGCGCGCTCATCAGTTCCGCCGCCGGACGCGCTTTCGTCACCACCTGCGGTACGATGCTCTGCTGCCAGGTTTTATCCATATTCGCCATATGCGGGTTGGGCGGGGATTTCAGGTCTGCCAGCTCCTGCTGCGAGACGATGCGACAGCCCCCTAGCGCCAGTACGGCCAGCGTCAGACAGGTTTTCTTAAACATAATGCTCTCCTCTGCGCCCCCGCGGGGGCGCAACCACCCGAACTCAGGACTTAATGTTGAAATCCTGGACTTTATCGGCGTTATCCTGGGTAATCAGAATGCCGCGGAACATCACGCGCTGCTTCGCTGGCTTCTCGCCTTTTTGCAGGTAGTTATCCAGATCGGTGACGCCCTGAGCGGCGATGGCCTGCGCCTGCAGCATCACGGTTGCCTGCAGGGTGCCGGCTTTCACGGCGTCGCGCTCATCGTTGCTGCCGTCGATGCCGACGACGATCACATCGCTACGGTTGGCTGCTTTCAGCGCCGCAATCGCGCCGAGGGCTACCGGCCCGTTGCCACAGATGACGCCTTTCACGTCGGGGTGAGCCTGCAGGATGCTGTCCATGATGCGTTTGCCGTCGATCAGGGTGCCTTTGGCATCCTGTTTCGCCACGCTGACCATATCCGGATACTGGTCAATGACCTGATGGAAAGATTTAGAACGGGTGACGCAGTTATTATCGGCGAGGTTGCAGGTCAGCTCGGCGTATTTGCCTTTCTCCGCCATTTTTTCCACGAAGACGTTGGCGACCTCAGAGCCGGCCTGGAAGTTATTGTGGGTAATTTGTTCCAGCGCCACATCATCAACCGGAATTTCACGGTTAATTAAGACCACCGGAATGCCGGCTTTTTTGGCTTTTTCAATGGCGGCGACGCTGGCGGTGGAATCAGCGTTATCGAGAATAATGCCCTGCACTTTTTTACCAATCGCGGTGTCGATAAGCTCATTCTGCTTTTTGACATCTTCGCCATGGGACAGCACGGTGGTTTTATAGCCGAGCGCCTGGGCTTTTTCGCTGGCGCCTTTGGCTTCCGAGGCGTAATACGGGTTATCCAGCGAGTTGACCATGATCATAATGGTGCCTTTCTCCGCGGCGTGCGCGGCAAAGGAGAAGGCGGTCAGGGTAGCAGCGGTTAAAAGGGTTATACGTAATTTCATGACTCTGTTCCTGTATTTTTATATTCGAACAAATGAGCCCCTGAGCGGGCAGGCTTTTACGGTCTGAAATTTCCCCTGATGTATTCGGGGATAGCGATATCGTTATGGGCCGGGTTTCTCCTGTGATAAGTGAATGCGTGTCGTCGCGCAGTCTGGCGGTCAGGCTGGCGAGTCCGGTTTCCATAATGTTCGGTCGACCGCATGGCGCCACTCCTGCCAGCGCGTTTGTAAGCGCTGGTGGCGGGCCATGTCGGGCTGAAAGGTGCTGTGTTCGGTTAAGAAGGCCTGCAGATCGGCGGTCGACCCCGGATGGAGCGCTTTGCGCGCCAGCAACGCCGCGCCGATGGCGGACAGCTCCGGCACGTCGCTGCGCATCACCGGGCAGCCGAGCAGATCGGCCTGGTATTGCATCAGCCAGTCATTGTTGGTCGGCCCGCCGTCCACCATCAACGCCGTCAGGGTGAACTCCTCATGCTGACGCATCGCCACCACCACGTCGGCTATCTGATAGGTGATGGACTCCAGCGCCGCACGGATCAGATGCGCGCGTTTCACCCCGCGACTCAGGCCGCAAATCACGCCGCGGGCGCTGTCGTCCCACCAGGGGGCGCCAAGACCGGTCAGCGCCGGCACGAAGTAGACCCCGAGGGTTGAGTCGACGGAGGCGGGGAGGGTATTCAGCTCATGGGCCAGCTCGGCGGCAGAGAGTTCGCTCAGGCCGGTGCTGTCCGCCATCCAGGCGACGGCATCGCCGGTGTGAGGAATATTCCCTTCCAGGCCCCACACCAGCTGGTCGCCATCGTGCCAGGCGACAGTGGTCGCCAGCGCGTCGATATCGCACTTCGCCGATTTGACCGGGGCCATGACCGAAGAGCCGGTGCCGTAGGTGGCTTTGACGCAGCCTGCCTCGCCGAGCGCGTGGCCGAACAGTGCCGCGTGGGAGTCGCCGATCATCGCCATGATCGGAATACCGTCCGGAATGGCGGCCAGTCCTTTGGTATGGCCGAAGAGGCCGCTCGACGGTTTAATGTCCGGCAACGCCGCGCGCGGAATGCCGAACAGCGTCAGCATCTCGTCGTCCCACTCGCCGCGGTGCAGGTTCAGCAGCTGGGTGCGGGCGGCATTGGAGTAGTCGCAGCAGAAGGCTTCTCCAGCGGTCAGATTCCACAGCAGCCAGCTGTCGATGGTGCCGAGGCAAATCTCACCGCGTTCGGCACGCAGGTGGCCATCGACAGTCGCATCCAGCAGCCAGCGCATTTTGGAGGCCGAGAACAGCGGGGCGATTGGCAGGCCGGTGGCACGCTTAATGTGCTGTTCCTGGCGATCGTGACGCAGTGTGTCGCAGAACGCGGCGCTGCGGGTGCATTGCCAGGTGATCGCCGCGTTAATCGGTTCACCGCTGTCGCGATACCAGCCGATGGCGGTTTCCCGCTGGTTGCTGATGGCCAGCGCGGCGACGTTTTCCGCGCCAACGTGGGCCACCGCGCTGGCGATCACCGTCAGTGAGGCGGTCACCAGCGCTTCGCCCGATTGCTCCACCCAGCCGTCGCGCGGCGTTTGGATCGCCAGCGGCTGCGAGAATTTGACGATAACTTTGCCCCGGCTATCCAGCACCACCGCTTTGGCGTTGGTGGTGCCTTCATCCAGGGCAATGATGAACTCTTTTGCTGTCGCCTGCATCGTGCTCTCCTCGGTCACTCGGTGTCCTGGAACCGCGAAGACGAGGAATATCTCCCACCGTCTCCTGCGTCTGTGCAGGCCATGTTGTGACATTTCGTTATCATCTTTTTAATCACTGAATATATATTCGATAGTGATTATTTATTTGATACCTTAAGCCACAAACCCGGTGACGGGCTACCGGAAAAATCATCAATTGTGCTGGCAATCACATTTCGCCGATCGGCGAAAGCGGCAGTTGGCGGCTGGAGTGGTTGATTAACTGATTGAATTTAAATGCATTAACAGAGCCAGCCCTGAAGCTAAAAAAGCACGTCAGGGCGGCAGTGAGGAAAAGCAGCGCGGCAGGTTAGTCGCTAACCAGCATGCGAGCGGTAGGATAATCGGTGATTAAAACATCAATGTAGCCGCCGGTGAGGGCGCCTTTGATGGCCGCGACTTTATCGGTACCGCCGGCCAGCGCGACCACGTTCGGGCATTTTTTGACCTTCTCCAGCGCCATACCGATCACCGGATCTTCATCATCGCGTAACACCGGATGGCCGTTTTTGTCGTAGTAGTGCAGGCAGATATCACCCACCGCGCCGCGCGCCGCCAGCACCTGCAGCATATCTTCGTGATAGTAGTTACCGGAGGTTTTCAGCAGTTGGGAGGGTTCGAGAATGCCGATGCCGACGATGGCGATATCCACTTCATCAAAGCGCGACACCACGTCAGCGACATCTTTGCTGGCCAGCAGCCGGTTGCGCTCCTCCATGGATCCCTCGATGCTCTGTGACGGCAGCAGCCAGGCGTCGCAATTCAGGCGCTGGGCGAGGGTCTGGGTAAGAATCGTCGCCTGCACGTTACCGTTTGGCCCGACGCCGCCCAGCAGCTGGATCACGCCGCTGGCTTTCAGGTTTTGCGCATGAACTTCATCGACCATCGCGCGAATGGTTGAGCTCCACGAGGAGACGCCAATCAGATCTTTTGGCCGCAGCCGGGTTTCCAGATAGTGGGCGGCAGCGGAGCCAATCGCCCGCTTGATGGTATGATCGCTGGCCTCTTCCTCGGTATCCACCACCACCGCCTGCTTAAGGCCGTAGCGATCCTCAAGCCCTTTTTCGAGCTTCAGAAAGATGTTGGACGGCTGAACGACGCTGATCTTGACGACGCCTTCTTTCTGGCAGCGGGTAATGGCGCGGGAGACAAATGACTGAGACAGCGAGAGAAGTTGGGCGATATCAGACTGCTTTCGTCCTTCCAGATAGTAAAGCGTGGCAATCTTAACCAATAGCCGTTGTTCATCCTGCTTAGCCATATTAATCCTCGAAAATCATTTATCGCCTTTCTTCAGGCGGTTAGCTGCAGCCATTATCGTAGTGACTTTTATCATACGCGAAAAAAAATCAGACTTAAGTGTGACAGGCGTCTAACTTTTGCCAATCCTCAAAATCGACTATGGACAAAAACAAAACAGCCAGGCCATAATCGAATAAAGAATCATTATTGAATATATATTCAAGGCGATTTCGAGTCAATGTGTTTATCCGGGCTTCGCCTGGAGCGGGAGGCAGAATGTTCCTGAGTAGGGCGCTGTGGCAGAAGGCTTACCACCCGGCATGGGGATATCTGGTTTTTTTAGTCCTTGCTGGAATAAATATTCCATGCTGAAAATAAATTCAGAGGTGTGAAATGAATCCCTACAGATATGATATTCAGACGCTGGAGCGTAAAGCCCGCGCGGTGCGGCGCCATATTGTGCGCTTAAACGCCAATAGTCCGGCCGGCGGCCACACCGGGGCAGACCTTTCGCAGGTCGAACTGTTAACCGCGCTCTATTTCCGCGTCCTTAACGTCGCGCCGGACCGGCTCGACGACCCGCAGCGCGATATCTACATCCAGTCGAAAGGCCACGCGGTGGGCTGCTACTACTGCGTCCTGGCGGAAGCGGGATTCTTCCCGGTCGAGTGGCTGGAGACCTACCAGCATGCCAACTCCCATCTCCCCGGCCACCCGGTGCGGCAGAAAACGCCGGGCATCGAGCTGAACACCGGCGCGCTGGGTCACGGTTTGCCTGTTGCGGTGGGGCTGGCGCTGGCCGCGAAGAAAAGCAACAGCACCCGCCGCATTTTTTTGATCACCGGCGACGGCGAACTGGCGGAAGGCAGTAACTGGGAAGCCGCCCTGGCGGCGGCGCACTACGGTCTGGATAACCTGGTCATTATTAATGATAAGAACAACCTCCAGCTGGCCGGGCCGACGCGCGAAATCATGAATACCGATCCGCTGGCCGATAAATGGCGCGCCTTCGGTATGGAAGTCAGCGAGTGCCAGGGTAACGACATGGCCTCGGTGGTCGCGGCCATCGAGGGGCTACAGCAGAACGGTAAACCGAACGTTATTATTGCCAACACCACGAAAGGCGCGGGGATCTCCTTTATCCAGGGGCGCCCGGAGTGGCACCACCGGGTGCCGAAAGGCGAAGAGATCGCTCTGGCGCTGGAGGAACTGAAAGATGAGTAATACAGAACACCTGGCTAACGTCATGGTCGAGGCCTTTATCGCCGCCGTGGAAAGTGGTGTCGATCTGGTGCCGGTGGTGGCCGACTCCACGTCGACGGCTAAAATCGCCCCCTTTATTAAGCAGTTTCCCGGTCGGCTGGTGAACGTCGGCATCGCTGAGCAGAGCATGGTCGGCACCGCCGCCGGTCTGGCGCTGGGCGGCAAAGTGGCGGTGACCTGTAACGCCGCGCCGTTTCTTATCTCGCGGGCCAATGAGCAAATCAAAGTGGATGTCTGCTACAACAACACCAACGTCAAGCTGTTCGGCCTTAACGCCGGAGCCAGCTACGGCCCGCTGGCCAGCACCCACCATGCCATTGACGATCTGGCGGTGATGCGCGGCTTTGGCAATATCCAGATCTTCGCCCCCTCCACGCCGCGCGAATGTCGGCAGATCATCGACTATGCTCTTGCTTATCAGGGCCCGGTCTATATTCGTCTCGATGGCAAGGCGCTGCCGGAGCTGCTTGACGAGTCGTATCGCTTTGTTCCCGGCGCCGTGTTGACCCTGCGCGAAGGCGAGGACGTCGCGCTGGTGGCCACCGGTTCGACGGTGCATGAAGTGGTGGAGGCGGCGCAGCAGCTTGCCGACCTCGGTATCCAGGCGAAAGTGGTCAGCGTGCCGTCGATCCGCCCCTGCGATACCGCGGCGCTGCTGGCGGCGCTCCGGCCGTGTGGCTCAGTGATCACCGTCGAAGAGCATAACGTCAACGGTGGGTTGGGTAGCCTGGTGGCGGAGGTGCTGGCGGAAGCGGGGGTGGGCATTGCCCTGCAGCGGTTGGGGATCCCGGACGGGGAGTACGCCGCCGCCGCCGATCGCGGCTGGATGCGCCAGTACCACGGGTTTGATGCCGCCGCCATCGTTGCCCTGGTGCAAAAACGGGGCTGATGGACTGAACGCCCGTCGCGTGAAGCGCGGGCGTTTACTGCTGCAATGCGCAAAGCGTGATGACCTGCTCCTCCGACGCTATCCAGTGCAAGGGATAGCGTTGCTCCGCAAACTCAAGCGCTAAGGTGCTTGCCGTTATGTCCACGATCTGAAAATCGGCGAACCCCAGCGCGCGCTGATTTGCCGCAGGCGTCGCCTTAAACCCACTCTCTTTTGCCGAAAACGCCAGCGTCAGCGCCAGCGGGAAGGGCAGGCCGCTGCGCAGCAGCGCTGTTTTTTCCGTCGGACTGATAATGCTGTCCTCCAGCTCCGCCGCCATCTGGGGGGTAAACCGGCGCTCAATATCGACGCCCACCGGCCGATCGGCGATCACCGCCAGCGCGCGCTGGGCGCAGTGGCTGATGCTACCGAACCAGGGCGTGGGCCACAGCGGCTGGCGCTGGTCGCTGATGGCGGGAGGCTGTTTCTCCCCCACCTCGCGCAGGGCGTATACCGCGGCGATGCGTCCGGCCAGGTGCTCCGCCTGCCGCTTGCGGCCCCAGCCGCTCAGACTGGCGTGATAGGGCAGCCAGAACAGATCTTCAGGCTGGAAAGTCGCCGGGTCGAATTCGACCTGCTGGATGGTATAGCCGGCCAGCGGCAAAGCGGTGTGATGGTGGCGCATAGGGTAAGGTTACCGCGGTTGGCCCCGCCCTTTGTCCAGCAAGGGCGGGGGAGGGAGAAGCCGCTATCAGAAGTGGGTGTTGACGCTCATATACCAGGTGCGGCCCGATTCGTTATAGGTCTCGGCGCCGGCACCGTACATCGTACCGGTGGCGCCCCCGGTGGTCTGGGCGTTGCCCGCGCGCCAGTGGCGCTTGTCGAAGACGTTATCCACGCCGCCGGTCAGACTGACGTATTTGGTGACGTCCCAGGTCGCGCTCAGGCCGAGGATGCTGTAAGGGCTGACCTCGTTCTTCTCGCTGCCGGTAACCGGTTGACCCTTGTAGTTGTACTTCTTCGGCTCCTGCTTGCCGTACCAGGTGAAGGTCGACTGCAGCGAAACGTCATCGCGAACCTGCCAGCTCAGGGTGGAGTTCAGCGTGTATTCCGGGATAATCGACAGACGATCGCCGGTCTCTTTGTTCTTACTCTGCAGCATATAGGTGATGTTGTTGGTCCAGTTCACGGTCTCGCTCACCGGGACGTTCAACGTCCCCTCCAGACCTTCCACCACCGCTTTCGGCACGTTTTCCCACTGATAGAGATCGGTACCTTTATTGTTTTGATAGACCGGGGCATAGCCCGCTTCAATTTTGTTGCGGTAGTCGTTGCGGAACCAGGTGACGCCCGCCAGCCAGCCGTCGCGTTTAAACTCGAGGCCAATCTCTTTGTTGATGCTGGTCTCGGCTTTTAAATCTTCATTCCCCTGCAGATAGCAGCCGTCTTTACTGGCGTAGCAGCCCTGGCCTTTACTGTAGAGAATGTAGTTCGGGTTGGTCTGATACAGGCTCGGCGCTTTATAGGCGCGGGCGATGCCCATCTTCAGCGTAAAGTCGTCCCACAGGCCCTGCGACAGGTTGAGGGACGGGCTCCAGTTATTGCCGACGATGCTGTGGTGATCGAAACGCAGCGCCGGGGTCAGCATGGTGGTGTCGGTCAGCTCCATGTTGTTCTCAGCGAACAGCGAGAAGATTTCCGCCTGCGAGTACGGGCTGCGGCCAGTGCTGTCGTAGCCCGGGATGGTGCCGCCCGACAGCGCCTGGGTGTTGGAGGCGTTATCCTTCATCCGCTGCTGGTTCCACTCGCTGCCCAGCGTCAGGTTCTGATTAACCAGATAGTCGAACGGGATGCTGACTTCGCTGTGCAGCATCACATCCGCCAGATCGATATCCGTGAACTGGTTGCTGTTAAAGATCCCCTCGGTGCCCCCGGCCAGGCCTTCGCCTTTGCGCGAGTTGCGGGTGCGCTCGTACTGCGCCCAGTTGCTGGTGGTCACCCCGTTGTCCCAGGCGCCGTTCCAGGTGACCGAGTAGGTGTTGCGGTACAGACGGTTGGTCTCTTTACCGTAGTTCTCTTTCACCAGGTCGTTGGAGTTGGTGTTCTGGGTGTCGCCGGCGTAGAGGTTGCCCTGGCGGCTGTAGCCGGCTTCAAACTCCAGCGACTGCATCGGGGCGAATTCCCAGCGCACCAGACCATCGATGTTTTTATTTTGTACCCCTTCGCGCCCGGCAGGCAGGGTGTCGGCATAGATCCCGGTACGTTCGGACTGATGGCCCTGGTTGATATCCCAGGCGTCGGCCTGCGTTTTGTCGAGGTTACCGAACAGACGGAAGCTGAAATCGCCGCCCAGCGGGCCGCTGAGGCTGAAGTTAGTGCGTTTGGTGGAGCCTTCATCCTTGTGCTCCGGGGCGTTCATATAGGTGTTCCATGAGCCGTGCCACTCATCGCCGGTTTTTTTGGTGATGATATTCACCACCCCGCCGGCGGCGCCGTTGCCGTAGCGGGCGGCGGCCGGGCCGCGGATCACTTCGATGCGTTCGATCATCTCCGGCGGCACCCAGCTGGTGTCGCCGCGGGTGTCGCGCTCGCCGCGCCAGCCAAGGCGCACGGAATTGCGGCTGGTGACCGGCTTGCCATCGATCAGGATCAGGGTGTTTTCCGGACCCATGCCGCGGATATCAATCTGGCGGTTATTGCCGCGCTGGCCGCTGGTGGAGTTGCCGGTCAGGTTGACCCCCGGCATGGTGCGAATGATCTCCGAGACGTCGCGCGCTGGCGGGCGTTTGCGGATCTCATCGGCGGTGATGGTGGAGACGCCCGGCGCCTGCAGATTCTGCTCGGCGGCGGTGACCACCATGGTCTCTTCAGCAGCGCTGTTTTTATCGTCGGTGGCGGTTTCCGCTGCGCTTAACGGAAAAGCAACCCCGTAAATTCCCAGATTGACCAGCAAGGCCAGGGATTTGATCCTGTTATTCATTGTTATTCCTGCTCTTTAGTCGCCACGTTCCCCAAACGCCCCTTCCCACCGGGAGGGGAGGCGGCATAAATGTTGCCGGAAGAGGGCAAAGGCACTCCGTCGCTAGCTGAATAAGCTCTCTTCGACATGTTTTGTGAAAGACGCGCTTCCCACGGCGCGCTAATACGCTATTGCAAATGCAAATAGTTATCAATAATATTATCAATAAAGAATTACAATTAATTAAAAAAGTCACGCTATACATAGGGTTAATGACAGAATGTTAAGGACAGGAAGCGAGGAGTGGTGGCAAACCCTGCAGGGGCCGCAGTGCCGCGCAGTGGATGGCGTCATCGAGGTGACGTTCTGGTGGCGGGATCCGGCGGGGGATGAAACGCACTCTCCGCGCCGTCGGGTATGGCTCTATATCACCGGCGTGACCGACCACCATCAGAATGCGCGGCCGCAATCGCTGACGCGTCTGCCCGGGACCGACGCCTGGTCCTGGCGAACCACCCTGTCGCCGACCTGGCGCGGTAGCTACTGTTTTATTCCCTCCGACCGTGACGATGATTTTTCCCCTGAGGTGTTCAGCGCTGACGCGCCCGACCGCGCGCTGCTGCGCGAAGGCTGGCGCAAACTGCTGCCGCGGGCGATAGCCGATCCGCTAAACCCGCACAGCTGGCAGGGCGGACGCGGCCATGGCGTGTCGGCCCTGGAGATGCCGCAGGCGCCCGCGCAGCCCGGCTGGGACCAGTTTAATGAGGCGCATCCTCCCGCCCGATGCCTTGAGTGGCGCAGCGCGCGTCTGGGCAACCATCGCCGGGTCTGGATCTACACCACCGGCGAGGCCGTCGACCCGCAAACGCGGCCCCTGGCGATCCTGCTCGACGGCCAGTTCTGGGCCGAGAGCATGCCGGTGTGGTCGCCGCTGGCCGCGCTGACCAACGAGGGGAGTCTGCCGCCGGCGGTCTACCTGCTGATCGATGCGATCGACAACCAGCGCCGCGGGGTTGAGCTGCCCTGTCACCGCGATTTCTGGCTGGCGGTGCAGGAGGAGCTCCTGCCGCTGATCCGCGGCCATGCCCCGTTCAGCGACCGCCCGGAGCGGACAGTGGTGGCCGGGCAAAGCTTCGGCGGCCTGGCGGCGATGTTCGCCGCCCTCAACTGGCCGCAGCGCTTTGGCTGCGTACTCAGCCAGTCAGGCTCCTACTGGTGGCCGCATCGCGATGGCTGCGGGACGGGCTTTATCGGCGAACAGCTTCGCCAGGGTGAGGTGTCCGCGGCCGGGCTGCGCATCTGGCTGGAAGCGGGCCAGCGTGAACCGATTATTTTTCGCGCCAACCAGGCGCTGTTGGCGCAACTCACTACGACACAGCAGACGATTTTCTGGCGTCAGGTTGACGGCGGGCATGATGCGCTTTGCTGGCGCGGCGGGCTGACGGCAGGGCTTATCCAGCTCTGGCAGCCTCTGCTGTCGCACCCTTAGCACCGCGCTTTACGACAGGAGTTTGATATGCAATTCAGTAACCCCTTCGACAATCCGCAAGGGCAGTTTTACATTCTGCGCAATGATCAGCAGCAGTACAGCCTGTGGCCGGCGCACTGCGACCTGCCTGCCGGCTGGGCGGTGGTGTGCCCCCCGCAGTCGGCCGAGGCCTGCAACGCCTGGCTGGCGGCCAACTGGTCAACCCTGACCCCCGCCCATCATGCGTCATAAGGAGCTGACAATGACCACTCGTTTACCGCTGGTTGCCGCGCAGCCGGGGATCTGGATGGCCGAGCGCCTCTCCACTCTGCCAGGCGCCTGGAGCGTGGCCCACTATGTTGAACTGCGCGGCGCGCTCGACCCGGCGCTGCTGGGTAAGGCGATTGTCGCCGGTCTGCAGCAGGCGGACACCCTCAGCCTGCGCTTTGAGGAAGAGGAGGGGGAAGTCTGGCAGTGGGTGGCGGCCGACCGCACCTTTGGCGAACCGTC
This sequence comes from Klebsiella variicola, assembly GCF_000828055.2. Classification (NCBI taxonomy): domain Bacteria; kingdom Pseudomonadati; phylum Pseudomonadota; class Gammaproteobacteria; order Enterobacterales; family Enterobacteriaceae; genus Klebsiella; species Klebsiella variicola. The sequence goes on along the minus strand of NZ_CP010523.2, from coordinate 4,018,995 downwards.
GATCATTGACCTGCGTACGGCGCCGGATCCGCATCGCGCCGCCACGGAGCGGATGCAGGCGGACCTGGCGCAGGATCTGCGTGTCGACGGCGGCAACCCGCTGGTGTGCCATCAGCTGCTGCGCGTCGGCGACGACCGCTGGTACTGGTATCAGCGATATCACCACTTGCTGGTGGATGGCTTCAGCTTCCCGGCGATAACCCGGCAGATCGCCGCCATTTACCGCGCCTGGCAGCGTGGGGAAGCCACTCCTGAGTCGCCTTTCACCCCCTTCGCCGAGGTGGTGGACGAGTACCAGCGCTACGCCGGCAGCGAGGCCTGGCAGCGGGATAAAGCCTTCTGGCAGGCTCAGCGCCAGGCGTTACCGGCGCCAGCCTCACTCTCTGCCGCGCCGCTGGGCGGACGCGCCGCCGGGAGCGATATCTGGCGGATGAAGCTGGAGATGAACGCCGACGCCTTCCGCCGTCTGGCTGGCCATGCGCCGCAGTGTCAGCCCGCTGACCTGGCGCTGGCGCTCACCACGCTGTGGCTGGGCCGCCTGTGCAACCGGATGGACTACGCGGCGGGCTTTATCTTTATGCGCCGGATGGGTTCAGCCGCGCTGACCTCGACGGGGCCGGTGCTCAATGTCCTGCCTCTGGCGGTGCATATTGACGCCCAGGAGACGCTGGCAGACCTGGCGATGCGCCTCGCCGCTCAGTTGAAAAAGATGCGCCGCCATCAGCGCTATGACGCCGAACAGATCGTTCGCGACAGCGGTAAAGCGGCAGGGGACGAACCGCTGTTCGGCCCGGTGCTGAACGTCAAAGTCTTTGATTACCAGCTGGATATCGATGGTGTGCAGGCACTGACCCACACCCTCGCCACCGGCCCGGTCAACGATCTCGAGCTGGCGCTGTTCCCGGATGAAACCGGCGGGCTGTCGCTGGAGATCCTCGCCAACAAGGCCCGGTACGATGAAGCCGAGCTCCGTCGCCATGTGGCGAGACTGACCGCGCTGCTGGCGCAGTTCGCCGCCGATCCGGCGCTGCGCTGCGGCGAAGCAGAAATGCTCTCCGCCGATGAGCTGGCCCGGCTGGCGGCGGTCAACGATACCGCTGTGCCGCTGCCTGCCACCACCCTCAGCGCGCTGGTGGCCGACCAGGCGCGGAAGACCCCGGATGCCCCGGCGCTGGCGGACGCCCACTGGCAGTTCAGCTATCGCGAGATGCGTCAGCAGGTGGTGGCGCTCGCGCAGCTGCTGCGTCAGCGCGGCGTGAAGCCGGGCGACAGCGTGGCGGTGGCCCTGCCGCGCTCGGTGTTCCTGACCCTGGCGCTGCATGGCATTGTCGAAGCGGGGGCCGCCTGGCTGCCGCTGGACACCGGCTACCCGGACGACCGCCTGCGGATGATGCTGGAAGACGCCCGGCCGTCGCTGCTGATCACCTCGGCGGATCAACTGGCCCGCTTCAGCGATATTCCGGGGCTGGAAAGCCTCTGCTATCAGCAGCCGCTGGCCGCCGGGGATGACGCGCCGCTGGCGCTGTCAAAACCGGAGCATACCGCCTACATCATCTTTACCTCCGGCTCCACCGGACGGCCGAAAGGGGTGATGGTCGGCCAGACCGCCATCGTCAACCGCCTGCTGTGGATGCAGGATCGCTATCCGTTATCTGCCGACGACGTGGTGGCGCAGAAAACGCCGTGCAGTTTCGACGTGTCGGTGTGGGAGTTCTGGTGGCCGTTTATCGCCGGCGCGCAGCTGGTGATGGCCGAGCCGGAGGCGCACCGCGACCCGCAGGCGATGCAGCAGTTCTTCGCCCGCTACGGCGTGACCACCACCCACTTTGTGCCGTCGATGCTGGCGGCGTTTGTCGCCTCGCTGGATGCCGACAGCGTCGCTGCCTGCCGCACGCTGCGGCGGGTATTCTGCAGCGGCGAAGCGCTGCCGACGGAATTGTGTCGTGAATGGGAGCGCTTAACCGGCGCGCCGCTGCATAACCTGTACGGCCCGACGGAAGCGGCGGTGGACGTCAGCTGGTACCCGGCCTGCGGATCTGAGCTGGCGGCGGTGACCGGCAGCAGCGTGCCGATTGGCTGGCCGGTGTGGAACACCGGGCTGCGCATTCTCGATGCCGCGATGCGCCCGGTGCCGCCGGGGGTGGCGGGGGATCTTTATCTCACCGGCATCCAGCTGGCGCAGGGCTATCTGGGACGTCCGGACCTCACCGCCAGCCGCTTTATCGCCGACCCGTTTGCCCCCGGTGAGCGGATGTATCGCACCGGCGACGTGGCGCGCTGGCTGACGAACGGCGCGGTGGAGTATCTTGGCCGCAGCGACGACCAGCTGAAGATCCGCGGGCAGCGCATCGAGCTTGGCGAGATTGACCGGGTGATGTCGGGCCTGCCGGACGTGGCGCAGGCGGTGAGTCACGCCTGCGTCTTCAATCAGGCGGCGGCGACCGGCGGCGATGCCCGACAGCTGGTGGGCTATCTGGTCTCTGACTCCGGCCTGCCGCTGGATACCGCGGCGCTGAAAGCGCGGCTGGCGGAACAGCTGCCGCCGCATATGGTGCCGGTGGTGCTGATGCAGCTCGCTGAGCTGCCGCTTAGCGCCAACGGCAAACTGGACCGCAAAGCGCTGCCGCTGCCGACCCTCGGCGGGGAGCGCAGCGGCCGGCCGCCGGAGCCCGGGATGGAAACCCTTGTCGCCACGGCCTTCAGCCAGCTGCTGGGCTGCGAGGTGAACGATATCGACGCCGATTTCTTCGCCCTCGGCGGTCATTCTCTGCTGGCGATGCGTCTGGCGGCACAGCTCAGCCGCCAGCTGGCGCGGCAGGTGACCCCGGGGCAGGTGATGGTGGCCTCGACGGTGGGCAAACTGAGCGCGCTGCTGGCTGCCGATCTCAGCGATGAGCAGGCCCGGCGCCTGGGGCTGGATACGCTTCTGCCGCTGCGCGAGAGCGACGGCCCGACGCTGTTCTGCTTCCATCCGGCCTCCGGCTTCGCCTGGCAGTTCAGCGTGCTGGCGCGCTATCTCAGCCCGCGCTGGTCAATAACCGGTATTCAGTCGCCGCGCCCGCAGGGGCCGATGGCCAGCGCCGCCAGCCTCGACGAGGTGTGCGAGCACCATCTGCGCACGCTGCTGGCGCAGCAGCCGCACGGCCCTTATTACCTGTTTGGGTATTCGCTGGGCGGCACCTTAGCCCAGGGGATTGCCGCCCGCTTGCGCCAGCGCGGCGAAGCGGTGGCCTTCCTCGGCCTGCTGGATACCTGGCCGCCGGAGACGCAAAACTGGGCAGAGAAAGAGGCCAACGGGCTGGATCCCGAGGTACTGGCGGAGATCGACCGCGAGCGCGAAGCGTTCCTCGCCGCCCAGCAAGGGCAAGCCTCCGGCGAGCTGTTCAGCGCTATCGAAGGTAACTATGCCGATGCGGTGCGGCTGTTAACCACCGCCCACAGCGCGAAGTTTGACGGCAAGGCGACGCTTTTCGTGGCGGAGAAGACGCGGCAGGCGGGGATGGATCCGCAGGTCGTATGGGGCCCGTGGGTGGCGGAACTGGAGGTGTTCAGCCAGAACTGCGCCCACGTCGACATTATCTCCCCGCAGGCCTTTGAAGCCATCGGCCCGGTGGTCAGGGAGATTCTGGGGTAACGGTTGAGTTCGGGCTACAGCAGGTAGCCCGGCTCAGCGTAGCGCAAGCCGGCGAAAGAGGAGATTACCGGCGGCCCAGCGGTACCACCAGCGGCGTATGCGCCACCGGATCTTCAATGATCGTGCAGCGCAGACCGTAAATCCGTTCAATCAGATCGGCGGTGACGATCTCCTTCGGCGCCCCCTCGGCGACGATCTTGCCGTCGCGCAGGGCGATCAGGTGGGTGGCGTAGCGGCAGGCCTGGTTAAGATCGTGCAGCACCGCCGCCAGGGTATAGCCCTTCTCGCGATTCAGCTCACTCAATAGCTCCAGCAGGTCGATCTGATGGCTGATGTCCAGCCAGGTGGTTGGCTCATCCAGCAGCATAATCGCCGTTTCCTGGGCCAGCACCATCGCAATCCACGCCCGCTGCCGCTGGCCGCCGGAAAGCGTATCGACGCTCTGCAGCGCCAGATCGCTGATCCCGGTCGCCCGCATCGCCTTGTTCACCGCTTCTTCATCTTCTTTGCGCCAGCGGGTAAACAGCGGCTGGTGCGGATAGCGCCCACGGGCCACCAGCTCCTGCACCGTGATATCGCCAGGAGTGGTGGCATTCTGCGCCAGCAGCCCGATGCGGCGGGCAACCTCTTTACTGGCGTACTGCTGGATCTGCGCGCCGTCGAGCCAGACGTGGCCGCTGGCCGGCGTCATCAGGCGACTGAGGGTGCGCAACAGCGTTGACTTGCCGCAGCCGTTGGGGCCGATAATGGCGGTGAAGTGGCCGTCAGGGATGGTCACGTTCAGCGACTCGGCGATGGTCTTGTTACCGTAGGCCAGGGTTAACTGCTCGCCGCGCAAACGGGAGGGGACAGCACTCATTTTTTGCGGGACTCCTGAATCAACAATGCAATAAGGTAAATACCGCCGAGGCTGACGGTTAACACGCCAACCGGCAGCTGCCACGGCATAAACAGCCGCTGGGCGCCGTAATCGGCCAGCGCCAGCAGCAGCGCGCCGCACAGGGCCGACTGGGTCAGTCCCCAGCGGGCCGTGCCGCTCAGGCGGCGGGCGATATGCGGCGCCACCAGCGCAATAAATGAGATCGGCCCGGCCAGCGCCGTCGAGGCGGCGGTGAGCACCACCGCCACCAGCATCAGCAGCAGGCGCGAACGCTCGACCTGTACCCCCAGCGCGCAGGCGGTATCGTCGCCCATCTCCAGCAGTCGCATCCGGCGAACCAGCAGGGCGCTGCTCACCAGCATCAGCAGGATCAGCGGCGCCGACGGCCAGGTTTTACCCCAGGTCAGGCCGTTAAGCGATCCGGCGTTCCACAGGCCCGCAGAAAGGGCGGTCTCCAGCGAGGCGCGCAGCAGCAGCCAGGTGTTGAATGCCACCAGCATGGCGCGCACGCCGATGCCGATAATGATCAGGCGGAAGGTCTCGATCCCGTTGCGCCAGGCCAGCAGCCAGACCACCAGCGAGGTCAACACCCCGCCGGCCATCGCCGCCAGAGCAATCGCCGTCAGGTTCTGGCCGAAGAGGACCATCGCCACCAGCACGCCGCTCCAGGCGCCGGTGTTAAAGCCCATCACGTCCGGGCTGCCGAGCGGGTTGCGGGTCAGCGACTGGAAAATGGCGCCGCTGACGCCGAGCGCGGCGCCGATGAGCAGCGCCATTAACACCCGCGGCAGCCGCCATTCGTTCACCACCATCGCGACGTTGCGCGGCGCATCGCCGAACAGCGCCGAGAACACCTGGTCAATCGTCAGGGGCACCGGGCCTTGCGCCAGCCCGAGCAGGGAAATCAGCAGGCTGGCGGCCATCAGCACCAGGCAACTGGCTATCAGGCGGCGGGACGGGGCAATCACAGGCCACCTCCCCGCGGCTGGCGGCGCACCAGCCAGATCAGCACCGGCGCGCCGAGAAAGGCGCTCACCACCGATACCCGCAGTTCGCCGGGCACCAGCAGGCGGCCAATCACGTCGGCAAACAGCAGCAGGGCCGGGGTGGCGAGCAGGGTGACCGGCAGCGACCAGCGATGATCGGCCCCCACCAGCCAGCGCGCCATATGCGGCATCATCAGGCCGATAAAGGCGATGGGGCCGACGACGGCGGTGGCGCTGCCGCACAGGACGGTGATGACGATCAGGCCGATCAGCTGGGTGCGGGCGACGCGGCTGCCGAGGGCGGTGGCGGTATCGTTGCCGAGGCTCAGGCTGTTAAGCGCCCGGCTCAGCAGCAGGGCGGCGATCCCCGCCATCACCACCGGCAGCAGGACAATTTTCAGCGTCTGCAGGGTGCGGATATCCAGCGAACCGGCCTGCCAGAAGCGCAGCTGATCGTAGACGTCCGGGTTGAGCAGGGCGATGCCGTTGGACAGCCCCTCCAGCACCGCCGCAAGGGCGACCCCGGCGAGGGTGAGGCGCACCGGGCTCAGCTGGCCGCCGCCCTGACTGCCGGTAAAGGCCACCAGCAGCGAGGCGCAGAGCGCGCCGCAAAACGCCAGCAGCAGTTGCTCCTGCGGGGAGGTGATCCCGAACAGCGCCGCGCCGAGGACGATGGCGAAGCTGGCGCCGGAGTTGACCCCCAGCAGGCCGGGGTCGGCCAGCGGGTTGCGGGTGAGCGTTTGCATCAGCGCGCCGGCGAGACCGAGGGCGACGCCGGCCAGCAGACCGGCCAGGGTACGCGGCAGGCGCGCGTCCAGCACGATGGTGCAGTCGGCGCTTTGACAGGTTCCGCTGAAGGCGGTGAATACCGTGCCGATCGGCAACGATTTGGCGCCGATGGTCAGGCTAAGCGCGGCGGCTAAGGCGAGTAACAGCAACAATCCGGGCACGGCGACAGAGCGTACCGCGGTCGTAGAAAACGACATAACTGACATCCCTGATATGATAATGATAGTAATTATCGTTATCGATTTTATTCAGCTATGGTAGCATGACCCACAGTAAAAAGGGTATTAAAAATAACGACAAGGCGCTGTAATGAACCGACAATCCTGGCTGCTCAATCTCAGCCTGCTGAAAACTCACCCGGCGTTTCGCGCCGTTTTTATCGCTCGCTTTATCTCTATTCTGTCGCTTGGCCTGCTGGGCGTGGCCATTCCGGTCCAGATCCAGATGATGACCCATTCGACCTGGCAGGTCGGGCTGTCGGTGACGCTGACCGGCGCGTCGATGTTTGTTGGCTTGATGGTGGGGGGCGTGCTGGCTGACCGCTATGAACGTAAACGCCTGATCCTGCTGGCGCGCGGCACCTGCGGCGTGGGCTTTGTCGGTCTGTGTCTGAACGCCCTGCTGCCGGAGCCGTCGCTGGCGGCGATCTACCTGCTGGGGATCTGGGACGGGTTCTTCGCCTCGTTGGGGGTGACCGCGCTGCTGGCGGCGACCCCGGCGCTGGTGGGGCGGGAAAACCTGATGCAGGCCGGGGCCATCACTATGTTGACGGTGCGCCTTGGCTCGGTGATTTCGCCGATGATCGGTGGCCTGCTGCTGGCCACCGGCGGCGTGGCCTGGAACTTCGGCCTGGCGGCGGCGGGGACCTTTATCACCACCTTAACCCTGCTGCGTCTGCCGCAGCTGCCGCCGCCTCCGCAGCCGCGCGAGCATCCGCTGCGATCTCTGCTGGCGGGGCTGACCTTCCTCTGTCAGAGCCCGCTTATCGGCGGGATTGCGCTGCTTGGCGGTCTGCTGACCATGGCCAGCGCGGTGCGGGTGCTCTATCCGGCGCTGGCCGGGAGCTGGCAGATGTCGGCCGGACAGATTGGCCTGCTGTATGCCGCTATTCCGCTCGGTGCGGCGCTGGGGGCGTTGACCAGCGGCCAACTGGCCCAGACGGTGCGGCCGGGTGCGCTGATGCTGGCGACCACGGTGGGATCGTTTGTCGCCATTGCGCTGTTCAGCCTGATGCCGCACTGGGCGTTGGGCGCGCTGTGCCTGGCGCTGTTTGGCTGGCTGAGCGCTATTAGCTCGCTGCTGCAGTACACCCTGATCCAGACCCAGACGCCGGAAAATATGCTCGGGCGGATTAATGGTCTGTGGACCGCGCAAAACGTCACCGGCGACGCCATCGGCGCGGCGCTGCTCGGCGGATTAGGGGCGGTGATGACCCCGGCGGCATCCGCCAGCGCCAGCGGCTGGGCGCTGGCCCTCGTCGGCGTGCTGTTGGTGGGGCTGCTACGCGAGCTGCGCCGTTTCCAGCGCCCGGAAATCGTCAACGAAAGTTAAGTAGGGTGCGATTGCCCGGTGGCGGCTACGCCTTACCGGGCCTACAGTCTCGGGCATTGTAGGCCGGCGCAAGCGCCGCGTCGCCCGGCAAAGAGTTCAGGTTGCGTACCCGTCCTGATGCCCGGTGGCGGCTGCGCCTTACCGGGCCTACGGTCTGGCCTGGGGGACTCTGGCATTGTAGGCCGGGCAAGCGCAGCGCCGCCCGGCAAAGAGTTCAGGCCGCGTTCCCGTCCTGATGCCCGGTGGCGGCTGCGCCTTACCGGGCCTACGGTCTCGGGTATTGTAGGCCGGGCAAGCGGAGCGCCGCCCGGCAAAGAGTTCAGGTTACGTACCCGTCCTGATGGCACGGCCCGCGTTAGCCGAACAGGCTGGAGAGACGCTGGAGCACCAGCAGGGCGCTGTAGTAGTCAAGACGGAAGGTCTCGGTGCCCAGCGGGTAGACGCGTTTGCCTGCGACCGCCGGGAGATGCGCCAGCAGCGGGTTGGCGTAGATGGCATCCGCATCTTTCTGGTCGCCGGCGAACAGGAACAGGCTCTGGCCGTTCAGACCGGCCGCGAGGTTCTCCCCGCCCAGCTGCACGATATCGTGGCGTTTACCCTGGCTATGGCTGGCGGGCAGGCCGCCCGGCAGCGTCGCCAGGCTAAAGCCCAGCTGTTCGAGCATCTGCCCCTGGGCCGATGCCGGCGTCCAGATATTGGCGCTGTGCGCGGCGGCGGTATAGACCAGGGCGGTCACCGGCTGCGGCGGCAGTTTCATTTTTTCTTTTAACGAAACGAGCTGTTTATTGAAGTCGGCTATGCGCGCGCTGGCCTGCTGCTCATGGCCGGTGATCTGCCCCAGTTGGGTGAGCAAGGTTTGCCAGCTTTTATCGTCATAGTTGATGACCAGCGTCGGAGCGATCGTTTTGAGCTGATCGTACAGCGGCAGGGCAGAGTCGCCGCCGGTGGCGCTCACCAGGATCAGATCCGGCATCTGGGCGGCCACCGCTTCCGCGCTTGGTTCGCCGATGTACAGCCGCGCCAGCTTGCGGGCTTTGGCGACCTCGCTCCACTGGCGCAGAAAGCCCTGACTATCGGCGACGCGGTTGTTCGGCGTGGTGGCGCCGCTGGCGACCACCGGGGCGTCAATCGCCAACAGCGAGCCGGTGAGGGTCACGCTGGTGGAGACAATGCGCAGCGGCTGGCTTGGCAGGGTGTGTGTCCCGTAGTTGTCGGTGACCTGGCGCGGCCAGTCCGCCGCCTGGGCTGAGGTAATTCCTAAAAGCAACAGCATGCCGGTCAGCGCACCGCGGCGGCAGAAAGAAAAGAAGTTCACGTCATCGCATCCTGATTCGAAAGGTAATAAATGCGTCTCATTTTCAACTTTGCGTCAGCAGGATGCAAGCCAAAGTGGCGCGCAATGACGTAACGCGGTTGACATGGCGGGCAATACCTTTTAGGTTAGCCAACCAAAATACAAATGATAATTATTCGTAATATATTTATCGTTTTTGGAGGATGATATGGAAACGTCACTGGCTGAGGATGTACAGAAACACACCCAGACCCTGTCTCCGGACAGCTTCTTCTTTATGTCGCCGTACCGCAGTTTTAGCACCTCCGGCTGCTTCCGCCGCTTCTCACAGCCCGCTGTCGGCGGCGATGCGCTGAACGGCGAGTTCCAGCAGCAGATGGCCGCCGCTTTTGCCGAGGCCCGCGCGGCGGGGATCCGCAAGCCGGTGATGGTGGGGGCTATCCCGTTCGACACCTGTCAGCCTTCCGAGCTCTATATCCCCGAGCGCTGGGAAGCGTTCTCTCGCCCGGAAAAACAGCGTTCCGCCCGCTACGCCGCGCCGCTGGAGGCAATGGAAGTGGTGGAGCGCCGGGAGATCCCGGAGCAGGACGCGTTTTTAGCCATGGTGGAACGCGCTGCCGCGCTGACCGCCACCCCGGAAGTGGACAAGGTGGTGCTCTCAAGGCTTATCGATATTACCACCCGCGACCGCGTCGATAGCGGCGCGCTGATGGAGCGACTGATCGCCCAGAACCCGGCGAGCTTTAACTTCCATGTGCCGCTCTCCGACGGCGGCGTGCTGCTGGGCGCCAGCCCGGAGCTGCTGCTGCGTAAAGACGGGCCGCGCTTCAGCTCATTGCCGCTGGCTGGCTCCGCCCGTCGTCAACCGGACGATGTGCTGGACCGGGAAGCGGGCAACAGGCTGCTGGCATCCGGCAAAGATCGCCACGAGCACGAGCTGGTGACCCAGGCGATGAAGAGCGTGCTGGGCCCGCGCAGCAGCCAGCTGTCGCTGCCGGCATCGCCGCAGTTGATTACCACCCCAACGCTCTGGCACCTGGCAACACCAATCGAAGGCACCGCGCTGGCGCAAGAAAACGCCATGTCGCTGGCCTGTCTGCTGCACCCGACCCCGGCGCTGAGCGGCTTCCCACACCAGGTGGCGAAGCGCCTGATTGCCGAACTGGAACCCTTCGACCGTCAGCTGTTCGGCGGCATCGTCGGCTGGTGTGACGATGAAGGCAACGGCGAATGGGTGGTGACCATCCGCTGCGCGCGTCTGCAGCAGCGTACGCTGCGCCTGTTTGCCGGCGCGGGCATCGTTCCGGCCTCCTCGCCGCTGGGCGAATGGCGCGAAACCGGCGTCAAACTGACCACCATGCTTAACGTATTTGGCTTGAATTAAGAGGCAAGGATGATTGCATTTACCCGTTGGCCGGAAGAGTTTGCGGCCCGCTATCGTCAAAAAGGCTACTGGCAGGATCTGCCGTTAACCAATCTGATCACCCGTCACGCGGAAAACGACGCCGTGGCGATTATCGATGGCGAACGGCAGATTAGCTACCGCCAGTTTAATCAGCTGGTGGACAACCTTGCCTGCTCGCTGCAGCGCCAGGGACTGAAGCGCGGGGAAACCGCGCTGGTGCAGTTGGGCAACGTCGCCGAGTTTTACATCACCTTCTTTGCGCTGCTGCGCATCGGCGTCGCGCCAGTGAACGCGCTGTTCAGCCATCAGCGCAGCGAGCTTAACGCCTACGCCGCGCAGATTAAACCGGCGCTGCTGATTGCCGATCGCGAGCACGCGCTGTTTGCTGACGATAGCTTCCTCCATGCGTTTATCGCTGAGCATCCTTCCCTGCGCGTCGCACTGTTGCGTAACGACGGCGGCGAGCGCGATCTGGCGACGGAGATTAATCGCCCGGCGGATAACTTTGTCGCCAATCCAACCCCTGCCGACGAAGTGGCCTTTTTCCAGCTCTCCGGCGGCAGCACCGGGACGCCGAAGCTGATCCCGCGCACCCATAACGATTACGACTACAGCATCCGCCGCAGCAATGAGATCTGCGGGATCAACGCTGAGACGCGCTACCTCAACGCGCTGCCGGCGGCGCATAACTATGCGATGAGTTCCCCGGGTTCGCTCGGCGTCTTCCTCGCCGGCGGGCGGGTGATCCTCGCCGCCGACCCGAGCGCCACCCTCTGTTTCCCGCTGATTGAACAACATCAGATCAACGTTGCCTCGCTGGTGCCGCCGGCGGTCAGCCTGTGGCTGCAGGCGATCCATGAATGGGGCAGCAATGCGCAACTGCAATCGCTGGAGCTGCTGCAGGTCGGCGGCGCGCGCCTGTCGGCGACCCTCGCCGCGCGCATTCCGGAGGAAATCGGCTGCCAGCTGCAGCAGGTGTTCGGCATGGCGGAGGGGCTGGTGAATTACACCCGCCTTAACGACAGCCCGGAGCGGATCATCCATACCCAGGGCTGCCCGATGTGCCCGGACGATGAAGTGTGGGTAGCGGATGCCGACGGCAACCCGCTGCCGCGCGGCGAAGTGGGTCGCCTGATGACCCGCGGGCCGTACACCTTCCGCGGCTACTACAACAGCCCGCAGCATAACGCGGAAGCCTTTGACGCTGACGGGTTTTACTGCTCCGGCGATCTGATTTCGATCGATGAAGACGGGTATATCACCGTCCAGGGCCGGGAAAAAGATCAGATCAACCGCGGCGGCGAGAAGATCGCCGCTGAAGAGATCGAAAACCTGCTGCTGCGCCATGAGGCGGTGATCCACGCCGCGCTGGTCAGCATCGAAGACAACCTGCTGGGCGAGAAAAGCTGCGCTTATCTGGTGGTGACCTCGCCGCTGCGCGCCGTCGCGGTGCGCCGCTTCCTGCGCGAGCAGGGGGTGGCTGAATTTAAACTGCCGGATCGCGTGGAGTGCGTTGCCGCGCTGCCGCTGACGCCGGTGGGCAAAGTCGATAAAAAACAATTACGTCAGTGGCTGGCCGAAGGCAAGCTGGGCTGAAGGAGAACAGAGAATGGCAATCCCTAAATTACAGGCATATGCGCTGCCGGAAGCCAGCGATATCCCGGCGAACAAAGTCAACTGGGCCTTTGAGCCGTCGCGCGCCGCGCTGCTGATCCACGATATGCAGGAGTATTTCCTCAACTTCTGGGGCGAAAACAGCGCGATGATGGAGAAAGTGGTGGCCAATATCGCCGCCCTGCGCGACTTCTGCAAACAGAACGGCATTCCGGTGTACTACACCGCCCAGCCGAAAGAGCAGAGTGATGAAGATCGCGCGTTGCTGAATGATATGTGGGGGCCGGGCCTGACCCGCTCGCCGGAGCAGCAGCAGGTGATTGCCGCGCTGGCGCCGGATGAGCAGGATACGGTGCTGGTGAAATGGCGCTACAGCGCGTTTCATCGCTCGTCGCTGGAGGAGATGTTGAAAGAGACCGGCCGCGACCAGCTAATCATCACTGGCGTTTATGCTCATATCGGCTGCATGACCACCGCCACCGATGCTTTCATGCGCGATATCAAACCGTTCTTTGTCGCCGACGCGCTGGCGGACTTCAGCCGTGAAGAGCACCTGATGGCGCTGAAATACGTCGCCGGCCGCTCCGGCCGCGTGGTGATGACCGAAGAGCTGCTGCCGCTGCCGGCCTCCAAAGCGGCGCTGCGCGCGCTGATCCTGCCGCTGCTCGACGAATCCGACGAACCGCTGGATGATGAAAATCTGATCGACTACGGTCTGGATTCGGTGCGGATGATGGCCCTGGCCGCCCGCTGGCGCAAAGTGCACGGCGATATCGACTTCGTGATGCTGGCGAAGAACCCGACCATCGACGCCTGGTGGGCGCTGCTCTCCCGTGAGGTGAAATAATGGCGGCGCTGGATTTCAACGGTCAGACCGTGTGGGTGACCGGCGCAGGTAAAGGGATTGGCTATGCCACCGCGCTGGCTTTCGTCGAGGCCGGGGCTAACGTCACCGGTTTCGACCTTGCCTTTGACGGCGCAGGTTATCCGTTTGCCACCGAAATGCTCGATGTCGCCGATGCCGACCAGGTACGCGACGTGTGCGCGCGGCTGCTCAACAACATCGAACGACTGGACGTGCTGGTGAACGCCGCCGGGATCCTGCGCATGGGCGCCACCGACCAGCTGAGCGCGGAAGACTGGCAGCAAACCTTCGCGGTCAACGTTGGCGGCGCGTTTAATCTGTTTCAGCAGACGATGGCCCAGTTCCGCCGTCAGCGGGGCGGGGCGATCGTCACCGTCGCCTCCGATGCCGCGCATACGCCGCGTATCGGCATGAGCGCCTATGGCGCCTCGAAAGCGGCGCTGAAAAGCCTGGCGTTAACCGTTGGCCTTGAGCTGGCAGGCAGCGGCGTGCGCTGCAACCTCGTGTCGCCGGGCTCCACCGACACCGATATGCAGCGCACCCTGTGGGTCAGCGACGATGCCGAGCAGCAGCGGATCCGCGGCTTCGGCGAGCAGTTTAAGCTGGGCATCCCGCTGGGCAAAATCGCCCGCCCGCAGGAGATCGCCAATACCATTCTGTTCCTCGCCTCTTCTCACGCCAGCCATATTACGCTGCAGGATATTGTGGTCGATGGCGGCTCGACGCTGGGGGCGTAAATGGCCTGGAAGCGAGAGCTCACGCTGGCGGCGCTGAACGCCAGCAGCGAAAACACCATGGTGGCGCATCTTGGCATCATCTACACCCGACTGGAAGCGGGGCTGCTGGAGGCGGAGATGCCGGTGGATGCGCGCACCCATCAGCCGTTTGGTCTGCTGCACGGCGGCGCCTCCGCGGCGCTGGCGGAGACGCTGGGCTCGATGGCCGGTTGGCTGATGACCGAAGAAGGGCAGTGCGTGGTGGGCACCGAGCTTAACGCTACCCACCATCGTCCGGTCTCCAGCGGGAAAGTGCGCGGCGAATGCCGACCGCTGCATCTTGGCCGCCAGAGCCAGAGCTGGGAGATAGTGGTGTATGACGAGAAGGGGCGGCGCTGCTGCACCTGTCGTCTGGGCACCGCGGTGCTGGGCTAAGAAGCCGCTATTTCCCCGGCTTGCGCTACGCTTAGCAGGGCTACGGTTTATGGACCAGGAAGCTGCTATTTCCCCGGCTTGCGCTACGCTTAGCCGGGCTACGTATCGGCGCAATGGGTAGCCGGGATAAGGCGCAGCGCGCCGCCATCCGGGAATTTCCCTGCTCGCGCTGCGCTTAGCAGGGCTACGGTTTCTGGACCAGGAAGCCGCTGTTTCCCCGGCTTGCGCTACGCTTAGCCGGGCTACGTATCGGCGCAATGGGTAGCCCGGATAAGGCGCAGCGCGCCGCCATCCGGGAATTTCCCTGCTCGCGCTGCGCTTAGCAGGGCTACGGTTTCTGGACCAGGAAGCCGCTGTTTCCCCGGCTTGCGCGACGCTTAGCCGGGCTACGTATCGGCGCAATGGGTAGCCGGGATAAGGCGCAGCGCGCCGCCATCCGGGAATTTCCCTGCTCGCGCTGCGCTTAGCAGGGCTACGGTTTATGGACCAGGAAGCTGCTATTTCCCCGGCTTGCGCTACGCTTAGCCGGGCTACGTATCGGCGCAATGAGTAGCCCGGATAAGGCGCAGCGCGCCGCCATCCGGGAATTTCCCTGCTCGCGCTGCGCTTAGCAGGGCTACGGTTTATGGACCAGGAAGCTGCTATTTCCCCGGCTTGCGCTACGCTTAGCCGGGCTACGGATCTGTAGGTCGGGTAAGGCGTTAGCCGCCACCCGACAAACAAACGGCACCGTTCACGGTAATCCTTTCATTCATTTTCCTGCCTTAAGTGATCTCGCTAGCAATGTGAGACAAATCTCTGTGGGTGTACGGCATCTGCGCTGTTTCGATGTTGTTAAATTCTGCGTTGTGATCTAGAAACAAAATGTAACATCCTGATTACCCTACCGGTGGACCACAACAATGAATAATTCAGGGAAATACCTTATCTGGACACTGCTCTCCGTGATCGGAGCCTTTGCCCTCGGCTATATCGCCTTAAACCGGGGTGAGCAGATAAATGCGCTGTGGATTGTCGTCGCGGCGGTCTGCGTTTATCTGATCGCATATCGTTTCTACGGTCTGTATATCGCCAAAACCGTTCTCGGCGTTGACCCGACGCGGATGACGCCGGCGGTACGACATAATGACGGCCTCGATTATGTTCCGACCGACAAAAAAGTGCTGTTCGGTCACCATTTTGCCGCCATTGCCGGCGCGGGGCCGCTGGTGGGCCCGGTGCTTGCCGCGCAGATGGGCTACCTGCCGGGGATGATCTGGATCCTCGCCGGCGTGGTGCTGGCGGGGGCGGTACAGGACTTTATGGTGCTGTTTGTTTCGACCCGTCGCGATGGCCGCTCGCTTGGCGAACTGGTTAAAGAGGAGATGGGGCCAACCGCTGGCGTCCTGGCGCTGGTGGCCTGCTTTATGATCATGGTCATCATCCTCGCGGTCCTGGCGATGATCGTGGTGAAAGCGTTGACCCACAGTCCGTGGGGGACATACACCGTCGCCTTTACCATCCCGCTGGCGATCTTTATGGGTATCTATATTCGCTACCTGCGCCCGGGGCGCATCGGCGAGGTGTCGGTGATCGGCCTGGTGATGCTGGTGTTCGCCATCATCTCCGGCGGTTGGGTGGCGGAAAGCCCGACCTGGGCGCCGTGGTTTGATTACACCGGCGTACAGCTGACCTGGATCCTGGTGGGCTACGGCTTTGTCGCCGCGGTACTGCCGGTCTGGCTGCTGCTGGCCCCGCGCGACTACCTCTCCACCTTCCTGAAAATCGGCACCATCGTGGGGCTGGCGATTGGCATTCTGATTATGCGCCCGACCCTGACCATGCCGGCGCTGACCAAGTTCGTCGACGGTACCGGCCCGGTGTGGAGCGGCAACCTGTTCCCGTTCCTGTTTATCACCATCGCCTGCGGCGCGGTCTCCGGCTTCCACGCGCTGATCTCCTCCGGCACCACGCCGAAAATGTTGGCCAACGAAGGGCAGGCCTGCTTTATCGGCTACGGCGGCATGTTGATGGAATCCTTCGTCGCCATTATGGCGCTGGTGGCGGCCTGTATTATCGACCCGGGCGTCTACTTCGCGATGAACAGCCCGATGGCGGTGCTGGCGCCGGCGGGAACCACCGATGTGGTCGCCTCGGCGGCGCAGGTGGTGAGCGGCTGGGGCTTTAGCATTACGCCTGATACGCTGCATCAAATCGCCAGTGAGGTCGGCGAACAGTCGATTATCTCCCGCGCCGGCGGCGCGCCAACCCTGGCGGTGGGGATGGCCTACATCCTGCACGGCTCGCTGGGCGGGCTGATGGATGTCTCGTTCTGGTACCACTTCGCCATTCTGTTTGAGGCGCTGTTTATCCTGACGGCGGTTGATGCCGGCACCCGTGCGGCGCGATTCATGCTGCAGGATCTGCTGGGTGTGATTAGCCCGGGGCTGAAAAAAACCAGTTCGCTGCCGGCCAACCTGCTGGCGACCGCGCTGTGCGTCCTGGCGTGGGGCTACTTCCTGCATCAGGGGGTAGTGGATCCGCTGGGCGGGATTAACACCCTGTGGCCGCTGTTCGGTATCGCCAACCAGATGCTGGCGGGGATGGCGCTGATGCTCTGCGCGGTGGTCCTGTTCAAGATGAAACGCCAGCGCTACGCGTGGGTGGCGCTGCTGCCGACAAGCTGGCTGCTGATTTGTACCCTGACCGCCGGCTGGCAGAAGTCGTTTAGCCCGGATACCAAAGTCGGTTTCCTGGCCATCGCCAATAAATTCCAGGCGATGATCGACAGCGGCAACATTCCGCCGCAATATACCGAATCACAGCTGGCGCAGCTGGTGTTTAACAACCGTCTCGATGCCGGGCTGACCATCTTCTTTATGATTGTGGTGGTGGTGCTGGCGCTGTTCTCGATTAAAACCGCGCTGGCGGCGCTGAAAGAGGATAAACCGACGGCGAAAGAGACGCCGTACCAGGCGATGCCCGCCGATGCGCAAACTATAACCGCGCAGGCGAAGCGCGCGCATTAACCGGTGTGCCGGGTGGCGGCTTCGCCTTACCCGGCCTACATTTCTGATCCTCCTTCTCCCTTTGGGAGAGGGAAACAAAAGAGAAATGACTTATGTTCGACACCCTCTCCAAAGCGGGAAAATATTTAGGCCAGGCGGCGAAGATGATGATCGGCGTGCCGGATTACGATAACTACGTCGAGCACATGCGAATAACCCACCCGGATCAGACGCCGATGACCTATGAAGAATTCTTTCGCGAGCGCCAGGACGCGCGCTACGGCGGCAAGGGCGGGGCGAAGTGCTGTTAACCCTCTTTCGGCAGATAGAGGCTGATCTGCTCCTGGGTACAGCCGTAAATCGCCGCCAGCTTCTCGCGGGTGCGCTTCTGCGGACGGGAGTCCAGCGCTTCCAGCTGCGACACGGCGGACTGGCTGATGCCGAGTTTAGCCGCGACCTCCTGCTGGGATAGCCCGCGCAGGATGCGCCACGCGGCCTGCAGACTGACGTTTTCTTTATGCATCACGTCGCATACTTCGCCTGGTAGCATGACATTATCATAGATGTCTGATTCATAAGGAATATCTTCCCAGTCGCTTTCATCCTCGTCGTCGTACTCCAGCAGAGCCAGGCGCATACGAAAGTAATCGCTGTAAGGAATGACGACATACTGGTCTTTTCCTTCTTCATCCTTGATGTACTGAATAGTCATATTCGGTATCTTCCTCATGAAGGTAGGTGGTGGTGGTTCGGCGTTTAACCGCCACGACGTAGCAGGTATCGCCCGGCGGATCCCCAAAGGTGTAGATGACTCTGTAATCACCTAATCGCAGCCGGTAGTGGTTTTCGGGAGAGGACAATTTTTTGATATCCGAGATAGATGAAGCTTTATCATCCATCTTTTCCAGCCTGGATTTAATGCGGCTCTTATACCGATTATCGATTTTAGAAAATGGCTTATCTGCCGTTTTTGACCAGACAATCTTCATCCGTACCTCCACTGTACGCCCACACAAAATATAAGGAAATAATAAGACTATTAGATAAATTCCGAATTTCTTATGGGGTACTGTAGAGCGGAGAAAAAACGCAGGTAAGAGGCAAAACGCAACCCGTCGAGGCGGCGCGGGAAGGCCTCTGTCGGGCGACAGAGGCTTGCAGAAAATGTGCGATCAGGCGTTCAATCCGCCATCCACGTCCAGCCCCGTACCGGAGATCTGCCCGGCTGCCGGGCTGGCGAGGAAGGTGACCGCCGCGGCGATGTCTTCCGGCTGGCCGTAGTGACCGACCGCAATCATCTGGCGCTGGGCTTCCGCCTGTTCTCCGTCTTCCGGGTTCATATCGCTGTTGGTCGGCCCTGGATGGACAAGGTTAACGGTGATCCCGCGAGGGCCTAAATCACGCGCCAGGCCACGGGTCAGGGCGTTGAGGGCGGACTTGGTCATGGCGTAAACCGCGATGCCCGGCATGGCCACGCGATTAGCCAGACAGCTGCCGATGTTGATGATCCGTCCGCCATCGGCCATATGCACCAGCGCTTCCTGGGTGGCGATGACCACCCCACGAATATTGACGTTGATAAGCGCGTCAATGTCCGCCAGCGTCATGGATTCCAGTGGACCGCCGCGGGCGATCCCGGCGTTGTTGACCAGAATGTCCAGCCCGCCGAGGGACCGGGCCGCATGGGTTACCGCCTCCTGAATAGCCTGCGCGCTGGCGCTGTCGGCCTGCACCGCCTCGCCGTGCCGACCCAGGGCCTTTATTTCATCGGCGACCGCCTGGGCTTTATCGGCCGATTTTTCATACGTAATAACCACATCGGCACCGGCGCGTGCCAGCGACAGCGCGATTGCGCGACCCAACCCACGGCTGGCGCCGGTAACCAGCGCCTTTTTACCTGTTAAATCGATCTGCATGATGACCTCGTTGCGAGAGTGGTGAGCATCATCATTAGGTATAGACGGTCGGGGCGATTAACGGCTGAAGTATTCCACCTTCTCAAACGCCGCGCGCAGAACCTCAGGGGTTAACGTCACTGGTAAATAGTGAATCGACTCGCCCGGGCGCAGGGTATGGGCAATGACCCGGTCCAGCTCTGTGCGGTTATTGATATCGACCTCCAGTGCCGCCAGGGTGGTCGGCAGGTTAAAGCGCTGATACGCCTGCACTAACTGCGCCAGCACATCGTCCTGAGCAAGCAGGGCGCTCTGTACCAGAATGCCGTAGGCGACTTTGGTACCGTGGAGGAATTTATCCGTCTGCGGCAGCACCGTCAGTCCGTTGTGCACCGCATGGGCGGCGGCGACCCGGGTGTAACGTTCCCCCAGCCCGCCAACCATCCCGCCGCCGGCGATAATCGCCTCTACCACATCGCGAAACGCCTGGGTCAGATCGCCGCGGCGCTGGTCCGCCAGCGCCGTTTCGCTGCTGGCCAGCAGCACGTCGCGGATCGCCAGCGCGCCGTTAATCCCCAGCCGCACGGTGAGCGGCAGCGCCTCCGGTTGCGGCGCCAGCACCACTGCCTCATACCATTTGGCTAAGGTGTCGCCAATGCCCGCCAGCAGGTACTCCGCCGGGGCGTTGAGAATGATGCGCGGCTCGACCAGCACCAGGAAGTTGGCGTCATCGAAGATCTCAAAATTCAGGGCCTGTCCGGCGTCGCTGTACCACACCGACAGCGGCGTCCACGCCGCGCAGGTGGCGGCGATGGTCGGGATGGCCACCAGCGGTACCCCCAGGCGACGGGCCAGCACTTTCGCGCTGTCGAGCAGCGCGCCGCCGCCGACGCCAATCACTACCGCCCGATCGTCACCGGAGGCCTGCACCAGCGCCGCCACGTCGCGTTCGCTGCAGTGGCCGGTAAAGCGGATCTTTTTTGCATCCGGCAGGTGGAAGGCCGCCGGCAGAAAAGGTTCGGCGCCGGCCAGGGCGCGCTCGCCATAGACCCACACCGCCCGCGAGAGCTGGTCGGCGCTGAAAAAATCGCTCAGCCGCTCAAGGCTGCCAGGGTGGGAGAAATAGTTGGCCGGGCCGGGTACGACGCGGATATCGCTGTTGCTCATGGAAGCTGTCCTTATAGGTGTTGGGCTAAACTGATGTTATGTCTGGACATCCAGATGGCTAATATTATTTCGTTGTATCTTATGCTTTTTACGCAGTTGTCAGCCAGCGGCGGCTATGAAAAATTCGTTAAATCAGAAGATTAATTACCGCACGGGAACAGTGATGAGCGCGAACCGCCTTGAGATGCATAACATTAGCCTGGCCTTCTCCGGCTTTCAGGCACTGAACAAGGTGGACTTTACCCTTCATGGCGGGTCGGTGCATGCCCTGACCGGGGCCAACGGCGCGGGTAAGTCGACGCTGATGGCGGTGCTGTGCGGCACCCACGCTCATTATGAAGGCGAGGTGACGATCAACAACCAGCCGGTCACCATTCGTTCGCCGCGGGATGCTAAACAGTTGGGGATCCACCTGGTGCAGCAGGAGGTGGATGTGGCGCTGGTACCGGGCCTGAGCATTGCGGAAAACATCATGCTGGACAGGCTGGCAGAGCCGGGCATGGCGTTTCGCTGGTCGCGGGTTCGGCAGCTGGCGCGCGAGGCGCTGGCGCAGCTGGACGTGGCGCTGGACGTCAGGCGCTCCATTGACAGCTGCACGCTCGCCGAAAAACAGCAAATCCTGCTGGCTCGCGCTCTGTCGCACCATTGCCGCTTTTTGATCCTCGATGAGCCCACCGCGCCGCTGGATCAGCATGAAAGTGAGCGCCTGTTTGCGGTAGTACGCCGTCTGCAGCAGCAGGGGATCGGGGTGGTGTTTATTTCGCATCGTATCCATGAACTGAAGGCGATCTGCGACACCCTGACGGTGCTGCGCGACGGGCGGCTAATTGAGAGCGGCCCGATGGCGCCGCTGAGCGGCGAACAGATCGTCGAAAAGATGCTGGGCCACGAGCTGAGCGATATCTTCCCGCCGCCGCGCCCGCCGCACGGCGAAGAGGTGCTGCTGCAGATTGACGGTCTGCATGATGAGGCGTTGCTGCAGGATATTTCGCTGCGCCTGCGGAAGGGGGAAATTCTGGGTATCGCCGGGCTGGCCGGCGCGGGCAAAACCGAGCTGTGCAAAGCGCTGTTCGGCGCCAGCAAAAGCCGGGTGCAGCGTGGCGAGCTGAACGGCCAGCCGTGGCGACCGCGCGATCCAGCCGACTCGGTGGGGCGCGGCCTGGCGCTGGTCCCGGAGGAGCGGCGCAAAGAGGGCATTTTCATCGAAGAGCCGATCGCGATGAACCTGGCGGTCAGCGCCGATAACAGCTTTTCGCGCTGGAGCCTGTTTGGCCATCGGCAGGCCTGGCGCTGGGCGGAGGAGGTGATTGCCCGCCTCGGCGTGCGCGCCACTGGCCCGGGGCAGATGCTGCGCCGTCTTTCCGGCGGCAACCAGCAGAAGGTGGCCATTGGCAAATGGCTGCGCAGTCATGCCAATGTTTTGATTTTTGACGAACCGACCAAAGGGGTCGATGTGAAAGCGAAAACCGATCTGTTCATGCTGATCGATGGTCTGGCGCGGGAAGGCAAAGGGGTGATTTATGCCTCGGGTGAATTCGCCGAGCTGGTCGGTTTATGCGACCGCATCTGCGTGCTATGGGACGGACGGATTGTGGCGGAGATCCCCGGCGCGGAAGCCCGGGAAGAGACGTTGCTTTATTATTCAACCGGAGGAGCGGCAGCGTGAGCAAGGCCCTGGCAGTAAACGCGACGGTATCGGGCCGTCAGCGATTTTTTGATTTTCTCTATAAGTGGGGCATGTTGCTGACCGTGGTGCTGCTGGTGGCGGTCTTTGGCCTCGCCTCGGACAACTTCCTTGATCCGTTCAACATCATCAACATTCTGCGCTCGATCGCGATTGTCACGGTGATTGCCATCGGGGTGTCGATTTCTCTCACCATTGGCGGCTTTGATCTGTCGGTGGGATCGACGGCATCGCTGGCTAACGCGCTGGTGATTTCCCTGTTTGTCTGGCATGGCCTGGGGACCACCGAAGCGATTCTGATCACCCTCGCGCTCTGCACCTTGGTGGGGCTGTTTAACGCCTTTCTGATCGTGGTGCTGCGCATTCCTGACATGCTCGCCACCCTGGCCAGCCTGTTTGTGATTCAGGGCGTGGCGATGACCTACAGCTACGGCGGTTCGATTACTGAAAACATGGTGCTGCCGAGCGGCG
Source organism: Klebsiella variicola (assembly GCF_000828055.2). NCBI lineage: Bacteria > Pseudomonadati > Pseudomonadota > Gammaproteobacteria > Enterobacterales > Enterobacteriaceae > Klebsiella > Klebsiella variicola. The sequence goes on along the minus strand of NZ_CP010523.2, from coordinate 3,996,622 downwards.
AGATGGCGGAAGGCATTATCCCGGCGGGCTTTGGCGCGCTGGGGCAGGTGCCGACCATCGTCATCATCATGCTGGTGGTGACGATGGTCGCCCAGCTGGCGCTGTCGTTCACCACCCACGGACGGCGGATGTACGCCATCGGCGGCAACCCGGAGGCCGCGCGGCTCTCCGGCCTGCGGATCACTCGTTACAAAGTCGCAGCATACGTGATTGCCTCGCTGCTGGCCGGGCTGGGCGGCATTCTGCTGGCCTCGCGTATCGGATCCTCGCAGGTCAACGCCGGCGGCGGCTATCTGATGGACGCGGTGGCGGCGGCATGGATCGGCTTTTCGCTGGCGGGCTCCGGTAAACCGAACGCCCTGGGGACGCTGGTGGGGGCGGTGATCCTCGGCGTGCTCTCCAACGGGCTGGTGATGCTCTCGGTGCCGTATTACGCGATGGACATTATTAAAGGGTTGGTCCTGGCTGGCGCGCTGGCACTGACCTATTTTCAGCGCCGTACTTAACATTTTACAGGGTAAACAGCATGAAAAAGATCGCACTCTCTCTGATGACGCTGGGTCTGCTGCAGTCGACGGCGGCGCTGGCCACTGCCCCGACGCCGGTGCCGGCGGCGATTGCCGAGCACAGCGGCCCGATCCGTATTGCGGTGATCCGCAACCTGGGGTCTGACGATAACACCACCCAGTTTGTCTCCGGGGCGCTGCAGGAAGGCAAAAAGCTCGGTTTCAAAATCAGCACCTTCCTGAGCAACGGCGATGACGCCAAATTCCAGGACTTCGTCAACCAGGCCATCAGCCAGAAATACGATGGCATTATTCTCTCCCAGGGGCGTGACCCGTATTCCACCGCCCTGGTGAAGAAGGCGGTGGATGCCGGGATCAAAGTGGCGGTGTTCGATACCGCGGTGAGCGGTGAGATCCCCGGGGTGACGGTCAGCCAGCAGGATGACGCGTCGCTGACCGAGCTCTCTTTTGGCCAGCTGGTGAAAGATTTCAATGGCAAGGCCAACATCGTCAAGCTGTGGGTGGCGGGCTTCCCGCCGATGGAGCGCCGTCAGGCGGCTTACCAGACGCTGTTGAAGCAAAATCCGGGGATTAAAGAGCTGGAGTCGATCGGCGCCGTTTCATCCGATGTGCAGGGCGACACCGCTAACAAGGTGGGGGCGATCCTCGCCAAGTATCCGAAAGGGAAAATCGACGCGATCTGGGGCACCTGGGATGCCTTTAGCCAGGGGGCCTATAAAGCGCTGAAAGAGAATGGCCGCACCGAGATCAAACTCTACAGCATTGATATTTCCAACCAGGATCTGCAGCTGATGCGCGAAGCCGGCAGCCCATGGAAGGTGAGCGTGGCGGTGGATCCGAAGCTTATCGGCGCGACCAACGTGCGGCTGATCGCCAATAAGATCGCCGGCGAGCCGACGCCAGCCACCTACGACTTCAAGGCGGCGGCGATCCCGCAGGCGCTGCTGGCGGCCCAGCCGGGGGCGGTGAACGTGGCGTCGCTGGGGAAAATTATCCCTGGCTGGGGCCAGACCGAAGACTTTATCGCGCCGTGGTTCGCGACGCTGGAAGCGAAAAACAAATAAAATCAAGCCGGGTGGCGGTGGGCGGCGGCCTGGTGCCCTCACCCCGGCCCTCTTCCGCAGGGAGAGGGGGAAAACCATGCCACCGGGCGAGAGGGATCCCCTATGTCAGCATTACCTTCCCCCGAATACAGCCGCAATATGCGGCTGATTGGCCATAGCGATCAGGGCGGTCGTCCGGACGGCGTGCAGCTGATGGTGCACCGCGGATTCGCCTATATCGGCCATATGGTGTCGCAGGGCTTTTCCGTGGTCGATGTTCGCGATCCGACCCGGCCCACCACCGTCAACTATATTGCCGCGCCGCCGGGCACCTGGAACGTGCATCTGCAGGCGCATGACGATCTGCTGCTGGTGATCAACGCCCGGGATCTGTTTGCCGACGCCCGTTTTGCTGATGAGAAGGTCTACTACACCCGCTCGGTGGGCGACACGGTCAGCGATGTGCAGGACAAGGGCTGGAGCGCCGGGCTGCGCATCTTTGATATTTCCACTCCCGCGCAGCCGCGGGAAATCAGTTTCCTGTCGCTTAACGGCATCGGTATTCACCGCATCTGGTACGTCGGCGGCCGCTGGGCGTATGTGTCCGCGTTGATCGACGGTTTTACTGACTACATCTTCCTGACCATCGATCTGGCCGATCCGCGTAAGCCCGAAGTGGCCGGGCGCTGGTGGCTGCCGGGGATGCACCAGGCGGGCGGTGAAACACCGGACTGGCCGCAGGGCAAACGCTATGCGCTGCATCACGCCATTATTGCCGGGGATACCGCCTACGGCAGCTGGCGCGACGGCGGCCTGACGCTGCTGGATGTCAAAGACCGTACCCAGCCGACGCTGATTAGCCATCGCAACTGGAGCCCGCCGTTCGGCGGCGGGACGCATACCGCGCTGCCGCTACCGGATCGTGACCTGCTGGTGGTGCTGGATGAAGCGGTGCTCGACAATCAGGAGGACGGTGAGAAGCTGATCTGGCTGTTTGATATCCGCGAGCCGGCGAACCCGGTGAGCATCTCGACTTTCCCACAGCCGGATGAAATCGACTATGTGGCGAAAGGGGCGCATTTCGGTCCGCACAACCTGCATGAGAATCGTCCCGGCAGCTTTGTCAGCTCAACGCTGATTTTTGCCACTTATCAGAATGCCGGCGTGCGGGCTTACGACATTTCCAACCCGTATCGTCCGCTGGAGACCGGGGCGCTGGTGCCGGCGGCGCCGAAGACGATGATGGATACCCGTCCCGGCCGCCCGCAGGTGATCCAGTCCTGCGATGTGTTTGTCGATGCGCAGGGCATTATCTACAGCACCGATTACAACGGCGGGCTGTCGGTGATTGAGTATCTGGGATGAGGACAAGGTAAACGCAAAATGGTGCTCGCATGTCTGCCGGGTGGCGGCTTTCGCCTTACCCGGCCTACAAAAGACTGCAAGATCAAACCGTTATGCGGTTATCTGTAGGCCCGCGCAAGCACAGCGCCGCCGGGCAATCCCTGATGATTGCACTTTTTAGGGCTTGCTCCCTCTCCCTGTGGGAGAGGGTTGGGGTGAGGGCAAGGTAAACGCAAAAAGGCAATGACAATGGCCTTTTTTAGGGTGTGCTCCCTCTCCCTATGGGAGAGGGCCGGGGTGAGGGAAAACAGGCCTCACTCAGCTGTACTGGCGTACCCGCGCCAGCAGCTCGTCGACGCTGTCGATACGCTCGGCCAGCACAATCAGCGCTTTGCCGAGGGTAATGGCGTGGCGCAGGCATTCATGGCGCATGGCGTCGTCCTGGATAGTGTCGATATCCGCGACGTGCGACAGTCCGACGCTGCGGCGGATCAGTTCGCTGCCGCAGAAGCCAACCGCGTCGGCCCAGACTTTCTTCAGAAAGGCGGAAGCGTAGCCGGGGTAAGCCAGCGCCGCGTCGCGGGTTTTCTCCGCCGCCAGCGCCTGGAAGCGTTCGGCGAAGGTGGTCCACAGCTGGTGGATATCGTTCAGTCGCTGCTCGCGTGCGGCGGCGGCGTCGCGAATGCCGAGCTGGCCCGGCAGGCCGCAGTAGTTAAGCAGCAAGTTGCCGATGGCGGTGCCGATATCGAAGCCAATGGGGCCGAAATAGCCGAACTCGGCGTCGATGGCCTTCAGGCTGCCTTCGGCAACGAAGATCGACCCGCTGTGGATATCGCCGTGCAGCAGCGCTTCCGCATGGGCAAAGAAACGATGCTTCAGCGCCGCCACCGCCAGCTTTAGCTGGGCGTCGTCGCGCAGGACGGCAACATCGGCCTCCAGCTCCGCCGGGTAGTTATTACGCTCGTGGATCTGATACGGGTCGTTAAAGAACAGATCCTCGGTGATCTCGCACATCGCCGGGTTACTAAACTGCGCCACCTGCGCTTTTTTCTCGTGGGGATGGAGATAGAAATCGCTGGTGTGGAACAGCACCTGCGCCAGATAGTCGCCAAGCTGGCGGGCCGCCTGCGGGTAGTAGACGTTAGCGATAAGCTCCCCGCGCCAGATGCGGTGGTCGGAAAGATCTTCCATCACCATCACCGCCAGCTCGGGATCAAAGTGATGGATTTTTACCGTGTGCTGCGGACTGTGCTGATAGTGGGCGACCAGGGTCTGCGCTTCCAGACGGGCGCGGTCGAGGGTCAGGGGCCAGGATTCGCCGACACAGCGCACGTAGGGCAGGGCCTGTTTGACGATCGCCCGGCTGACGCCCTGGCGATCGAACACTTTAAACACCAGATTGAGGTTGCCATCGCCCACTTCCTGCGCGCTGACCAGCTCCGATGGGTTGTCGATGCCGGCGAACTGCTGCGCGTAAGCCACGGCATCGTGGGCGGTGAAGGTATGGTATTGCGACATTGCCTCGATCCTCGAATTCTGATTAAGCCGTTCAGACGTCTATACTTCTGGATTCCATCCTGACACAATGTGATACAACAACGCAACAGGGATTTAACGACATGCAGACATTACAGACCACCAGCCTGCGGGTGAGTGAAAATCAGCTTTTTATTCTCGACCAGCAGGCCTTGCCGCAGGAAAAACGCTGGCTGGCGGCGGATAACGTTGCGCTGCTGGTGGACCATATTCATGCCCTGCGGGTGCGCGGCGCGCCGCTGATTGGCCTGTCCGCCAGCCTGCTGCTGGCTCTGCTGGCCCAGCGCGGCCTGAACCGGGATGCACTCCAGCAGGCGCTGGAGACGCTGCGCGCGGCGCGGCCGACGGCGGTCAACCTGATGAATAATCTGGATCGCATGAAGCAGGCGCTGGCCCGGGAAGATTACCCGCAGGCGCTGGAAGCGGAAGCTTTGCGTCTGGTCGAAGAAGATAAACAGCTGTGCGACCGCATCGCTGAGGCGGGCAGTGCGCTGGTGAAGCCCGGCAGTCGACTGCTGACCCACTGCAACACCGGTGGCCTGGCGACCGCCGGGGTAGGGACCGCCCTGGGGGTTATCGCGCTGGCGCACCGGCAGGGAAAGGTGGCCAGCGTGTGGGTCGATGAAACCCGGCCGCTGCTGCAGGGCGGACGTTTAACCGCCTGGGAGCTGGGCGAGCTGGGCGTGCCGTATCAGTTGATCACCGATTCAATGGCCGCCAGCCTGATGGCGCAGGGGCAGGTGGATGCGGTGTGGGTCGGCGCCGACCGTATCGCTGCCAACGGCGACGTGGCGAATAAAATCGGCACCTATTCCCTGGCGGTTTTGGCCCATTATCACCAGATCCCGTTTTACGTCGCTGCCCCGCAGACCACCCTCGACCGCCATTGCCCGAACGGCGCGGCGATCCCCATTGAGCAGCGCGCGGCGGCGGAAGTGACCGGGGTGGCGGGCAGCTTCGGCGCGGTACAGTGGGCGCCGACGGGGGCTGCCGTTTACAATCCGGCGTTCGACGTCACGCCTGCTGGGCTGGTGAGCGGCTGGGTGCTGGACAGCGGGGTGGTCACCCCGGCGCAGGTCGCCGCCGGGGCGTTTGCGCCGGACAATGGATAGCCGACACCGTGCCGGGCCTGGAAAAAATGGCTTTCCCGGGCCCGGGCAAGCGCTGCATTGCTACGGCAGGACCATGGCTACCGCCGGGGCGGATGACCGGTCGATACGCTGACCGAGGGCGGTAATAGCCGCCTGGAAGGGACACAGCGTACCGACGTCGGTCTGACGGCAGCCCGGCTGACGCCACTCCTGACGCAGCATCGGGTGCTGCGCGTCCGGCGTCTGCAGACGACGCAGGTCGTCGAGGCCTTGCGCCTGGAAATAGACCCGCAGATAGCGTTCCCCGCTCTTCGCGTTGCGCCAGCGCTCCAGCACCAGGCTACTGCCCGGCGGGATATTTCCCCGGCTGTAGCCCGGCAGCTGCCAGCTAAAGTTCATCAGCGTGCGCACCATGGCGATATTGGTGTCATGGGCCACCAGCAGCAGCCAGCGTACGTTCGGATTCGCCTCCGGTTTGACGCCGTCGAGCATGGCGTTGAGCAGCACCGACCCGCGTTTTTGCGCGGTATACAGCACGTCGTTACTGAGATCGTAGTTTTCCGTTAACAGCGGCAGCAGGGCGGTGATCTGCCTGGCCTGGGTGATCTTGCCCCACGCCAGCTGGCTGAGAGGCAGGTTTTCACTCCAGCCGAGACGCAGCGTCTCCACCATATTGGCCATCACGCTCAGTCCGCTAATAGTGGTTTTCCCGCTTTTGCTCTGCTCCACCTGCCAGGGGGTGTCGAAGATCGGGCAGGGTTTATCGGCCTGACAAACCGCCTGTTGCAATAGCTGGATGGCCGGCGCCAGCGCCTGCCGACGCTGCGCCAGATCCCCGGCCTTCTCTTTCACCGCCGCCAGCTGGCGGGCGGGGTCGGTTTGCGTGGCGGCGAACTTGTCGGTCTGAAACAGGGGATCGGCATCCCCGCTGACATAATGGATAGCGACGCCGCAGCCGGGGAAGGCGCCATCCACCAGCGCCTGGGCGGTCGCCCGCGTCCGCTGCAGCGGGCTGGCGCGCACTTAAATCGACTCCGCCGTCGGGCATCCCGCCTGCAGCAGGCCGAGCTGGCGATAGTGCTGGCCTTCCTCACGTCCTTTGTTAACCACGGCGGCATAGCCATGGCCGGTGAGCTCGCCGTCATGGGTGGTCCACTCGGTCCACGGTCGGCCGGTGGCGGCCTCGATGGCTTCCCGGTTGCCGGCCGTCGGCGGGCGGATACCGTGGCGGCTGAGCTCGACCACTTTCTCCAGCTGCCAGTCCGCGGCGGCAGCAGATTGCAGCGCCAGCAGCGGCAGCGCGCAGGCGATAAACAGGCGTAACAGCCCCTGATGTCTTGCAGGCATCATATCTTCTTCCTTAATTCGTTAATCGGTTATGAGGAGAACGATGTCTGCCGTTCGACGGCATGGCGCCGGGCGACGATGGCGGCAGTGGTAAAACAGAGTAGCGCGGAACCCAGACCGGTACCCACCCAGAACAGCGCCAACGTGCTGAAATCATACAGCGTTTTGCCGTTCTCAAGGATAGCCGTTTTATCAATAATGATCCCGGTGAGAAACTCGCCCAGGCCGGCGCCGGCGTAGCTGGCGATGCCGATGGTGCCGAGCGCGGCCCCGGCGGCTTTGCGCGAGGAGATATCGACGGCGATCAGCCCGCCGAGGAAGCAGGTCAGGGCGCCAATGGTGGCCCCGAAGATAATCATCGCCAGAATATCAGTGTAATAATTGTGCGGCGACCAGAGCATCAGGGCGAAGCCGGCGGTGTTCAACAGGCTGATAAACCCGGCCATCACGCTGCGGTTGCGTGGGAAAAAGCGGTCGGAGAGCATGCCGGCGATGATGGTCCCGGCGATGCCGGCGATGGCGTTGACGCCGATAATCCCGGACGCCTCCAGCGTGGAATAAGCTTTATCCTGCTCGAGAAAGAAGATCCCCCACGAGTTGACGGCGTAGCGGTCGATGTACATAAAGGCGGAGGCGAGGGCGAGGGTCCACAGCGCCGGGTTGCGCAGCGCCAGCAGCTGGTTTTTAAACACTGAGCCGCGGGCTTCGGCCTCCTCCTGCGGTTCATCGCGGATGACGTTGATGGACGGGAAGCCACTGCTCTGCGGCGAATCGTGCATGAACAGCACCAGCAGCACCACCCCGGCGGCGCCGAGCGCGGCGGTGGACAGGTAGCCCATCTGCCAGCCAAATCCGGCGATCACTGCGGCGATCACCATATAGGTCACCGCCTCGCCGATATTATGCGCCGTCGACCAGATGCCATAGAAGGTGCCGCGCTCCTTAACGCCGTACCAGCGCGCCAGCGAGACCGCGCAGGGGCCGACGCCCATCGACTGGGCCCAGCCGTTGATCCCCCAGAAGATGGCCAGCAGCAGGGCGTTGGTGGTCATCCCCATCATCAGGTTCATCCCGGCGCTGAGCAATAAACCGAGGCTCATATAGCGCACCACGTTGGCGTGATCGGCGATAAAGCCGTTGACCAGCTTGCCGATGGCGTAGCTGAAGAACAGGGTTGAGCCGATCATGCCCAGCTCCGTCGGGGTGATCCCCAGATCCACCAGCGCGCTTTTGGCGACGGTGAAGGATAACCGGCAGACGTAAAAGGTGACGTAGGCCAGGGTCATGGCGATAAAGGTTTGCCAGCGCACCCGGCGAAAACGGTGTTCATCAAACGCGGCGCCCGCTTTCGGCGGCGACGCCCGGAAAAAAGCGATAATTCCAGACATAGGTGGTTCTCCGCAGGTCGGAGGCCTGACTGATTGATGTGGTTCGTCCGTGAATGAAGTTATCGTTACTGTGTAGAGTACATAATCAGAAATAGCCTGACCCGTAAGGGTTAATGTAAGGGTTGTGGGATCATCTTTTTCAGCTGCGGGTAGAGCGTCTGGCTGGCCAGCAGTAGCGGGTTGCCGCGCTGGATCCCCTCCTGCGCCAGAAAATCGTTGCTGGCGCCGCCCGCTTCGCGCATCAGCACCAGCCCCGGCAGAGCGTCCCACGGGTTCATGTGCGGCTCGTAGTAGCCAATCAACCGGCCCGCCGCCGCCCAGGCGCTCATCAACGCCCCGGAACCGTTGCGGATAAACATGCCGCCGTCGCTGAGCAGCGCCTGCAGAAACGGCAGAAAGTCCGCCGGGGTGACGCGATGCGAGGTGCCGACGCCCATCACGCCCTCTTTGACCGTCGTCGCGGGGTGTGGACGGATCGGGGCGTCGTTGAGCCAGGCGCCATGGCCCCGCAGGGCGTGAAACAGCTCGCGATGGTTGGGGTCGTAGACCACGCCGATGACCGGTTCGCCGTCGGCGACGATCGCCAGCGACAGGCACCAGGTGTGCAGGCCGTTGAGGAAACAGCTGGTGCCATCGATGGGGTCGACCACCCACAGCACTCGCGCGTCGGGCAGGCGGGTGCCGCTCTCTTCGCCGAGAAAGCCATCTTGCGGAAACGCGCTCTGAATGCGCTGTTTCACAAAGGCCTCCACCCGTTTGTCGGCCACGCTGACCACATCCTGCAGGTCATTGCCTTTATGGTCGACGGTCAGCGCCTCGCGCTGTTGATAGTATTCAAACGCCAGCTCAGCCCCCGCTTTCGCCAGCTCGCAGGCCAGACGGTAGCGGGCCTGTAGCGCTTCTGATTCCTGAGATTGCATAGTGACTCCCTATTTTGCACACGTGTGCATTTTGCGTAAAAAAAACAGCCCCGAAGGGCCGAATGAGTGTGGCCGGGTTTCGCAGAAGATTCTGTGATCGCTCCAGCATAAAATGATTTTTTCATTTCGCACTATGACGAATAATTAGTTTCACCGGCACTTCGCGATGGCGTGAGGGCAGGCTGAAGCGGGCGATCCGCGTCATCAACAGATCCACCGCGTGGTGCGCCAGCAGGGCGGTATTCTGCTGGACGGTGGTGAGCTGATAGGGCTGCCAGTCCGCCTGCGGGATATCGTCAAAGCCGACGATGGCCGGCAGCGGGGCGGGGGCGTCCCGCAGGCCATCCAGGGCGCCCAGCGCCAGCATATCGGTGGCGCAGAACAGCGCCTGCACTCCGGGGTTTTCAGCAACCAATTCTCTGGCGGCCTGGTAGCCGGCCTGATAGCCGCCGCCGTCGCAGAAGCGGCTGATCACCGCCATACCCGACGTCCGGGCGATGAAAGCCTCATAGCGCTGGCGGGTGCTGAAGTTCTCGCGATTTTCGCCAATAAAGCCAACCTGCTGCCAGCCTCGACGACTAAACAGATCCGCCACCAGCTTCGCCCCCTGGGCATTATCGCTGCACACCCGATCGCAGCCGGCGAGGTCCGCATGGCGGTTGATCAGGGTGACGGGGATCTTGCGCGCCAGATACTCTTCCGCCAGCGACAGCGGCGGCGCGCCGGAGGTGATGATCACCCCGGCGACGTGATAGCTCAGCAGTTGTTTAAGCGAGGGGGCGAGCTGCTGCGGATCGTCAGCGTTCATCAGCAGCGGCATAAAGCCATTGAGCGCCAGCTGATGGACCAGCGGCGCCAGCAGTTTGCTGCGAAACGGGTTGTCGAAACCGGCGGTGACGATGCCGATAAAATTACTGCTGCCAGTGATCATCGTCCGGGCGATGATATTCACCTGATAGCCCAGGGCTTCCGCGGCGCTCAGCACCTTCTGCCGGGTCTTCTCCGACACCGAGGCGCCGGGGGTGAAGGTGCGGGAGACCGCCGAGCGCGAGACGCCGGCCAGTCTGGCCACGTCCTCGGCCTTAATCCATTTTTTATCGCTCATCGTCGTTTCGCGCCGTCTGTTTTCCAGGAAGCCGACGCCCGGGCGGGCGTCGGTCACGCACACTGCCTGAAAAGGTATCACAGAAAGGCGCCGACGCGCAGCGCCTTGCGCCTTATGCCGGGTAGCGGATGTGCTCCACCTCACGCTGCAAAATCACCTTGCCGTGGCGAATGGAGGTCAGCACCCGTGCCTGACGACGGACGGCCTCGTAGTCGTTTTCCGCATCGAGGATCAGCAGGTTCGCCGGGCGGCCTTCGGCGAGGCCGTAGTTATCGCCCAGACACAGCGCCCGGGCGCTGTTGTCGGTGACGAAGTCGAGGCAGCGCTGCAGATCGTCATAGCCGAGCATATGGCAGATGTGCAGCCCGGCATCCAGAATGCGCAGGATATTGCCGTTCCCCAGCGGGTACCACGGATCCTGAATCGAGTCCTGGGCAAAGCAGACGTTGATGCCGGCGCGATCCAGCTCCGCCACCCGGGTGACGCCGCGCCGTTTCGGCCAGCTGTCAAACCGGCCCTGCAGATGAATGCTTTCGGTCGGGCAGGAGATGAAGTTGATGCCCGAGGCTTTCAGCAGGCGAAACAGCTTTGAGCAGTAGGCGTTATCATAAGAGCCCATCGCGCAGGTGTGGCTGGCGGTGACCTGCGCCCCCATGCCGCGCATCCGCGCCTCCTCCGCCAGTACTTCAAGGAAACGCGATTGCGGATCGTCGATTTCATCGCAGTGGACATCCACCAGGCGGCCGTAACGCTGGGCGAGGTCCATCAAAAACATCACCGAGCTGACCCCTTTGTCGCGGGTGTTCTCATAGTGCGGAATGCCGCCCACCACGTCGGCGCCCATCTCGATGGCGCGGGTCATGAGTCCGCGGCCGTCGGGGTACGATTCGATTCCCTCCTGCGGGAAGGCGACAATCTGCAGATCGATAAGATCGGCGGCCTCTTGTTTCACCGCCAGCAGCGCCTTCAGGGCCGCCAGCGACGGATCGGTGACATCCACATGGGTCCGGACGTGCTGGACGCCGAAGTCGCGCAGCATGCCGATGGTTTTCAGCGCCCGCTGGCGGGTGTCCTCCGGGGTAATACTCGCTTTGCGCTGGCTCCAGCGGGTGATGCCTTCAAACAGGGTGCCGCTGCGGTTCCACTCCGGCTCGCCCGCGGTGAGGGTGGCGTCAAGATGGATATGCGGCTCGACGAAGGGCGGGATCGCCAGCCGGCCCTGGGCGTCGATATCCCCGGCGTCGGCACTCTGCATCGCGGCCTGGGCGGAGATGCGGTGAATCATCCCGTCCTGCAGGTCAAGGGTAAACAGCGCCTCCTGGCGGCGCAGGCGAGCGTTAATAATTTTCATGGTGGGTCCTGTAAATGGTTTTGCGATAAACGCCAGATCACCAGCGCGACCGAGGCGTTGAGATGAAACTGGGGGTGGCTGACCGGGTAGCCGGTCAGTTTTTCAATACGCTGGATGCGCTGATGCAATGTGTTGCGATGCAGGCCCAGCCGGTCGGCGGCCCGCACCACGTTGCCGTTCTCCTGTAGCAGCGTCTCGAGGGTCTCCAGCAGCAGCCATGGCGCTTTGCGGCCCGGTTCGATCAGGCAGCCCAGGGTGTCGTGCATAAAATCGTTGAGCAGCGCCGGGTCGCTGACCGCGGACAGCAATTTGATAAACCCCAACTGCTGATAGTCGCTGATACGCTGGGTCGGCCGCAGGGTATCGCACAGATCCAGCGCCTGGCGCGCCTGCGACAGCGCCCGCGGATAACCCTGCAGCTGCCTGACCGGTGCGGAGAGGCCGCAGAGCAGCGACAAACCCTCCTCTCCGTCCGCCAGCGCCTGCAGCCACTGCTGCAGCCATTTTTTCTGCTGAAAGCCTTCCCCCTCCTCATCCGGCAGCAGGAAAAGAAACATATTGCTGCGCTCCAGCAGCGGGAAGGGGTTGCCCTGCTGGTTGAGCTGCTGCTGCAGCTGCTGACGCACGCTGCGGTGGGCCTGCAGCAGCCAGGCTTCGGCCTGCTCGGGCGGGAACTGGCGAAACAGGCGGGACAGCCCCTCCAGACGCAGCGCCGCCAGCCGCAGCGGACGGGTAAAATCGAGCTGCTGATGGAGGGCGCGCTGATGGAGCATCTGCAGATCCGGATAGTCGCCGGTGACCAGCTGCATCAGAATGTCGCGCTGTGACTGCAGGGCGTTTTCACTGCGGACCAGCGCGGTGCCGATGCGCTCGGTGACAATTACCATCTTCAGCAGGTAGGGCTGCTCAATCAGCGGAATGCCCAGCTCGTCGGCAAGGGCGATCAGCGTGGCGGGAATGGCGTGGATATAGGCCTCGCCGGTGAGGATCACCATCCCGGCGATGCCGCGCTGTTTTCCCTCCATCAGCAACTGGATCAGGTTGGCTTCATCACGGGGATGGTTGATGCCGGTAATAAAGACCAGCTCGCCGCCCATGATCCACTCGGCGATATGTTCATTTTCCGCCACGTAGTACCAGCGTACGGCCCGCTGCAGCCCTTGCTTTCCCGCCCGCAGACGCAGGGCGGAGAGTCCCTCAAGGGCCAGCAGTTCGCTGACCGTCAGGCTCATGGCTCCTGCTCCGCGACGGCGGCAGGCTGGCGTTTGCTTAGCAGGCTCAGGACGATATAGACCAGCGCGGAGACGGTGATCCCCACCAGCGGCGCGATCCACGGTGACAGATAGGCCACCACCGCGCCGGCGGCGTAGGCGCCGAGTCCCAGCCAGTTAAAACGCGGCAGGCGGGCGTTCTGCAGCAGGGGATAGCGCCCGCCGCGGGCGAACCAGTAGTCGGCGAGGATCACCCCGCCAATGGGCGGAATAATACTGCCCAGCAGCACAAGGAAGGGGATCAGCATTTCATACATACCGCCAATAGCGAGCACAATGCCCACCCCGGCGGCGGCGAGGGTTAGCGTCCGGCGACGTTCGCTGCGCAGCAGATGGCAGGCGGCGGCGGAGACGTTATAGATGGTGGGCCCCTGGATGGTCAGCAGGTTGAGACACAGCATGATCACCGCGGCGACCGACAGCCCCTGCAGGATCAGGACTTCCACAATATCGGCCTGTTGATAAACGATGGCGCACCAGGCGCCGGCGACGATCATCAGCCCGTTGCCGATGAGGAAGCTGCCCATGCTGGCGAGAATGGCGGTCCGGCTGGAGTTAGCCAGCCGGGTCCAGTTCGTCGCCTGGGTGGCGCCGCTGGCGAAGGTCCCGAAGACCATGGTGATGGCCGCCGACCAGGTCATGGTGTCGCTCGGCGCAATGCGGGTCATCGCCTGCCAGCCGCCGGCGTGGTGCAGCGCCAGATACATGGAGACCATCAGCAGTACAAACATCAATGGCACCGACAGGCGCGACAGCGCGTCCAGTCCCTTGTAGCCCACCAGCGCGGTGACGCAGAACAAAATGCCAAACAGCACCATCAGCGGCTGGGTCAGCGCCTCGGGCAGGGCGAGGATCTTCACCAGCGAGATAGCGACCGTGGCGGTCCCCCAGGCGTACCAGCCCAGCTCGGCAAAACCAAGAATAAAATCGGCCAGCTTGCTGCCGATCTCCCCGAAGCAGAACCGGCCCATCAGCACCGTATTCAGGCCGCTGCGCGCGGCGATCCAGCCCAGCGACGCGGCATAGAGGGCCAGCAAGGCGTTGCCGATGACGGCTATCCACAGCAGATTGACGATGGAAAAGGAGACGCCGAGTTTGCCGCCGGCAAACATCGTGCCGGTGAAAAAGGTAAAGCTGAACAACACCATGGCGATGGAAAATACGCCTTTGCGTCCGGCGGCGGGCGCTTCGACGAGGGGAAAATCATTGCTGTTTGACATCCTGGAACCTCTGGCTGGTAGATGGGCGGTGATAGCCGGAAGTAGCAAGAGATGTGCCAGGAAAAACCGGGCACGGGGAATATCACAGGATGTGCACAGTGCACAGTAATGATGGGGTAAAGACGATGAGATGCCATTTTAGTGGGCATCCTGCCATGTTTTGCACCAGTCCAGGGCAGAGGAGGGCGGCGAGCGCATCCCTGGCGCAGGAGGAGAATTTCAGCCAGGGCGATCCGCCAGTTTTTGGCCAGCGAGTAGTGGAGAATAGCGGTGTACTGAAAACGGTTGGTTAAATCACTGTGAATAAGGGTTATTTAATATGCATTTATGATATAACCATTTGTCTTGTGTGTGTTTCCTGAAATATTGTCCCCTCCGGTTAGCGGTGTTAGTATCGGATAAATAGCCATTTAGACGGCTAAATTAATCATCGCTAACCTAAGGAACTGCTATGTGGCAAGAAAGACTCGCGCAACTGGTCACCACCTGTCATTGGATCGGGGCGAAAGGCTGGGCGCCGGCGACCGGCGGCAATATGTCGGTGCGTCAGGATGACACCTGGTGCTGGCTAAGCGAGTCGGGCCGCGACAAAGGCAGCCTGACGACCGAGGATTTTCTGCAGGTTGAGATCGCCACCAACCAGGCGCCTTCCGGACGGAAGCCGTCGGCCGAGACCGGCCTGCACACCCTGGTGTATCGCCTGTTCCCGGAAGCCAACGTGGTGCTGCATGTGCATACCGTCAACGCCACCGTGCTGTCGCGCATCGAAAAAAGCGACACGCTGGCGCTGCAGGGGTATGAAATGCAGAAAACCCTTAGCGGGCAGCACAGCCATCTCGATACTGTTCCGGTCGCCATCTTTGATAATGACCAGGATATTGACGCCCTGGCGGCGCGGATTGCCGATTATGCGCAAACGCGCCCGCTGCGCTACGGCTTTCTGCTGCGCGGCCACGGCCTGACCTGCTGGGGGAAAGATATTCAGGAGGCCCGCCGTCAACTGGAGGGGCTGGAGTTCCTGTTCGAGTGCGAGCTGATGCGCCGCCGCTACGAGCCCTGAGCCGGAGCAGGTATGGATTTTTATCTTGGGATCGATATCGGCACCTCGCGGGTGAAAGCGGTGCTGTTTGATCAGCATTTCACCGCCTGCGCCAGCGCCGCGGAAAATACCTCACCCCGCCTGTCGGCCAATGGCTACGCGGAACAGGATATGACCCAACTGTGGCATTCGGTGCTGGCTATTCTGCGCCAGATTGCCCGCCACCCGGCGCTGCAGGCGGGGCGGCTGCGGGCCATCGGCCTCGCCGGGCAAGGGGAGGGGGTCTGGCTCAGCGATGAGCAGGGCGAACCGGTGGGCCCGGGGATCCTGTGGAGCGATACCCGCAGCCACGAGCTGATGAGCGACCTGCTGCGCCGACCCGGCTTCGACCGCCGCTATTTCGCCGATACCGGCACCCACCTGCAGCCCTGCAATACCAGCCTGCAGCTGTACTGGCTGAAACAGTATCAGCCGGCGCGGCTGGCGGCCGCGCGCTATCTGTTTTTCGCCAAGGACTGGATCCGCTTTCGCCTGACCGGCGTGGCGGCGCTGGAGTTGACGGACGCCAGCAGCTCGTTACTCAATCAGCAGACCGGCAGCTGGTCCTCGGTGGTGATGAATGAGATGGGGCTGAACGAACTGCTGCCGCTGTTTCCCCCGCTGCTGGCCCCGGATGCTCCGGCTGGCACGCTGAGCGATGCGGTGGCGGCGCTGACCGGGCTGCCCGCCGCGACGCCGGTGGCCGCCGGGGCGCTGGATGTCTGTAGCGCCGCGCTGGGCTGCGGCGCGGTCAACGAAGGGGATATCTACACGATCCTCGGCACTACCTGCTGCACCGGGATCGTCTGCCGCGGCCCGCAGACGGTGAACGAGGCGACGCGCTTTGTCACCCATACCGAAGCCGGGCAGGTGATCTCGCTGTTTCCGATGCAGGCCGGTACGCCAAACATTGACTGGCTGCAGCAGCATATTTCGCTGGACGCCGATCTGGATCGGCTGGAGCAGGCGATCGCGGAGGTGGAGCCAGGCAGCGGCGGCGTCTTCTGGCAGCCGTACCTCAATGGCGAACGCGCGCCGTTTTACAGCCCGGACGCGCGGGCCGGCTTTTTCGGCATTAGCCCGCACACCACCCGCGCCGAACTGCAGCGCGCGGTGTTTGAAGGCCTGGCCTTCGCCATTGTCGATGCGCTACAGGGTTATCCGCAGGGCGGCGAGCTGTATCTGACCGGCGGCGGCGCAGCCTCTGCGACCTGGCTGCAGATTATCGCCGACTGTACCGGGCGTACGGTGGTCTCCAGCGCCTTTAACGAACTGAGCGCGCGCGGCGCGGCGATTCTGGCGGCCCGCAGCGTCGCGGCGCTGGCCGAGACGCCTCCGCTGGCGCAGACCCGCTATCAGCCGCGCCCTCAGGCGCATGCCCGCTACGCGGCGCTGTATCCCGTTTACCGCCTGCTGCGTGAGCAGATGCTGCCGGTATGGCAGGCCAGACAGGCCGCCCTTCAACCTCTTTCTCAGGACGTACAACCATGAAAATCGTTTTTACCGCCGAGCATGCTGGCGACCTTAGCGCCTTCCACCAGCTGGGCGAGCTGCTGGTGGAGGGATGGGCGCTGGGCAAACCGAAACTTAGCGCCGGTCAGCTGATTGAGCTGGCCCATGACGCCGAGGTGCTGGTGACCAGCTATGATGAGGTGACAGACGCGGTAATGGCCGCCTGTCCGCGCCTGCAGGTGATCGCCTGTACTCGCGCGAATCCGGTGAATATTGATACCCAGGCCGCCCAGGCGCGCGGCATCCGGGTGCTCTACACCCCGGGGCGCAATGCCGATGCCGCCGCGGAGCTGACGCTTGGCCTGATGCTCAGCCTGGCGCGCCATATTCCGCAATCCCATGCGGCGCTGAAGCGGGGGGAATTCACGCAGGCTGATAATGCCGCCGCCGCCACCCAGCAGGGTCTGCGGCGGGATGTGGTCTGGGACGTGAGCCCGGAAAGCCCCTATGAAGTGTTTAAAGGCAGTGAACTGCGCAATAAAACGCTGGGGCTGGTGGGGTATGGCAACATTGGCCGCCGGGTGGCGCGTATCGCCCGGGCGTTCGGCATGGCGGTGTTGGTGGTGGATCCGTTCGTCGCCGCAGAGGATATCAATGAGCCAGGGCTACAGAAAACGACCCTGGAGGCGCTGTTCCGCGAGGCGGATATCGTCAGCCTGCACCTGAGCAGCGGGCCGCACAGTGACGGGCTGGTGAATGCGGCGCTGTTAAACAGCATGAAGCCCGGCGCGCTGCTGATCAATACCTCTCGCGCGGCGGTGGTCGACGAGGCGGCACTAATTGATGCCCTGCGCCACGGCCCGCTGGGCGGCGCGGCGCTGGATGTCTATCACCGCGAACCGCTGTGGCGAGATCATCCTTTTGTTATCGAGTTCGATAACGTGATTATCACGCCGCATATCGCCGGAGCCACCCGGGAGAGTATCGCCAAACACACGGCGATGATTGCCGCCGATCTTCAGCGCTATGTCGCCGGGGAGCCGCTGCTGTACCAGTGGCGTTAAGCCGCTTGCGCCGCTGCGGCGGCGCGGGTCCATCGTCAGGGGCGATGGGCCGCCATAAAAGCCTGGGTCTGTTCCCAGTCCACTACCCCGGCATCCGATCCCATCCCGGTCGCCACCAGCGCGGCCACCGCCGAGGCGACGTCACACGCTGCTTTCACGCTGAGTCCGCGCGCCAGCGCGGCAATAAACCCGCCGCAGTAGCTGTCGCCGCAGCCGGTGGTATCCACTGCCTCGACCGGCCACGGCGCAATATGCTCCAGCGCGCCATCGCGACGGATAAGCCAGGAACCGTTCTCGCCGTCTTTCAGAATGCAGGTGCCCACACCGAGTGCCAGGAAGAAGCGGCCGATGGCCTCCGGCTGCGTCTCGCCGGAGAGAAAGGCGGCTTCCTCCAGCGAAGGCATGAAATAATCCACCGACGGCAACAGGGGCCGCAGTAGTTCGAGGGTGTCTTCATTCGGGGCGATAAGGTCAAAGCTGGTGGTGACTCCGCGCGCTTTAGCCGCCTGCAACAGCCGCGCGCTCTGTCCCTGGTCCATTGCCGCCAGCAGTCCGGTCCCGCCGTGATGCAGGAAACGACAGTCGAGGACGGCGTCAAATTCCGTTTCACTGACGAACAGGGCGTCGGATGCGCCCCGGCAATGCAGGGCCGGACGCTCGCCGTTGGGGCGAATCGGCAGGATCGTCGCCGAGGTCTCTTTCAGCGCGGTGCGCTGGATAAGCGAGCAGTCGATGCCCAGCCGGGCATAGCTGGCGAGGATAAAGTCGGCCTTTTCATCTTCACCCAGGCAGGCCACCGCTGCGGTGCGGATCCCCAGCTTCGCGGCGTTAATATTGGCCCCGGCGGCGGTGCCGGCGGGGTTGAGGCGAATTTGCTCAATAAAGGCGACGCCGCCGCGCGGCGGTATCGCCACCACCGGGCGCCCGGCGATATCCAGAATAGTCAGGCCGACAAACACGGCGTCAAAGGTTGCCATCGTTCTCCCGTTTAGCGATGCGTTTGGCGCAGGCGCGCCTGCCAGAAAGAAAGGGCGAGGGCCACCACCAGAATCACGCCGACCAGCGCGTCCTTCACCAGATAATTGAGCCCCATCAGGTTCAGGCCATTATCAATAATGGCAAGGAACAGCACGCCGCCGAGGGTGCCGAGGATGCTGACCCGGCCCAGACGGTTAAAGGCGGTGCCGATAAATACCGCCGCAATGGCGTCCATCAGGTAAGACTGCCCGGCCAGGGGAGTAAACTGCCGCAGGTTGGCGGAGAGGATCACCCCGCCGATGGCGCAGAGCGCCGAGGCGGCCACCAGCACGCCGAGCATGGTCAGGCGATCGCGGATCCCGGCGATACGCGCCGCTTCGCTGTTCTGGCCGATGGCGCGGACATATTTGCCCCACAGCGTGCGCTCGGTGACCAGCCATGCCACCAGCCACAGCGCCAGCACAATCACCACCGGCGTGGGGATCCCACCAAGGTTGCCCACTGCCAGATCGTGATATTCCGGCGCCATCCGCCGATAAGCTATCGCGCCGCCGCCGTCGGTATAGATGCGCTCGGCGCTGCTGGCGATAAACCAGGTGCCGAGCGTGGCGAGGAAGGGGCGGATCCGGCAGATGAGGATCAGAAAGGCATTGAGCAGGCCAATCAGCACGCCGCCAAGCAGGGCGCAGCCTACCGCGGCCTGCCACGGCAGATGCCAGGTTTTCAGGGCGACGAGGGCGAAGGCGGCGCCGAAATCGAGCGCAACGCCCACCGACAGATCAATCGCCCCGGCGCTGACAATCAAGGTCATCGCCATCGCCACAATCAGCAGGATCGCGCTGCCCTGCAGCAGGTTGGCCCAGTTATCCACGGTTAAAAATACCGGATTCGCCCAGCCAAACAGGGCGATGGCCAGCAGGGTGATGACGCCAAATCCGGCTCGCGACAGCCAGGCCAGCGGGCTGCTGGCCGTCGGTTCTGCCGGGGCAGGGGTTTTCAGGGTGATTTGGCTCATGCCTCGCCTCCTTTGTGTCTGACCGCCGATGCCGCCAGCACCACCAGGATCAGGCCGCCTTTAATGGCGCCCATCCAGAAGATATTGACCCCCAGCAGGCCGAGCCCGTTAGAGAGGGCGTTAACCAGGATCGCCCCCAGCAGCGCCCCCCAGATGGTGACCACCCGACGGCGCGAGAAGGCGGCGCCGATAAAGGTCGCGAGCACGGTTTCCAGCAGCAGCGGCGTGGCCGTCCCGCTGGAACTGCCGGAGCCCTGGCTGAGCAGCGGCAGAATAGCCAGCCCGGCGGCAATGCCCGCTAACAGCCAGACCAGCAGGGTCAAGCGGCGCACGTTCAGGCCGCTCATCTGCGCCATATCGCGATTGCCGCCCACCGCCTGCACATGCTGGCCGAAGCGGGAGTGGTGGAGCAGGAACTGGAACAGGATAAACACCCCCAGCAGATAGATCAGCGGCCAGGGCAGGCCCAGCACACTGTTATCGCGAAAGGCGACCATCAGCGGATCGCTGACCGCGATGCGCCGCTGGCCGGTCAACAGATCTGTCAGGCCGGTAAACGCCACGGAGGTCGAGAGGGTGGCCAGCAGCGGCGGCAGGCCGGCCGCCAGCACCAGGAAGCCGTTGATCGCCCCGCAGAGCAGGCAAACCGCCGCCAGCAGCGCCAGCAGCAGGAGGTACGGCGTGTGCCATTCGGCCAGACCGAGGCTGAGCAGCGCGACGCCGAGCACCGCCGTCGCCGGCAGGGAGAGGTCGATGCCGCCGGAGACCACGTCATCCCCGCCCACGGCGATAACGCAGACCAGGCCGAAACAGAGGATCGCCAGCGGAACGCTCTGGACCAGCATCAGGCTGATATTTTGCCAGCTGAGAAAGTAGGGAGACTGTACGCTCAGCCATACCAGCAGCGCCAGAAACAGGATCAGGGGAAATTTTTCAATCAGCGTCGCCAGGCCCGGACGGCCGCGACGCTGGATAGCGGTACTCATAGTGAAGGCTCCTGTCCGCCGTTGATCGCCACCAGCAGGGCGTCCAGCGTTAGCCCGCGGGTGGGCAGATTGGCCGCCAGCGTGCCGCGCCAGAGGACCAGGATCCGGTCGCATAGTCCGAGCAGTTCGGGGGCGTCGCTGGAGGAGACCAGCACCGCCCGTCCTTTATCGGCCAGCTGGCGCGTCCGTTGATAAATATCGCGACGGGCGCCGATATCGACCCCAAGGGTGGGTTCATCGAGAATAAACAGCCGGGCATCGGTGCCGAGCCAGCGGGCGAGGATCGCTTTTTGCTGGTTGCCGCCGCTCATGTAGCGTACCGGCAGCGCCGGGCGTCCCGGGCGGATCGCCAGCTGTTCTATCCAGTCGCGCGCTTTCTGCTCGGCGATACCCCGCCGCTCCCAGCCAAAGGTAGCGGTCTCCGGCAGTGAGGCGAGATTAATATTGTCGGCGGTGGTGAAGGGCAGGATCAGCCCCTGATGGCGGCGGTCGCGTGGCACCAGCGCCATGCCGGCGCGGATCGCCTGCTTCGGCGTACGAATGCGCCGCGGCTGGCCGTCGAGGTGGATCGTACCGCGTTCTGCCGGGCGTAAGCCGTAGAGTAAGTCGACCAGCACATCGCGTCCGGCGCCCAGCAGGCCGGCGACGCCGACGATTTCGCCCGGCTGAATATCAAAAGAGAGATCCTGCAGCTGCCGCCCGTCGCTCAACTGGCGCACCGAGAGCAGCGGGGCCGCCCCGTTGTCTGCCGCCGGGTGATGGCGCGGGGTATACAGCTGGTCGATTTCCCGGCCGACCATCATGGCGATCAGCGCCTCGGTATTCTGCAGCAGGTCGCGGTCCGGGTAACCGACCACTTCCCCGTTACGCAGCACGGTGCCGCGGTCGCAGAGGGTAGCTATCTCATTGAGGTAGTGGGAAATATACAGAATGGCAATGCCCTGGTCGCGCAGGCGAAGGATGGCGGAGGAGACCAGACTGGCCTCCTGCGCCTCCAGGGGGGCGGTGGGCTCGTCGAACACCACCAGCCGCGCCGCGCCGTCGATCAGCGCGCGGGCAATCTGCACCAGCTTGCGCTCGGCCAGGCTCAGGTCGCGCACCAGCCGTTCGGGGTCGATCGCCAGTTGCCAGTTTTGCTGGAAAAATTGCGCCGTGGCGGCCTTCATCCGTCGGCGATCCAGCGCCCCCCAGCGGGTGCGATACTCCTGGCCGAGAAAAACCGATTCCGCGACGGTAAAGTGCGGGATCAGGTTAAGCTCCTGGTGAATGACGCGAATGCCGGCGGCTTCAATGGCTGCCGGATTGCCGAGGGGCAGCGGGTGACCGTCGAGGGTCGCGCTGCCGCTGTCAGCCTGATAGACGCCGGCGAGGATTTTAATCAGCGTCGATTTACCGGCGCCGTTCTCGCCAATCAGGCCATGAATTTCCCCCGGATTGAGGCGCAGGGTGACTGAATTAAGCGCCGTAACGCTGGCAAAACGTTTGCCGATCTGGTCCATGACCAGACCCGCGGCGGGGCGCTCCCCGCCAGGGTGTTGATTTATCACTGCAGTTCGCCGTATCCCAACTGTTTATACACCGCTTTCGCCTCCTGCGGACCTTTCACTGGTATCACCGGGATAAAGGTTTGCACCGGCAGTTTCTGACCGGCAAAGTAGCGGGCCACGTTGTCGGCGGAGGTCTGGCCAATCAGATGCGGCTGCTGCGCGACGTTAGCCACAAACGGACTGCCGGGCTCTGCCATGATCTCCAGCGTCTCCGGACCGGCGTCGATGGCCGTCACTTTCACATCCTTATCACGGCCGGTCTCTTCCAGTGCCTGGACGATACCGATGGCCGGTTGATCCCAGCAGGCGACATGGATGGCGTCCAGTTTGCCTTTCGGATACTGGCTGAGTAATTCGAGGGTTTTCTTCCGCGCGTCTTCCGGCGAGTTGGCGAACTGTTCCGCGAGCTCAGGCTGGATAATATGAATATCCGGATAATCCTTAAGGACATATTTCCACTGATCGTAGCGAATTCCGCAAATACGCAGCGCGCTGGAGAACGCGTTAAATACGGCGACGTTGCCTTTGCCGCCTAATTCATCCGCCATGTAGCGGCCGATGGTCGAGCCTAAGGTGTAGTTATCGGAGGTGGTATTGTTGACCGAATATTGAGAAACGTGATCCACGGTAAATACCGGGATACCAGCATCACGCAATGCTTTAAATTTTGGTTCGACGGCGCTGTCGCCGAGAATACTAATTACCGCGTCCACCTTGCGTGACAGTAAAATATCGTGATTATTGGCATGAACCTGATTATCGCGGCCGCCATCGACGCCAATGACTTTGCCCCCCAGTTTCTCCACTTCCTCTGTCGCACCTTTAAAGGCCTCGCGATCCCAGAAATGCTGAGTGCCGACAACGGCAACGCCAATGGTTTTTCCCTGTAAGGAGAGGGCGTCTGCGGCAGTGACGCTCAGCGAGGCAAGGGAAAGCAGTCCCAGCGCGGCAGGCAATAATTTTCTCTTCTGCGACATTGTTATTATGATCCTGTGATGAAGGTGGTTGCGGACCGGTAGCATGACAAGAAGCACCTCGCCACCTCAAATACAAAATAAGTCTAAGTTATGCCGGGAATGTTATATCGCAGAAACGCCAGAGAAAAATGTTATTTTGCCATCGGGAACCTGAAAATATTTCATGATGCAAAATATACCTTTTTATTTTGTGGTTTTATTTTTGACTTATTCCGTGTTTATTTAACGGATAAAGACGGCTTTCTGTTTATTGTGATGGCGTGGAGAAATAAGGCCCTTGCAGGGAAATGCAGGTGATTGCGCGGGCTAATACTTTTTTTAGCAGCGTAATGTCTGGCTGGGACGGGGATATTTCCGTCATTTCCTCGATTTATTTTAACGAGTTTTTTGGCTGAGAAGAACGCGAGTGCTATGAAGAAACAGCATAATTATACGGTGATGCACTGGGGAACGTGGCAGGTGGAGAGCCGCGAGGGCGATATCGTGGCGGTTAATCCGGTGCCCTGGGATAAAAATCCGTCACGCATTGGTCAGTCGCTCCCCGACGCGGTGACCAGCCAAACGCGCATTCGCCGTCCGGCGGTGCGCGCCGGCTATCTTCAGCAGGGCCCAGCGTCACGAGAAGGGCGAGGCAAGGAGCCCTTTGTCGAAGTCAGTTGGGAGGTGGCGCTGGACCTGCTGGCTCGCGAGCTGCGCTCGGTCAAGGCGCGCTGCGGCAATGAGGCGATCTACGGCGGCTCCTACGGCTGGGCCAGCGCTGGACGCTTTCACCATGCGCAGAGCCAGCTGCACCGGTTTCTCAAGGGATTTGGCGGGTACACCGCCAGCACCAATACCTATAGCAGCGCCGCGGGCGAGCGCATTCTGCCGCATATTCTCGGGCCGTTGAGCCCGCTGCACCGTCAGCATACCCATTTTTCCGAGCTGGCGCGGGAGTGCCAGCTGTTTGTCGCGATTGGCGGTCTGCCGCTGCGCAATGCCCAGGTCAACGGCGGCGGCGCCAATGACCATATGCTGCCGTACTGGCTGGATAAGATGCAGGCCAACGGCACCCGATTTATCAATATCAGCCCGGTACGCAATGACCTCAGCGCGGTGCCCGACGCCGAGTGGCTGGCCATTCGTCCGGGCACCGATACCGCACTGCTGCTGGCGCTGAGCTATGTACTGATCGCTGAGTCTCTCTACGACCAGGCGTTTGTTGCCAGCCATACCGTCGGGTTTGCCCCCTATCGCGCTTATCTGTTGGGCGAGCACGACGGCGTAGCGAAAACCCCGGCGTGGGCGGCGGCGATTACCGGCCTGGATGCCCAGCGCATCGCCGACCTGGCGCGGGAGATGGCCCGCCACCGGACGATGGTGAATATCTCCTGGTCTATCCAGCGCGCCCGTCAGGGAGAGCAAGCCTACTGGGCGACGGTGGCCCTGACCGCGCTGCTGGGACAGATCGGCACGCCGGGCGGCGGCCTCGGGTTTGGCTACGCCTGCACTAACCTGGCGGGCGCGGTGCGAAAAGCGTTTTCCGGCCCACGCTTACCCGCCGGGGAGAATGCGGTGGATAGCGTTATCCCGGTGGCGCGGCTGTCCGATATGCTGCTGCACCCGGGAGAAGCCTATGAGTTCGACGGTCAGCAGCTGCGCTATCCCGACATCCGTCTGGTTTACTGGGCGGGAGGCAATGCGTTTCATCATCATCAGGATATCAACCGACTGTGCGAGGCCTGGCGCCGTCCGGAGACGGTGGTGGTGCATGAGCAGTACTGGACCGCGCAGGCTAAATTCTCCGATATCGTCCTGCCAGCCACCACCTCGCTGGAGCGAGAGGATATCGGCAGCGGCGGTCACGACGGGTTTATGATCGCCATGAGCGCGCAGATCCCGCCGGTGGGCGAAGCGCGTGACGATTACGCCATTTTCCACGATCTGGCCGATCGGCTGGGCTTCGGAGAACAGTTCAGCGAGGGGCGGGACGCCGGGCAGTGGCTGCGTCATCTCTATGAGGAGTCAAGACCGCGGGCGCAGGAGGAGGGTATTGCGCTGCCCTCGTTCGAGGACTTCTGGCAGCAAGGGGTACTGGAGTACAGTGCGCCGGAGCGGCCGCAGATCTTTCTCGCCGATTTTCGCGCCGATCCGCAGCGCTATCCGCTCTCCACGCCCTCCGGCAAGATTGAACTCTTTTCCGCTACCGTCGCCGGGTTTGGCTATCGTGAATGCCCGGGCCATCCATGGTGGGATGAGGAAGAGGCCGCCCGGCAGCGACAGGAGGCGGCGCGGTGGCCGCTTCATCTGCTCTCCAGTCAGCCGCGCGCCCGCCTGCACAGTCAGTACGACCACGGCAGCGTCAGCCGGGCGACGAAAATTCAGGGACGCGAGCCGCTGTGGATGCATCCGAGCGATGCGCAGGCAAGAGACATCCGCGAAGGCAGCGTGGTGAAGGTCTATAACGACCGCGGGGCGATTCTGGCGGGCGTGCACCTGAGCGAGCAGATTTTGCCCGGCGTGGTACAGATGTCCACCGGCGCCTGGTATGACCCGCTGGATCCCAATGAAAAAGGAACGCTCGATAAGCACGGTAATCCCAACGTGTTAACCGAGGATCGCGGCAGTTCGCGCCTGGGGCAGGGCTGTAGCGCCCAGAGCTGTTGGGTGGAGATCGCCCCGTGGCGTGAGGAACTGCCGCCGATCACCGCCTTTGATCCGCCGAGGTTTATTGAGGTTTAGGCGTTGGCGCTCGCCGGCGGCGGGGCGGGTAGTCCGGAGGAGGCGCGGTATGCGCCGCCTCCGGCAAAGCCCGCGCCTGGCGGTTTAAGACTGACGACAGTTTGACGTTACGCCAGCCGCGGGTAGGCGCTGGCGATATCGTCACCGGTAAACTGGGCGATCCAGCCTTCCGGGTTATCAAAAATGCGAATGGCGGTGAAGTTCGGTTCTGAACCCATATCAAACCAGTGCGGGGTGTGGGCGGGAACCGAAATCAGATCGTTCTTTTCGCACAGTACCTGGAACACCTCGTCGCCAATATGCAGGCAGAACAGGCCGGCGCCCTCGACAAAAAACCGCACCTCGTCTTCGCCATGGGTGTGCTCGTTGAGGAATTTTTCCCGCAGCGCCTCTTTTTGCGGGTTATCGGCGCGCAGGCTGATGACGTCCCAGCTCTGGTAGCCCTTTTCGGCGACCAGTTTATCAATCGCATGCTGATAGGCGGCAATGACCGTTTCCGGGCTGGGATTTGCGCCGAGGTCGCGGTCGGCCTGCCAGCGCTCGAAGCGGACGCCTTTGGCGTTCAGTTGATCCTGAATCGCTTTGGCGTCGGTGCTGTGCCAGAGCGGTGTTTGCGGATCGGTCACGGAAAAAAGAGTTAATGCGCTCATGCTGGGATCTGCTCCGGATGAATGTCGTCAAAACGCTGAACCTGAGGATGGTGGCTCGCCGGGTCGCGGTCGCCGCGTACCAGCTGGATCGTTCGCAAACCTGCAGCCTCGGCGGCGTCGAGCTCCTGATGGATATCCGACAGGAACAGGATGGTGCCAGGGGCATGGCCCAGGTGTTCAGCAATGTTACGGTAGGACTGCACCTCGCGTTTGGCGCCTACCAGGGTATCGAAATAGCCCGTGAACAGATGAGTAATATCACCTTCATCGCTGTAGCCAAATAACAATTTCTGCGCGGCGACGGAGCCTGAGGAATATACATACAGATCAATGCCCTGCGCTTTCCATTTCTCCAGCGCCGGCAGTACGTCCGGATAGAGATGGCCGGTAAAGTCGCCGTTGAGATAGCCGTCACGCCAGATGATCCCCTGCAGCGCCTTTAGCGCCGTGGATTTACGGTCTTCGTCCATAAAGGCGAAGAGGGTAGTGATAAGGTCGGCGGTGCTGGCGGCCGGGGCGTCTGTCTCGCGGCGCAGGTTGTCGAGAATGGTTTTGACGGGCTCAGCGTACTGCTGAGCGGTCACAAAGCCGGCCAGTCGTTCGCGGGCGTAGGGGAACAGCACGTTATGCACGAAGCGGATATCGCTGGTGGTGCCTTCTATGTCGGTCACGATGGCGCGGATCATGGTTTCTCCAGAGTGGCGTGGCGCGGAATAACATTAGCATTTAGACGTCTAAGCGTCTTGATTGCCAAATATTAACATCGTGTTATAGTGGCTTCAACAACAGCATTACAATCGGTATAAAAAGAATGAGCAATAACCCTTTGATTCCAGAGAGTAAACTTCCTGCGCTCGGCACCACGATTTTTACCCAGATGAGTGCCCTGGCCCAGCAGCATCAGGCCATCAACCTGTCACAGGGCTTTCCCGATTTCGACGGCCCGCGCTATCTTCAGGAGCGTCTGGCGTACCATGTGGCGCAGGGGGCGAATCAGTACGCCCCGATGACCGGCGTGCCGGCGCTGCGCGAGGCGATCGCCGGGAAGACAGCGGAGCTGTATGGTTACCTGCCCGACGTCAATAGCGATATTACGGTCACCGCCGGCGCGACGGAGGCCCTGTACGCGGCGATCACCGCTCTGGTGCGCCGCGGCGACGAGGTGGTCTGTTTCGATCCCAGCTATGACAGCTATGCCCCCGCGGTGGCGCTGGCCGGCGGCGAATTACGCCGTATTGCGCTGCAGCCGCCGCATTTTCGCGTCGACTGGCAGCAGTTTGCTGCGGCGCTGAGCGATAAAACCCGTCTGGTGATCCTCAATACCCCGCACAATCCATCAGCCACCGTCTGGCAGCGCGAAGATTTCGCTGCCCTGTGGCAGGCGATTGCCGAACGCGAGATCTATGTCCTCAGCGATGAGGTCTATGAGCACATCTGCTTTGCCGAGGGCGGCCACGCCAGCGTGCTGGCGCATCCCCAGCTTCGCGAGCGGGCGGTGGCGGTCTCCTCGTTTGGCAAAACGTTTCATATGACCGGCTGGAAGGTCGGCTACTGCGTAGCCCCGGCGGCCATCAGCGCCGAACTGCGCAAGGTGCATCAGTATCTGACCTTCTCGGTGAATACTCCGGCGCAGTTGGCGATCGCCGACATGCTGCGCGAAGCGCCTGAGCACTATCGTGAGCTGCCGGCGTTTTATCGGGAACGCCGCGATCTGTTTATTGAAGCGCTGCGCCCAAGCCGGCTGGAACTTCTGCCCTGTGAAGGGACCTATTTCCTGCTGGCGGACTACAGCGCCATTTCCGATCTTGACGACGTCAGCTTCTGCCGCTGGCTGACGACCGAAGTCGGGGTGGCGGCGATCCCGCTCTCCGTCTTCTGCGCCGATCCGTTCCCGCACAAGCTGATCCGCTTATGCTTTGCCAAACAGCCGGCGACTCTGTTGGCTGCGGCGACGCGTTTGTGCCAGCTGTAGTCACTTAATCGTCCACGCCTGGGAGAACTGGCGGCCAGCGAACATCTCCGTGAGGCCGCTAATTTGCTTCAGGCGCAATACCTCATCGGCATCCATCCCCAGCTCTTTGCCGATTTTCTGTGGTGTCCAGCCAAGCTGGGTCAGTTCGCGGACAATCTCTGACATGGCGTGGATTTGGTGGCGCCCGCGCGCCCGGTTATGGCGTATGGTCGCTGCCATCAGCCCGTCACGCGAGGCGGCTTCACTCGTCAGGCAGGTCACTGGCAGATAACCTTTCAGCGTTTTTTTCAGCACCGCTTTGCTGCAGGCCAGCTCATGACGGTGAAAACCGTCGACAATCGTATACGCCTGCGGGCTTTGCTGGATGACGACGACCGGCTGGGTAAAGCCGTCGGCTTCCAGCGACGTTTGCAGCAGGCGTTTTTCCGGTGGCGCCACGTTATTCGGATTGTAGTCGTTGGGGATGACCTGCTCCTGTTTTACCCACAGCACGCAGTCAACGGGCTGGGAGCGGAAGGGACTGCGCTGGTGGAGCACCTGACGAAACGCATTGATTGCCTCGATGCGCGCCTCGTCATCCAGCGTTTGCAGATAAGCGTCCAGCGCCTGCGTCAGTTGTTGTTGCATAATATCCCCCATTGTTGGCGATGTTTTTCCATGCGTTTACGGTAGCGCTGATAGTGGCTGCTTTTGGTCGGGCTAAACGAAAGCTGACGGCACCAGTAGTCGTTATTGAGCAGCACTTTGCAGACCCGCCGCCAGGACGGGATATCTTTGGTGCCAATGTCCACAGGCTGGGTGTCCGGAATATCTTCCATGCCTTTTTTCTGATACCAACGCAGGTAGACGGCGATTTTGTTGCGGTAGTGCTCGGCAGTGGTTTCCGGCATGCTGTCGAGCAGGAACAGCGCATAGCTTTTCCATGTCAGGTGGTCGGGCTTGTCGATTTTTCGGTGGCCGTAAAATTGATTATCATGCCCGGCATAGACCCCGCCGCTGTGCGCGCCGCTCACCCGCTGACACATTGCGGCCCAGCGCTCAGGCTCCAGCACATGGTAGAGCCACAGCCCCTGGCGCTGCTCCGGACCGAACGGTTCGCAGATGCGCATATAGCGCAGCGGCACCCCGGCCTGATACATCAGATCGTACAGAGGGTTATAAGACTGCCGGCTTTTGGCAAACCAGGTCCAGATGTCGGCCGTTTTCCAGTCATAGAGCGGGTAGATGTACCAGGCGTGGCCGCCCGGCGCCGAGGTGGTCCAGGGTTTATCATCGGCGAAGCGTTGTTTACGCTGCGAAGAGATGGCCATAAAGCGATTCAGTGACTCGTCGGCGCGAATGCCCACCAGCACGGCGGCGGGGCGCCGCTGTGAAAACCACTCGGCGAAGTGGCTGACAAAGGACTCAAAGCTCATCCCCGGTTGATAAAATGAAAAATAGCCCGGGTGGGTAATCGCCCAGGGCGGCGGCTGACGGACCCAGTCGGCCCCGGGCTCCCAGCATTGCCATTGCGGTTTATACTGCGTCAGCGCGTTTTGGGTGGTGAGCGGCAGGGCGACCCAGTAAAAGGTTTCGACAACATCCGCATACAGCGCACGCAGTTTTTCGCAGTGGGCGATGGTGCAGGAGAACTGCGCTTCCCAGTCAATAAACAACACACTGATTTTTTTACCCTGTAACCGCGCCGCCTGGGCGGTTAAATGCAGCATGACGGTGGAGTCTTTTCCACCCGAGAAAGAGACGCAAACGCGTGAAAAATTATCCAGCACCCACTGGATGCGCTGCTCAGTTGCCTGCAGCACCGATTCCGGTAAGGGATATTTAATAAACGACATGACCATTAATCCTTTAATAGTAGAGCTTCCCGTTTGTTCAGTATAAACGATGAGCGCTGCGAAATTAATGGTCGATCTGCATTCAAACAGAGTGTGAAAACAGGTGGGCAGTTACTCACTATTATTAAGTTGTGGGCGTGATATATCTCTGTCATTCATTAGAATGGAGATTAATTCAGATAGAAAATGATTTTGTGTAGATGATTGATGGTAGTTAATGTATATCGTGATCTCTGGAAAAAGTGCCTCTATATCGAGAGCGTGAAGTGGCATGGCCGGGGAAATAAAATCATATAAATAGGAGGGGATGAAGCCAATTAAGTCGGTTTTATTGATCATGTTAAGAATGGTCATAAAAGAGTCGCTGCGAAAGGCAATATTACCCGGATTTAACCATGGCGTGCTGCTTTGCTGGACGCGCTGAATGACAGGATCGTTGGTGATATAGTGGGTGAAAAATTCCTGCGCCAGCGCTTCAATCGACGTGAGTTGATCTCGCCGCGGATGGTCCGCCCGGCAAACCGCCAGCGTCTGCACCGTCTGATAGGGCTGACAGATCGTGGCGCGGTTGGTAATAGGCATTCGGGTGAACACCAGGTCCGCCTGGCGATACGCCAGCAGCTCCTCAGCCGATTCCGTGGTGGTCAGGTTATGGTGCTCAATCTGCAAATTGGCCTGATGACAGAGCTCATTAATCATAAAATGGCTATTCACTGAACAGAACAGCGGAGGGCCATATATCACGATACGTTTACGCAGTTCGGAGCGATTATTGAGATTGATGGTTTTTTCCAGCTGTTCGAGATTTTGTTGCAAATGATAATGAAGATTGACACAGGCGGTGGTGGGCGTCATCCCTTTCCCAACGCGAACAAATAACGGATCGTTTAACTGCTGGCGCAAACGCTGCAACGACTGGCTCACCGCTGACGGGGTGATAAATAACATGGCGGCTGCTTTGCTAATGCTCAAATGTTGATAGATACATTCAAAAATAACCAATAAATTCAAATCGAACTTTTTCAGATCGTAAAGATTTGCCATTAATGCAGTCCTGTGTATTATCAGCGCGGGTGGAAATATTCTTAGTGAGAATGTTGATTGGCTTAATATTTGCGGTGTGAATTTAATTACCGGACTATAACGTTAAGTTCTGCTTAATATATCTTATCGTCGACAGGGGCGCCAGCGGTCGTTGTTATCTGGCGCCATTATGCAATGGGATTATTCTTGTTCGCCCATCATGATCTGCAGTTTTTCTTTATCCGGCAGGCCGACCACCTGCTGCAGCATATTATCCTTATTCATATAGTAAATGGCTGGCGTGACGTTGGCCCCCAGTTCGTCCATCAGTTGCTGATTAACGTTGAGCACTTTCATTTTCTCCGGCGGAATAGCCTGCGGGATCGTCAGGGCCATTTTTCCATTCGATTGCTCATAATCATGCCAGGTCTTCGCCGGATCCTTGGTGGCCAGAATCGCGGCGGCGGTGGCCGGGCTTTCGGGCTTGATCACCCCCACCAGCAGGGTGCGGATCTGCACTTTACCGGCTTCCACCCAGGGGCGGGACTGCTGCCAGAACTGTTTACAGTAGGGGCAGAAGGGATCGGCAAAGACATACAGCACGATGGGGGCGTCCTTATTGCCATCCTGCAGCCAGTGGGCGCTGGCCATCTTCTTCCACATCTCCTGTCCTGCCGGCGTGTAGAGCTCTTTTTGAAACAACTGCTCGCTGAGGTTGTTGCCGTTCTCGTCATACATATAACCGGAAATGGCATGTTTGCCGTCCGGCGTGAGGTAGATGGCGACCCCCATGTCCTGGTATTTGCCCAGCCAGCCTTTCATTCCCCCTGGCGCCTCAAAGGGTTTTATAATAGTAATGCCCTGTTTTTCAATCGCTTTTACCGGAGCGGGGAGCTCCTCCGCCTGGCTGCATAACGGAAAAAGGCTGAGCAAGAGAAGACGCTTTAACATGAATATTCCTTGTAAAATCAGCAGGAAAGGGCAAAACGATTGTCGAACCTATCACAGTCATAGGCAAGATCAGCAGAATGACGGATTGCCCTTTGCTGGCGTGGGTGATGTAATCCTGGATGCTGTTACATTAAGGTAATGTAGAGCGCAACACATAGCCAGTCTGACTGGCGCTGAACCTACCTTCGGGTATTTCAGGTAACGGGGCCGCCTGAAAGGGTGGCCTTTTTACTTTTGTCGCGGCAAATGATGCGAAAAACAGCGATCAGCGCTGAACGCGTCGACAGGTTCACAGAGTTGTCTTGTTCCGGTTGTTAGATAACGCTTATTGATTCGATAATGTAAACGCATTGGTCGGGTCAGGAAAAATTCGTTAACTTAGACCTCAACGAAAACACGGAGGAAGTATAGATGTCCTTAATTAACACCAAAATCAAACCGTTCAAAAACCAGGCATTCAAAAATGGTGAATTCATCGAAGTCACCGAGAAAGACACCGAAGGCCGCTGGAGCGTCTTCTTCTTCTATCCGGCTGACTTCACTTTCGTCTGCCCGACCGAACTGGGCGACGTGGCTGACCATTACGAAGAACTGCAGAAGCTGGGCGTAGACGTTTACTCTGTGTCTACCGATACCCACTTCACCCACAAAGCGTGGCACAGCAGCTCTGAAACCATCGCGAAAATCAAATACGCGATGATCGGCGACCCGACTGGCGCCCTGACCCGTAACTTCGACAACATGCGTGAAGATGAAGGTTTGGCTGACCGTGCCACCTTCGTGGTTGACCCGCAGGGTATCATCCAGGCGATCGAAGTTACCGCTGAAGGTATCGGCCGTGATGCGTCTGACCTGCTGCGTAAAATCAAAGCGGCGCAGTACGTTGCTTCTCACCCAGGCGAAGTCTGCCCGGCTAAATGGAAAGAAGGCGAAGCGACACTGGCTCCGTCTCTGGACCTGGTCGGTAAGATTTAAGTCTGTTTGTGCCCGGCGGCGCTACGCTTGCACGGGCCTACAAGATTGTAGGCCGGGTAAACGGCGTGCCACCCGGCAATCAATGGGCGCTTTCGCGCCCATTTTATTCCAACACCATGATGCAAGCGCATTCAGGCCGCCTGGACGAGGCCGCTTGCATGATGATGTTTTAAGCCCAGGAGATAACAATGCTCGACACCAACATGAAAACCCAGCTCAAGGCCTACCTTGAGAAGCTGACCAAGCCTGTTGAGCTGATTGCCACGCTGGATGACAGCGCTAAATCGGCAGAAATCAAGGAACTGTTGGCTGAAATCGCTGAACTGTCAGACAAAGTCACCTTTAAAGAAGACAACACGCTCGCGGTACGTAAGCCATCATTCCTGATTACTAACCCAGGTTCCGACCAGGGCCCACGCTTTGCAGGCTCTCCGCTGGGCCACGAGTTTACCTCGCTGGTGCTGGCGCTGCTGTGGACCGGCGGTCATCCGTCGAAAGAGGCCCAGTCGCTGCTGGAGCAGATCCGCGATATTGATGGCGATTTCGAGTTCGAGACTTATTATTCACTCTCCTGTCATAACTGCCCGGATGTGGTGCAGGCCCTGAACCTGATGTCGGTGCTCAACCCGCGCATCAAGCACACGGCGATTGACGGTGGGACCTTCCAGAATGAAATTACCGATCGCAACGTCATGGGCGTTCCTGCGGTGTATCTGAATGGTCAGGAGTTTGGTCAGGGGCGAATGACGCTGACGGAAATTGTCGCCAAAGTGGATACCGGTGCGGAAAAACGCGCAGCGGAAGAGCTGAACCAACGTGACGCTTACGATGTGCTGATTGTCGGCTCCGGCCCGTCCGGTGCGGCCGCGGCGGTCTACTCTGCGCGTAAAGGTATTCGTACCGGCCTGATGGGCGAGCGCTTCGGCGGTCAGGTGCTGGATACCGTGGATATCGAAAACTATATTTCGGTGCCGAAAACCGAAGGCCAGAAACTGGCCGGCGCGCTGAAAGCGCACGTCAGCGACTATAACGTCGATGTGATCGACTCCCAGAGCGCGACCAAACTGACGCCAGCGGCGACAGAGGGCGGCCTGCATCAGATTGAAACCGCCTCTGGCGCGGTGCTGAAGGCGCGTAGCGTCATCATTGCCACCGGGGCGAAATGGCGCAATATGAACGTACCGGGCGAAGATCAGTATCGCACCAAAGGCGTGACCTACTGCCCGCACTGCGACGGTCCGCTGTTTAAGGGCAAACGCGTAGCGGTAATTGGCGGCGGGAACTCCGGGGTAGAAGCCGCTATCGACCTGGCGGGCGTCGTAGAGCATGTGACCCTGCTGGAGTTTGCTCCAGAGATGAAAGCCGACCAGGTGTTGCAGGATAAAGTCCGCAGCCTGAAGAATGTCGACATCATTCTTAATGCGCAGACCACGGAAGTGAAAGGCGATGGCAGCAAAGTCACCGGCCTGCAATATCGTGACCGGGTGAGCGGTGATGAGCATCATGTCGCGCTGGCGGGGATCTTCGTCCAGATTGGCCTGCTGCCTAACACCACCTGGCTGGAAGGCGCCGTTGAGCGCAACCGCATGGGTGAGATCATCATCGATGCGAAGTGCGAAACCAATGTCAAAGGCGTATTCGCCGCTGGCGACTGCACCACCGTGCCGTACAAGCAGATTATTATCGCGGCAGGGGAAGGGGCAAAAGCGTCGCTGAGCGCCTTCGACTACCTGATCCGTACGAAAACCGCATAACAAGTCAGACAATAAACCTGCATAACAAAGAGGCTACCCTGGGGTAGCCTCTTTTTTTCTATTTCGTCATATTTACCTGACGACCATCACCGGGATATGGGCATGGCGGATCACGCTTGAGGCATTGGATCCGAGCAGGTGGGTACTGATGGACGGGTTGCGCGAGCCAATCACCACGACATCGGCGTTAATTTCGCTGGCCAGCTCGTTGACCATATCGCGCACGCTGCCGAAACGGACATGCAGCTTGATACGTGAGGGGTCAATGCTGAAATGGCTGACCATCGTCTGCAGACGAGTTTCCGCCTCATGCTGTAGGTGTTCTTCAAACCGCCGCAGATCGGCGGTAAAGCGGCTCATGGTGAAGCTCGCAGAGCCGGGTAATACGTGGAGCAGATGGATCACCCCGTCCTGCTGGGCCAGAAACTCCGCATGCCGGACGGCTTTATCGCTCAGCGCCATCTCAAAGACATCAACGGGCATAATGATAGTCTTATACATATGCAATCCTCCTTGTTCATTTGCGTCTATATCAACATATTATATGCGGATATAGTGTCATTCAGGTCGCAAAACTGTCAGTCAGGCAGGTGCAAAGCGTAAAAAAAGGTTAGCGGGGGAAGAAACAGCAGAAAGAGGATGTATGGACATCCTCTGAATAAAGCGCGAAACGCCTCAGGCAGCAGGGATTAGCGGTGGAATTCGCCAGCGGCTTCCGGCTGGTACAAGAGCTCCAGCACTTCCAGGTGTGTCGATGCACCGCCCGGCAGCTCCCAGTGAATGGTGCTGCCGACTTTCAGCCCCAGCAGCGCGGCGCCCACCGGCGCGAGGACGGAGAGCTGGCTGGCGCTGTCAGTCACCTGAGACGGAAACACCAGCGTCCGCACGCGCTCTTCGCCGCTGGTTAAATCGCGGAATTTTACCTTACTGTTCATGGTGACGACGTCATGCGGCATCGCTTCCGGCGCCAGCATTTGCGCGCGGTCGAGCTCGTCATTCAGGGCATCGGCAACCGGTAAGTTGGCGAAAGCCGGCTGCTCCAGCAGCCTGTCGATACGTTCGGCATCCAGTTCGTTAATGATGATTGCGGGTCTGGTCATTGCATACTCCATGTTATCCAGGAACCTGTCCGTAAAAGAAAACCCTCGCCGAAAAGGGCAAGGGTTAAGGTCCTACCATCATACTGAGAGTTGCCGGTAGTTTGAAGTGATGAAACGCACATTCAGCGTGCAACGCCCCCCGGCGGGCGGCGTTTTCTGCTCAGCACGTCGCTTTGCGCTACTGACCGACCTTGTCCAGGATAAACTGGGTTCCACAGTTGCCCGGATGGGGTTGCGGCAGAAAGGCGGACGTGGCCAGCGGGGCGTTGATGGTGGCGGCGTTGAGGGAGATTTGCATCTCGGTCAGATAGGCCGGATTACCGTTACAGGTTAATTTAAACGCCTTCACGCTTTGCGGACCCCAGGCGCGGGCCACCGCGGCATCGAAGTCGGCGCGGCTGACGGTTTGACCATAATGCTTCGCGAGGAAATCGCCTACCGGGCTATGCTTAATTTCCCCATTCAGGCGCACCATGGTGCCAAAATAGCTATCGGGATCAAAGCCGAAGCAGACGCCATGTTTGGCGTATTCGTAGCGCTCCAGGCAGGAGGTGCCGCCCGAACCCGGCATCACGTTATTGAGCTTATTGGCCATCTCCAGCGACAGCCCGGTTTCCGCCGCCTGGCATTTGCGGTTCGCTTTCACTTCCGGCATGTTGGGCACCGGGCGCGTGGCGCAGCCGTAGCGCATCCAGCGTCGTTCATCCACCCCGCGCGCGGCAATCGACTTTGGCAGCCCGGGCCACAGGCCGTGCACGGTCAGAAAGTCGGCTTTGTTCGCCGTGTCCTGCTGCAGGCGACACTCTTCCGGTTCGCTACGGTTGCGGTCAAGCATGCTCTGACAGAATCCGGTTTGCCAGGAGAGGGCAAGAACGTAGCGGTCAAAATCAGCGTATCGCGTCGCGGTGAGCGGTTCAGCGCCGGCCTGAGTGGCGGTGAGCACAAGGGCAAGCGCGGCGAAATCCTTCCTGAACATGTTTATTCCTGATTGTGGATGGCAAAAGATAACGGGGAGTTATTAAAGCATAAAAAAGGCGCCCGCTGGCGCCTTTTCGCGTGGTTAGACCATTAGTGGACTGCGCTGCCGGGCACCAGAATCTCAGTGGCGATAATCACCACCAGCAGGCCAACCATCACCGGCACGGAGGTACGTTTGACCACTTCGAACGGCGAAATTTTTGCCATCCCGGCAACGGCGACCACCACCCCGGAGACCGGCGATATCGTGCGGCCGAGGTTAGAGGCCTGCAGCATCGGAATCGACAGATAAGCCGGATTGATGCCGGAAGAGTACGCCAGCTTGGGGATCATCTCAACGAAGGCGTAGAACGGGGCATTACCGGAACCGGTGGTCATTGCCGCCAGCATGGTCAGGATCACCAGCACCAGCATCAGAATAATACTGGCCGAGCCGAAGGAGGTGGCGATGGAGATCAGCCCATTGATAAAGCCGATGGTGCTTAGCCCCTGGGCGAAGACGCCGGCGGCGACCAGCAGCATCACTACGCCGGCGAAGGCGTCAGCCATCCCGCGGTAGGCGACTTCCAGCCCGCTGAAGACGTTTTTGGTGTTAAACCCGCGCAGGAACTCAAGGATCGCCGCCAGCAGCATGCAGCCGACGAGGATGGTGATAATGTGCAGTTCCGGTCCCCATTTACCATCAAAGATCAGCACGCCGATGATCGGGGTAAACGGCAGAATGGCGTACAGCGCCGGGGCGGTGGTGGTGATGTCGTTGACATCCAGCATTTCGTGGGAAATGTTCTCTTTTTTATCCAGGTAACGCTGCCAGAAGAAATGGGCGATCGCCATGCAGATAATGGCCGCGATGGAGATGGGCAGCGTGGTCTTGAAGGCGAAGTCGATCAGCGGCATTTCTGCGGCTTTAGCCGCCAGTACAACATCGCCAGAGGTAGGCGAGAGGATAATGGCCGCCGGTGAAGCGCAGATGGCTGCCGCTGCCCCGCGACTGATACCGACGTTCACCATCACCGGGAACAGCGTCGCCATCAGCAGCACGCCAAGGCCGGTCGCAGAGGAGACCGCCAGCGACATCAGGCAGGCGACAAAGTAGGCGGCAATCATCAGCAGATAGGGCGAATTAATATAGCGCAGCGGCTTTGATGCTAATTTCACCACCATATCATTGGCGCCAATATGGGTCATGTAGGTGGCGAAGCCGCACAGCATCATAATCATCATACCCAGATCGCCACCGCGGCTCATGAGTAGAATCTTAATGTATTCAATAATATCGGTGGCAGAATAACCGGTGCTGTCGGTATTGCCCGGCAAGACTTTATGCCCCAGCAGGGCGCTGACGATCAATAAGATTAAGCCCCCGACGAACAGCACCCCGGTGGCCGAGTAGCCCTTAATGATATAGCGGGCGACGCCCACAATGACCACAATCCCGATCAGGATCTCAACAAACGTCAGCATTTATTACCCCTAAGCCCAAAGAATATGTAGATAAAAAGCGTCATGCCAAATTTTAATGTGCGAATGTGCCGAAAAAACGGACAAAACTCGCTGATGCAAATCAATAAAGCGATAAGAACTACGCGTCACCCGTCTCGCCTGGATATAATCACCAGATGGATAGTTAAAAGGTTCTGATGGTCACCGGGCAAAAATCAGGAGTTTGCCTTATTTCGTTCAACCTGTATTGAGACTATCTTTGCTATTTTAGGCGGCTTTTAAATGAAAGTGGTAATGGAAAAGTGTTGATGTTACGTCGTTTTTCTCTGTTTTCTCTTGGTTTTTTTGGATGGTTGTTGGTATCCGTAAACGCCAGCGCGTCGTTTTCATCGACCCTCAGCGAAGGTTACCAGACCTTAAGTAATAACGTCGCGCAGACCTGGAATGAGCCGGAGCACTATGACTTGTACGTTCCAGCCATTACCTGGCACGCGCGGTTTGCCTATGATAAGGAAAAGACGGATAAGTATAACGAACGCCCCTGGGGCGCGGGTTTTGGCGTCTCGCGCTGGGATGAGAAGGGAAACTGGCACGGTCTGTACCTGATGGCGTTTAAAGATTCTTTCAATAAATGGGAGCCTATCGGCGGCTACGGCTGGGAGAAAACCTGGCGCCCGCTGACCGACCAGAACTTCCACCTTGGACTCGGCTATACCCTTGGCGTGACGGCGCGCGATAACTGGGACTACATCCCCATTCCGGTGATCTTACCATTGGCGTCAATAGGTTACGGTCCGGCGACTTTCCAGATGACCTATATTCCCGGCACCTACAATAACGGTAACGTTTACTTCGCCTGGGCTCGTATACAGTTTTAATTCGCTAAGTCTTAGCAATAAATGAGATAAGCGGTGTGTCTTGTGGAAAAACAAGGACTAAAGCGTTACCCACTAAAAAAGATAGCGACTTTTATCACTTTTTAGCAAAGTTGCACTGGACAAAAGGTACCACAATTGGTGTACTGATACTCGACACAGCATTAGTGTCGATTTTTCATATAAAGGTAATTTTGATGTCTAAGATTAAAGGTAACGTTAAGTGGTTTAATGAGTCCAAAGGATTCGGTTTCATTACTCCGGAAGATGGCAGCAAAGATGTATTCGTACACTTCTCTGCAATCCAGTCCAACGGTTTCAAAACTCTGGCTGAAGGTCAGCGTGTAGAGTTCGAAATCACTAACGGTGCCAAAGGCCCTTCTGCTGCAAACGTAATGGCTATCTAACCAACACGTCAGTAGAATATAAAAACCCGCTTAACGCGGGTTTTTTTTTGCCTGTTTTTCAGATCGTTAACGGCTGGCGGCCTGCGAGAAAAGCCAGAAGGCGACGGCCGTCATGGCAAACGAACCCAGCAAATTCACCATCACGTTGAGGAGTGCCCAGCTCACCCGCCCCTGCTGCAGGAGAAAGACCACTTCCGCCGAGAAGGTGGAGAAGGTGGTCAACCCGCCGCAGAACCCGGTGGTGATCAGGAGCTTCCACATCGGGTCAATATCCGTCAGACGGTTAAACCACGCCAGCCCGGCACCAATCACAAAGGCGCCTACCAGGTTGGCCGTCAATGTCCCAATCGGGATAGCATGATGCACAGGGTTGAGCTTCATGCCGAGCCACCAGCGCAATACGCTGCCGGTGCCACCGCCAATAAAAACGGCGCAAAGAAGTTGAAACACGGTTGTTTCCTGCTATTTGATATAAGAGAACCTCAAGTGTAGCGCGCGACGGGCGCGATTGGCTATTCATAACCTGACCGGAGAAAAACATGCGGGTAGCGGCAGGACAATTTGCCGTCACGCCAGTATGGCGGACGAATGCGCAGACCTGTGTGGCGATGATGCAACAGGCTGCGCGTGAAGGGGCGGCGCTGCTGGTGCTGCCAGAGGCGTTACTGGCGCGAGATGACAACGACCCGGATATGTCAGTGAAATCGGCTCAGCCGCTGGATGGGGAGTTTTTGCAGTTGCTGCTGGCTGAGAGCGGGCGTAACCGTTTGACCACCGTCCTGACGCTGCATGTGCCGTCGGCAGAAGGCCGTGCGACCAATACGCTGGTGGTCTTGCGGGATGGCGAAGTAATAGCCCATTATCACAAACTGCATTTATACGACGCCTTCGCAATGCAGGAGTCGCGGCGGGTGGATCCTGGCCAGCAGATCCCGCCGGTAATTGAAGTGGCGGGGTTACGCGTTGGCCTGATGACCTGCTACGATCTTCGCTTCCCGGAACTGGCCCTATCGCTGGCGCTGAACGGAGCTGAGCTGCTGGTACTGCCCACCGCATGGGTGAGAGGGCCACAGAAAGAGCACCACTGGGCGACGCTGTTGGCGGCGCGCGCGCTCGATACGACCTGCTATATCGTGGCGGCAGGCGAATGCGGGACGCGGAATATTGGTCAGAGCCGCATTGTTGACCCGCTGGGAACGACGCTGGCGGGGGCCGGGAGCGAACCGCAACTGATCTTTGCCGATGTCTCCGCAGAGCACCTTGCGCGGGTTCGCGAGCGTTTGCCGGTACTGCAGAACCGACGATTTGCGCCACCGCAATTATTGTGATGTTTTTTTAAACAGGGCTTGATTCACCTTGTTACAGATTGCTATTGTGTCCGCGCGTCAAATACCCGTATTGTTTATCCTAATAATTCGCTGTGCACGTCAGGACGGACACCCCTGCGCTAACTCCTTCAGGGGGAAGGCTCTGGGCCGAATCACGCAGCCCACGCACAGGTGGATTACAATATGACGGATAAATGCGTGTATGATGGCGTATTCGCAGCTTGTATAGAGAAGAAGGTTAGCTATGGGTGAGATTAGTATTACCAAACTGCTGGTAGTCGCAGCACTGATTATCTTAGTGTTTGGTACCAAGAAATTACGTACGCTGGGCGGCGACCTGGGTTCGGCTATCAAGGGCTTTAAAAAGGCCATGAACGAGGATGACGATAGCGCGAAGAAAGCCACCGTGGAAGAAGAAGCGCCGGCGCAGAAGATCTCTCATAAAGAGTAATTGATCCGATGCGTCCCCCCGGAGGGATGCTGGCGGAACGGCGAAGAGGCCGCGACGAATATCGTTGCGGCCTTTGTCGTTTTTGGCGATGCCGCGCAGAAAAGATGCAACGAACTGTTACGAAAACGCGAAGCAGAGGAAGCAGAGGAAGCGGAGAGGGGCCGCTGCGGCGAAAAGGCGCGCAGCGGCAGAAGCGGCAGTTACTTCACTTCCATTCCTTTAGCCTGCAGGTCGGCATGATAGGAAGAGCGAACGAAGGGACCGCAGGCGGCGTGGGTGAAGCCCATCGCCATCGCTTCCGCTTTCATCTCTTCGAACTCTTCCGGGCTGACGTAGCGCTGTACTGGCAGGTGGTGACGGCTCGGCTGCAGATACTGGCCTAACGTCAGCATGGTGACGCCATGGCGACGCAGGTCGCGCATCACTTCAATGATCTCGTCGTTGGTTTCGCCCAGACCGACCATCAGGCCAGATTTCGTCGGGATCTCCGGATGCGCTTCTTTAAAACGCTCCAGCAGCTTCAGCGACCAGTTGTAATCCGCGCCCGGACGCACCTGACGATAGAGACGAGGTACGTTTTCGAGGTTATGGTTGAAGACATCCGGCGGGGTTACCGTCAGAATATCAAGCGCGCGATCCATGCGGCCGCGGAAATCCGGAACCAGCGTTTCGATCTTAATCGACGGGTTTTTCTCGCGAATGGCGCTGATGCAGTCGGCAAAATGCTGTGCGCCGCCATCACGCAGGTCGTCACGGTCCACTGAAGTGACCACGACGTAGCGCAGACCCATATCAGCGATGGTTTGCGCCAGCTTCTGTGGTTCGTTCGCATCTGGTGCAACCGGGCGCCCGTGCGCGACATCGCAGAACGGGCAGCGACGGGTACAGATCGCGCCAAGGATCATAAAGGTCGCGGTACCGTGGTTGAAGCATTCTGCAAGGTTCGGGCAGGAGGCTTCTTCACACACGGAGTGCAGGCCGTTCTTACGCATCGCTGCTTTGATACCCTGGATACGGGACGAATCTGCCGGAAGTTTGATTTTCATCCATTCCGGTTTTCTGAGCAGAGCTTCACGCTCAGTTGCCACGTTTTTCACCGGGATAAGGGCCATTTTATCGGCGTCGCGGTACTTAACACCGCGTTCCATCACAATGGGTTTACTCATAGCGTGCGTGTTCCAGTTGCGAGTCACGAAGGAAAGCGAATTAATTCAATGAAATGTTGCAATTATCAACTATTTTTGAATCAAGAGCAGGCAGTATACCATTGAAAAGGGGCAGAAAGCAGCCTGCCTGCCTCGCAAATTGTAAAATAGTTGTTGTTTTATCCTTTTCCTTTCCGTGCGCTACGCCTTAAACGCCTGGATTACCGTCTCGATAATTTCTTTCAGCAATGGCTCCTTCCCGCTTTGCTTATTGTAGTGCAGCGCAACATTAATTTTTTCGTCCTGCAGGGAGTGAAAATCCAGGGTTTGCAGTGGCCAGAGCCGGGATACCATGGCGAACAGGCGCTCGGTGGTCAGCCCCAGCATGTCGCTCTCGGCGATCATGGCTGCCTGGGTCAGCAGGTTAAAGGTGCTGAATCCGCAGCGTCGTTCGCCCATCTCTTCCTGCAGGCGGCGGTGAAGGGTGGGGTAGCGCTGGCCTTCCGGAAGCAGCAGCGCAAATTCATACTGAGCGAGATGGGCTTCATCCTGTGGGCCGTGCAGCGCGGGGTGCTCAGCACGGCAGTACATCCGTACCCGATCCTGGTACAGCACATGATGGCTTATCGCCTGGCCGCTGTGCAGATGAGTGTCAATTAACAGATCCACCTGGCGCTGGTCGAGCTGCCGCGCGGCGTCGGTGATGGCGATGTTGTGCAACAGGATCTGCGGAAAGGCCGGTTTTAGCGCACTGGCCACGATGGGTATCAGTAGCGCCCCCATGCCTGGCGTGGTGGCGATAGTGATCACCCGCTGCTGGTGGGGGCTACCAGCGATATCCAGCGCACTGAGGAAAGCCTCCATACCCCGGCTGATGTACTGATGAAGATGGGTAGCATACGCGGTGGGCATCACACCTTGCCCCTTGCGGATAAACAGCGGGTCAGGAAAAAGCGCCCGCAGTTTGTTAATCGACTGGCTAATAGCCGATGGCGTGATATTCAGTATCTTAGCGGCGTTGACGATGCCTTTATGGACGTAAACGGCTTCGAAGATGGTTAACAGGTTGAGGTCAATATTGCGCAGGATGCGAAACATCTGGCGGTCATAACGTTCATCCTGTCGTTCAGGGGATTCTGACGGAGACGTATTCTCTGGCACGCGATGAGTCCGGTTGGGAATGATAGGGCAAGTATAGCGGCCCACCGCCTCCCGTACGTGACAATTGATTGCAAAAATAATGTGTTAATCATTTAGCGCCCCGCTGCCTGCGGGGCGCTGATCTACCGTTTACTGCTGGGGGAGATATTCGTGCGGGGGATGGTTCAGCAGCGCCAGCAGATTGGCGACCAGCCGCGGGGCGACCGTCTCTGGAGTCACCTCTGGCTGCCACTGGCGCATTTGCGTCATCTCCATGCCGGCATAGCCGCAGGGATTGATGCGCAGAAATGGCGCGAGATCCATCGCGATATTGAGCGCCAGACCGTGGAAAGAGCACCCTTTGCGGATCCGCAGTCCCAGTGAGCAGATTTTGCGATCGCCGACGTAGACCCCTGGGGCATCGGCGCGGGGATGCGATTCGATGCCATACTCGGCCAGGGTATTAACGACCGTTTGCTCCAGCAGCGTCACCAGCTCGCGCACACCCAGCTTGCGGCGTTTAAGGTTCAACAGAACATACATTACCTGCTGTCCTGGACCGTGATAGGTCACCTGGCCGCCGCGATCGCTCTGGATCACCGGAATATCGCCGGGCACCAGCACGTGTTCCGCTTTGCCTGCCTGGCCCTGAGTGAAGACCGGGTGATGTTCCACCAGCCAGATCTCGTCGAGGGTGTCTTCATCGCGGGCGTCGGTGAATTCATGCATCG
This sequence comes from Klebsiella variicola, assembly GCF_000828055.2. NCBI lineage: Bacteria > Pseudomonadati > Pseudomonadota > Gammaproteobacteria > Enterobacterales > Enterobacteriaceae > Klebsiella > Klebsiella variicola. The sequence goes on along the minus strand of NZ_CP010523.2, from coordinate 3,951,903 downwards.
CCTGCGAGATGGGTTCGTATGGTTGCAGGCCAAGCTGCCGGATAAGAATTTTATTGTGCTGCAAAACAACATCTCCGCCGGGAAGAGAGGACTCAGGGCGGGGAGTATATCACAGCAGGGCGGAAGGGGATGAAAGGACCCGGCACGGCGGCCGGGTCGGGGAAAAGGTTACAGCACCATCCGTACGATATCGATATTGCCTAACTCTTCGTACAGCGTTTCCACCTGCTCAATGTGGGTGGCGTTGATGGTGATGGAGACCGAGTGGTAGTTACCTTTGCTGCTCGGTTTTACTGACGGCGAGTAATCACCAGGCGCATGGCGCTGTACCACTTCCACCACCTGATCAACCAGCTCCGGCAACGCCTGTCCCATTACTTTGTAAGTAAAGGGGGTAGGGAATTCCAGCAGTTCGTTAAGTTTGGTTTTCATGTCAGCTCCGGTGTTACGACAAAATAATAACTCCCACCAAGGGCGGGAGTTATCAGGTTACTTGGATAAATAGTATATGGGGATGGAAATCACACTTTCAAGTGTTCGATTTTTAACCAAACCAGTGGTGGAACATTAACTTAATGTAATCAATAATTTTGCCAAAGAAATTCCCTTCCGGGATTTCCTGCAGCACCACCAGCGGGCGCTGATCGATAGTTTTACCATCCAACTGGAAGTTGATGGTGCCGACCACCTGGTTTTTCTGCAGCGGGGCGTGCAGTTCAGTGTTATTCAGCACATAGCTGGCTTTCAGATCTTTCATCCGGCCACGCGGGATGGTCAGGTAGACATCTTTATCCACCCCCAGCGAGGCGCGATCGCTGTCACCGAACCAGGCCGGTTCGGAAGCAAACTCTTTGCCGGCTTTGATCGGGTTGACGGTTTCAAAGAAGCGGAAGCCCCAGGTCAGCAGTTTTTTGCTTTCCGACTCACGACCTTTGAAAGTACGTCCGCCCATCACCGCCGAGATAAGACGCATCTGGCCTTCGGTGGCAGAGGCGACGAGGTTGTAGCCCGCTTTGTCGGTATGACCCGTTTTGATGCCGTCGACGTTCAGGCTGTTATCCCACAGCAGGCCGTTACGGTTCAGCTGGCGGATGCCGTTGAAAGTGAACTCTTTCTCACGATAGATAGAGTACTCGTTCGGCACATCGCGGATCAGCGCCTGGCCAATCAGCGCCATGTCGCGCGCGGAACTGTACTGTCCGTCAGCATCGAGGCCGTGAACGGTCTGGAAATGGGTGTTTTTCAGGCCCAGGGCGTTAACATAGTTGTTCATCAGGCTGACGAAGGCGTCCTGGCTACCGGCAACATAGTCGGCCATGGCCACGCAGGCATCGTTACCCGACTGCAGGTTGATACCCCGGATCAGCTGCGAAACCGGAACCTGCATCCCCGGCTTGAGGAACATCAGAGAAGAGCCTTTGAAAACCGGGTTGCCGGTGGCCCAGGCATCGTTGCCGACAGTGACCAGATCGGACTCTTTGAATTTACCCGCTTTCATCGCCTGACCGATGACATAGCTGGTCATCATTTTGGTCAGACTGGCCGGGTCGCGACGGGAGTCGGCGTTATTTTCCGCCAGCACTTTGCCGGAGTTGTAATCAATAAGCACCCAGGATTCGGCGTCAATCTGCGGGGCGCCTGGGATCATCGTTTTGATATTCAGGTCATCGGCGCGGGCAGCGGAGGAGAGCGCTGCAACGGAGAGCGCCGTGATGAGTAAACGAGCGGTGAAAGAGGTCTTCATGGTCAGAACAACGGCATCCGTGATGGAGTTAAAAAAAGTGCCTTACTATAGCAAATGCTCTGCGGGCCAGCATCCGACATTGCGCATGAGTTTGTTAATGACTTTTACATGCGCAAGGTGAACGGGCTGCCCGCGGCGTTTAGTTGGCGCGAGTAATAAAGGACTGCAGCTGCGCTTCGCTTTGCAGGCGCTGCTGAACGGCGCTGGCCTGCGCCTTATCAGCAAACGGGCCCAGCTGAATACGCCATACCGCGCCGTTTTGCGTGACCCGGCCTGGCACCGAGAACTGCTGGCTCAGGCGCTGCTGATACTGCTGCGCCCGCGCCTGGTCGCTCACTGCGCCAACCTGGACGACAAAATTACCGCTGGCGCTGGAGGTGGCGGTAGAGGAGGCGGCAACGGCGCTGGCGGTCGCGGCAGTGGCCGCTGTCGCCGCTACGCTACCCTGGATGGAGCCTGGCGCGGTGACGGGAGCCGTTTGCGTCGCGACGGCAGCAGCAGGGGCCGCAGTGGCGGCGGTCGTGGCTGCCGGCTCGCTACTCTCCAGCACGCCGCTGTTCAGCGGCGTCGGGGCGCCGAGGAAACCGCCGCTGTTCACCGGCGCGCCGACGCTGTCTTCCGGCTTCAGCGTGCTGTTGCTGATCGGGCGAACGTCGGCAGGCGCAGGCTGGTTCATACCTGTGGTGTCACCGCCGTCCAGATTCGGTCGGGCGGGCAGGGCGTACGTCTGTTTGGCGACGGTGGTGCAGGCCATTCCCGGACCGGAAAGCGAACCGTCAGGCGCAACGATGATGGGGTCGATACGCACCTTGGTGTTGTTCGAGGTGTTCAGACGGTCAGCAGACGCACGGGAGAGCGAGATAACGCGATCGTTACCATACGGGCCGCGATCGTTAATCCGCACGACGATCATGCGGCCGTTAGCGAGGTTGGTGATCCGCGCATAGCTCGGGATTGGCAGCGTGGGGTGCGCCGCGGTCAACTGGGTCGGATCGAAGGTTTCGCCGCTGGCGGTCAGGTTACTGTTAGGTTCCGCGTCATAGATCGCCGCAAAACCAGCCTGCGTAAAGTTGGCCGGATCCTGAACGATTTTATAGCTTTTACCGTCGCGCTCATAATCCTGATTCGCCGTGGCGTTCGGCGTTTCATACTGCGGATCGGCGCCGCTGATCTCAACCGTCGGGCCATTACAGACGGCCGGCTGTGGAGTACTGACCGTTTTTTGTTGCACGTCATCACTCGAACATGCCGCCAGCAGCCCCGCTGCTATGCAGATCCCCAGCCATTGCTTACGCATTGCAAACCCCTTTAAACGCTTTTCGACAACATTTTTCTGTGGGTATGGATCGACATCACGATACCAAACCCGGCCATCAATACGATCAGGGCGGAGCCCCCGTAGCTCACCAGCGGCAACGGTACGCCCACCACCGGTAAAATACCACTCACCATACCAATATTTACGAAGACATAAACGAATAAAATCAACATTAAACCACCGGCCATGACCCGGCCAAAGGTGGTTTGCGCCTGGGCGGCGATCCACAGCCCGCGCATGATCAGCAGAATATAGAGCGCCAGCAGGATCAGCACACCAATCAGCCCCAGCTCTTCGGCCAGCACGGCGAAGATAAAGTCGGTGTGGCGTTCCGGCAGGAACTCCAGCTGCGACTGCGTGCCGTGCAGCCAGCCTTTGCCGCGCAGACCGCCGGAGCCAATGGCAATTTTAGACTGAATAATGTGATAGCCGGCGCCCAGCGGGTCGGTTTCCGGGTCGAGGAGCATCATCACGCGCTGGCGCTGATAGTCATGCATCAGGAAGAACCACAGGATCGGTATAAAGGCGGCGACCAGCACCACGGCGATCCCGATAAGACGCCAGCTTAGACCGGAAAGGAACAGCACAAACAGCCCGGAGAGGGCGATCAGAATCGAGGTGCCGAGGTCGGGCTGCGCTGCCACCAGCAGGGTCGGCAGGAAGATCAGCACCAGCGCAATCGCGGTGTTCTTCAGCGACGGCGGACAGACGTCGCGGTTAATAAAGCGCGCGACCATCAGCGGCACGGCGATTTTCGCTATCTCCGACGGCTGAAAGCGGACGATACCGAGATCCAGCCAGCGCTGCGCCCCTTTGGAGATAGCGCCGAAAGCATCAACGGCCACCAGCAGAATAATACAGAAAATATAAAGATAGGGCGCCCAGCCTTCATAGACCCGCGGTGGGATCTGCGCCATGACGATCATGATCACCACGCCCATGGCGATCTGGCCGATTTTACGTTCCATCATGCCGACGTCCTGACCGCTGGCGCTCCAGATAACCAGCGCGCTGTAGGTCAGTAGCGCCAGCAGGATCAGCAGCATGGTGGGGTCAAGATGGATTTTATCCCACAGCGATTTTTTGTTCGGATTATCCGTCATTATTGATCCTCCCCTGCGGTGACCGCCGGGTTTTCGCTTGGCAGCGTGGTGTTGTTATCGCCCAGCATAATGTGATCAAGGATTTGTCGCATAATGGTGCCGACCGCCGGGCCGGCGCCGCCGTTTTCCAGGATCATCGCCACGGCAACCTGAGGGTTGTTATAAGGCGCAAACGCCGTCATCAGTTTATGGTCGCGCAGACGTTCAGAGATGCGGTGCGCGTTATAGGTTTCGTTGGCCTTCAGGCCGAACACCTGGGCGGTACCGGACTTGGCCGCGATCTTATACGGCGCGCTGGCGAAATATTTGTGCGCGGTGCCGTTGCCGCGGTTGGCCACGCCGAACATGCCGTCTTTGGCGATTTCCCAGTAGCCGGAATGGATGTCGCCCACCGGCGGCTCATGCGGCTGAACCCACGGAACGGGCTTGCCGTCTTCCACGGTGCTTTGCAGCAGGTGCGGCACTTTCACCACCCCGTCGTTAATCAGGATCATCAGCGCCTTGTTCATCTGGATGGGGGTGGCAGTCCAGTACCCCTGACCGATGCCCACCGGAATGGTGTCCCCCTGGTACCAGGGTTTCTTGAAGCGCTTGAGCTTCCATTCGCGGGTTGGCATGTTGCCCGAGCGCTCTTCAGAAAGGTCGATACCGGTGTAGTGGCCGTAGCCAAACTTGCTCATCCACTCAGAGAGGCGATCGATGCCCATGTCATAGGCGACCTGATAGAAATAGGTATCCGCAGACTCCTCCAGCGCTTTGGTGACGTTCAGGTGGCCGTGGCCCCATTTTTTCCAGTCACGATAGCGTTTATCGGAGCCAGGCAGCTGCCACCAGCCTGGGTCGAACAGGCTGGTATTGCGGGTGATCACCCCGGCGCTCAGCGCCGAGACGGCGACGTACGGTTTTACCGTTGACGCCGGCGGGTAGACCCCCTGCGTCGCGCGGTTGACCAGCGGCGTGTTCGGATCGTTGAGCAGGCCGGAGTAATCTTTACTGGAGATGCCGTCGACGAACAGGTTCGGGTCATAGCTTGGCGTAGATACCAGCGCCAGAACGGCGCCGGTACGCGGATCGGTGACCACCACGGCGGCACGGCTACCGGCCAGCAGGGTTTCGATATACTGCTGCAGCTTGAGATCGAGAGTGAGGTAGATATCGCGTCCGGCCTGCGGCGGCACCTCTTTCAGTTGTCGAATGACGCGGCCGCGGTTGTTCACTTCAACCTCTTCGTAGCCGGTCTGACCGTGCAGGACATCCTCATAATAACGCTCAATACCCAGCTTACCGATGTCGTGGGTCGAGGCGTAGTTAGCCAGCTTGCCTTCTTTGTCGAGGCGGTCGACGTCTTTATCGTTAATTTTTGAGACGTAGCCAATGACGTGCGTCAGCGCCGAGTTATAGGGATAATAACGACGCTTGTAGCCTTTGACTTCCACGCCGGGAAAGCGGTACTGGTTGACGGCAAAGCGGGCAACCTGCACTTCACTGAGGTTGACCTTTACCGGAATCGAGGTAAAGCGATGGGAGCGTGCGCGCTCCTTTTTGAAGCCGGCGATATCATCGTCGGTTAAATCGACGACGTCACGCAGCGCATCCAGCGTCTGCTGCACGTTATCGACTTTCTCCGGCATCATCTCCAGCTGATAAATGGTGCGGTTAAGCGCCAGCGGGGTGCCGTTGCGATCGTAAATAATGCCGCGGCTCGGCGGGATCGGTACCAGCTTGATGCGGTTTTCGTTCGAACGCGTCTGATAATCATTGAAGCGAACGATTTGCACATTGTACAGGTTGGCGACCAGAACGCCGGTAAGCAGCAAAATCCCCAAAAAAGCGACCAGCGCCCGGCGCACGAACAGCGAGGATTCAGCCGTATAGTCGCGGAAAGAATTCTGTAATTTCATTCGCTGCTTAGTCTACCCTGATCATCATTACTCACGGTGGTACGGGTGGTTGGTGGTAATGCTCCACGCCCGATACAGACTCTCGGCCACCAGTACGCGCACCAGCGGGTGAGGTAAGGTGAGGGTGGAGAGCGACCAACTCTGTTCCGCCGCTGCTTTACAGGCTGGAGAGAGGCCTTCCGGGCCGCCTACCAGCAAACTGACGTCGCGCCCGTCCTGTTTCCAGCGTTCCAGTTCGCGTGCCAGCTGCGGCGTATCCCATGGTTTTCCCGGAATATCCAGGGTCACGATACGGTTCTTACCGGCAGCGGCCAACATCATCTCGCCCTCTTTTTCGAGGATGCGCTTGATATCGGCGTTCTTGCCGCGTTTACCGGCGGGGATCTCCACCAGTTCAAACGGCATATCTTTGGGAAAACGGCGCAGATACTCGCTAAAGCCGGTCTGTACCCAGTCCGGCATTTTGGTGCCAACGGCCACCAGCTGCAACTTCACGCATTAACTCCAGAGTTTTTCCAGCTCGTACAGACGACGGCTCTCTTCCTGCATGACGTGAACCATCACGTCGCCGAGGTCGACGACGATCCAGTCGGCGGCGGCTTCCCCTTCAACGCCCAGCGGCAGCATGCCGGCGGCGCGGGATTCCTGAACCACGTGGTCGGCGATGGACATCACGTGACGGGTAGAGGTGCCGGTGCAGATAATCATGCAATCGGTGATGCTGGATTTGCCATGTACATCAATGGCGACGATGTCCTGACCTTTCAGGTCATCAATTTTGTCGATAACAAAATCCTGGAGTGCTTTACCCTGCAAGTGTTCCCCCTGGGTGCATGAAGATTGATAATGATAAAGAGCCTGACAGTATACCTGAACTGATGAAAAAGTCGGGTGAAATGTCTGTCGGCAGGCGTTCGTGGCGGGGTATCATCCCATCCCTCGCCGCGGATTGCATCGCCATTTTTGTAAAACAATTTCTGCAAACATGCTGTGGCGGATGCTGCCCGGCAGCGGAGAATAGCAGCCTGCTGTGGCCTGTCAATGGTCTGGCGGGAATTCTTCTTGCGGCTGCCAGACGGCCTGGCTATTTAATACGCGCAGGGTGGTGAAATCGTCGCGCATATCGAGGAGGCTCCAGGCGCCATGGGCAATCGGGAAATGCCACATCGCCGCCGCGGGCATCTGCAACAGCAGGGCCGTCAGCAGGCTCAGGACGCCCTGATGGCCGACAATAAGCAGGTGGTCAAGATGGCGGCAGTCGGCCAGCGTTGTGGTGAATTCGCTGACGCGGCGGGCAAAATTCTGAAAGCTTTCGCCATTGGTGGGGGCCGCGTGCTGCCAGTCAGCACACCACGCGGCATAGTTTTGTGCATCCTCTCGCTGAAGGTCGCGATGATGACGCATCTCCCAGTCGCCGAAAAACATTTCATTGAGCGCGGCATGGCACTCACGCGGGATATGGCGATCGCCAAGCAGCAGATCGGCCGTCCTCGCGGTACGCGCCAGCTCGCTACAGATGACTTTGTCGAAAGGTACTGCCCGCAGCCGTTCGCCGAGCGCTCGCGCCTGGGCGACGCCGCACGGTGTCAGAGGAGTGGGGGCGTGGCCGCTGTATAACCCGGCAACGTTGGCTTCGGTTTCGCCGTGGCGAACTAACCATAATTTCATGATGATGCTCAGACAGGCGGTGGAGACGTGGCGCTACGATAGCGCTTTTTTAGCGTCGGGCCCAGTCCGGGGTCAGCAATAGAGTCCCTGCTCGCGGATGTAGTCCAGCACGGTGGCCGGCAGCATCTCGGCGCAGGATTCCCCGCGCTCGAGGCGCTGGCGGATAATCGTCGCCGAGATATCGAACCACGGCGTCTCCGCCAGGTAGATGGCCCCGGCGGGGCGGTTATGCAGGCGCTCTACGTCGTGGGTTAAGTGACGGTCCAGCCACTGCTGATCCGCGTCGTGCGCCATGGTCAGCGGGTAACCCGGACGGCGGCAGACGATCAGATGAACGTTATCAAGGATGGTTTCATAGCGGTGCCAGGTGGGGAAGGTGAGCAACGAATCCTGGCCGATGATAAACGCCAGCGGTTTTTCTGACCCCTGCTCCTGGCGCCATGCCTGCAGCGTGTCTGCTGTCCAGGAGGGGGTGTCACGCTGCAACTCGCGTTCGTCGAGCGTGAACAGCGGTTTATCGGCAATCGCCAGCTTAAGCATATGCACGCGCTGGGCGCTGGTGGCTTCCGGCTGGGGACGGTGCGGCGGGACGTTGTTAGGCATGATGATGACCTTGCTCAGGCCAATCTGATTCGCCAGGATCTCGACCGGCTTGAGGTGACCATAATGCACCGGATCGAAGGTGCCGCCATAGATTGCCTGTAACTGAGTCATATCAACCATCAATAAAAACGTCCGCCAGGGCTTTGTGGCAGAGCAACAACGAAAGACTTTCCAGTTCGGGCCAGACGTCGTGCCCGTAATCCTGTTTAAAGGTCAGTTCCGCGCGGGTCAGGAGGGTCACCGCCTGGCGCAGCTGTTCCCCGCTCAGTCGGGCGAGGGCATCGCTGAGCAGCTGACGGCGGTTTTGCCAGACCCGATGTTTATCAAACAGCGAGCGCAGCGGCGTGTGCGTCGACTGGCGTTTGAGCGTGACCAGCAGCAGCAGCTCCCGCTGTAGCGTACGCAGCAGGATCGCCGGCTCGCAGCCTTCAAGGCGGAGCTGTTGCAGAACATGTAGCACGCGCTTGCTTTTGCCTGCCAGTAGCGCATCGACCCAATGGTAAGGGGTAAAGTGGGCGGCATCGTTTACCGCCTGCTCAACCCGGGGCAGGGTCAGCTTACCGTCCGGCCAGAGCAGCGCCAGACGCTCCAGCGCCTGCGCCAGCGCCAGCAGATTACCTTCGTAACAGTAGCACAGCAGCTGACTGGCCGCGTCGTCGAGCTGCAGCTGATGCTGTTTGGCCCGGGCGGCCAGCCAGCGCGGCAGCTGCGCGTATTCCGGCGTCTGGCAACTGACCTGGACGGCCCGCTGCGCCAGGGCGGTAAGCCACGCGGCATTCTCCTGGGCTTTGGTCAGCTTATTCCCGCGAACTATCAGCAGCAGGTCGTCGTGCAGCAGGCCGATCAGGGTCGCCAGCTGTTCGTTGATCGCCGCGTTAGGGCCGTTTTCCGGCAGGATTAGCAGCAGCGTTTGCCGGCTGGAGAACAGACTCAACGCCTGGCTTAACGCGAAAATCGCCTGCCAGTCGGTACTGTTATCGATGGTGAAGGTGTGGTGCTCGGTAAAGCCCTGGGCGGCAGCGGCTTCGCGAATGGCGTCCTGGCTTTCCTGCAACAGCAGGGGATCGTTGCCAAGCAGCAGATAGGCCGCGCGCAGCCCTTCAGTGAGCTGCGCGCGGAGTTGTTCCGGGTACAACCGAATCATCATTGACCCAGAGTGGTGGAGACGCGGTTACCCGAGGAAGCCGGTGCCGTGCTGCCGGCGACCGGTTTCTCTTCCTGCTGGGTTGCTTCAACATCTGCAACCTGCACGCTCGGCAGCTTACGAATCAGCTGTTCCGCCGCTTTGTCGTACATTTCCTGGATAATCATATCCTGCTCGGCGTCTTTCGCTAACGCCGCCTGCGGGTTATCGAAGAACGAACGATAGACCTTGGTGGTAATCGGATAGATATCGTGACCCGGGATCAGGACGCTGGCATGAACGGTCATGACCATCTGATATTCCGCGGTACGACCATCCTGGAACACCGAGGCGGTATCTTTCTGAATCGACGAACCATCGAGGCGCAGAGAAGGAACATCTTTACGCAGCGTGCTGGCGTCGATCAGGTCCACGCCATTAAGACGCAGCTGATTACGTACCGCGCGACTTAACGGTCCGTTCGGATCGCTCGACTGAAGAATCATGGTTTTCATGGTGGTGGGCACCTTCGTAGTGCTACGCAGATGCCAGCCACAGCCGGCGGTGACAAGCACCGCCAGGGATAACAACATTGTTACCAGATATCGCACGCTTCCTCCCGCGCTTAGCCAACGACCAGATTGAGCAGTTTACCCGGAACGTAAATCACTTTACGCACGGTTTTACCGTCGAGATATTTCGCGACCAGATGCTCCTGGCCGGCACGCTCGCGGACCTGCTCTTCAGTTGCATCTACCGCAACGGTAATTTTACCACGAACTTTGCCATTGACCTGGACGACGACGAGGGTGCTGTCTTCCACCATCGCGCTTTCATCCGCCACCGGCCACGGCGCGTTGTCGATATCGCCTTCGCCGTTCAGCTCGCGCCACAGTGTGAAGCTGGCGTGCGGGGTGAACGGGTTCAGCATACGCACCACCGCCAGCAGCGCTTCCTGCATCAGGGCACGATCCTGTTCGTCTTCCTGCGGCGCTTTCGCCAGCTTGTTCATCAGCTCCATGATCGCCGCGATGGCGGTGTTGAAGGTCTGACGACGGCCGATGTCATCGGTCACTTTGGCGATCGTTTTGTGAATATCGCGACGCAGCGCTTTCTGATCTTCACTCAACGCCGCCACGTTCAGTGCCGCAACGTCCCCTTTGGTGGTGTGCTCGTAGACCAGTTTCCAGACGCGTTTCAGGAAGCGGTTAGCCCCTTCAACGCCAGATTCCTGCCACTCGAGGGTCATATCCGCCGGGGACGCAAACATCATGAACAGACGCACGGTATCCGCGCCATAACGCTCAACCATCACCTGCGGGTCGATGCCGTTGTTTTTCGACTTGGACATCTTGCTCATGCCGGTGTACACCAGCTCATGGCCTGCCGCGTCTTTCGCTTTCACGATGCGGCCTTTTTCGTCGCGCTCAACGATGGCGTCAACCGGGGAAACCCAGTTACGTTCGCCGTTTTCGCCTACATAGTAGAAGGCGTCAGCCAGCACCATGCCCTGGCACAGCAGCTGCTTCGCCGGCTCATCGGAGTTGACCATGCCCGCGTCGCGCATCAGCTTGTGGAAGAAGCGGAAGTAGAGCAGGTGCATGATGGCGTGTTCGATACCGCCGATGTAGATATCTACCGGCAGCCAGTAGTTGGCCGCTTTCGAATCCAGCATCCCTTCCTGATACTGCGGGCAGGTGTAGCGCGCATAGTACCAGGAGGATTCCATAAAGGTGTCAAAGGTGTCGGTTTCACGCAGCGCCGGCTGACCGTTAACGGTGGTTTTCGCCCATTCAGGATCGGCTTTGATCGGGCTGGTGATGCCGTCCATGACCACATCTTCCGGCAGGATCACCGGCAGTTGATCTTCCGGGGTCGGCAGCACGGTGCCATCTTCCAGGGTCACCATCGGGATCGGCGCACCCCAGTAGCGTTGACGGGACACACCCCAGTCACGCAGACGGTAGTTAATTTTACGCTCGCCTACGCCCATGGCTGCCAGTTTGTCGGCAATGGCGTTGAAGCCGGCTTCATAATCGAGGCCGCTGAACTCGCCGGAGTTAAACAGGACGCCTTTCTCGGTCAGCGCCTGCGCGGAGAGATCCGGCTCGCTGCCGTCAGCGGCGAGGATAACCGGCTTGATGTTCAGACCGTACTTGCTGGCGAACTCATAGTCACGCTGGTCGTGACCCGGAACGGCCATGACCGCGCCGGTGCCATATTCCATCAGCACGAAGTTTGCCGCCCAGACAGGAATTTCTTCGCCGGTCAGCGGGTGAATGGCTTTAAACCCGGTATCGACGCCTTTTTTCTCCATCGTCGCCATGTCGGCTTCGGCTACTTTGGTATTACGGCATTCGTCGATAAAGGCAGCCAGCGCCGGATTGTTCGCTGCAGCCTGCTGCGCCAGCGGGTGACCCGCCGCGACGGCCAGGTAGGTGCAGCCCATAAAGGTGTCCGGACGGGTGGTGTAGACGGTCAGCTTATCGGCGTAGTTGTTGACGTCAAAGGAGATTTCCACCCCTTCGGAACGGCCGATCCAGTTGCGCTGCATGGTCTTTACGGTGTCTGGCCAGTGATCCAGTTTATCCAGATCGTTCAGCAGTTCATCGGCGTAGGCGGTGATTTTAATAAACCACTGCGGGATCTCTTTACGCTCGACTTTGGTATCGCAGCGCCAGCAGCAGCCGTCGATAACCTGTTCGTTGGCCAGTACGGTCTGGTCGTTCGGGCACCAGTTCACCGCGGAGGTTTTCTTGTATACCAGCCCTTTTTTGTACAGCTCGGTGAAGAACTTCTGCTCCCAGCGGTAGTATTCCGGGGTGCAGGTCGCCAGCTCGCGGCTCCAGTCATAGCCAAAACCCAGCATTTTGAGCTGGTTTTTCATGTAGGCGATGTTGTCGTAGGTCCACGGTGCTGGCGCGGTGTTGTTTTTCACTGCCGCGCCTTCCGCCGGCAGACCAAACGCATCCCAGCCAATCGGCTGCAGGACGTTTTTGCCCAGCATACGCTGGTAGCGGGCAATCACGTCGCCGATGGTGTAGTTACGCACGTGACCCATGTGTAGTCGACCAGAAGGATAAGGAAGCATCGACAGGCAGTAATACTTCTCTTTGCTCTCGTCTTCAGTTACTTCAAATGTACGATTTTCGTCCCAGTGAAGCTGGACTTTCGATTCTATCTCTTCCGGGCGGTATTGCTCTTGCATGGCAGCCAGTGGTCCTGTTTTCAATACAGCTACAAAATGTAGCCAATGGATGTGTTATTTCAGATCGGCATAGCATAGCCCAAACGCCCCCGTCAAAACAGCCTTTCGCACATTAACATCGGCAAAAGCCGCGCTGATTATTTCGCGACTCTGTGGCTTGTCAGACACAGCGGGAGAGGAATAAGGTCTATTATCAGAAGACGTTAACCACACCGGAGGCGAAATGATGAACAAGGTTGCTCAATATTACCGTGAACTGGTCTCCTCGCTCAGCGAACGGCTCCGCCATGGAGAGCGCGATATCGACGCGCTGGTGACACAGGCGCGGGAAAAAATCGCCCGCGCCGGCGATCTCACGCAGAGCGAGATCGAGTCGGTGATTGCGGCAGTAAAACGCGATCTCGAGGAGTTTGCCCGCAGCTACGAAGAGAGTCATGAAGACGAGAGCGACAGCGTGTTTATGCGGGTGATCAAAGAGAGCCTGTGGCAGGAACTGGCTGATATCACCGACAAAACGCAGCTCGAGTGGCGCGAAGTCTTTCAGGATCTGAATCACCACGGCGTGTACCACAGCGGTGAGGTGGTCGGCCTGGGCAATCTGGTCTGCGAGAAGTGTCACTATCACCTGGCAGTGTATACCCCGGACGTGCTGCCGCGCTGTCCGAAGTGTGGCCACGATCAGTTCCAGCGTCGGCCCTTCGAACCCTAAGCGGTGCGAAAACGATGCGCGAGGCTTCGCGCATCGTGGTTTGTCTTATTTCACGGTGTTGACTTCGGTGCTCTTGAAATACTGTTTCCCACCCATGTCGCTAACATATTTCTGCGATGAGTTGAGTACCAGTTTATCGGCGGTTAAGGTCCCGACGCCGCATTTCGCCAGGCCCAGTATGCCGCAACTTTTACCACCATTGACCACTTTGGTGGCGGTTAACGTCATATTGCCGCCCGCGCTGAGGGTGGAATAGTTGTAGATCGCGCCTTTATTTTTGGTATTTAAGGTCAGGTCGCCGGTGCTGCTGATCTGCCCTTCGTTGGTGATATCTGAGTAGGTCGTGATTGAAATATTCTTTGCATTGATAGTGCCATTGTTGCTTACCACGCCATGATCGGTGGTGATATCGGCCGCCTTCATATAACCATTTTGATTCAGCCAGTAGCTGTGGGCGGTAATGGCATTGGTGGCTTCCATGCGACCGCTGGTGCTTTGCGCCAGCGTACCGTTGGTCTGCAGGTTGATATTTTCGCCTGTGATATTACCGAGGTTATAGATTTCCCCGCTGTTTGCGCTGCCATCCTGCTTAAGCGACTGAATGGTGGTTTGGCCGGTAGAGTTAATGTTGCCGGTGTTTTTAAAGCTGTCGCCAACAAACGTCAGGCTGGTATTTTTGGCGCTGATTTTGCCTTCATTGAAGAAATCGCCCATCGCCGTGATGGAAATCTGGTTATTTGACAGCAATGAGGATTTTTCCTCGTTGCTGATTTTCCCGCCGCTGGTCAGCGTTAAACCGTTGGTGCCGGTGATCGAACCGGATTTAAAGCTCGTGATGTTACTGTTGGCGGAGGCAATCAGCTGGCCGCCGGTGAGCGATCCAGTATTGACGATAGAGCTCCCACTGGAAAGCATTAAGTAATAAGCGCCGGCGATGCTGCCGTCATTGGTGATCCCCGTGGCGGTGGAAACCTGGCTCAGCAAACCTTTGCCCGTTATTGTCCCTTTGTTCAGCAGGTTACCGTTGCTGGTGAGCTGCAGCGTGCTGTTAGCGACAATGGAGCCCTGGTTACGTACGCCAAAGCCGATGTTGTTGCCGACCATGCTGATGCTGTTGGCGGTGATGCCGCCAAGGCTGCTGACGTCGATGCTGTACTGCGGGTTGACCGTCATTTCGATAAGCGTCGCTTGTTTACCTGCAGAGGTTATCGCGCCAGAGCTGTTATCCATGGTGAAGCGACCTGCGCTGACCAGGGCATTATTGGCCTGTACTTTACCGTTAATCTTAATCGCGTCGGCGAGCAGAACCGCGTAGCCGTTAGCGGCGTTCATGCCATTTTCGCCGATGGTGAGGGTGCCGCCCGTTACGGTATAGCTGCCGATGGCGCCGTCACTGGTCATGTTGACTTTACCGGTGGTCAGGATGGCCTTGTTGGTATTGACAAAGCTACAGCCGGAGCAGGTGATGCCGTTCGGGTTGGCGATCACCACGTCCGCTTTCTGACCGTTAACTTCGATAAAGCCCTTCAGGCTACTGGCGTTTTTGGAGGTCACCTCGTTCAAAATCACCGAGGCGCTGCCGGCGGTCAGATTATTGTTACGGGCGATATTGCCAAAGGTGCTGTGGCTGACATCATCGCCGCTGTTATTGAGGATGGTGCCATTGGTGCCAACGTTGAAGTCGCGGTACAGGTTATGGGAGACGCCGGCGGCGTTCGGCTTTTCAATATCAATAACCGTGGCGCCGGACGAATGCGTATAGCTGGTCGGGTCGGCATAAACCACCGACGAGGTTAATACTGCCGCCAGCGCGACATAAGAAGCTTTAAACTTAAACATTTCATTTATTCCTTTAAATTAAGATTAATAAACAACGTAGCTGAAAGGGTCAATAATGATTGAATTAATACCTCCACTGTAATGAAAAGCCCATATTCAGGGCGTCGCTATGAAACGTATCCGGTTTACTGAGCGGGGTGCTAATAAACAGATCGTATTGCGTTGACCATAGCTCGCCGCGCAGGCCGCTGACGGCGCCGGAAAGGACTTTGCCTTTTTGATACAGATCGGCACCAATAAGGCGACCCACATCCGCGCCCAGATAGAATTGCCGCTCAGAGGTAGGGAGATCCCAGATAAAATCGTTGCGCCAGTACCATCCCTGATTGCCGGACAGGCTGTTTTCACCGTCAAAACCGCGCACGCTCCAGCGACTGCCAATATTGAATTTATTATCGGAAGCGAGTTTGTCCGGGCTGAACTGGGCGCTCAAGCGGGGAGCCCAGGTAAATTTGTCGCCGGTGGCGTCAAATTTCATTAGCGCCTGCAGATTACCATGCACGATCCGCGACAGCGGGCTGTATAACCCGGCCTTTTCCTCCGGAGTTGGCGTTGAGCTGAGCCACGGCAGGCTGCGCTGGATGCCGATGCTGGCATCAACAATCTTTTTGTTAAAGTAGTGCTGGTGGTTGAGGGTGAACTCCCAGGCGGGTGTCTGCTTGCGCATCACCTGTAGCTCACTGCCGCCAAAGTAATAATGCGAGGTACTCTTGGCGATCCGCAGGTCGGCGGTGGTTTTTTGCTGCCGGGTGTGGGAGAGCAGACGACTCAGCGTGGCGCTGTAGTAGCGATTTTTACTCTTATAATCCATCGTCGACCAGTTGCCGTTAAACTGCTGGCGATACTGGCTGTATGCCCCGTAGGCGCTGAGTGTCCAGTAGCCGAAGGGGATGGAGTAATACAGGCTGCCGTTGTGGTTGCCGTCGTTATGCTGATTGAATTCAATATCGCCCCCGCCGGAAAGGTACAGGATATCGTTGAGGGTGGTCAGGTCATAGAGATAGAGGGCGCCGCCGGCCTGGTAGCGGCCGCTGGCTTTGCTGCCGGCGTCGTCAAGCCAGGCGCCAAGCTGCCATTTTTTCGCCAGGCTGCGGGCAATCTGGATATCGCTTTCTCCCTCGTGCTGGCCTGGCAGCAGTTTCATGTGCGCCGTAGCGCCGGGCAGACGCTGCATATTGACCATCCCCTGCTCGAGGTCGCTTAAGCGCAGGATCGTGCCGGAAGAGGTTGGCAGTGAATTCCACAGGCGGGCGGTGTCTGAGCCGTCGGCATAGTCGATAGCGCCCACTTTGCCATAGTGCAGCGTCAGCCTGAGCATGCCCTGCTCCAGCGACTGGGAGGGCACATCAATCAGGGAGGTGATGTAGCCTTGCGCAATCAGCTCGTTTTGCAAGGTATAGGCCAGCAGGCGAATACCTTCGCTGCCGAGGCAGCGGCCCTGCGCCTGCTGCGCGGTTTTCGCCAGTAATTTCCGGGTGAGCGCCTGGTTATCGGAGTCGATATCGACCCGGTTGATCAATTTACAATGCGTTTCCTCAGGGAAAGGGATACCCTGCGGCGCCACGCGCTGTTGTGAAGACTGAAAGTCCTGTTGCTGCGGCGCCAGCGCCTCCTGGCGGGCTTTATCCTGCTCCGTCTGGTGAGCTGAGGTGGTCAACTGCGCGGCTCCGGCGGCTGAGGTGCCCGCCAGCGTGATAAACAGTAGCCCGGTGAGCGTGCGAGATCGAATTAACATGAAGCAATATCCATTTGTTTCATTGGTTCGGTGGCGCATCCGTTATTCTGCGTGCGGCAGAGAATATTGATGGCCTTTATTTCGCGCAGGCGAGGTCAGGCAAGAATATTATATTCAATTAATAAAATAATCGTGCGACGAACCTGTTACGAGGCGTTATATGCTAGCGGCGGTAGTGAAGCAGATCCACGAATTCATTAGTGAATTCTTTATGAATTGATCAATTTAATAAATAAGTTCAGCTTTTATCACTGAGGTTTATTTGGTACGTAAATGATAGTAGCGATAACCGGCCGCATAAATAATATAGAAGAATAATATGGCGGGAAAGATAAGCTGCGCATACCGGGCGGTATGCGCAGCGAATAACGATTAATGCAGAATTTTGGCGAGGAAATCTTTGGCGCGATCGGATTGCGGATTGGCAAAGAAGGCTTCTTTATCGGCATCTTCGACAATCTTCCCTTCATCCATAAAGATCACCCGGTTCGCCACCTTGCGGGCAAAACCCATTTCATGGGTCACGACCATCATGGTCATCCCCTCGTTGGCCAGTTCGACCATGACGTCCAGCACCTCGTTAATCATCTCCGGGTCAAGCGCTGAGGTGGGCTCATCAAACAGCATAGCGATCGGGTCCATACACAGGGCACGGGCAATGGCCACGCGCTGCTGCTGACCACCGGAGAGCTGCGCCGGATATTTTTCCGCATGCGCCGCCAGGCCAACGCGCTCCAGCAATTTGAGGCCTTTCTTGCGCGCTGATGCTTTATCGCGGTTAAGCACTTTGACCTGCGCCAGCGTCAGGTTGTCGATAATCGACAGGTGCGGAAACAGTTCAAAATGCTGAAAGACCATTCCGACGTGCGAGCGCAGTTTAGCCAGGTTGGTCTTTTTATCGTTAACCACGGTGCCGTCGACGATAATCTGCCCCTGTTGCACGGGCTCAAGGCCGTTTACGGTTTTAATCAGCGTGGATTTACCGGAGCCTGATGGCCCGCAGACCACCACGACTTCGCCTTTTTTCACTTCCGTGGAGCAATCGGTCAGCACCTGAAAGTGACCATACCATTTTGAAACGTTTTTCAGGGTAATCATTACACAGTCCTTTTCTTCAACCAGCTGACCAACAGCGAGGCGCTGAGGCTAATCACAAAATAGACGCCGCCCGCGAACAGGATCATTTCGACCTGGGTTCCGTCACGCTCGCCAATGGTGGAGGCGGTACGGAAGAAGTCGGCGAGGCTCAATACATACACCAGCGAGGTATCCTGGAACAGAACGATCCCCTGGGTAAGCAGCAGCGGTACCATGGCGCGGAAGGCCTGCGGCAGGATCACCAGCCGCATTGACTGCCAGTGGGTCATCCCCAGCGCCAACGCGGCGCCGGACTGGCCGCGGGAGATGCTCTGAATGCCGGCGCGGATAATCTCTGAGTAGTAGGCGGCTTCGAACATCGAAAAGGCCACCATCGCCGAGATCAGGCGAATATCCGTTTTCGGCGACAGCCCCAGCACGTTCTGCAGGAAGCCCGGGACAATCAGGTAGAACCACAGCAGGACCATCACCAGCGGAATAGAACGGAATACGTTAACGTAGGTTTTAGCAAACCAGGCCAGCGGCAGAAAGCTGGACAGGCGCATCACCGCCAGCAGGGTGCCCCAGACGATACCGACCACGATGGCGATCACCGTAATCTTCAGGGTGATCACCAGCCCTGCCAGCAGATAGGGCATAGACGGAACGATCGAACTCCAGTCAAAATCGTACATTATTTGCCTCCCATATTGCCAGGCAGGCGAACCTTACGCTCGACCACATACATAATCAGCATAATCACCGCGTTGATGAAGACGTAGGCCAGGGTGATGGCCGTAAAAGACTCCCAGGCATGAGCGGAGTAGTCCAGCAGTTTGCCCGCCTGCGCGGCCATATCGGCAAGACCGATGGTGGAGGCGATGGCCGAGTTTTTCACCAGGTTCATCATTTCCGAGGTCATCGGCGGCACGATAACGCGGTAGGCGTTCGGCAGCAGCACGTAGCGGTAGGTTTGCGGCAGGGTCAGGCCCATCGCCAGACCGGCGTTCTTCTGCCCGCGCGGCAGCGACTGAATGGCGGCGCGTACCTGCTCGCAGACGCGGGCGGCGGTAAACAGCCCCAGGCACAGCATGGAGGAGACAAAGAACTGAATGTTTGGGTCCAGCTCCGATTTAAACCACATGCCGATATTTTCCGGCAGGAATTCCGGCACCACCAGGTACCAGGTAAAGAACTGCACGATCAGCGGCACGTTGCGAAACAGTTCGACATAGCAGGTGCCAATGCCCGAGAGGAAGCGATTGGGGACCGTGCGTAAAATGCCGAACAGTGAGCCGACGAGAAAAGCGATGATCCAGGCCGAGATGGAGAGGGCGACGGTTATCTGAAAACCGCTCCACAGCCAGCCCAGGTAGGTAGTGTTGCCGAAGGGGGCCTGTTGCAGGAATATCCCCCAGTTCCAGTCTATTGACATACATGACTCCTGGAAAAAAAAGGGTAGCCATTGCTACCCTCGAAGACGGTTGTCCAGCTTGTTTCGGTATTCGCGGCGGCTGGGGAACGACCAGCCACCGTATAGTCTGTCCGTGCTGTGACAATCATCGGGAGGGCAGGATATCCCGCCCCTGGTTGTTATAATTAGTTCAGTGCTTTGTCATTAGGTGATTTGAACAGCGCTTTCATGTCGTCAGACAGTTCGAAGTTCAGGTTAAGGTTTTTCGGCGGAATTGGATTTTTGAACCATTTATCAAACCATTTCGCCGCTTCGCCAGAGGTCTGGGCCTGAGCAACGGTTTCATCGACCAGCGCTTTGAACGACGGATCGTCTTTACGCAGCATGCAGCCATAGGCTTCTTTCGACTGTGCGGTGCCGACGATTTCCCAGTTATCCGGTTTCTTCGCCTTGGCGCGTTCGCCGGCCAGCAGAGCGTCATCCATCATAAAGGCCACGGCGCGTCCGCTTTCCAGGGTGCGGAAAGAGTCGCCATGATCTTTGGCGCTGATAATGCGCATATTCATTTTTTTCTCATCGTTCAGCTTATGCAGCAGGATCTCTGAGGTGGTTCCGGAGGTGACAACGACCGCTTTATCCTTCAGGTCCGGGAAATCTTTGATCGGACCGCCTTTCTTCACCAGCAGACGGGTGCCGACCACGAAGATGGTATCGGAGAAGGCCGCCTGTTTCTGGCGCTCAAGGTTGTTGGTGGTTGAGCCGCACTCGAAATCAAAGGTGCCATTCTGCAGCAGCGGGATACGGTTCTGCGAGGTGACAGGGATCAGTTTGACCTGCAGGTCCGGCTTGTTCAGCTTTTTCTTGATGGCATCAACGATGGCGTTGGAGTAGTCCTGAGAGTAGCCCACAACCTTCTGCTGGTTATCGTAGTAAGAGAACGGGACTGAAGATTCACGATGGCCGACAACGATAACCCCATTTTTGGCGATCTTATCCAGGGTGCTCTGGCCTGCCGCCGGGGCGGCATCTTCTGCGTGTGCCAGACCGGCGGTCACACCCATGACCAGCATTGCGGCGGCCAGTTTACGTAATTGCATATCCAACTCCTTATCCGTAGCGTCAGCGGCGCTATTGATACCCATTGTGATTGTGTGTGTTGTTATTCGAGGCACGCGTCCACGTGCCGCATTTGTATGTGTTTGTTAGCATTTAGTTTGGCTTAATGTAAAGATTTTGCTGTTTTATTGTTTATTTTTGCGAAGTGCACCGCACCAATGGGAGGCAAAGATCTTCCATTGCACCAAAATAGCGCGACCGCCGAACGTTTATGGTGCAACCCGGTTGCACTGGGTCGGACGATGGCGCTACCAGGGAGAATAAAGCAATGACTGTGCCAGGATGGCTGGCGCGGGGAGAAAAAATGCCGGCGACGGGCGTCGCCGGCGGAGAAACTTATCGGCGACGCTGACGCAGGCTCATCAGTAGCGCAGCGAAGCCTAACAGCGCCGTCAGCGCCCATAGCGGCCAGTTGCCGGTGCGGGCGTAAGGGGTTAAGCCGCTGGTGGGCGTCACGGTGGTGGTCAACACCTCGCGGGTAAACTGCGGGATCATCTTCTGGATCTCGCCGCGCGGGCCGATCACCGCAGTAATGCCGTTGTTGGTGCTGCGCAGGAGTGGGCGGGCTAGCTCCAGGGCGCGCATCCGCGCCATCTGGAAGTGTTGCCACGGACCGATGGACTTACCGAACCAGGCGTCATTGGAGATGGTCAGCAGGAAGTCGGTATCCGGCCGGAAGTTATCGCGTACCTGTTCCCCGAGGATGATCTCGTAGCAGATGGCGGCGGTCAGCTTCAGGTTATGCGCCATCAGCTGCGGCTGCACGTAGGGGCCGCGGCTGAAGGAGGACATCGGCAGGTCAAAGAACGGCGCCAGCGGACGCAGAATCGATTCCAGCGGCACAAACTCACCGAACGGCACCAGATGGTTCTTGTTGTAACGGTTGGTCGAGTCGTAGCGGTACGGGTTATCTTTACCGAGGGTAATGATGGTGTTGTAGGTATCGTAGCGGTTCTGCTTATTGAGACGCGCATCGACAATGCCGGTGATCAGCGAACTGTCTTTTGCGCGCAGCAGATCGTCCATCATGCTGAGGAACTGCTGCTGGTTGATCTCCAGATCCGGGATCGCCGACTCGGGCCAGATAATCAGCTGCGAGTGGCCGATATGCGGCTGGGTCAGCGCCAGGTAGGTTTTCAGGGTGTTGACCAGCTGCTTCTCGTCCCACTTCATGGCCTGTGGGATATCGCCTTGCACCAGCGAGACCTGGGTCGCGCGCTCCGGCAGCAGCTGATACCACTGGATATAGCGCAGCGGGAACGGCAGGGCGAACAGCAGCGCGGCAATAGCCAGCGGCTTCCAGTTACGCTGGACGAGGGCCAGGGCCAGCAGGCCGCTAACCATCATCAGCAGGAAGTTGATCGCCTCGACGCCCATCACCGGCGCGAGACCTTTCAGCGGGCCGTCAATCTGGCTGTAGCCGAACTGCAGCCATGGGAAGCCGGTCAGCACCCAGCCGCGCAGGAACTCGGTGATTTGCCAGACGACGGGAGCGGCGATAGCCACCCGCAGCCAGCTGGTTTTGGGCCACAGCCGGGCGAGCAGGCCGGCAAACAGGCCGGTATAGAGCGAGAGATAGGCCGCCAGCAGAACGACGAGGAAGACGTTAACCGGGCCAGGCATGCCGCCGAACTGCGCGATGCTGACATAGACCCAGTTGATACCCGTGCCAAAGAGCCCGAGCCCCCAGAAATAGCCGATCCCGGCGCTTTGCAGCGGGCGTCGGTTGAGGGTCAATGCCTGCAGACCGGCCAGCGAAACGATAGCCGCCGGCCAGAAGTCATAAGGTGAAAAAGCCAGCGTTCCGCTGGCTCCAAACAATAGCGCCAGCAACAGACGTACGCGCTGGCGTTCAAGAAGAGAGGCAAATACCATTTAGGCTAATCGTCCCGTAAATTAACGCCTGTTGCCACAGGCTATGCTGTTTGCCAGCAGGGGGAGGGGACAGCCGGGGATCGCCCACGGTCTGTCTCCCGGCTGGCCGTGACCTTCAGCGCCGCGGATTACTCTTCCAGCTTCGGCTGGGGAGCGTCATCGGGCAGCTTTACATGCACCTGAATGATACGACGGCTATCTGCCATTGCCACCTTGAATTGGTAACCATCAATGTCGATAGATTCGCCGCGGGCCGGCAGATGGCCGAAGGCCTGCATCACCAGCCCACCAATGGTATCCACTTCTTCATCGCTGAAGTGCGTGTCGAAGGCGTCGTTGAAGTCTTCGATGGAGGCCAGAGCGCGCACCGTCCAGGTGTGGCGGCTCAGCTGGCGGAAATCGATATCTTCTTCTTCGTCGTATTCGTCTTCAATTTCCCCGACGATGAGCTCAAGGATATCCTCGATGGTCACCAGGCCGGAGACGCCGCCGAATTCGTCAATAACGATCGCCATATGGTAGCGCTGTGAGCGAAACTCTTTCAGCATGCGGTCGACCCGCTTGCTTTCCGGGACGACAACCGCCGGCCGTAACACTTTTTCCATGCTGAAGGCTTCGGCGTCGCTGCGCATAAACGGCAGCAGATCCTTGGCCATCAGAATCCCTTCGATGTGATCTTTATCTTCACTGATGACCGGGAAGCGCGAGTGAGCGGATTCGATAATGACATCCAGGCACTCGTCCAGCGTCTGGTTGCGTTTCAGGGTTATCATTTGTGAACGGGGGATCATAATGTCGCGGACCCGCTGGTCGGCGATATCCATTACCCCTTCGAGCATGTCACGCGTATCTTCATCGATAAGATCGTTCTGCCCGGAATCACGGATCAGCGCCAGCAGTTCATCACGGTTTTTCGGTTCCCCGTGAAAAAGCTGGCTGAGTAACAGGGAGAAAAATCCCTTTTTGCTGTTTACTGTGTCACTACTGTGTGAATTGTCGTCGCTCATGGCGTCGTTTGGGTTCTCATGTTGATTTAACTGTCGCTCGTCGCGCGTAAACTCAGCGCCGGACGGCATGGGGTGCCTGACGTTCAGGCTGGCAAAATGCAGGAACAGCGGCCGGATGCGGCGCAAGCGCCGCCATCCGGCAGGGGGCTATTCAGCAATCTTCTCGGAAATGTACGGGTCCTCATAGCCCAGAGCAAGCATTATCTCTGTTTCAAGGCCTTCCATCTCTTCCGCTTCGTCGTCTTCGATATGATCGTAGCCCAGCAGATGCAGGCTGCCGTGCACCACCATATGCGCCCAGTGCGCCTCCAGGGGCTTACCTTGCTCGCTGGCTTCCTGCTCCACCACCTGACGGCAGATGATCAGATCGCCGAGCAGCGGCATTTCAATCCCCGGCGGCGCTTCAAACGGGAAGGAGAGGACGTTGGTCGGCTTATCCTTGCCGCGGTAGGTCAGGTTCAGCTCGTGGCTTTCTGCAACATCGACCAGACGAATCGTTAACTCTGACTCCTCCTGAAATGGCGGAATGACGGCATCGACCCAGCGCTGAAAAAGGGCTTCGTCCGGCAGGCCGCTGGTCTCTTCGCAGGCCAGCTGTAAATCGAGGATCACCTGACTCATTTTTGCTCCTGTTCCTGGGCTTCGCGTTTGCGCTCGGCGGCCAGTTCTGCTTTACGTTTCTGGTCTGCGGCTTCCCACGCCTCATAGGCGTTAACGATACGGGCAACCACCGGATGGCGCACCACGTCTTCGCTATGGAAGAAGTTAAAGCTGATCTCATCGACTTCGGCCAGCACTTCGATGGCGTGGCGCAGACCGGATTTGGTGCTGCGCGGCAGGTCAATCTGCGTGATGTCGCCGGTGATCACCGCCTTGGAGTTAAAGCCGATGCGGGTCAGGAACATCTTCATCTGTTCGATGGTGGTGTTCTGGCTTTCATCAAGAATGATAAAGGCGTCATTCAGCGTTCGTCCGCGCATATAGGCCAGCGGGGCCACTTCGATGACGTTACGCTCAATCAGCTTCTCCACTTTCTCAAAGCCGAGCATCTCAAACAGCGCGTCATACAGTGGGCGCAGATATGGGTCGACTTTCTGGCTCAGATCGCCGGGCAGGAAGCCGAGCTTTTCGCCAGCCTCGACGGCCGGACGGGTCAGCAGAATACGGCGGATCTCCTGACGCTCCAGCGCATCGACCGCCGCCGCCACCGCCAGATAGGTTTTACCCGTCCCCGCCGGACCCACGCCGAAAGTGATGTCATGATCGAGGATATTGGCGATGTACTGCGCCTGGTTCGGCGTACGCGGTTTGATCACCCCGCGCTTGGTCTTGATATTGACGGCTTTCCCGTACTCCGGCACGCTCTCGGCGCTCTGCTCCAGCACGCGCGCCTCTTTGATCGCCAGATGGATCTGCTCCGGCTCAATATCCTGAATCTGACCGCGCATCGGCGCCGTATCGACATACAGGCTGCGCAGAATATCGGCGGCGGCGTGTACGCAAATAGCGCGTCCGGTCAGTTTAAAGTGATTGTCACGGCGGTTGATCTCAATGCCTAACCGACGCTCCAGCTGTTTGATGTTGTCGTCAAACGGGCCGCACAAGGCTAACAGGCGTGCGTTATCCGCTGGCTCCAGGGTAATTTCACGAGTGTCTATGTTCAAACTGTTCCTCTTTACGCAGGTGGCCGGACGCGGCGCGTGGCCGGCTAATCAGGAAATTATTTACGTCACAGGAAAATGGCGCAAGCATTGCTGTAGATATAGGGACGGAGAGAGGAATTACAAGGCCTGCCGGAACCGACAGGCCTGAAGGGATCACGGCTGATAGATACCCACGCCAAGATCGTTCTCTTTACGGGTGCGGGCAATCACTGATTCAGGTGATTCAGCGATACGCAGACCCATCTCCGCTTCGGTACGCACGATTTTGCCGCGCAGCGAGTTGGTGTAAACATCGACGATTTCAACATCGACGAATTTACCGACCATATCCGGCGTACCTTCGAAGTTGACCACGCGGTTGTTCTCGGTGCGCCCGGAAAGCTCCATCAGGTTCTTACGCGACGTGCCTTCCACCAGAATGCGCTGTACCGTGCCGAGCATGCGACGGCTCCAGGCCATCGCCTGCTGGTTGATTCGCTCCTGCAGAATATACAGACGTTGCTTTTTATCCTCCTCCGGCACGTCATCGACCATATCGGCCGCTGGAGTGCCCGGGCGAGCGGAGAAGATAAAGCTGTAGCTCATATCGAAATTGACGTCGGCGATTAGCTTCATCGTCTTTTCGAAATCGTCTGTAGTTTCGCCGGGGAAGCCGACAATAAAGTCGGAGCTTATCTGAATATCCGGGCGCGCCTCACGCAGCTTGCGAATAATCGCTTTGTACTCCAGTGCGGTATGGGTGCGTCCCATCAGATTCAGAACCCGGTCAGAACCACTCTGCACCGGCAGGTGCAGGAAGCTCACCAGTTCCGGCGTATCGCGATAGACCTCGATGATATCGTCGGTAAATTCGATCGGGTGGCTGGTGGTGAAGCGAATACGGTCGATGCCGTCGATGGCGGCGACCAGACGCAGCAGATCGGCAAAGCTGCCGGTGGTGCCGTCGTAATTCTCACCGCGCCAGGCGTTAACGTTCTGGCCCAGCAGATTAACCTCACGCACGCCCTGCGCCGCCAGCTGGGCGATTTCAAACAGGATATCGTCGCACGGACGGCTGACCTCTTCTCCGCGGGTGTACGGCACCACGCAGTAGGTACAGTATTTGTTGCAGCCTTCCATAATCGAAACAAAGGCGGTCGGGCCGTCGGCGCGCGGCTCTGGCAGGCGATCGAATTTTTCAATTTCCGGGAAGCTGATATCCACCACCGGGCTGCGGTTGCCGCGCACGGCGTTAATCATCTCCGGCAGGCGGTGCAGGGTTTGCGGCCCGAAAATAATATCGACATAGTGTGCGCGCTGACGAATATGGTCGCCTTCCTGGGAGGCCACGCAGCCGCCAACGCCAATAATCAGGTCCGGGTTTTTCTCTTTCAGCAGCTTCCAGCGTCCGAGCTGATGGAAAACTTTTTCCTGGGCCTTCTCACGAATTGAGCAGGTATTGAGCAACAGCACATCTGCTTCTTCCGCCACTTCGGTCAGTTGATACCCATGTGTCGCATCCAGCAGATCGGCCATCTTTGATGAATCATACTCGTTCATCTGACAGCCCCAGGTTTTAATATGGAGTTTTTTTGTCATTGACTTGCTCATGCTCAGTAATAGATATCCAAAACGCGGGGATATATACAGGGTGAATTTCGCTTTCCAGGGCGCGTATTGTAATGCTTTGGTCGCCCCCTGACCAGTGCGAGCGTTATCACCGCAAGGGAACAAAAAATCCGGTAAACTTAACGGATTCTGCTTTAAGGATAATAGCCATGACAATTCACGCAACAGATGTCGCCATCGTGGGCGGCGGCATGGTCGGCGGCGCCCTGGCGTTGGGGCTGGCGCAACAGGGATTTACCGTGACGGTGCTTGAGAAAACGGCGCCTCCGGCTTTCGATCCGGCATCCGCCCCGGATGTGCGGATCTCGGCTATCAGCGCAGCTTCGGTCGGCCTGCTGAAGAGCCTCGGCGTCTGGGATGCCGTACGGGCGATGCGCGTCCACGCTTATCGTCGTCTGGAGACCTGGGAGTGGGAGAGCGCGCACGTCGCCTTTGACGCCGCTGAGCTCAAACTGCCGGAGCTGGGCTACATGGTCGAGAACAAGGTCCTGCAATGGGGCCTCTGGCAAGCGCTGGCGGCGCATGAAGGGGTCACCCTGCGCGTTGGTAGCGAACTGGAGGCGATGCAGCGCGGCGAGGCGCATACCGTGCTGCATTTACGCGAGGGAGAGGCGATCCACGCCCGGCTGGTGATCGGCGCCGACGGCGCCAATTCTCAGGTGCGGGAGATGGCCGGCATCGGCGTACACGCCTGGCAGTATCAGCAGTCTTGTATGCTGATCAGCGTCGAATGCGCCGACGATCCCGGCGACAGCACCTGGCAGCAGTTTACCCCCAGCGGGCCGCGCGCCTTCCTGCCGCTGTTCGACCACTGGGCCTCGCTGGTCTGGTACGACACGCCTGCGCGGATCCGTCAGCTGCAGGGCATGACCATGGCGCAACTCCAGCAGGAGATCGCCAGTCACTTTCCGGCGCGGCTGGGTCGTGTGACGCCGCAGGCGGCCGGCGCTTTTCCGCTCACCCGGCGTCATGCGCTGCAGTATGTCCAGCCCGGCCTGGCGCTGGTGGGCGATGCGGCGCATACCATTCATCCGCTGGCGGGGCAGGGGGTTAACCTTGGCTACCGCGATGTGGATGCCCTGCTGGAGATCCTGGCGGAAGCGCGCGGTCGAGGCGAAGACTGGGCCAGCCTGCTGGTGCTGAAGCGCTACCAGGCGCGGCGGCGAGCGGATAATTTTATCATGCAGTCGGGGATGGATTTGTTTTATGCCGGTTTCAGCAATGACCTGGCGCCGGTGCGGATGCTGCGTAATATTGGCCTGATGGCGGCTGAACGCGCCGGGGTGTTGAAGCGTCAGGCGCTGAAGTATGCCTTAGGCTTGTAAAACCGGCTTCCCGGGCAGGGGCGTAGTGGAGAGCGCCTGCCCGGCAGTCAGTACTGCGTAAGCGTGTCAGGACGCCAATAGCAAAAAAGCTCACCGAAGTGAGCTTTTTTGCATTTAAGTGGCTGGGGTACGAGGATTCGAACCTCGGAATGCCGGAATCAGAATCCGGTGCCTTACCGCTTGGCGATACCCCAATTGTCTGTTGCGCTTTACCGTAACTACCCCGGTTGAGGGCAACAGTGCGTTCACTGCTGAACGACTTTTTAATTTGGCTGGGGTACGAGGATTCGAACCTCGGAATGCCGGAATCAGAATCCGGTGCCTTACCGCTTGGCGATACCCCAACAAATTGTTTCGGAATTATCGATGCGTATCGATACGTCCTGAATATGGTGGCTACGACGGGATTCGAACCTGTGACCCCATCATTATGAGTGATGTGCTCTAACCAGCTGAGCTACGTAGCCAAATTGTCTTACTGTTTCTTCGATGGCTGGGGTACCTGGATTCGAACCAGGGAATGCCGGTATCAAAAACCGGTGCCTTACCGCTTGGCGATACCCCAATACCGTCGCGGTGAACCGCAAATATCGAAGAAATATGGCTGGGGTACCTGGATTCGAACCAGGGAATGCCGGTATCAAAAACCGGTGCCTTACCGCTTGGCGATACCCCATCCGTACAACGCTAACTGGTGAATGGTGCGGGAGGCGAGACTTGAACTCGCACACCTTGCGGCGCCAGAACCTAAATCTGGTGCGTCTACCAATTTCGCCACTCCCGCAAAAAAGATGGTGGCTACGACGGGATTCGAACCTGTGACCCCATCATTATGAGTGATGTGCTCTAACCAGCTGAGCTACGTAGCCATCTTTTTTTCGCGTAACCTTATCGGCGTTGCGGGGCGCATTATGCGTATTGGGCCTGCGAGCGTCAACCTCTTTTTCAAGGAAAATCGTTGTAATGTGACTGTTTGGTTAGGTTGCGAACAGCTCGCTGCAATATTCGGCAATTATTGGTTATTTATCGTTTTTCAGCGGCATAAATCCTGCAAAAAGAAAACGGACCCCGGAGGGTCCGTTTCGCGTTTCACCGCCCGTCAGGGCTTATTTGTAGGCAGACTGGTGGACGCCCACCGCACGGCCTGATGGATCGTTCATGGTCTTGAACGCTTCATCCCACTCAATGGCTTTCGCTGAAGAGCAGGCCACCGACGGACCGCCAGGGACACACTCCGCCGCGCTCGGCAGCGGGAACAGCTCTTCGAAGATCTCGCGGTACAGATAGCCTTCTTTGGAGGTCGGCGTGTTGTACGGGAAACGGAAGCTCGCCGTTTCCAGCTGCTGATCGCTGATCTGCTTCGCGGCCACTTCTTTCAGCGTATCGATCCAGCTGTAGCCGACGCCGTCAGAGAACTGCTCTTTCTGCCGCCAGGCAACGCTGGCCGGCAGGTAGGATTCAAAGCATTCACGCAGCACGTGTTTTTCCATTTTGCCGTTGCCGCACATCTTATCCTGCGGGTTGATGCGCATCGCCACGTCGAGGAACTTCTTGTCGAGGAACGGCACGCGGGCTTCCACGCCCCAGGCGGACATCGCTTTGTTGGCGCGGGCGCAGTCAAACATATGCAGCGCCTGCAGCTTGCGCACCGTCTCTTCGTGCAGTTCTTTGGCGTTCGGCGCCTTATGGAAATAGAGGTAGCCGCCGAACACTTCGTCCGAACCTTCGCCGGAAAGCACCATTTTGATGCCCATGGCTTTAATTTTACGCGACATCAGGTACATCGGCGTCGAGGCGCGAATGGTGGTCACGTCATACGTTTCGATGTGATAGATAACGTCGCGGATCGCATCCAGTCCTTCCTGGACCGTAAAGTGAATTTCGTGGTGTACGGTGCCGAGGTGGTTGGCCACTTCCTGCGCCGCTTTCAGGTCAGGAGAGCCTTCCAGACCGACCGCGAAAGAGTGCAACTGCGGCCACCAGGCTTCGCTACGCTCCTGATCTTCGACGCGACGGGCGGCGAATTTCTTGGTGATAGCCGAGATGACCGATGAATCAAGACCGCCGGAGAGCAGCACGCCGTAAGGCACGTCGGACATCAGGTGGCTTTTCACCGACTCTTCCAGCGCCTGGCGCAGCTCGTTCTTATCGGTAACGTTGTCTTTCACCGCGTCGTAATCGAACCAGTCACGCTGATAGTACTGGCGAATTTCGCCGTCTTTGCTCCACAGGTAGCTGCCCGCCGGGAACTCTTTAATGGTGCGGCATACCGGCACCAGCGCTTTCATTTCGGAGGCGACATAGAAGTTGCCGTGTTCGTCATGGCCCATATACAGCGGAATAATACCGATATGGTCGCGACCAATTAAGTACGCGTCTTTCTCGCTGTCGTACAGGGCGAAGGCGAACATCCCCTGCAGGTCGTCGAGGAACTCAGGGCCTTTTTCCTGATACAGCGCGAGGATCACTTCGCAGTCAGAGCCGGTCTGGAACTGATAGCGATCGCCATACTCCGCGCGCAGCGCCTGATGGTTGTAGATCTCGCCGTTAACGGCCAGCGCATGGGTTTTTTCGGCGTTGTACAGCGGCTGGGCACCGGCGTTGACGTCGACAATAGACAGGCGCTCGTGCGCCAGAATCGCTTTGTCGCTGGCATACACGCCAGACCAGTCCGGACCGCGATGGCGCATCAGGCGGGAAAGCTCCAGCGCCTTTTTACGCAGCTCGCCTGCGTCAGTTTTAATATCCAGTACGCCAAAAATAGAACACATAGCCTTCTCCATTACCCTGTCGTGTTTGATGTTGTGCTGGCTTCGTCTCGTGGCGAAGCCTGAGTGCGTGCTTAAGAAAATGCCGTAAAGGGGGCGCTGGCGCAAGGGTTTTGCGGCCTGAAAAAGAAAAAACGCAACTGTGATTATTGAACAGTAAAAAAAGAGTATCTTTTGAGCGACTTTATTGAGGAATACGCATTTATAGGCCGTTTTTATTAGATGGATGACTTTTGGCAGGCGCTATAAATGAAAAACCACGTCCTGCGACGTGGTTGGCATCAGAAAATATCGATTTCCGCGACGGAAGGGTAAATCCATGACGGGCGAAACGGCATGCTGTCGATGTCATCGAGGGTGGAGACGCCGGAGAGCACCAGAATAGTCTCCAGCCCCGCCTGGAAGCCGGCCAGAATGTCAGTGCGCAGGTTATCGCCGACGATCACTGTCTGCTCGGAGTGAGCCTGCATTTTGTTCAGCGCTGAACGGATGATCCACGGGCTGGGTTTACCGACGTAAAACGGCTTACGGCCGGAGATCTTCTCGATCCCGGCGCACAGCGCGCCACAGGCCGGGTAGAAGCCGCGACCGTGCGTATCCGGGTTGGTAGCAATGAAGCGGGCGCCGTTGGCAATGAAGAAGGCGGCCTTATGCATCATCTCCCAGTTGAATGAACGGGTTTCCCCGACGATGACAAAATCCGGGTTCACATCGGTGATGGTAAAGCCGGCTTTGTACAGTTCGTGGATCAGCGCCCCTTCACCCACCACATAGGCTTTCTTGCCTTCCTGGCGGCGCAGGAAATCGGCGGTGGCCATCGCCGAGGTGTAAAACGCGGTATCCGGCACGTCGATGCCGGCGGTGGCGAAACGGTTGGCCAAATCCTGGCCGGTTTGCGACGGGTAGTTGGTCAGCATTACCAGCGGCATGCCTTTATCGAGGATGCGTTTGATAAACTCGGCAGCGCCGGGAACGGCGACGTTATCGTGCATCAGCACGCCGTCAATATCACAAATTATGTTTTGAATGGTCATGGTGGGTCCAGAATCATTAACAAAGACGAAACTATACTCGTCATCGATGAGGTTTCACATCGCTGGTGGACCATATCCACCAGCGACAGGGTGATGCGGATCGTTTCGCGCTATCAATAAAGAGGCGATTAGCTCTCAAGCAAGCGCTGCAGCAGCGTGCCATTGAGCATAGCGCGTTTGACCAGCGCGAAGGCGCCAATCGCTGAGCGATGGTCGAGGGTAGAACGCACCACCGGCAGGTTCTTGCGAAACGCTTTCAGCGCCTGGGCGTTAATGCAGCCTTCGATGGCCGGAAGAAGGACCTTTTCAGCTTCCACAATTTCGCCGGCGACAACGATTTTTTGTGGGTTGAACAGGTTAATCGCGATGGCGATCGTTTTTCCGAGGTGACGCCCCACGTACTCAATCACCTCGCAGGCCAGGGCATCGCCCTTGTTGGCCGCTTTGCAGATAGTTTTGATCGTGCAGTCATCCGGCGTCAGACGGCTCTGGTAGCCCTGCTCAAGCAGGTGGCGAACCCGCTGTTCGATGGCGGCATTGGCCGCGACGGTCTCCAGACAGCCGAAGTTGCCGCAGTGGCAGCGCTCGCCCAGCGGATCGACCTGAATGTGGCCAATTTCGCCGACGTTGCCGTTCCGGCCAATAAAAATGCGCCCGTTAGAGATGATGCCCGCGCCGGTACCCCGGTGCACGCGCACCAGGATGGAGTCTTCGCAGTCCTGACTTGCACCGAAATAGTGCTCGGCCAGCGCCAGGCTGCGGATGTCGTGCCCGACATAGCAGGTGACGTTGAAGCGTTTTTCCAGCGCCCCGACCAGGCCCCAGTTTTCCACCGCAATATGCGGCATATAGCGGATCACGCCGCTTTCCGGGTCGACGAGGCCTGGCAGGATCACCGAGATGGCGATCAGCTCGCGAATTTTGCGCTGACAGTTTTCGATAAAGGTGGCGATGATATTCAGCAGGGCGTGTTCCAGCGTTTCCTGGGTGCGCTCGGGCAGGGGAAAATGTTCCTCTTCCATGGTCTTGCTGCTTAAATCATACAGGGTCAGAGTGGCGTCATAGCGGCCAAGCCGCACGCCGATGGCGTTGAAGTTGCGGGTTTCAGCGATGATAGAGATAGCGCGGCGGCCTCCGGTGGAGGCCTGCTGATCGACTTCTTTGATCAGGCCGCGCTCAATAAGCTGACGCGTGATTTTGGTCACGCTGGCAGGGGCAAGCTGGCTTTGTTCGGCTATCTGAATGCGCGAGATAGGCCCATGCAGGTCAATCAGGCGGTACACGGCCGCGCTGTTCAGTTGTTTTACGAGGTCAACGTTACCAATTTGAGCTTGTCCGCCTGCTGTCATACTTTTACTTACTCAGTGACGACCTCGTTACCATTAACGATGGTCTTGGTGATTTTATAATCGCGTGTAAAGGCGGTCAGGTTAGCGACCATGCCCGGCGCAATGCTGCCGAGCTGCTTGTCCACACCGATAGCGCGCGCGGGATAGAGCGTCGCCATCCGCAATACTTCGTCCAGTGCCACGCCGCAATGCTCCACCAGATTACGCACCCCTTCAATCATGGTCAGGGAGGAGCCGCTGAGCGTGCCGTTTTCATCTACGCACAGTCCATTGCGGTAGTATATTGTTTTCCCGGCAAAAATGAACTGGTCAATATTCGCCCCCGCCGGCGCGGTGGCGTCGGTGACCAGGCACAGTTTGTCGCCTTTCAGGCGCTTGGCGTTACGTACGTTGGCATAATCGACATGCATCCCGTCGACAATAATACCGCAGTAGACATCCGGCTCGTCAAAAATCGCCCCGGCCAGACCCGGTTCGCGTCCGGTAATATACGGCATCGCGTTATACAGGTGAGTGGCGAAGGTAATGCCGGCGCGGAAGCCGACTTTCGCCTCTTTCAGCGTGGCGTTGGAGTGGCCGGCGGAGACGACGATCCCGGCGGCAACCAGCTTGCGGATCACTTCCGGCTCAACGCGCTCAGGGGCGAGGGTCACCTTGGTGATCACATCGGCGTTATCGCAGAGGAAATCGACCAGCGCGGCGTCCGGTTTACGCACGTAGTCCGGGTTGTGGGTGCCTTTCTTGACGATATTCAGCCACGGTCCTTCAAGATGCAGACCCAGCGCCTGATTCGGGTGTTTTTGCAGGTATTCGCGCATGACGCGGATACCTTGCTTCATCAGATCGTCACTGGAGGTAATCAGCGTCGGCAGGAAGCTGGTGCAGCCTGAACGTTCGTTCGCCTTCTGCATGATCTCCAGCGTTTCAACGGTGACCGCTTCTGGGCTGTCGTTAAACTGCACGCCGCCGCAGCCATTGAGCTGAACGTCGATAAAACCGGGGGCAATTATTGCGCCGTTGACCGAGCGCTGCTCCATGTCAGACGGCAAATCCGCCAGCGGACAGAGACGTTCGATTAGGCCATCGGCGATAACAACCGCATGGTCATCGAGAATTTCATGACCGGTATAAACCCGGCCCTGGGTTAATGCATACATTACGACCCCCGGTATATACGCCCCATCAGGTCAGCGATCGTTCATTTGCCGCCGGCATGATGATGCATACAAAGAAAAAGAGGGTCCCGCGCAAGTGGCGGGACACGACTACATTACAGACCTTTAATATTTTCAGCTTCTAATTCGTTGAAATATTTCAGGGTTTTCACTTTCAGCTCCATGGTGGACGGCTCGTCGCAGACAATCACCGCCTTCGGATGCAGCTGCAGGCAGGTAATGGTCCACATATGGTTGACGTTACCTTCTACCGCCGCCTGCAGCGCCAGCGCTTTCTGATGACCCAGCACCAGAATCATCACTTCTTCTGCATCCAGCAGGGTGCCTACGCCCACGGTCAACGCGTATTTCGGCACCAGATCCACATCACCATCGAAGAAGCGGGAGTTCGCCACACGGGTGTCATGGGTCAGGGTCTTAATACGGGTACGGGACGCCAGAGAAGAGGCCGGTTCGTTGAACGCGATGTGACCATCGTTGCCTACGCCGCCCATGAACAGGTGGATTTTACCGTAGGAACGAATTTTTCCTTCATAGCGACGGCATTCCGCATCGATGTCCGGCGCGTTACCATTCAGCAGGTTGATATTTTCTGCCGGAATATCAACGTGGTCAAAGAAATTACGGTGCATGAAGCTATGATAGCTTTCCGGATGCTCTTTTGGCAGGCCGACATATTCATCCATATTAAAGGTGACGACGTGTTTGAAGCTAACCTGGCCTGCTTTATGCATTTCAACCAGCGCTTTGTAGGCGGTCAGCGGAGTGCCACCGGTAGGCAGACCCAGCACGAACGGGCGGTCCGCGGTCGGTTTGAATGCATTAATACGGTTAACGATGTGGCGGGCAGCCCATTTACCGACCTGCTCAGCGGTTACCAGGGGGATCAGTCTCATTCTTCACCTCTATAGTTAAAGTAGATTCTGGCGGATTGGCGCCAGCACTCTGAGGAGAGTATTGCAGCAACTGCGCCGACCGGGGTCAATCCGTGTTGATTTTTTGAATGATAAAATAAGTTTTCGATGTTAGCCAGTGAAAGGGAGGGGGGAATACGATATTTGGTGATAATTATCACAAAAAATACCCGTTTAATTTGCGATACGAATTAATTTTTCACACACTTTGCCGGTAAGTGATAAAACCGACCTTGTTACACAATAAAAAAGTGGCTTTGAAAATGAGCCTCATCGGGGTCTCATAGGGGGAATAAGATGAATATTTTAGGTTTCTTTCAGCGACTGGGTAGGGCGTTGCAGCTCCCTATCGCAGTGCTGCCGGTCGCGGCATTGCTGCTGCGTTTCGGGCAACCAGACCTGTTGAATGTACCCTTCATCGCGCAAGCGGGTGGGGCGATCTTCGATAATCTGGCGCTGATCTTCGCAATTGGTGTGGCATCAAGCTGGTCCAAGGATAACGCGGGTTCTGCGGCGCTGGCCGGCGCAGTAGGGTATTTCGTGATGACCAAAGCGATGGTCACCATCAACCCGGAAATTAACATGGGCGTGCTGGCCGGTATCATTACCGGTCTGGTGGCAGGGGCGGTGTACAACCGCTGGGCCGGCATCAAGCTGCCGGACTTCCTGAGTTTCTTCGGCGGCAAACGCTTCGTGCCGATCGCCACCGGCTTCTTCTGTCTGATCCTCGCCGCGATCTTCGGCTACGTCTGGCCGCCGGTGCAACACGCTATCCACTCTGGTGGCGAATGGATCGTCTCCGCAGGGGCGCTCGGTTCCGGTATCTTTGGTTTCATCAACCGTCTGCTGATCCCAACCGGTCTGCATCAGGTGCTGAACACCATCGCCTGGTTCCAGATTGGTGAGTTCACTAACGCCGCTGGCGCTGTGTTCCACGGCGACATCAACCGCTTCTACGCCGGCGACGGCACCGCGGGGATGTTCATGTCCGGCTTCTTCCCGATCATGATGTTTGGTCTGCCGGGTGCGGCGCTGGCGATGTATCTGGCGGCGCCGAAAGCGCGTCGTCCGATGGTCGGCGGTATGCTGCTGTCCGTAGCCATCACCGCGTTCCTGACCGGGGTAACCGAGCCGCTGGAATTCCTGTTCATGTTCCTGGCTCCGCTGCTGTACCTCCTGCACGCGGTGCTGACCGGTATCAGCCTGTTCATCGCAACAGCGCTGGGGATCCACGCGGGCTTCTCCTTCTCCGCAGGTGCAATTGACTATGTGCTGATGTACAGCCTGCCTGCGGCCAGCAAAAACGTCTGGATGCTGCTGGTGATGGGCGTGGTGTTCTTCTTCGTCTACTTCCTGCTGTTCAGCGCGGTGATCCGCATGTTCAACCTGAAAACGCCGGGTCGTGAAGACAAAGCCGCTGACGTGGTAACGGAAGAAGCCAACAGCAACACTGAAGAGGGCCTGACCCAGCTGGCGACCAGCTATATCGCCGCGGTGGGCGGAACCGACAACCTGAAAGCCATTGACGCCTGTATCACCCGTCTGCGTCTGACCGTGGGCGATTCGGCGAAAGTGAACGACGCGGCCTGTAAACGTCTCGGCGCGTCCGGGGTGGTGAAACTGAATAAGCAAACCATCCAGGTTATCGTCGGTGCGAAAGCAGAATCTATCGGCGATGAGATGAAAAAAGTGGTTACCCGCGGCCCGGTAGCGGCAGCGGCAGCCGCACCGGCTGGCAATGTCGCCACCGCAGCGCCAGCGGCTAAACCGCAGGCGGTAGCGAATGCGAAGACCGTTGAGTCGCTGGTTTCGCCGATTACCGGTGACGTGGTGGCGCTCGAACAGGTGCCGGACGAAGCCTTCGCCAGCAAAGCCGTCGGCGACGGTATCGCGGTGAAACCGACCAGCAACATCGTTGTCGCGCCAGCGGCGGGTACTGTGGTGAAAATTTTCAACACTAACCACGCGTTCTGCCTCGAAACCAACAACGGCGCGGAAATCGTCGTCCACATGGGGATCGACACCGTGGCGCTGGAAGGCAAGGGCTTCAAACGTTTGGTTGAAGAGGGCACGGACGTGAAGGCCGGTGAGCCGATCCTGGAAATGGATCTGGACTTCCTCAACGCCAACGCGCGCTCAATGATTAGCCCGGTCGTCTGCAGCAATAGCGATGACTACAGCGCGCTGGTGATACTGGCGAGCGGTAAGGTCGTTGCCGGCCAGACGCCGCTGTATGAGATTAAAGGCAAGTAAGGCTCCTGAGTCGAGTTTATGCCTCAGCGGCGAAGGGAAACCTTCGCCGCTTTTTTTTCCAGCAATCGGCCCCATAATCCTCTTCTGATACCTATTTTACGTAACTAATAGTTGTCACTACGTCCTGCTTGTAAGATCATGTGCCGTTATACGTTGTTTACGCTTTGAGGAACCCGTGATGAGTGAGGCAGAAGCCCGCCCGACTAACTTTATCCGTCAGATCATTGATGAAGATCTGGCTACCGGTAAACATACCACCGTTCACACACGCTTCCCGCCGGAGCCGAACGGTTATCTGCACATTGGCCATGCGAAATCCATCTGCCTGAACTTCGGCATCGCGCAGGATTATCAGGGTCAATGCAACCTGCGTTTCGATGACACCAACCCGGTGAAAGAAGATATCGAATACGTGGAGTCGATTAAAAACGACGTGCAGTGGTTAGGTTTCCACTGGTCCGGGGACGTTTGCTACTCGTCTGATTACTTTGATCAGCTGCATCAGTATGCGGTTGAGCTGATCAACAAAGGTCTGGCCTATGTTGATGAACTCTCTCCAGATGAAATTCGCGAATACCGCGGCACCCTGAAAGCGCCGGGTAAAAACAGCCCGTATCGCGACCGCAGCGTGGAAGAAAACCTGGCGCTGTTTGAAAAAATGCGCAGCGGCGGCTTCGAAGAGGGTAAAGCCTGCCTGCGCGCGAAGATCGATATGGCATCGCCGTTCATCGTGATGCGCGATCCGGTGCTGTACCGCATTAAGTTCGCTGAGCATCATCAGACCGGCAACAAGTGGTGCATCTACCCGATGTATGACTTCACCCACTGCATCAGCGATGCGCTGGAAGGCATCACCCACTCGCTGTGTACCCTGGAGTTCCAGGACAACCGCCGCCTGTACGACTGGGTGCTCGACAACATCAGCATTCCGGTTCACCCGCGTCAGTATGAATTCTCGCGCCTGAATCTCGAATACACCGTGATGTCCAAGCGTAAGCTGAACCAGCTGGTGACCGAGAAGCACGTGGAAGGCTGGGATGACCCGCGTATGCCGACCATCTCTGGTCTGCGTCGCCGTGGCTACACCGCTGAATCCATCCGCGAGTTCTGCAAGCGCATCGGCGTGACCAAGCAGGACAACACCATCGAGATGGCATCGCTGGAGTCCTGCATTCGTGAAGATCTCAACGAAAACGCCCCGCGCGCGATGGCGGTGATCGATCCGGTGAAACTGGTTATCGAGAACTATCCGCAGGGCGAAAGCGAAATGGTGGCGATGCCGAACCATCCGAACAAGCCGGAAATGGGCAGTCGTGAAGTGCCGTTCAGCGCCGAAATCTGGATCGATCGCGCTGACTTCCGTGAAGAAGCCAACAAACAGTACAAGCGTCTGGTGCTGGGTAAAGAAGTGCGTCTGCGCAATGCCTACGTGATCAAAGCGGAACGCGTGGAGAAAGATGCCGAAGGCAATATCACCACTATTTTCTGCACCTACGATGCCGATACCCTGAGTAAAGATCCGGCCGACGGTCGCAAGGTCAAAGGCGTGATCCACTGGGTGAGTGCGGCGCATGCGCTGCCGGTGGAGATCCGTCTCTACGATCGCCTGTTCAGCGTACCAAACCCGGGGGCGGAGGAAGATTTCCTCGCGGTAATCAACCCGGATTCGCTGGTGATTAAGCAGGGATATGCGGAGCCGAGCCTGGCGCAGGCCGAAGCAGGCAAAGCTTACCAGTTTGAGCGTGAAGGTTACTTCTGCCTCGACAGTCGCTATGCAAACGCCTCCAGTCTGGTGTTCAACCGCACTGTCGGGCTGCGTGATACCTGGGCGAAAGTCGGCGAATAAATTTCCCTCTCGTAAAAGCGTCGCACCTTGCGGCGCTTTTTTTTGTTTCAGAATCAGCCAATTAAACTTTTCATTTTCGCGATGCGAATTAATCCTGTTACTGCGCGTTAATAAATAGCGCTTCTGATGTTTCCTGTCATATACAAAAAACCAATGTAATCGCTTTCAGTTCTTCTATTTTTCCCTGATTTTGCAATGACTTCCATGACAAAATTATCAGGGATAAGACTGTAACAAAAAGACATAAATTATGTGCGCTTTGTCATAATCTTAAGCTTTGCCTCACGAAAAACATTGATAATTCGCGTCACGAAAAATAGTCTATCTACAGTGGTTTCGCGGCCTTTTTCACCGCCCCACATTTTGCAGTTTTATTTATTTTTTTAGCGAATGACCGTTGGTCTTCGCCTTTTAAAACGTCAAAGAGGATATGCACATGCGTACGTTTAGTGGCAAACGTAGTACGCTGGCGCTGGCTATTGCCGCCGTCACCGCGATGTCGGGCTGGGTTGTGGTTCCGCAGGCCAGCGCAGCAGGCTTTATCGATGATTCAACCTTAACCGGCGGTATCTATTACTGGCAGCGTGAGCGTGACCGTAAAGATGTCACCGACGGCGACAAATATAAAACCAACCTTTCCCACTCCACCTGGAACGCTAACCTGGACTTCCAGTCCGGCTATGCTGCCGATCTGTTTGGCCTTGATATTGCTGCATTTACCGCGATTGAAATGGCCGAGAACGGCGATAGCGGCCACCCGAACGAAATTGCCTTCTCATCGCGCAACAAAGCCTATGACGAAGACTACTCCGGCGATAAGAGCGGTATCAGCCTGTATAAAGCCGCCGCGAAATTCAAATACGGTCCGGCGTGGGCACGTGCGGGCTATATCCAGCCAACCGGCCAGACTCTGCTGGCCCCGCACTGGAGCTTTATGCCAGGTACCTATCAGGGGGCGGAGGCCGGGGCTAACTTCGACTATGGCACGGCGGGCGCGTTAAGTTTCTCCTATATGTGGACGAACGAGTATAAAGCGCCATGGCATATCGAGATGGACGATTTCTATCAGAACGACAAGAAAACCAAAGTTGATTATCTCCACTCCGTCGGCGCCAAATATGATTTCAAAAACGACCTGGTGCTGGAGGCGGCATTTGGTCAGGCTCAGGGCTATATCGATCAGTACTTTGCTAAAGCCAGCTACAAGTTTGACGTCGCCGGCGCGCCGCTGAGCACCAGCTACCAGTTCTACGGCACCCGCGATAAGGTCAGCAACGGCGGGGTCAATGACATCTATGACGGCACCGCATGGCTGCAGGCGTTAACCTTCGGCTATAAAGTGGCGGATGTGCTGGACCTGCGTCTGGAAGGCACCTGGGTGAAGGCCGATGGCCAGCAGGGCTACTTCCTGCAGCGTATGACGCCGACCTATGCCTCTTCCAACGGTCGTCTCGATATCTGGTGGGATAACCGCTCCGACTTTAACGCCAACGGCGAAAAAGCGGTCTTCTTCGGCGCGATGTATGACATGAAAAACTGGGATATGCCTGGCTGGGCGTTTGGCGCGTCTTATGTCTACGCCTGGGATGCGAAGCCGGGAAGAATGTCCTCTCCGGATGCGTACTATGACCCTGACTATCGCCTGAAAGAATCGGCTTACAGCCTGGATGCGTTGTATACCGTGCAGGAAGGTCGGGCGAAGGGCACCCTGTTCAAACTGCACTTTACCCAGTACGACAACCATTCCGATATTCCGAGCTGGAGCGGCGGCTACGGCAACATCTTCCAGGATGAGCGCGACGTGAAGTTCATGGTTATCGCCCCGTTCACTATTTTCTGATGCCTGCGCGGCGGGCGTGAGCCTGCCGCACCTCTGGGAGAACGACAATGAAAAAAATGCTGCTTATTGCCATGATGGCCTCGGGTCTGGTGGCCTGCGCCACGTCGCCGGCACCGAAAGAAGACACCAAACTGAAAGATGCCTATAGCGCCTGTATTAATACGGCGGAGGGGAATCCGGACAAGATTGAAGCCTGTCAGAGCGTACTGAATGTACTGAAAGAGGATAAACGGCACCAGCAATTTGCCAATCAGGAGAGCGTTCGCGTCCTGGATTACCAACAGTGTATTCAGGCCACCCGCACCGGCAACGATCAGGCGGTGAAAGCGCGCTGCGACCAGATCTGGAAGGAGATCCGCAGCAATAATACGACCCATTAAATCAGACGTTAGCGGCAAACGGGCGGAGCATACCTCCGCCCGTTTGTTTTTTTAGCGCTGACTCTCCGCCGGCTGATAGCCTCGGCTCAGCCGCACGAACAGCAGCGCGGTGGCAATGAACCCGCACAGCGCGGCGCACATTAGCCACCAGCCCGGCGCGCTTTTATCGCCGGTGAGCTCGACCAGGGCGGTAGAGATAGCCGGCGTCAGGCCGCCGAAAATGGCAGTAGCGAGACTAAAGGCCAGAGAGAATCCCACAGTGCGGACGTACACCGGCATCACTTCGGTGAGCGCCGCCACCATCGCGCCGTTATACATGCCAAAGAAGAACGAGAACCACAGCAGGACCAGTGTCATACGGGTGAAATCGGGCGCGGCGGTGAGCCAGTGCATCACCGGCCAGGTGGTGAGCAGCGCCAGCAGGGTAATGCCCATCAGCACCGGACGACGACCGATCCGATCAGAGATCGCCCCGCCAATCGGTAACCAGATAAAGTTGGAGATGCCCACCAGCATGGTCACCAGCAGGCTGTCGCGAGCGCTGAGGTGCAGCACCGCTCTGCCGTAGGTCGGCGTATAGACGGTGATAAAATAAAAGGTGGTGGTGGTCATCGCCACCAGCAACGTCCCGGCGGTAATAATGCGCCAGTTCCTGGCGATAGTGGTCAGGATCTCTTTAGTATCCGGGCGATGTTTACGCTGCAGGAACTCCTCAGTCTCCTGCAGCGAGCGGCGCAGCACGAAAATCAGCGGAATAATCAGGCAGCCAATGAAGAAAGGGATGCGCCAGCCCCAGTCGGCGATCTCCTCATGCTCAAGCGTGGCGTTCAGCGCATAGCCAATCAACGCCGCCATGACGATAGCCACCTGCTGGCTGGCGGACTGCCAGCTGGTATAGAAGCC
The DNA here is from genome assembly GCF_000828055.2 of Klebsiella variicola. Lineage (NCBI taxonomy): Bacteria > Pseudomonadati > Pseudomonadota > Gammaproteobacteria > Enterobacterales > Enterobacteriaceae > Klebsiella > Klebsiella variicola. Next base: position 3,909,404 of record NZ_CP010523.2, on the reverse strand, counting down.
TTTATTGCCCGGCGTGGCGATTTCCGACAGATAGACCGACACCCCGCCAAGCTCGACGCCCGCGGAAAACCCCTGCAGCAAGCGGCCCACTAACACGAGGATCGGCGCCAGCACGCCGATGGTCTGATAGCCAGGTACCAGGGCGATGAGTAGCGTCCCGCAGCCCATGATCGCCAGGGTGACCATCAGCCCTTTGCGGCGCCCGATTCTGTCGATATAGGCGCCGAGGACCACCGCGCCGATGGGGCGCATCAGGAAGCCCGAACCAAACACCGCAAAGGTCAGCATCAGCGCTGCGAACTCGCTCTCCGCCGGAAAGAAGGTGCGGGCGATATAGGTCGCATAAAAGCCAAACAGGAAAAAGTCGAACTGTTCGAGAAAATTACCGCTGGTCACGCGGAGGATAGCGCCGACGGTGCCGGCGCGCGTGGATTGTTGCGTCATAGGGTGTGCTCTCCATTGTCTTTATCTTGTTTTTATAGAGGTAAGAGGGAGCGGGTTAGTCGCCTGCGACTGCCGCCTGTTTTCCGCGCCGCTTCTCAATTGCCCACTTGAGTAGCGCCGCACAGCGATAAAATCCGTGGGCAAATTTTCCGTAGGGAAGGGTTAAGAACAGGGCCATTACCACCCCGAGGTGAACAGCGAGCAAAATACCCATCCATGAGGTATCCCGTCCCGCCAGCAGCGCCAGGCCGGTGAAGCTGGTCAGCAGCAGTAGCAGGATAAAGCCGCGGTCCATCGGTTTTTGTCGTGCATCGCCGTGCAACGGCGACCGGCGCAGGTTTAGCCACAGCAGGCCAGCTGGCCCCACCAGCAGGCCGATGCCGCCAAGGGTCCCCAGCAGCACCGGGACGCTGAAGAACGGGTAGGGAGCTTCCCGGTCGGCGAAATAGTGATAGCCCGTGGCCACCACGGTGGCGGCGAAGCAGAGCATAAAGCCGTAGAAGGTGAAGTGGTGGAAACGGCGGCGCAGCAGGGTGAAGGCGTCATCGGCTTCGTTGCAGCCTTTGCCATGCCCGCCATCGAGATATTTCAGCGTCAACGCATCCTGTGAGGCCTTGGCGATATCAACCGCGTGCGGCTGGCCCGGGGAGATCTCGCGCCAGAAGCGGATCACCCCGGTCATCAGCAAGCCAAAGGCCAGCACGAAGACCGAGCCAAACATCCACGCCAGCAGGTTATGCGGGAATATCTGATAGAAATCGCCCGCCAGCGGCGGATGAAGCAGCGAGCCTTTGAGCCCCATCGCCAGCAGCAGAAAGAAAATCAGTCCGCCGACCAGCGCCAGTACGGTGGTCACACCAGCCCGGCGGTACAGGCTGCCAAAGGCGGCGGGCTGGGCGTAATGCTGATAAGTTTCCAGCCGAACTTCGGCCATCGCCTTCGGCACGTTAATCGCGAATTCGTGCGGCGGCGCGTACTGACAGGCGTGCAGGCAGGCGCCGCAGTTATGACACAGGTTAGCCAGATAGTTAATATCTGCTTTGCCAAAGGCCAGGCGCTGGGTCATCGCCGGGAATACGGCGCAAAACCCTTCGCAGTAGCGGCAGGCGTTACATACCTGCATCACCCTTTCCACTTCCGCCTCCGGCTCGGTGATGATCTGCGCCTCAATGATCAGCTTCTCAAGCGACTTCATGGTGTTTCTCCTGCTGTGCCGCCCGGGCGGCTTGCTGGCCGGCAATGCGGCCGAAGGTGGTGCCGATCGACATCCCGACGCCGGCGGTATAGCCTTTGCCCAGCACGTTGCCGGCCATCATTTCCCCGGCGACAAACAGATTACGGCTGGGTTTGCCGGCGAAGTGGACGGCGGCGGTGTCGTCGACGTAGAGCCCGAGGTAGGTGAAGGTGATCCCCGGACGTAAGGCATAGCCGTAGTAAGGCGGCGTATCGATAGGCCGCGCCCAGTGGGTCTTTGGCGGCGTCAGGCCGGCGGTGGCGCAGTTATCCAGGCGGGTATGATCGAACTGGCCTGGCGCGCAGGCGGCATTATAGTCGGCGATGGTTTGCGTAAAGCGTTCGCTGTCCAGGCCGAGCTGGCGGGCCAGCTCGGGAAGGGTGTTGGCCTGAGCGCCGGGAAAGACGGGCGGCATAAAGTGGCCGATGGCTTTGCTGTCGATGATCGAGTAGCCGATTTGCCCGGGCTGGTGGGCGACCAGCCGGCCCCAGATGGCATAGCGTTTGGGCCAGAAATCTTCTCCTTCATCGTAAAAACGGTCGGCATCGCGGTTGACCACTACCCCCAGCGACACGCAGTCGACGCGGGTACAGATCCCGCCATCGTAGAGCGGCGCCCGGGCGTCAATGGCGACGCAGTGGGACTGCGAGGGATCGCCGATAATATCGGCCCCGGCGTCGATCATAAACTTGAGCAGCACTCCCTGGTTGAAGCGGGTGCCGCGGATGAGAAAGTTATCGGCGGGCCATTCACCGCTGTCATTTTGCCCCCAGGCCTCGCGCAGCCATTCGCGGTTGGATTCAAATCCGCCGGCGGCGAGGACGCAGCTTTTTGCAACAATCCGTTCCTCGCCCGCCAGCGCGGCGACAAATTCGCCGTTGCGCAGCTCGAGAGCCTGCACCGGTGTGTTGTAGCGGATCTGCACCCCCATTTGCTCCGCGCTGCGGTAATAGGCATTGACCAGCGCTTTGCCGCCGCCCATAAAAAAGGCGTTGGTGCGGGCCACGTGCAGGGCGCCGGAGAGCGGTGGCTGAAAGTTCACGCCGTGCTGGCGCATCCAGTCCCGGCATTGTGACGAGGTGCGGATCACCATTCGGGCCAGCGCTTCGTTGGTATTCCCCTCGGTGACGCGCAGCAGATCCTGCCAGTACTCTTCTTCCGGGTAGCTGTCGACCAGCACGTCCTGCGGCGCATCGTGCATACAGCGCAGGTTACGCGTGTGCTGCGAGTTGCCGCCGCGCCACTCCCGCGGCGCCGCCTCCAGCAGCAGCACCGAGGCGCCAGCTTCCCGGGCGGTTAAGGCGGCGCATAGCGCGGCATTGCCGCCGCCAATCACCAGTACATCCACCATTATCGGCTCCCTTACAATTTAATTAATTGTTAAATTTGTAATGGGAATGTAGGTGGTAACAGCGGTGAGGCGCTATGGTGTAATGCTAAAGAGGGGTTTAGTGAGCGTAAAGGGTAGCACCCGGCCAGCGGTCAGACTCCACCAGCTGGCGCATGACTTTGCTGAGTATCACTCGAGCCGCAAGGCCTGCCGGAGTGAGTTCATCATCAGACAGACTGACCAGAAAGTTGGGGCGACTGAGTATCGGGTTGACGACGTCGATCACCCTCAGCGCCTGATGGTCGAGGTGGGAGATGGCGGCCCCGGGCTGCAGGGTGGCCCCCAGTCCGCTGCGCACGGCCTGCATCAGCAGGGCCAGACCGTCAATGTCCGCCACCACCTCAACGCTGAGATGATGCTGCTGGCAAACTGCCTCCAGCCTGCCGCGCAGGCCATGGCCCTGGCTTGGCATAATCAACGGCAGGGAGGTGAGCTGGTCAGGGGAGATGTGGTCCTCCTGCAGGGGGGCCAACAGCGCATGGGTGCCAATCAGGAACAGGCGTTCTTCCAGCACCGGTCTGGCGCTCCAGCGCAGGATCTTTTCCTGCTGGAAAACGATAGCTAAATCGAGCTGGCGGGTGTTGATCATCCGCTCCAGATTACCGGAGAGGCTTTCCACCAAATGCAGGCGCACGTCGGGATAGCTTTCGCGCATCGCATTGATGAACGGGACGCCGAGAACGGAGGCGGTGCTGGGGGCCATGCCGACGCTAACGTGGCCTGACAGGCGCGCCTCGCGGGCGGCGAGGATGGCATCATCGGCATGGCGCAGCGCCAGCTGTGCCTGCGAGTAGAAAGCGAGACCCGCGCTGGTGGGCGTGACCCCGCGGGAGGTCCGCTGCAGCAGGCGAATGGCCAGTTCGTTTTCCAGGCGTGCGATCTGCTGGCTGAGCGCCGAGACGCCGATATTAAGATCAAGCGCGGCGCGCCCCATGCTGCCGGTTTCAACAATGCGCACAAAATAGCGTAGCTGGCGAAGTTCCATATCAACTCTCCGGACAAAACGAGGACGCGGGAAGGTCACCTGTGGGACGAGAGCGGTAAGGGCAGCAGAGGCGCCCATAAAAAAGCCAACCGGCAGGTTGGCTTTTCAGTCTCAGCGAAGCGGGGAATTATTTTTCCACCGCGTCGTGGGCGTGTTCGTCCTCGCGGCAATCACCTTCCGCACAATGACCGTACAGATACAGACTGTGGTTGGTCAGGCGGATGCCGTGGCGGGAGGCAATTTCACGCTGGCGTAATTCGATCGAGTCATCGCTGAATTCGATCACTTTGCCGCAGTCGAGGCAAATCAGGTGATCGTGGTGATGCTGCTGGGTCAGTTCGAAAACGGATTTACCGCCTTCAAAATTATGACGAGTCACGATACCGGCATCATCAAACTGGTTGAGTACGCGGTAAACGGTCGCCAGACCGATCTCTTCGCCCATGTCGATCAGGCGTTTATATAAGTCTTCCGCACTGACATGATGGTTATCCGGTTCCTGCAGCACTTCAAGGATTTTCAGTCGAGGAAGTGTGACTTTCAGGCCAGCCTTCTTTAATGCGGTATTGTTGTCAGTCATGCGGAATCTGTCCTGTTGCTAAACGATCTACTTCCTTCAACGGAAGTCATACAGAAATTAACCCGACGTAATGCGTCTCATTATAGAACTGCCACTGGTAAATGAAAACTGCAAGCATCAGGCCTGGTTTGCTGTCAAAAACGAGGCACCAGCTACAAACTGCGTCACGTGCCTCGTAGAATCAGTGGACATTGTACAGATATGTGATTAAAAGTTAAAAACTTGTAGCTATTAGTTTGATTGCTTTTGTCTATTAATGCGACGCAACTCAATGATTGCGCCGCTTAATCATCAGGCGTTTTTGATTTCTTCGAGGTGCAGCTCTTCGGCAACCTGCTTCACCCATTTCTCAACGCGCTCGTTGGTCAGCTCCGGCTGGCGGTCTTCATCAATGGCGAGGCCGACGAAGTGGTCGTCATCCGCCAGGCCTTTGGAGGCCTCAAAATGATACCCGGCTGTCGGCCAGTGACCGACGATGGTCGCGCCGCGCGGCTCAATGATGTCGCGGATGGTGCCCAGCGCGTCACAGAAGTATTCTGCGTAGTCTTCCTGGTCGCCACAGCCGAACAGCGCCACCAGTTTACCATTGAAGTCGATCTCTTCCAGCGTCGGGAAGAAGTCGTCCCAGTCACACTGCGCTTCGCCGTAGTACCAGGTCGGGATACCGAGCAGCAGAATGTCGTGGGCTTCCAGGTCTTCTTTGCTGCTTTTGGCAATGTCGTGAACATCAGCAACATCTTTACCAAGCTGCTTTTGAATCATTTTTGCAATATTTTCGGTGTTGCCGGTGTCGCTGCCAAAAAAGATGCCGATGATTGCCATGAGTAAAATAACCTCTTGAAACTTAAATGATGTGGTAGGGACGCGATGCCCATAGATAACGGCAATCATAGCAGAACAGGCAAGGGCGCGGAAACAGCAATCACGCCCGACTGCACACTCTGCTACACGAATGCGGATTTTTCGCGGAAAGTTAGACTTTTCCCTGGCTGTGCAGGGCGCGCAATTGGGTCATCAGCATCTCTTCAATGAGATCGCTACGGCTCATATTACGCGCTTCCGCCAGTTCATTGAGCGCATCGACCGCGTCGGCGTTGAGTTTTAACTCGACGCGCTTCAGCCCGCGAACCTTATCGCGTTTCAGCTGGTTACGTTTGTTGATGCGCAGTTGTTCATCGCGCGACAGCGGATTGGTTTTCGGTCTTCCCGGGCGACGCTCGTTTGCGAACAAATCTAATGTCGTACGGTCCGTTTGTTCTTTTGCCATGATTCTGAGTGACTTCGGGGAAACAAGCTGCCGGGCTCTAGCCGGCGCAGATAGCGCGCCATCATACATCAGGCGAACGGCTGCGCCAACGACCGCGGGCATTCTGCGGCGCGGTCGGGCATATTTTAGCCAATCAGGCGGCGATGCTCGTCAGATAGCGGCGGATGGCGCGTAACACCGCCTCGGGTTTCTCGGCATGCACCCAGTGTCCGGCGCCAGCGATGACGTGCGCCCGGGCCTGCGGGAACTGCGCCAGCAGCGCGTCGCGGTAGGCGTCGGTCACATAGGGCGAGTTGCCGCCGGGAATAAACTGCGTCGGGTGCGGCCAGGCCGGAATGGTTTCCCAGCCGACGATATGCGGGTACTGGTCCCACAGCACCGGCACGTTAAAGCGCCATTCGCCGTCGACAAAAGATTTCAGCAGGAACTGAATCACGCCCTCTTCCCGCAGATGCTCACGCATCACCTGCGCCGCCTGCTGGCGGCTGCTGGCGGAGGATTCGCTGACGGCGCGGATAGCGGCGAAGATCTCATCATGGCGGCGCACATGATAATCCACCGGCGCGATATCGATCGCCACCAGTCCGCTGATGCGTTCCGGCGCCAGGGCGGTCAACGCCATCACCGCTTTCCCGCCCATCGAATGGCCGATAAAGGTGGCGCGCTCGATCTGGTGCGCGTCGAGCGTATCAAGCAGATCCTGCGCCATGGCGGGGTAGGTCATCTCTGGCGATCGCGGCGACAAACCGTGGTTGCGCATATCGACCTGCACAATATCGTGGTCGGCGATCAGGTCGCGGGCGAGGATGCCCAGGTTGTCCAGGCTGCCAAACAGACCGTGGACCAGCACGATCGGGGAGTGGTTGTGCGGATTCTGTGCAGATTGCGCTCGGCTATTTAATTTCATGGCAAAGTTCTTTTTTTCGCTCCGTCGGGTTAGGGTATTATGTTGGACATTCTGCCATCCGGCTGCAAGACCCAGAAGTTTTCTGAGTTTTACCGCCATCCTGGTTTGACGCTATCCGCGGTTGGGATTTGTACTTATAATCCCAACGATTTGTATTCAGAAAAGATATCGCACTGGATTAAGATGAAAACAATTGAAGTTGATGATGAACTCTATCGCTATATTGCCAGCCACACTCTGCATATCGGCGAGAGCGCATCCGACATTTTACGGCGCATGCTGAAATTTTCCGCCGTTTCCCAACCGGCTACACCGGTCAGCAAAGCCGCGCCGGCACTGGCGCCAGCGCCTGCCGTGGAGGTGAAACCCGCTAACCCGGCGAAAGATAAAGTCCGCGCCATGCGCGAGCTGTTGTTATCTGATGAATACGCCGAGCAGAAGCGTGCGGTGAACCGTTTCATGCTGGTGTTGACGACCCTCTATTCTCTGGACAATAAAGCATTTGCCGAGGCGACCGAGTCTCTGCATGGCCGCACGCGCGTCTACTTTGCAGAAGATGCGCGTACGCTGCTGAAAAGCGGTAATCAGACCAAACCAAAACAGGTTCCTGGTACACCGTGGTGGGTTATCACTAATACCAATACCGGCCGTAAATGCAGCATGATTGAGCACATCATGCAGTCGATGCAGTTCCCTGCGGAGCTGATTGAAAAGGTTTGCGGCACGATCTAGCTTTTTAACATTTGCACCAGAAGGATCAGGCAATGGCAATCGATAAACGTGCGGGGCAGCCTGCGCAACAGAGTGATTTGATTAACGTCGCCCAACTGACTGCTCAGTACTACGTGCTGAAGCCTGAAGTCGGTAATGCGGAGCATGCGGTAAAATTCGGCACCTCTGGCCATCGCGGTAGCGCGGCGCGCCACAACTTCAACGAACCGCATATCCTGGCCATCGCCCAGGCCATTGCGGAAGATCGTGCGAAGAACGGGATCACCGGTCCGTGCTATGTCGGCAAAGATACCCACGCCCTTTCCGAGCCGGCGTTTATTTCGGTGCTGGAAGTGTTAACCGCCAACGGCGTTGACGTGATCGTGCAGGAAAACAACGGCTTCACTCCGACGCCGGCGGTCTCCAATGCGATTCTGGTGCATAACAAAAAAGGCGGTCCGCTGGCAGACGGCATTGTGATCACCCCGTCACACAACCCGCCGGAAGATGGTGGTATCAAGTACAACCCGCCAAACGGCGGCCCGGCTGATACCAACGTCACCAAAGTGGTGGAAAACCGCGCCAACGAACTGCTGGCCGCCGGCCTGCAGGGCGTGAAACGCATTTCTCTGGACGCGGCGCTGGCTTCTGGTCACGTTAAAGAACAGGATCTGGTGCAGCCGTTCATTGAAGGGCTGGCGGACATCGTCGACATGGCGGCGATCCAGAAAGCGGGCCTGACGCTGGGCGTCGATCCGCTGGGCGGGTCCGGTATCGAATACTGGAAACGCATTGGCGAACACTACAAGCTCAATCTGACCATTGTGAACGATCAGGTTGACCAGACCTTCCGCTTTATGCACCTCGATAAAGACGGCGCCATCCGTATGGACTGCTCCTCAGAGTGTGCGATGGCGGGCCTGCTGGCGCTGCGCGATAAGTTCGATCTGGCGTTTGCTAACGATCCGGATTACGACCGCCACGGGATTGTCACCCCAGCCGGGTTGATGAACCCGAACCACTACCTGGCGGTAGCGATCAACTACCTGTTCCAGCATCGTCCGCAGTGGGGCAAAGAGGTGGCGGTGGGTAAAACGCTGGTCTCCTCCGCGATGATTGACCGGGTGGTGAACGATCTGGGCCGCAAGCTGGTGGAAGTGCCGGTGGGCTTTAAATGGTTTGTAGACGGCCTGTTCGACGGCAGCTTCGGCTTCGGCGGCGAAGAGAGCGCCGGGGCCTCCTTCCTGCGCTTTGACGGCACGCCATGGTCCACCGATAAAGACGGCATCATCATGTGCCTGCTGGCGGCGGAAATCACCGCAGTGACCGGGAAAAACCCGCAGGAGCATTATAACGAACTGGCTGAACGCTTCGGTGCGCCGAGCTACAACCGCCTGCAGGCTTCCGCAACTTCCGCGCAGAAAGCGGCGCTGTCCAAGCTCTCTCCGGAAATGGTCAGCGCTGACACCCTGGCGGGCGATCCGATCACTGCTCGTCTGACCGCGGCGCCGGGCAACGGGGCGGCGATTGGCGGCCTGAAGGTGATGACCGACAACGGCTGGTTCGCGGCGCGTCCGTCAGGCACCGAAGACGCCTACAAGATCTACTGCGAAAGCTTCCTCGGCGAAGAGCATCGCAAGCTGATTGAAAAAGAAGCGGTAGAGATTGTCAGCGAAGTGCTGAAGAACGCGTAACCGCAGCCAAACATCAGGCCCCTTGTGGGCCTGATTTTTTTCGCAAGGATAGCGATGAAAATACAACGGAAGTCCCTGTTTTTATTCTGGGCGTGGATGGATCTCTTTTTCGTGCTGCAATTCTTATGGTGGAATATTGCCCACCGCCGCCTCCCTTTTTACGACGACCTGCTGGCTTATCTCCAGCTGCTGCATACTTACGGCTCTGGGGCGGTCTGGCTGTATCCGCTGAATGTTCTGCTGATTATCAGCATCCCGCTATCGATGATCCTCTTTTTCCGTCAGAGCCGCTATGCGCTGTGGCTGGCCTGGGGGCAGGCGCCGCTCAGACTGGTGTTTATGCAGCCTTCGCTGTCGCTGGGTCTGTGGCTGATTCAGGCTGCCGGCATCAGGCATGTAGCGATCCTGGCCGGTTTTCTGCTGCTCTCTGAAGGGCTGAAAATCGCCAGCCTCTGGTACTGCAGAGGCGGGGCTCAGGGCATAAAGCGATAGCCAATGCCGGTTTCAGTCAGCAAATGCTGCGGCCGTGCCGGATCGGCCTCCAGCTTTTGTCGCAGATGACCCATGTAGATCCGCAGATAGTGGCTGTGCTCTACGGCGTTAGGCCCCCACACCTGATTCAGCAACTGGCGCTGGGTAAGCACTTTGCCGGGATTATTCAACAGCGCCGCCAGCAGGCGAAACTCGATAGGCGTCAGGTGGATCTCTTCGCTGCCGCGCAGGATGCGGCGGGCGGGGATATTGACCTCAAGGTCAGCGAAGCGCACCACCGGCTCATCGGCCTGCGCCGCGCCGTGGCGACGCAGCGCGACGCGCAGGCGGGCCTGTAGCTCGCCGATGCCAAAGGGTTTACTTAAGTAGTCATCGGCGCCGGCATCCAGGGCGGCAATTTTGTCATGCTCTTCGCTACGCGCTGACAGGACGATAATCGGCATCTGGCTCCACTGACGCAGGTCGCGAATAAAATCAATGCCGTCACCATCCGGCAGGCCCAGATCGAGGATCGCGAGGTCGGGCTTACGGGTAGCGGCTTCAATCAGCCCACGCTGCAGGGTTTCCGCTTCAAATACGCGCATGCCGTCGGCTTCCAGCGCGGTGCGCAGAAAGCGTCGGATAGCGTGTTCGTCTTCGATAATCAGAACGTTAATCACAATTCCTCAGGTAGCTCTTCCAGTTCAGGGGGCGTTTCTCCCGGCAGTGTAACACGGAATGAGGCACCGCCCTCGGGCCGGTTGCTGGCGGAGATGGTCCCGCCGTGAACGTCGACGATGGCCTGACAGATGGCAAGGCCCAGCCCGACGCCAGGGATCGCCGACTCTTTGTTGCCGCGGGCGAATTTATCAAAGATAGTCTGTTCCTGGCCTGCCGGGATCCCCGGACCGTTATCCCATACCTCCAGCGACAGCTGCCGGGCGTCCGCTTCGGCGCGGATGCCGATGTTCGCCCGGGCGCCGGCATACTTATGGGCATTTTCCAGCAGGTTGATCAGCACCCGCTCGAACAGCGGCCCGTCGACATGCACCAGCTGGAGGGGATCGGGGAGATCCAACTGAATGTGCTGGCCGCCGAGGCTCGGTTCGAGCATGCGCAGCGCGCTGCCGACCACTTCCTCCAGCGTCAGCCACTCCTTATGCAGATTAAAGCCGCCGGACTGGATCCGCGCCATATCCAGCAGATTGTTCACCAGACGGGTGGTGTTGAGCACATGCTGGCGAATTTCATTGGCCTGCGGAGCATGCTTTGAACCTTCGCTGGCCAGATCGAGGGTCAGAATTTCCGCCTGGCCAAACAGCACGGTCAGCGGAGTACGCAGATCGTGCGACAGGGCGGCGAGCAGCGAGTTACGCAGGCTTTCCCGCTCGCTGGTCAGCCGGGCCTGCTCTTCGCTGGCGGTCAGGGTGAGGCGCTCCAGGGCGCTGGCCACCAGCAGGGTAAAGGTCTCCAGCAACCGCTGCTGCTCCGGGATCATCAGCTGGCGCAGATTCTCCGGCTCCACCACCAATAGCCCCCAGGTGCGGGCGGCGCTCTTCAGCGGTAAAATTTGGTACGGCACGCCGGGCAGGGTATCGGTGCCGGCGCCGGCAGGCTGCCCCTTATCAAAGCTCCAGCGGGCGATGGCGTCATCCCATGGGGTCAGCCCTGGCTGGTGGGTTAAGGGCAGCAGTTTTCCCTGGGCGTCCGGCAGCAGCAACTGGCTGCGGGCCTGAAAGGTGGAGGCGATGAAGCGCTCGCTGGTGGTGGCGATATCCTGCTGGCTACGACCTACCGCCAGTGCTTTAGACATCTCATACAGGTGGCGGGTACGGCGTTCACGGTAGCGCGCCACCCGCGCCTGGTAGCGTACGCCAGCGGTGAGGTTACCGATAAGCAGGCCCACAGTGAGCATCACGCCGAAGGTGAGCAGATACTGGACATCTGACACCGCCAGCGTCCCGCGCGGGGCGACAAAAAACAGATCGAAGCTGATAACGTTGATCACCGTCGCCAGCACCGACGGCCAGCGGCCATAGACCAGGGCGATGATCACCACCCCCAGCAGATAGAGCATCACCAGGTTGGCGGCTTCGAAGGCCATCAACCACTGCATGGCCACCAGGGTAATGATGGCGCATAGCGCCACCGCCACCGCGCAGCCCTGCAGCTGCAGGCGCCACTTTTCCAGCGCCGTACGGCTGTCGTTGGCCCGGGCAGGGAGAGGGGACGGTTTTTCATCGAGGGCGATCACCACCAGATCGAGGTCCGGCGCATGGCGAGCCAGACGGTCGGCGAAGCCGCTGCGATCCCACCAGCGGCGTTTGCGCTGGCGGCCGATGACGATTTTGCCGAGGTTATGCTCGCGGGCGTAATGAAGGACCGCTTTCTCTTCCGACGGGTCGGAGAGGGTCGCGGTTTCGGCGCCCAGCTCCTGGGCCAGACGCAGCGCGGCGAGAATAGCCCGCCGCCGGGCTTCCGGCAGGCGGTGCAGGGAAGGGGTCTCGACATACACCGCATGCCAGACGCTGCCCAGGCGGGCGGCGAGCCGGGCGGCGGCGCGTACCAGCTTTTCGCTGCCGGTGTTGTGCCCGATACAGAGCAGGATCGCATCGCGGGTGTGCCAGACTTTCTCCTGGCCCTGGCGGTCGCGCCAGGCACGCATCTGCTCATCGACGCGGTCGGCGGTGCGGCGCAGAGCCAGCTCGCGCAGCGCAATCAGATTGCCCTTGCGGAAAAAGTTTTCGATGGCGCGCTCGGCCTGGCCGCCGATATAGACTTTGCCCTCATTGAGCCGCTGGCGCAGATCGTCAGGGGGGAGGTCCACCAGCACCACGTCGTCCGCGGCGTCAAAGAAGGGGTCGGGAACGGTCTCCCGCACCTGCACGCCGGTGATCCCGCTGACGACGTCGTTCAGGCTTTCCAGATGCTGGACGTTGACGGTGGTAAAGACATCAATCCCGGCCTCCAGCAGTTCATCCACATCCTGCCAGCGCTTCGGATGGCGGGAGCCGGGCGCATTGCTGTGCGCCAGCTCATCCACCAGAATCAGCGCCGGACGGCGGGCGAGGGCGGCGTCGAGATCGAACTCATACACGTACCGCCCGCGATGAGCGAGCCGCCGCGGCGGCAGGGTGCTCAGGCCCTCCAGCATCGCAGCGGTCTCTTTTCGGCCGTGGGTCTCCGCCACGCCAATCAGAATATCCAGCCCCTGGGCGCGCAGCCGCTGCGCTTCCGCCAGCATCGCCCAGGTTTTCCCCACCCCGGCGCAGGCGCCGAAGAACACTTTCAGTTTGCCGCGATGCGGGGCGGCGGTGTGCTGCAGCAGGCGGTCAGGGTCCGGGCGCAGCGGCTCGTCACTCATTTACTTATCCTTCAGGGCATCCAGCGCCATATTGAGTTGCAGTATATTGACCACCGGCTGACCAAGGAAGCTCAGCAGCGGGGTTTGTGTGGCCTGGTTCACCAGCTGGGTTACCTGCTCAACGCTCAGCTGGCGCGCTTTAGCCACCCGGGGGACCTGCCACAGCGCGGCGGCCGGGGTCAGGTTGTTATCGAGACCGCTCGCCGAGGTGGTGACCAGCTCGACCGGTACCCGCGGGTCGGCGTCCGGGTTCGCGGCGCGCAGGGCCTGTACGCGCTCGCTCACCGCTTTATCCAGCGCCGGGTTGCTGGCGGCAAGGTTGCTGCCGCCTGACGCCATGGGATTATCCGCCGTCTCAGCGGTGGCCGACGGGCGGCCCTGGAAATAGCCTGCGGCAGTAAAGTTCTGGCCAATCAGTCCGGAGCCGCGCACCTCACCGTTCAGGCGGATCAGCGAGCCGTTGGCCTGTGAGTGAAACCACCATTGTCCCAGGCTGGTGGTCAGCAGAGGATAGACGCCGCCGGTGAGCAGCGTTAACAGAATAAATAGCACAAGTGCTGGACGAATCAATGACATAGTTTTTTCCTCACACCAGACCGCTCAGGGTCAGCAGCAGGTCGATGGCTTTAATACCGATAAAGGGCACCAGCAGACCGCCGAGGCCGTAGATCCACAGGTTGCGGCGCAGCATCGCCGAGGCGGAGAGTGGGCGATAGCTCACGCCTTTCAGGGCCAGCGGGATCAGGAAGACGATGATCAGCGCGTTAAAGATAACGGCGCTAAGGATCGCTGATGACGGCGAATGCAGGCCCATTACGTTCAGCATGGCCAGCTGGGGATAGACCGCGGCAAATGCCGCCGGAATAATGGCGAAATATTTCGCCACGTCGTTGGCAATACTGAAGGTAGTCAGCGAGCCGCGCGTCATTAACATCTGTTTACCGATATGGACCACCTCAATCAGCTTGGTGGGGTTGGAATCCAGGTCGACCATGTTGCCCGCTTCCTTCGCCGCCTGGGTGCCGGAGTTCATGGCCACCGCCACGTCGGCCTGAGCCAGCGCGGGCGCGTCGTTGGTGCCGTCGCCGGTCATCGCCACCAGCCGACCTTCCGACTGATACTGGCGGATCAACGCCAGCTTGGCTTCCGGCGTCGCTTCGGCGAGGAAATCATCGACCCCGGCCTCGGCGGCGATCGCCGCGGCGGTCAGGCGGTTATCGCCGGTGATCATCACCGTTTTAATGCCCATTTTGCGCAGCTGGGCGAAACGTTCCTTGATACCGCCTTTAACGATATCTTTGAGCGAAATAATCCCCAGCACCTTTTCCCCTTCGGCGACCACCAGCGGCGTGGCTCCCTGGCGGGCGACCTCTTCCACCTGCTTATCGACATCGGCAGGGAAGTGGCCGCCGTTGGCCTCCACGTGGCGGCGAATGGCGTCCACCGACCCTTTGCGGATCATGCGTTGATCGATATTGATGCCGCTCATCCGCGTTTGCGCGGTAAAGGGGACAAAGGTGGCGTGCAGCGACTGCAGATCGCGTTCGCGCAGGTTAAAGCGCTGTTTCGCCAGCACCACGATGCTGCGCCCCTCAGGGGTTTCATCCGCCAGCGAGGAGAGCTGGGCGGCGTCGGCGAGGGTTCGCTCTTCCACGCCGCGCGCCGGCAGGAAGGCGGAAGCCTGACGGTTGCCGAGGGTAATGGTCCCGGTTTTATCCAGCAGCAGGACATCGACGTCGCCAGCGGCCTCCACCGCGCGGCCACTGGTGGCGATGACGTTGGCGCCGAGCATACGACTCATCCCGGCGACGCCGATGGCCGACAGCAGCCCGCCGATGGTGGTCGGGATCAGACACACCAGCAGGGCGACCAGCACGGTAACGCTGACCGCATTGCCGCTCCACGCCGAAAACGGCCAGATGGTGGCGGTGGCCAGCAGGAACACCAGCGTCAGGGCGATCAGCAGGATCGTCAGGGCGATCTCGTTCGGCGTTTTACGGCGCTGGGCGCCTTCCACCATGGCGATCATCCGGTCGAGGAAGGTTTCTCCCGGGTTCACGCTGCAGCGGATCACCAGCCAGTCGGAGAGAATGCGTGTCCCGCCGGTCACCGAGGCAAAATCGCCACCGGATTCACGGATCACCGGGGCAGACTCGCCGGTAATGGCGCTTTCGTCCACCGAGGCGCCGCCTTCGATGACTTCGCCATCGCAGGGGATAATATCCCCGGCTTCCACCAGCACCACGTCGCCTTTGCGCAGGTCTTCCGCTGGCACGTGGTCGACCGTCGCGTCATGCTGCGGGGCGCGCAGTTTGCGGGCGAAGGCCGTTTTTTTCACCCCTTTCAGGCTGTTGGCCTGGGCTTTGCTGCGGCCTTCCGCCATCGCTTCGGCAAAGTTAGCGAACAGCACGGTAAACCACAGCCAGATGCTGACGGCGGCGGTAAAGGTGGCGCTACCGGTCAGGGCGCCGCCAGCCATGGCGATCGCCAGCAGGGTAGTTAACAGACTGCCCACCCAGACGATAAACATCACCGGATTGCGCCATTGCACCATCGGGCTGAGTTTTTTCACGGCATCCAGCAGCGCCTGGCGCACCAGCGTCGGCTCCAGCAGGGCTAATTGTTTGCGACTCATAACAGGGTGCTCCGCATCGCTCAAAGTAAGGAAAAGTGTTCAGCCAGCGGGCCAAGCGCCAGCGCAGGAATAAAGGTCAGGGCGCCCACCAGCAGCACGGTGCCGATCAGCAAACCGATAAACAGGGCGTCGTGGGTGGCGAGGGTACCGGGGCTGGCCGGTTGAATTTTCTTCGCCACCAGCGAGCCGGCGATGGCCATCACCGGAATGATGACGGCGAAGCGGCCGACCAGCATGCAGAACGCCAGCAGCAGGTTCCAGAACGGCGTCGCCGCACCCAGGCCAGCGAAGGCGCTGCCGTTGTTATTGGCCGCCGAGGTGACGGCGTACAGCACTTCGCTAAAGCCGTGCGGTCCAGGGTTGAACATCCCGGCGCGGCCGGCGTCGGTCATCATCGCCAGCGCCGTGCCAAGCAGCACCAGCGTCGGGGTGACCAGAATGGCGAGGGCGATCATTTTCATTTCCCGGACATCGATTTTCTTCCCGAGATACTCCGGAGTGCGGCCGACCATCAGCCCGGCGATAAACACCGCCAGCATGACGAACAGCAGCATGCCGTACAGGCCCGAACCGACGCCGCCGAACACCACTTCGCCAATCTGCATCAGCCACATCGGCACCATGCCGCCCAGCGCGGTGAAGGAGTCATGCATGGCATTGACCGCGCCGCAGGAGGCGGCAGTGGTGATCACTGCGAACAGACTGCTGGCGAGAATACCGAAGCGACTCTCTTTACCTTCCATATTCAGGCTACTGTCAGCGCCCAGCGTCAGCAGGTGGGGGTTGCCGCGAGTTTCCGCCCACATCACCACGGCGACGCAGAGGATAAAGATCAGCGTCATTGCCCACAGGATGGCGCGCCCCTGGCGGCGATCGCTCACTACCTCGCCGAAGGCGAAGCACAGTGCTGCCGGGATCAGGAAGATTGCCAGCATCTGCACGAGATTGGTCAGCGCGGTCGGGTTTTCAAACGGGTGAGCGGAGTTGGCGTTAAAGAAACCGCCGCCGTTGGTGCCCAGCAGCTTAATCGCTTCCTGCGAGGCGACAGGCCCCATCGGCAACAGCTGGTGCGCCCCTTCGAGGGTGGTAAAGGGCTGGTAGGCCAGCAGATTCTGCGGCACACCCTGCTGAATAAAGAACAGGGCCACCAGCAGGGAGAGCGGCAGCAGCAGCCACAGGGTAATGCGCGTCAGGTCGACCCAGGCATTGCCAAGGGCGGACATTTTCTGCCGGGCGAAGGCGCGGGTCAGGGCGAATACCACGGCGATCCCGGTGGCGGCAGAGAGGAAATTCTGCACCGTCAGGCCGACCATCTGGCTGAGATAGCTCATGGTGCTTTCGCCGGCGTAAGCCTGCCAGTTGGTATTGCTGACAAAGCTGACCGCCGTGTTGAGCGCCAGATCCCATGACAATCCCGGCAGATGCTGCGGGTTAAACGGCAACACGCCCTGGAGCATCAGCAGGGCAAACAGGGCCAGGCCGCCGAGGGCGTTAAACAGCAGGATCGCCAGCAAATACTGCAGCCAGCCCATCTCCTCGGCGCGGATCCCGGCCACGCGCCACAGGACGCGCTCGACGCCGGCCAGGCCGGGAAGCGGGATATCGTTCACCATCCTCGCCAGACACGTCCCCAGCGGGCGCGCCAGCACCAGCAGCACCAGCAGGTAGCTGGCTAATAATAAAAATCCCTGGGCAGCCATCAGAATGCCTCCGCGTGTATCAAGGCATAAACCAGATAAGCCAGTAACAGGAACACCAGCCCAACGCCAGTGAGTACGCCTGCAGTCACAATCCACCTCCGGGTGTCTTTTTTGATTTACCAGGAGAATAGGAATTACGGCGCAAAGATTTTGCAAAAATCGGCGGGCGCGGTGTAAAAAAAGTATAAAAATGGCAAAGGCACAATTTAACTGATGGTTAGTATTAATTTAACTTTTTTGTAACTAATTTACGTGGTGAATGTAAATTAAGTATAAATACGTGCTTTTTAGTGGTCGGATGAGTAGTAAAATTACAACCAGAGCGGTATTATTTTGCTCAGACAAACATGATTAATTTTACCGGCGCTGCTTGCCGGCCTGACAAAGGGGAGAGAAATGATGGCGTTGTACAAAGCTTATCCTGCTCATATTATTTTACTGCGTCGTGCTTTCGCCGTCGTGGCTGGCGTCGCGGCGCTGCCGGTGATGCTGTTCTGGAAAGATCGCGCCCGCTATTACAGCTGGCTGCACCGGGTGTGGTCGAAAACCAGCGAGCAGCCGGTGTGGATGGCGCAGGCGGAAAAAGCCGCTCACGATTTCTATTAATCCGTCCTGCTGCGACGAAGACAAGCAAACCGCCGGTTGCCCCCGGCGGTTTTTTTTCGTCGCTTGTCTACACTCGTTTTCATGCGCCGCAGTGGAATTGGCAGGTGCTTATTTTGCCGGAGCGCGCTATTTTTTCCGGCTTATATCATGAGATGAGTTTTGCTGACGGATAATTGAGGAGTGATATGGCCACCCATCTGGTCTGGTTACGCACGGATTTACGCATTCACGATAACCTGGCGCTGGCCGCCGCCTGCCGGGATCCGCAGGCGCAGGTGCTGGCGCTGTATATCGCCACCCCGGGGCAGTGGCGTGAGCATCACCTGGCGCCGCGGCAGGCCGCGTTTATCGTCAGCCATTTGCACAGTCTGCACACCGCGCTGGCGGAACGGGGCATACCGCTGTGGGTCGAAGAGGCGGATGATTTTACCGCCAGCGTCGAACGGCTGGCCCATTTCTGCCAGCAGCACCAGGTCAGTCACCTGTTCTACAACTATCAGTACGAATTCAATGAACGTCAGCGCGATGCCGCCGTTGAGAACACCTTGCGCGATGTCATTTGCCAGGGCTTTGACGACAGCGTCCTGTTGCCGCCCGGCAGCGTCATGACCGGCAGCGGCGAAATGTATAAAGTTTTCACGCCGTTTAAGAATGCGTTTATTCGCCGTCTGCGGGACGGGATCCCGGCGTGCGTGGCGGCGCCGAAGCCGCGCCAGGCGCCTGCCCGCCAGGCGCCGCCGCTGCCTGAGCTCAACTACCCGCAAACGCCGTTCGATGGGCTGCTGTTTGCCGCGGATGAAAAAACGGCGCTGGCGCGGCTGCGCGCGTTTTGTCAGCAACCGGCGGCGGAGTATGCGGGGCAGCGTGACTTCCCCGCCGTGGAAGGGACCAGTCGCCTGTCGCCCTGCCTGGCCACCGGGGTGCTGTCACCGCGCCAGTGCCTGCATCGTCTGCTGACGGAACACCCCGCCGCGCTGGACGGTGGGGCAGGTGCCACCTGGCTTAATGAGCTGATCTGGCGCGAGTTTTACCGCCATCTGATGGTCTACTATCCGAAACTCTGTAAAGGACGCCCGTTTATCGCATGGACTGATAAGGTCGCCTGGCGTGAAGATGACGCCGCCCTGCAGGCCTGGCAGCGCGGGGAGACCGGCTTTCCGATAGTCGATGCCGCGATGCGCCAGCTTAACGCCACCGGCTGGATGCATAACCGGTTGCGCATGATTGTCGCCAGCTTCCTGACGAAAGATCTGCGCCTCGACTGGCGGGCAGGGGAGCGCTACTTCATGAGTCAACTGATTGATGGCGACCTGGCGGCGAACAACGGCGGCTGGCAGTGGGCGGCCTCGACAGGCACCGACGCCGCGCCCTATTTCCGCATATTTAACCCCACCACCCAGGGCGAGAAGTTTGATAAGCAGGGGGTGTTTATGCGTCGCTGGCTGCCTGAGCTGGCAAAGGTGCCGGAGAAGGCGCTGCATCAGCCGTGGGCGTGGGCGGATAAACAGGGGATCAAACTGGATTATCCGCGCCCGATAGTCGATCACAAACAGGCGCGGCAGGAGACGCTGGCGGCCTGGGAGGCCGCCAGAAAAGGAATTACTCCACCGCCAGACGGCCGGTCCTGACCTTCAGCGAGTGATACAGCCAGATGACCAGCACCACGCCGACACAGGCCAGCGCGCCCCAGGTGATCTGGCTGAAGACCTTGATGTAGGCGTCAATGGAGTAGTTCACTGCCCCGGCGGCGTCGAAGGACGCCTGCGAGGTCTGGTCGGCGATGACGCCGGCCAGATAGTTGGCGATGGCCCCGGAGAGCAGCATATAGATACCGGTCAGCACACCGGTGACCCCCGGGATCTCAATGCGGGTGATTTGCGACATGGCGACCGGGTCGATAAACAGTTCGGCAAAACCCATCACCGCCAGCCCCAGCACCATCAGCGGCATGGACGACTGGCCATAGGCCGCGGACCAGCGTGCGCTGAGGGTCAGGATGCAGAACCCGGCGCTCATCAGGCCCAGACCGAGGGCAAATTTCCCCCAGATGCGCACGGTGCGATTGCCACCGACGCTCTCTTTCACCAGCCACGCCAGCACCATCCCGCAGAGCATCACCGCGAAGGCGTTGACCGACTGGAACATGGCGGTAGGGACTTCGTAGCTCATGATATGGCGATTAACGAAGCGGTCAATATACAGGCTGATGGAGCTCCCGCCCTGCTGGGCGAAGGCCCAGAACAGCAGGCTAAACGCGGTGAGGACGACGATCAGGCGCAGATCCTTACGCTGTTTATCGGTTTCAGCGCGCAGATAGATCCGCGCCAGCACCGCCAGGCCGATAACGGTGGCCACGATCAGGGCATACACCGACCACTCCTGCCAGAACAGCACGGCGATCAGCAGCGGGGCGGTAATCAGCAGCACCAGCAGCCAGCCCCAGTTCGGCAGCAGGAAGCGGCGCGCGCACAGCGCCTGGCGGTTGACGCCGGCAGTATGCTGGAAGTGACGGTTGCCGCAGAGAAAAATCACCAGTCCCGCCACCATGCCGATGGCCGCCAGGGCAAAGCCCATCGCCCAGCTATACTCCTCCTGTACGTAGCCGCAGGCGATCGGCGCGATAATCGAGCCGATATTGCCCGCGGCATACATCAGCGAGAAGCCGCCGTCGCGACGCGGATCGGCAGGTTCGTAGAGTTCGCCCAGCAGACAGCTGACGTTGGATTTAAACAACCCGTAGCCGCAGACGATGATCGCCAGCGACAGGTAGAGGAAGACTGGGGCGGTTTCGCTGGCTCCGAGCACCAGATGGCCAATGGCCATCAGCAGCGCGCCGAGCATGACCGCCATCCGGTTGCCTAACAGCTTATCGGCCAGATAGCCGCCGAGGATCGGCGTGACATAGACCAGCGAACAGTAGGCGCTGAACAGGGCATAGGCGTGGTTATCGTCATATTTGAGCTGATTGGTGAGATAGAGGATCAGCAGGGCGCGCATGCCGTAGAAGCTAAAATATTCCCAGATTTGCAGCGCCACGACGTAGTAAATCGCCCGCGGTTGCGATGATGTTGTCTTCATGAGAAGTGTGGTTTCCTGGCGTAAAGCGAAAGTCGATCGTTCTGCATGAATAGCGCTTTATTAGTCATATTCATGGCTTGAGGGGCTTTCTGTTTATTTAATATGCTTTATTAATGCATAAATATACACGAATGCGCGATGGGGTGGGTAGACAAAATGCGGGATTAACAAAAAAGTCATGGTCGGTGCCGGTTGTGGACTATCGACGGCCCGAATGGATCTGGTTATGTTATGCCTTTGTATACCCTGATTATCTGCTGGAGTGGCGATGAAAAATAGCGAACTGGAACAACTGATAAACGACAAGCTCAATAGTGCGGCCATCAGTGATTTCGCCCCTAACGGTCTGCAGGTGGAAGGACGTGATACGGTGCAAACGATCGTCACCGGGGTGACGGCCAGCCAGGCGCTGCTGGATGAAGCCGTTCGGCTGCAGGCGGATGCGGTGATCGTCCATCATGGCTATTTCTGGAAAAACGAGTCGCCAGTGATCCGCGGCATGAAGCGCCGCCGCCTGAAGACTCTGCTGGCCAACGATATCAATCTCTACGGCTGGCACCTGCCGCTGGATGCCCACCCGGAGCTGGGCAACAACGCGCAACTGGCGCATCTGCTGGGGATTAACGTGCTGGGTGAAATCGAACCGCTGGTGCCGTGGGGCGAACTGTCGATGCCGGTTTCCGGCCTCGAACTGGCCTCGTGGATCGAAGCGCGGCTGGGGCGCAAGCCGTTATGGTGTGGCGATACCGGGCCGGACACCGTCAGCCGCGTCGCCTGGTGTACCGGCGGCGGCCAGAGCTTTATCGACGCCGCGGCGCGCTTTGGGGTGGATGCGTTTATTACCGGCGAGGTGTCGGAACAAACTATTCACTCTGCCCGCGAACAGGGGCTGCATTTTTATGCCGCCGGCCACCACGCCACCGAGCGGGGCGGCATTCGCGCCCTCAGTGAATGGCTGACGGAAACGACCGACCTGGATGTCACCTTTATTGATATTCCTAACCCTGCCTGACGGGAGAGAGAAAAGTGCAGCGAGCGCGTTGTTATCTGTTAGGAGAAACGGCCGTCGTGCTGGAGCTGGAGCCGCCGGTCACGCTCGAGAGCCAGCAACGGATCTGGGGATTGGCCCAGCGTCTGTCTCACCATGAAGAGGTGGTTGACGCCATTCCCGGCATGAACAATATCACCGTGGTGCTCCGCCGCCCGCAGGAGATGGCGTGGGAGGCGATAGACCGTCTGCAGCGCTGGTGGGAGGAGAGTCTTGCGCTGGAGCCGGAGTCGAGGTCATTAACCATCCCGGTCGTGTACGGCGGCGAGGCCGGGCCGGATCTCGGGGTGGTGGCGCAACACAGCGGCCTGAGTGAAAAACAGGTTGTGGAGCTGCATGCCTCGGTGGAATACCTGGTCTGGTTTATTGGTTTTCAGCCGGGATTCCCCTACCTGGGCGGGCTGCCGCCGGCGCTGGCGACCCCGCGTCGCGCCGAACCGCGCGTGCGGGTCCCGGCCGGATCGGTGGGCATTGGCGGCGCGCAAACCGGCATCTATCCGCTGGCGACGCCTGGCGGTTGGCAGCTGCTGGGGCGGACCGGGTTGACGCTGTTTGACCCGGCGCGTAAGGAGCCTGCGCTGTTGCGCGTGGGCGATAAAATTCGCTTTGTGCCGCAAAAGGAGGGGGTATGTTAACCCTGATCCGCGCCGGTCTGTACACCTCGGTACAGGACGGTGGACGAGAAGGCCTGCGCCAGTCTGGCATCAGCCGCTGCGGCGCTCTGGATTATCCCTCGCTGGTGATTGCCAATCTGCTGGTTGGCAACGAGGCGAACGCCGCCGGGCTGGAGATTACCCTCGGTCAGGTGGAGATCGAATTTGCCCGCAGCGGCTGGTTCGCGCTGACCGGCGCCGCCTGCGAAGCGACGCTGGACGGCAAAGCGGTCTGGGTGGGCTGGCGCACCGCCTACCGGGCCGGGCAACGGTTGGTGCTGAAAACGCCGCAGCATGGCATTCGTAGCTATCTGGCGGTGGCGGGCGGGGTCGCGGTCCCGGTGGTACTTGGCTCGCGCAGCACGGATCTTAAGGCGGGGATTGGCGGTCTGGAAGGACGCCGCCTGCAGGATGGCGATCAGCTGAAGCTCGGGAAAGCCGCTCGGCGCTTTACCACCTCGCGCGGTGTCAAGCAGCTGCCGCTGGGCAACCGCATTCGCGCGCTGCCGGGCCCGGAGTATCATGAGTTTGATGCGGCCTCGCAGGCGTCGTTCTGGCGCTCCCCCTGGCAGCTCAGTCCGCAGAGCAATCGCATGGGCTACCGCCTGCAGGGGCAGCCGTTGAAACGGATCACCGATCGCGAGATGCTGTCGCACGGTCTGCTGCCGGGCGTAGTGCAGGTGCCGCATAACGGCCAGCCCATCGTCCTGATGAACGATGCGCAAACCACCGGCGGCTATCCGCGCATCGCCTGCATTATTGAGGCTGATATGTACCAGCTGGCGCAGATCCCGCTGGGGCAGCCGATCCACTTTGTCGCCTGCTCGCTGGAGGAGGCCTTAAAAGCACGGGCCGATCGCCAGCGTTATCTTGAACAACTGGCCTGGAGACTCCACGATGATGATTGATCTCAATGCCGATCTCGGGGAAGGGGGCGCGAACGATAGCGCGCTGCTCCAGCTGGTCTCGTCGGCGAATATCGCCTGCGGCTTTCATGCCGGCGACGCCGGACTGATGGTGCAGAGCGTACGCGAGGCGCTGAAGTACGGCGTGGCGGTGGGCGCCCATCCGGGATATCCCGACCGGGAAAATTTTGGCCGTACGGCGATGGATCTGCCGCCGGAAACGGTCTATGCCCAGATGCTGTATCAGATTGGCGCCCTGGCGGCGATCGTTCAGGCGCAGGGCGGCGAGCTACAGCATGTGAAGCCGCACGGCATGCTTTATAACCAGGCGGCCAAGTCGCCGCCGCTGGCGGACGCGATCGCCCGCGCTATCCGTGATGTTAACCCGAAGCTGGTGCTGGTGGGGCTGGCGGGCAGCGAACTGATCCGCGCCGGGCAGCACTATGGTCTGACGACGCGCCAGGAGGTGTTTGCCGACCGCGGCTACCTGGCCGACGGTAGCCTGGTGCCGCGCAGCCAGCCCGGCGCGCTGATCGACAGCGAAGAGCAGGCTCTGGCGCAAACCCTCGAGATGGTGCAGCACCACCGGGTGCGCAGCATCAGCGGTGAGTGGGCGAACGTGGTGGCGCAGACGGTGTGTCTGCACGGCGATGGCCCGCACGCGCTGGATTTTGCCCGCCGTCTGCGGGCGGCCTTTGCCGGGCGCCATATTCTGGTCAGCGCGCAACTGGACGCTGAAGCGTGACAACCTGAATGACCGCGAAGGAGAGGATGATGGCGGGAGTATTGCTCACCGGTTTTGAACCCTTTGATGGCGAAACGGTTAACCCTTCATGGGAAGTGGTGAAGCAGCTGGACGGGACGATGATTGCCGGGCAGCCGGTGATCGCCCGCCAGCTCCCCTGTGTGTTTGGCGAGGCGCTGTCGGTGCTTTACGCGGCGATAGAAGACCTGCAGCCGAGGCTGGTCATTGCCGTGGGGCAGGCCGGCGGTCGCGTCGATATCAGCGTTGAACGTGTGGCTATCAACGTCGATGATGCGCGCATTCCCGATAACAAAGGCCAGCAGCCTGTCGACACGCCGATCGTCGACGGGGGGCCGGCGGCGTGGTTCAGTACCTTACCGATCAAAGCGATCGTCAGCGCGTTGCGCGATCGCGGGATCCCGGCTTCGGTCTCCCAAACCGCCGGCACCTTCGTCTGCAATCACGTGATGTATGGTTTGCTACATAAGCTGCAGGAGCAGGCTGGCGTCAGGGGCGGCTTTATCCATATTCCATGGCTACCGGCGCAGGCGGCGGCCCATCCCGGCGAGCCGAGTATGGCGACCGCCACCGTGCGGGAAGCGCTGGAAACGGCCATTGCCGTGGCGCTGCGCCAGTCGGTGGATAGTAAACTGGGCGGCGGCGCCACCCATTAACAGAAGGATGACAGTATGCCGGAAGGTCCGGAGATCCGCCGCGCGGCGGATAAACTGGAGGCGGCAATCAAAGGCGAACCCTTAACCGATGCCTGGTTCGCCTTTCCGCAGTTGCAACCCTATCAAAGCCTGTTGATTGGCCAGCGGGTGACCCATATCGCCACCCGCGGCAAGGCCCTGTTAACACACTTCTCCGGCGGGCTGACCCTGTACAGCCATAATCAGCTGTACGGTGTCTGGCGCGTGGTCGATGCCGGGGAACAGCCCGCCTCTAACCGGGTGCTGCGCGTCAGGCTGCAGACCGCCCGCAAGGCGATTCTGCTTTACAGCGCCTCGGACATCGAGATGCTCACGGCGGAGCAGGTTGCCCATCACCCGTTTTTACTGCGCGTGGGGCCAGATGTGCTGGATATGACGTTAACCGTGGAGGAGGTGAAAGCGCGGCTGCTGTCGGCCAAATTCCGCCATCGTCAGTTTTCCGGCCTGCTGCTGGATCAGGCTTTTCTGGCCGGGCTCGGTAACTATCTGCGGGTGGAGATCCTCTGGCAGGTGGGATTAAGCGGAAAGCGTAAAGCCGCTGAACTGAGCGATAGTCAGCTGGATGCGCTGGCGCACGCGCTGCTGGCTATTCCGCGGTTGTCGTATCACACCCGCGGCCAGGCCGATGACAACAAGCATCACGGCGCGCTGTTTCGCTTTAAGGTCTTCCATCGCGACGGGGAAAGGTGCGAGCGCTGTGGGGGCGTGATTGAGAAGACGACACTCTCCTCGCGGCCGTTTTACTGGTGTCCCGGATGCCAGCATTAAGCCCGGCAGTCAGGCAGATAAAAAAACGCGCCAGGTGGCGCGTTTTTTTTCATCCGGACGGCAAGATTAGCGCTTAATGTCGGACTGGTAATCGCGTTTGGTGTAGCCAGTGTACAGCTGACGCGGACGGGCGATCTTCATGCCATCGCTGTGCATTTCGTTCCAGTGCGCAATCCAGCCCACGGTACGCGCCATGGCGAAGATAACGGTAAACATGGAGGACGGAATACCCATCGCTTTCAGGATGATACCGGAGTAGAAGTCGACGTTCGGGTAGAGTTTCTTCTCGATGAAGTACGGGTCGTTCAGCGCGATATGCTCCAGCTCCATGGCTACCTGCAGCAGATCGTCTTTGGTGCCCAGCTCTTTCAGCACTTCATGGCAGGTTTCACGCATCACGGTGGCGCGCGGGTCGTAGTTTTTGTAAACACGATGGCCGAAGCCCATCAGGCGGAAAGAGTCATTCTTGTCTTTCGCACGACGAACAAATTCCGGAATGTGCTCAACGGAGCTGATCTCTTCCAGCATCTTCAGCGCCGCTTCGTTGGCGCCGCCGTGCGCCGGTCCCCACAGGGAGGCGATGCCAGCAGCGATACAGGCGAACGGGTTAGCGCCGGAGGAGCCGGCGGTACGTACCGTCGAGGTCGACGCGTTCTGCTCGTGATCGGCGTGCAGGATCAGAATACGATCCATCGCGCGTTCAAGCACCGGATTGACTTCATACTCTTCGCACGGTGTCGCGAACATCATGCGCAGGAAGTTGCCGGCGTAGGAGAGGTCGTTGCGCGGATAAACAAACGGCTGGCCGATAGAATACTTGTAACACATGGCTGCCATGGTTGGCATTTTGGACAGCAGACGGTAGGCAGCAATCTCGCGGTGACGTGGGTTATTCACGTCGAGGGAGTCATGATAGAACGCCGCCAGGGCGCCGGTGATCCCGCACATCACGGCCATCGGGTGGGAATCGCGACGGAATGCATGGAACAGACGCGTGATCTGCTCATGAATCATGGTGTGGCGGGTGACGGTGGTTTTGAATTCGTCATATTCGGCCTGAGTCGGTTTTTCACCGTACAGCAGAATATAACATACTTCGAGATAGTTAGATTCGGTCGCTAACTGGTCGATCGGGAAGCCGCGGTGCAGCAGGATCCCCTCGTCACCATCGATAAACGTAATTTTAGATTCACAAGAAGCGGTGGATGTGAAACCTGGGTCAAAAGTAAATACGCCTTTTGAACCAAGACTACGAATATCAATAACATCCTGACCGAGCGTGCCTTTTAGCACATCCAGTTCAATAGCAGTGTCACCACCCAGGGTGATTTTTGCTTTAGCATCAGACATTTATGGTCTCCTTAGCGCCTTTATTGCTTAAGACTGCCGGGTGGTGGATTTGCTTTCGGCCCGCGCCTGCATACGTTACCAGTTTGTTATGTTGCACACAGCTCTGCGTCAGCGAAAAGGGCAGGGTACAGAGCAACGGCGCTTGATGGTACGTCCTTCAGGGCTGCGGTGAAACAACAGCAAATCAGCGTTTTAGCAGTCCGAATATTAAAACCTGTATACCACTAATAACTGTCCTGATTACATCGGTCAATACTGACACACTGTTACATAACTTATTCTCAGGTGAAAGAGTGACCCCATAACTTTTGAGCATTATTGCATTTAACTGGTAATGGTTGTAACAAGAATGTTTAATATTTGTCAAATCAGGTGATTAAAAATTAAAAAAATGTTGTTATCGTGACCTTGATCACTGTTCCGGAGAAAACCCAACAAACTATATGTAGGTTAATTGTAATGATTTTGTGAACGGCCTATACTGCGGCCAGGTCTCCGGAACACCCTGCAATCCCGAGCCACCCAGCGTTGTTTAGTGATGTTTTAATGCCTGAAAAGACGTTTTAACATGACTTCTGGTTATAGAAAGGACGCTGTCTGACCCGCAAGCAGACCGGAGGAAGGAAACAATAAGAACAGCATGTGGGCGTTATTCATGGTAAGAAATGTGAAAAAACAAAGACCTGTCAATCTGGATCTACAAACGATACGGTTCCCAATCACGGCGATAGCGTCCATTCTCCATCGCGTTTCCGGTGTCATCACCTTCGTGGCGGTCGGAATTCTGCTTTGGTTGCTGGGCACCAGCCTTTCCTCCCCTGAAGGTTTTCTGACGGCGGCCTCGATCATGGATAGCTTCTTTGTGAAGTTCATCATGTGGGGCATTCTCACCGCACTGGCCTATCATGTCGTTGTCGGTATCCGCCATCTGATGATGGACTTTGGCTACCTGGACGAAACCCTCGAAGCAGGGAAACGTTCCGCCAAAATCTCTTTTGTTATTACTGTCGTGCTTTCACTTCTCGCAGGAGTCCTCGTATGGTAAGCAACGCCTCAGCACTGGGACGCAACGGCGTACATGACTTTATTCTGGTCCGTGCTACCGCCATCGTTCTGACCCTCTACATCATCTACATGGTTGGCTTCTTCGCCACCACCGGTGAAATCTCATGGGAAGTGTGGACCGGATTCTTTGCCTCCGGCTTCACTAAAGTCTTCACTCTGCTGGCTCTCGTCTCCATTCTCATCCATGCCTGGATCGGGATGTGGCAGGTGTTAACGGACTACGTTAAACCACTGGCTCTGCGCCTGGTTCTGCAACTGGCTATCGTTGTGGCGCTGGTGGCTTACGTTCTTTATGGATTTGTTGTGGTGTGGGGTGTGTAATGAAATTGCCAGTCAGAGAGTTTGATGCTGTTGTTATCGGTGCCGGCGGCGCAGGTATGCGCGCGGCGCTGCAAATTTCCCAGAGCGGACAGACCTGTGCACTGCTCTCCAAAGTGTTCCCTACCCGTTCCCATACCGTATCCGCGCAGGGTGGTATCACCGTCGCGCTCGGTAACTCCCATGAAGATAACTGGGAATGGCATATGTACGACACCGTAAAAGGGTCGGACTATATTGGCGACCAGGACGCCATCGAATATATGTGTAAGACCGGCCCGGAAGCGATTCTTGAGCTGGAACATATGGGCCTGCCGTTCTCCCGTCTTGACGACGGCCGTATTTATCAGCGCCCGTTCGGCGGCCAGTCGAAAAACTTCGGCGGCGAGCAAGCGGCACGCACCGCAGCGGCGGCTGACCGTACCGGCCACGCGCTGTTGCACACCCTGTATCAACAGAACCTGAAAAACCACACCACTATCTTCTCCGAATGGTATGCCCTCGATCTGGTGAAAAACCAGGACGGCGCGGTGGTCGGTTGTACCGCCCTGTGCATCGAGACCGGCGAAGTGGTCTACTTTAAAGCCCGCGCCACCGTGCTGGCGACCGGCGGCGCAGGCCGTATTTATCAGTCCACCACCAACGCCCACATCAACACCGGTGACGGCGTCGGGATGGCCATCCGCGCCGGCGTTCCGGTGCAGGATATGGAAATGTGGCAGTTCCACCCGACCGGCATCGCCGGGGCAGGGGTGCTGGTCACCGAAGGTTGCCGCGGCGAAGGCGGTTACCTGCTGAACAAACACGGCGAGCGCTTTATGGAGCGTTATGCCCCGAACGCCAAAGACCTGGCGGGTCGTGACGTGGTGGCGCGTTCCATCATGATCGAAATTCGCGAAGGCCGCGGCTGCGATGGTCCGTGGGGCCCGCATGCGAAACTGAAACTGGATCACCTGGGTAAAGAGGTTCTGGAATCTCGTCTGCCAGGTATCCTTGAGCTGTCCCGTACCTTTGCTCACGTCGATCCGGTGAAAGAGCCAATCCCGGTTATCCCAACCTGCCACTACATGATGGGCGGTATCCCGACCAAAGTCACCGGTCAGGCGCTGACCGTGAATGAGAAGGGCGAAGACGTGGTGATCCCGGGCCTGTTCGCGGTAGGCGAAATTGCCTGCGTATCGGTCCACGGCGCCAACCGTCTGGGCGGCAACTCGCTGCTCGACCTGGTGGTCTTCGGCCGCGCGGCGGGCCTGCATCTGCAGGAGTCCATCGCCGAGCAGGGCACGCTGCGCGACGCCAGCGAATCGGATGTCGAAGGCTCGCTGGACCGCCTCAATCGCTGGAACAATACCCGCTCCGGCGAAGACCCGGTGGAAATCCGCAAAGCACTGCAGGAATGTATGCAGCACAACTTCTCGGTGTTCCGCGAAGGCGATGCGATGCACAAAGGTCTGGAGCAACTGAAAGTGATCCGCGAGCGCCTGAAAAACGCGCGTCTCGACGATACTTCCAGCGAGTTCAACACCCAGCGCGTCGAGTGCCTGGAGTTGGACAACCTGATGGAGACCGCGTTTGCGACCGCCGTGTCCGCTAACTTCCGTACTGAAAGCCGTGGCGCCCATAGCCGCTTCGACTTCCCGGATCGTGATGATGAAAACTGGCTGTGCCATTCCCTGTATCTGCCAGAGTCGGAATCCATGACGCGTCGTAGCGTCAACATGGAACCGAAACTGCGTCCGGCATTCCCGCCGAAGATTCGTACTTACTAATGCGGAGACAGGAAAATGAAACTCGAGTTTTCAATTTATCGCTATAACCCGGATGTTGACGACGCTCCGCATATGCAGGATTACACCCTCGAAGCGGAAGAAGGTCGTGACATGATGCTGCTGGATGCGCTGATCCAGCTGAAAGAAAAAGATCCGTCGCTGTCGTTCCGCCGCTCCTGCCGTGAAGGGGTTTGCGGTTCCGATGGTCTGAACATGAACGGGAAAAACGGTCTGGCGTGCATCACGCCAATCTCCGCGCTGAATCAGCCGGGCAAGAAGATTGTTATCCGTCCGCTGCCAGGATTACCGGTTATCCGTGATTTGGTGGTGGACATGGGGCAATTCTATGCACAATATGAGAAGATTAAGCCTTACTTGTTGAATAATGGGCAAAATCCTCCGGCTCGCGAGCATCTGCAGATGCCTGAGCAGCGTGAGAAACTCGATGGTCTGTACGAGTGTATTCTGTGCGCATGTTGTTCAACCTCGTGCCCGTCGTTCTGGTGGAACCCGGACAAGTTCATCGGCCCGGCTGGCCTGCTGGCCGCGTATCGCTTCCTGATCGACAGTCGCGATACCGAAACCAGCGAGCGCCTGGAAGGCCTGAGCGATGCTTTCAGCGTATTCCGCTGTCACAGCATTATGAACTGCGTCAGTGTGTGTCCTAAAGGGCTTAACCCGACGCGCGCCATCGGCCATATTAAGTCGATGCTGCTGCAGCGCAGCGCGTAAGCAACACGGTCTGTCCCGGATGGCGCTTGCGCTTATCCGGGCTACCAAAGCAGTAGCCCCGGCAAGCGTTAGCGCTGCCGGGGGACAGATAGCAGGAAATCTTTAAAAACCGCCACAAGATGTACCAGTAATCGAGGCGTTCAGTGCGAGGTAAGGCGGCAACTGAGCGCATCCCCGGGAGCATAGTGAACTATGTGACCGGGGTAAGCGAAGGCAGCCAACGCAACCGCAGCCTGAACGCTGAAGATTAATGGCAGTTTTTAAAGGTTCCTTAGCGGATAGAAAACACAACTCGTCCGCAACAAGTGAACCCCGGCACGTGCACTCGGTGTGCGTGGTAGTTTCTACGGCGAAATAAGCATAAAAGTGCTTAAGGGATCACGATGCAGAACGGCGCAATGAAAGCCTGGCTGGACTCTTCTTTCCTCTCTGGTTCGAACCAGAGCTGGATAGAACAGCTCTATGAAGACTTCTTAACCGATCCTGACTCTGTTGACGCCAACTGGCGTTCGATGTTCCAGCAGTTACCTGGCACCGGAGTTAAACCGGATCAATTCCATTCCAAAACACGTGATTATTTCCGTCGACTGGCGAAGGATGCCTCACGTTACACTTCTTCGATTTCCGACCCTGACACCAATGTGAAGCAGGTTAAAGTCCTGCAGCTCATCAACGCATACCGTTTCCGTGGCCACCAGCATGCGAATCTCGATCCGCTGGGACTGTGGAAGCAAGAGAGAGTGGCGGATCTTGATCCGGCCTACCACGATCTGACCGAGGCCGATTTCCAGGATAGCTATAACGTAGGTTCATTCGCCATCGGTAAAGACACGATGAAGCTGGGCGACCTGATTGCCGCCCTCAAGCAAACCTACTGCGGCTCCATCGGCGCGGAATACATGCATATCACCTCTACTGAGGAAAAACGCTGGATCCAGCAGCGTATTGAATCGGTAGCCGGTAAAGCGAGCTTCACCGCGGCAGAGAAAAAGCGCTTCCTCAGTGAACTGACCGCTGCAGAAGGGCTGGAACGCTACCTCGGCGCCAAATTCCCGGGGGCGAAACGCTTCTCGCTGGAAGGGGGTGATGCCCTGATCCCGATGCTCAAAGAGATGATCCGCCATGCAGGCAAAAGCGGCACCCGCGAAGTGGTGCTGGGCATGGCGCACCGTGGCCGTCTGAACGTGCTGGTCAACGTGCTGGGTAAAAAACCGCAGGACCTGTTCGACGAGTTCGCGGGCAAACATAAAGAACACCTCGGCACCGGCGACGTGAAGTACCACATGGGCTTCTCTTCCGATATGGAAACCGAAGGCGGTCTGGTCCACCTGGCGCTGGCGTTTAACCCGTCGCACCTGGAGATCGTCAGCCCGGTGGTTATCGGTTCCGTACGCGCCCGTCTGGATCGTCTGGACGAGCCAAGCAGCAACAAAGTTCTGCCTATTACCATCCACGGCGACGCCGCCGTTACCGGCCAGGGCGTGGTTCAGGAAACCCTGAACATGTCGAAAGCCCGCGGTTACGAAGTCGGCGGTACCGTGCGTATCGTTATCAACAACCAGGTTGGCTTTACCACCTCCAACCCGCTGGATGCGCGTTCTACGCCATACTGTACCGATATCGGTAAGATGGTTCAGGCGCCGATTTTCCACGTTAACGCGGATGACCCGGAAGCCGTTGCTTTCGTTACCCGTCTGGCGCTGGATTTCCGTAATACCTTCAAACGCGATGTCTTTATCGACCTGGTGTGCTACCGCCGTCACGGCCATAACGAAGCCGACGAGCCGAGCGCAACCCAGCCGCTGATGTACCAGAAAATCAAAAAGCATCCGACCCCGCGCAAAATCTATGCTGACAAGCTGGAGCAGGAGAAAGTTGCGACGCTGGAAGACGCGACTGAGCAGGTTAACCTTTACCGCGATGCGCTGGATGCCGGCGAATGCGTGGTAGAGGAGTGGCGTCCGATGAATATGCACTCCTTTACCTGGTCTCCCTACCTCAACCACGAGTGGGACGAGAGCTATCCGGATAAAGTGGATCCGAAACGTCTGCAAGAGCTGGCTAAACGCATCAGTACGGTGCCGGAAGGTATCGAAATGCAGTCCCGTGTAGCGAAAATCTACGGCGATCGCCAACTGATGGCCGCTGGCGAGAAGCTGTTCGATTGGGGCGGCGCTGAAAACCTGGCTTATGCCACCCTGGTTGACGAAGGCATTCCGGTGCGCCTGTCCGGTGAAGACTCCGGTCGCGGCACCTTCTTCCACCGTCACGCGGTTATCCATAACCAGAGCAACGGTTCTACCTATACCCCGCTGCAGCATGTGCACAACGGCCAGGGCCAGTTCCGCGTCTGGGACTCGGTGCTGTCTGAAGAAGCCGTGCTGGCGTTCGAATACGGTTACGCCACCGCAGAGCCGCGTACGCTGACCATCTGGGAAGCGCAGTTCGGCGACTTCGCCAACGGCGCGCAGGTGGTGATTGATCAGTTCATCTCCTCTGGCGAACAGAAATGGGGCCGGATGTGCGGTCTGGTGATGTTGCTGCCGCACGGCTACGAAGGGCAGGGCCCGGAGCACTCCTCCGCGCGTCTGGAACGCTATCTGCAGCTGTGCGCTGAGCAGAACATGCAGGTTTGCGTACCGTCCACCCCGGCACAGGTTTACCATATGCTGCGTCGTCAGGCGCTGCGCGGTATGCGCCGTCCGCTGGTGGTGATGTCGCCGAAGTCTCTGCTGCGCCACCCGCTGGCGGTCTCCAGCATGGACGAACTGGCGAACGGCACCTTTATGCCGGCCATCGGCGAAATCGACGAACTTGATCCGCAAGCCGTGAAACGCGTCGTACTGTGCTCTGGTAAGGTTTACTACGACCTGCTGGAACAGCGCCGCAAAAACGAGCAAAAAGATGTCGCCATTGTGCGTATCGAACAGCTCTACCCGTTCCCGCATCAGGCGGTGCAGGAAGCGCTGAAAGCTTACTCGCACGTACATGATTTTGTCTGGTGCCAGGAAGAGCCGCTCAACCAGGGCGCATGGTACTGCAGCCAGCACCACCTTCGTGAAGTAGTTCCATTTGGGGCCTCTCTGCGTTATGCAGGCCGCCCGGCCTCCGCCTCTCCGGCGGTAGGGTACATGTCCGTTCACCAGAAACAGCAACAAGATCTGGTCAATGACGCGCTGAACGTCGATTAATTAAAGGATACACAATGAGTAGCGTAGATATTCTGGTTCCCGACCTGCCTGAGTCCGTAGCTGACGCAACCGTCGCCACCTGGCATAAAAAACCGGGCGACGCGGTCGTCCGTGACGAAGTTCTGGTCGAAATCGAAACTGACAAAGTGGTACTGGAAGTACCGGCATCAGCGGACGGCATTCTGGATGCAGTGCTGGAAGACGAGGGCGCTACCGTCCTGTCTCGCCAGATCCTTGGCCGCCTGCGTGAAGGCAACAGCGCAGGTAAAGAAACCAGCGAAAAAGCGGATGCGAAAGCGTCCACCCCGGCGCAGCGCCAGCAGGCTTCTCTGGAAGAGCAGAACAACGATGCGCTCAGCCCGGCGATCCGTCGTCTGCTGGCGGAGCACAACCTCGACGCCGCTGCCATCAAAGGTACCGGCGTGGGTGGCCGTCTGACTCGTGAAGACGTCGAGAAACATCTGGCGAAAGCCCCGGCGGCGGCTGAAGCCAAAGCGCCAGCGGCTACCGCGGCAGCGACACCAGCGCCGCAGCTGGGTCACCGTTCAGAAAAACGCGTCCCGATGACCCGTCTGCGTAAACGCGTGGCCGAGCGTCTGCTGGAAGCGAAAAATTCCACCGCCATGCTGACGACCTTTAACGAAGTCAACATGAAGCCGATTATGGATCTGCGTAAGCAGTACGGCGATGCCTTCGAAAAACGTCACGGTATCCGTCTGGGCTTCATGTCCTTCTACGTGAAAGCGGTGGTTGAAGCGCTGAAACGCTATCCGGAAGTGAACGCTTCCATCGATGGCGACGACGTGGTTTACCACAACTACTTTGACGTCAGCATGGCAGTGTCCACTCCGCGCGGCCTGGTAACCCCGGTTCTGCGTGACGTTGACCTGCTGGGCATGGCGGACATCGAAAAGAATATCAAAGAGCTGGCGGTGAAAGGCCGTGACGGCAAGCTGACCGTAGATGACCTGACCGGCGGTAACTTCACCATTACCAACGGCGGCGTCTTCGGTTCCCTGATGTCCACGCCGATCATCAACCCACCGCAGAGCGCCATCCTGGGTATGCATGCCATTAAAGACCGTCCGATGGCGGTGAATGGCAAGGTAGAGATCCTGCCGATGATGTACCTGGCGCTCTCCTATGACCACCGTCTGATCGATGGGCGTGAATCGGTTGGCTTCCTGGTGGCGATTAAAGAGCTGCTGGAAGATCCGACTCGTCTGCTGCTGGACGTGTAGTCAGTAAGAGTATGACTTACCGTAGGCCGGATAAGGCATTTATGCCGCCATCCGGCGTTGATGAGATGCCTGATGGCGACGCTAGCGCGTCTTATCAGGCCTACAGGTTTAAAGATAATTACACCCTGAAGGATGGACTGAACACATGAACTTACATGAATATCAGGCAAAACAACTTTTTGCCCGCTATGGCTTACCGGCGCCGGTGGGTTATGCCTGTACTACTCCGCGTGAAGCAGAAGAAGCCGCTTCAAAAATCGGCGCGGGTCCGTGGGTAGTGAAATGTCAGGTTCACGCTGGTGGCCGCGGTAAAGCGGGCGGTGTGAAAGTAGTTAAGAGCAAAGAAGAGATCCGCGCTTTTGCTGAGCATTGGCTGGGCAAACGCCTGGTGACTTACCAAACCGATGCTAACGGCCAGCCGGTCAACCAGATTCTGGTGGAAGCGGCGACCGATATCGATAAAGAGCTGTATCTGGGCGCGGTTGTTGACCGTAGCTCTCGTCGCGTGGTGTTCATGGCGTCTACCGAAGGCGGCGTGGAAATCGAAAAAGTCGCGGAAGAAACCCCGCACCTGATCCACAAGATCGCCATCGATCCGCTGGCGGGCCCGATGCCTTACCAGGGTCGCGAACTGGCGTTTAAACTGGGTCTGGAAGGTAAACAGGTTCAGCAGTTCACCAAGATCTTCATGGGTCTGGCGACCATCTTCCTGGAGCGCGATCTGGCGCTTATCGAAATCAACCCGCTGGTTATCACTAAGCAGGGCGACCTGATCTGCCTCGACGGCAAACTGGGCGCTGACGGCAACGCGCTGTTCCGTCAGCCGGATCTGCGCGAAATGCGCGACCAGTCTCAGGAAGATCCGCGCGAAGCTCAGGCGGCGCAGTGGGAACTGAACTACGTGGCGCTCGACGGCAACATCGGCTGCATGGTTAACGGCGCAGGCCTGGCGATGGGTACCATGGACATCGTTAAGCTGCACGGCGGCGAACCGGCTAACTTCCTCGACGTTGGCGGCGGCGCGACTAAAGAGCGCGTGACCGAAGCGTTCAAAATCATCCTTTCTGATGACAATGTGAAAGCAGTGCTGGTTAACATCTTCGGCGGCATCGTGCGTTGCGACCTGATCGCTGACGGCATCATCGGTGCGGTAGCGGAAGTTGGGGTTAACGTTCCGGTCGTGGTTCGTCTGGAAGGTAACAACGCCGAACTGGGCGCGAAAAAACTGGCTGACAGCGGCCTGAATATTATTGCAGCGAAAAGTCTGACGGACGCAGCACAGCAGGTTGTTGCCGCAGTGGAGGGGAAATAATGTCAGTTTTAATTAATAAAGATACCAAGGTTATCTGCCAGGGCTTCACCGGTAGCCAGGGGACCTTCCACTCTGAACAAGCGATCGCTTACGGTACGCAAATGGTTGGCGGCGTGACGCCAGGCAAAGGCGGCACCACCCATCTGGGTCTGCCGGTGTTCAACACCGTGCGCGAAGCCGTTGAAGCGACCGGCGCGACCGCGACCGTTATCTACGTTCCGGCGCCGTTCTGCAAAGACTCCATTCTGGAAGCAATCGACGCGGGCATTAAGCTGATTATCACCATCACCGAAGGTATCCCGACGCTGGATATGCTGACTGTGAAAGTGAAGCTGGACGAAGCGGGCGTACGCATGATTGGCCCGAACTGCCCAGGCGTTATCACCCCGGGCGAGTGCAAAATCGGCATCATGCCGGGTCACATTCACAAGCCGGGTAAAGTGGGCATCGTTTCCCGTTCCGGTACCCTGACCTATGAAGCGGTTAAGCAGACCACCGACTACGGCTTCGGCCAGTCTACCTGCGTCGGTATCGGCGGCGACCCGATCCCGGGCTCCAACTTCATCGATATCCTGAAGCTGTTCCAGGAAGATCCGCAGACCGAAGCGATCGTGATGATCGGTGAGATCGGCGGCAGCGCGGAAGAAGAAGCGGCAGCCTACATCAAAGAGCACGTGACCAAGCCGGTTGTCGGCTACATCGCGGGCGTGACCGCGCCGAAAGGCAAGCGTATGGGCCACGCGGGCGCCATCATCGCTGGCGGTAAAGGTACTGCTGATGAGAAATTCGCCGCCCTGGAAGCCGCTGGTGTGAAAACCGTTCGCAGCCTGGCCGATATCGGCGAAGCGCTGAAAGCTATCATCAAGTAAACCCTCTCTGCTTCTCCGAAGCAGAAATCTGTCCGATTTCGACATGGTTGGCCACCGTCAGGTGGCCTTTTTTATGGGCGTTATCCATCTCGCCAGAACATCCGCTGAACCGGCGGAATGCCTGCTCCGTGAAAAACCTTATCTATCATATTGATTTTATGAATTATTTCATGAATATAATCCCGGCAGCGTGGTTGCTGAAGGAAATATTTCCGCAATTCGCGACAGGCAAGGGTTTTAGATAGTGAAAAAACAGAAGAGAAGGGCATAAGAAAACAGGAAAAATACTGTGAGCAGTCTAGCATTATTAGGATCGGCGCATTTTTTTTCATTTTTCCCCGCGGCGTTAAATAATATTACCTATGATTCTCATATCTCTCTTTTCAGTAACCAAGCAAGCCATACTTTAAACACAACATTAACATTAAGTTCACCAATATTCTTTATTGAGCTACATAATTAACACGTAGAGTAAAAATTGATTTATATCAATGCTTAATGCTTGGAAAAATTCTTCAAAAAACGTTAAATTGTCGCAAGTCAAATTGGCCTAAACAGGCTATCTTCGCTATATATTGATCACCGTCGAAAAATGTAAAACTGGAACAATAAAAACATATTTATTGTAAGGTTATTGCGGCGTAATATATTGGGGAATCAATTGGGTTTTCGTTAACGTATTTGTAACCTTGTCGTGGCGTGGCTTCACTTTCAGGTGAAACGCGCTGCGGACGGGCCAACAAATAACTTTTGTATTGGGGCATGCGTATGAGCCAGAGCTTCTCGGTTCATTTTCGGAGTCTTCATGCGATGAGCAAGGAGTCATGATGTTAGATATAGTCGAACTGTCGCGCTTACAGTTTGCCTTGACCGCGATGTACCACTTCCTTTTTGTGCCGCTAACGCTCGGTATGGCGTTCCTGCTGGCCATCATGGAAACGGTTTACGTCCTTTCCGGCAAACAGATTTATAAAGATATGACCAAATTCTGGGGCAAGTTGTTTGGTATCAACTTCGCGCTGGGTGTGGCGACCGGTCTGACCATGGAGTTCCAGTTCGGGACTAACTGGTCGTATTACTCACACTACGTGGGCGATATCTTCGGTGCGCCGCTGGCCATTGAAGGTCTGATGGCCTTCTTCCTCGAATCCACCTTTGTAGGTCTGTTCTTCTTCGGTTGGGATCGTCTGGGTAAAGTTCAGCACATGGCGGTCACCTGGCTGGTTGCGCTGGGCTCCAACCTCTCCGCGCTGTGGATCCTCGTCGCCAACGGCTGGATGCAGAACCCTATCGCATCGGACTTCAACTTCGAAACCATGCGTATGGAGATGGTCAGCTTCTCCGAACTAGTCCTGAACCCGGTTGCTCAGGTTAAATTCGTCCACACCGTGGCCTCCGGCTATGTGACTGGCGCGATGTTCATCCTGGCTATCAGCTCCTGGTATATGCTGAAAGGCCGCGACTTTGCCTTTGCTAAGCGCTCCTTTGCCATCGCAGCCAGCTTCGGTATGGCGGCGATCCTCTCCGTTATTGTGCTGGGTGACGAATCCGGTTACGAAATGGGTGACGTGCAGAAAACCAAACTGGCGGCTATCGAAGCTGAGTGGGAAACCCAGCCGGCGCCGGCTGCCTTTACTCTGTTTGGTATTCCCGATCAGAATGCGCAGACCAACCACTTCGCGATCCAGATCCCTTACGCGCTGGGCATCATCGCCACCCGCTCGGTGGATAAGCCGGTTATCGGCCTGAAAGATCTGATGGTTCAGCACGAAGAGCGTATCCGTAACGGGATGAAAGCGTACGCGCTACTGGAGCAGCTGCGCGCCGGTTCGACCGACCAGGCCGTGCGTGACCAGTTCAATAGCGTGAAGAAAGACCTCGGCTATGGCCTGTTGCTGAAGCGCTATACCCCGAACGTCGCTGACGCCACGGAAGAGCAGATCGCCAAAGCGACCAAAGACTCTATTCCAAGCGTCGCCCCGCTGTACTTCGCCTTCCGTATCATGGTGGCGTGCGGCATCCTGATGCTGTTGATTATCGGCGCCTCCTTCTGGAGCGTGATTCGTAACCGCATTGGCGAGAAAAAATGGCTGCTGCGCGCCGCGTTCTTTGGCCTGCCGCTGCCGTGGATTGCCGTGGAGTCAGGCTGGTTTGTTGCCGAGTATGGCCGTCAGCCGTGGGCGATTGGTGAGGTCCTGCCGACCGCGGTGGCCAACTCGTCGTTGACCGCAGGCGATCTGATCTTCTCAATGTTGCTGATCTGCGGTCTGTACACGCTGTTCCTGGTGGCTGAACTGTTCCTGATGTTCAAGTTTGCCCGCAAAGGACCTAGCAGCCTGAAAACCGGCCGCTATCACTTTGAACAGTCCTCTGCGGCTATTCAGTCGGCACGCTAAGACAGGAGTCGTCAAATGATCGATTATGAAGTATTGCGTTTTATCTGGTGGCTGCTGATTGGCATTCTGCTGATTGGCTTCGCTGTCGCCGACGGGTTCGACATGGGGGTGGGCATGCTCACCCGTTTCCTCGGCCGTAACGACACCGAGCGTCGGATTATGATCAACGCCATCGCTCCGCACTGGGACGGTAACCAGGTGTGGCTGATCACCGCCGGCGGCGCGCTGTTCG
This sequence comes from Klebsiella variicola, assembly GCF_000828055.2. Lineage (NCBI taxonomy): Bacteria > Pseudomonadati > Pseudomonadota > Gammaproteobacteria > Enterobacterales > Enterobacteriaceae > Klebsiella > Klebsiella variicola. The sequence continues at coordinate 3,869,031 of NZ_CP010523.2, read as the reverse complement.
CGGCCTGGCCGATGGTTTACGCCGCAGCGTTCTCTGGCTTCTATGTGGCGATGATTCTGGTGCTGGCTTCGCTGTTCTTCCGTCCGGTCGGTTTTGACTACCGTTCCAAGATCGAGGACACCCGCTGGCGCAACATGTGGGACTGGGGCATCTTCATCGGTAGCTTCGTACCGCCGCTGGTGATTGGTGTGGCCTTCGGCAACCTGTTGCAGGGCGTGCCGTTCCACGTCGATGAATACCTGCGTCTGTTCTATACCGGAAACTTCTTCCAGCTGCTGAACCCGTTTGGTCTGCTGGCCGGTATCGTCAGCGTGGCGATGATCCTGACTCAGGGTGCCACCTACCTGCAGATGCGTACCGTAGGCGAACTGCACCTGCGTACCCGCACCGTTTCCACGGTGGCGGCGCTGGTGACGCTGGTCTGCTTCGCGCTGGCGGGCGTGTGGGTCTACTACGGCATCGACGGCTATGTGGTGAAATCAGTAATGGATCATAGCGGCCCGTCTAACCCGCTGACTAAAGAAGTCGTGCGTGAGGCCGGTGCATGGATGGTGAACTTTAATAACATGCCAGCGCTGTGGGCCGTTCCTGCCCTGGGCGTGGTGCTGCCGCTGCTGACCGTCGTCTCGACTAAAGCGGATAAAGGCGCGTGGGCATTCCTGTTCTCCTCGCTGACCCTGGCCTGCATCATTCTGACCGCCGGTATTGCGATGTTCCCGTTCATCATGCCGTCCAGCACCATGCTGAACGCCAGCCTGACGATGTGGGACGCGACCTCCAGTCAGCGGACGCTGAACCTGATGACCTACGTGGCGATTGTCTTCGTGCCGATCATTCTGGCCTACACCAGCTGGTGTTACTGGAAGATGTTCGGCCGCATTACGCGCGAAGACATCGAAAAGAACACCCACTCGCTGTACTAAGGTAAGGAGCTATATATGTGGTACTTCGCATGGATTTTGGGAACGCTTCTTGCCTGTGCCTTTGGGGTGATTACCGCGCTGGCGCTTGAGCACGTGGAAGCCACCAAAGCAGGTAAAGAAGAACACTGATGAGTATTATCGTGATGCGATATACGAAATCATTCGGATTGCATCGAGGCGGCAAGTCTGTGAATCCCCAGGAGCTTACACCAGTAAGTGACTGGGGTAAGCAGACGTAGCCAACAAAGAGGCGACGTGAATGATAAAGTATATGTATGCGATAATGGACAAGCGCCCGTTAAGGGCGCTTTCCTTATTGATGGCGCTGCTGCTGGCAGGCTGCATCTTCTGGGATCCGTCGCGCTTTGCGGCGAAGACCAGCGAGCTGGAAATCTGGCATGGTTTCTTGCTGATGTGGGCGGTTTGCAGCGGCGTTATTCACGGCGTGGGCTTCCGTCCGCGTGCCGTTCACTGGCAGGGGATTTTTTGTCCGCTTATCGCTGATATCGTGCTCGCTTTGGGTCTCTTCTTTTTCTTCTTTTGAATAAGAGATCTCTGTTAATGGTATGGGCTTGCATAAGCCCATAAAAATTTACGCCCCGTTTACTTTCCCCCATTCCAAACCACCTTTCCCGCGCGTATAGTAGCGAAGTTTGAAAGCTCTAACCTTTTTTTGCATTACCGGGATGTAAAGTGAATACAACGCTGTTTCGATGGCCGGTTCGGGTCTACTACGAAGATACCGACGCCGGTGGTGTGGTTTACCACGCCAGTTACGTCGCTTTTTATGAAAGAGCACGCACAGAGATGCTGCGCCACCATCACTTTAGTCAACAGGTGCTGTTGGCTGAACGCGTTGCCTTCGTGGTTCGCAAAATGACGCTGGAGTATTTTGCCCCCGCCAGACTCGACGACATGCTCGAAGTCCAGACGGAAATTACCTCGATGCGCGGCACCTCTTTGGTTTTCACGCAGCGAATCGTCAACGCCGAGAATACAGTGTTAAACGAAGCTGAGGTTCTCATTGTGTGCGTTGATCCACTCTTAATGAAGCCACGTGCGCTTCCCAAGTCTATTGTCGCGGAGTTTAAGCAGTGACTGACATGAATATCCTTGATTTGTTCCTGAAGGCGAGCCTTCTGGTTAAACTTATCATGTTGATTTTGATTGGTTTTTCTATCGCTTCCTGGGCTATCATTATTCAGAGAACGCGTATCCTTAACTCGGCCGCGCGTGAAGCTGAAGCGTTCGAGGACAAATTCTGGTCCGGGATCGAGCTGTCCCGTTTGTACCAGGAGAGCCAGGGGCGTCGCGATAACCTGACCGGTTCGGAACAAATCTTCTACAGCGGTTTCAAAGAATTTGCGCGCCTGCATCGGGCCAACAGCCATGCGCCGGAAGCGATTGTCGAAGGGGCATCGCGCGCGATGCGTATTTCGATGAACCGCGAGCTGGAAACGCTGGAAACCCATATCCCGTTCCTCGGCACCGTAGGCTCCATCAGCCCGTATATCGGTCTGTTCGGTACTGTCTGGGGGATTATGCATGCCTTTATCGCCCTTGGCGCGGTGAAGCAGGCCACCCTGCAGATGGTGGCGCCAGGTATCGCCGAAGCGCTGATCGCCACCGCGATCGGTCTGTTCGCCGCGATCCCGGCGGTCATGGCGTACAACCGCCTGAACCAGCGCGTGAACAAGCTTGAACTGAACTACGACAACTTTATGGAAGAGTTCACCGCTATTCTGCACCGTCAGGCCTTTACCACCAGCGAAAGCAATAAGGGGTAAGCCATGGCCAGAGCACGTGGACGCGGACGTCGCGAACTGAAGTCCGAGATCAACATCGTTCCGCTGCTGGATGTCCTGCTGGTACTGCTGCTGATCTTTATGGCAACGGCGCCCATCATTACGCAGAGCGTGGAAGTCGATCTGCCGGACGCCACGGAATCGCAAGCGGTGAAAAGCAATGACGATCCGCCGGTGATTGTGGAAGTCTCCGGGGTAGGGCAGTACAGCGTGAAAGTGGGGCAGGAGACGCTGTCCCAGCTGCCGCCGGAGCAGGTGATTGCCGAAGCGAAGCGTCGTCTTGAAGCCAATGAGAAAACGGTATTCCTGATCGGCGGTGCGAAAGACGTCCCTTACGATGAAATTATTAAAGCGCTGAACCTGTTGCATAGTGCAGGGGTTAAATCGGTCGGCTTGATGACCAAACCTATTTAATCGCTTCAGGTATGTGCGTCCGCGTGGCGTCCGATGGTGGGTATCGCTCGCCGTCGGCGTGCATCGCGGGTACAGGCGAACAGTTTTTGGGAACCGATAGTGTCAAAGGCAACCGAACAAAACGACAAGCTTAAACGAGCGATCATCATTTCAGTCGCGCTGCACATCATTCTGATCGCGCTGCTGATCTGGAGTTCGTTTGACGAGCATCTGGATGCCTCTGCCGGCGGCGGCGGGGGATCGTCCATTGATGCCGTCATGGTCGATCCGGGGGCGGTGGTAAATAACTATAACCGTCAGCAACAGCAGCAGGCCAGCGCACGTCGCGCCGCTGAGCAGCGTGAAAAACAGGCGCAGCAGCAGGCGGAAGAGTTACGTGAGAAACAGGCAGCGGAACAGGAACGGCTGAAACAGCTCGAACAGGAACGGCTGCAGGCGCAGGAAGCGGCGAAAGAAGCGAAGGAACAGCAGAAGCAGGCTGAGGAAGCGGCTGCCAAGGCTGCCGCGGCGGCGAAAGCCAAAGCGGATGCGCAGGCTAAAGAAGCGCAGGAAGCGGCTGCCAAAGCGGCTGCCGACGCAAAAGCGAAGGCGGATGCCCAGGCAAAAGCGGCTGAGCTGGCAGCGGCTAAAGCCGCCGCTGACGCGAAGAAACAGGCCGATGCCGCCGCCGCGAAAGCGGCAGCCGATGCGAAGAAACAGGCGGAAGCCGAAGCGGCGAAAGCCGCAGCAGAAGCGCAGAAGAAAGCGGAAGCGGCAGCGGCGAAAAAAGCGCAGCAGGAAGCAGAGAAGAAGGCCCAGCAGGAAGCGGCTAAGCAAGCTGCGGCTGAAAAAGCGGCAGCAGAAAAAGCCGCCGAAAAAGCCGCTGAGAAAGCTGCCGCCCAAAAAGCGGCCGCAGAGAAGGCCGCCGCCGAAAAAGCCGCCGCAGCTGAAAAAGCGGCGGCAGCCAAAGCGGCTGCGGCAGAGAAGGCAGCGGCCGATAAAGCGGCCAAAGCGGCAGCAGCAAAAGCGGCGGCAGCGAAGAAAGCGGCTGCCGCGAAAGAAGCGGACGGCGTTGACGACCTGCTTGGCGATCTGAGTTCGGGTAAGAATGCGCCTAAAACAGGCGGAGGAGCCAAAGGAAACAATGCCTCTGCTGCCGGGAGTGGTAATACTAAAAACAGTGCCTCGGGGGCTGATATCAATAACTATGCCGGGCAGATAAAGTCGGCGATTGAAAGTAAGTTTTATGACGCATCGTCCTATGCAGGCAAAACATGTACCTTGCGTATCAAACTTGCTCCTGACGGCCTGTTGTTAAATATACAGTCCGAAGGTGGTGATCCTGCTCTGTGCCAGGCCGCTCTTGCCGCAGCCCGGCAGGCTAAGTTCCCGAAACCACCTAGCCAGGCAGTATATGAAGTCTTCAAAAATGCGCCACTGGACTTCAAACCTCAGTGATATTTTTCCCCGTGCAAACGGGGAAAAACAATCTATGGTAGTCACAGGGTTTTGGTAGTTTTGTATATTTGAGTTTGTTAACATTCTGCTAAATTATCGTGGGCTTTCCGCCCGGATAAGGGAGATATGATGAAGCAGGCATTACGAGTAGCATTTGGTTTTTTAATGCTGTGGGCGGCGGTGCTGCACGCAGAAGTACGTATCGAGATCACCCAGGGGGTGGACTCGGCACGCCCTATCGGCGTGGTACCGTTCCAGTGGGCCGGCCAGGGCGCTGCGCCTGAAGATGTTGGTGGTATCGTGGCAGCTGACCTGCGCAACAGTGGTAAATTCAACCCGCTGGATCGCTCGCGTCTGCCGCAGCAGCCGACCAGTGCCCAGGAAGTGCAGCCTGCTGCCTGGTCTGCGCTGGGTATCGACGCCGTGGTCGTCGGTCAGGTCACGTCAAACCCGGATGGTTCTTATCAGGTAGCATATCAGCTGGTGGATACCGGCGGTGCGCCGGGTACAACGCTGGCGCAAGGCTCTTTTAAAGTCACTAAACAGTACCTGCGCTACGCAGCGCACGCTGCCAGCGACGCGGTATTTGAGAAGCTGACCGGCATCAAGGGCGCCTTCCGTACCCGTATCGCCTACGTGGTGCAGAAAAACGGCGGCCAGTTCCCTTACGAACTGCGCGTGTCCGACTACGATGGTTACAACCAGTTCCTTGTTCACCGTTCCTCCCAGCCGCTGATGTCCCCGGCCTGGTCTCCGGACGGTTCTAAACTGGCTTACGTGACCTTTGAAAGTGGTCGTTCTGCGCTGGTGGTTCAGACCCTGGCGAACGGCGCTGTGCGTCAGATCGCCTCCTTCCCGCAGCACAACGGCGCGCCGGCGTTCTCTCCGGATGGCTCTAAGTTGGCCTTCGCGCTGTCGAAAACCGGTAGCCTGAACCTGTACGTGATGGATCTGGGCTCCGGTCAGATTCGTCAGGTGACTAACGGTCGCAGCAACAACACCGAACCAAGCTGGTTCCCGGACAGCCAGAACCTGGCCTTCACCTCTGACCAGGCCGGTCGTCCGCAGGTGTATAAAGTCAACATCAATGGCGGCACGCCGCAGCGTATCACCTGGGAAGGTTCACAGAACCAGGACGCCGACGTGAGCGCGGATGGTAAAACCATGGTAATGGTCAGCTCGGCCGGCGGTCAGCAGCACATTGCCAAACAAGATCTGGAAGCGGGTGGTGTACAGGTTCTGTCATCAACGTTTTTAGACGAAACGCCAAGTCTGGCACCTAACGGCACTATGGTAATCTACAGCTCTTCTCAGGGGATGGGATCCGTGCTGAATCTGGTTTCTACAGATGGGCGTTTCAAAGCGCGTCTTCCGGCAACTGATGGACAGGTAAAATCGCCTGCCTGGTCGCCGTATCTGTGATAATAAATAATTGATTATTAAAGGAATCAAAGAAATGCAACTGAACAAAGTGCTGAAAGGGCTGATGATCGCTCTGCCGGTTATGGCAATCGCGGCATGTTCTTCTAACAAGAACGCCAGCAACGACCAGAGCGGTGAAGGCATGCTGGGTGCCGGCACTGGTATGGACGCTAACGGTAACGGCGGCAACATGTCTTCTGAAGAGCAAGCTCGTCTGCAGATGCAGCAGCTGCAACAGAACAACATCGTTTACTTCGATCTGGACAAGTACGATATCCGTTCTGACTTCGCTGCCATGCTGGACGCGCATGCGAACTTCCTGCGCAGCAACCCGTCCTACAAAGTGACTGTAGAAGGTCACGCGGATGAGCGCGGTACGCCGGAATACAACATCGCTCTGGGTGAGCGTCGTGCTAACGCCGTTAAGATGTATCTGCAGGGCAAAGGTGTTTCTGCCGATCAGATCTCCATCGTTTCTTACGGTAAAGAAAAACCAGCAGTACTGGGTCATGACGAAGCGGCATATGCCAAAAACCGTCGCGCCGTACTGGTTTACTAAGAGAATTGCATGAGCAGTAACTTCAGACATCATTTATTGAGTCTGTCGTTACTGGTTGGCATAGCGGCCCCCTGGGCCGCTTTTGCTCAGGCGCCAATCAGTAGTGTCGGCTCAGGCTCGGTCGAAGACCGCGTCACTCAACTCGAGCGTATTTCCAATGCTCACAGCCAGCTTTTAACCCAACTCCAGCAACAACTCTCTGATAACCAGACTGACATTGATTCTCTCCGTGGCCAGATCCAGGAGAACCAATATCAGCTGAATCAGATCGTTGAGCGCCAGAAGCAGATTCTGCTGCAGATAGATAGTCTGAGCAGCGGCGGCGCAGCGGCAGCATCAGGTACGCAGGCTCCATCGTCTTCCGGCGATCAGAGCGCGGCTGCTACCAGCGCAGCGCCAGCGGCCTCGTCAGGCGCCCCGGCGATGACCGGCGATGCGAACACCGATTACAATGCGGCCATTGCCCTGGTGAAGGATGCTTCACGCCAGGATGACGCAATGGTGGCGTTTCAGAACTTCGTTAAAAAGTACCCGGATTCAACTTATCAGCCGAACGCCAACTATTGGCTCGGACAGTTGAATTACAATAAGGGGAAAAAAGACGATGCGGCGTTTTACTTCGCCTCGGTGGTGAAGAACTACCCGAAATCGCCAAAAGCGCCTGACGCCATGTTTAAGGTCGGCGTGATCATGCAGGACAAGGGTGATACCGCGAAAGCGAAAGCGGTTTACCAGCAGGTGATCAGTAAATTCCCCGGCACCGACGGTGCGAAACAAGCGCAAAAACGTCTTAATGCTCTTGGTTGATTACGGCATGACCAGAAATCGCGTTATTTCTGGTCTTGTCGCCTGAATCACCAGCAGTTAAGTGATCTTTATCGAAATTTTAGTTGCGCTGAATTCTGAAATCAGTAATATATGCCGCCGTTGCCAAGGGATATCAAACAAGCCCAAAGCGATGCCAGAGTGGGTCGTTAGCTCAGTTGGTAGAGCAGTTGACTTTTAATCAATTGGTCGCAGGTTCGAATCCTGCACGACCCACCAATCGTTCTGGTGGAACGCGATAGTAAAACGTGAAGGATAACGTTGCGACAGCAACGGCCCATAGGGCGAGGCGAAGCCGAGTCATCCTGCACGACCCACCACTTAGCAGTATCCAGCGCAGTATCGGGTGATTAGCTCAGCTGGGAGAGCACCTCCCTTACAAGGAGGGGGTCGGCGGTTCGATCCCGTCATCACCCACCACCGGGTCGTTAGCTCAGTTGGTAGAGCAGTTGACTTTTAATCAATTGGTCGCAGGTTCGAATCCTGCACGACCCACCATCTTTAACATCGAACGTCGGTGTTAAACGTGAAGGATAACGTTGCGTCAGCAACGGCGCCTCAGGGCGAGCGAAGCGAGTCATCCTGCACGACCCACCATTTTAATGATGGGACCGGTGGACGCAGTATCGGTAGTATCCAGCGCAGTTTCGGGTGATTAGCTCAGCTGGGAGAGCACCTCCCTTACAAGGAGGGGGTCGGCGGTTCGATCCCGTCATCACCCACCACTCGGGTCGTTAGCTCAGTTGGTAGAGCAGTTGACTTTTAATCAATTGGTCGCAGGTTCGAATCCTGCACGACCCACCAATTTCAGCATTTAACTCAAATGTTGAACGTGAAGGATAACGTTGCGTCAGCAATGGCCCGAAGGGCGAGGCGAAGCCGAGTCATCCTGCACGACCCACCAATTTCAATATTGGTGTCGAGTGAAATTATTCAGGTAGTACCAGAGCGGGTCGTTAGCTCAGTTGGTAGAGCAGTTGACTTTTAATCAATTGGTCGCAGGTTCGAATCCTGCACGACCCACCATCCTGAATGATTACAGTAGCAAAATCCCGCAAGGGGTCGTTAGCTCAGTTGGTAGAGCAGTTGACTTTTAATCAATTGGTCGCAGGTTCGAATCCTGCACGACCCACCAATGTAAAAAGGCGCCCTAAAGGCGCCTTTTTGCTATGCGCAGAACTCAACGATTCGACAAAATTGTCGGGAACAATTTTGAACAACGCGGCAGCGTTGGCCCGCAGGGCGAGTCTCAGGATGAGACGAGTTTCTCTGCCGCAGGTTCGGGTCGAACGCAGTGAGACAACGGAGCCGCTTGCGGCGACGGCCCGAAGGGCGAGGCGAAGCCGAGTCATCCTGCACGACCCACCAATGTAAAAAGGCGCCCTAAAGGCGCCTTTTTGCTATCCGCCATACTCCAAAATTCGACTTCAGCATGACTCCACGGTCACGCTGCGCTTACCGTGGCTACACAGGGTACGAACCGGTCGTTTGGGCAGATGTGTAGCATCGTCCGCGGCATACGGGCTGATGTACAAAATTCATCACGACTTTTTGCTCGTAATCCGCTATCTTGTTTAGCATATAAAACACCATGACCGTGTTAAGGCGCAGACAGGCCATAGTGACGGTCTTAGAGTTAAGCCAGTAAAACGAGATTGCATGATGAGCGTAATGTTTGATCCTGAAACGGCGATTTATCCTTTTCCAGCGAAACCACAACCGCTGACCGTCGACGAAAAGCAGTTTTATCGCGAAAAAATCAAGCGCCTGTTGCGCGAGCGCGACGCCGTGATGGTGGCGCATTACTACACCGATCCTGAAATTCAACAACTGGCGGAAGAAACCGGCGGCTGTATCGCCGACTCGCTGGAGATGGCGCGTTTTGGCGCCCGTCATTCGGCCTCCACGCTGCTGGTCGCCGGGGTGCGTTTTATGGGGGAAACCGCCAAAATCCTCAGCCCGGAAAAGACCATTCTGATGCCGACCCTGAACGCGGAGTGTTCGCTGGATCTGGGCTGTCCGATTGAGGAATTCAACGCCTTCTGCGATGCCCATCCCGATCGCACCGTGGTGGTTTATGCCAATACGTCCGCCGCGGTGAAGGCCCGCGCTGACTGGGTGGTTACCTCCAGTATCGCCGTGGAACTCATTGATCATCTGGACAGCCTGGGTCAAAAGATCCTCTGGGCGCCGGACCGCCACCTTGGCCGCTATGTCCAGCGTCAGACCGGCGCAGACGTGCTGTGCTGGCAGGGGGCGTGCATCGTGCACGATGAGTTTAAAACCCAGGCACTGACGCGTATGAAGGCCCTCTATCCTGAAGCTGCTGTACTGGTCCATCCTGAATCGCCGCAGGCGATCGTCGAGATGGCGGATGCCGTGGGATCCACCAGCCAGCTGATTGCGGCGGCGAAAAGCTTGCCCCAGCGCCAGCTGATCGTGGCCACCGATCGCGGTATCTTCTATAAAATGCAGCAGGCGGTACCGGAGAAAATGCTGCTGGAAGCGCCCACTGCCGGCGAAGGGGCGACCTGCCGCAGCTGCGCGCACTGCCCGTGGATGGCGATGAACGGCCTGAAAGCCATTGCCGAGGGACTCGAACAGGGCGGCGCTGAACACGAAATCCACGTCGACGAAGCGCTGCGCACCGGGGCATTGATTCCGCTTAACCGGATGCTGGATTTTGCGGCTACACTACGGGGATAACGTATTGTCGCGTCGCAAGACGCTGAGGGGATGAAATGGATTTTTTTAGCACGCAGAATATCTTAGTACATATACCCATCGGCGCCGGGGGGTATGATCTCTCCTGGATAGAGGCCGTGGGGACCATCGCCGGGCTGCTGTGCATCTGGCTGGCGAGCCTGGAGAAGATCAGTAACTATGCTTTCGGGCTGGTCAACGTCACGCTGTTCGCCATCATCTTCTTTCAGATCCAGCTGTATGCCAGCCTGCTGCTGCAGCTGTTCTTCTTTGCCGCTAACGTTTACGGCTGGTATGCCTGGTCGCGACAAAGCAGCAACCATGAGGCTGAGCTGCAGATCCGCTGGCTGCCGCGCAGCAAAGCGCTGGGCTGGCTGGCGGCCTGCGTGGTGGCGATCGGCTTGCTGACCCTGTTTATCAACCCGTTTTTTGCTTTCCTTACGCGGATCGCGGTCAGCCTGATGCAAGCGCTGGGTCTGCAGGTCTCCATGCCGGTGCTGCAGCCGGATGCCTTCCCGTTCTGGGACTCCTGCATGACGGTGCTGTCGGTGGTGGCGATGATCTTAATGACCCGCAAGTATGTTGAAAACTGGCTGCTGTGGGTGATTGTCAACGTGATAAGCGTGGTGATTTTTGCCCGCCAGGGCGTCTATGCCATGTCGCTGGAATACCTCTTGCTGACGTTCATTGCGCTGAACGGCAGCCGGATGTGGATAAACAGCGCGCGTGAGCGAGGTTCTCACGCGTTTTCTGGCTAATGGTGGTGGTGATGATCGTGCCCGGCGTGCATCGTGTTGAGATGGCACTCCGGGCCGCTGCAGGGCTGGTACTCCATCTGCACCGTGGCATGCTCAATTTCATATTTATGTTCCAGGAAATGCAGGATACGGTTGAGTAACGCATCATGATCGTGCGGCGGGACCACCTGAACATGGAGCGTCATCACCGGTTTTTCCCCCACCAGCCAGACGTGGACGTGGTGAACATCGCGTACCTCCGGGATAGAGCGACGGATATCCCGCTGCAGGGCCGCCACATCCAGCGAACGCGGCGCGCCTTCCAGCAGTTCATTCAGACTCTCCTTCAGTAATCGCCAGGCGCTACGTAATACCAGGCAGGAAACCAGCACGGAAAGAATCGGGTCGACAGGCGTCCAGCCTGTGGTGAGGATCACCACGGCCGCCACGATTGCGCCGACCGAGCCCAGCAGGTCGCCCAGCACGTGTAGCGCCGCAGCGCGCACGTTGAGATTCTGCTCTTCACTCCCCCGATGCAGGATCCAGAAGGCCAGCACGTTAGCCAGCAGGCCGGCGACCGCAATCACCATCATCGTCACGCCGGCCACCGGCTGCGGATGCTGGAAGCGCTGAATCGCCTCCCAGACAATCAAAATGGTAATCACCACCAGGGCAATGGCATTGAGAAACGCCGCGAGGGTGGTCAAACGCAACCAGCCAAAGGTATGGCGGGTATTCGGTGGGCGACTGGCGAAGCGAACCGCCAGCAGCGCAAACAGCAGGGCGGCAGAGTCGGTGAGCATATGGCCGGCATCTGCCAGCAGGGCCAGTGAGCCGGAGATCGCGCCGCCGACGGCTTCAATCAACATAAAACCGGCGGTGACGATAAACGCCCATCGCAGCCGGCGAGCGTTACTGCTGTCCGGAGCCTGGGCAGGGGAGTGCGAATGCGGGTGGGCCATCGTGTCGTCCCTTGATAGTTATCATTATTACGCTATGACATCATAAACAGAGAGCGATAACAAACGAAGAAAAGGCGAGCCTGGCTCGCCTTTTCTTCGTTTGTTCCCAGCGTATCACTTACTGGGTGGTACCGTCGGTTTTGCTGTTATCGTGGTTCATGCTGCCGCCATTGTCCAGTTTCTTACCGGTGTCCGGACAGCGGCCGTCTTTACACATCGAGTTTTTATGCACTTCATCGCTCGACATATTGTCCTGGCTCATCGTCGAGCCATCAGGATGGAGCATGGTGCCGCCAGAGCCAGAATTAATCTGGTTATTGTCCACATTGTTTGGCGCCACGTTCTCACGGGCATCCGGCGCCACCTGACCGGCATCCGCGGAAGAGTTGGCCTGGCCATTATTGGACTGGGCGCCGGTGTCTGCCGCCAGGGCCGCGCCGCTGGCAAGACCTAAGGTGGCGGTGAGTAAAAGGGTCGTCAGTTTTTTCATATTCATCGGATACTCCTGTTAAACCGGGAAGGGGAAATGCGCTTCCCGCGGTGAGTGTGCCAGGGATCTGACTCGCTATGGTTAAAGACTCCGCAGACGATCGCAGTGTCACTATATAATCCTGAAACGTAAGACTTAATTAGCTTTAACAGTTAATTATTGTAGTGCATGAGCCTGGTTTCGCTACTTTATGGCGTATTTTTGCCTATTTCCAGGATTATTCCATCACTACTGTAAAATCACGTTTACACTTTTTCGGCGAAGAGATAGATTGGAGGGATTGCATTTCATTGAATAAGTATGGCAACGCTGGAAAGAAGATGAATTATCAGAACGACGATTTACGCATTAAAGAGATCAACGAATTATTACCTCCCGTTGCGCTCCTGGAAAAATTCCCTGCTACCGAAAATGCTGCAAATACCGTTGCGCATGCTCGCAAAGCGATCCATCAGATCCTCAAGGGCGACGATGATCGTCTGCTGGTAGTGATTGGGCCCTGTTCGATTCACGATCCGGCAGCGGCGAAAGAGTACGCTTCCCGTCTGCTGCCCCTGCGCGAGGCATTGAAGGGCGAGCTCGAGATCGTCATGCGGGTCTATTTTGAAAAACCGCGCACCACCGTCGGCTGGAAAGGGCTTATCAACGATCCCCATATGGATAACAGCTTCCGCATCAACGACGGGTTGCGCATCGCGCGCAAACTGCTGCTGGACATTAACGACAGCGGCCTGCCGGCGGCGGGGGAATTCCTCGATATGATCACCCCGCAGTATGTCGCCGATCTGATGAGCTGGGGCGCCATTGGGGCGCGTACCACCGAATCCCAGGTTCACCGTGAACTTGCCTCCGGACTCTCCTGCCCGGTGGGCTTTAAGAATGGTACCGATGGCACCATCAAGGTGGCTATCGACGCGATTAACGCCGCTGGCGCACCGCACTGTTTCCTGTCGGTCACTAAGTGGGGCCACTCCGCTATCGTGAATACCAGCGGTAACGGCGACTGCCATATTATTCTGCGCGGCGGCAAAGAGCCGAACTACAGCGCGAAGCACGTGGCGGATGTGAAGATCGGCCTGGCGAAAGCGGGCCTGCCGGCTCAGGTGATGATCGACTTCAGCCATGCCAACTCCAGCAAGCAGTTCAAGAAGCAGATGGAAGTGGGCGCGGACGTATGCCAGCAGATTGCCGGCGGTGAGCGGGCGATCATGGGCGTGATGATTGAAAGCCATCTGGTGGAAGGCAACCAGAGCCTCGAGAGCGGTGAACAGCTGACCTACGGCAAGAGCGTCACCGACGCCTGCATCGGCTGGGAGGATACCGAAACGATCCTGCGTCAGCTGGCGGAAGCGGTGAAAACCCGCCGCGGCTAAGCGAATCTGCGCTGGCGAAGGCAATAAAAAAAGCGTGGAGATTTCCACGCTTTTTTGTTTTTACCGGGAGGAATTACTTCGCTTTACCCTGGTTGGCGACGGCAGCCGCTTTCGCCGCGATCTCTTCCGCATTGCCCAGATAGTAATGTTTGATCGGCTTGAAGTTTTCATCGAACTCATACACCAGCGGTACGCCGGTCGGGATGTTCAGTTCGAGGATCTCGTCTTCGCCCATGTTGTCGAGGTATTTCACCAGCGCGCGCAGGGAGTTACCGTGAGCGGCGATGATCACGCGCTCACCGCTTTTCAGGCGCGGCAGAATGGTTTCGTTCCAGTAAGGCACGACGCGGTCGATGGTCAGCGCCAGGCTTTCAGTGGTCGGCAGTTCGGCGTCGGTCAGTTTTGCATAGCGCGGATCGTGGCCCGGGTAGCGCTCGTCGTCTTTGGTCAGCTCCGGCGGAGTGACAGCGAAGCCGCGACGCCACTGTTTAACCTGCTCGTCACCGTATTTCTCAGCGGTTTCCGCTTTGTTCAGGCCCTGCAGCGCGCCGTAATGACGCTCGTTCAGCTTCCAGGATTTCTCAACCGGCAGCCAGGCCTGATCCAGTTCGTCCAGCACGTTCCACAGGGTGTGGATGGCACGTTTCAGCACGGAGGTATAAGCAAAATCAAAGCTGAAGCCTTCAGCCTTCAGCAGTTTACCTGCCGCTTTCGCTTCGCTAACGCCTTTCTCGGACAGATCAACGTCGTACCAACCGGTGAAGCGGTTTTCGTTGTTCCACTGGCTTTCGCCATGACGAACCAGTACCAGCTTAGTTACAGCCATTCTCTTACTCCTCTCTACACGCCATCCCTCGCGCCGCGAACGGTGCGCTGAATATGTTGGTGTATGTGTTATTGATTGATAACTATTCTCATTATATTGCCGTGATTTGGCTCACGGCAATGCTTATCCCTAACCATAGCGAAAATAGTGGCTCAGTGTAAGGTGCTTGTAAAACACAGGTTATTTTTTTGTCCTTTGGTGACGGAAAATAGAGCAGGTTGCTGAAAAAAGAGGCGGCAGAGAGGAGGGCGGGGACGAAAAACAGCGCCCCCGGCGGAGGGCGCTGGCGATTAACAGGCGATAAACTGATATTCCGTCAGGCTGACGTACTCCTGGCCCGGACGTAACACACAGTCCGGCTGCGGCCATTCCGGATGATTCGGCGAATCCGGCAGGAATTCGCTCTCCAGCGCCAGCCCCTGCCAGTCGGCGTAGGGCTCCGTCGTCTGCGACGGGGTGCCGCCGAGATAGTTGCCGGAGTAAAACTGCAGCGCCGGAGCGGAGGTATAGACCGTCATCTGCAGCTTGCCGTCCTGCGACCAGACCTGCGCCGCAGGCTGGCTGGCGTCGCCTTTGGCATCCAGCAGGAAGGCATGATCGTATCCCTTCACCTTTTGCTGATCGGCGTCGGCGAGGAAGTCGGCGGCGATGGTTTTCGGCTGGCGGAAATCAAAGCTGGTGTTAGCAACATCTTTGAGTTCACCACCCGGGATACCGTCGCTTTCCACCGGCAGATACCTCTGGGCGAGGATCTGCAACTGGTGCTGGCGCACGTCGCCCTGGTCACCGTCGAGGTTGAAATAGACGTGATTGGTCATGTTCACCGGGCAGGGTTGGTCCACGGTGGCGCGATAGGTAATCGCGATGCGGTTATCGTCGGTCAGACGATAGTGCGCGGTGGCCTGCAGAGTGCCGGGGAAGCCTTGATCGCCATCGGGCGAGGTCAGAGCGAACAGCACTTCCTGCTCGTCGGCGCGGACAATGCGCCAGCGGCGCTTATCAAACCCTTCCGGGCCGCCGTGGAGCTGGTGGCCCGCGTCGTTTGACGGCGTGACGTTGACGAGCTGGCCGTCAAGCGGGAAGCGGCTATTGCCGATACGGTTGGCGTAGCGGCCTACCGAGGCGCCAAGAAACGCGGCCTGGCGGGCATAGTCCTCCAGCTTCGCACAGCCCAGCAGCGGATGACGCAGGCTGCCATCAGCCAGCGGCACCTCGGCGCTGAGCAGCGTCGCGCCCCAATCCGCCACGGTAACGGTCATCCCCGCCTTATTGCGCAGGGTCACCTGCTGCCAGGGCTGGCCGTCCGGCGCCAGCGCGGTGGTTTGCGTTACCATTGGCCTGCCCCCTGTGACGGTTTGCAGACATAGAATGTCTCTTTAATACCGGTTTTCGCTTCATACGTTTTAGCAACGGCCTGCTGAACGGTATCGACCAGATCTTCCGGGACCAGCGCTACCACGCAGCCGCCAAAGCCGCCGCCGGTCATGCGTACGCCGCCTTTATCACCGATCGTGGCCTTAACGATCTCCACCAGAGTGTCGATCTGCGGGACGGTGATCTCGAAATCATCGCGCATCGAGGCATGGGATTCGGCCATCAGCTCACCCATCCGCTTCAGGTCGCCTTTTTCGAGGGCGCTGGCGGCTTCCACGGTGCGGGCATTCTCAGTCAGCACATGGCGTACGCGCTTCGCGACGACCGGATCCAGCTCATGGGCGACGGCGTTAAATTGCTCGAGGGTAACATCGCGCAGGGCGGGCTGCTGGAAGAAGCGCGCGCCGGTTTCGCACTGTTCACGACGGGTGTTGTACTCGCTGCCGACGAGGGTGCGCTTAAAGTTGCTGTTGATGATCACCACCGCCACGCCTTTCGGCATCGAGACGGCTTTGGTGCCCAGCGAACGGCAGTCGATCAGCAGCGCGTGGTCTTTTTTGCCCAGCGCCGAAATCAGCTGATCCATGATGCCGCAGTTGCAGCCGACAAACTGGTTTTCCGCCTCCTGGCCGTTGAGGGCGATTTGCGCGCCATCCAGCGGCAGATGATAGAGCTGCTGGAACACGGTGCCGACGGCGACTTCCAGCGAGGCTGAGGAGCTTAACCCCGCACCCTGCGGTACATTGCCGCTGATCACCAGATCCGCGCCGCCAAAGTGGTTGTTCCGCTGCTGCAGATGCTTTACCACGCCGCGGACATAGTTCGACCACTGCTGGGTATCGTGGCTGATAATCGGCGCGTCGAGAGAGAACTCATCGGTCTGATTGTCGTAATCGGCGGCAATCACCCGCACCGTACGATCGTCGCGCGGCGCACAGCTGATCACCGTCTGGTAGTCGATGGCGCAGGGCAGCACAAAACCGTCGTTGTAATCGGTATGCTCGCCGATCAGGTTGACGCGGCCTGGCGCCTGAATGACATGGCTGGCCGGATAACCGAAGGCGTCAGCAAACAGGGTTTGGGTTTTCTCTTTCAGACTCATCATTACACTCCGGATTCACGAAAATGGACGTCGCTGACGGCACGCAGTCGTTCGGCAGCTTGCTCGGCGGTCAGATCGCGCTGGGTTTCGGCCAGCATTTCATAGCCAACCATAAACTTGCGGACCGTCGCGGAGCGCAGCAGCGGCGGATAAAAGTGGGCATGCAGCTGCCAGTGGTGATGGTCTTCGTCGTTAAACGGCGCGCCGTGCCAGCCCATGGAGTAGGGGAATGAGCACTGGAACAGGTTGTCGTAACGGCTGGTCAGCTTTTTCAACGCCAGCGCCAGATCGCTGCGCTGGGCGTCGGTGAGATCGGTAATACGCTGCACGTGCGCTTTCGGCAACAGCAGCGTTTCGAATGGCCAGGCGGCCCAGTAGGGCACGACCGCCAGCCAGTGCTCGGTGTCCACCACCGTGCGGCTGCCGTCGGCCAGTTCGCGCTGAACATAGTCCAGCAGCATCGGCTGACCCTGTTCGGCGTAATACTCTTTCTGCAGACGGTCTTCCCGTTCCGCTTCATTGGGCAGGAAGCTATTGGCCCACACCTGACCATGCGGGTGAGGGTTGGAGCAGCCCATCGCTGCCCCTTTGTTTTCAAAGACCTGGACCCACGGGTAGCTTTTCCCGAGGTCCGCGGTCTGTTCCTGCCACGCTTTAACCACGCCTTCCAGCGCTTCAGGGCTCAGTTCCGGCAGCGTTTTGCTGTGGTCTGGCGAGAAGCAGATCACCCGACTGGTGCCGCGCGCGCTCTGACAGCGCATCAGCGGATCGTCACTCTCCGGTGCGTCCGGAGTGTCGGTCATCAGGGCCGCAAAGTCGTTGGTAAACACATAGGTACCGGTGTAATTCGGGTTGGTGTCGCCGGTGACCCGGGTATTACCTGGGCACAGGAAACAGTCCGGATCGTGGGCTGGCAAGGTCTGTTTTGCCGGCGTTTCCTGCGCCCCCTGCCAGGGGCGCTTGGCGCGATGCGGAGAAACCAGAATCCACTGCCCGGTTAACGGGTTATAACGACGATGTGGATGGTCAACGGGGTTAAATACGCTCATGAAGGTTCCTTAGTCTGGATAACCCTGCGGATGGCGGGACTGCCAGTGCCAGGTGTCCTGCGCCATTTCGTCCAGGTTGCGCGTCACGCGCCAGTTCAGCTCGCGGTCGGCCTTGGCGGCATCCGCCCAGTAGGCCGGGAGGTCGCCATCGCGGCGCGGCGCGAAATGGTAGTTAATGGGTTTGCCGCAGGCCTTGCTGAAAGCATTGACCACGTCGAGCACGCTGCTGCCGACGCCGGCGCCAAGGTTGTAGATATGGACCCCGGCTTTGTCAGCCAGCTTTTCCATGGCCGCGACGTGGCCATCGGCGAGGTCCATCACGTGGATATAATCGCGTACGCCGGTGCCATCCTCGGTCGGGTAGTCGTTACCAAAGACGGCCAGCGAGTCGCGACGACCAACGGCGACCTGGGCGATGTACGGCATCAGGTTGTTTGGGATCCCCTGCGGGTCTTCCCCCATGTCGCCCGACGGGTGGGCACCGACCGGGTTGAAGTAGCGCAGCAGGGCAATGCTCCACTCCGGCTGGGCTTTCTGCAGGTCGGTCAGGATCTGCTCCACCATCAGCTTGCTTTTGCCGTAAGGGCTTTGCGGGGTGCCGGTCGGGAAGCTTTCGACATATGGGATTTTCGGCTGGTCGCCGTAGACGGTAGCTGAGGAGCTAAAGATGAAGTTCTTCACGCCCGCGGCGCGCATGGCAGAAACTAATTTCAGTGTGCCGGTGACGTTATTGTCGTAATATTCCAGCGGCTTGGCGACGGACTCCCCGACGGCTTTCAGCCCGGCGAAGTGGATCACCGCCTCAATGGCGTGATCGTGGAGGATCTCCGTCATCAGCGCTTCGTTACGAATATCGCCTTCAATAAAGGTGGCTTCTTTGCCGCCGAGACGCTCAATCACCGGCAGTACGCTGCGCTTGCTGTTGCAGAGATTGTCGAGGATCACCACCTCATGTCCCTGCTGCAGCAGTTGAACGCAGGTATGACTTCCAATGTAACCGCTACCACCTGTAACCAGAACTTTCATGATTCGCTCCATTCGGCTTATCGTGTATGAGGAAGATAGCATATCAAAGAAGTGAAAAGTGTGACACAGGGCAAGTTAGTGGAATCGTTTACACTTGATGGTGAAACGACATAAATTAAAATTTTTTATCTTTAATACAGATGGTTAGGTGGTTTTGCCGCTATTTTTCTGAAAAATACCAGGGATCTTTCGACCCCCGGCAGGGGGCATCAGGCCACAGGACCGAGCTGATAAGTGTAACCGTCTCCACTGGGAACGAACGCCAGGCGATGGGTAATACAGTCCGGGGCATCTTCCGCATGGTGCGAGACAAACAGCAGCTGTGTGGCTCCTTCGCCAATCAACACGTCGACAAAGCGACGCACCAGCTGGCGATTGAGGGGATCCAGCCCCTGCAGCGGTTCATCGAGGATCAGCAGGGTCGGATGCTTCACCAGCGCGCGAACGATAAGCGCCAGCCGCTGCTGGCCCCACGACAGGCTATGAAACGGCGCGTCGGCAGTGCGTTTATCAATGCCGAGAATATCCAGCCACTGTTGCACCAGCTTGTGTTGCTTGTCCGAGACCGCCTGATAAATGCCGATAGAGTCAAAATAGCCCGACAGGATGACGTTGCGGACGTTGGTGCTGACCCGGTAGTCCAGATGCAGGCTGCTACTGACGTAGCCGATATGCTTTTTAATATCCCAGATGGTCTCACCGCTGCCGCGACGGCGGCCAAAGAGCGTCAGATCGTTGCTGTAACCCTGCGGATGATCGCCGGTGATAAGGCTCAGCAGCGTGGATTTACCGGCGCCGTTGGGGCCTACGATCTGCCAGTGTTCGCCCGGGTTCACGGTCCATGAGAGGTGATTGATGACCGGGCGATCGTTGTAGGAGACCACACCGTCATTGAGCACGATACGCGGCGCCGAGTCTGCCAGCGCATGACGGGCTGGTGGAACATCCGGCTCCGGCAGGGTGATGCCGTCCAGTTTTTCACTGTGCGCCAGCTGGGCGACCAGCGCCTGCTGCAGCAGGGAAGACTTCTCGCCGGTCTCGCTGAGGGTGCAGTCAGCCAGCACGCCGGCGAATTGTACAAACTCCGGGATCTCATCGAAGCGGTTGAGGACCAGCACCAGGGTGATGCCGGCGCGGTGCAGGTCGGCCAGCAGGGCAGCCAGCTGCTGGCGGGAGTTGACGTCGAGGCCGTCGAAAGGTTCGTCGAGGATCAGCAGTTGCGGATCGGTCATCAGGGCCTGACACAGCAGGGTCTTACGCGTTTCCCCGGTCGACAGGTACTTAAACCGGCGGTCCAGCAGGGCGCTGATGCCAAACTGTTCGGCCAGGCGCGCGCAGCGGGCAGGATCTTTTACCTCATCCTGGATAATCTCTGCGGTGGTGCGGCCGGTGTCTTCTTCGCCGGGGCTGAGCAGGTCGGTGTTATTGCGCTGCCACTCGTCGCTGACCAGCTTCTGCAACTGCTCGAAGGAGAGGCGGGTTACGCGGGAGAAGTGGCTTTCGTGCTGGCCGCTGAGCAGGGTCAGGTCGCCAGCCAGAGCCCGCGCGAGGGCGGATTTGCCGCTGCCGTTGCTACCGACAAACGCCCAGCTTTGACCCGCTCTCAGGTTCAGCTGGTCTATTTTTAAGGTTTTTGTATCGCTCAGGCGAAACGTGCCTTGCGAAATTTGCAATGATGACATGATGTATCCCATTTTTTGCAGCGATGTGCATCAGGGATACGACTTCGGGCGCGTAATGTCAATGGGGTCAGCATAACGTCGCGAGAATGATGCGATCGGCATTGAAGTAAGCTATCGCCTCCGTCCCTTCCGCCAGGCCAGACGTCTGCGCCTGTGGCAGAGTGGCGCACAGGGTCTGACCGTCGGCCAGCGTCATCAGTACTTCGCACTGCCCGGACCCGCATTCGATATGGCTGATACGACCCGACAACTGGTTATCGGCCTGGCGGGCCACGGCGGGGTCGAGGGTGATGCCGACCCAGGGCGCCTTCAGCAGGACCAGCACCTCCTGGCCCTCATCGAGCCCCAGTTTCTCAGCGCTTTGTGCGGTGATGGCGACGGTCAGGCGCGTCTGCCCGTCGGCCAGCAGTACCTCGACGTGCTGCTGCACCTGCTGGCGATCGCGGCCGGTAATGGTGCCGAACCACTGGTTGCGGGCGCTGGTCTGCAGGGAAAAGCGTGAGATGGCCGCCAGCAGGCTGTCCAGCGGCAGGGCATCGTCATCGCTGAGCACATCAAACGCTTTCTGCTGGATCTGCGCCAGCAGATCGTACAGTTGGATCAGCCGCTGCCCATAGCGGGTCAGCACTGCGCCGCCGCCGCCTTTACCGCCGGTGGCGCGATCCACCAGCGGTTGTTCGCTGAGCTGGTTCATCTCGTTGATGGCATCCCACGCGCTTTTGTAGCTGATACCCGCGTGCTTGGCCCCCTGGCTTATCGAACCGGTCTGGTCAATTTGTTTGAGCAGGGCGATCCGCCGGGGATCGGCAAACAGGCGCTGCTGTAGCTTAAGGGTAAGAAGAATTTCGGCCTGCATAATCGTTTCCTGACAAAAAAGGGTATTGTGACCGATAGTCACCCGCTTGCAAAACCTCTGTGCGCGGTTTTGTCATTACCCACCGCACAAATGGGGCGTGTTTTTTCGGCTGAAACCGTTACAATCAGCAAATCATACTATCTGGAGTGAACCATGTTAGAGCTTTTGAAAAGTCTGGTTTTTGCGGTCATCATGGTACCGGTGGTGATGGCGGTCATCCTGGGACTGATTTACGTTCTTGGCGAAGTGTTCAACCTCTTCTCCGGCGTAGGCCACAAAGATCGCAGCCAGCAAAATCATTGATTTCCCGGCGCCCGGTTTAACCGGGCGCTGTGCTATTTCCCTCCTGTATCATTTCCCTTCGTTTTATTGTCCTGTGTCACTATAAAAATGCTCTGCATATCGTTATATTGTCGAATACATAACGCATTGACAGGAGATTCAGATGGCAGGTTCTTGGTTACGCGGGGTTATCGGGGTATCACTCACGCTGTGCGTCGCGGGTCAGGCGCTGGCGGCAGAGGGGAAAGTGACCGTTTTCGCCGCCGCATCGTTAACCAACGCGATGCAGGATATTGCCCAGGCGTATAAGAAAGAGAAAAACGTCGATGTCGTGTCGTCGTTTGCCTCGTCGTCGACGCTGGCGCGGCAAATTGAAGCGGGCGCACCAGCCGATCTGTTTATCTCCGCCGATCAGAAATGGATGGATTACGCCGCAGACAAAAAGGCCATCGACCCGGCAACCCGAGCCACCCTGCTTGGCAACAGCCTGGTGGTGGTCGCGCCGAAAGCCAGCGCGCAGGGGGCGATTACCATTGATGAGAAAACCGACTGGACCAGCCTGCTGAAAGGAGGCCGTCTGGCGGTGGGCGATCCGCAGCACGTTCCGGCAGGCATCTACGCCAAAGAGGCGCTGCAGAAACTCGGCGCCTGGGAGACGTTGTCGCCGAAACTTGCCCCGGCGGAAGACGTGCGCGGCGCGCTGGCCCTGGTGGAGCGCAACGAAGCGCCGCTGGGGATTGTCTATGGCTCCGATGCCGTGGCCAGCAAAGGGGTTAAAGTGGTCGGCACCTTCCCGGAGGCCTCGCATCAGAAAGTCGAGTACCCGCTGGCGATTGTCGATGGTCACCGCAATGCGGCCGTGAGCGCTTTCTATGACTACCTGAAAGGGCCGGAAGCGTCCGCGATTTTTAAACGTTACGGATTTACCACCCGCTGATGTTTCTGAGCGAACCCGAATGGCAGGCTGTGCTGCTGAGCCTGAAAGTCTCCTCCCTTGCGGTGGCCTTGAGCCTGCCCTTTGGCATCTTTTTTTCCTGGCTGCTGGTTCGGCGCACCTTTCCCGGCAAGGCGCTGCTCGACAGTATTCTCCATTTACCGCTGGTGCTGCCGCCGGTGGTGGTGGGGTATCTGCTGCTGGTGGCCATGGGGCGGCGTGGGTTTATTGGCAGTTGGCTGTATGACTGGTTCGGCATCAGCTTTGCCTTCAGTTGGCGCGGGGCGGTGCTGGCGGCGGCGGTGATGTCTTTCCCGCTGATGGTGCGCGCCATTCGCCTGGCGCTGGAAGGGGTGGATGTCAAACTGGAGCAAGCGGCGAGAACCCTCGGGGCCAGCCGCTGGCGAGTGTTTATGACTATTACGCTACCGCTGACTCTGCCGGGGATTATTGTCGGCACGGTGCTGGCCTTCGCCCGCTCGTTAGGGGAGTTTGGCGCGACCATCACGTTCGTCTCCAATATTCCCGGCGAAACGCGCACCCTGCCTTCGGCGATGTACACCTTGATCCAGACCCCGGGCGGGGAGGGGGCGGCGGCTCGCCTCTGCCTCATCGCCATCGGACTGGCGCTGGTTTCGCTGCTGATTTCGGAATGGCTGGCCCGCGTGAGCCGCCAGCGCATGGGAGGATAATGATGCTGGAGCTGGACTTTACCCAGATCCTCGGCAGTCACTGCCTGCAGATCCGTGAAACCCTGCCCGCCAGCGGGATCACCGCCATCTTTGGCGTCTCCGGCGCTGGCAAAACCTCGTTGATTAACGCCATTAGCGGCCTGACCCGGCCGCAGACGGGGCGCATCGTGCTCAACGGCCGGGTGCTGAACGACACCGCCCAGCGTATCTGTCTGGCGCCGGAGCAGCGCCGTATCGGCTATGTGTTTCAGGACGCGCGCCTGTTTCCCCACTATAAAGTGCGCGGTAATCTGCGCTACGGGATGGCGAAATCCATGGTCAGCCAGTTCGATAAGCTGGTGGAATTGCTGGGGATCGCGCCCTTGCTGGATCGCCTGCCGGGCCGGTTATCCGGCGGCGAAAAGCAGCGAGTGGCCATCGGCCGCGCCCTGCTGACCGCACCGGAGCTACTGCTGCTGGATGAGCCGCTGGCCTCGCTGGATATTCCGCGCAAACGCGAACTGTTGCCCTACCTGCAGCGGCTGGCGCAGGAGATCCATATTCCGATGCTCTACGTCAGCCACTCACTGGATGAGATCCAGCATCTGGCCGATCGCGTGCTGGTGCTGGAGGCCGGTAAGGTGAAGGCTTTTGGTCCGCTGGAGGAGGTCTGGAGCAGCAGCGTGATGCACCCCTGGCTGCCGGCGGAACAGCAGAGTACGATCCTCAGCGCCACCGTCGCCGCGCAGCATCCGCAGTACGCGATGACGGCTCTGACGCTGGGCGACCAGCTGCTGTGGGTCAACCGGCTCGAACGTCCCGCAGGCGACACCGCACGGATCCGCATTCAGGCGTCGGACGTTTCGCTGACACTGGCCCAGCCGTCCGGGACCAGCATCCGCAATATCTTGCGCGCCGAGGTGGCTCAGTGTCTGGAGGTCAACGGACAGATTGAAGTGCAGCTCAGAGTGAGTGGCCGTCTGCTATGGGCCAGGATTAGCCCATGGGCGCGGGACGACCTGGCGATAGCGCCAGGTCAGCAGGTGTTTGCTCAGATCAAAAGCGTGTCGATCGCCGCCTGATTACAGCAGCTGGCGGTAGATAAACTCGGCGATGCTGGTGGACTCATTGTCGCCGATGACCACCCTGGCGCGGGCTTTCACCTCGTCCACCGCATTGCCCATCGCCACCCCAGTGCCCGCCGCTTCCAGCATGCTAAGATCGTTGTAGTTATCGCCGAAGGCCACCACATCCTGCATCGACAGCCCCTGGCTGGCCACCCATTGCGCCAGGCGTTTGCCTTTGCTGTTGCCGGCGCGCGCGATATCCACCTGATCGTGCCACGACCATTCGCATTCCAGGCCCAGCGTCTCGCCGACCTCGCGGGCAAAGCGCTGCAGGCGGGGAATGTCTTCATCGGTGAGGGCAAATTTCCATACCGCGTTGACCTCGCGGACCGCCTGCGCCAGCGAATCGACCTGGCGGAAGACCGGGCGCTGATCCTCCGGCAGCGCCTGCGCCCAGTTGCGGGTGCGGATCACATGCCCGGTGGGCTGTTCATAAAGCATCGCATCATCCACATACGCCAGGCCATGGATCTGCTGTTCGGCGAGCATGGCCGTCAGGCTTACCGCTTGCGCTACCGGCATAGGATCGGCTGCCAAAACCTCTTTTGCGTGATAATCATACAAATAAGTGCCATTACAACAAATTGCAGGTGTATCGAGAGCCAGTGCCTGATAAAAAGGATGGATAGCGACGTGATGACGTCCGGTAACGACGATAACCTGGTAGCCCGCCTCTCTGGCGCGGGCCAGTGCCTCCAGCGAAGCAGGCAGGATGGTTTTTTTGCTGGTGAGCAGGGTGCCGTCTAAATCCAGGGCAATCACGCGTGTTGTCATGTGTTATTTCCGGTTGATGTTGAAAAGTGACCTGGCCATGATGGTACACCGCCGTGGCGTCAGGACCAATTTTTCCACATCTGCCGTGAATGCCTGTATGCCCTTTGTGCCGCCGTCCGTCGGAAATTCAGCGGACTTTGCGAGTATCATGGGCGGATGTCTTATAATTTTCAGGGTGCTGTTATCCTGAAAATGAAAATTCCACGTGCAGTGAGGGAAGGAGTAGTCATGAAACAAACCGTTTATACCGCCAGCCCGGAAAGCCAACAAATCCACGTCTGGAGTCTTGAAGCGGACGGCAAACTGACGCTGGTGCAGGTGGTTGATGCCCCGGGACAGGTACAGCCGATGGTGGTCAGTCCCAACAAGGAGTATCTGTACGTTGGCGTTCGTCCGGAGTTTCGCGTGTTAGCGTATCGCATCACGCCGGATAACGGGGCGTTGACCTTCGCGGGGGAAGCGGCGCTGCCAGGCAGCCCGACCCACATTTCTACCGATCATCATGGCCGCTTTGTCTTCAGCGCTTCCTACAATCAGGGCTGCGTTAGCGTGACCCCGCTGCAGGACGGCCTGCCGGGCGAAACCGTCACCGTGGTGGAAGGGCTGGAAGGTTGCCACTCGGCCAATATCTCCCCGGACAACCGCACCCTGTGGGTGCCGGCGCTGAAGCAGGATCGTATTTGCCTGTTTACCCTTAGCGAGGATGGTTTTCTCTCCGCTCAGGAGCCGGCGGAAGTGACCACCGTCGAGGGCGCCGGTCCGCGCCACATGGTGTTCCATCCGAACCAGCAGTATGGTTATTGCGTCAATGAACTCAACAGCTCCGTTGACGTCTGGGAGCTGAAAGACCCGAATGGCAACATCGAATGTGTACAAACCCTGGATATGATGCCGCAGGATTTCACCGGCGTGCGCTGGGCGGCGGATATTCACATCACCCCTGACGGTCGTCATCTGTACGCCTGCGATCGTACCGCCAGCATCATTACGGTGTTCAGCGTCTCGGAAGATGGCAGCGTGCTGGCAGTGGAAGGCTATCAGCCGACGGAAACTCAGCCACGCGGCTTTAACCTCGATCACAGCGGTAAGTATCTGATTGCCGCAGGGCAGAAATCGCACCATATCGCAGTGTATGAAATTGAGGGTGAGCAGGGGCTGCTGCATGAGAAAGGCCGCTATGCGGTTGGGCAGGGGCCGATGTGGGTGGTGGTCAACGCCCACTGAAGGGTCAGGCGGTAAAAGAAAAACCTCGCGTCAGCGAGGTTTTTTGATCAGAGCGGACAGGCTCTGTAGAGAAGCTGTTGCCCTGGCGGGCCTGAAGCGTGACTGCTTTAGATATCGTCCATGGTGTAGCCGACGACAATCTCCAGCGTTTTACGGATCACGTCAGCAGTGACCACGTCATCGGTGCTTTCCAGCGCCTGAATCAGCCATAATATAATGGCCTTATTGTTCAGGTGCCCCTCGGACTGAAGAATACTGTTGATGGCGAGCGACATGACGGCGGACTCATCAACCAGTTTATCACCGGCGGTACGGAAATAATCTGAGAGCGCGGTGTCCTGCAGTCCTGCGTAAATATCGGGTTGCTGATGCATAGTCTGTCTCATCACATTCTCACTCTGTTTTATTCACCATGGTTGGGACAATCAGTGGATTTTTTTAGCTTCCGGCGCCATGCTGCTCTGCGCCAGCGTTCCTCTGCTTTCCCAACGGCCATTGATTTTCTTAACCTGCAAAGGCGCGTGCTTCCGCTGGAGGGCGAGCTTCGCGCAAATTTCTTCAATAACGGCAGCGATGATTTTCCTTCGCTGGCGATCTGACTCTGTGGCCTGCATCAACCGAAGCCGAACCAGCAGGGTCGGGGTGGTAATCGGGCGATTCGTTTTCAGAAGCGCGAGCACCGCCTCGCCGATGATCTCATCGGTTATTTCCTCAGTATCACTGCTATTCATAACCGTCTCTCTGCATGCCACACTCTTCCTGAATCTGATAACGGGCATTCAGGTCAGCAGCAGGTTTATGGAAGCGATCGCCCCTCATCTGCTACTGCGGTTGCAACAGGCGACGATCGATGACGTTATTCCTGACCGGCAAACAACAAACCAATTAAGGTTTGATAGTGGCTCTCTTCCTCAGGCGCACGGGCGCTGTCAAGGCGGCTCAACAGTTTGGTGCACAGGGCCTTGCGGTTGAGATGGCGCCCTTCGTTGAGAATATCCATCACGATCTGACCCAGCGTTTCCTGCTGGGAAGGTAACGATGCTTTGTTGAAATACTGGGCAATTGCGTTCGCTGTATCTGGAATGTAACCATTCTGCTGCATATGTGCTCCTTTCATTTCATTCATCTGTTAACTGCAAATAAACTTATACAATAATTAATAAGTTGTACATAGAAAGTTGCGTAATATTGCAGCGATCGTTGCTATCATGATGATTTTTAATGTAATATTTGTTTTTGTTTGCGGAGATCCTGGCTTGTAAAGGTAGGGGGTAGCGTTGCATGTTGTACAAGAAAAGAAAAAAAAGAAAAACCTTGCACAAAGAGTGGATTTTTAGTGTATCTTTTTTGTTAAGATAAAACGTAGTTTTGCAAGACGATTAGCCTGATAACTGCTACTGTGAATGCTTATCCCTCCCATCTGGAATCACTATGCTTACCACCATCATTTATCGCAGCCATATTTGCGACAATGTCTCATTCAAATCGATCGAGGCCATGGTTGCCAGGGCAAACGAGAGAAATGGGCAGGCGGATGTCACCGGTATATTACTGTTTAACGGGACGCATTTTTTTCAACTTATTGAAGGACCGGAAGAAAAGGTAAGGGATATTTATCAAACAATTGTCCTCGATCCTCGTCATTATAATCTGGTGGAGTTGTTTTGCGATTATGCACCGTCCCGTCGATTTGGTAAGGTCGGTATGGAACTGTTTGATTTACGGGAACATGATCGTGAGGAAGTACTACAGACAGTGATGGACCGGGGCACGACAAAATATCAGCTCACCTATGACGACCGGGCGCTGCAATTTTTCCGTACTTTTGTCGAATCCACGGAAAAAGCGAACTATTTTGAGATCCCTTCGGCGGACAGTTGGGTTTTTATTCCCGATAAGGACACTTTTTATCCGGACACCCCCATTAGCGATAATACGGAAAGCTGGTCTTTTGCCTTTCAGCCGATCGTCGATCCTTTCGCCTGCGAAATTATCTCGTGGGAAGCGCTGCTGCGTACACCGGACGGTCAGTCTCCTGGCGCCTATTTTGCCGGGCTGGCAGGGGATGATATTTATCTCGCCGACCTGCACAGTAAGCGCGTCGCGCTGTCTCTGGCGGGTAAATTAGGTTTACGTAATAAGGCGTTAAGCATTAATTTGCTGCCGATGACCCTGGTCAAAGCGCCGAATGCGGTGGCTTTCCTGCTCGACGAAATTAGTCGCAATGACCTGATCCCGGAGCAGATTATTGTCGAGTTCACTGAGCGGGAAGTGATTTCGCGGATGGCCGATTTTACCGAGGCGGTGCGCAAACTGAAGGGCGCGGGGATTAATCTTGCCATCGATCACTTCGGCGCCGGGTTTGCCGGGCTGTCGCTGCTGGCGCAATACCAACCCGACAGAATTAAAATCGACCATGAGCTGATCCGCAATATCCACCAGGACGGGCCGCGCCAGTCGATTGTACAGGCGATTATCAAATGCTGTACTTCTCTGGAGATTGCGGTCTCAGCCGTCGGCGTTGAGCGTGCTGAAGAGTGGATGTGGCTTGAATCAGCCGGGATTTCGCAGTTTCAGGGCAATTTATTCGCGGGTGCCCGCCTGGGGGGCCTGCCCGCCGTTGCCTGGCCGGAGAAGAAATGATCCACCGCGAAATCAGCTTACTATTTTTTCATCTTTTTCCCCGCGCGCTGTGAGCCACAACCTGATATCTTTATCTGTACAAGAAAATAGAGTTGTACAGGATGCCTGAATTCGTTAGTTTAGGTAAAAAGTATCAGGTTGATGTGAGGCTGCTATGGCGTTTTACAGTATCGGTGAAGTCGCCGAACGTTGCGGAATCAATCCGGTTACATTGCGCGCCTGGCAGCGGCGTTACGGTCTACTGAAACCGCAGCGCAGCGAAGGCGGGCATCGACAGTTTGATGAAGAAGATATCCTGCGCATAGAAGAGATCAAGCGCTGGATAGAGCGCGGTGTATCCGTAGGGAAAGTCAAAGCGCTGCTGGAGGATAATCTGCCGGCGGCGCGCGACGAATCCGCGCATCTTCAGGAAGAGATGATGTCCATTCTGCGTTATATGCAGCCCGCCAGAATCCGCGCCAAATTAATGGCGCTGAGCCATCAACACCCCGTTGATACCCTTATCGATAGTCTGTTAGTGCCGGTACGACAGCGTCTCAAGCTCGATCAGAATACCTCGTTGGTGATTAGCAGCCTGCTGGATGGCTTGCTCATTGACTGCGTGGCGCTGTTTCTCGCCGAAGCGCGTAAAAAAAATGGTAAAGAGACACTGCTGGTGGGCTGGAGCAATGAAGACCGGACTCGTCTGTGGCTGGAGGCATGGCGTCTTTCGCAGCGCGGTTGGCATGTCAACGTTCTCGCTGAACCGCTGGAGTCGCCGCGGCCCGAGCTCTTCCCCGGGCAGCATATCTTTGTCTGGACCGGACGCGCCGCCACGCCACTGCAGGAGGAACTGCTCAGCCACTGGCAGGAGCAGGGCTTCAGCATTCATTTTCACGGTACGCAATAGCCCCGTCTGGGGGACAGGCCGGGGCTATTGCACCTGACTACAGGTGAATCTGACTCCAGGATTTAAAGGTTTCACTACGACTGATATTAAAAAAATCGGTCCTACCGCTACAGCCGAGCTTTTTAATCAGATTCAGCCGGATCTGATAAATGGTTTTGATGTGCAGATTTAGCGAACGACCAATGCTGGCAACCGCTTCGCCATTGCTGATAAGCTGAATAACTTTCTTTTCCCGTTCGGTAAACTGCACCGAGGCGCCCGGCGCCGGGTGCGTTTTGTAATAGCGGGTGGGCTGATGCAGGAAGATTTTTAATTCTTCCGGCGTCGAATTTGCCGGTAAGCGCAACATAGGCAGTTCACTGAGAAAATTAAGATCGTTTCCCTCAGTTAACAGAATAAATAACGTATCCCGCCGATTATAGTTATGCTCAAGCACCGCGAAATAATTGTCGCTGGTAAAAAAAACATGTTTTTTACGAAAATAAGATGCCGGCAAGGTATTCAGGATCAGCGACATCCCGTAGAGAAGAAAACGATTATCAAACCACAGATCGTAATGCTCAGAACGATAGCAAGTATTATGGTGTGACATTTTTTGAGCCCCAGTTAGCAGATAAAAACCCAGGCGTGCCGGCACAGCAGGGCTGTCCCTGCTGTCGGCGCGGTGGGATCACTTAATGATGATGTTTTTTGCTGTACAGCATATCCAACGCCTGCAGATAGAGGTCGGAAAGTATTTCATTACTTTCCGTTTGCAGGCGGTGCTGGATTTCCGTAATCATCCGCTCATTATTGATCGTGCTGTGCTGCTTCATGAGCGTGTTTTCAATATTCTTCATCAGGGCTGAATTGAAGACAAATTCTGCTGGAATGGTATTTTTAATATGCATAGCTCGAACTCTCCCACGTATAAAGCAAACTGACCATAAAAGTCGCAGCGTACCGGTGGTACGCGAAAAGTCACTAACAGGAAATGCAAAACCAGGAACCACCGCCAGACTCGCCACGCAACCGTTTAGCGTTCCCGCTTTGTTGCGCAACAAGCAGTTAACACTCAAAAACTATAGTCGGTGATTTTAGGATGTACAACTTTTTTCATAACGATATGTACAGCGAGACGGTTTATTTTTTCGTTTTAATTTTATTTGTTGATTTTAAAGGTGTTTTTAATTTTATTAACTTGTACAAAAAAGCGGTTCTGTGCAGGATGCGGATACAGGGCAATCAGACAGGGGATAATGACGCAGACCCGATCGGAATACGGGCTCTGTCGGTTTACGTCACTTGAGCAGAAAGAGCGCCGACGCAGGAAGGGGTACACAGCAACTCTGTCGTCGACAGGTGGCTAACTTCCGCGTCGGACCCTGAGCATAGCGGAAAACAGGTGAGGTTTTGTCTGTTTTTTGCACAATATAGTAAAGAGAGAAATATCAACCACTCCGCTATCGCCATGGTCGGTTTGTTGGCGGATTAGGCGTGTGCTACGCTTTTCTGGAACTCCATTTTCATTTCGGCACGGTTATCTTCCCCCATTTTCCTGTCGGGTGTCGCACCAGCATAACGACCGGTAAATACGGCAAAAGCATTCTGTTCATGGACAGGCATAGAGGACTGAGGAGGGATGATGCGTGGTAAAAGCGTGATGCTCCTGGCCGGGTTAGCCGCTTTCGCGCAGGCGAAAGAAATTAATCTCTATTCGGTAAATACTGGTTCCTATGTTTACCATCTGACCAATAACCACGGACAATATACTGAGAATTTTGAAAACCACTTTTTCTCGGTAGAGCGGAAATTCTCGGAAGATTCGAAATATAGTCTGCTGATTGGCACGATGAACAATAGTTTCGACGATCGTTGCCTGGCGCTGGGGATGAGAAGAGACTGGTACCACAACGGCAGTGGATGGACCTTTAAAGGGGTCTACGGCTACACCGGCGAATTCTTCTTCGACGCCTTTGAGCATTGCGGCGATCATGGCTCCTACAAAGATTTTAAGGACGCCACCGGGATCGGCTTTTCCCCCTATATCTACCATGCCATTCAGTACAACTTTACCGACTATTTCGCCCTTGAGAGCGGCATCATTATTCCCAGCGTGTTTGTGATTAGCATCCAGTGGAGTTTCCGCTAAGTTGCCGCGTCGTTTGTCACAGGGTTATCACCTTCTTGAGCAGCGTGCTGGAGAGCACAGCGAGAGAAATGAGCACCGACAGGATAAACGTTAGCGCAATCACGCCCAGCTTGGTGGCTAACGAGTGAATAGGGATCAGCATCACCAGCAGGTGGAAAACGGAGTAGTGCAGAATATAGACCCCGGTCATCGCTTTGCTAACCGTCGCCAGCACCGCCTCCTTCAGTTCGCGGTTCTTTTTAAACTGCACGGCGTTAGCGGCGATCACCAGCAGGACGATCAGAATATAAATTTGCGATCCCGTCAGAATGAACGCATTGCGATCGGCTTTAAACAGCGCGAAGAAAAAATGGCGTTCATAAAACCAGGTAAATAAATAGACAAAGGGCAGGGCGATAATGGAGGCTTTAATCACCCGCGGGTCGCGTATCCACTCCGTGACTCGCGGATCGTTAAACAACTGCCCGGTTAAATAAAAAAGTAGCCATGTCCACAGACGATACTGCGGCGGCAGGCTGAAGAGATGTTTGTCCGGGTAGAGCACCGAGAGCAGGTCGTAACCATAAGCGCAGCACAGCAGCGTCAGAACCACGGTGAAAAACAGGCCCCGCCGCTGGCTGAGCCAGGCGATAAAGGGATGGAAGGTATAGATCACGATCAGGGCGAAAATAAACCAGGGCTGGATCAGGTAGCCGCGCTGATAAGGCTCCCAGACATAATAGACCGTTACCCAGAACAGAAAGACGATGACCACGCTTTTAATTTTGCCGATTTGCCAGTTGGCATCGTGACGCGTCTGTGCATCAAGATAACCAGCCACCACAAAAAACAACGGCGTCGCGATGGTCGAGATAAAGGTCAGCAGCCCGAGGATCCAGTGATAGTCATAATCATAGTGATCCCAGGTGTTATAGATAGTGAAAAAGGTCACTGCTGTCATACAGCCTAATGTCTTGATAATGCTGAGACCGGTACTGTTCATCGTTGAGGCGTCATATCCTTATGGTGGAAGCAAGCGTAAATTACCGGCAGAACCAGTAGCGTCAGTACGGTGGCAAAGGCGAGGCCGAACATGATCACCACCGCCATACTCTGGAAAAAGACATCGCGCAGCAGCGGGGCAAGGCCAAGCACAGTAGTAAAGGCGGTCAGCAGGATCGGCCGCAGACGAGAGGTTGCCGCATCAATGATTGCTTGTCTTTGATCTTTCTCCTGTTTTTGTTGCTCTATCTCTTCCACCAGCACAATGCCGTTGCGGATCAGCATACCGCTGAGGCTAAGCAGGCCGATTAAGGCCATAAAGCCGAAAGGGATGCCGGTCAGCAAAAAACCGGGCGTGACGCCGATCAGCGCCAGCGGGACGGTCAGCCAGATGGCAACGGCGTTTTTCAGCGAACTGAACATCAGCACCGTAATGATAAACATCACCAGATAGCCAAGCGGTAGGGTCGTGAACAGCCCTTGCTGCGCTTCACTGGAGTTTTCCGCATCGCCGCCCCATTCGATGCGGTAGCCATGCGGCAGCGTCAGCGCGTCAATGCGCGGTTTCACTCTGGCAAGGATATCGCCCGACGTTTGGCCACTTTGCGGGCTGGGGTCGGTCTGAACGGTAAGCACGCGGGTGCGATCGCGACGGAGAATCAATGGATCTTCCCACTCCAGCGAGAAGCCATGGATGACGTTACTCAACGGAATATACTGCTGCCGGCTCTGGCTCCAGACCAGCACGTTATTCAGGTGATTGGCATCCTGTCGCTCTGCTTCCGGCGGACGGACGATAACCGGCAGCAGGTCGGCGCCCTCGCGATATAACCCGGCGCGACTGCCGGAGAAATTCATCTCCAGCGCGCTATCAATATCCTGTTTATCCACCCCCAGCTCACGTCCCAACGCCAGAGAGTATTGCGGGCGGATCACCTTGCTGCGGTTCTGCCAGTCGTTACGTACGCTGTCGGTCGCCGGATCCGCGGCGAGAATGTCGCCCACCTGACTGGCCAGCGCGCGCAGAGTATCCGGATCAGGGCCCTTAATGCGCACTTCAATCGCGCTATCGCCGGACGGGCCGAACATAATGCGTTTGGTGCTGGCGTTCACCTGCGGGTAGTTTCTGGCAATCCAGGCCTCGACGTGGCGGGTGACGGGGGCGATACTGCGCTGGTCGTCCATCCGCACCATAATCTGCGCGTAGTTGCTGTACTGGCGCTGCCCGCTGTAGGTGAGAATAAATCGCATACTGCCCTGGCCAATGGTGGAGACGGTGGTAGCCACCCCCGGCTGGCTGGCGATCGACCGCTCAATATCGCGGGTCATCTGCTCGGTGGCGTTAATATCGGTACCGTAGGGCAACCACAGGTCGACAAAGAAAATGGGCGTATTCGATGACGGAAAGAAATTCTGCCGGACGAAGGTGAAGCCCCAGATCGCCCCGGCTAACAGCGCGCCCATCAGCACCAGCGTCAGGGTCTTTTGCTGCAGCAGTATTCGCAGCGTCTGCTGATAGCCACGATAGAAGCGGCCGCGGTAGGGATCGGCTTTTTCTTTCGGCGCCTCGGCCGACGGGGCGTTTTTAAACAACCACCACTTGATGAGTACCGGCGTGATGGTCAGGGCGGAAAACCAGCTGAGCATCAGGGAGATCAGCAGCACCTGGAACAGGGATTTGCAATACTCCCCGGTGGAGTCTTGTGAGAGGCCAATTGGCGCGAAGGCGAGGATGGCAATAACGGTGGCGCCGAGCAGCGGCAGGGCGGAGCGGCGGATCACATAGTTAATCGCGCCCAGCAGCGGAGATCCTTGCTGGCGGGCGATCAGCACCCCTTCGACAATGACAATGGCATTGTCCACCAACATACTCAGGGCGATGATCAGCGCCCCGAGGGAGATTCGCTGTAACTCGATCCCCCAGATATACATGATAAGCAGAGTGCCGAGGACGTTGAGCGCCAGCGACAAAGCAATAATGATCCCGCTGCGCACCCCCATGAACACCAGCAGCACGCCGACGACGATCGCCAGGGCCATCAGGAAGTTGGTAATAAAACCATTGACCGAGTGGGCGACCTCTGCCGCCTGATCGTAAAAAATGGCGATGTCGATACCCGCTGGTTTATCGGCGGCCATCTGCTGAAGTCGGGCTTCGAGGGCATGCCCCACGTCAATGACATTGACCCCGGGGATAAAGGAGACCCCCATGGTCACTGCCTGGCGGCCGTTGGCATGATAGATACTGGAGGGAGAGTCGGTCAGCCCGCGCGACAACGTGGCAATATCCCGCAGTCGGGTGGTGGCGCTGGCGCCATGAGGGCTGACCAGAAGATCCCCCAGTTCATCGATATTCTGAAACTCCCCGGTGGGGTGAAGGCGGATCGATTCGCTGCCGGCGCGGATCTCCCCGGCGCTGGATACCACGTTGAGCCGGGTCAGGATAGCGGCAAGCTGGTTAAGCGTAATACCGCGCGCCGCCATTTTCGCCAGCGAGATATCAACATTGATCTGCTGTGGAATCGCGCCGCCAATGGCGACTTTGCCGACGCCCGGCACCAGCACCAGCTCACGGCGCAACTGCTCGGCATAGCGCACCAGCTCAGGATTGGTAAAACTGTCGCCCGAAATGGCGAAGAAAAAGCCAAACACATCGCCAAAGTCATCATTGACGAAGGAGGGGACTACCCCCGGGGGAAAAAGCCGGCTGGCGTCACCGACGCGGCGACGCAGCTCATCCCAGATTTGCGGCAGTTCGCTGGAATGGTACTGCGAAGCAATATTCACTGTAATTTGCGATAAGCCATTCGAGGAGATGGAGCTGACGTTATCCAGCGAGGGAAGCTGCTGAATCGCGTTTTCCAGCGGCAGGGTCACCTCCTCCTCCACCTGCTGAGCGGACGCGCCAGGGTAGTGGGTGACGATCACCGCCGTTTTGATGGTGAAGGCGGGATCTTCCAGGCGGCCAATATTGAGCAGGGCGAACAGGCCACCCACCCCCAACAGCAAAATGGCTAACCAGACGCGGGTCGGGTTGTTAATAAACTGACGGGAAATGTCCATTTATAATCCTCGTTCACGCGTCCAGATCCGCACCGGCTGCCGGTCGTGGAGTTCGCTTACCCCCGCTGCAACCACCTGTTCGCCCGCACGGAGCCCTTCGGTGATCATCACTCCCTGCGAGGTCACTTCCCCGACCGTGACTCTGCGCTCCTCAAGATACAGATGGGCGTTTTCGCCTTTTACCACCCAGACGACCGGTTCATTCTTCGGTCGGTTATCGGGGTTAAACACTGCTTCCACGGGCACTACGAGGGTTTCCCGTCCGGCGCTGGCCGGCAAATTGCCGAGATTGACCGTCACGGTGCCGCTAACCCCGCCGACGGTGGGAAAATCATCTGGTCGCGGCATGGTTAAAATGATCTGCCAGGTGAGGGTGCTGTTGTCGCTGCTGCCGGTATGCTCTTTGTATTCCGCGGTAAACTCGCGGCCCGGCAGAGTATTGATCCTGACGACGGGGCGGTAGGCGGTATTGCGGATATCGAGCGAGGTGAACAGATTTTCCGGAATGCTGAAGACCACATCGAGCAGGTCGGTACGCGTCAGGGTAATCACCGGCTGGCCAGCGGCGACCACCTGATGATTACGGATATGCACGCCGGCGGCAATCCCGCCGAAGGGGGCGGTGAGACTCATTTGCGCCAGCTCTTCACGGGCAATTTTCAAGGCCGCGTTGGCGGCATCGCGATTGGCGCGCTGCACGTCCATCTCCGCCTGGGAAATCGCCTGACGTCCTGCCAGGGTCTGGAAACGATCAAACTGACGCTGGGCGAGGGTCGCCGCCGTTTGTCGCTCATTGACCCGCTGCTGGGCTTCGCGGGCATTCAGACGCGCCAGCGTTTGTCCCTGAGTTAGGGTTGCACCCTGGCGAATATCCAGTGACTCCACCTGACCACCCCGTTTAAACGACAGCTCGGTGGAGTCGCCAGACTCGATGCGGGCTGGAAACGTCCGCTGCTGGGTGTTACCCACGGCGGTGACTTGCGCCACCTTGACCATCCGGGGAGCGGCTTCGACGGACGGCGCTTTCTGATCGCAAGCGGTTGTTAATAAAATAACAACCGGGATGAGAGAAAAATAACGGTTCACAGTATTCCCCTCAGACTCATGATTTATTTTACGTTTTTATTAGGCGGCGCACGCTTATTCTGCGAGGGCGCCGACAACCAGATAGGTGAATAGTCCTACCAGTGTACAGGCGACAATGGCCAGCGCGACAAACAATCCCAGACGTAACAGGCTATAACCAAACATGATTTTCTCCCTTAACTCCCACCCGAACCGCGAATGTCATTTCGCCCGGCACAATGTGTGACCGTCGGACATTCGGTGCGGCACTCCTGCTTGTAATCAGCATAGTCGGAGAAAACATGAAGTGTTAAAAAAGAGAATACCGCGTCGCTGTTGGCGTCAAGGGGTTAAGGGCAGGAGATCTGCGGGCTTTCGCGGGCTTTTATAATATTTTTCAGTCTATTAATGGCTCATTTTCTAATGTTAATTTTCCTGTGCTACGTTTAATAACATCGATTCCGCTTGCCGCTTCTGTTGTTGAGATTTGCTTCCTCCCCAAGTATGGGGCTATTCATCACTACGCATTGTATTGGTAATAAAAGGATTATCTCATGTATAAAAATATCGTTGTTCCCGTTGACGTGTTTGATGCAGGCCTGGCCGACAAAGCCCTCTCTCATGCGAAATTCCTCGCCCAGCACTCTGCCGGGCAAATTCATCTTGTGCATGTTATTCCGGCATTTTCACCGGTATTAACGCGTGGATTTATCTCTGATGCGCGAAAGATGGAAGAGCATTTGATTTCTACCGCTAAGGAAAAACTCAGCGATCTGGTAAAGAAAAATTCTCTGGCGGAAGAGACCAGCCATCTTTATGTGCGCAGTGGCAATATTCGCGATCAAGTGATTGACCTGGCCGATGAGCTGAAAGCGGACGTGGTGATTGTCGGTTCGCGCAATCCGGGGATCCAGACCCATCTTCTGGGCTCTGAAGCGGCAAACATCGTGCGCTACGCCCATGTACCGGTTTTCGTTGTGCGCTGATGACGGCGGGATGTCGTCCTGACTTCCGCTTCAGAAATCGAGGGAGAGAGTATGAATACAGATAAACCGGGGGCGCCCTTCTATCAGCGTTCCGTCGAGGAGACGCTCGCCAGCGTGCAAAGTACGCCGGAGGGCATTAGCGGGACAGAAGCGGCCACACGCCTGCAGCAGTATGGCGAAAACGCCCTGCCGCAGAAGCCGGGTAAGCCAGCCTGGCTGCGTTTTATCGTGCATTTTAACGATGTACTAATCTACGTGCTGCTGGCGGCGGCGCTGCTGAAGGCGGTGATGGGCCATTGGATCGACATGGCGGTGATCCTCGCGGTGGCGGTCGTCAATGCGCTGATTGGCTTCATCCAGGAAAGTAATGCGGAGAAATCGCTGCAGAGTATCCGCAATATGCTGTCCAGCGAAGCGGTAGTGATCCGCCAGGGTAACCATGAAACCATCCCCACCACCTCGCTGGTACCCGGCGATATCGTGGTGATCCGCGCCGGCGACCGTATCCCCGCTGATTTACGGGTGATTGAGGCGCACAACCTGCGGGTGGAAGAGGCCATCCTCACCGGGGAGTCAACGGTGGTGGAAAAAACCACCGAGCCGCTGAGCGGCGATTTACCGCTCGGCGATCGCAGCAACCTGTTGTTTTCCGGTACCACCGTCAGCTCAGGGGCGGGCAAAGGGATCGTGGTGGCGACCGGCGGCGATACCGAGCTGGGTCACATCAACCAGATGATGGCGGGCATTGAAAAACACCGTACGCCGCTGCTGGTGCAAATGGACAAGCTGGGCAAAGCCATCTTTATCCTCATTCTGGTGATGATGGCGGCGCTGTTCGTCTTTAGCCTGCTGTTCCGCGATATGCCGGTCTCCGAACTGATGCTGTCGCTGATTAGTCTCGCGGTGGCGTCAGTCCCGGAAGGCTTGCCGGCGATTATCTCGATTATTCTGTCGCTCGGTGTGCAGGCGATGGCGCGCCAGAAAGCGATTATCCGCAAGCTGCCGACGGTGGAAACCCTCGGCGCGATGACGGTTATCTGTTCGGATAAAACCGGGACCCTCACCATGAACGAAATGACGGTGAAGGCGGTGATCACCGCGGACAGCGTCTATCGGGTGGAAGGGGATAGCTATGAGCCGGTCGGTAAGATCCACGCCATTGATGACCCGACGCCGGTCGCGGTCGCGCCTGGCACGCTGTTCGAACGCTATCTGCGTACCATCGATCTGTGTAACGACAGTCAGCTTATTAAAGATGAGAGCGGGTTGTGGAAAATCACCGGTGGCCCGACCGAGGGGGCGCTGAAGGTACTGGCGGCGAAGGTTACTCTGCCGCCGCTGACCAGCGAGCTGCGCAGTAAAATTCCTTTTGATTCGCAATATAAATACATGTCGACCCTCTACCGGCTGGGTGAAGAGGAGGTGGTGCTGGTCACTGGCGCGCCGGATGTCCTGTTCCGCTTGTGTCAATATCAACAGAGCGACAGCGGATTGCAGCCGCTGGATCTACCGTACTGGGAAGGCAAAATTGAAGAGTACGCCCGGGAAGGGCTACGGATGGTGGCCGCGGCCTGGAAGCCGGCTTCCGCAGGCCAGACGGAACTAACCCATCAGGATCTGCAGCAGGGGGTGATTTTGTTAGGGGTTGCCGGGATGATGGATCCGCCGCGTCCGGAGGCCATCACGGCGATTGCCGACTGCCTGCAGGCCGGGATCCGCGTGAAGATGATCACCGGCGACCACCCGCAAACGGCGATGAGTATCGGCAAGATGCTGGGGATTGGCAATGCGGGGAATGCCATTACCGGGCGCGAACTGGAGGTGATGGACGACGCGCAGCTGAGCGTGGCCGCGCAGCAGTATGATATCTTTGCCCGAACCAGCCCGGAAGATAAGTTCCGCCTGGTGCAGGCCCTGCAGAGCAAGAAAGAGATTGTCGGGATGACCGGCGACGGGGTGAACGATGCTCCGGCGCTGAAGCAGGCTGACGTCGGCGTGGCGATGGGGATCAAGGGGACCGAGGTGACCAAGGAAGCCGCCGATATGGTGCTGACCGATGATAACTTCGCCACCATCGCCAGCGCGGTCCGCGAGGGGCGTCGGGTGTATGACAACCTGAAGAAAACCATTCTCTTCGTCATGCCGACCAACCTTGCGCAGGGGTTACTGATCGTGATCGCGCTGCTGGCGGGCAACGTACTGCCGCTGACGCCGGTGCTGATCCTGTGGATGAACATGGCCACTTCCGCCACGCTGTCGTTTGGTCTGGCGTTTGAAGCCGGTGAGAAAAATATTATGCGGCGGCCGCCGCGTGATCCGAAAATTCACGTCATGGACGGCTTTGCCATCTGGCGCGTGGCGTTTGTGGGGTCGATGATTGCGGTCAGCGCATTTATTCTCGAAGCCTGGCTGCAGCCGCGCGGCTATTCGCCGGAGTTTATCCGTACCGTGCTGTTGCAGACCCTGGTCACCGCCCAATGGTTCTATATGCTGAACTGCCGCGTGTCGGATGGTTTCTCGTTGACGAAAAGTCTGCTGGCTAACAAAGGGATCTGGATTGTCAGCGGCGTGCTGCTGGTGCTGCAGCTGCTGATTATCTATGCGCCGTTTATGCAGATGCTGTTCGGTACCACCGGGCTGCCGTTCCGCTACTGGGTGATCACCTTCATCATCGGCTTCGCGATGTTCCTGATCGTTGAACTGGAAAAACCGCTGACCCGCAAATGGCGAACCGCCTGACGGCGTGACGTGCAGTACGCAAAAGAGAAGAGGGGGCATCGCCCCCTCTCTGGCTGACGACAAACCCGTTTCGTCATTGTGCTCGCATTTCTGCCGGGTGGCGGCATTCGCCTTACCCGGCCTACGAAAGACTTCAATATCAAACTGTTATGCAGTTAGCAGTAGGCCCGCGCAAGCGCAGCGCCGCCGGGCAATCCCTGAAGATTGCACGTTGTCAGCAGTCTGAGAGAGGGCATCGCCCTCTCTTTTATTATGGTTCACGCTTGTTGCGCGTTACTGTTTCGGCTCGGCGACCACAGTGCTTCCCACGCCGCGGTTGTTATATTCCCACATGCGATTGACGCTATTGTCGTTGAGGTTGCGCTGCAGATTGCCTTTGGCATCTACTGCGCCAACGTTACCGCTAAAGGCACGGTTTGAACCGACCGCTGCCGCCCACGGCTGGGCGATGTTAAAGCCTTCATTGATGACGCTGTCGCGGATCACGACCTGGCCATTGCTGTTGCCGTCAACGTCCAGCGCGCGGCCCAGCTGCGCGACGTTATCGCCGGACGCGGTAAAGCGGCTGTTGGTCGCCAGGAAGCCGTAGGTCACGCTCTTCAGGGTAGCCGGCGCGAAAACATAGGCTTCTTTCTGGGTACGCGAGTTCACCACGCGGAAATCGGTGTTATCAAATACCACCGCGCCGCGACCGGACACGATATCCACATCGCCTTCAATGTAGCTGTTGGTCACCAGGGTGCGGGTCTGGCGGTTATCCTGCAGACGGTTCTGCACGCCGCTGTTGGTCACAAAGAAGGTGTTCTGACGGCCAAGAATATTGACCTTGTTGATCTGCACCTGATCGCCATCGGTGCGCAGGGCGACGGCCTGGTGAGTACCGGCGTCGACGCTGTCGCCAAGGTTGTTGGCGATGGTCAGGTTCTGCAGCTGCAGGCCGTTATTCTGCGACCAGAAGACCGCAGAGCACATCACGCCGACGGTGGCCGCGGATTTATTCTGGCAGCTATCGAACATATACCATGCCGGTTTGCCCGGCATATATTTACCGCCCGGATTGACCAGACGGCGCCAGGTGTTGCGATCCATTTCAGAATCAATGGCTTCGCTGATTTTCACGTCAATCGGTTTATCGCCGGTACCATACAGGGTCAGGGCGCCAGGCGCCGCCGGTACGTAAACCGTTCCCGGGTACTCGCCAGGCATGATGGCAATAAACAGACGGCGATTTGAATGACGGGCAATCGCCGCATCGACCGCCGCCTGGACGGTGGTATGGGTCACGCCCTGGGTTCCCGCCGGGCCAACGATAAAGTCAGGCTGCGCCGGCAGGCTGATGGCAGATGGCGTCCAGGCCGCGGCATTGGGAGTCAGCGACTGGAAATAGGCCGCCGGGGTAAAGTTTTTCGCTTCATCGGCGTTCAGAATGGGACGCGCGGTGGTGCCCGGTGCAGTCTGCGTAGAGGGCTGTTGATCGGCAGGCGTCGAGCTACAGGCGGACAGCGTCACGCCGAAGGCCAGCGCCAGCGCCAGACGGGAAACGGAATATGTGTTCATGTTGCTCCGGGCAAAATTAAGCGTAGTGAAATACCCCGGCTGAGACGCCAGGGTATAAGTCCTTTAAAACCTGCTGTTTTATACTAACTTGAACGAAACGGGAAGACATGGGCGGAAAAACTTACCGTCTTTACGCAACGTGCAGTCCTGCTGGATGGTCTTTAGTCACAAAAAAATAACATTTCCCCGCGCTATTGTTGACTTTATCGGCGTTATGAAAATAAATGTCTATACAACCCATGACAAGTTAAGCGCTATGACTCAAGCCACCTCTGAACGCGTTATCTGGCGAAACGCGCGTCTCGCCACCCTGAACCCTGATTACTCTCAACCCTACGGTCTGCTGGAGCGCCATGCGCTGCTGGTGCGCAATGGCCGCATTGAGGCAATTGTCGCCGACGCTGACGCTCCCGGCGGGCGCAGTATCGATCTCGAAGGCCGGCTGGTTACGCCGGGTTTAATCGACTGCCATACCCACCTGATCTTTGGCGGCAGCCGGGCGCAGGAGTGGGAGCAGCGGCTGAACGGCGTCTCCTATCAAACCATCAGCGCTAACGGCGGTGGGATTAATTCCACCGTGCGCGCCACGCGCGACAGCAGCGAAGCTGAACTACTGGCGCTGGCGCAGACGCGTCTGGCGCGCCTGCTGCGTGAAGGGGTGACCACCCTGGAGATTAAATCAGGCTACGGTCTCGATCTGCAAAACGAACGCAAAATGCTGCGGGTCGCCCGCCAGCTGGCCGACGACAATGGCGTGGAACTGTCGGCGACGTTGCTCTCCGCCCACGCCACGCCGCCGGAATATCATGGCGACGCCGATGGCTATATCTCGCTGGTCTGCGAGACCATACTGCCGACGCTGTGGCAGGAGGGACTGTTTGAAAGCGTTGACGTCTTCTGTGAAAACGTTGGCTTCAGCCCGCAGCAAACCGAGCGCGTATTTCAGGCGGCGCAGGCGCTGGGCATTCCGGTAAAAGGCCACGTTGAGCAGCTCTCGTCGCTGGGCGGTGCGCAGCTGGTGAGCCGCTATCACGGACTGTCCGCCGACCATATCGAGTATCTGACGGAAGAGGGCGTGGCGGCGATGCGCGAAAGCGGCACCGTGGCAGCTCTGCTCCCCGGCGCGTTCTACTTCCTTAATGAAACCCGCAAACCGCCGGTGGAACTGCTGCGCAAATACCAGGTGCCGATGGCGGTGGCGACCGATTTCAACCCCGGCACCAGCCCCTTCGCCAGCCTGCATCTGGCGATGAACATGGCCTGCGTCAAGTTTGGTTTAACGCCGGAAGAGGCCTGGGCCGGGGTAACG
This sequence comes from Klebsiella variicola, assembly GCF_000828055.2. Taxonomy (NCBI): domain Bacteria; kingdom Pseudomonadati; phylum Pseudomonadota; class Gammaproteobacteria; order Enterobacterales; family Enterobacteriaceae; genus Klebsiella; species Klebsiella variicola. The sequence goes on along the minus strand of NZ_CP010523.2, from coordinate 3,825,091 downwards.
CGCCATGCCGCGCGGGCGCTGGGGCGGCAGGACAGCCACGGTCAGTTGGCGGCGGGCTTTGTGGCTAACTTTGCCATCTGGGATGCCGAGCATCCGGTCGAGATGGTGTATGAGCCGGGGCGCGCGCCGCTCTGGGGACGCGTGGTACGAGGAGAACGGCAATGATGCTGTGGCAAGCTACGCCCGCCAGTCTCTGGCAGGGACGCGATGATAGCGCGGAAGCGCCCAATGCGCTGCGCCTGTTCCAGACTATCGCCCGCGCGGAACGCTTCGCGCCGCAGGAGATGCCCGGTGATATCGCGCTGCTCGGCTTCGCCTGTGACGAAGGCGTCCGGCGTAACAAAGGGCGTACCGGCGCCGGGCATGGTCCGGAAGCGCTGCGCCGGGCGCTGGCCAATATGGCCAGCCATCAGGGCCACGACCGCTGCGTGGATATGGGCACCATCAGCGTCGACGGCGAACAGTTAGAAGCCGCGCATCAGGCGCTGCGCGAGGCGGTGGCCGCCTGCCAGCGTGCCGGCAAACGCACGCTGGTCCTGGGCGGCGGTCATGAGACGGCCTTCGGCCATGGCGCTGGGGTTCTGGATGCCTTCCCGAGCGAAAAAGTGGGCATTATTAATCTCGATGCGCATCTGGATTTACGCTTTGCCGAATGCGCCAGCTCCGGGACGCCGTTCCGCCAGCTGGCGCTGGAGTGTGACGCCCAGCAGCGCGGTTTTCACTATACCTGCATCGGCGTCAGCCGGGCGGCGAACACCCAGGCGCTATGGGATGAAGCAGCGCGCCGCCAGGTGGCTGTCGTTGAGGATCTGGCGGTGCTGGCGGCCTTCGACACTCACGTGTTGCCGGAGCTGGAGCGCAATATCGCGCAGTACGATCGTCTGTATCTGACCATCGATCTCGACGTGCTGCCGGCGCGCGAAATGCCGGCGGTTTCCGCGCCGGCGGCGCTGGGCGTGCCGCTGGCAATCCTGCTGCGCATCGTTGAGCCGTTGTGCCGCAGCGGAAAGCTGCAGGCGGTGGATTTGGTCGAGTTTAATCCGCAATTTGACATCGATGGACAGGGCGCCCGCGCGGCGGCCCGTCTGGCATGGCAAATCGCCCATTGGTGGCGCTAGCGATCCGCGCTATTATTTTCGCTTCGCCGCTCCGCTTATTATGCATAAGGAAAGCCAGGCCATGTTTGCACAACAACCTCGTTCCGCGCCCGCGCCTTTCTATGAAAAGGTGAAGCAGGCGATTAGCGAAAAAATCTACCGCGGCGAGTGGCGTCCGCACGACCGAATTCCCTCGGAGGCTGAACTGGTTGCCCAGTTCGGCTTCAGCCGGATGACCATCAACCGCGCGCTGCGCGAGCTGACGGATGAAGGCCTGCTGGTCAGGCTGCAGGGGGTCGGGACCTTCGTCGCCGAGCCGAAAGGGCAGTCGGCGCTGTTTGAAGTGCGCAGCATTGCCGATGAAATTGTCTCTCGTCGCCATCAGCACCGCTGTGAAGTGCTGCTGCTGGAGGAGACCGAAGCCGATCTCATTCAGGCGGAGGCGCTCACCGTCGCCGAAGGCACGCGTATCTTTCATTCACGGATGGTGCATTTCGAAAACGAGGTTCCGGTACAAATCGAAGATCGCTGCGTGAATGCTGCGGTGGTGCCGGATTACTTGTTACAGGATTACACCACTACCACGCCGCATGATTATCTGTCGCTGATCGCGCCATTAACCGAAGGCGAACATATTGTCGAGGCGGTGCAGGCGACGTCAGAGGAGTGCGCGTTGCTGCGCATTCTGCCGCACGATCCCTGCCTGCTCATTCGCCGTCGCACCTGGTCGAAGACGCATATCGTCTCACACGCTCGCCTGCTGTTCCCCGGCGCGCGCTACCGTCTGCAGGGCCATTTCAGCTCGTAATTTTCCCTGGCGTCAGCAAAACGTGATTGCTGACGCAATATAACAAAATTGTATCATTTCTGTTAAATCCTGGCTTGCGCAGAGTTGTATAGACAAGTATATGTATCTACGTACACAACGTTAATTGTCAGGAGAAACCCCGATGTCGCAAAGCAAATATCGCCAGCTGGACGTCCGTGCCCCGAGAGGCACGACGCTGACCGCCAGGAGCTGGTTGACCGAAGCGCCGCTGCGTATGTTAATGAACAACCTCGATCCCGATGTCGCTGAAAACCCGCATGAGCTGGTGGTCTATGGCGGTATTGGTCGCGCTGCGCGCAACTGGGAATGCTATGACGCTATCGTGAAGGCGCTGAAAAACCTGGAAAGCGACGAGACTCTGCTGGTGCAGTCCGGCAAACCGGTCGGCGTCTTTAAAACGCATGAAAACTCGCCGCGCGTGCTGATCGCTAACTCCAACCTGGTTCCGCACTGGGCCACCTGGGAACACTTCAACGAACTGGATGCCAAAGGGCTGGCGATGTACGGCCAGATGACCGCCGGCAGCTGGATCTACATCGGTAGCCAGGGCATCGTGCAGGGCACCTACGAAACCTTCGTCGAAGCCGGTCGCCAGCACTATCAGGGCAGCCTGAAAGGCCGTTGGGTATTAACCGCCGGTCTGGGCGGCATGGGTGGCGCGCAGCCGCTGGCCGCGACGCTGGCAGGCGCCTGCTCGCTGAACATCGAATGTCAGCAGAGCCGCATCGATTTCCGTCTGCGTACCCGCTACGTGGATGAACAGGCCACTTCTCTGGATGACGCCCTGGCGCGCATCAAAAAATACACCGCCGAAGGCCGCGCCATCTCCATCGCGCTGTGCGGCAACGCTGCGGATATCGTGCCAGAGCTGGTGAAACGCGGCGTGCGCCCGGATATGGTTACCGATCAGACCAGCGCCCACGACCCGCTGCATGGCTATCTGCCGAAAGGCTGGAGCTGGGAGGAGTATCAGCAGAAAGCCGAATCCGATCCGCAGGGCACCATTCTGGCGGCGAAACGCTCAATGGCCGACCACGTGCAGGCGATGCTGGCCTTCCACGAGATGGGGGTGCCGACCTTCGACTACGGCAACAACATCCGTCAGATGGCGCAGGAAGTGGGCGTCAGCAATGCCTTCGATTTCCCGGGCTTCGTGCCGGCGTATATCCGCCCGCTGTTCTGCCGGGGTATCGGCCCGTTCCGTTGGGTAGCGCTGTCCGGCGATCCGCAGGATATCTACAAAACCGACGCGAAAGTGAAAGAGATCATTAAAGATGATCAGCACCTGCACCACTGGCTGGATATGGCGCGCGAGCGCATCAGCTTCCAGGGACTGCCGGCGCGTATCTGCTGGGTAGGTCTGGAGTGGCGTCAGAAGCTCGGTCTGGCGTTTAACGAAATGGTGCGCAGCGGCGAAGTCTCCGCGCCGATCGTGATTGGCCGCGATCACCTTGATTCCGGCTCCGTCGCCAGCCCGAACCGCGAAACCGAAGCCATGCGCGACGGCTCAGATGCGGTATCCGACTGGCCGCTGCTGAACGCCTTGCTTAACACCGCCAGCGGCGCGACCTGGGTGTCGCTGCACCACGGCGGCGGCGTAGGTATGGGCTTCTCGCAGCACTCCGGGATGGTTATCGTCTGTGACGGTACCGATGAAGCGGCGGCGCGTATCGCTCGCGTCCTGCGCAACGACCCGGCGACCGGCGTGATGCGTCATGCCGATGCGGGTTACGATATTGCTATTGAATGCGCAGCAGAACAGGGTCTGAATCTTCCGATGGTGGCAGCAACGCAGGGGAACGCTAAATGAAATCGTTAACGCTCATTCCGGGGAAACTGAGCCTGTCGCAGCTCCGCGAGGTTTACAGCCACCCGCTGAACATTACCCTCGACAGCAGCGCGTTTGCCGCCATTGATGAGAGCGTGGCCTGCGTCAACGCCATCCTTGCCGAAGGGCGTACCGCCTACGGTATCAACACCGGTTTTGGCCTGCTGGCGCAAACCCGTATCTCGACGGACGATCTGGAGAACCTGCAGCGTTCGCTGGTGCTGTCCCATGCGGCGGGCGTTGGCGAGCCGCTGGACGACGACCTGGCGCGCCTGATTATGGTGCTGAAGATTAACAGCCTGTCTCGCGGTTTCTCCGGGATCCGCCTGAGCGTGATCCAGGCGCTGATTGGCCTGGTGAATGCCGGCGTGACGCCGTGGATCCCGGCGAAAGGTTCCGTCGGCGCCTCCGGTGACCTCGCACCGCTGGCGCATATGTCGCTGACCCTGCTGGGCGAAGGCAAAGCGCGGGTACGCGGCGGCGAATGGCTGCCGGCCACCGACGCGCTGCGTCAGGCGGGGCTGGAACCGATTACCCTGGCGGCGAAAGAGGGATTGGCGCTGCTGAACGGCACCCAGGCCTCGACGGCTTTTGCGCTGCGCGGTCTGTTCGAAGCCGAAGATCTGTTCGCCTCCGCGGTCGTCTGCGGGGCGTTAACCACCGAAGCGGCGCTGGGTTCGCGTCGTCCGTTCGATGCGCGTATTCACGAGGTGCGCGGCCAGCGCGGGCAGATTGATGCGGCGGCACTGTATCGCCACCTGTTGACCGATGACAGCGCGATCTCGCGGTCGCATCATAATTGCACCAAGGTTCAGGATCCGTACTCACTGCGCTGCCAGCCGCAAGTGATGGGCGCCTGCCTGACGCAGATCCGCCAGGCGGCGGAAGTACTGTTAGCCGAAGCGAATGCGGTCTCCGATAACCCGCTGGTCTTTGCCGCCGAAAATGACGTCATCTCCGGCGGTAACTTCCACGCCGAACCGGTGGCGATGGCGGCGGATAATATCGCGCTGGCGATCGCCGAAATCGGCTCGCTCTCCGAGCGTCGTATCGCGCTGATGATGGACAGCCATATGTCGCAGCTGCCGCCGTTCCTCGTGAAAAATGGCGGCGTCAACTCCGGGTTTATGATTGCCCAGGTCACAGCGGCGGCTTTGGCCAGTGAAAACAAAGCGCTGTCACACCCGCATAGCGTTGACAGCCTGCCGACGTCCGCCAACCAGGAAGACCACGTCTCGATGGCGCCGGCTGCCGGTCGTCGCCTGTGGGCGATGGCGGAAAACACCCGCGGGGTGCTGGCCGTTGAGTGGCTGGCGGCGGCGCAGGGCCTGGATATGCGCGAAGGGCTGACTACCAGTCCGCTGCTGGAAGAGGCGCGTCATCTGCTGCGCGAACGCGTGCCGCACTATACGCAGGATCGCTTCTTCGCCCCTGATATTGAAAATGCCATTGCACTTTTGGCTGCACGTCACCTGACGCGTCTGCTGCCTGCCGTACTGCATTAATCACCGTTGTTCTCTGTACCCGCGTCGGGGGAAGTCATTCCCCCGGCCGACCTACATCGCATATTTGTCGTCATATAAAAAAATCAGGACACCTGTATATGCAACAACAACACAAACCGCATCTGCTGCGCGGGCTGAATGCCCGACACATTCGTTTTATTGCGCTCGGTTCCGCTATCGGCACCGGGCTATTCTATGGTTCGGCCTCCGCCATTAAGGCGGCGGGTCCGGCGGTGCTGCTGGCCTACCTGATTGGCGGCGCGGCGGTCTTTATGGTGATGCGCGCGCTGGGTGAAATGGCGGTGCGCAATCCGGTTTCCGGCTCCTTTGGCAGCTATGCTCGCCAGTATCTCGGGCCGCTGGCCGGATTTATTACCGGCTGGACCTACACCTTTGAAATGGTGATCGTGGCGCTGGCCGACGTCACCGCGTTCGGTATCTATATGGGACTGTGGTATCCCGATGTGCCGCGCTGGATCTGGATCCTCAGCATCATCTTCTTTATTGGCGCGATGAACCTGTGCAACGTGCGGGTGTTTGGCGAGATGGAGTTCTGGCTGTCGCTGATTAAAGTGGTGGCGATTATCGCCATGATGGCGGCGGGCGCGGGGATCATCTTCTTTGGCTTTGGCCATAGTTTCCCGGCTACCGGGCTGGAAAATTTGTGGAGCCACGGCGGCTTTGCGCCACATGGCTGGCAGGGGATCATCGCCTCGCTTGGCATCGTGATGTTCGCTTTCGGCGGCGTGGAAATTATCGGCGTCACGGCGGCGGAAGCGCAGAACCCGAAGAAGGTCATCCCGCAGGCCATCAACACCATTCCGCTGCGTATTATTCTGTTTTACGTCTGCACCCTGGCGGTGCTGATGGCGATCTTCCCGTGGAATAGTTTTGGCGAGCAGGGCAGTCCGTTTGTGCTGATCTTCGATGGCCTCGGGATCCCGGCGGCGGCGACCGTGCTGAATATCATCGTGATTAGCGCCAGTATCTCGGCGATTAACAGCGATATTTTTGGCGCCGGGCGCATGATGTACGGCATGTCGAAAGAGGGGCTTGCGCCGAAGTGCTTCCAGCGGATTGCCAGCAACGGCGTACCCTGGATGACGGTGGTGGTGATGGGCGTGGCGCTGCTGGTGGCGGTGGTGCTTAACTATCTGATGCCGGAGCAAGTCTTTGTGCTGATTGCCTCGCTGGCGGCGTTCGCCACCGTCTGGGTGTGGCTGATGATCCTGCTCTCTCATTTCTCGATGCGCCGCGGTTTGTCGGCCGAAGAGCGCAGTAAGATCGAATTCCCGATCCCCTTCTGGCCGGTTGGTCCGCTGTTGACGCTGCTGTTTATGGGGCTGGTGATCGCCGTGCTGGGAATGGTGGAAGAGACGCGCGTGGCGCTGTTAGCCGGGTTGGTCTGGTTGGGGCTGCTGACGGTGGTGTGGTACGCGCGGGTGCGTAAAACCGCGCTGCAGGTGGCCACGGAACAGTAAGGTCAATCTCCCCGGTGGCGCTGCGCTTACCGGGGCTACGTTTGGACCGTAGATACTGTTATCGGTTTGCAACGGTTTTGGTCGGGGAAAACATGTGCTTTGTGTTAATTCCGACACATTGCGCTCCCAATATTTCTTCTGCGTTATGTCCCTCATGGCGCAGGGAGCGCACAGGGGGCGGCCAGTCGCCGCCGCCCCCTGTACCCCCGGGCTCCGGCCAGCAACATCGCCACTTCGTGGTGCCTTCGACTTATCCCTGCAGGCTTCGGGTCGGGCCGAGGCAGCGTCCTTGCAAAACACGGCCCTCAGCCCGCATCCATGCGGGCTGCCCCTGCCTTCCGGGAACGTCTCAGCGATGTTGAGGCCGCCAGCATCGGCAGTTTCAGCAAGCATGGTGAATAAATTAAAGGCAGGCCGCACGAATCCCAGGTCGGGTAAGCGCAGCGCCACCCGACAATATACCGGCACCGTGGGTTGCCCGGATAAGGCGCAAGCCGCTATCCGGGGGGATAATTAACTGAACAGGGCGGTGATGGAAGCGCTGGCGAGGGAATGGAAATGGACGTTAAAGCCGACCATCGCGCCGCTGGCCTCGGCATCGACATCAATCTTATCGATATCCAGGGCGTGGACGGTAAAAATGTAGCGGTGGGTTTCACCCTTCGGCGGTGCCGCGCCGCCGTAGCCTGCCTTACCAAAATCGGTGCGGGTCTGAACGGCCTCTTCCGGTAGCTCCGCCTGACCGGAAGAGGCACCCTGCGGTAGCACCCGAGTATCGGCAGGCAGGTTGACTACCACCCAGTGCCACCAGCCGGAGCCGGTCGGTGCATCCGGGTCGTAGCAGGTGACGACAAAGCTTTTGGTGCCCGCGGGCACATCATCCCACATCAGGTGCGGCGAAATATTGTCGCCATCATAGCCCATGCCGTTGAAGACGTGACGATTAGGCAGCTTGCCGCCGTCCTGGAGATCGTGACTGATCAATTTCATGCTTCATCCTCATTGATAATGTGCAGATTAACAAAGAAGTGTAGCCTTCCCGGCGGCGCAAATCCGCTGTTTATTCGCTAAAAAATGTTTCGTCCTGCACGGCCAGGTTGACCGCACGGGTCAGGCGGGTCAGCTGTTTGGGCGTGATGATGTACGGGGGCATCAGATAAATCAGGCGGCCAAACGGGCGGATCCACACCCCTTGTTCGACGAAAAAACGCTGCAGGGCGGCCATATTTACCGGACGCCGGGTTTCAACCACGCCAATCGCGCCCAGCACGCGCACATCGGCGACCAGCGCAGATCCCCGCGCCGAAGCCAGCTCGGCCTGTAGTTGGGCTTCAATCGCCGCCACCTGCTGTTGCCACTCGCCGCTCTCCAGCAGGCGCAGGCTTTCGCTTGCCACCGCGCAGGCCAGCGGATTGCCCATAAAGGTGGGGCCGTGCATAAAGCAGCCGGCTTCGCCATTGCTGATGGTTTCAGCTACCGTTCGGGTGGTGATGGCGGCGGAAAGGGTCATGGTACCGCCGGTCAGCGCCTTACCCAGACAAAGAATATCGGCGGAGATACCGGCATGCTCGCAGGCGAACAGTTTGCCGGTACGGCCAAAGCCGGTGGCAATCTCATCGGCGATCAGCAAAATCCCTTCCCGGTCGCACATTTTACGCACCCGCCTCAGCCACTCCGGATGGTACATCCGCATTCCGCCGGCGCCCTGGACGATCGGTTCGAGGATCACCGCGGCGATGTCGTGGCGATGCGCGGCCATCAGGCGGGCAAACGGCACCATATCCAGCTCATCCCACTCGCCGTCGAAGCGGCTTTGCGGCGCGGGAGCAAACAGGTTATCCGGCAGGTAGCCCTGCCACAGGCTGTGCATTGAATTCTGCGGATCGCAGACCGACATCGCGCCGAACGTGTCGCCATGATAGCCGTTGCGGAAGGTCAGGAAACGACGACGCGGCTGGCCTTTGGCCTGCCAGTACTGCAGCGCCATTTTCATCGCCACCTCTACCGCCACCGAACCGGAATCGGCGAGGAAAACGCACTCCAGCGATTCCGGGGTCATCGCCACCAGTTGGCGGCACAGCGCCACCGCCGACGGATGGGTGATCCCGCCGAACATCACGTGCGACATCTGATCGATCTGCGCTTTCATCGCCGCATTGAGGCGCGGGTGATTGTAGCCGTGGATCGCCGCCCACCAGGAGGACATGCCGTCAATCAGCTGTTCGCCGCCGGCGAGGGACAGCTCGCACCCGTGGGCGGAAACCACCGGGTAGACCGGCAGGGGGGAAGTCATAGAGGTGTAGGGGTGCCAGATGTGGCGCCGATCGAAGGCGAGATCGTCCAGTGTCATAAGCGACTTGTAAACCATTTTGAAAACATTTAGGTTTACGAGTATAAACCGAACCGCAAATTAACAAAACCTTTTGGAGAGGCTAATGGCTCACCACGCACGCTGGACAATGTCGCAAGTTACTGAGTTATTTAATAAATCACTCATCGATCTGTTATTCGAAGCGCAGCAAATCCACCGCCAGCATTTTGACCCGCGTCAGGTGCAGGTCAGTACGTTGCTGTCGATTAAAACCGGCGCTTGTCCGGAAGACTGTAAATATTGCCCGCAAAGCGCACGCTACAAAACCGGTCTTGAATCCGAGCGCCTGATGGAGGTCGAGCAGGTGCTGGAGTCGGCACGTCAGGCGAAAAACGCCGGCTCCACCCGCTTCTGCATGGGCGCGGCGTGGAAGAACCCCAATGACCGCGATATGCCCTATCTGGAGCAGATGGTGAAAGGCGTCAAGGCGCTGGGGCTGGAGTCCTGTATGACGCTCGGTACCCTGACCGCCAGCCAGGCGCAGCGCCTGGCCGGCGCGGGGCTTGATTACTACAACCATAACCTCGACACCTCGCCGGAATTTTACGGCAACATCATCACCACCCGTACCTATCAGGAGCGTCTGGATACGCTGGATAAAGTGCGCGATGCCGGGATCAAAGTCTGCTCCGGCGGCATCGTCGGGCTGGGAGAGACCGTAAAAGATCGCGCCGGGCTGCTGCTGCAGCTGGCTAATCTGCCGACGCCGCCGGAGAGTGTGCCGATCAACATGCTGGTGAAAGTTAAAGGCACGCCGCTGGCGGATAACGACGATGTCGACGCTTTCGATTTCATCCGTACCATCGCCATCGCACGCATCATGATGCCCACCTCTTACGTGCGTCTCTCCGCCGGCCGCGAACAGATGAACGAGCAGACCCAGGCGATGTGCTTTATGGCCGGGGCGAACTCGATTTTCTACGGCTGCAAGCTGCTCACCACGCCGAACCCGGAAGAGGACAAAGACCTGCAACTGTTCCGCAAGCTGGGGATCAACCCGCAGCAGACGGCTGTACTGGAGGGCGATAATGAGCAGCAGCAGCGCCTGGAGCAGGCCTTACTCACCCCCGACACTGAGGAATATTACAACGCGGCGGCGCTATGACCTGGCAGCAACGAATCGAGCGGGCGCTGGACGAGCGGCGGCAGACGGATGCGTTTCGCCGCCGCCTGCCGGTAAGCCACGGCGCCGGACGCTGGCTGGAGCGCGAAGGGGAGCGCTGGCTCAACTTCTCCAGCAATGATTACCTGGGCCTGAGCCAGCATGCCGGCATTATCGCCGCCTGGCAGCAGGGGGCGGAACGTTATGGCGTCGGCTCCGGCGGATCGGGCCACGTAAGCGGCTATAGTGAGGCCCACCGCGCGCTGGAAGAGGAACTTGCCGACTGGCTCGGTTACCCGCGCGCGCTACTGTTTATCTCCGGCTTTGCCGCCAATCAGGCGCTGGTTGCCGCGCTGGCGGAAAAAGAGGATCGGATTGTCGCCGACCGCCTGAGCCACGCCTCCCTGCTGGAAGCGGCGAGCCTCAGCCCGGCCCAGCTGCGGCGCTTTGCCCACAACGATCCGCAGCAGCTCGCGCAACTGCTGGCGAAACCGCTGGACGGTCTGCAGTTAGTGGTGACTGAAGGCATTTTCAGTATGGACGGCGACAGCGCGCCGCTGGCGGCCATTCATGCCGCAGCGCAGACCGCCGGGGCGGTATTGCTGGCGGATGACGCCCACGGCATCGGCGTGGTTGGTGAGGAAGGGCGTGGAAGCTGCGCCGCGCAGGGGGTGCGCCCGGAGCTGCTGGTGGTCACCTTCGGTAAGGCGTTTGGGGTGAGCGGCGCGGCGGTACTGTGCAGCGAATCGATGGCCGATTATCTGCTGCAGTTTGCCCGTCATCTGATCTACAGCACCGCCATGCCGCCCGCCCAGGCGGTGGCGCTGAGCGCGGCGCTGCGGGTCATTCGTAGCGATGAGGGCCAGCAGCGGCGGGAAACCCTGGCCGCCCGCATCCGTCAGTTCCGTGCAGGGATGGGCGATGTGTCGCTGGGGCTGACCGATTCCGTCAGCGCGATCCAGCCGCTGATCGTCGGCGATAACGCGCGAGCGCTGAGCCTGGCCTGCCGTCTGCGCGAGGCCGGCTGCTGGGCGACGGCGATCCGACCACCGACGGTGCCGGTCGGCAGCGCTCGCCTGCGTCTGACCCTGACCGCCGCTCATCAGGCTGAGGACATTAACCGTTTACTGGAGGCGCTGCATGGTCACGGTGAATAAGCAGGCGGTGGCCGCGGCGTTTGGCCGGGCGGCCAGCGGCTATACGCAACATGATGAACTGCAGCGGCGCAGCGCCGATCTGCTGCTGCGCCAGCTGGCGCGCCGCGATTTTGCTCAGGTGCTGGATGCTGGCTGCGGCCCCGGCAGCATGAGCCGCTACTGGCGTGAGGCGGGCAGCGTGGTGACCGCGCTGGATCTCTCCGCCGGCATGCTGGCCCAGGCGCAGCGCCACGACGCCGCGCAGCATTATCTGCAGGGCGATATCGAAGCGCTGCCGCTGCCGGATGGCTGCGTCGATCTGGCATGGAGCAACCTGGCGGTGCAGTGGTGCGACGATCTGCGCGCGGCGATCGGCGAGCTGTGCCGGGTGGTGCGGCCCGGCGGGCGGGTGGCGTTTACCACGCTGCTGGCCGGATCGCTGCCGGAGCTCAATCAGGCGTGGCAGGCTATCGACGACCGGCCACATGCCAACCGTTTTCTCAGCGAACCGGCGGTAAGGGCCGCACTGAGCGGCCTGCGCGCCGAAGGCGTCGTTCATCAGATTAGCCTGCCGTTCGCCGATGCGCTGAGCGCTATGCGCTCCCTGAAGGGCATCGGCGCTACCCATTTGCACCAGGGGAGGGCATCCGCCCCGCTTGGCCGCGGCAAACTGCGCGAACTGCAGCTGGCCTGGCCGCAACAGCAGGGTATCTGCCCGCTGACGTATTATCTTTTTACAGGAGTCATTGAACGTGACTAAACGTTTTTTCGTCACCGGAACCGATACTGAAGTCGGGAAAACGGTCGCCAGCAGCGCACTGCTGCAGGCGGCGAACCAGTTGGGTTTTAACACCGCCGGCTATAAACCGGTGGCTTCCGGTAGCGACCTGACCGCACAAGGGTTACGCAATGAAGATGCGCTGGCCCTGCAGCGTAATAGCCGGGTGGCGCTGAGCTATGAACAGGTCAACCCTTATACTTTTGCCGAACCGACCTCGCCGCATATTATTAGCGCCGATGAGGGGCGACCGATTGCCGCGACGACGCTTTCCAGCGGCTTACGCGAACTGGAGCGCCTGGCTGACTGGGTACTGGTGGAAGGGGCCGGCGGCTGGTTTACGCCGCTCTCGGACACCCTGACCTTCGCCGACTGGGCGCAGCAGGAGCAGCTGCCGGTGATTCTGGTGGTGGGGGTCAAGCTCGGCTGTATCAACCATGCGATGCTTACCGCCCAGGCGGTGCGCCAGGCGGGGCTGCCGCTGGCGGGCTGGATCGCCAATGACGTGCAGCCGCCGGGCAAGCGCCATGGCGAATATCTGGCGACGCTGAAAAACCGGTTGGCCGTGCCGTTTCTTGGCGAAATACCGTGGCTTGTCGATATCGCGCAGCGCGACGATCTCGGCCAGTATCTGGATCTCAGCGCGCTGGATCTGGCGTCATCCACTGCGCCAGCAGCGGTTCATCCAGCGCCATAATATCGCCCTCGGCGACATTACGCCCCCGGTGAAGGACACAGAACCGATCCGCCACCCGGCGGATAAAGGGCAGGTGCTGCTCGGCGAGCAGCACCGTCAGACCGATATCGCGATTTAACCGCAGCAGCAATTCCGCCAGCTTTTGCAGGCAGCGCGGCCCTGCGCCGCGTGAGGGTTCGTCAAGGATCAGCAGTCGTGGCTGGACGATCAGCGCCCTGGCCAGCGCCAGCTGGTACTGATCGTCGGCGCTTAGCGAAGCGCCTTTGCGCTGCCGTAGCGCATAGAGTTCGGGAAAATGGTCATAAATTTCGCCGCCGCTGGCGTTAGCCCCGGGTTTCCCGGCCGCCAGGGCAATATGCAGGTTCTCTTCCACGCTGAGCTGGGAAAAGATGCGTTTATCCTGCGGCACGTAGCCGATGCCGATGGCGCTGCGCGACTGAGCGGACAGGGGGGTGAGATCGCACGGCGGGGCGCCAATGTCATGCCAGGTCATCCGACCGCTGGCCACCGGCAGATGGCCGGCAATGCAGTTGACCAGGGTGGTTTTTCCCATTCCCTCGCGTCCCAGTACGCCAATGCACTCTCCCGGGCGTAGTTCAAGATCGACATTCCACAGCGAGTGCTGATTACCGTAAAAATGATTTACTGCCTGTAAATTCAACATGGACGTTTTCTCCTTATCCTGGCGTCAGGGCGACAGAAAGATGCTGCAAAACTCTTGCCAGGAAAAAGAACGCTCGGAAAAAACCGCGAAACGCCGACACCATCGGGCATAGTCAGCGCGGGCGCTGCACTTTTCCGGTGCCCGACGCTAAAGGGTGGTGCAAAAAGCAGCAAAAATCGAGCGGCTTTAAACGGATAGTTATCAAAAATAGTTCGATAAAAATTTTTCGCCGCACGGTTTACAGCGAAAGTCGATTTGCGCCGGGCGGCGGCGGTCTTGGGCTGCAGACAGTTATCCACTATTCCTGTGGATAACCTTGTGCATTAGAGTTAGAAAACCTGCGGTAAGCTAGAGCGTACGCGGCCTGCGGCTGAATTGGCGCGAAAGGCGTCTTTTCGTTAAAGCACTTAAATATCAGCGTGTTATATAAAATCAATGGGTGTAAGAAAAGCGTCATCTACTGCCATAAAACTTTCACCCGTCCGCTTGACAAATGTTAAAAGGTAAAAATTTCTGGGGATAACCCTGCCGGCCGGAGGATTATTCCACCCGGCGCGCGTTTTATGCGCACCATGGCGCCGAAATAAGCCGTTTACTGACGCTATCATAGTAATGTACTGTTTAAATATCCAGTATAATTTGTTGGCAAAAAATGGCCCGGAGGGTAGAATTAAACACCGGCCGCTAAATCCATCTTCAGGTTTTGATCAATGAGTAAATCGTTTGTTCTGCATTCCGCCTTTCGCCCCTCCGGAGACCAACCGGAAGCCATCCGCCGCCTGGAAGAGGGGCTGGAGGATGGGCTCGCGCATCAAACGCTGCTGGGGGTCACCGGCTCCGGTAAAACCTTCACCATCGCCAACGTGATTGCCGACCTGCAGCGGCCGACGATGGTGCTGGCGCCAAACAAAACCCTGGCGGCCCAGCTCTATGGCGAGATGAAAGAGTTTTTCCCGGAGAATGCCGTCGAGTATTTCGTCTCCTACTACGATTACTATCAGCCGGAAGCCTACGTCCCCAGCTCAGATACCTTCATTGAGAAGGACGCCTCGGTAAACGAACATATCGAGCAGATGCGCTTGTCGGCGACCAAAGCGCTGCTCGAGCGGCGCGACGTGGTGGTAGTGGCGTCAGTCTCGGCTATCTACGGCCTCGGCGACCCGGACCTGTACCTGAAGATGATGCTGCACCTGACGGTCGGGATGCTGATTGACCAGCGCGCTATCCTGCGCCGTCTGGCCGAACTGCAGTATACCCGCAACGATCAGGCCTTCCAGCGCGGCACCTTTCGCGTGCGCGGCGAGGTGATCGACGTCTTCCCGGCGGAATCCGACGATATCGCGCTGCGCATTGAGCTGTTTGATGAAGAGGTCGAGCGCCTGTCGCTGTTCGACCCGCTCACCGGCCACGTGGAATCGACGGTGCCGCGCTACACCATTTATCCCAAGACCCACTACGTGACGCCGCGGGAACGCATCGTCCAGGCGATGGAAGAGATCAAGCTGGAGCTGGCGGAGCGGCGCAAGGTTCTGCTGGCCAACAACAAGCTTCTGGAAGAGCAGCGCTTAACCCAGCGTACCCAGTTCGACCTCGAAATGATGAACGAGCTGGGCTACTGCTCGGGCATTGAAAACTACTCGCGCTTCCTTTCCGGTCGCGGGCCCGGCGAGCCGCCGCCCACTCTGTTTGACTATCTGCCGGCAGACGGTCTGCTGGTGATAGACGAATCCCACGTTACGGTGCCGCAGATCGGCGGTATGTACCGGGGCGACCGGGCGCGCAAAGAGACGCTGGTGGAGTACGGTTTCCGCCTGCCGTCGGCGCTGGATAACCGGCCGATGAAGTTTGAAGAATTTGAAGCGCTGGCCCCGCAAACCATCTACGTCTCGGCAACCCCCGGCGCCTACGAGCTGGATAAATCCGGCGGCGAAGTGGTGGATCAGGTGGTGCGGCCGACCGGTCTGCTTGACCCGATCATCGAAGTGCGGCCGGTAGCCACCCAGGTAGACGATCTGTTGTCAGAGATCCGCCTGCGCACGGCCATCAACGAGCGCGTGCTGGTGACCACCCTCACTAAGCGGATGGCGGAGGATTTAACCGAGTATCTTGAGGAGCACGGCGAGCGGGTGCGCTATCTGCACTCGGATATCGACACCGTCGAGCGCATGGAGATTATCCGCGACCTGCGCCTTGGCGAGTTTGACGTGCTGGTAGGGATCAACCTGCTGCGTGAGGGGCTGGATATGCCGGAGGTGTCGCTGGTGGCGATCCTGGATGCCGATAAAGAGGGCTTCCTGCGCTCCGAACGCTCGCTTATCCAGACCATCGGCCGCGCGGCGCGAAACATCAACGGCAAGGCCATCCTTTACGGCGATAAGATCACCCCTTCCATGGCCAAAGCCATTGGCGAGACCGAGCGTCGACGGGAGAAACAGCAGCGTTATAACGAAGAGCATGGCATCGTACCGCAGGGCCTCAACAAGAAAGTGGTGGATATCCTGCAGTTGGGCCAGGGCCTGGCGAAAACTAAAGCCAAAGGGCGCGGTAAAGCGAAGGCCGTTGAGCCTGCCGGGCTTAGCGCCGTGGAGATGACGCCAAAAGCGCTGCAGCAGAAGATCCACGAGCTGGAAGGGCAGATGATGCAGCACGCCCAGAACCTCGAGTTCGAAGAGGCGGCGCAAATTCGCGACCAGTTGCATCAGCTGCGCGAGCTGTTTATCGCCGCCTCCTGAGTCCCGGCGCATACTGCCGGAGTGGGCGTGTGGGGCGTAGTGAAGGCGGGACGCTTCTCTCATTGTCCCGCTACCAGATAGCAAACCTTTGAGAAGAAAAAAGGCCGCATTGCGGCCTTCTTAATGTTTGCTTAATCTCGCCAGGCGACACTAACCTCCCCATGATGAGGATAGCGCCCATGCAAAAAATCAACTTCCGTGAATATCTGGCGGTCGCCACCGCCCTGGTTATTATTGTTGCCTTTTTCCATCAGTGGGTACTGACGTTCTGACCCGCGCGCCGCGGGAATAACACCCACGCGCGGACGCCGGGCCCCGGCTGGCGGTTGTGCAGGAAGAACTGGGCGTCATGCAGCTGAGCAATGCGCGTGACGATGCTCAGTCCGAGGCCTATGCCGCCGTAGCGACTGTCCATGCGCACAAACGCTTTACTGAGTTCGCCGCTTTTCGCCTCATCAATCCCTGGGCCTTCATCTTCCACCGCCATCACCGGCATCAGGCCCGCTTTCACCGACACGCGGATAGTTGACCCTTCCGGGCTGTAGCGGTGAGCATTCTCCACCAGATTGCGCAGGATCACACGGATTAACGTCGCGTCGCCAGAGACGATGGCCTCGCTTTCGACATCCGTCAGCAGCAGCCGCTGCTGACGCTGCGCCAGCATGGTCTCCAGCTCATCCTGCAGCGGTTTGACCACGTCATCCAGCAGCAGCACCTGCTGATAGCTGCCGGCGGAAAAAGACTGTCCGACGCGCGCCAGCTGCAGCAGCTGCGAAATGCTGGTGGTCATCTGGTCGAGGCGCTGGATCAGCGGGTCGACGCCCACGCCGTGCACTTTCGACAGTAGTTCGAGGTGCAACCGCAGGCCGGCCAGCGGGGTACGTAGCTCATGCGCCACGTCGGCGGTAAACAGCCGCTCACGGTCGAGGGTCAGATTGAGACGGGAAACCAGCTGATTCAGGGCGGTGGTCACCGCCGTGACTTCGGGCACCGATTCGCTGAGCACGATGGGGGTGAGGTTGTCCGGCGTGCGGCTCTCCAGCTCGCTTTGCAGTCGGGAGAGCGGGCGGGTGATCTTGCGCACCGCCAGCATGCTGATATACAGCGCCAGGCCAACGATCAACAGGCTCGGCACCAGCAGGCTGGCGACCGCTTCCCGTACCTCATGCTCCACATGTTTCTGGTTATTGTGGCCTTCGATGGCGCTGGCCACCAGCAGCTGGATCTGCTCTTTGCTCTCATGCCATAGCCAGAAGACGCTGATCAGCTGGCAGACCACCAGGATGGCGCCAATGGTCAGCAGCAGCCGGTGGCGCATGGTCCAGGTTTCGGTTGCAAACAGAGCCATGGTCTATTCCGTGTCGATGTGGTTAGCCAGCATATAGCCAAAACCCCTGACGGTGCGGATCCGCGATTTGCCAATCTTTTCGCGCAGGTTATGAATATGCACCTCAAGGGTATTGGTCGCCGGCTCGTTGTCCCAGCTGTAGATGTCGTTGTAGAGGATTTCACGATGCACCGGGCTACCGGCTTTCATCATCAGCCGCGACAGCAGGGCATACTCTTTTGGCGTCAATTCCAGCGCCGTCTCACCCAGCCATACCAGGCGGCGGGTGACGTTGAGGCGCAGATCGCCGACGCTGATTTCGTTATCGCCCTGGTTATTATGCCGGCGGAGCAGGGCGCGAATGCGCGCATTCAGCTCTTCCAGGGCAAAGGGTTTCACCAGATAGTCATCCGCGCCGGTATCGAGACCGCTAATGCGATCCTCAAGCGTATCGCGGGCGGTGAGGATCAGCACCGGCTGGGTCATCTTCTCCCGCCGCATACGGGTGAGAAAATGCAGACCGTCTTCATCCGGCAGGCCGAGGTCGAGTACGATCAGGCTGTAGTGATTGCTGGCCAACGATAGCGCCGCTTCGTGCGCTGTGGAGACGCCGTCGCATACGTATCCTTCACTTTGCATCGCCAGAATCAACCCCTGCAACAGCAGCGCATCGTCTTCAATGACTAAGATTTTCATCAACCAGCCTCTCTACATGGCGTTAAAATATCATCTGCTGCCTGGTACTCGTGGGTGCTGACGCCGAGCAGGCCGAGCAGGGTGGAGAACAGATTATCTTGTGAATAATCCTTCGTCTTGGCCTGTTGTTGCAAACACTGGCTGGAGACACCGTAACGTTGCTGGTAATCCGGCGACAGCCACAGCAGCATGGGCACGTGTTTTTGCGTATCCGGCGCAATTGAGTACGGCAGACCATGCAAATAGACGCCATCTTCACCCAGCGATTCGCCGTGGTCTGACAAATAAACCAGGCTAGTGGTAAATTTATCCTGTTTGGATTGCAGTAATTTTATCGCTTTATCAACAACATAGTCGACATACAGAATGGTGTTGTCGTAGGTATTGGTCAACTGTTGTTGCGTACAACTTTGGATTTCATTGGTATCGCAGGTCGGGGTGAATTTTTTGAATTCAGCCGGATAGCGGTTGTAATAGGTCGGGCCGTGGCTGCCGATAGTATGCAGTACGATAATGCCATCCTGTTTCAGGTTGTCGATGTAACTGTCCAGATTATGGAACAGGACCTCATCGTAGCACTCGCCGTCGATGCACTGACCGCTGAGGTGCAGATCGGTGACGTTCTGGTGCGGTACACGGTCACAGGCGCCTTTACAGCCACCGTCATTGTCGTTCCACAGCACCTGAACACCGGCGCGCTGCAGAATATCCAGGACGCCTTCCTGATGGTGCGCCAGTTCTTCATCGTAATGCGCGCGCGGCATATTGGAGAACATACAGGGGACGGAAACCGCAGTTGCCGTGCCGCAGGAGGTGGTTTTCGGGAAGTACACCACGTCGTCCTGTTGCAGGCGTGGGTTAGTCTCCCGATCGTAGCCGCCCAGCGAGAAGTTCCCGGCGCGCGAGGTTTCGCCCAGCACCACAATCGTCAGGTTTTTGCGGGGGCCGCTATGCATCACTGGTTTCTGCCTGGCATCTTCGCCAATCTTCACCAGCGGCAGATTGTCCATGCGGTTGTGCGCATACCACGAGTTCAGCGCCACAATGCTGTTGGAGGGACTCAGGGATTTCACCAGTTCTTTGTTGTTACGGAACACCGAGGCGTAATCTTTGTAGAACAGCGCGGCCACCAGAATAATCAGCAGCGCCGAAACGGCGATATTGAGCAGGCGCATCGCCGCGCCGCGCCACCGTGTGGCGGGCTTACGGATTTTCACCCACCAGGCGACGAATACCGCTAAAACCCCCGAGAGGCCGAGGACGGCGATCATTTCGCCGGAGAGCAGAGCAAAGCTCTCCGCCGGAGTGGTGTCGAGGATATTGGTGATCATGCTGCGGTCGATCACTACCCCGAAGTTCCAGATAAAGTACTGCGCCGACGCGCTGAGCAGAATAAACAGGCTGATGACCACCCGATCGAGCTTCAGGAACGAGGCGAGGGTGGTGATGATATTCATCACGCTAATGGCCACGATCGGCATACTGAGGAATACCAGCCAGTTATGCAGGCTGTTTACCGGCAGTAACGGGAAAACCTGGCGATAAAAAGCCAGGTTGAGAAAGATACCGATATAGCAAGCAAAGAGAATCAAATAAGTCGTGCGGCTGAAGAGCGGCCGACGCAGAGGCAATAACGACATAATACCTACCCACAGAAAGAGATAAGCGTATAGTGCCAGCCCTATTTTAAGACAACCTTAAGATTTTAAGGTGCACCGAAGGTTGGCCCTCCGGCGCGCAGCGTCAGCCAGGAAGCTGAATCGCCTTTTCCAGCGCGCCGCGGAGCAGCGCCCGATCATGGCGATAGGGCACGTCACTGGCCTCCAGCGGCGTCTGGATCACCAGCCGGTCGTTGATGCCGCGGATATCGGCTTTTGGCCCGGCGATCACCGCATCCACCACCCGCTTACCCACGTAGTGCTCCATAATCGCAATGCGCTCCGCCAGCGACAGCCTCGCCGCCGGGCTGTGCTCTTTACCCAGATTATCGATAAACACCATCGGCGCCGGGGTGCGGCGCAGCGCCTGGGCCATCTCGTCGAGCAGCAGGATCGGCAGCAGGCTGGTGTAAAAGCTGCCCGGGCCGATGAGGATCAGATCGGCTTCGGCGATCGCTTCCACCGCCTCGCGAGTGGCGGGTACCGGTGGGGTAAGCATCAGCTCCTGCGGTAGGTTGTCGAGCTGATCGATATTCACTTCGCCGTAAACTTCATGGCCTTCATGATCGAGCGCCATCAAATCCACCGGTTGTTCCGACATCGGGATAAGAAACGCGTCTACTTTGAGCAGGTTTCTGATTAAATTGATAGCTTCTAAAGGCCGCACGCTCAGGTGGTCCAGCGCCTTTAACATCAGATTTCCGAGGTTATGCCCGGAAAGTTCGCCATTACCGCTAAAACGATACTCGAACATCGCCGACGCCACGCTGGGCTCGGCAATTAACTGATTGATGCAGTTGCGCATATCGCCCCAGGCAATGCCGCCTTCCGAGCGGCGGATCCGCCCGGTGGAGCCCCCGTTGTCGGTGGTGGTGACAATGCCGGTCAGCCGCGAGCCGAGCGAGGAGAGGGAGGACATCACCCGGCCCAGACCATGCCCGCCGCCGAGCGCGACCACCCGATCGAGGTCAGCGAATGTACGATTGCGCATAGAAATTCCTTATTTCACATAAACGGCCACACACTACCCGATCTACCCCTAAAAGACGATGGGAGGAGCCCGACAAACTGACCGACATCAAGGCAAAAAAATGATTTATGGCTATTCTGTAGCGAAAATGCACGAAGGTAGCGATATATACAATGTTATATAACGAAATCGCAAATGGCGAAACCGTCCGTAACGCGCTACTATCGGCATAACCTGTTAACACTCTAGCCTCTTCGCCTGTGTCAAAAGATATGGCGGTTTGGCCGCGACCCCTCCGGGTGTCGCCAGGGCGTGGGAAGAAATGACCGCGCCTCCCGTATTTGGAAAGGTGTATATGGCCTCACAGCTTACCGATGCATTCGCGCGTAAGTTTTTTTACCTGCGTCTGTCGATTACCGATGTGTGCAACTTCCGTTGCACCTACTGCCTGCCGGACGGCTACAAACCCGGCGCCGTCAATAACAACGGCTTTCTCAGCGTAGACGAAGTGCGCCGCGTCACGCGCGCTTTCTCCGCGCTGGGCACCGAAAAAGTTCGCCTCACCGGTGGGGAACCCTCTCTGCGTCGCGACTTCACCGAAATCATTGCCGCGGTGCGTGAAAACCCGGCGATCCGTCAGATTGCGGTTACCACCAACGGTTACCGCCTGGCGCGCGATGTCGAACGCTGGCGCGATGCCGGGCTGACGGCGATTAACGTCAGCGTTGATAGCCTCGACGCCCGTCAATTTCATGCCATCACCGGCCAGGACAAGTTCCACCAGGTGATGGACGGCATTGATGCTGCTTTCGCCGCGGGCTTTGACAAGGTGAAGGTCAATACCGTGCTGATGCGTGATGTTAATCATCAGCGTTGATAGCCTCGACGCCCGTCAATTTCATGCCATCACCGGCCAGGACAAGTTCCACCAGGTGATGGACGGCATTGATGCTGCTTTCGCCGCGGGCTTTGACAAGGTGAAGGTCAATACCGTGCTGATGCGTGATGTTAATCATCACCAGCTCGATACCTTTCTCGCGTGGATCCAACCCCGTCGTATTCAGCTGCGTTTTATTGAGCTGATGGAAACCGGAGAGGGCAGCGATCTGTTCCGCCGTCACCATCTTTCCGGCATGGTGCTGCGCGACGAGCTGCTGCGCCGCGGCTGGATCCACCAGATCCGCCAGCGCAGCGATGGCCCGGCGCAGGTCTTTTGTCACCCGGATTACGCCGGTGAAATCGGCCTCATCATGCCGTATGAAAAAGATTTCTGCGCCACCTGCAACCGTCTGCGCGTCTCATCCGTTGGCAAACTGCACCTGTGTCTGTTTGGCGAAGGCGGCGTCGACCTGCGCGACCTGATGGCTGAGGACGAGCAACAGGCCGAGCTGGAAGCGCGGATAGCCGAAGCCTTGACCCATAAAAAGCAGACCCATTTCCTGCATCAGGGCAACACCGGTATTACGCAGAACCTGTCCTATATTGGCGGTTAATCGTTTTCGAAAGGAGCATTCAGATGAGCCAGGCTAGCGCTGAGTTTATTCCGACCCGTATTGCTATTCTTACTGTTTCCAGCCGCCGTGGCGAAGAGGATGATACCTCCGGCCACTGGCTGCGCGAGGCGGCGCAGGAGGCGGGACACCATGTCGTCGATAAGGCGATTGTGAAAGAAAACCGCTACGCCATCCGCGCCCAGGTGTCGGCGTGGATCGCCAGCGATGACGTGCAGGTGGTGCTGATCACCGGCGGGACCGGGTTCACCGAGGGTGACCAGGCGCCGGAAGCGCTGCTGCCGCTGTTTGACCGTGAGGTCGAAGGCTTTGGCGAAGTGTTCCGTATGCTGTCGTTCGAAGAGATCGGCACCTCGACGCTGCAGTCCCGGGCCGTGGCCGGCGTCGCCAACCGCACGCTGATTTTTGCCATGCCGGGCTCGACCAAAGCCTGCCGCACGGCGTGGGACAACATCATTGCCCCGCAGCTGGATGCTCGCACCCGTCCGTGTAACTTCATTCCTCACCTGAAGAAATAATCTATGTCACAACTGACCCATATTAACGCCGCGGGCGAAGCCCATATGGTGGATGTCTCCGGCAAAGCGGAAACGGTGCGCGAAGCGCGCGCCGAGGCTTATGTCGAAATGCAGGCGGCGACGCTGGCGATGATTATCGACGGCAGCCACCATAAAGGCGATGTGTTCGCCACCGCGCGTATCGCCGGGATCCAGGCGGCAAAACGTACCTGGGAGCTGATCCCGCTGTGTCATCCGCTGATGCTGAGCAAAGTGGAAGTCAATCTGCAGGCGCAGCCGGAGCATAACCGGGTGCGCATTGAGTCACTTTGCCGTCTGACCGGTAAAACCGGCGTTGAGATGGAAGCATTGACCGCCGCCTCCGTTGCCGCGCTGACCATCTACGACATGTGCAAGGCGGTGCAAAAAGATATGGTCATTGGCCCGCTGCGCCTGCTGGCGAAAAGCGGCGGCAAGTCCGGCGATTTTAAGGTGGACGAACGCCATGATTAAGGTTCTGTTTTTCGCCCAGGTGCGCGAACTGGTCGGCACCGATGCCCTGACACTCGACGCCAGCGACCTGGCAACCGTCGAGGCCGTGCGCCAGCAGCTTGCCGCGCGCGGCGACCGCTGGGCGCTGGCCCTGGAAGAGGGCAAGCTGCTGGCGGCAGTCAACCAGACGCTGACCGCGTTTGACCATCCGGTCGCCAGCGGCGACGAAGTGGCGTTCTTCCCGCCGGTGACCGGAGGCTAAGATGACGCAAACTCGTATCGTGGTTAGCCCGGCACGCTTTAGCGTCGGCGATGAGTATCCGTGGCTGGCCGAGCGCGATGAAGACGGTGCGGTGGTTACCTTCACCGGTAAAGTGCGCAATCACAATCTTGGCGACAGCGTAAAAGCGCTGACCCTCGAGCACTATCCGGGGATGACCGAGAAATCACTGGCGGAAATTGTCAACCTGGCGCGCGAGCGCTGGCCGCTGGGCCGGGTGACGGTTATCCACCGCATCGGCGAAATGTGGCCGGGGGAAGAGATTGTGTTTGTCGGCGTCACCAGCGCCCACCGCGGCAGCGCCTTCGCCGCCGGCGAGTTTATTATGGACTACCTGAAAACCCGCGCGCCGTTCTGGAAGCGTGAGGCGACGCCGGAAGGCGAACGCTGGGTCGACGCCCGCGACAGCGATCGTCAGGCGGCAGAGCGCTGGTAGTGTGATACGCTTACAGGGTGAAACTTTGTTAATCAGGAGAGAGTCATGGACAGATATCCGCGTTCCGATTCAATCGTGCAGGGCCGTACCGGCCTGCAGACTTACATGGCGCAGGTATACGGCTGGATGACGGTTGGCCTGCTGCTGACGGCGTTTATCGCGTGGTTTGCGGCGAATACCCCGGCGGTGATGATGTTCGTCTTTTCGAGCAAAATCACTTTCTTTGGGCTGATTATTGCCCAGCTGGCGCTGGTGTTTGTGCTGTCGGGAATGGTGCAGCGACTGAGCGCCGGGATGGCCACCACGCTGTTTATGCTCTACTCGGCGCTGACCGGGCTGACGCTGTCGAGCATTTTTATCGCCTATACCTACTCATCGATCGCCAGCACCTTTGTGGTCACCGGCGGGATGTTCGGGGCGATGAGCTTGTATGGTTACACCACGAAGCGCGATCTGAGCGGCTTCGGCAGCATGCTGTTTATGGGGCTGATTGGCATCGTGCTGGCATCGCTGGTCAACCTGTGGCTGAAGAGCGAGGCGCTGATGTGGGCGGTGACCTACATTGGGGTGGTGCTGTTTGTCGGCCTGACGGCGTATGACACCCAGAAGCTGAAAAACATCGGCGAGCAGATTGATACCCGCGACAGCGCTACGCTGCGTAAATACTCGATCCTCGGGGCCTTAACGCTGTACCTGGACTTTATCAACCTGTTCCTGATGCTGCTGCGTATTATGGGCAACCGCCGCTAACCTCTTAATATCAGAGGGTTGCATCTCCTAACGCCCGGCAAGCGCAGCGCCGCCGGGCGATATATCAGGCACGGTACCCGTGATTTTGCCGGGTGGCGGCTGCGCCTTACCCGGCCTACAGGATCCTCTCACAGGCTCACACCCCGTAGGCCCATGCAAGCGCAGCGCCGCCGGGCGATGGCATCAGGCACGGTACCCGTGATTTTGCCGGGTGGCGGCTGCGCCTTACCCGGCCTACAGGATCCTCTCACAGGCTCACACCCCGTAGGCCCGTGCAAGCGCAGCGCCGCCGGGCGATGGCATCAGGTACGGTACCCGTGGTGCTGCCGGGTGGCGGCTGGCGCCTGACCCGGCCTACAGGAGCCTCTCACAGGCTCACACCCCGTAGGCCCGTGCAAGCCGCAGCGCCGCCGGGCGAGATTTCAGGCACGGTACCCGTGATGTTGCCGGGTGGCGGCTGGCGCCTTATCCGGCCTACGGTGCGTGCGACCTGTCGTTAATTTATTCACCTTTCTTGCTGAAACTGCCGGTGCTGACGGCCTCAAAATCGCTGAGACGTTCCCGGAAGGTCGGGGCAGCCCGCATGGATGCGGGCTGAGGGCCGTGTTTTGCAGGGACGCTGCCTCGGCCCGACCCGAAGCCTGCAGGGATAAGTCGAAGGCACCACGAAGTGGCGATTTTGCTGGCCGGAGCCCGGGGGTACAGGGGGCGGCGGCGACTGGCCGCCCCCTGTGCGCTCCCTGCGCCATGAATGACATAACGCAGAAGACTAACCGGGAGCGCAAACTACGCTGAAGCCACAGATAATATAAACAACCACACCGCAGTGCTTCCCCTCACCCTGTCCCTCTCCCGGAGGGAGAGGGAACCGTCCGGCTGGGGTTTAGACCTGCCAAGCGCAGCGCCGCCGGGCAAGATATCAGGCACGGTACCCCTGGTATTGCCGGGTGGCGGCTGGCGCCTTACCCGGACTACAGGATCCTCTCACAGGCTCACACCCCGCAGGCCCGGCAAGCGCAGCGCGACCTGGCGGTGTCATTCGCGGGCCAGCTTGCGCTCGTTCTTTTGCCGCAGCTTTTTCGCCCGACTCTCCAGCAGCAGATAAGCCACCGTCGCCAGCAGCAGCGGCAGGAAATAATAGAGCGCGCGCCAGGCGAGCAGGGCGGCGATAATCGCGCCCTTCGAAATCTCCTCTCCGGAGAGCATGGCGATAAACACCGCCTCCAGCACGCCGATACCGGCCGGAATATGAACGATCACCCCGGCGATACTGCTCACCAGCAGCACCCCTAATACCAGGAAATAGTTAATTTCGCTGCCCAACAGCAGCCAGATTATCGCCCCCATCGCCATCCAGTTCGCCGCCGAAATCCCCATCTGCAGCAACGCGAAGCGCCAGGAGGGCAGCACCAGCCGCTGGCCTTTAATCGTCAGGTGACGGCGTTTGGCAAACGCGCAACCGAACAGATAGCAAAGCGTAAGGATCAGCATCACCCCGCCGATAATGCGCAGAGTGGTCTGGCTGATGTACCAGTGCGGCGGCAGCTTCACCAGATCCGCCGTAAATATCACCCCACCGAGCAGGATATAGCCCAGCCAGTTGGTGGTAATGCTTAAGGAAAAAATACGGGTGATGGTGCCGCCGTTGAGCCCCAGCCGCGAGTACAGCCGGTAGCGCATGCCGATCCCGCCGACCCAGGTGCTGAGCGTCAGGTTAAAGGCATAGCAGATAAACGACACCAGCATCACCTGGCGTTTCGCCAGCTTATGCCCACAATAGGCCCGGCCAAGCAGATCGTAGCAGCCGTAGATCAGATAGCTGACGATGACCAGCGCAATGGCGCTAAACAAGGCCAGCCGATCGTAGCCGCGGATCACCTTCCACACGTCCTGCCAGTCGACTTTTTGCGCGTAAATCACCAGCAGGACGATCACCGCGATAAAAAAGAGCACGGTAAGTACTCTTTTCGCCATCCGCCAGCGGGGATGCGATTTGCTCATAGCGGATTATCCCTGGTTTGTGAGTCGACACGATCCTGGGTTTCAATCTCCGGCTGCACCGGCGGGCTGACCCTGGCCAGCCGCGGCGTATGGGCTGGTAGCCAGCCGACCCACGCCGGGAAGTGGCGCAGAAAGTGGAAGGCCATCACGCTGACGCCCAGCCGCCACCAGTTGCGTTTCGGCAGCATCGTTTTATCGATCCGCTGGCAATCCCTGGCGATAAGCCCGTTAAGGTTATCGCGCAGCGTCTGGTTAAACACCCGGTCGTGGATAATCAGATTGGCTTCCAGATTCAGCGACAGGCTCAATGGATCCAGGTTGCTCGACCCGACGGTGGCCCAGTGGTCATCCGCCAGGGCGACCTTGCCATGCAGCGGACGGCGGCGATATTCGTAGATCTGCACCCCGCCCTTAACGAGATAGTGATAGAGCAGGTGGGCGCCAAACTTCACAATCGGAATATCCGGCTCGCCCTGGACGATCAGCTTGACCCGCACGCCGCGTCGCGCAGCGTTGCGCATCGCATGCAGCAGGCGGTAGCCGGGAAAGAAATAGGCGTTGGCAATGATCACCTCCCGGCGGGCGCTGGTGAGCATCTTCAGGTAGTGGCGTTCGATATCGTCGCGGTGATCCTGGTTGTCGCGCCAGATGAACAGCGCCTGCGCCTCGCCGGGAGTCTGGTTGATCTCTGGCTGGTGGCGACGGCGGCGCCACCAGCGGCGGGCGGTTTCGCTGTTGGGCAGGTTCTCCAGCTCGAACTGGAGAATATCAAGCACCACCGGCCCCTCGACCTGCACCGCATAATCCTGTTTCGCCTCCGGGCCGTAGTCGCTCATATGCTCGGCGGAGTAGTTGATGCCGCCGACAAAGGCGGTGGTGTCGTCAATCACCACGATTTTACGGTGCATCCGACGGAACAGGTTGGTGCGCATCCCCATCAGCTTAGGGCGCGGATCGTAGTAGCGAAAAATCACCCCGGCGGCGGTCAGTTCGCCGACAAACTCATCGCTGAGATCCGGCGAGCCGTAGCCGTCAAGCAGCACCTCCACCTGAATACCGCGGCGGGCGGCTTTCAGCAGCACCGCGTGCAGCCGCCAGCCCACCTCATCTTCAAACCAGATAAAGGATTCGAGGATCACCCGCCGGCTGGCGCGACCAATAGCCGCAAACAGCGCCGGATAGTACTGGTCGCCGTTCTCCAGTAGCGTAATGCGGTTGCCTTCCTGCCAACGACATTTCACAAGTGTATCTCCACGCTAAGGGGCGCATGATCGGACAGATGCCGCCATTGTTTGAGGGCCAGCGCCTTCGGGTGGCTGGCGTGGGCGTTTTTGACATAAATACGATCGAGGCGCAGCAGCGGAAAACTGACCGGAAACGTACGCGCCGGCCGTCCGCGGGCGCGGGTAAAGATCTCTTCCAGCCCGGCTTGCGCTTTTAACGGCTGATTCGCCTGCTGACGCCAGTCGTTAAAATCCCCGGCCACCACCACCGGCTCACCGGCGGGGAGGGTATTGACCCATTCTGCCAGCATGGTCAACTGCGCCTGCCGTTGGTCGGCGCGTAAACCCAGGTGAACGCAGATCACATGGATCGTCACGCCGCTCTCTGGCGGCACGATGCGGCAGTAAAGCAGACCACGTTTCTCGCCGTTGCCGACTGAAATATCCCGATTTTCATAGTATTCAATGGGAAAGCGCGACAGTACGGCATTGCCGTGGTGGCCTTCCGGATAGACCGCGTTGCGCCCGTAGGCGTAATCGCTCCACATGGTGTCGGCGAGAAATTCATAATGGGTGGTATCTGGCCAGTTCTCGATGTGCAGCGGGTGAACCTCGTGAGCGCCCATCACTTCCTGCAGGCAAACAATATCCGCGCTGACGCTGCGCACGGCGTCGCGCAACTCGGGCAAAATAAAACGCCGATTAAACGCCGTAAAGCCTTTATGGGTGTTAATTGTCAGCACGTTCAACGAAAATCCCGACGTTGGCTCAGCCATAATTCTCCAGTAAATGTCACTTTCCTGAATAAAATAGTGTAGTAGACGTCACAAAAAGATGCGGTGTTACGGAATTTTCCGTAAAGTGCGGTACTCTGAGTAGCAGAGAAAAATCCTTCAGGAGAGAAGCCATGAAGTGGCAACAACGTGTACGCGTCGCAACAGGTCTTAGTTGCTGGCAGATTATGTTGCATCTACTGGTCGTGGCAGTGCTGGTGATGGGATGGATGAGCGGCGCGCTGGTGCGCGTCGGATTGGGGCTGTGCGTCCTCTATAGCGTCACGCTGCTGGCGATGCTGTTTTTGCAGCGTCACCACGAGGCGCGCTGGCGCGATGTGGGAGACTTCCTTGAGGAGCTCACCACCACCTGGTACTTTGGCGCGGCCATGATAGCGCTGTGGCTGCTGTCGCGCGTGCTGCACAACAACCTGCTGCTGGCCCTCGCCGGGCTGGTGATACTGGCAGGCCCGGCGGTGGTCTCGCTGCTGGCGAAAGATAAAAAACTACGCAATCTTTCTTCGGAACATCGCATACGCCGCTGAGCCGGTGGTGGCCGCTATGACCAGTAGCGGCCACAAACTTCCCCACACAATCTTCAGACTCGCATCCTTCAGATAAATTTGCTTGGTGATATCGGTAAAATGGCGGATCGGGTTTATCCAGGTCAGATCCTGCAGCCACTGCGGCATATTTTCCACCGGTGAAACGTAGCCCGAAAGCAGGATCGCCGGCATCATAAAGACGAACACGCCGATAAACGCCTGCTGCTGGGTGGCGCACAGCGATGAAATCAATAAACCGAAGCCCACCAGCGATAAGCCATAAATCACCATCGTGAAATAGAACAGCAGCAGCGAGCCGGCAAACGGGATCTGATAGGCCCAGATACCAATCGCCAGCACGATAGTCGCCTGCAGGGTGGCGACGATCAGCGCCGGCACTGCTTTGCCAACGAAGATTTGCCAGGTGGCGAGGGGCGAGACCAGCAGCTGATCGAGGGTACCCTGTTCGCGCTCGCGGGCCACCGACAACGACGTCACGATCATCACCCCGATGGTGGTGATCATGGCGATAAGCGACGGCACCACGAACCACTTATAGTCGAGATTCGGGTTGTACCAGTTGCGCACCACCAGTTCGCTGTTGTTCGGCTTCGCTTTCCCCTCCAGCAGCTCCTGCTGATAGTTTTTTACGATCTGCTGCAGGTAGTTGGCGGCGATTTGCGCGCTGTTGGAGTTGCGCCCGTCGAGCAGGAGCTGCAGCGGGGCGGTTTGATAGTTGTCGAGATTACGCGAGAAATCCGCCGGGAAGCGTACCACCAGCAGGGCTTTTTGTTCATCGATGGTCGGCTGGATAGCCTGCGGGCTTTTCAGCAACAGGACGTGGGTAAAGGCTTTGGCGCGGGCGAAGCGCTGAGTGAGTTCCACCGCGTGGCGGCCGCTGTCTTCGTTGTAGATGGCGATGGTGGCGTTGGTCACCTCCAGCGTCGCGGCAAAGGGAAACAACAATACCTGAATCAGCACCGGCATGATTAAAATTGCCCGCGTTTGCGGCTCGCGCAGCAGCGACTGCAGCTCTTTGCGGATCAATGTCCATAAACGGTGAAACATAATTGCTCCTTTGGCCCATTCAACCACGCCGGGCGGCACTGCGTTTGCCCGGCCTGGGGGATCGGCGAACCGTATAATCGATGTTGGTTAAACCGTAGGCCCGGTCAGCGCAGCGCCACCGGGCAAAACCTAATCCAGACGCCGCTTGGTTTTTAACCACGTCAGGCCGATAAACATCACCGCCGACGCAATCAAAAACAGCACATTCACCAGCAGCACCACCGGAATATTGCCCGCCAGAAACAGGCTTTGCAGGGTGTTGACGAAATAGCGCGCCGGGATCACGTAGGTCACCGCGCGGATCACCGCCGGCATACTGTCTATCTGGAAAATAAACCCGGACAGCATAATCGACGGTAAAAACGCGGCATTCAGCGCCACCTGCGCGGCGTTAAACTGGTTGCGGGTAATGGTTGAGATCAGCAGCCCCATCCCCAGGGTGCTGAGCAAAAACAGACTGGTGATGACAAACAGGATCGGCAGCGAGCCGCGATAGGGCACGCCGAGAATAAATACCGACACCAGCATACAGAGCAACATCGCCAGCATGCCGAGGAAATAGTAGGGAATGAGCTTGCATAGCAGCAGTTCGGCGCGGGTGATCTCCGTCGACAGCAGCGCCTCCATGGTGCCGCGCTCCCATTCGCGCGCCACCACCAGCGAGGTCAGGATCGCGCCGACCACGGTCATGATGATGGTAATTGCGCCGGGGATAATAAAGTGCTGGCTAATAGCCGCCGGGTTAAACCAGTAGCGCATCTGCACGTCGATCAGCGGTTCAAAGGTTTCGCCGCGGTCTTCCGCCCGCTGCTGCTGCCAGATCTGCCAGATACCTTCCACGTAGCCCTGAGCGAAGTTGGCGGTATTGGGCTCGCTGCCGTCGGTGATGAGCTGCAGCGGTGCGTCGGCGCCGGCGCGGGCCATCTGGCGGTCGAAGTCCACCGGAATGACCACCATGGCGCGGATGCGCCCGGCCTGCATCATTTGAATCAGTTGCTGGCGATTATCGCTGACCGTGGCGTCGATATAGGGCGAGCCGGTCATGGTATGGACGAAATCCAGCGCCTCTTCGCTCTGTTGCTCCAGCAATACGCCGACCCGCAGTTTGCTGGAGTCGAGGTTAATGCCATAGCCGAAGATAAACAGCAGGAGTAGCGGGATCACCACCGCGATCAGCCAGCTGCTGGGATCGCGGACGATCTGCCGGGTCTCTTTCACGCACAGGGCGCGGACCCGCCGCCAGGAGAGAATGCTATTGCTCATGGCTATTCTCCTTATCCCAGCGGTTAATCAGGGTAATGAACGCCTGCTCCATGGTCGGGTCCGTCTGGCTGTCATCCGCTGCCTGGGCCTTCAGCGCGTCCGGGGTGCCGCTGGCGATAAGTTTACCGTGGTAAACCAGCCCGATACGGTCGCAGTATTCCGCCTCATCCATAAAGTGGGTGGTCACCATCACCGTCACCCCTTTATCGACCATGCTGTTGATATGCAGCCAGAACTCGCGGCGGGTGATGGGGTCGACGCCGGAGGTCGGTTCATCGAGAAACAGAATATCGGGCTCATGCATCAGCGAGCAGGCCAGCGCCAGCCGCTGCTTGTAGCCGAGCGGCAGCTCGTCGGCGGCGTGACGGGCGATACTTTTCAGGCCAAAGGCATCGCTCATTCGGGCGATTTTTTCATTTTGCGCCCGGCCGCGCAGGCCATAGACGCCGGAGAAAAAGCGCAGGTTCTGCTCGACGCTGAGGTTGCCGTACAGCGAAAATTTTTGCGCCATATAGCCCAGATGTTGGCGCGCCTTGCCAGAGCTGACCTTAAGATCCATCCCCAGAACCAGCGCTTTGCCGGAGGTGGGCACCAGCAGGCCGCACATCATTTTGAAGGTGGTGGATTTCCCGGCGCCGTTGGGGCCGAGCAGGCCGAAAATTTCACCGCGCTTAACCTGGAAATCGACGTGGTCGGTAGCGGCGAAATCACCAAACTTTTTCGTTAACGACTGGGCTTCAATGACCGTTTCGTCTTTGCTGCCGTCAACACGATGGATAATCGCTCCCAACGGCGATTCGGCGGTTCCCGCTCCGCCGAGCAGATCGATAAACGCATCTTCAAAGCGCGGCGCGGTGTCGGCCACCTGCAGCGGCGGCATGTCGCCATGCTGCTGGACTTCCTCAATGCGGGCGTCCTTTTTCAGGATCAGGCGCACCGATTTGCCCTGGATCACGCCATCGCTGACCTGCGGCAGTTTCAGCACCCGCTGCAGCAGACGGCGGTTGTTTTCCTGTGGGCTGGAGACGAGGAAACTGCGCCCGGCCATGGTTTGCGTCAGCGCCGTCGGCTCACCCTGGTAGAGCAGTTTGCCTTCGTTCATCAGCAGCACGTCGCGGCATTGTTCCGCTTCATCGAGATAGGAGGTGCTCCACAGGATCAGCATGCCGTCGCCGGCCAGCTCGTGCACCATCTGCCACAGCTCGCGGCGCGAGATAGGGTCGACGCCGACGCCGGGCTCATCCAGCAGCAGTACTTTCGGGTCGCCCACCAGGGTACAGGCGAGCCCCAGCTTTTGCTTCATGCCGCCGGAAAGCTTGCCTGCCAGCCGTTCGGTGAACGGGCCAAGGGAGGTGAACTCCAGCAGACGGTCGAAAATTTTCTTCCGCGCCTCGCCGGTGACGCTGCGCAGGTCGGCGTACAGGGTCAGGTTTTCCATCACCGTCAGATCTTCATACAGGCCGAACTTCTGCGGCATATAGCCGAGCACCGCGTGCAGGGCGCTGTCGTCTTTTAGCGGGTCGAAGTCGATCACGCTGGCGCGGCCCTCATCAGGCTTGAGCAAACCGGCCAGCATTCGCATCAGGGTGGTTTTCCCCGCGCCGTCGGGCCCCACCAGCCCGGTGACGTAGCCGGCGTGGATCGTGCAGGTGAGCGGCGCCACCGCTGGCCTGTCCATTCCGGGAAAACGGCGGCTCAGACCGTTTAAGGCAATGATGGCCTCACTCATGTCCGTTCCCGTGGTTAAAGGAGACGGTCACCGGCATCCCCTGGCGCAGGGCGCCGTCGGCATCGTTCACCACAATACGCAGACGATAAACGAGGTCGGTACGCAGATCCGGCGTTTCAACGGTCTTCGGGGTGAATTCAGCGCTTGGCGAGACAAAGCCGATTTTGCCGTGATAGGGCTTATCCGGCCGGCTGTCGGTATACAGCAGCACTTCACGTCCCGGCTGCGCCTGACCAAGGTTTTTTTCGTCAACATAGGCGCGGACCCATACCGGATGGGTTAACGACAGCGTCAGTACGGTGCCGCCGGCGTTGAGCATGGTGCCGGGCTCGACGGCGCGGGTCATCAGCGTACCGTCGGAAGGGGCGGTGAGCACGGTATCGTGCAGGTCCAGTTTGGCCTGGGCCAGCGCCGCCTGCGCCTGTTCCAGACTGGCTTTGGCCTGGGCAATCTCCTGCGGGCGGTTACCGGCGCGATACTGACGCAGTTTATCCTGCGCCGATTTGAGCGTTGCCTGCGCCTGGTCGCGTGAGGAGCGGGCGTTCTCCAGATCGTTGGCGGAAATCGCGCTGCTGGCGCGCAGCCCGAGCTGGCGCTGATAAAAGTTTTGCGCATAGTCGTAAGCGGCTTGCGCCTGTTTCACCGCCGCCGCGGCCTGGGCAATCTCTTCCGCGCGGTAGCCGGCCATCATCAGGTCATACTGCGCCTGGGCGGTGGAGACGTTGGCCTGGGCCTGCAGCAGGGCATTTTCATAAGGCGCGCGATCAAGCTCGCCGAGAGTTTGCCCGGCGCGGATGCTG
Source organism: Klebsiella variicola (assembly GCF_000828055.2). Classification (NCBI taxonomy): domain Bacteria; kingdom Pseudomonadati; phylum Pseudomonadota; class Gammaproteobacteria; order Enterobacterales; family Enterobacteriaceae; genus Klebsiella; species Klebsiella variicola. Next base: position 3,790,852 of record NZ_CP010523.2, on the reverse strand, counting down.
TCGCCTTCGTCGACGGTCAGCGAAGCCAGTCTGCCGCCGACGCGGAAGCTCATGTTGACGGTGCGGATATCGACATTGCCATACAGGGTCAGCGGCTGCTGCCGGCTGCTCTGGTACCACCACCAGCCGCCGCCCAGCGCGGCGAGAAGAATCACGATCAGCAGAATGACGACGACGGGTTTTTTCATCAGCCCAAACTCCTTTGCGATAACCCATGCAGAATGAAATCGATATGACAGGTAATGACCTCGAAAATCTGTTCGGTCTTTTGCGCGTCAAACTGCGTCCAGCCGGTGCGTAGCAGGATGGTTTCACGCCCAAGACGGAAAGCCAGCACCTCGCCCAGCAGGGCGTGGGTGTGGAGGATCATTTGCGTATCACCGGCATCGCGGCCTGTCCAGGCGGCAATCAGCCGGGTGAGATAGTGGTGCAGGGGGGCGATCACCTGCTGGTGGATCAGATGGTAGGCGGCGGTCGGCGCCAGCTGCTCACGGGAAATGAATTTGCTTAAGTTGACCGTATCATCCTGGGTCAGCAGCAGGATCATGTTATGGCAGGCGTTGAGAATGAGGGCGCGTATTGCCTGGCGATCCGGCGACTTCCCGGCGAGCAGGGCCTCCGCCGCTTCGGCCTGTGGGCGAAAATTGTCGCCGATAAAATCGGCGATCCATTGGGCACAGGCGAGATATAAGTCGTCTTTCGAGCCAAAATAATAGGTGATAGCGGCGATATTCTGCCCGGCCTGGGCGGCGATATCGCGGGTGGTGGCATGCTGACCATACTCGCCAAACTGGGCGATAGCGGCCGCGATAAGCTGATTTTTTGCCTGTTCGCCTTTACTGGTCATCGCGCTCGGTAAAAGTTAATCAATCGATTGATTAACTTTAGGCCTCGATCGGCGGTTTGTCCACCAGCCGGGATCAAATATGGAACCCTTCCTCCTTCAGCTCCCCGGCGACCCAGGCGAAGAAACGCTGGACCTTCTCCTTCTGTTCATTGGCATGGGGAAGAACGAAGTGGTGCGCGCCGACCGGCATACTCCGCTCGTCGTCAAATACCGGCGTCAGCTGCCCCTGACGCACGTGCCCGCCGGCCAGCAGATTGCTTTCGAGGATCACGCCCATCCCCATTCTGGCCGCCTCGATGCTCATGTACGACCGGTCGAAATTAAAAATGAAGTTTTTATGCCAGCCGCGGACCTTGTGCCACGACAGCCAACTGCTCCAGTTAATTAAGGTGCTGTCGGAGTGGATCAGATCGCAGGCCAGCAGATCTTCCACCGCATGCACAGGATGGCTGGCTAAATAAGACGCTGCGCTGTAGGGCAGGACACACTCATTTTTAATGGTTCTGACCAACAGCGTTGGCCACTGTGATAGCCCGTGACGAATATCGATATCAATATTATCCCGGGAGAACTGGATGCTTTCGTAGGAACAGGTCAGGCTGATTTTTAACTCCGGCCACGCCTGGCGAAATTTATCCAGGCGAGGCATCAACCACAGCAGGCCGAAGCTCGGCGCCGAGTGAATACGTAAATAATCCTGATGGATATCATTGATCACCTGGCTGGTGGCCTGGCCAATCATATTCAGCGCCCCGGAGACCTCTTTGAGATATTTTTCTCCCACCGCCGTTAACATGACGCCTTTACTGCTGCGGGAGAACAGTTTTTTCCCCAGAAAGTGCTCCAGGCTGGCTATCTGATGGCTGACCGCCGAGGCGGTAATATTGAGATTCTCTGCGGCCAGGTTGAGGCTGCCGGTAGCGGCGACTTCAATAAAGGCCTGGATATTGCGTAAAGAGGGCATCGGCAAATTTTTATTGGGCAGCGGTTGACTCATGGCAGCATCCTGGGCTGGGCGTTTCTAAAAGAAAATAGCGAACAGCGTGGCGCAGTCGTGATAGCCAGCATAGGGAAAAGGAAAAAAATGATTTTAATTTGTGATGGGCTTAACAATTTATCTCGTTAAAAGCGCGCGTGTCAGTAAAAACTAAAAATTTGCGGGAAGTCACTAACTCAATTTTTCTCAATCATAATTGAGGTTTTTTGAATACCGTTTCATTTTGGGGTTGTTATATTCCTCTCACAGGCCTGATCACAAACGGCGATGCGTTGAGATCGCCATTATAAAACACCTAACCACCTGTTTAGCTGAGCGAAAAGATATTTATCTTTTGCTGCTGTATGGAAAGTGAAAACGCGGTGATCCGAAGCGGCAACGGGCAGCGAAGTGGATGAGGTATAAGATGAGGAAACCCTATGTCACGTATAGATACACTAGTCTGTACTGACGCCAGGAAAACGAAATATCGTTTCGTGGTTTTGACGATGATTTTCCTGGTGTATGCCATCAATTACGCCGACAGAACCAATATTGGCGCGGTTCTGCCGTTTATCATTGATGAGTTTCATATCAATAATTTTGAAGCCGGGGCCATCGCCAGTATGTTTTTCCTCGGCTATGCGGTAAGCCAGATCCCGGCCGGTTTTTTCATCGCCAAACGCGGTACCCGGGGGCTGGTTTCGCTGTCCATTTTCGGCTTCTCCGCCTTTACCTGGCTGATGGGCACGGTGAGCTCCGTGTTTGGCCTGAAGCTGGTGCGGCTGGGACTGGGGCTAAGCGAAGGGCCTTGCCCGGTGGGGCTGGCTTCCACCATAAATAACTGGTTTCCACCAAAAGAGAAAGCCACAGCAACCGGCGTTTACATCGCGGCGACCATGTTTGCGCCGATTATTGTCCCGCCGCTGGCGGTGTGGATTGCGGTGACCTGGGGCTGGCGGTGGGTCTTTTTCTCCTTCGCGATACCCGGGATTGTGGCAGCGATAGCCTGGTATCTATTGGTGAAGTCAAAGCCATCAGAAAGCGGATTTGTTTCACAAAGTGAACTGGCAGAGATTAATGCCGGGCGTGAAAGTCATAATAATAGCGTACGCGAAAATATATTAATTGCCGATCGATTCACCTGGCTGGATAAAATCATTCGGGTAAAGAAGATGGCGCCAATTGATACGGCGAAAGGCTTATTCACCTCAAAAAATATTCTCGGTGACTGCCTGGCGTATTTTATGATGGTTAGCGTGCTGTACGGATTATTAACCTGGATCCCGCTGTACTTAGTCAAAGAGCGTGGCTTTGATGTAATGAGTATGGGTTTCGTGGCCAGTATGCCGTGCATCGGCGGCTTTATTGGCGCGATTGGCGGCGGGTGGATTTCAGATAAAGTCCTGGGCCGCCGACGTAAACCCACCATGATGTTTACTGCCGTGTCAACGGTGGTCATGATGTTAATTATGCTGAATATCCCGGCAAGCACCCTGGCGGTCTGTATTGGATTATTTTTTGTCGGTTTTTGTTTGAATATCGGCTGGCCGGCTTTTACCGCCTACGGTATGGCCGTTTCGGACAGCAAAACCTATCCAATCGCCTCTTCCATAATTAATAGCGGCGGCAACCTCGGTGGATTTGTCGCGCCGATGGCAGCCGGTTTCTTACTTGATAAAACCGGGAGTTTTAATTCTGTATTTACCTATTTTGGTATCTGCGCCGCCATTGGTTTGGTGGTGATTATTTTCCTCGATGAACCACAATAACGGAAATATATCCTGTTAATTAATATGACGTAATGTCATGGAGTGAAACTATGTTATTAGAAGATAAAGTCGCCATTATTACTGGCGCGGCCTCCGCTCGCGGTTTGGGTTTCGCCACCGCGAAATTATTCGCCGACAACGGCGCGAAAGTGGTCATTATCGACCTCAATGGTGAAGCCAGCAAAACCGCGGCGGCGGCATTAGGCGAAGGCCATCTCGGCCTGGCGGCGAACGTCTCCGACGAAGTGCAGGTGCAGGCGGCCATCGAACAAATTCTGGCGAAATATGGCCGGGTTGATGTGCTGGTGAATAACGCCGGGATTACCCAGCCGCTGAAGCTGATGGAGATCAAGCGCGCCAACTATGACGCGGTACTTGATGTCAGCCTGCGCGGTACGCTGCTGATGTCGCAGGCGGTTATTCCCACCATGCGGGCGCAAAAATCCGGCAGCATCGTCTGCATCTCGTCCGTTTCCGCCCAGCGCGGCGGCGGTATCTTCGGCGGCCCGCACTACAGCGCGGCAAAAGCCGGGGTGCTGGGTCTGGCGCGGGCGATGGCGCGCGAGCTTGGCCCGGATAACGTCCGCGTTAACTGCATCACCCCGGGGCTGATTCAGACCGACATTACCGCCGGCAAGCTGACCGACGACATGACGGCCAACATTCTTGCCGGGATCCCGATGAACCGCCTCGGCGACGCGGTAGACATCGCGCGCGCCGCGCTGTTCCTCGGCAGCGACCTCTCTTCCTACTCCACCGGTATCACCCTGGACGTTAACGGCGGCATGTTAATTCACTAAGCGAGGCAAACAGATGAAGATGACCGAATCACAAAAAGTCGCCGCGGCGGCGTGGCGTATTCGCCGTTACGCCCTGCAAATGGGGGAAGTGCAGGGGCAGGGCTATATCGGCCAGGCGCTGGGCTATGCCGATGTGCTGGCCACCGCCTTCAGCCACGCCATGACCTATCGTCCGGAAGATCCCGAGTGGGAGGGGCGCGATCGCTTCCTGCTCTCTCATGGCCATTACGCTATCGCTTATTATGCCGCGCTGCTGGAGGCGGGCATTATCCCGGAAGCCGAGCTGGAAACTTACGGCTCCGACGACAGCCGCCTGCCGATGTCCGGCATGGCGACCTACACCCCGGGGATGGAGATGTCCGGCGGTTCGCTGGGACAGGGGCTGTCCATTGCCGTCGGCATGGCGCTAGGGCTGCGGCAGAAACAGAGCACGGCCTGGGTCTATAACTCCATGTCCGATGGGGAGCTGGACGAAGGGTCGACCTGGGAAGCGGCGATGTCGGCGGCTCACTATGGCCTGAGCAACCTGATTAACCTTGTCGACGTCAACAAACAGCAGGCGGACGGTGATTCGCGCAAAATCCTCGGCTTTGAGCCGCTGCAGGATAAATGGGCCGCCTTCGGCTGGTACGTACAGCGCGTGGACGGTAACGATCTGCCGGCGGTGATGGCCGCTTTTGACAACGCGAAAAGTTATTCCGGCAACCAGCCGCGGGTCATTTTATGCGACACGCTGATGGGCAAAGGGGTGCCGTTCCTCGAAACCCGCGATAAAAACCATTTTATTCGCGTCGATGCCGACGAATGGCAAAAAGCGATTGCGGTGCTGGATGCTAACAAACCAGAAGGAGTGCTGTAATGAGCCAGAGTCAACCCCGTTTAAAAACGTCGGCGATGATCGCCTCGATTGCCGATGAGGGCCAGGCGACCATCTCTGCGCCCTTCGGCGTCGCGCTGTCAAAACTGGCGGCGCAGCGTCCGGAAATCGTCGGCATGACCGCGGACCTGTCAAAATATACCGATCTGCATATTTTCGCCCAGGCCTTCCCGGATCGTTTCTTCCAGATGGGCATGGCCGAGCAGCTGCTGATGGCGGCGGCGGGGGGAATGGCGAAGGAGGGATTTATTCCTTTCGCCACCACCTATGCCGCCTTTGCAACCCGTCGCGCCTATGATTTTATTCATCAGGTCATCGCTGAAGAGCATCTGAACGTGAAGATCTGCGCGGCGCTGCCGGGCCTGACGACCGGTTATGGCCCCAGCCATCAGGCCACTGAAGATCTGGCGATTATGCGCGGTATCCCCGGCATGGTCATCGTCGATCCTTGCGATGCGCTGGAGATAGAGCAGGCGGTGCCGGCCATTGCCGATCACCAGGGGCCGGTGTATATGCGCCTGCTGCGCGGTAAGGTGCCGCTGGTGCTGGATAAATACGACTATCAGTTCGAACTGGGTAAAGCAAAGCTGCTGGAGGACGGCAACGATGTGCTGATCATCTCCTCCGGGCTGATGACCATGCGCGCGCTGGAGGCGGTTGAAAAGCTGCGGGCCGATAACATCAGCGTGGCGGTCCTGCACGTGCCGACCATCAAACCGCTGGATGAAAAAGCGATTATTGAACAGGCGTCGAAGCCAGGTCGTCTGGTGGTGACTGCGGAAAACCACACCGCGGTCGGCGGCCTGGGGGAGGCGGTGGCCGCGCTGTTGATGCGTAAGGGTGTGCGCTGTGAGCTGGATACTGTGGGGCTGCCCGACGCGTTCCTGTTAGCCGGCGCGCTGCCGACCCTTCACGATCGCTACGGCATCTCCACCGCGAAGATCGTTGAAAAACTTAAGTATCGTCTGCGTTAATCGCTTTGCCATGACGCACCAGGCCGCTGAGCGCGCTCAGCGGCCTTCTCATGCCCGCCAGCCAGGCGCGGTATTCTTTTGCAGATTTTATGCGGCCTGTCACAAAATCTGCTAGACTGCGCCCCTTCATGGCATTGTGGTTTTTGCCATCTCTTATCGCAATAATCTCCCTGAAAACTACGCCCTTCACCGGGCCGGGGCGGTTCGGAGTTGTTATGTCTTTTGATTCCCTTGGCCTGAATCCCGATATCCTGCGCGCTGTCGCTGAGCAGGGCTACGTTGAGCCGACCCCTATCCAACAGCAGGCGATCCCGGCAGTAATGCAGGGGCGCGACCTGATGGCCAGCGCCCAGACCGGTACCGGTAAGACGGCGGGCTTTACCCTGCCGCTGCTGCAGCGCCTGATTGACAAAGAGCCGCACGCAAAGGGTCGCCGCCCGGTGCGGGCGCTGATCCTGACCCCGACCCGTGAGCTGGCGGCGCAGGTGGGCGAGAACGTCCGCGATTACAGCAAGTACCTGAATATTCGCTCGCTGGTGGTATTCGGCGGCGTGAGCATCAACCCGCAGATGATGAAGCTGCGCGGTGGCGTCGACATCCTCGTTGCCACCCCGGGCCGTCTGCTGGACCTCGAACATCAGAACGCGGTCAGCCTTGATAGCGTGGAAATCCTTGTGCTGGACGAAGCGGACCGCATGCTGGATATGGGCTTTATCCATGACATCCGTCGCGTACTGGCTAAACTGCCGGCGCGTCGACAGAACCTGCTGTTCTCGGCGACCTTCTCCGACGAGATCAAGGGCCTGGCCGAGAAACTGCTGCACAACCCGCTGGAAGTGGAAGTGGCGCGTCGCAACACCGCGTCCGAGCAGATCACCCAGCACGTCCATTTCGTTGATAAGAACCGCAAGCGCGAACTGTTGTCGCAGCTGATCGGCGAAGGCAACTGGCAGCAGGTGCTGGTGTTTACCCGCACCAAGCATGGCGCCAACCACCTCGCGGAGCAGCTTAATAAAGACGGCATCCGCAGCGCGGCGATCCATGGCAACAAGAGCCAGGGAGCGCGTACCCGCGCGCTGGCCGACTTTAAATCCGGCGGCATTCGCGTGCTGGTGGCGACCGATATCGCCGCCCGTGGTCTGGATATCGAAGAGCTGCCGCACGTGGTGAACTACGAGCTGCCGAACGTACCGGAAGATTACGTCCACCGTATCGGCCGTACCGGCCGCGCGGCGGCCACCGGTGAAGCCTTGTCGCTGGTGTGCGTGGATGAGCATAAGCTGCTGCGCGATATCGAGCGCCTGCTGAAAAAAGAGATCCCGCGCATCGCGATTGCCGGCTATGAGCCGGATCCGTCCATTAAAGCCGAACCTATCCAGAACGGTCGCCAGCAGCGCGGCGGCGGTCGTGGGCAAGGTCAGGGACGCGGTGGCCAGGGTCAGGGACGCAGCGGACAGCCGCGCAGCCAGAACAGCGCCCCGCGCCGTCAGGACGGCGAGGCGCCGAAAGCGCGTACGCAGGACGGCAAACCGCCGCGCCGCCGTCGTCCGCGTAAACCGGCTGGCGAATAACACGCTGATGCCTCGGCCGCGATAACGCGGCCCGGCTCAGGCCCGTCTGTCCGCTACGCGGCGGCGGGCCTTTTTCTTTCCATTACACTATTTGTCGAGCACGCTTCCACACTCAGCAGAAAGCAATACCTCCAGGCGGGCAAAAATGGCACAATAGTGGCTGTTTATACAGTATTCAGGTTTTCTCATGGCTTTGACCGCTGCGCTGAAAGCGCAAATCGCCGCCTGGTATAAGGCGCTTCAGGAACAGATCCCGGACTTTATTCCCCGCCCCCCGCAGCGGCAGATGATCGCCGATGTGGCGAAAACTCTCGCCGGGGAAGAGGGCAGGCATCTGGCTATCGAAGCGCCGACCGGCGTCGGTAAAACGCTGTCATACCTGATCCCGGGCATCGCCATCGCCCGGGAGGAACAAAAAACGCTGGTGGTTAGCACCGCCAACGTCGCCCTGCAGGATCAAATCTACAGTAAAGACCTGCCGCTGCTGCGTAAAATTATTCCCGACCTGCGCTTTACCGCCGCCTTCGGTCGTGGGCGCTACGTCTGTCCGCGTAACCTGACGGCACTGGCCAGCACCGAGCCGTCACAGCAGGATCTGCTGGCCTTCCTCGATGACGATCTCACCCCGAACAACCAGGCCGAGCAGAAGCTGTGTGCGACCCTGAAGCAGGACCTCGACAGCTACCGCTGGGACGGCCTGCGCGATCATACCGATAAAGCCATCGATGACGCGCTGTGGAGCCGGCTGAGCACCGATAAGGCCAGCTGCCTGAACCGCAACTGCCACTACTATCGCGAGTGCCCGTTCTTCGTGGCGCGGCGGGAAATTCAGGAGGCGGAAGTGGTGGTGGCCAACCATGCGCTGGTGATGGCGGCGATGGAGAGCGAGGCAGTGCTGCCGGAGCCGAAAAACCTGCTGTTGGTCCTCGATGAAGGCCATCATCTGCCGGACGTCGCCCGCGACGCGCTGGAGATGAGCGCCGAGATCACCGCCCCCTGGTTTCGCCTGCAGCTGGATCTGTTCTGCAAGCTGGTCGCCACCTGCATGGAGCAGTTTCGTCCGAAAACCACGCCGCCGCTGGCCAATCCGGAGCGGCTCACCGGCCATTGCGAAGAGCTGTTCGAGCTGATTGCGTCGTTGAATAATATTCTCAATCTCTACATGCCCGCCGGTCAGGAAGCGGAGCATCGCTTCCCGATGGGCGAACTGCCGCAGGAGGTGATGGAGATCTGCCAGCGGCTGGCGAAGCTCACCGAGATGCTGCGCGGGCTGGCGGAGCTGTTTCTTAACGATCTCAGCGAAAAGACCGGCAGCCATGACGTGGTGCGCCTGCATCGGGTGCTGCTGCAGATGAACCGCGCGCTCGGCATGTTTGAAAGCCAAAGCAAGCTATGGCGCCTGGCGTCGCTGGCGCAATCCTCAGGCGCGCCGGTAACCAAATGGGCGACGCGAGTGGTGCGCGACGGCCAGATCCATGTCTGGTTCCACTGTGTCGGCATCCGCGTCAGCGATCAGCTGGAACGGCTGCTGTGGCGCAGCGTACCGCATATCGTCGTGACGTCAGCGACGCTGCGCTCGCTAAACAGCTTCTCGCGCCTGCAGGAGATGAGTGGTCTGAAGGAGAAAGCGGGTGACCGCTTCGTGGCGCTGGATTCGCCGTTCAACCACGTGGAGCAGGGGAAAATTATTATTCCTCAAATGCGCTATGAACCGCTGATGGATAACGAAGAGCAGCACATTGCCGAGATGGCGGCCTATTTTCGCCAGCAGGTAGAGAGCAAGAAACATCTCGGGATGCTGGTGCTGTTTGCCAGCGGGCGGGCGATGAACCGCTTCCTGGAGCATGTGACCGATCTGCGCCTGATACTGCTGGTGCAGGGCGACCAGCCGCGCTATCGGCTGGTGGAGCTGCATCGCAAACGGGTGGAAAGCGGCGAGCGCAGCGTGCTGGTGGGTCTGCAGTCCTTTGCCGAAGGGCTGGATTTAAAGGGCGATCTGCTAAGCCAGGTACATATCCATAAAATCGCCTTTCCGCCCATCGACAGCCCGGTAGTGATCACCGAAGGCGAATGGCTGAAAAGCCTTAATCGTTACCCTTTCGAGGTACAGAGTTTGCCCAGCGCCTCCTTTAATCTTATTCAGCAGGTGGGGCGTCTGATCCGCAGCCATCACTGCTGGGGAGAGGTGGTGATTTACGATAAGCGTCTGTTGACCAAAAACTATGGCGCGCGTCTACTGAACGCGTTACCTGTTTTTCCCATAGAGCAGCCGGGCGTCCCGGAGGTTATAGTAAAACGGAAAGCAAAACAGACAGCAAAACAGTCAGGCCGCAAACGTCGCTGACGCCGGCGCGTGATGCACCAGGGGGAGCCATGGAGTACAGCAAAATTATAAAAGAGGTGGGTCGCGGTAAGAATCATGCCCGCGACCTCGATGAAGAGACCGCCCGTGCGCTCTATGCGCGGATGCTGGACGGCGAGGTGCCGGAGCTGGAGCTGGGGGGAATATTAATCGCCCTGCGCATCAAAGGCGAAGGCGAAGCGGAGATGAAAGGGTTTTACGCGGCGATGCAGCAGCATACGCTGCGCCTGACCCCGCCGGCCGGCAAGCCGATGCCGATTGTCATCCCCAGCTACAACGGCGCGCGCAAGCAGGCGAACCTGACGCCGCTGCTGGCGATGCTTCTGCACAAGCTGGGGTTTCCGGTGGTGGTTCACGGCGTCAGTCACGATCCCACCCGGGTGCTGACCGAGACCATTTTTACCCTGCTGGATATTCCGGCCACCCGGCACGCCGGACAGGCTCAGGCGCAGCTGGAGGGCCATGAACCGGTGTATATCCCGGTGGGGGCTTTCTGTCCGCCGCTGGAGAAACAGCTGGCGATGCGCTGGCGGATGGGCGTGCGCAACAGCGCCCATACCCTGGCCAAGCTGGCTACACCGTTTGGCGAAGCGGAGGCATTGCGTCTCTCCAGCGTGTCGCATCCGGAATATGTTCCGCGGGTGGCGAACTTCTTTCGTGAGACCGGTGGCCGCGCGCTGTTGATGCACGGTACCGAGGGCGAAGTGTATGCCAACCCGCAGCGCTGCCCGCAGATCAGCCTGATCGATGAGCAGGGCGTGCGGGTGCTGTACGAACGCCAGACTGAGACGGCAGCGGAGGCGGTGGTCCTGCCGGCCTCGAAAGATCCTGAGGTCACGGCGCGCTGGATCGAGCGCTGCGTCGCCGGCGTCGAACCGGTGCCCCACTCGTTGAAAATTCAGCTTGCCTGTTGTCTGCTGGCCAGCGGGGAAGTCACCACCCTGGAGCAGGGCCTCAGCCGCGTCAACGACTGCTGGTGATCGGATCTGCAGGATAAAAAAAAGCCCGTCCGGTGGCTCGGACGGGCAAGGCAAGGGTATTAAAGGTCTTTTCAGGGTTAATTCAGTGGCTTACAGAGGGAACAGCGATTATTTATAGATAACCGCAGTACCGCTCAGTTTGTTGTTGGTGTTAGCGGAAGTAATGCTGTAGCCGGTCGCGCCAGCGGCTTCGGCTTTAGCAGCCAGTTTTGCTTCCAGACCATCTAAAGTGGTTGCGCCTTGCGCAGACACCACACCGATTTTATTCATGCTTTCAGCCTGAGCGGGGGTGACCGGTTCGGCGGCAAAGGCGCCGAAGGAAAGGGCGGTCAGAGCGATGGCAGCGGCAGCATATTTGATGTTTTTCATAGTTAATCTCTCGCAGGTTGTTCTGTTCAGGGGATGATGTTCCGTCGATGTGATAAGTATCACGCTTTTTTGCGGGAGATAAAATCGAAGGAAATTCACAGTCTTCATCGAATTTTTTGAATGATTAATAATTTACTGATTATTAATAAATTATTTCTCATTCTTTTCGTCACGAAGCGTAGCGAGGAAGACCGACGCGTTTAAGGGCACATATTGCGACTTTTTCCGCCAAAAAATGTGCGCGAAAAGATAATGCGAAAGGCTGTCATGAACGGTAAAGGAAAGTCAGCGTAGCTGGCTATCCTTGGATCCGCGACGATTATATCCTGAAAATGTATTGTTATGTAAATCTTTCTCCTGCTGGCACTTCACGCAATATCTGACCCCTGGGATGGCCTGTCGACGGGCCTCCGGAATCGGCTCTCCACATTCATCACAAAATTTGTTGCTTTCGCCGCGCGGAAGCTCGCGGCGCGCGCGAGCCACCGCATCGTCAATGGTGCTGTCGATCTGATCCTGAACGGCCCCATCGCCTGCCCAACCTGATGCCATCGTCTGCCTCCTGTGAAAGGTTATTGATAAATTATAGCTGAACCGTGCAGTCGGTTACCGCTGCTGGCGGCATTGACCCGCCAGGCTATCGCCCCCTGGCGGTGGGCCTTATCCGCGAGGGCGGCCACCAGATCATCAAGGGTGCTGGCACCGGAGGCGGAGACGGTGCCGACAGGGCGGAGCGGCCCGGCATAGGGCAGTACGGGTGTCGGTGGCAGGGGAGAGGCCGCGGTGGCATGAGCGGTGAGCGCAGCGGCGAATAGCAGCGAGGTGATTTTCATCAGCATATCCTCATAAACAGCATGGGACATAGCTTAAGTGTAGGTCTTTCCCGACCGTGCGATAGGGAATTTTTAATGCAAAACAAGGCGTTTAGTAGGCTACCGGCGCAGGGCAGCGGTACTCTGGCCGGTAGATTATTTAGCGGGCGTCAGGGCGGATCATGTCAAAACGCAGACTATCATCAATACTGTAATAGGCGCTCGGACCTCCGGCGCGCAGGATCGGCTGGGCGCGGGCGGTTTGATAGATGCCGTTGTCCAGCAGTGATTCATCAATATGCACGGCGACCACTTCGCCGAGCACCAGCCACGTATCAACAGGGTTACCGTCGGCGGTGGTGAGTTGAATACATTGCGACAGACGGCACTCAAAGTTCACCGGACTCTCCGCGACTCGGGGGGCGCTGACCAGGCGGCTGGCGGCGGCGGTGAGACCGGCGCGCACGAACTCGTCCTCATCGTGCGGGATCGAGGCAGACGTTTCATTCATCGCCACGGCCAGCGGTCGCGTCGCCAGGTTCCAGACGAACTCCTTTGTTTCGACGATATTTCGCACGCTGTCTTTCCAGCCGCTGCTGGCGAAACCAATGATCGGCGGGCGATAGTTAAAGCAGTTAAAAAAGCTGTATGGCGCCAGATTTCGCTGGCCCTCGGCGTCCTGCGAGGCGATCCAGCCTATCGGGCGAGGCCCGATTATCGCGTTCAGCGGGTCGTGCGGCAGGCCGTGGCCCTGCGAAGGTTGATAAAAGTACATGCTGCACCTGTCACGGATAAAGGAGATATCCAGACTCCCTTATTTACCGCGCCGCCGTCAACGGGTATCTTACGCGGCTGTTCAAAGGAGATTGTCATGAAAGCCCAGAAACCGGGGTTACACCCGCGTAACCGCCACCATCAACGCTACGACCTGCCTGCGCTCTGCCAGGCGCATCCTGACCTGCAGGGATACATTACGCTCAATCCGCTGGGTGAGCAGACCATTGATTTTGCCAATCCGCAGGCAGTAAAGGCGTTGAATAAAGCGCTGCTGGCGCATTTCTACGCGGTCAAACACTGGGACATTCCTGACGGTTTTCTCTGTCCGCCGGTGCCCGGGCGTGCCGATTATATTCATCATCTGGCGGATCTGCTGGCGCAGGATAGTGGCGAGGTGCCGAAGCAAGCCACGATCCTTGATATTGGTACCGGCGCCAGCCTCATCTATCCCCTGATCGGCGTTCACGAGTACGGCTGGCGCTTTACCGGCAGCGAAATCAGCCCGGAAGCCTTCGCCAGCGCGCAGGCGATTGTCAATGGCAACCCCGGATTGACCCGGCAGATCCGTCTGCGTCGGCAAAAAGAGAGCCAGGCCATCTTCCACGGCGTCATCCACAAAAACGAGACCTATGACGCCACGCTGTGTAATCCGCCGTTCCATGACTCCGCAGAGAGCGCCCGGGCGGGCGGTGAGCGCAAGCGCCGCAATCTCGGACTCGGCGCCGACAGCGCGCTTAACTTTGGCGGTCAGCAGCAGGAGCTGTGGTGCGAAGGAGGCGAAGTGGCCTTTATCTCGCAGATGATCCGCGAAAGTCAGGCCTTCGCCCGCCAGGTGAAATGGTTTACCTCGCTGGTGTCGCGCGGCGACAATCTGCCGCCGCTCTACCGCCTGCTGACCGAGGTTGGGGCCGTGAAAGTGGTGAAAAAAGAGATGGCCCAGGGTCAAAAGCAGAGCCGCTTTATCGCCTGGAGCTTTATGGACGACGCCAAACGCCGCCGTCCGTTCTAACTACTCGGCGGCCGGGCTGTCTGAGCCCGGCATCGGCAGCTGTTGCCAGGTCTGTACCGGGGCGCGAACCCCGGCGCGATCGAAGTGCTTTTTCACCTGAGTGTCGAGGGCAAAGCGCACCGTCCACTGCTTCAGCGGCAGGGTGGTGAAGCTGACGCGTAGCGTAAAGGCGGTATTGCTCAGCCCCACCAGCCCGGCGAACGACGGTTCGCCAATGATCAGGCCGCGGATCTCCTCCTGGGCCAGCAGATCGTCCACCGCCGCCTTCAGCGCCTGGCTGGCTTTATCCAGATCCTCATGACGGTCGACATCATAGTTGGCGACTACCGAGCCAATGCCGCGCACGAAGTTGGCAAAAGTGGTGATCGAGGACCAGGGAATAATGTGATAGGCGCCGGTATCCTGCCGTACCCCCACGGAGCGAATCGACATTCGTTCCACGGTGCCGGTCAAAGGGCCGATGGTGACCAGGTCGCCGGTATTCATCCCGTTCTCAAACTGGATAAATATGCCGGTGATAATATCTTTAACCAGCGTTTGCGCGCCAAACGAAATCGCCAGCCCTAACGCCCCGGCGCCCGCCAGCAGCGGCGCAATGTTAACCCCAATCTCCGAAAGCAGGATCATCACCGTGATGGTGCTGATCACCACCGCCAGCGCGTTGCGAAACAGGGTCAGCAGCGTCCGGGCCCGCGCGCTGGGCAGCGGGCGACCATGGATATCCGAGGCCAGCCGGTTTTCGATCAGGCTGGCCAGCACCGTCCAGCCGATGGCAGAGAAGAAGAGGATGAGGGCGATGCGGATCAGCACATCCACCGTTTTTTGCCCGGCATCGTTATGCAGCCATTCGCGGAAGTCAAACAGGCCCCAGGCGCTCAGCAGCAGCATGACGGCGACGCAGACGGTGAGAATGCGCGCGGCCTTCAGCGAGGCGGAGATCCAGCCATTCAGCCGCTTTTGCAGCTCAGGATAATTGCGCTGGGTGGCGGGTGACAGGGTGATGGTTTTGGCTATCCAGCGCGACAGGATGCCGGACACCAGCGCCGCGCCGCCGATAATGGCCAGGCTGCGCAGGGTGGCGCCCATCATGAATTTCAGGCTATTGCCCGGGTCGAACAGGGAGAAGAAAAAGAGCACCACAAAGTAGGCGCAGGCCAGCCAGTGCCAGACCAGCGCGAAGGCGCGGATAAACAGGCTAAAGAAGGAGAGCGAACGGTCGGCCAGATGGATTAGCCCCTGCGTAATCAAGGTCTTGTTATGAAAAATCAGGTACAGCGCCCACAGCGTAATGCACAGCATGATGACGACGTTAGCCAGCGCGCCAACCTGAACATTCACCTGATTGGAGATAATCGGCACCGCGACGATCAGGCCATAGCCAATCAGGCTGCTGAGCGCGCTCAGGCGCAGGCTCCAGTATGACGCGGCTTCGTCGCTGAGGTTAAAAGGCCGGAGCGCCGGGATGCGCGGGCAGAAAATGAGCCGCAGAATGGCTTTAAAAAACTCGATCAACGCGAAGGCGTTGAGGAAAAGACTCTGCTGGAAGGCGATGGTGGGGTTATTACCATTCAGGCGATCGCTTAACAACTGGCCGACAAACAGGGTCAGCGCCAGCAGCAGCAGGTCGATAACAAACGCCCCGGCGATGGTCAGGGGCAGCTGGAGCCAGTTTCCGCGATCGCGGTTTTTATGCCGCCCCCATTCACCCATTTTGCGATACAGCGGCAGCGCCGCAAGACGCACCAGCCACCAGAAGGCAAAGACCAGGCCGGCCAGCAGTAAAAAATGCCAGGCCGCGCTGGTGAAGGTTTGCGAATTAAAAGGTTTATGCGGTGAGCCGGTGATATTGCGCCACAGTTGAGAGAAGCGAGACGAGAGCTGCTCGCCGTATTCCCGGCTGATCTGCGTGACGTTCTCCAGCACCGTGGTCTCTTCTTTCACCGCCGGCGGCGTCAGCGTCGGGGTGCTGTCTGGCGGCGGCGTGGCGGCTGCTTTACGCAGCTGGTCAATGAGCTCCTGACGGGCGCTGTCGTTAGCCAGCACGTCAGCCAGCGCGGCGTAGGCCGCTCTTTTCTGTTCCGCATCGGGTTCGCTGGCGCTGGTTTTATCGGCGTTAGCTGTCGGCACGCCGGGCAGGGCGGCGGCGGAAAGCGGGGCAGTAAACAGTGCAGCGAGCAAAAGCAGGATCCACGGCATGGGCACCTCCGTTGCAACGTAAACGGGTAAGTATAGAAGCCGATGGCGGAAGGGGAGGGAAGAGGAATCTGGAAAAGCGGCTCTCTCCGCGGAGGAAGAGAGCCGTTGCGGGTCAGGCGACGTGCTGCAGGAATTCGCGCAGGCGCGGGCTTGGCGGGTTCTTCACCAGCTCCTGCGGGTTGCCGTCTTCAGCAATGCGTCCTTTGTCGATAAAGATCAATCGCGAAGCCACTTTTTCGGCAAAGCCGATTTCGTGGGTTACGATCACCATCGTCATCCCCTCTTCAGCCAGATCCTGCATCACCTTGAGCACTTCATGGCGCAGTTCCGGGTCGAGCGCGGAGGTCGGTTCATCAAACAGCATCATCTTTGGCTTCACCGCCAGCGCGCGGGCAATGGCCACACGCTGCTGCTGGCCGCCGGAGAGTTCAGACGGATAGTGATGCGCGCGCTCGGCCAGGCCGACTTTCGCCAGCAGATCTTTCGCCTGCTTCTCTGCCGCCTGCTTGCTGGCGCCGCGCACCCGCAGCGGACCAAACATGACGTTCTCCAGCGCCGTGAGGTGCGGGAACAGATAAAACTGCTGAAATACCATCCCGGCTTCCTGACGAATCAGACGTTCGTCCACCTTCGGGTCGTTGACCTTCAGGCCATCGACAATCAGATCGCCGCTGGTGATCTCTTCCAGTTTATTGATGCAGCGCAGCATCGTCGATTTACCGGAGCCGGACGGGCCGATAATGACCACCACTTCACCCTGATTAATTTTCAGGGAGATATCGTGCAGCACCTGGGTCGGGCCAAAGTGCTTGGAGACGTTTTTAAATTCAATCACAGGATTTTCATCCTTCTTTCAAGACGACGCAGAATAAAGCTCAGGACCAGGGTGATAATCAGGTAGATAACAGCAACGGCGCTCCAGATTTCCAGGGCGCGGAAGTTGCCCGCGATGATCTCCTGTCCCTGACGGGTCAGTTCGGCGACGCCGATGACGATGAACAGCGAGGTATCCTTGATGCTGATAATCCACTGGTTGCCCAGCGGCGGCAGCATGCGGCGTAGCGCAAGCGGCAGGATCACGTGGCGAATGGTTTCGCGACGCGACAGGCCCAGCGCCAGGCCCGCTTCGCGGAAGCCTTTATGAATGGAGAGCACCGCGCCGCGGGTAATTTCCGCGATATAGGCGCCCGAGTTAATCATGATGGTCACTACCGCTGCGGAGAAGGGGTCGATGCGCAGGTCGCTAAAGGCCATCGGCAGCGCAAAGTAGATGAACATGACCTGCACCACAATCGGGGTGCCGCGAATGATTTCAATAAACACCAGTGCGATGTGGTTGGCGATCCAGCCGCCGAAGCAGCGGGCGAAACCGGCCACCAGACCGATTATCAGGCCGCCGGCCAGGCCGAGGACGGAAATCCACAGCGTCATTTTGGCGCCTTCCAGCAAAATCGGAATGGCAGGCCAGATGGCACTCCAGTCAAACTGCATAATACGTTCCTGTTACCGTGTCGAGAGCAGAGGAAATCCTCCGCCAAAATACGGTCTCCCGCCGAGTCTGTGCCGGAAGACCGTTGTGATGTCGCCGGAGCTGCGTCTGGCGAAGTGTGTTCTTATTATTTTGGTTCAGTGCCGAACCATTTTTTATAAATTTCGTTGTAGGTACCATTCTCGCGCAGCGTTTTCAGCGCACCGTTCACTTTCTCACGCAGCTCGTCGCTGCCTTTCGGGAAAGCGATACCGTAGTTTTGCGCTTCCAGTGATTCGCCTACCGCTTTGAACTTGCCGTTGCCTGCGGTTTTGATGAAGTACAGAATATTTGGCGTATCGTGCAGCACGGCATCAGCGCGGCCGGTACCCAGTTCCATATAGGCGTTATCGATGTTCGGGAACTGACGCAGATCTTTGGTTTTGATATTGGCTTTCGCGTAATCAACGGAGCCGGTACCGCTCTTCACCGCGACCACTTTACCGTTCAGATCTTTCACATCTTTGATGTCGTTATTATTGGCGTTGACCATCACCAGCAGGCCGCTTTTGTAGTAGCCGTCGGAGAAGTCGATCGCTTTTTTACGTTCGTCGGTGATGGTGATCCCGGCCAGCGCCAGATCGATATTTTTAGTTTGCAGCGCCGGGATAATGCCGCTGAAGTCCATTGGCTTCAGGGTGTAGTCGAGCTTCAGCTCTTTGGCGATAGCCGCCCACAGGTCAACGTCAAACCCGACATATTTATCGCCTTGCTTAAATTCGAACGGGACGAACGCCGTATCGGTGGCGACAACCAGGGTCTTATTGGCGGCATGGGAAGAAACCGCAAAAGCCAGGGTCAGTGCAGCCAGTGAAACTTTAAATACAGACTTCATAGCATTTCCTTTTATATCCACGGGACGATCCCCTGCGAGAACGACTAGCCTAATGAAAAAATCGTGCCACTTTTACAAGCTGTTGTTTTTCAACAAACGAAGCGCGAGCGGTTGCACAATTTCGATCATGACAGGCACTCACTGCACCAGGATGGGGCGTCACTTTGGTGCGTTATAGAGTTGCTGAATAACGAGCACATTTTTAGCGCAAACCCTGATGGGAAAACAATCTCAACGTAACGATTGTGTGAGGTGATTATTACAATTGTTTTACTTTTGCGCGCATTTTCATCAATTTGGCGCCCTAAAACAGTGCATGGCCAGCAGGGGGACGAAAAGCATAGAAGGGGAAACGGATAGAACGGAAAACAGAAAGGTGGGCGGGAAAAGTAAAGGCGCCGCCGACCGCGCTGCGGCCGGCGGCAAAGCCTTACTCGATATTCGCTTCAATGAACCACAGGAATTTATCCAGATCGCGGGAGGCCGCGGTGAAAATATCCGCAGTATCCTCGTCTTTGGCTTCATCGATCGCCTTGCGCACATCGTTAGCGACGACGGCATAGCGGTCAGCCAGCGCTTTCAGGTGATCCTGAACGTGATGGATATCGAGCGGGTAGCTCTGCAGCGGCGTTTTGCTGTTAATGACCTGAGTGGTGCCCAGTGCGACGCCGCCCAGCTGCACGGCGCGCTCCGCCATGGTGTCCAGGTGCTCGGTTAGCGCGGTACGGAAGCCATCCAGCATTTCGTGCACGGCGATAAAGTTCGCACCGCGCATATTCCAGTGTGCCTGCTTGGTGATAAGTGACAGGTCAATGAACTGGATCACCTGGCGATTCAACAGCTCAATGGTCGCTTTCTTTTCGCTGTCAGCGACATCGTTGCGGGTATAGACCAGATTAGATGCTTTTGATTTAACCAGTTTTGCGGTACTCATCGTTTCATATCCTCTTGATATTGATGCTCGTCACACTTCAAATCTGAATGATGTGGAGCGTTGTCCCAGGTAACTTCGGGACTAAGTATAGCAAGGGTTTCAAAGAGTGAGGCATCGGCAGGCCATATCACTTCGATAGCGCAAAGTGGTTGGTTATTTTGAAAATCGCTAAATATCATAGGGTTATATTTAGCTGAACGGCCCGGATTTCTCACGGGCCGGCGGCGTAACAGAATGTTAATTGATATCGACTTGCTCGATTTTACTTTGTCGCTGCATGGTCAGCGTGGCGCCCATCGAGGCGATAATGATCGCGCCCAGCGCCAGGGTCTGGGAGAGCTTCAACGTTTCGCCGAGGAAGACCATACCGGAAAGGGCGGCTAATGCTGGTTCAAGGCTCATCAGCGTGCCGAAGGTGCGCGTCGGCAGGCGCGTCAAGGCCATCATTTCGAGAGAGTAGGGCAGCGCGGTTGAGAGAATAGCAATCCCCAGCCCCATCGGCAGCAGCGACCATTGCCACAGCGTATCCGTAGCCTGCGCCATGCCTAACGGAACAAACACCAGCGAGGCGATGAGCGACCCCATCGCCACCGTGGCTGGCCCATGCTCTTCACCGGCGCGCTGCCCGGTCAGAATATAGACCGCCCAGCAGGCGCCGGCGCCCAGGGCAAAGAGCGCGCCGGTTAAATCGACCTGCGCCACGTTCTGCCCCAGCGGCAGGAGATACCACAGTCCGAGGATCGCCAGCGCCACCCAGACAAAATCCAGCGGTCGGCGCGAACCAAACAGCGCCACCGCCAGCGGGCCGGTAAACTCCAGGGCTACCGCCACGCCGAGCGGAATACGCTGCAGGGATAAATAAAAGAGATAGTTCATCGCGCCGAGCGCCAGGCCGTACAGTAGCAGCGGCACGCGCTGCGCCGGGGAGAAACGTAACCGCCATGGCTTGAACACGACCACCAAAATCAGCGTCCCGAGCGCCAGGCGCAGGGCGGTGACCCCCGGGGCGCCGACCAACGGGAACAGCGATTTGGCGAGCGATGCGCCGCTCTGAATCGAGGTCATGGCGATTAAAATCACCAGAATCGGCAACCATGCCGCCGCTTTTCGGGATGGACCGGGCATCCTTTCTCCTGTCAGGTTTTGTCAAAAGTCGTAAAAGTGCCAGTGTACTGGAATAACCTGCTGACGGTTGAGCTAATGTTGAAAAAAACAGAGGCAAAAACAGTAGAATGGCGCACATTGCTGAGAAATTCGCCAGGTGATTAAGATTAATCTGGATGCTTGCGAATTTCTTAATGAGCGTTAAGATGTACGTTAACGCC
Organism: Klebsiella variicola; assembly: GCF_000828055.2. Classification (NCBI taxonomy): domain Bacteria; kingdom Pseudomonadati; phylum Pseudomonadota; class Gammaproteobacteria; order Enterobacterales; family Enterobacteriaceae; genus Klebsiella; species Klebsiella variicola. The sequence continues at coordinate 3,769,908 of NZ_CP010523.2, read as the reverse complement.
AAAAATTGTTGTTTTCCATATTGTTATAGAAATATGGAAACTTTTGGTTACATGAAAAAGTATGTTAGACAATGTAAACTCCAAAGAGTTTCCCAAAAGTTTTTGATATATTTAAGGCTTAGGACTTATTAGAAACACATTTGAGGTGGTTATGAATAAAATTGCACGTCTTTCAGCACTGGCCGTTGTTCTGGCTGCATCCGTAGGTACCACTGCATTTGCTGCAACTTCTACCGTAACCGGCGGTTACGCGCAGAGCGACATGCAGGGTAAAGCGAACAAAGCTGGCGGTTTCAACCTGAAATACCGTTACGAGCAAGATAACAACCCGCTGGGCGTTATCGGTTCCTTCACCTACACCGAAAAGGATAACACCAGCAACGGTACTTACAACAAAGGTCAGTACTACGGCATCACCGCAGGTCCGGCTTACCGTCTGAACGACTGGGCAAGCATCTACGGTGTAGTGGGTGTTGGTTACGGTAAATTCCAGAACAACAACTTCCCGAACCAGAAATCCGATATGAGCGACTACGGTTTCTCCTACGGTGCTGGTCTGCAGTTCAACCCGATCGAAAACGTTGCTCTGGACTTCTCCTACGAGCAGTCTCGTATTCGTAACGTTGACGTCGGTACCTGGATTGCTGGCGTGGGTTACCGCTTCTAATCACTCCGGTGATATAAAAAATCCGCCTTTCGGGGCGGATTTTTTTTGCCTGTTGCCGGCCAGCCTGAGCGACTGGCCCGGCCTGCACGATTAATTGACGGTGAACTCATCGGTACCGAGGTGAGCGTAGTCCACCTTCTGCAGCTGGAAGTTGGTGATGTACACCGGACCGGCCTTTTGCTCAGAGATAAAACGATAGCGCGGGACGATTTCCGCCGCCTTGATCCCGGTCCACTGGGAGAAGAAACTGAGGAAATCATTCGCTGAGCGCTGCGCTTTAATCACTTTATGCGCTTTGTCATCGCTGGACAGCACCATAAACGGCACCTGGAAGTTCTGCTGGAACTTATCGTCATGCGCCAGATACTGCACCTCTTTTCCCCGCTCCTTGAACGCCAGACCATGATCGGAAAAGTAGGTCAGTGAAAAGGTATCGCCGGAGTTTTGCAACTGACTGTATAGCTTAGCCAGCAGCGAATCGGTCTGCGTCATGCTGTAGAGATAACAGGAGGTCTCTTTCGACTGGACGAAAACCGTGTACTTGCCTTTGGTCCGATCGCAGGCCTGCGGGTGAGAGCCCATCAGATGCAGGACAATCAGCTGCGGCTGGGTGCGCTGCGTAGAGAGTACCTGCTCGGTCAGCTTTAATAACTGCTCGTCCTGAGTATTTTTATTGGCCTCGAAATCGCCGTTTTTCAGGAACTGGACTTCATCCGCACGTTTGGCGATGCTGGCGATAGCGGTGTCGTACTCGCCAATCTGCCCCTGGTTGGAGAACCACCAGGTCTGGAAACCCGCGCGGTTGGCGAGGGTGACAAAGTTATCCTGAAACTGCGGTTTGCCGTCGACCACCCGGTTAAGCGTCAGGCCGAGCGATTTCTGCGTCGAGCCGCTGGCGGCGACATAGTTGTTAAACAGATAACCGTTTACTGAGCTGGCAAACGGCGTGTTATCCCAGTGGCCGCCGAAGGCGCCGAGGGCGTCGCGACGGGCGCTCTCGCCAATCACCACCACATAGAGATGGTACTTTGGCTTCACCGCCAGCACGTGCCAGCTGTCTTTCATGCCGGCCAGCTGCGCCATTCGCGCCTGCTCGTCCAGCACCTCGTTATTATTCACCACCACGTCTTTCACAAAACGAAAGGCCGGATAACCGGTGTCAATCACCTTGAACACGCCGCCCCAGGCGAGGTTTTGCACCGGCTGCAGAAAGAAGATCCCGACGCTGAACAGCAGGCCCAGGGTCTCCATTTTTCCCCAGCGGGAGGGCTCAACGATCCTGCGGCGGACCGCAATGATCCCCAGTGCGAAAATGAAGACCGCCAGCAGATAGTTGTACCACGGGAAGATGGTCAGAATTTCCGTAGATTCTTCCACGTTGGTCGCGTGCAGCGCCAGCAAGGTGTTGAAATTGGGGGCGCCGTAAGCCTGGCCAAAGGGGTAATACAGGGCCGCCAGCAGCGAATAGGCGCCGACTACCCCTTTCTGGACGCGCGGAAAAGCGCGCCACAGAAGATGTAACACGCAGGTAAATGCCACGGTATAGAGCAGGCTAAATTCATAGCCCAGCGCCAGGTTAATCAACAGCGATTGTAAAAAGTAGAATCCTGTCCATGGGTTCAGTGCCAGTCGGCGGGCGACCAGCGTATCTTTCAGGGTGGTGACATTCATAGTAAACAATCAAAAAGAGGCCATGCGCATCCCCTGGCGACAAGGGGTAAAACCTGCTGGACAGTGCGTGAAGAGGGTCTCTGCGAGCCGCGAATGTGGCAGGGCTGTGCAAAGATAGGGCTTGTAAATGGTAAGGTCAACCAGACATAACAGATTGTTTTGCGAGGGCGCTTACAAAACTTGAAAAAAGGTCAGGGAAACGGGGGAAACCGGTCATTTTACCGGCAGAAGATGACAGAAAAATGAAGCGGCGTACCGCGACGCCGCCTTAGGAATGGGGTTTGCCCTGCTGTGGTTTACCGTTGATCATCTCGCACAGCATACCGATCAGCATTAATCGTACTTTAAAAGGGGAATGGCTAAACACGTTTAAGCACCTCTTGAATTCGTTCATCTGCTCTCCTCCTGCCTGTTCACGCCGTCAATCCATGATGGCTGTTTGCATTACATACAGATATAGCACAGGCTATATTTTATAGCTATGGCTAAAACGTTAATTTTTTGTGCTCTTGGCGCAATCCATTACAATGTGGATCTTTTTATATGATGCTTGACGCGTCACACGAATGAGGAAGCACAATGAACCGTCGCGCAGGTAAGCCAATAACAAAAAAAGTGACGCAGTTAGTAAATGTTGAAGAGCACGTTGAGGGGTTCCGTCAGGTGCGGGAAGCGCATCGCCGCGAACTGATCGATGACTATGTGGAGCTGATCTCCGATCTGATCAACGAAGTGGGGGAGGCGCGCCAGGTGGATATGGCGGCGCGTCTTGGCGTTTCGCAGCCCACGGTCGCCAAAATGCTCAAACGCCTGGCCAGCGTGGGTCTGATCGAACAGATCCCCTGGCGCGGGATCTTCTTAACCCCGGAAGGGGAAAAGCTGGCCCAGGAAAGTCGCGAACGCCACCAGATTGTGGAAAACTTTCTGCTGGCCATTGGCGTCAGTCCGGAAATCGCCCGCCGCGATGCGGAGGGAATGGAGCATCACGTGAGTGAAGAGACGCTGGCGATGTTCCTGAAATTTACCCAGAAACAGGGATCCCAGGAAGCATGACTCTTCCCTTTATTCAGTCGCTGCTGCGCGACCGTTTTTTACACCTGCTGCTGATTATCGCCTGCGTGCTCAGCGCCATCGTGCCGTTTGTCCCGGCAAGCTGGCCGGCGGCCATTGACTGGCATACCATCATCACGCTCAGCGGCCTGATGCTGTTGACCAAGGGCATTGAACTGAGCGGCTACTTTGACGTGCTGGGGAGGAAAATGGCCCGCCGCTTCGTGACTGAGCGCCAGCTGGCCATCTTTATGGTGCTGGCGGCAGCGCTCCTGTCCACCTTCCTGACCAACGATGTGGCCCTGTTTATTGTGGTGCCGCTGACGCTGACGCTGAAAAAGTGGTGTGCGATCCCGGTTAACCGTCTGATTATCTTCGAAGCGCTGGCGGTTAACGCCGGGTCGCTGCTGACGCCGATCGGCAACCCACAGAACATTTTGCTGTGGGGACGGTCCGGCCTCTCTTTCGTCGGGTTTATCGGCGAGATGTTACCCCTGGCGGCGGCAATGATGTTGACCCTGCTGGTGCTGTGCTGGTTCTGTTTCCCGGCAAACCGGCTCAGCTACCAGAGTAGCGATAAGGCGCCATCGTGGCAGCCTAAGCTGGTCTGGAGCTGTCTGGGATTGTATCTGGTGTTCCTGACGGCGCTGGAGATGAATCAGGCGCTGTGGGGGCTGGCGCTGGTGCTGCTGGGCTTCCTGATTCTGGCCCGGGCGGTGATCGTCCATGTGGACTGGTCGCTGCTGCTGGTGTTTATGGTGATGTTTATCGACGTCCACCTGCTGACCCAGCTTCCGGCGCTGCATCATGTGCTGAGCGGCGTCGGGACGCTTTCCGGCGGCGGACTGTGGCTGACCGCCATCGGCCTGTCTCAGGTGATCAGTAATGTGCCCTCGACCATTCTGCTGCTCAACTATGTCCCGCCGTCGATACTGCTTGCCTGGGCGGTTAACGTGGGCGGCTTTGGTCTGCTGCCAGGATCGCTGGCCAATATCATCGCCCTGCGCATGGCCAGCGATCGGCGGATCTGGTGGCGCTTCCATCTTTACTCCATTCCTATGCTGCTATGGGCGGCCATCAGCGGCTATTGGCTCTTTAAACTCTGCGCCTGATTTCTGCAGAATTGGGCAAGAAACTGACAGAAACACCCCATTCGCACGCCTCGACACAGCGGTATAACTATACCGCTGACGTTAACCATCCTGTTGAGGAGAGTGCTATGCGATATCAAAAACTGGGCAATACCGGTCTGTTTGTCTCTGAGCTGTGCCTGGGCACCATGACCTTCGGCGGCGAAGAAGGGATGTGGGGCAAAATCGGCCAGCTGCGCCAGGCTGAAGCCGAACAGCTGGTCGGCAGCGCGCTGGACGCCGGGATCAACTTTATCGATACCGCCAACGTCTACTCGGAAGGGCGCTCTGAAGAGATTACCGGTCAGGCGCTGATAAATCTGAAAATCCCGCGTGAAAACGTGGTGGTGGCGACCAAAGTGTTTGGCGAAACCGGCACCGCCGGCGTGAACTCGCGCGGCAGCTCACGGTACCACATCATGGGCAGCGTGAAAGAGAGCCTGCGCCGCCTGCAGCTCGATCATATCGATCTCTATCAATTGCACGGCTTCGATCCGGCGACGCCGATCGAAGAGACATTGTCGGCCCTGGATACGCTGGTACAGCAGGGGCATGTGCGCTACATCGGTGTTTCAAACTGGGCGGCCTGGCAAATCGCCAAAGCGCTGGGCATCGCGGAACGCCTTGGACTCTCGCGCTTTGCTTCTCTGCAGGCCTACTACACGATTGCCGGGCGTGACCTGGAACGTGAGCTGGTGCCGATGCTGCAAAGCGAAGGACTCGGCCTGATGGTCTGGAGTCCGCTGGCGGGCGGCCTGCTGAGCGGGAAATACCGCCGCGACGGCGAGGCGGAAGCGGGTGGTCGTCGCCTGGCGTTCGACTTTCCGCCCGTGGATAAAGCGCGCGCATTTGATTGCATCGACGTCATGCGGGTGATAGCTGAAGCAAAAGGGGTATCGGTGGCGCAGATTGCCCTGGCGTGGCTGCTGCATCAGCCGGCGGTGACCAGCGTCATTATTGGCGCCAAACGGGCCGAGCAGTTGCAGGATAACATCGCTGCGACCGCTATCCGCCTGAGCGATGATGAGTTGCGACAGCTTGACGCGGTCAGCGCCCTGCCGCGCGAATATCCGGGCTGGATGCTGGAGCGACAGGGGGAATATCGTCGTCATCAGCTTGACGCGCAGTAACGCCGTTTTTTCCGTGCCTATAAAGATCGCCGCTTGCGGCGATCTTTTTTGTTTGCCTGGCTCACAGAAAACGATCCGACTTTTGCTTCGGTGGCGGATCTTTTGTATATGACTAGTCATTACAGTTAAATGACTAGTCATATACCGAGGCGCAGCATGAAGAACACACTACCGGCAGATTTTTTATGGGGTAATTCCGTCTCCAGCATGCAGACGGAGGGGGCGTGGAACGAGGGGGGCAAGGGGATGTCGGTGTACGATATTCGTCAACCGGCGGAATTCGCCTCGGACTGGAAGGTCGCGACCGACTCCTATCATCGCTTTCGCGAAGATTTCGATCTGATGCAGGATCTGGGCATGAACTGCTACCGCTTCCAGATCGCCTGGAGCCGGGTGTGCCCGGAAGGGGACGGCGAATTCAATGAAGAGGGGATCGCGTTCTACCATCAGTTTATCGATGAACTCATTGCCCGCGGTATTGAACCGATGATCTGCCTGTATCACTTTGATATGCCGCTGTCGCTGGCGGAGCGTTACAACGGTTTTACCGACCGCCGGGTCATGGACGCCTTTATCCGCTATGGCCAGAAGATGATCGACTGTTACGGCGATAAGGTGAAGTACTGGCTGACCTTCAATGAACAGAACCTCTACCATTCGCCGGAAGCCTTCCTGATCACCGGCTATTTGCGTGGCGATAAAACGCTGCGCGAACTCTACCAGATCCAGCACCACGTGATGATGGCGCATGTCCATCTGACCCACTATCTGCATCAGACGAAGCCGCAGTGCCTGATGGGCGGAATGCTGGCCCATGCGCTGGTCTATCCGGCTACCTGCAAACCACGCGATATTCTCTGCGCCCAGCAACTGGACGAGTTTTTAAACCAGAACCTGCTGCGCGCCTACGCCGGCGAGGGTTATAGCCCGGAGGTGATGCATTTTGTCGCTCGCCAAGGCTTTGACGATATTTATCGCCCTGAAGATATCGCGCTGATGGCGACGGTGAAGGTCGATTATCTGGCGTTCAGCTATTACGCCAGCCGTGCGCTCAATAGCGACGCGATCCCGCCGGGAACGGCGGTCAACAATTACATGCTATTCGGTAATCAGGATAACCCGTACCTGAAAGCGACGGAATGGAACTGGCAGATCGATCCGCTGGGATTTCGCATGATCATCACCCGCTATTACAATGACTGGCGGCTACCGGTGTTCCCGATTGAAAATGGCATCGGGGTGATCGAATCCTGGGATGGCGAACATCCCATTGCCGATGATTACCGCATCGCCTACCATCGCGACCATATTAACGCCATGAAAGCGGCGATATTTGAGGACGGCGCGCAGGTGATTGGCTATCTCGGCTGGGGATTAATCGATATCCTCAGCTCTCAGGGCGATATGCGTAAGCGCTACGGCGTGGTGTACGTCAATCGTGAGAACCATGACCTCAAGGATCTGCGGCGGGTGCCGAAGAAGAGCTATGCGTGGCTAAAGCAGGTGATCCACAGCAACGGCGAAGCGATGTAACAGTGTCCTGGCGGTCAGGTCAAGTATGCTGTCCGCCAGCCACACACAGAATGTAAAAGGACCGGGAATGACGGCGAAGTATCTGCAAATCGCGCGGGAAATAAAAAAACGCATCATCAGCCAGCAGTATCCTGCCAGCGCGCCGCTACCCGACCAGTTTGCGCTGGCGGCGGAGTTCAACACCAGCCGGATGACGATCCAGCAGGCGATGCGTCAGTTAATCGTCGAAGGGCTTATCTATACCCGCAAAGGACTGGGTACCTTTGTGCGGAAAAATTTTCTCCAGCTGTCGCAGTGGGAGTTGCCCGGCAGCGACTATTTTGGCGCCACCAAAACCTGGGAGCATCTTGGCGAGGTACAAAGCGAAGTGGTGCGCTTTGAGGTGCGTTTTCCCAGCGACAAAGAGCAGAGTTCGCTGCTGATTGACGCCGATGCGCCGGTGTATGACTTCGTTCGCCTGCGGTTGCTCAACGGGGAACCGGTGTCGCTGGATCTGACGGTCATGCCGGTGGGGCTGGTGCCGGGGCTCAATAAAAGCCATCTGGAAAGCTCGGTGTTTCGCTATATCCAGGAGACGCTGGGGCTGAAGCTGATGGGATCTTACCGCGTGGTGCGTGCGATGAAGCCGGATGAACTGGATAAATTACATCTTCACTGCGACCTCACCGACCCGGTGCTGGAGGTTGAACAGGTGATCTACCTCGAAGACGGTACGCCGCTGGAGTATGCCCACTGTCACTATCGCTACGATCACGGCGGGATTATTCTGGTGAATAACGGCTAGACCGGGGACCCCTGTTTGCGCAGCGCTTAGCAGGCCCAGGGTGTTGTCAGGTTTGGTAACCCAGGCAAGGCGTCAGCCGCAGCCCGGGGAAATGCAGATAAAAAAACGGCGGGCATCAGGCCCGCCGTTTTTCTTGTCATGCAGAACTTAGTTCAGACGCACCGGCATACCGGAGCGGTTCTGGATAGCCTGCTCAACCACGTTCTGATCGACATCAGACTGGCTGGTGATCGCCTGTACCGGCTGAGTCAGGGTGATCGGCACGATTTCGCCGCCCTGGAACTGCGCTTCGGTGGTCGACAGCGGGTTGTGAACCTCAATGTAACGGCTGCCGTCCGGCTCGGTGGTCGCTTTTACCGGCTCATCGATAAACTGCACGCGGGTGCCGACCGGCACATTCTCAAACAGGAATTTGATGTCATCGTTGCGCAGACGCACGCAGCCGTGGCTCACGCGCAGGCCAATACCAAAGTTAGCGTTGGTGCCGTGGATGGCGTACAGACGGCCAATATATAACGCGTACAGACCCATCGGGTTATCCGGACCGGCCGGTACGACGGCTGGCAGCGGGTTGCCGGCAGCGGCGTATTCAGCGTGCATCTTGGCGGTCGGCGTCCAGGTCGGGCCGGCCTTCTTGCGTTCGACTTTGGTGGTCCAGTTAATCGGCGTATCTTTACCTAACTGGCCGATACCGATCGGCAGAACGATCACGGTGTTGGTGCCTTTCGGATAGTAATACAGACGCATCTCGGCGCTGTTGATGACGATGCCTTCGTGGACGGTGTCCGGCAGGATCAGCTGCTGCGGGATGTTCAGGACGCTACCGCCTTTTGGCAGATAGGTGTCCACCCCCGGGTTGGCTTCCAGCATGTTGGACAGCCCCATCTGATATTTCGCCGCAAAGTATTCCAGCGGCTGCTTGTTATCATCCGGAATGGTGATGACCTGATTCTGACCAACCAAACGGCTGCCGTCGGTCGGCAAAGGATAGGTGACAGCAGACGCTGTATTGCAAAAGCCTACGAGGGCGAAGGCTGCCGCTAAGAGTGTAGATAATTTCATAGTCTTTAATGTCGTGTGCGAAATCAACGCCACACAGGCCTTTGTTAATGATTGAGACAGTAGATGGGAGCGCATTATATGTGCATTCCGCTAAACAGGTAAATCAGATGTGTACGAAATCACATTTTTTTCCCTGTAGCCTCGGCTGACGGGGCTGGCGGATGATGCAATCGCCGCCTCTCACGCGGGTGACAGGGAGGTTATCCTTCCAGTAACCGGTCCTGTAGCGAAGCGCGTGCCGGGGCGGTGAGCTGGTACTCTTCTGCCAGCCAGGCGTCGACCGTGCCATAGCGCTGGTGGATGGCTGACAGCGCGGCGGCGAGATAGGACTCTTTCACCGTCAGGATATCCGCCAGACTCTGGCGTCCCTGGGGCGTCAGGTCGTTGCCCAGCATCTCCAGCATCCAGGCTTCCACTTGTGTCAGCATGCCGTGGGTGAGCAGATACTCCTCCATGACCGTCTCGCTGTCGCATCCGACGGCAAACAGGGTTAACGCGCAGCCGACGCCGGTGCGATCTTTGCCGACGGCGCAGTGTTGCAGTAAAGCGCCTTCAAAAGGCGTGGTCAGCCAGGCGGCGAGCTGGCGATAGGCCGGGTTATTAAAGGGCAACTGGCGATACAGTTGCAGCATAAACTGCTCCCCGTTCAGCGCGTTAAGGGTGGCAGCATTCAGCTCGGTGACTTTCGCATTCACATCGCCGAGCGGCGGATTAGCGGGCGCGTTTAAATAGTGAGTGAGCGGGCTAAGCTTGTCAGGGGTGCGCTGCACTTCGCCGGGGTCGCGATAGTCGAGCACCCGACTGAGCGGCAGCGTCGCCAGATGGTTGAGATCGTCCGCCGTCAACCGATTTAGCGCGCCGGAGCGTAGCAGCTTGCCGCTGCGTACCGTGCGTCCGTCGGCGGCGCGCTGGCCGCCGAGGTCGCGAAAATTGATACCGCCCTGCAGGGATAAAAAAGCCGGGTGTCGCGGTAGGCTGGTGGTCATGGGGTTCCTCATAATGACGTACAGAATAACCGTTTGAGCCCTGGTCTGCGGCTCATCTGACAAAGACCTTAGCACAAGCGCCGCGGCGGAATTTACCGCAGGCCGTGAAAAGTGTGTCATTTGCTGGCATAATGTCTGTTGTGTCACACCCCTCATTCTCTTTTTTCAGGATATCCCCGTGCTAGTATCCAGCAACGTTACCATGCAGTTTGGCAGTAAGCCGCTGTTCGAAAATATCTCCGTTAAATTTGGCGGCGGCAACCGTTATGGTCTGATCGGCGCCAACGGCAGCGGTAAATCGACCTTTATGAAGATCCTCGGCGGCGATCTCGAGCCGACGCTGGGCAACGTTTCTCTCGACCCGAACGAGCGTATCGGTAAGCTGCGCCAGGATCAGTTCGCCTTCGAAGCATTCACCGTGCTGGATACGGTTATCATGGGCCACGGCGAGCTGTGGGAAGTGAAGCAAGAGCGCGATCGCATCTACGCGCTGCCCGAAATGAGCGAGGAAGACGGCTATAAAGTGGCCGACCTGGAAGTCAAATACGGCGAGATGGACGGTTACTCCGCCGAAGCGCGCGCCGGCGAACTGCTGCTCGGCGTCGGCATTCCGGTTGAACAGCATTACGGCCCGATGAGCGAAGTCGCGCCGGGCTGGAAACTGCGCGTCCTGCTGGCGCAGGCGCTGTTCTCCAATCCGGATATCCTGCTGCTCGACGAACCGACGAACAACCTGGACATCGACACCATCCGCTGGCTGGAGCAGACGCTGAACGATCGCGACAGCACCATGATCATCATCTCGCACGACCGTCACTTCCTGAACATGGTCTGCACCCACATGGCGGACCTCGACTACGGCGAGCTGCGCGTCTATCCGGGCAACTACGACGAATACATGACCGCGGCCACCCAGGCGCGTGAGCGTCTGCTGGCGGACAACGCCAAGAAAAAAGCGCAGATTGCGGACCTGCAGTCCTTCGTTAGCCGCTTTAGCGCCAACGCTTCTAAATCACGTCAGGCCACCTCGCGCGCGCGCCAGATTGACAAAATCAAGCTGGAAGAGGTTAAAGCCTCCAGCCGTCAGAACCCGTTTATCCGCTTCGAACAGGACAAGAAACTGTTCCGTAACGCGCTGGAAGTGGAAGCCCTTACCAAAGGCTTTGATGAAGGTCCGCTGTTCAAAAAGGTCAACCTGTTGCTGGAAGTGGGCGAGAAGATTGCCATTCTGGGCGCCAATGGCGTGGGTAAATCCACCATGCTGAAAACTCTGGTAGGCGAACTGCAGCCGGACAACGGCACCGTGAAATGGTCTGAAAACGCGCAAATTGGTTACTACGCGCAGGATCATGAGTACGAGTTCGAAAACGACCTGACGGTCTTCGAGTGGATGAGCCAGTGGAAGCAGGAAAGCGACGACGAGCAGGCGGTACGCAGTATCCTCGGCCGTCTGTTGTTTAGCCAGGACGATATCAAAAAGCCGGCGAAAGTCCTTTCTGGTGGTGAGAAAGGGCGCATGCTGTTCGGTAAGCTGATGATGCAGAAGCCAAACATCCTGATCATGGACGAACCGACCAACCACCTGGATATGGAATCGATCGAATCGCTGAACATGGCGCTGGAGATGTATCAGGGCACCCTGATCTTCGTTTCTCACGACCGCGAGTTCGTCAGCTCGCTGGCGACCCGCGTCCTGGAGATCACCCCAGAACGCGTGATCGATTTCAGCGGTAACTACGAAGACTACCTGCGCAGCAAAGGTATCGAGTAATCCCTGTCCGTTACCCGGGTAGCGGCTACGCCTTACCCGGGCTACGCCTGGCATGTGATCTGTAGGCCCGCGCAAGCGTAGCGCCGCCGGGCAATAACTGCGGGTAAAGAGCCACTTTCGCGCCGGATGGCGGCTGCGCCTTATCCGGCCTACGGTCCGTGCCATTGTGAGCTTAAGAGCGCTATCTTGTACCCATGGTTACTGAAACTGTCCGTTACCCGGGCTACCAAACCGCACAGTGCTGTAGCCCCGGTAAGCGGTAGCGCCACCGGGGATTTTGAGGCCACCCGTTTGTAGCCCGGATTAGCGTAGCGCAATCCGGGAACATCATAAAATCCAGGCCGGGCAAGGCGTAAGCCGCCGCCCGGCATATCGCTTAGCGCCTCCACTCGGTCCCTTCAACGCCATTCACCAGCAGCTTGCGCTTTTCTCCCGCCGGTAATGACAGCTTCAGCGCTTTCCACGCCGGACGGTAGCTGCCGCGAGCGTTGATATTCAGGTTTATGCTGTTGGCGCTGCAGATCATTTCCCACTCCAGCCATAGCGCATCCCCCTCTTTATAGCCCCAGCTTTCGCCGTCGTCTTCAAACAGCAGACCGCGGGTTGAGCCGGTACCTTTCAGCGGGAACAACTGCAGTTCGCGACGATCGTCTTTTTGCGCATCGACGTGGCTGATACGTTCACTAAGCGGCAGACCGGCGCCGGCGCGGACCAGCAGCGGCAGTTTTTCCAGCGGCGCGTCCAGCGTCACCCACTGGCCGCCGGCGAACCACTGGTGGCTGTAAAAATCGTACCAGCCGTCCTGATTATCGGGCAGCCACAGCTGGCGTTGACGGGCGCCGGGCTCGACCACGCTGGCCACCAGCAGATCGCGACCCAGCAGGAAGTCATCGCACTCGGCGAAGGTCTGGGTATCGTGCTGGTGATCGAGGAAGGTCGGGCGCAGCATCGGTTCGTCATCGGCATGCGCCTGCCATAACAGGGTGTACAAATAGGGCAGCAGACGGTAGCGCAGCTCGATGGCTGAGCGGATCGCCGGGGTGATTTCCGGGTACATCCAGGCTTCATTGACCGTCTGGTCGTCATTCCACGAATGAATGGTAAAGCGCGGATGCATCACGCCGTTTTGTACCCAGCGCACGAACAGCTCCGGCTCGGGTTTATCGCCGGAGAAACCGCCGACGTCGTGGCCGACGTTAAACAGCCCGGAAAGGCTCATGCCCAGCCCCATGCGGATGTTATAGCGCAGCGTATCCCAGTTGGTGCGGTTGTCGCCGCTCCAGGTCTGGACGTAGCGCTGCATCCCGGCGCAGCCGGAGCGGGAGATCAGATACGGGCGCTTTTGCGGCGCAAAGCGCTGCTGGGCTTCCATGGAGGCGCGCATCATCAGCAACGGCATCACCGGGCGAATATGTTTAATGGCGATTTCGCGGCCAAAGCCGTAGCAGCGCGCCTCGCCGTCCCACACCTCATACTCGTTATTATCGTTCCAGGTCGAATCGATACCCATCTCCAGTAGCTGGGTGGTCACGCCTTCCTGCCACCAGGCCACGGTGTGCGGGTTGGTGAAGTCGAGATGCGACCCTTCATCATCCCAGAAGCTGGAGCGCTCCGGCGCGTCGGTTTGCGAATCGCGAATAAAAAGACCGCGCTCCGCCACTTCGCCATAGCGCGGATGATCCTGCAGCAGGCAGGGTTTGATATTGGCGGCCAGCTTCAGCCCGGCATCATGGAACGACTGGCTCATCACTTTTGGCTGCGGCACCTTGTCGTAGTTCCAGTTAAAGACGTAGCGCTTGCCGTTGATCGAGGTATAGCCGGAAGAGAGCTGGAACGAGTCGCAAGGGATCGCGTGCTGCTCGCACAGGCGGATGAAGTTCATCAGCTGATTTTGCGCATCCGGCGCGTCGGTGTAGTGCATGGTGGAGCCGCTGTAGCCGAGGCTCCATTTTGGCCCGAACAGGGTTTTACCGGTCAGGCGGACGAAGGCTTTGGTCACATCCAGCACCTGTTTACCGGTAAACAGGTAATAATCGATATCGCCGGCCTCCGCCTGCCAGCGGCGATAGGCGGTGTGGTAGTTGTCGATTTCATTGCCCAGATCCAGCCAGCAGCTGCTCAGGTTGTCATAGAACAGGCCGTAGCTGATATCGCTGCGCTGGGTGATGGTAAACGGAATATGTTTATACAGCGGGTCGGTGCTGACGGCGTTGTAGCCCATGGCATCGAGGTTACGCATTTCATAGCGTTTGCCGTTACGCTGCAGGTCGCCGGCTTTTTCACCCAGCCCGTAGAAACGCTCATCTTTGCGGCGGCTCAGATAATGGGCGACGCCGTCGCCGTGAGCGTTTGCCAGATAGGCGCTGGTGGGGCGGTCACTGGCGAGCGTCTGCCACTCGCCGGCGTCGTCGCGATAGCTCCACTCCAGCCATAGCGGCTGGTGGACGGTGACGCGCAGCTGGCGGGTGGCGATGGTCAGCGCGTCATCTTCTTTGGTCATCTGCCAGGCCGGGAGGCTAAAACCGCTGAGGTCATCCCGCGCGCGGCCTTCCCACGGCACATCCTGCTGCGGGGCGATACTCCAGGTGCGATCCAGCGCCAGTTGGCCCTGGCGCTTCAGCAAGACGCGGAATAAATTCTCTTCCAGCACGTACAGACACAAAGTGTGCTGACCATCAACGGTCAATTCAACGTGATGCTCCAGCTGTTGGTGCAAACTCCAGTGTTTCAACGTCTTCATATTTTACATCCACTCTCAGGCGCGCTTGGCGCGACGTTCAGCAATAAATGCCACCAGGAAAACGGCGCCAATCAGGTCAAAGAACCCCATGGCGATAAACAGCGGGTTGAAGCCAATTTTGTCGGCGGTCACCCCGATTAATAATGAGAACAGGAAGCTGGCGATCCACGCCGCGGAGCCGCGCATACCGTTGACCGTCGCCATTTGTCCCTTGTCGAAAGACTCCACCACCAGCGCGCTGAGCATGCAGGAGATGATCTGATGGCCGAAACCACCAATGGAGATCAGGATGATGGTGATATAGGGATCGCGAGTAATGGCGACCAGGGCCAGCGAGATCATCAGAAACGCGCCGGTTACCGAGCTGGCGATAACCGAGTTGACTCGCGTGCAGCCGAACCAGCGAACGTACAGGCGGGTGAGATAGCCGCTGACCACGCTGCCAAGATCGGCGGCGAGGAACGGCAGCCAGGCGAACATCGCGATCTGCTTCAGATCCATGCCGTGCTCTTTCGCCAGGTACAGCGGCACCCAGAAGCTCAGTACCGCCCAGGCAGGCTCGGCCATAAAGGCGGGGATGGCGATCCCATAGAAACGTTTATTCTTCGAGACGGTTTTGAGCGCGGTAAAGAAGGGCTGTTTCACCGGCGGGGCTTCGTTATCCTGCTTGATGTACTCCAGCTCGCTTTTGCTGAGGTTCGGGTGCTTTTCCGGGTTCTGATAGAAAGCCCACCACAGCACTACCCACAGCAGCGCCAGCGCGCCGGTAAACATAAACGCCCCCTGCCAGCCGAAGGAGGCGTGGGCGAAGTAGATAATCGGCGGGGCCAGCATTGCGCCGATAGAGAAGCCGACGCCAGCCCAGCCGGCGGCGATTGGCCGTTCAGATTTCGGGAACCACTCGCCGATGGTTTTGGCGTTCGCCGGCGTGGCGGCCGCCTCGGCGCCGCCCATAAAGAAGCGCAACATAGCCAGGTGCAGCCAGCTGCCAGCCCCGGCGTGGGCGATACAGGCCAGCGCCCACAGGGTAGCGCAGATCATAAACCCGAGCTTCAGGCCGATGACGTCGATAAGCCAGCCACAGAGCGGCTGGAAAATCGTGTAAGCCAGCTGAAACGCGCCGACGATCCAGGAATATTGTTCGGTGGTAATACCGAGCGTCGCTTTCAGTTCCGGGGCGATAATCCCCAGCGAGTTACGTGTGATGTAGTTGACGGTGACGCCGAGTAAAAACAGGACCAGCACCCACCAGCGCAGGTTTTTTACCACCCGGCGCGTTTTACTGACCGCGATATCATTGTTGAGGCCTTGACTCATAGCACACTCCACAAGACGTTGTAGGGGGAAAGTGACGGCCTCTTTCCCTGAGTGGTCACATAGTTTTTTTTAACTATTTGAATAGTCTATTTTTTATCTCAACATCATTGGTATAACTAGTATGGGAGATGTTGGACCAATTCAGGCTAAGGGAGAAAAAACGTCGGGCAAAGTGCTATTTATGCAACTTTTTTCATGAAATGACCGAGATCTCAAATTTCGCTCTGTCATTTGCTTACAGGAAGCGCTTTGGTGATTATGAAAATTCTTTCATTTTCCAATCGGAGCTGGATCACAAAATGGATAAAAAGCTGCGCGTCGCCGAAATCGCCGCCCGCACCGGGCTGTCGGCCAGCACCGTTTCGCGCGTCCTGGCCGGAAAGGCGAATACCAGCGATAAGGCGCGCCGGGCGGTGCTGGAGTGCGCCCGCGAGCTGGGGGTCATGCAGGGACTGGCCGCCGGGCGTCTGCTGCTCAATAATCTGCTGGTGTTTGCTCCACAGCGCGCCTTCGATGAGCGATCGGATATCTTCTACTACCGGGTGATCCAGAGCATCAATAACGCGCTGGCGGCGCATGAAGTGCGCCTGCGCTACTGCGCACTGGACGAGAACGACAGCGACGCCAATCTGTTTCTTGCCCGCATGAACGAAGCGGAGACCCAGGCCGCGGTGCTGCTGGGGATCGACGATCCGCATATTCATGGCCTGGCGGCGGATGTGGGCAAACCCTGCGTATTGATCAACTGTCGGGATGAAGGGATGCGGCTGCCGTCCATTGCCCCCGACCATCGTCTGATTGGCCAGTGCGCCGCCCGCTATCTGTTTGATATGGGCCATCGGGCGGTGATGAACGTGATGTGCCTGCGCCGCTATACCATGGAGCTGCGGCTGGGCGGGATCCAGGAAGCATGGCGCGCGCGCAATCTGCGCTTTACCGCCAGCCGGGATCTCATCAGCGTCGCCAACTTTAGCGCCAGAGAGACGGAAGAGCAGGTAGGGGCCTGGCTTGACGCTTTACAGGGGCGCCCGATGCCCACCGCCTTCCTGGTGGGCGGTGATTTTATGGCCGCCGGCACCGTCAGCGCCCTGCAAAAACGAGGCCTGCGGGTGCCGCAGGATGTTTCGGTAATGAGTATCGACGGGTTTAATCTGGCGGCGATCCAGGAGGTGCCGTTGACCGCGGTGCATGTGCCGCGAGATGAGCTGGGCAGCGAGGCGGTGCATCTCCTGCAGCAGCGCCTGCTGCGCCCGGAGGCGCCGCACGGCTCGCTACTGTTGCACGGCACGCTGGTGGTACGTGATTCGGTACGGCGGATCCGGCCGGGCAAAGGCCATACCGCCGTGGAGCCGCAGGGGCTGTATGACGATTAAACCGGGATACCCAGCGCCCGTTTCCCGTGAATATTCAGATCTTCCAGGGTGAAGCGCCCCTGCCAGCTGGCCTCATAGTCCTCGCGCGGGAAATCCCCCGGCGAGGCCCCTTTTTCCAGAGCAATTTTCACTTTCTGCGCGTAGGCGAGGTTCTTTTCGCACATCGGCGCGGCCGGGATGTACATCACGTTGCCCCAGCCCTGTTGATTTTCCACCGGCGCCACTGAGTGAATAACATCGCAGTGCCACCAGACGGAATCGCCAGCGTTCAGCGCCGGAATCGAGCTTAACGCTTTAATTAAGAGTGGGTGCCATTGCTCAGAGATCGGCAGCACTCTGCCCGGCGCGACGCCGCACAGCTCATCTTCCGGCACATCGTCGAGCAGGGGGCGCAGCAGCACATAAGCCATCGCCTCCGGGATCGGCACCACGTGTAGCAGCCCCTGACCCGGGATCATGTCCGACAGCGCGGTCCAGCCCTGGAAGGTGCGGAACACCGAGCATTTGGTGGTGTTGTCGACGGTGTACTCTTCCACTTCGGTACGGTGCGCGGCGTCCCACGGATCGTAGGCGTCGATATTGCCATTAAAGACGTTGGCGAAAACCTGCTGATAGGCGGGAAGCAGCCAGCGCTCCAGCGCGCCAGAATCGGTATGCGCCCCCAGCCCCTTTGACGTGGTTCCCGGCGGGCGGCGGCGGATACGGTCAGGGTAAATCACGCTGACATCCGGATCGAACCAGCGCTTGCCATTCTGTTCAAAGCGCCACAGGCGATTGAGGAAGGATTGCACCGCCGCCATTTCATCACTCTGTCGCGCCTGCATTTGCGAGGGGGACCAGTAGATCGGATAGATTTCCGGACGCGAAGCCTCCAGCGAACCGAAGAAGCTGTCGCCAGGTCCTTTGTAAACATCATCGAAATGGTTCAGATCGAGGTATTCCAGCATCGCGTTGTCCCAGGCCAGCGCCTGTTCGCGCGGGTAGTGTCCTTTGATCACTGCGCAGCCCCGGCGCTTAATCGCCGCGCGCTGCTCATCGCTCACTTTTCCTTCGGCGATATCGCTGAACGGGATCGTCGGCCAGACCTCCTGGCCTGTGGCTTTCAGGGCATTAATCTCGTCCAGGCGCTCGCTGATACGCGCCGAGAGTTTATCGAACACTGCCTGGACATCGCCAATTTGTGCCCGTAAGGCCTGTTTCATCTGGCGAATTGCCGCTTTGTGGTCGGCAGGTAATGTTTCGTGGGTCGGGAGAGCAGCCATAATAACCTCGCTGTATCTTTCATTCGAAAGTATTAAATATTACAAACGTTAATTTAAGTTAAAATGGAGTTAATGCAAGTTTAAAATCTTGCTACGGCGCACAAAATGGAAAAACCGGGGCGCGATGCCCCGGCGAAGGGTCACGCGTTGAAGGGAGCGGTATTATCGAGGACGGCCTGAATGACGTTCAGCGCGCCGTCATGGTTATTATCGTCAGTGGCGTAGCCGGCGATAGCCTTGATGGTGTCGGCGGCGTTACCCATGGCGAAAGCGTATTTCACCAGCTTCAGCATTTCGGCGTCGTTGCCGCTGTCGCCGATGGCCACGCACTGCTGCGGCGAAAGGTTCCAGCGTTTGAGCAGGCGGCTGATGCCGTTGGCTTTATGCAGGCCGGGGATAATCAAATCGACAAAGCCAAAGCCGCTGGTGACCGGCTTCATGATCCCGTCGAGCGACACGTGCAGTTTATCGATCAGCTGTGGGATCTCGCTGTCCGGCAGGTTGAGGGAGAATTTGAACAGCGTGTCGTCGATGCGGTGGTAATCGCTTACCCGCTGCAGACGGTGGTAGTGCTTTGACATCAGGTCGACGAAGGCGTCCGGAGCTTTATCGCTCACATACGCGCTCTGCAGGCCGCAGGCGACGAAGTTCAGCTGCGGATCGTTAAGTAATTCGCCGATCACCACCTGCGATTCGTGGCGGGTCAGTTCGCCGTGGAACAGCTGCTTACCATGCTCAAAGACCAGCGCGCCGTTTTCGGCGACGAACGAAATCTGCTCGCGGATCTCCGGGAAGAAGGAGATCAACTGATAGTACTGGTTGCCGCTGGCGACAACAAATTCAATGCCGCGCTGCTGCAGCTGGGCGAATTGCGCCAGAAACCGTGAGCGATCGTAGGTTTTGGCGTCATTGAGAAAAGTTCCGTCCATATCGGTGACGATAACTTTAACGGTCATAAGGGGATGCTCCTGGCTTAACTTCGACCAGTAACATTCTAATTACAATGTGATGGGGAGCACAAATTTATTTCGAATGAAAGTTCACTCAGCGCAGAAAATGCCGGGTGGCAACGTTGCCTTACCCGGCCTGCAGAACAGGGTAGGCCCGCTAAGCATAGCGCCAGCGGGCACGAAGGGTTACAGCGTATGTTCGGTTCGGGCGATGATATCGTCCTGGGTATCCGGCGACAGGGCGGTGAAGAACGCCGAGTATCCGGCGACGCGGACCACTAAATCGCGGTACTGGTCAGGGTGTTTCTTCGCCTCCAGCAGCGTGTCGCGGGACACGATGTTGTACTGGATATGCCAGCCTTTGTGCACCTCGAAGAAGGTGCGCAGCAGCACCATCAGCTTCTGCTTGTCGGACTCATTCTCCAGGGTGGACGGATTCAGCTTCTGGTTAAGCAGCACGCCGCCGAGGATCGCGCCGGTGGGGAGTTTGCCCACCGAACTGATGACCGCTGTCGGCCCCAGATGGTCGGTACCGGAGGCCGGGCTGGCCCCTTCCGCCAGCGGGGTGTGCGCTTTACGGCCATCCGGTGTCGCCATCGTCTGGGCGCCGAACGGAACGTTGGCGGAGATAGACGACGTGCCGGCGTAATAGTTGCCGCCGATTGGGCCGCGGCCATAGCGCGGGTTGTGATACTGCTTCAGCTCGTCGATATAGGTCTGGTAGGCCCGCGCCAGCAACTCGTCGACGCTGTCATCATCGTTACCGTACTTCGGCGCGCCGTTGATCAACCGTTGGCGCAGTTGCTCGTGGGTCAGACCGTCGAAATCTTCCGCCAGCGCCTTCGCCAGTTCCTGCTGGCCGATGGCGCCCTGATCGAAGACCAGTTTTTTCACCGCCGCCAGGCTGTTGCCGAGGTTGGCGATACCCACCTGCAGGCCAGAAACCCAGTCATATTTCGCGCCGCCTTGCTTGATGCTTTTCGCCCGTTCGATACAGTCATCCACCAGCGCCGAACAGAGAATATCGTGGACGTTTTCCTCCAGCATGGTATCGACCACGTACTCAATCTCAATGGATTTACGGGTGTAGTAGCGGATCTGGTTATCCCAGTCTGCCAGCACCTGGTCGAAATTAGCGAAGTTGCCTTTCGACAGGGCATGCTCCTGGGGCAGGAATACCTGACCGCTGGTGGCATCGCGGCCACCTTCCAGCGTCGCCAGCATCACCCGCGCGAAGTTGATAAAGCTCATGCCGGTGCAGCGGTAGCCCCATTTGCCGCCAACCGCGGTTTCGATGCAGCCGATGGCGGCGTAATCGTAGGCGTCCTGCGGCTCGATGCCGAGTTTGATAAATTCCGGGATGACGATTTCGTCGTTATTAAACGCCGGCATGCCGAAGCCGCAGCGGATAACCTGGACGCAGGCGTCGAGGAAGTCGTTGCTCATCCCGGCATGGTAACGCACGCTGAGGTTCGGCTGGGTAGAGCGCAGACGACCACAGGATTCCAGGATGGCATACGACAGCGGGTTGACGGCGTCCTGCGGCTGGCCGTCGACCAGGTTCTGGCCGCCAATGGTGACGTTCTGGTACAGCGGGCTGCCGGCAGAGGCCTTGGAGTGCGAGCCGGAGCGAATTTTGTTGACCTCCAGCAGCTTCAGCCAGCAGCTGTGCAGCAGCTCAATGGCCTGTTCGCGATCCAGCGACTGCTGCAGTTCAACGTCGCGACGGTAGTACGGATAGAGGTACTGGTCCATACGGCCAAAGGAGACCGAGTGGCCATTGGATTCAATCTGCAGGATAAGCTGAATGAAGTAGCACAGCTGCAGCGCCTGCCAGAAGGTTTTCGGCGGCTCATGGGCGATGATGTCGCAGTTTTCGGCTATCGTCAGCAGTTCGTGGCGGCGTGATTCACGGGATTCTGCTGTCGCCATCTCGCGCGCCAGCGCGGCGAAGCGTTTGCTGTGGTCGCTGACCGCTTCCAGAACGATATCAATCGCTTTCAGGAACTGCTCGCCGTGCAGGTCTTCCAGTACCGTCAGGTTAATGCGCGACCGGCGTTCAGCAACCTTGGCGCGCATGCCGTCGAGGCCTTTCTCCAGCAGTAACGGGAAGTTGACCGCCAGGTGGGCGTCACCGGAAGTCATGTTGCCTTCCGCCTTGATAATACCGGTGGCGAGGAGCGCCTTCTGCTCATCGGTAAACATACCGTAGCAGCGGTCCTGTACGGTCTGCCCGCGCCACCATGGGCACACTTCATGCAGCACGCGTTTGTTCTCTTCGCTGACCGAGAAGCCGGCGCCGGGGCGGTCGGCAAGATCGTCGATCTCTTTCTCAATCCAGCTGACGGTGTATTCCGGGAAAATCGGCGCAGCGCGCACTTCGCTGGCCTGGTTGCCGACGATCAGTTCGTCGTGCTTGATCCAGATGGTGCGCTCGGCAAGGTGATGCGCCAGCGCCAGGGCGCGACGCACCGGGATTGGCTTATCAAGATGCTGCTGATACATCTCGGTGTAGTGGCGGGCGCGTTCGGTACAGACCGGCGGTTTGACAATATGCACCAGTGCCATTTTATGGGCCTGGATGCGGGCGCTGAGGGTATTGAGTTTGAGAGTCGTCATAAGGTTATCCTCGTAAGATCGCCGTTAGCCCCTTGCTCCGCGCATAATCCTGCGCGAAGGCGAGCAGCTCAGGAGCATCCAGCGGTTTGTCCGGTGCGGTGTAGGGCTGACTGAGTAACTGGTATTTGTTCATTCCCAGCGTGTGGTACGGCAGGAAATGGATCTCGCTGACCTGCAGGCGGTCGGCGGCAAAATCGGTGATCGCGGCAATGTCGGCTTCACTGGCGTTGAATCCCTGGATCAGCGGCACGCGAATAATCATTTTTTTCCCTGCCTGCGCCAGTCGCTGCAGGTTATCCAGCACCCGGCGGGCGCTGCCGTCGGTCCACTGCTGGAAAACGGCCTCGTCGACGTGTTTCAGGTCGGCGAGAAACAGGTCGACAAAGGGTAAAGCCGGTTCAATGTATTTCCACGGCACGTGCAGGCAGGTTTCCACGGCGGTGTGAATACCTGCCTGATGGCTGGCTTCGAAAAGCGCCTGCGCCAGCGTCGGGTTCATAAAGGGTTCGCCGCCGGAAAGGGTGATGCCGCCGCCGCTGCGATCGTAGAACGGTTTATCACGCAGCACCGTCGCCATGATCGCTTCGACGTTTTTCTCCTCGCCGCAGACCGTTAGCGCGGTGGTGGGGCAGCAGTCACGCAGCGCAGTAATATGCTTGTCGTTAACGTTTTGCCGATCAATGATCAAACCATCGAGGGTACGGGTGATAACCTCCGGCGCCGCCTGCTGGCACAGATCGCAGCCGGCCAGGCACAGCCGCGAGTCATACAGCAGATCTTCGCTGCGGGCGCGGCTTTCCGGGTTCTGGCACCAGCGGCAGCCCAGCGAGCAGCCTTTCAGGAAGACGACGGTACGGATCCCTGGGCCGTCATGGGTGGAGTAGCGCTGGATGTTGAAGATCATGGCTTATCCTCTTGTTTGCGTATGAATATAAAAACACTTTCGAATGAAAGTTATATTGACGCAAATCAACAAGCGGGATGGGGCTAAGCTCCTGGGGATAAAAAAACGAGAGAGGTCACAAAACCACCGACGACCCTCGTCGCCGGTGTGGGGGTTAGTGCGAGCCGCATACCTCGCACTGCGGATGACGCATCAGCTTCATTTCACGAAACTGGCAGGTCATGGCGTCGTACATCACGATTTTTCCGCTGGCAGGGGTGCCGTAGCCGGTCAGCAGTTTAATGGCCTCCATCGCCTGCAGTGAACCGATAGTGCCCACCAGCGGGGCCATTACTCCGGCTTCGACGCAGGTGAGGGCATTTTCGCCGAACAGACGGCTCAGGCAGCGGTAGCAGGGTTCGCCATCCTGATACGTGAAGACGCTGATTTGCCCCTCCATGCGGATCGCCGCCCCGGAGACCAGCGGGGTGGTGTGCTGGAAACAGCCGGCGTTGAGCTGGTTACGAATGGCGACGTTGTCGGTGCAGTCCAGCACCAGATCGTGATCGGCAATCTGCCCCGCCAGCGCGGTCTCATCCAGCAAGGCATTGAGCGGGACCAGCCGGACGTGCGGGTTAATGCGCGCCAGCGCCTCGCGGGCAGAATCCACCTTCGGTTGGCCGATGGTCGCGTCGCTGTGCAGCGTCTGGCGCTGGAGGTTGGACAGCGAGACGGTGTCGAAATCGAGCAGGGTGAGCTGACCCACGCCGGCCGCCGCCAGATATTGAGCGGCGGCGCAGCCGAGCCCGCCGAGGCCGACCACCAGTACGCGAGCGGCTTTTAGCCGCTCCTGACCGTCGAAATCAAAACCGCGCAAGATGATCTGCCGGTTATAGCGCAGCATCTCCTCGTCGCTCAGCTCAACGGCCATTACAGCCCCCCAAACAGATGATTAAAGGGCTCGACTTCGACCCATTCGCCCGCTTCGACGTGGCCGCGTTCGCGCTCCAGTACGATAAAGCAGTTACCGAGGCTGAATGAGCTGAAAATGTGCGAGCCCTGATGGCCGGTGGTGGTCACCACCAGCTCGCCGTCGGGGTTGCGCTGCAGAATACCGCGCTGGAAGTCGAGACGGCCCGGCGACTTCTTCAGTCGCGTGGCGGCGCGTACCCGCAGGCGGGTTGCCTGAAGCGGGCCGTGCTTGCCCGAGAGTTTCGCCAGCAGCGGCTGCACCAACTGACAGAAGGTGACGGTGGCGGAAACCGGGTTACCCGGCAGGCCGCAGAACCAGCTGCTACTGAGTTTGCCGAAGGCGAAGGGTTTCCCCGGCTTGATCGCCAGTTTCCAGAAGCCGATCTCCCCCAGCTCTTCAAGAATGGTTTTGGTGTAGTCGGCTTCGCCCACCGAGACGCCACCGGAGCTGATGACCACGTCGGCCTGCTGGTCGGCGGCGATAAACGCGTCACGCAGCTTCGCCGGGTCGTCAGGAATAATGCCGAGGTTAATGACCTCGTAGCCCAGCTGCTGCAGCATCAGGTGCACCGCCAGGCGGTTGGTATCGTAAATCTGGCCGTCGCCGAGCGGTTGACCCGGCAGCTGCAGCTCATCGCCGGTTGAGAAGACCGCGACGCGGACCTTGCGCACCACCTCGACCTCGGCAATGCCCAGCGAGGCCAGCACCGGCAGCTCGGCCACCGTCAGGGGCGTCCCCGCCGGGAAGACCACCGCGCCGTGGGCGATATCTTCTCCGCGACGGCGAATGTGCTGCCCGGCTTTCACCGGCGCGGTAAAGTGCACGCCGGCGTCGGTCTGTTCGGTCTCTTCCTGCATGACCACCGCGTCGCAGCCCGCAGGCACCGGCGCGCCGGTCATGATGCGGATACAGGTGCCGGTGGGCCAGGTCTCGTGAAACGGTTGGCCGGCAAAGGCCTTACCGGCGACCGGCAGCGCCGCGCCGTCGCGAAGGTCGCTTAGCCGGACGGCATAGCCATCCATCGCGGCGTTATCAAAGCCGGGCACATCCAGCGGGGAGACGATGTCATGGGCGGTCACACGCGAGAAGGCCTGCAACAGCGGTACAGTTTCCGTCGCGTTCAGCGGCGTAATACGATCGAGCATCTGGGCGAGGGCTGTGTCGAGCGGCATCAGTCCGGCGGTAAAATCCATGGGTCACTCCTGCGGGCAAAACAGCGAAAACGCCTATTATGGCAGAAAAGCGGCGCGGGCTGTATGCCACCTGGGTACGAGGCTTTACATCGCCCGCCGCTCTTTCTATATTCAAAAATTGTATAAGACATTCAGCAATATAATGATATCAATACCCTTATTCCTGACGTGACCGGCGCCGCGCCGCGGTACGACGGGGCAGGGGCGATCCACTTCATCGTTAAGGACTGGCGAAATGGGCAAGGCGGTTATAGCAATTCACGGCGGCGCAGGGGCGATTTCTCGCGCGCAGATGACGCCGGAGCGGGAGCGAGAGTATGTGGCGGCGCTGTCGACTATCGTCGAAAGCGGGCAGAAGATGTTGGCTGCGGGCGCCAGTGCGCTGGATACCGTGACCGAGGCCGTTCGGCTGCTGGAAGAGTGCCCGCTGTTTAATGCCGGGATGGGCGCGGTATTTACCCACGATCAAACCCACGAGCTGGACGCCTGCGTAATGGATGGCTACAGCCTGCAGGCGGGCGCGGTGGCCGGGGTCAAACATTTGCGTAATCCGGTGCTGGCGGCGCGTCTGGTACTGGAGGAGAGTCCGCACGTGCTGCTGATTGGCGAGGGCGCGGAAAATTTCGCCTTCTCCCGGGGGATGGAACGCGTGGAAAACGATCTCTTCTCCACGCCCGAGCGCCTGCTGCAGCTGCAGGAGGCGAAAGCGGGCGGGGAGATTATCCTCGACCACCACGCCGCCCCGCTCGATGAACGCCAGAAAATGGGCACCGTCGGCGCGGTGGCGCTCGACCTGGCTGGCAATCTGGCGGCGGCAACCTCCACCGGCGGCATGACCAACAAACTGCCCGGACGCGTCGGCGACAGCCCGCTGCCGGGCGCGGGATGCTATGCCAACAATGCCAGCGTGGCGGTCTCCTGCACCGGCACCGGCGAAGTTTTTATGCGCACCCTGGCGGCCTACGATATCGCCGCCCTGATGGAGTATGGTCAGTTGAGTCTCTACACCGCCTGCGAGCGGGTGGTGATGGAGAAACTGCCGGCTCTCGGCGGTAGCGGCGGGCTGATTGCCGTCGATCGCGAAGGTAACGTCGTTTTACCGTTTAACAGTGAAGGCATGTACCGCGCCTGGTGCTATGCCGGCGATACGCCGACCATTGGCATTTATCGCGAATAGAAGAAGGGAGAGGGAGAGTGTCGCAAACTCACGAAACCGATACCTGCGAAGTGCTGGTAGTGCGCAACCTGAACGTGGCCTTTCGCCAACAGGATGCGCCAGAGGTGCAGGCCGTGCGTCAGCTATCCTTCAGCCTGCGTCGCGGCGAGACGCTGGCGATAGTGGGTGAGTCCGGTTCGGGAAAATCGGTGACCGCGCTGGCGCTGATGCGTTTGCTTGACGCCGCCAGCAGCGAAGTGAGCAGCGAGGGGCTGTGGCTGCGGCGGCGTAACCGGCAGGTGATCGCGCTCAATGAGCAAACGGACGCCGAGATGCGCCGGGTGCGCGGCGCGGATCTGGCCATGATTGTTCAGGAGCCGATGACCTCGCTGAATCCGGTTTTTACCATCGGCGAACAAATCGCCGAATCCCTGCGCCTGCACCAGGGGCTGGGGCGCGAAGAGGCGCTGCGCGCGGCGAAAAAGATGCTCGACCAGGTGCGTATTCCCCAGGCGGAAGAGATGCTCTCACGCTATCCGCACCAGCTCTCCGGCGGCATGCGCCAGCGGGTGATGATCGCCATGGCGCTCTCCTGTCGGCCGGCGGTGTTGATAGCCGATGAGCCGACCACAGCGCTGGATGTCACCATCCAGGCGCAAATTTTGCAACTCATTGCCGTCCTGCAAAAGGAGATGGCGATGGGGGTGATCTTTATTACCCACGATATGGGCGTCGTGGCCGATATCGCCGATCGGGTGCTGGTGATGTATCGCGGTGAGGCGGTAGAGACCGGCAGCGTTGAGGAGATCTTTCGTTCGCCGCAGCACCCTTATACTCAGTCGCTGCTGGCGGCGGTTCCGCGGCTGGGGGAGATGCGGGGTCAGGATCTGCCGCGCCGTTTTTCGCTTCCCGGTCAGCCGCAGGCGGAGACCGAAACGCCAGACACGGTGGCGGCGGGGGAGCCTATCCTGCAGGTGCGCGACCTGGTGGCCCGTTTTCCGGTGCGCGGCGGGCTGCTCAATCGCGTGACGCGCGAAGTGCATGCGGTGGAGAAGATCAGTTTTGATCTCTGGCCGGGAGAGACCCTGTCGCTGGTGGGAGAGTCCGGCTGCGGCAAGTCGACCACCGGCCGGGCGCTGCTGAGACTGGTCGAAACCCAGGGTGGCACCATTACCTTCGACGGCCAACGGATTGATACGCTCTCCGGTAGCAAGCTGCAATCCCTGCGCCGTAATATTCAGTTTATTTTTCAGGATCCTTACGCTTCGCTTGACCCGCGTCAGACGGTCGGTGACTCGATCATGGAGCCGCTGCGGGTGCATGGCCTGCTGCATGGTGAAGCCGCGCGTGAGCGGGTTTCCTGGCTACTGAAGCGCGTGGGGCTTCAGCCGGAGCATGCCTGGCGTTACCCCCATGCCTTTTCCGGCGGCCAGCGGCAGCGGATCTGCATTGCCCGCGCGCTGGCGCTGAATCCGAAGGTGGTGATAGCCGATGAGTCGGTGTCGGCCCTGGATGTCTCCATTCGGGCGCAGATTATCAATCTGATGCTCGACCTGCAGCGCGAGATGGGTATCGCGTTTCTGTTTATTTCCCATGATATGGCGGTGGTGGAGCGCATCAGCCACCGCGTGGCGGTGATGTATCGCGGTCGCATTGTCGAAATAGGCCCGCGCCGTGCGGTGTTTGAAAACCCGCAGCACCCCTATACCCGTAAGCTAATGGCCGCCGTACCGGTGGCCGACCCGGCCTACCGTCATCCGCAGCGAGTCCTGCTGTCTGATGACGTCCCGGGCAATATCTATAAGCGGGGCGAGGAGATGGCCAGCGTGCCATTGCAGCAGGTTGGGCCGGACCACTTTGTCGCCCGCGAATCCGCCGATGTGCTGGGCAGAGCATAACAACACATAACGCACCTTTTCAGGAGAATACGATGACACAACCTGTTTCACGCAAATGGTGGCTGGCGCTGAGTATCGCGGCGGCCCTGGCGAGCGCCCCTGCCTTTGCCGCCAAAGATGTGGTCGTGGCGGTCGGGTCTAACTTTACGACGCTCGATCCCTATGATGCCAACGATACCCTGTCGCAGGCGGTGGCGAAGTCCTTTTATCAAGGCCTGTTCGGCCTTGATAAAGAGATGAAGCTACAAAATGTTCTTGCCGAGAGCTATACCGTGTCACCGGACGGCCTGGTGTACACCATCAAGCTGCACAGCGGGGTGAAATTCCAGGATGGCACCGACTTTAACGCCGAGGCGGTCAAGGCTAACCTCGACCGCGCGAGTAACCCGGATAACCATCTCAAGCGCTATAACCTGTATAAAAATATCGCCAGCACCGAGGCGGTCGATCCGACCACGGTCAAAATTACCCTGAAGCAGCCCTTCTCGGCATTTATTAACATTCTCGCCCATCCGGCGACGGCGATGATTTCGCCGGCGGCGCTGAAAAAATATGGCAAGGATATTGGCTTCCATCCGGTGGGTACCGGGCCGTATAAGCTCGACACCTGGAACCAGACAGATTTCGTGAAGGTCAGCAAGTTCGATGGTTACTGGCAGCCAGGCCTGCCGAAGCTGGACTCCATCACCTGGCGTCCGGTGGTGGATAACAACACCCGGGCGGCGATGCTGCAGACCGGCGAAGCGCAGTTTGCTTTCCCGATCCCTTACGAACAGGCGCCGCTGCTGGCAAAAAACAGCAAACTGGAGCTGGTGGCCAGCCCGTCGATCATGCAGCGCTACATCAGCATGAACGTGACGCAGAAGCCGTTCGATAATCCGAAGGTGCGTGAAGCCATCAACTATGCGATTAACCGTCAGGCGCTGGTCAAGGTGGCGTTTGCCGGATACGCCACCCCGGCGACCGGGGTGGTGCCGCCGTCGATTGCCTACGCCCAGACTTACACCGCCTGGCCCTACGATCCGGCGAAAGCTCGCCAGTTGCTGAAAGAGGCTGGCTACCCTAACGGTTTCAGCACCACGCTATGGTCATCACATAATCACAGCACCGCGCAGAAAGTACTGCAGTTCACCCAGCAGCAGCTGGCGCAGGTGGGGATTAAGGCGCAGGTGACGGCGATGGACGCTGGTCAGCGGGCGGCGGAAGTGGAAGGTAAAGGGCAGAAAGAGAGCGGTGTACGGATGTTCTATACCGGCTGGTCCGCCTCCACCGGTGAAGCCGACTGGGCGTTGTCGCCGCTGTTCGCCTCGCAAAACTGGCCGCCGACGCTGTTTAATACCGCGTTTTACAGCAACCCGCAGGTGGATAACGCGCTGAGCGAGGCGCTGAAAACCACCGACCCGCAAGAGAAAACCAAACTCTATAAAGAGGCGCAGGATATTATCTGGAAAGAGTCGCCGTGGGTACCGCTGGTGGTCGAGAAACTGGTCTCCGCCCACAGCAAGAACCTCACCGGTTTCTATATCCAGCCGGATACTGGCTTTAGTTTTGAACAGGCAGATTTAACACCGTGAAGGATGGGATGATGCTCTCCGGCGCCAGCGCGCGGGGGGCGGTTTTTCCGCGGGGCGGGTTGCGGAGGTATGATGCTCTACTATGTGATTAAGCGCCTGCTGGGGCTGATCCCCACCCTGCTTATCGTCGCAGTACTGGTGTTTCTGTTCGTCCATATGCTGCCCGGTGACCCGGCGCGGCTGATTGCCGGACCGGAGGCCGATGCCCAGGTGGTGGCGATGGTGCGCCAGCAGCTGGGGCTTGACCAGCCGCTGCATGTCCAGTTCTGGCACTACATCACCAACGTGCTGCGCGGCGATTTTGGCATTTCCATGGCCTCGCGGCGTCCCGTTTCCAGTGAAATAGCCAGCCGCTTTATGCCCACGCTGTGGCTGACGCTGGCCAGCATGAGCTGGGCGGTACTGTTCGGGATGGCGGCGGGGATCGCGGCCGCGGTGTGGCGCAATCGCTGGCCCGACCGTCTGGGAATGGCGCTGGCGGTGAGCGGCATTTCGTTTCCGGCTTTTGCTCTCGGCATGCTGCTGATGCAGGTGTTTTCGGTTGAGCTGGGCTGGCTGCCGACGGTGGGGGCCGACAGCTGGCGGCACTATATTTTGCCGTCGTTGACCCTTGGCGCGGCGGTAGCGGCGGTCATGGCGCGCTTTACCCGCGCGTCGTTCGTTGATGTGTTGCATGAAGACTATATGCGTACCGCGCGGGCGAAAGGGGTGAGCGAAACGTGGGTGGTGCTCAAGCATGGCCTGCGCAATGCGATGATCCCGGTGGTGACCATGATGGGGCTACAGTTCGGCTTTCTGCTCGGTGGGTCGATCGTCGTGGAAAAGGTGTTTAACTGGCCGGGACTTGGGCGCCTGTTGGTCGATTCGGTAGAGATGCGCGATTACCCGGTAATTCAGGCGGAAGTCCTGCTCTTTTCGCTGGAGTTTATTCTTATCAATTTAGTGGTGGATGTGCTGTACGCGGCCATTAACCCGGCTATCAGGTATAAGTAAGGTGCGATTGCTCAACTGGAGAAGGCAGGCGGCGCTGAACGCCATGCCGGGTATCAGACCCGGCGAGATCCATACCCCATGGCATGAGTTCTGGCGGCGCTTTCGTCGCCAGCCGGTGGCGATGGGCGCTGGTATTTTCGTGCTGTTGCTGATTGCGGTAGCCATCGTTGCGCCATGGATAGCGCCGTACGATGCGGAAAATTATTTCGATTATGACCGGCTTAACGAGGGGCCCTCGCTGGTGCACTGGTTCGGTGTCGACTCGCTGGGGCGCGATATTTTCAGCCGGGTGCTGGTCGGGGCGCAGATCTCGCTGGCTGCCGGGGTACTGGCGGTGCTGATTGGCGCGGCTATCGGCACGGTGCTTGGGCTGCTGGCCGGCTACTATGAGGGCTGGTGGGACCGGCTCATTATGCGACTTTGCGACGTGCTGTTCGCCTTTCCGGGGATCCTGCTGGCGATCGCGGTGGTCGCTGTCATGGGCAGCGGGATGGCCAACGTGATCATCGCCGTGGCGATCTTCTCGATCCCGGCGTTTGCTCGTCTGGTGCGCGGCAATACGCTGGTGTTAAAGCAGCAGACCTTTATTGAATCGGCGCGCAGCATCGGCGCCAGCGACGCCAGCATTCTGTTCAACCACATCCTGCCGGGGACGGTGTCATCGATCGTGGTTTACTTCACGATGCGTATTGGGGTGTCGATTATTTCGGCGGCCAGTCTGTCGTTTCTCGGCCTCGGCGCGCAGCCGCCCACCCCGGAGTGGGGCGCGATGCTCAACGAGGCGCGGGCGGATATGGTGATGTCCCCGCACGTAGCGCTGTTTCCGGCGGTGGCGATTTTTGTGACCGTGCTGGCGTTTAATCTGCTGGGCGATGGCCTGCGCGATGCGCTGGATCCGAAGTTAAAGGGGTAGGGTGAGGGAAAGCACCGCCGTGCGGTGCTGCGGCTTCAGCGCACATTGCGCTCCCGGTTAATCTTCTGCGTTATGCCTGGCATGGCGCAGGGAGCGCACAGGGGGCGGCCAGTCGCCGCCGCCCCTTGTACCCCCGGGCTCCGGCCAGCAACATCGCCACTGCGTGGTGCCTTCGACTTATCCCTGCAGGCTTCGGGTCGGGCCGAGGCAGCGTCCCTGCAAAACACGGCCCTCAGCCCGCATCCATGCGGGCTGCCCCGGCCTTCCGGGAACGTCTCAGCGATGTTGAGGCCGCCAGCACCGGCAGTTTCAGCAAGACTGGTGAATAAATTAGCGACAGGTCGCACGAACTGTAGGCCGGGTAAGGCGTTAGCCGCCACCCGGCAATATAAAGGCTTGATGACTGATAAATTACCCGGCGGCGCTGCGCTTGCGCGGACCTGGGGGGTGAGCCTACGGGAGGACCCCGTAGGCTGGGGAATGCGATAAGCCGCTATCCGGGAAGCTGGACTAGACCCGGGTACCCCACAGGTCGTATTCGTCGGCATGCTCGACTTTCACCCGCACCACGTCGCCCGGCTTAACGCGGGTTTCGCCGTTCAGGTAGACCGCGCCGTCGATTTCCGGGGCGTCGGCCATGCTGCGGCCAATGGCGCCTTCTTCGTCAACTTCATCCACCAGCACCAGGATTTCGCGGCCCACTTTCTCCTGCAGACGCTCGGCAGAGATCTGCTGCTGCAGCTGCATAAAGCGGTTCCAGCGCTCCTCTTTCACCTCTTCCGGCACCTGATCCGCCAGTTCGTTGGCGGTGGCGCCTTCAACCGGGCTGTACTTGAAGCAGCCGACGCGGTCGAGACGCGCCTCTTTCAGGAAGTCGAGCAGCATCTGGAAATCTTCTTCCGTTTCGCCCGGGAAGCCCACGATAAAGGTAGAGCGCAGGGTCAGATCCGGGCAAATTTCACGCCACTGCTTAATGCGCGCCAGCTGGCGGTCTGCAGAGCCAGGACGCTTCATCAGCTTCAGAATACGCGGGCTGGCGTGCTGCAGCGGAATATCGAGGTACGGCAGAATTTTGCCTTCCGCCATCAGCGGGATCACATCGTCGACGTGCGGATACGGGTAAACATAATGCAGGCGCACCCAGATGCCGAGCTTCGCCAGCTCTTCGCACAGGCTGACCATGCTGGTCTTCACCGGCATGCCGTTGTGGAAACCGGTACGGTGCTTGACATCGACGCCGTAGGCGGAGGTGTCCTGAGAAATCACCAGCAGCTCTTTCACGCCGGCGTCAGCGAGGCGTTTGGCTTCCGCCAGCACTTCGCCAATCGGACGGCTCACCAGATCGCCACGCATGGACGGGATGATGCAGAAGGTGCAGCGATGGTTGCAGCCTTCAGAAATTTTTAAGTAGGCGTAGTGACGCGGCGTCAGCTTAACGCCCTGTTCCGGCACCAGGCTGAGGAACGGGTTGTGCTTCGGCTTCGGCGAGTAGTGGTGGACGTGCTCCAGCACCTGCTCATAGCTGTGCGGGCCGGTGATCTCCAGCACCTTCGGGTGAACTTCGCGGATCTGATCCTCTTTCGCGCCGAGGCAGCCGGTGACGATCACCTTGCCGTTCTCTTTTAACGCTTCGCCGATCGCTTCCAGCGATTCCTGCACAGCGCTATCGATAAAGCCGCAGGTGTTAACGATGACCATATCGGCGTTGTCGTAGGTGGGGACGACGTCATAACCTTCGGTGCGCAGTTCGGTCAGGATACGCTCTGAGTCCACGAGATTTTTCGGGCAGCCCAGGGAGACGAAGCCGATTTTCGGCTGGTGCGTGACATTGCTCATAGCTTAAAAAGTGTTCAATTATTGGAATGGTCAGGGCAGGAATTCTACAGATCTTTGCGAAAAAGAGTATAGCTCCGTCGCGGTTAATGGTGAAAAAGCGCTCGGGTGAGGAGCGCGTGGGCTTCAGCACCGGGTCAAAACCGCCATTCCTGATAAAAACGCCCGTCATTTACGTTGTAATCTACAAAATGATAACAATTTCTTTACTAAATACCTCGATGACCGCGAGGAGAAGAGGCAAGGAAATGACACCAACAGGCTCCCCGGTGGCGATAGCCACCCTGCCATTCAGTAATCTGGAGATCCCCCCGCAACCGCCGCAGATCCAACACTCCCTTGAGCAGGGAAATGTGCTCTATCTGCCGCAGCTGGCGTTTTCATTAACCGCCACGGAGCAGGCATTGCTGACCCCTGAGCTGGTCGCGCCGCG
This sequence comes from Klebsiella variicola, assembly GCF_000828055.2. NCBI lineage: Bacteria > Pseudomonadati > Pseudomonadota > Gammaproteobacteria > Enterobacterales > Enterobacteriaceae > Klebsiella > Klebsiella variicola. Next base: position 3,736,014 of record NZ_CP010523.2, on the reverse strand, counting down.
GCGCAAGAATATCAGCTATCAACCCGACACCCGCATACTCAGAGGCGTGGCGGATAAGCAGAAAACGGCTGCCATCGCCCGGCTGATGGCGCGTTACCACCAGATGACGCTGCAGCTGATCGACGCGTTATTGCCAGGCTATGGCGAGTCGCTGCACCATCCGCAAACCAGTCTGCGTCTGCATCCCATTACCGCCTGGCGTGAAACGACCTCCTGGCGCAAAGACGATTCGCGCTTGCATGTGGACGCATTCCCGTCGCGCCCGGTCAAGGGTGATCGTATTCTGCGCATCTTTTGCAATATTCATCCCCGCGGCGAACCGCGAACCTGGCGGACAGGGGAGCATTTCGATACCCTCGCGGCACGCTTTCTGCCGCGGCTGAAACCCTGGTCGCCGTCAGGCGCCTGGCTGCTGGCAGCGCTGGGGATCACCAAAAGTCGGCGTAGCCATTACGATCATCTGATGCTGGCCCTGCACGATGCGATGAAAAGCACCCCTGAGTACCAGCGACAGGGGGTGCAGCAGGAGATCGACTTTGCCGCCGGCAGTACCTGGATCTGCTTTTCCGATCAGACCCCGCACGCCGCGATGCGCGGCCAGTATCTGCTTGAGCAGACCTTTCTGTTGCCGGTGAAAGCGATGAGTCACCCGCAGCTCTCGCCGCTGCGGGTGCTGGAAACGCTCCTGCAAAAGCCGTTAGTCGCGCGCAACGTGTAGCGCCCGGCGTGGCTACCGGGCAGAGGATTATTGCGCCGGCGTAACGGCCCCGGAAGGCCTGGCGCTGGGCTTTTTCGGCTCGCGCTTATCCTTCAGGGTGAAAATGGAGATCAGCGTAAAGAGCCCGGCGATACCGCCGAGGATCAGATAGGTATCGGCGAAGCCAATGGTATCGTACAGATAGCCTGCCAGCGGAGAGTAGATGGCGGTGGCGATCGAGGCGACAAACAGCACCAGCAAATAGACCGTCGAAGAGAGCTTGTGGTCGAAGTTGGCAGCGATGAATTTAAAGACCGATACCAGAATTAACGGTTTCTCCAGGGCATGCATCATTTTCACCGCGCCAATCCACACCGGACCGAGGGGCACGGCTGACCCGACAATACGTACCGACATGATCAACCCGGCGATGATCAGCGCCCATTTGGCGCCGGTCCGGTTAACAAACCACGGCATCAGGCATAAGAACAGCGTTTCGCCGCACACCTGAATGGAGGCGAGGATCCCATACCAGCGGTTGCCTTCCTCCGGCGTCGGGAACTGCAGCGAGAAATACTGGGCAAACTGCTGATCGTAGGTGTCATAAATTTGCGTGACGAACAGGGTAAAGAGCAGCAGCATCCAGAACTGACCATTCTTCGCCAGCTCGAGGGCATGGGAGACCTTCAGCGATTCGCTTCGCGCCACATCAGCGTCGGTTAATTCAATTTTGGTCAGCATAAAGCAGATGGCGGCGATGACGATGGCGAGGCTGGCGAGCCAGAAGGCCAGATTAGGATTGCTGTCGATATATTTACCCACAATCCAGGCCGCCGCTGCCCAGCCTAACGAGCCCCACATCCGCACCCGACCGTATTCGAACTGGTAGCGACGGGAAATCTTATCGATGTAAGAGTCGATCACCCCGCAGCCGGAGTTAAAGATGATCCCCAGATAGATCCCCCCCAGCAGCGCGCCGAACCAGAAATTGTGCACCAGCAGCGGCGCGTAAACATAGATAAAGAAGGGGCCCACCGGCAGGAGCAGGGCGACCAGCAGCCAGATAAGCCGTTTTTTCAGGCCGAACTTGTCGGAGATAAAGCCGAAGAAAGGTTGCATCAGCAGGGCGATAAAAGCGTTGACCGAGTACAGCAGGCCAGTCTTCGTGGCGCTGATGCCAAGATGCTGGGTGGTCCAGATGACGAAGAAAGCCATGGTCGACGACCAGGCGAACAGGTAGAGGAAATCGAAAAGACTCAACAGGAGGTAGTTTCTTTTACCGGGCGTCATGTTTCAGTTCCTTGCAAACGGGCAGAGAGATTATCAGCGATCCGCGGGCAGCGTTCGCTGTTTTTATGAAATGTTATACGTATTACATTAATGATTTGTTATGGCATTCTGGCTGGCGATCGCGCAATAGCATTTGTGGTGTAGTGTGATCTTAGCAGCACTATTTCCGCCTTTTAATGGTAATAATCGCGATTTGATTTCTTTTGAAATTAATTGTGATCGTATACCATTATATTTGGTATATATCCTACAAAGCGGTAAGGTTGTCACATTGTAAAGGGTGTTACAGGCTTGGGAATAATTGACCTGGCGCATCATTTTGCACAAAAAATAACCGTATCATGAGAAGGGTAAAGGACGACAGAGGAGGAACTGTGATGACCGTTGACAGACAATATCGCCACCTTTTGCAGAAGCTCATCAATGCCAATATCGATATTGATGCCTATCTGCAGCTGCGAAAGGCTAAAGGCTACATGTCAGTCAGCGAAAATGACCATCTGCGTGATAACTTGTTTGAGCTTTGCCGTGAAATGCGTGCGCAGGCCCCGCGCCTGCAGAATGTCGTTTCACCGGAGGAGAAGGAGGCCCTTCGCCTGGCGGGCGAGTCCCTCGCCGCCGCTGCAGTATGCCTGATGAGCGGGCATCATGATTGTCCGCTGTACATCGCTGTTAACGTAGAGAAGCTAGAACGCTGTCTGACAGGATTGACTTCAAATATTCATAAATTGAATAAATTGTCGCCAATCACTCATGCCTGATCGGCTGAAACTCAGGGGAAGTGGACGCTTCCCCTGTTAAAGGTTATGTAAAAATCCCCGCGCAAATTTCCCCGCTGGCTACCCTTTAGCGCAGAGCTGACTAAAGGAGAATGCCATGCGTCCGATCCCGCTGCTGTTGATATTGAGCGCCTTAGCGCTGCCAGCCCTGAGCCAGGCCGCGGTGCGGGTGGAGGTATTGCAAAACCGGCTGGCCCATCCGTGGGGCCTGGCGTTTCTCCCTGACGATCAGGGCATGTTGATTACTTTGCGCGGCGGCGAGCTCAAGCGCTGGCAGCCAGGTAAAGGCCTGTCGGCGCCGATATCCGGCGTGCCGCAGGTGTGGGCCAACGGCCAGGGCGGCTTACTGGATGTGGCGCTGGCACCGGATTTTGCGCAGTCGCGGCGGGTTTGGCTGAGCTATGCGGAAAGCGACGCCAGCGGCAAAGCGGGCACCGCGGTAGGCTACGGGCGGTTAAGTGAGGATGCCACGCAGCTGTCGAACTTTACCGTGGTGTTTCGCCAGCAGCCGAAGCTCTCCGTGGGCAATCATTTCGGTGGCCGGCTGGTGTTCGACGGCAAAGGGTATCTGTTTATCGGTCTGGGAGAGAACAATCAGCGCGCCACCGCCCAGGAGCTCAGCAAGCTGCAGGGGAAAGTGGTCCGCCTGACGGAGAGCGGGGACGTTCCACCGGATAATCCCTTTGTCGGCCGGGCTGACGCCAGGCCAGAGATCTGGGCCTACGGTATTCGCAATCCGCAGGGCATGGCGATGAACCCATGGAGCGACGCGCTGTGGCTCAATGAGCACGGCCCCCGCGGCGGGGATGAAATTAACATCCCGCAGGCGGGGAAAAACTACGGCTGGCCGCTGGCGACGCATGGCATTAACTACAGCGGCCTGCCGATCCCGGAGGCCAAGGGCAAGACGGCCCCGGGTACCGAGCCTCCCCTGTATGTCTGGCCGGTCTCCCCAGGGGTGAGCGGGATGGCCTTTTACGCGGCGCAGACTTTTCCCCAGTGGCAGCATAAGCTGTTTATCGGCGCGCTGAAGGAGACGTCGCTTATTGTCTTATCGGTGGACGGTAATCAGGTCCGCGAGGAGGGGAGGTTACTGGAGGCGCGCGGGAAGCGTATCCGCGACGTCCGCGTGGGACCCGACGGCTATCTGTACGTATTAACCGACGAGTCTAACGGCGAACTGTTGCGCTTGAGTCCGGAGGGTTAACCTCAGGTGACCGGGATCTTCACGACCGCGTGCCAGGCGGGGCGCTGGCTAATCTGCTGATACCAGCGCTGCAGATGGGGCCGCGGTTGCCAGGTATCGAGGATCGTCAGCAGATTGTAGACGAAGGGGGCAACGGCAATATCGCCAAGGCCGAAGTGCTCGCCAGAGAGCCATGGCGTTTTCGCCAGTTCGTCATCAAGCATGGCAAACAGCGATTCACAGGCGCCGATCCCCGCGGCGATGACCGCCGGATCGCGCTGCTCCGGCGGCGTCCTGACCAGGCCCATTAACACCGGGCGATGGGCGGGAGAGAGCGTGCCGTTGGACCAGTCCATCCACTTTTCCCCTTGCGCGCGCTGCGCCGGTGCGGCCAGCCACAGGCGATCGACGCCGTACTGGGCGGCAAGGTAGCGAATAATGGTATTTGATTCCCACAACACCACCCCGGTAGCATCGTCTTTTAACAGCGGCACCAGCCCGTTCGGGTTCATCGCCAGATATTCCGGGTCATGATTGAGACCAAACTCCAGCCCGGCGAGGATCTGCTCATAAGGAAGATCCAACTCCTCCAGCACCCAGCGTACTTTCTTCACGTTGGTCGAGTTATTACGTCCCCACAGTGTAATCATTTTCGCTCCTGAGTTTGTTTCACTGCCGTTGCAGCGCGATCGGCGATCATGTTGGGATAAAGTTAATATTTAGGCAATCACGATCAAAAAAGTTGTTCTGATTAAAGCACAGCGGCACGTTATTGCGTAAACTTTAAAAACTTTACCAACTCGCTGTTTCTTTAAGGTCATTTGTACGCTTTACTCACCGGTTGCTGCGGCGCGGTCAGAGTGGTGCGGCATATTTTGTTTGGAAAGGATACTTGGGTGGCTCTTATGATGCATGACGCTTTTTCCCTTCGCGGCCTCGCTGCAGGTTGCGCGCTGTTATTTCTTGTCGCACCTGCGGTGCAGGCTGCAGAACAACTCCCCGACGCCCCTTCGATTGACGCTCGCGCCTGGATCCTGATGGACTACGCCAGCGGGAAGGTGCTCAGCGAAGGCAATGCCGATGAAAAACTCGACCCGGCCAGTCTGACGAAGATCATGACCAGCTACGTGGTGGGGCAGGCGATAAAAGCGGGAAAAATCAAGCTCACCGATATGGTGACCGTCGGACGTGATGCCTGGGCGACCGGCAACCCGGCGCTGCGCGGCTCATCGGTGATGTTCCTCAAGCCTGGCATGCAGGTCTCGGTGGAAGATCTGAACAAAGGGGTCATTATTCAGTCCGGTAACGACGCCAGTATTGCCATTGCCGACTACGTGGCGGGCAGCCAGGATGCATTCGTCAGCCTGATGAACGGCTATGCCAAAAAAATGGGGCTGACCAACACCACCTTTATGACCGTCCACGGCCTTGATGCGCCGGGTCAGTTCAGTACCGCCCGCGATATGGCGCTGCTGACCAAAGCGATGATCCACGATGTGCCGGAAGAGTACGCGGTACATAAAGAGAAAGAGTTCACCTTCAATAAAATTCGCCAGCCGAACCGCAACCGTCTGCTGTGGAGCACCAACCTCAACGCCGATGGTGTGAAAACCGGGACCACCGCCGGGGCCGGCTATAACCTGGTCTCCTCAGCCACCCAGGGTGATATGCGTCTGATCGCCGTGGTACTGGGGACCAAAACTGACCGCATTCGCTTTAACGAGTCAGAAAAACTGCTGACCTGGGGCTTCCGCTTCTATGAAACCGTGACGCCGATTAAACCGGATGCCACCTTCGTTACCCAGCGCGTATGGTTTGGCGACAGCAGCGAAGCGAAACTGGGAGCCGGCGAGGCGGGCTCTATCACCCTGCCGAAGGGCCAGCTGAAAAACCTGAAAGCCAGCTACACCTTAAATCAGCCGCAGCTTACCGCGCCGCTGGAGAAGGGGCAGGTGGTCGGGACTATCGACTTTAAGCTGAATGATAAAACCATCGAGCAGCGCCCGCTGATCGTCATGGAGCCGGTGAAAGAGGGCGGTTTCTTCAGCCGGATGATCGACTTCGTACTGATGAAACTCCACGGCTGGTTCGGCAGCTGGTTCTCCTGATGCCATGACCGCGCCCGGCGGGGCGCGGTCAGTGACGCCTCAATACAGCAGGGAGATCTGCTGCGCCTTCGCCAGCGCGACCAGCTCATCATCCGGGCAGATATCGCTGGCGATCACGTCAAATTTCGCTAACGCCCCCATGCGCGCCGGACGCACTTTGCCAAACTTGCTGTGGTCGACCACCAGCACGTGGTAGCGCGCGTGACGCATCGCCCAGTGCTTGACCGGCAGCTCCTCCAGGTTATAGCAGGTCGCCCCCTGCTCGCAGTCAATGCCTGCCGCCGAGTAAAAGGCGATGTCGGGGCTCAGATGGCTGAGGGTATCCTCAAGGCTCAGCGGCATAAAAATCGCGTTGCTGGCGTGAAATTCCCCACCGCACAGGACCGCGCGACACTGCGGTTTCTCCTGCAGGGCCAGGAAGGTATTCAGGGAGTAACAGACGCCGGTGAAGGGCAGGGCATCATCGATGGCGTCAATGATCCACGGCGTGGTGGTCCCGCAGTCGAAGAAAGCCATCTGATGGGCCTCCAGCAGCGCGGCCGCATGGCGAGCGGCGCGGCGCTTTTCCTCGACCAGCCGGGTTTTTTGATCGCTGAGCAGGTAATGGGTGGCGCTGCGCGGCTCCAGCACAATGTATCCGCCGAGCAGCACAACCGGGCCGCTATGGCCATTGAGGTCGCGACGAATGGTCATTTCCGAGACCCCAAGCAGGGAGGCGGCTTCTTTCAGATGTAGCTTATCGCTGCGTTTGAGTGCCTGAATGAGCTGACTGATACGTTCGTCACGGCGAGTTTCCATATTCCCTCTGCGCTAAAATCGCCCTGCGGGGGCAGGGCGTTAGCGGGATTTTACCTGTCGCTTACGGGTTAGTCACGCGGTGGCCGCAGCGACGGCTGGCGTTTAGCCGCGTACCCAGCCTTTGCGGATCGGCAGGGAGAAGCAGAGACGATACAGTCGCTGCAGCTGGCGATACAGCGCCGGGCCGAACGTATGCCAGATCAGCGCCGCGCCAAGGCAGCCGCACATTCCGGCCAGCAGACCACCGACCATATCCAGCGGCCAGTGCACGCCGAGATAGACGCGGGACCAGGCGATGGCGGCGGCGATGGCCATCAGCAGCGCGCCGGACCACAGGCGGTGCCAGAACAGAAAAGCCAGGGCAAAGGTAAAGCTGACGGTGCCATGATCGCTGGGGAAGGAGTCGTCCGCCGCGTGATGCAGGAAGTTATAGCCTACGCCGGCGACAAACGGCCGATCGTGCGGATAGAGGTGGCCGATCGCCCACGACACGGTCAGGCTAATCATCAGCGCCAGCATCAGCTTAAACACCATCTGCCGCTGGGCAGGCCCCCACAGCCATAATGTCACTACCAGCAAGGGCACGATCAGAATCAGATCTTTGGCGATCAGGATCGCCACCTCAATGGCCCACTGCGGCGAGGCCGGCGTCGCGTTGATCAGGGCGAACAGCGCGTAGTTAATATTTTCCAGCATAGACTTCCAGGCTCGTTGGTCCGATAGCAAATAAGCCGCCTACCCTAAAAAAAAGCGGTGTGGAGATAAAGCAGCATTGTCTTAAAGATCAGGTTGTTAAGAAATCTTGCAAATGGATTTCAATGCTAACCGCCTGAAAAGCGCCAGTATATCGTTTGTCACATTGCTGAAACATAAACGGAATATATACGCAGGCTGAATAGCAGGGGGAGAGTGCGGACGGCGGCGCGCAATTCGCAATATTGTGCGGTGTCACCCACAATTCACTATCTCCGCGCCGGGAGTTTCATTACACTTTGCGCGATTTTTGATAGATAAGAGATTTCATGCAAAATTATTCGCTTTCAGGCCGCCGCCTCGGAAGGCAGGCGTTGCTGTTCCCGCTATGTCTGGTGCTGTACGAGTTTTCCACCTATATCGGCAACGATATGATCCAGCCGGGTATGCTGGCCGTGGTTCAGGAGTTTCAGGTGGGCAACGAATGGGTACCTACCTCGATGACCGCCTATCTGGCCGGCGGCATGTTTTTACAGTGGCTGCTGGGGCCGCTGTCGGACCGTATTGGCCGCCGCCCGGTGATGTTGACCGGGGTGGTGTGGTTTATCGTCACCTGCCTGGCGACGCTGCTGGCGCAGACCATTGAGCAGTTTACCCTGCTGCGCTTCCTGCAGGGGATCAGCCTGTGCTTTATCGGCGCGGTAGGCTATGCGGCGATCCAGGAGTCTTTTGAGGAGGCGGTGTGTATCAAAATCACCGCCCTGATGGCCAACGTGGCGCTGATTGCTCCGCTGCTGGGGCCGCTGGTGGGCGCCGCCTGGGTGCACGTGCTGCCATGGGAGATGATGTTCGTCCTGTTCGCCGTGCTGGCGGCCATCTCATTCGTCGGGCTGCAGCGGGCGATGCCGGAAACCGCGACGCGGTTGGGCGAAAAGCTGTCGGTTAAAGAGCTGGGCCGCGATTATCGCCTGGTGCTGAAAAACCTGCGCTTCGTCGCCGGTGCGCTGGCGACAGGCTTCGTCAGCCTGCCGTTGCTGGCGTGGATTGCCCAGTCGCCGGTGATTATTATCAGCGGCGAACAGGCCACCAGCTATGAGTATGGCATGCTGCAGGTGCCGATTTTCGGCGCGCTGATTGCCGGTAACCTGGTGCTGGCGCGCCTGACTTCGCGCCGTACCGTGCGCTCGCTGATTATCATGGGCGGCTGGCCGATCATGTTTGGTCTGATCCTCTCCGCGGCGGCGACCGTGGTCTCTTCCCACGCTTATCTGTGGATGACCGCCGGCCTGAGCTTTTACGCCTTCGGAATTGGCCTCGCGAATGCCGGGCTCGTGCGCTTAACGCTGTTCGCCAGCGAGATGAGCAAAGGCACGGTCTCGGCGGCGATGGGAATGCTGCAGATGCTGATCTTCACCGTCGGCATTGAGCTCAGCAAACATGCTTATGAGCTGGGGGGCAACGGCTTGTTCAGCCTGTTTAACCTGCTGGGCGGAGTACTGTGGCTGGGGCTGATGATCTACTTCCTGAAAGATAAAAGCGTCGGCAATTCGCAGCAGGCGTAACCGGTGGCAAACCCGGATGCACAAAGGCATCCGGGGTCTTATCAGGCGAACGGCGCTTCGCGATTTAACACCTTATCAATAATCTGCAGCACGCCTTCTTCATTGTTGTGCGGCGCGTGATGGCTGGCGACGGCTTTGACGTCTTCCCGGGCGTTGGCCATGGCAAAGCCAAATCCGGCGTGCTGCAGCATCTCGATATCATTGCCGCTATCGCCGAACGCCACCACCTCATGATCCTCAATGCCCCAGCGCTGCTGCAAAATGCGCAAGCCGTTGGCTTTGTGCACCCCAGGCATAATTAAGTCAATACTGCCGTAGCCGGTGGCCACCGCGGTGACCATATCCCCCAGCGCCGCGTGCAGCTTCGGCTGAATTTCCGGGATCAGGCTGTCCGGTACGTTGAGACCAAATTTGAGGATCGCATCATCAAGGTGGTTAAAATCATCCACCAGTTCGAGGCGGTGATAATACTTCGCCGCCACATTCTTCAGCGCGTCGTTATAGCGGTTGAGAGTGTAGGCGCTGCGCTTCCCGCAGGCGATGATTTCGATATTCGGCAGGGTCTGCAGATGATCGACCACGGCGTTGAAATGGTGGAGCGGCAGCTGGCAGTTGAAGACGTCTTCATTGCCGCTCACCACCCAGCCGCCGTTTTCCGCCACAAAGGCGATCTGATGGGCGATCTCCGGGAAAAAGGAGATCAGCTGATAATACTGGTTGCCGCTGGCGACCACGAAGCGAATATTCTGTTCACGCATTCGCTGGTACTGGGCGAGGAAGCGCGGCCGGTTGTAAGTTTTGGCATCGCTTAAAAAGGTGCCGTCCATATCCACCGCAATCAGTTTGATGCTCATTAGCTGTTCTCCATAACGGGTTCAGATTGTGGCTTAGCCACCGCGCGGGCGACCAGTGCCGCCACCATCACCAGACCCAGCACCACCATCATGGCGCTGCGCAGGCCGAAGTGTTCGCCGAGGAAGCCCAGCAGCGGCGGCCCGACGAGGAAAGCAAGATAACCGGTGATCGCCACCACGCTGACGCGCTTGGGCGCGTCCGGCCCGGTATCGCTGGCGGCGGAGATGGTCAGCGGGAAGCCGAGCGAGGCGCCGATGCCCCACAGCAGTACCGAGATGCCCGCCACCCAGGGGTTATCGACGAAGATGATCAGGCCAATACCCAGGGCGCCCATCACCGCGCTGCCGCGGACCACCGTCACCCGGCTGTAGCGATCGATAAACCAGCCGCCGGTAAAGCGGCCCAGCGTCATGCCGAGGGTGAAGCCGGCATAGATCAGCGAGCCGGAGGTGGGGCTAAAGCCGTGGCCGTCCACCATCAGCAGCGGCAGCCAGTCGTTGGCCGAGCCTTCGGCAAATGCCATCGCCAGGACGATGACCCCGATCAGCAGTAGCTGCGCGTCGCGCCATACCGGCAGACCTTTCGCCTCACCGTGGGCGGCTTCGGCGGCGTTTTTACCGGTGCCATCGGGAATGGCGCGGATGGCAATGGCGATGGGCAGAATAGCCACCAGCGCGGCCGCCAGGATATGCGGGGCGGCAGGCAGGCCGAATCCGGTCACTGCCATGCCCACCCCGGCGCCGAACAGGGTGCCAAAGCTGTAGAAGCCATGCATCATCGGCAGCACCGTTTTATTCATCTCTCGCTCGATGGCCGCGCCTTCGACGTTAATAGCGACTTCGGCGGAGCCAAAGCTGGCGCCAAAGATGGCCAGGCCGAAGGCGAACAGCGGGGCGGAAGAGACCCACAGGGCCAGGCTGAGCACCAGCATGCCGAGTACGGCGAAGGACATGGTGGTGCGGATGACCTTGCGGGTACCAAAGCGCTTCACCAGCCACGCCGAGCAGAGAATACCGCTCATCGACCCCACCGACAGACCAAACAGCACCACGCCCATTTCTGCCGTAGAAAGCATCAGCTGATCGCGGATCGCCGGCGTGCGGGTAGCCCATGAGGCCATTAATAAGCCGGGGATGAAAAAGAACATAAACAGCGCCCACAGCCGAAGCTGGAGCGCTCTGCGCGAGGTTTGCGTCGTCATCCGTAAACGCCTTAAAGGAGAAGAGTGAAGACAACAGTAGCAAGCATGTGTACATTTGTACATAAACCGGAAGAGGAAAATCATGGCCCGTAGACCGAACGATCCGCAGCGCCGCGAGCGCATCCTGCAGGCGACGCTGGACACCATCGCGGCGCACGGCGTCCAGGCTGTGACGCACCGCAAAATCGCCCTCTGCGCGAATGTGCCGCTGGGGTCGTTGACCTATTATTTCAGCGGCATCGAGGCGCTGGTTGAGGAGGCGTTCAGCCTGTTTACCGCCGAGATGTCGGCGCAGTATCAGCAATGCTTTGCCGGGGTAACGAACCGGGAACAAGCCTGCGATGCCATCGCGGAGCTGATCTTCAGCGCCCAGGTGACCACGGCGCGCAATATGGAGCTGATGTATCAGCTGTACGCGTTCTGCAGCAGTCAGCCGGCGCTAAAGGGGGTGATGCAGAACTGGATGCGGCGCAGCCAGCAGACGCTGGAGCAATGGTTCGCCCCCGATACCGCCCGCGGCCTCGACGCCTTTATTGAAGGAATGACTTTGCACTTTGTCACCGACCGCGCGCCGCTGTCGAAGGCGGCAATCCGGCTGCTGGTTGGGCAGCTGGCGGGGGAGAGGGCGCAGGAAGAGGGGCGCTGAGGCGGTGCGAGACATGCGTGAGGGATAAATTCAGGCAACAAAAAACCCATCAACCTTGAACCGAAGTGGCGGGGTTGATGGGCTCCACAAAATGGGGACATCAAAGAAAAGCAGTGGCATTACTTATGACTGATGCCCTGAGAAAAAGTTCTGCCTGTGACGGCTTTTTTCTCAAAAATTTATTGTAGCCCTGGCCAGATGATCACGATGAGCGTCCCGGCAAGGGTAAGCAGCACGTTGGCGATGGCGTAGGTGCCTGCGTAGCCGAGCGCCGGAATGTTGCTGCGCGCGGTATCGCTGATGATCTCCATTGCCGGGGCGCAGGTGCGGGCGCCCATCATGGCGCCAAACAGCATTGCCCGGTTCATGCGCAGCACATAGGCGCCGAACAGGAAGCAGATCACTACCGGCAACAGGCTGACAATAAGCCCTGCCGCCAGCATCTGACCGCCGACGGCGCCCAGACCGTTATTGATCCCGGCCCCGGCGCTGAGTCCGACCCCGGCCATAAACACCATCAGGCCAAACTCTTTCACCATGTTCAGCGCCCCCTGCGGGATATAGCCGAAGGTTGGGTGGTTGGCGCGCAGGAAGCCAAGCATAATGCCGGCGAACAGCAGGCCGGCGGCGTTGCCGATGCCGAAGCTAAAAGAGCTGAACTGGAAGGTGATCATGCCGATCATCAGGCCGACGATAAAGAAGGCGCAGAAGGCCAGCAGGTCGGTCACCTGGCTGTGAATGGAGATGAAGCCGATGCGGTCGGCCACGGTTTTTACGCGGCGGGCGTCGCCGCTGACCTGCAGCACGTCGCCTTTGTTCAGCACCACGTTATCGTCGATAGGCATTTCAATCTGGCTGCGGATCACCCGGTTTAAGAAACAGCCGTGGTCGGTGAGCTTCAGCTGCGCCAGGCGGCGGCCGACGGCGTTGTGGTTTTTGACCACAATCTCTTCGGTGACGATGCGCATGTCGAGCAGATCGCGGTCGAATACCTCTTTGCCGTTACGGAAGCTCGGGTCGAGGCGAGCGTGCGCGTCCGGATAACCCACCAGCGCAATATCGTCGCCCATCTGCAGCACCGCGTCGCCGTCCGGGTTGGCCAGAATGCCGTTGCGGCGGATGCGTTCGATATAGCAGCCGGTCTGGCGATAAATACCCAGCTCGCGCAGATTTTTGCCATCCGCCCAGGCCACCAGCTCCGGGCCAACGCGGTAGGCGCGGATCACCGGCAGGTACACTTTACGTTTTGAATCGGTATCGAGGCCGCGCTCGCGGGCGATTTGCTGGGCGCTGGTCTGCAGATCCTGATGCTGCAGCTTGGGCATATAGCGGGCGCCGACGATCAGACTCACCAGGCCGACCAGGTAGGTCAGGGCATAGCCGAGGCTCAGATGGTCAAGCGACTGCGCCAGCTGATCGCTGGGCAGTCCGAAATGGCGCAGGGTGTCGCCCGCGCCCACCAGCACCGGGGTGGAGGTCATGGCGCCCGCCAGCATACCGGCGGTAAGACCAATATCCCAGCCGAACACTTTGCCCAGCACGGTGGCGATCAGCATCGCGCTGCCGACCATCACCAGCGCCAGCATCAGGTAGTTTTTGCCGTCGCGGAAAAAAATGGAAAAAAAGTTGGGCCCGGCTTCCACGCCGACGCAAAAAATAAACAGCATAAAGCCGAGATTAAGGGCATCAGTGTTAATCGCGAAATGCTGTTGACCTAATAAGAGAGAAACGACTAAAACGCCAATGGAATTACCAAGTTGTACTGAGCCGAGACGCAGTTTTCCCAGGCATAGTCCTAATGCAAGTACAACGAATAATAACAGGATGTAATTCCCGTTTAACAAATCTGCGACGTTTATATTCACGAAAGCCAACTTCTCATTTACTAGTAAGTTGTTGAAGGAAATGGTTATTTGGTCTAAGGTTGCTCAGGCGTTCGCGTTGTGGCGAACCTATTCTGGCACCCTGTTATAACCAGCAAAAATATACCCGCTAGTTTAATCCTTCCTGGATGCGGCGGCTAGTGACAATCGTTTTTAGGCTGGTAGGGGAGTTATTGGCATGGATTGCCGAAATGCTTTATCTGACTGGGCGACGTGGACGTGAGTTAGAGGCAACATCAGGAGGATACGGTGAAGTCTGAGCGTAGTTGGGCCGGTATTATCTGCGGCTTCGTTCTGTTCATTGTGGTGTGCTTATCGCTGCTATTACATATGAAAGGGGCCTTTCGCGCCAGCGGCAACCCGGAGCTGGGCCTGCTCTTCTTTTTGCTGCCAGGGGCGGCGGCGAGCTGCCTCTCTCCCGGACAGCGGGTACTGCGTCCTTTGCTGGGTGCGATGCTGGCGGCGCCGGTCTGTATGGTGACGATGCGGCTGTTCTTCGTGACGCACAGAACGTTCTGGCAGGAGATGGCGTGGGTACTGAGCGCGGTGTTCTGGTGCGCGCTCGGGGCGTTGTGCTTTTTGTTTATCTGCGCCTGGCTTGATACCTGGCGCAGTCACTCATCGAGCAAATAAATTGACTCAGGCAAACAGGCCAAGGTTCTCTTTCGCCCAGGCTTCGAAATCGGTGCAACCGCCGATGTGTTTCTGGTCGACGAAGATCTGCGGCACGGTTTCAACCGGTTTGCCGACGGTCTTTTCCAGGTCAGCTTTGCTGATGCCTTCGGCGTGAATATCCACGTAACGGTAGTTAAAATCATCACGCTCGTTGGTCAGTTTTTCTGCCAGCTCTTTGGCGCGAACGCAGTAAGGGCAGCCTGGACGACCAAAAATAACGGTAAACATTGCTTCTCTCCTTAAACCTCAGCCGGATGGCGAATGGCGCTTATGATGCCTGCATTGACCGGTGAGGGAAAGAAGGTTCTGCCTTTTGCTTCGATGGTTTACGGCTATGTTTGATAAATGTCGTACTATCAAAACCCGTATACTGACCCGGCGGCGTAGTGAGATTGTCTGATGCGCCGCGCTTATCAACCGGAGAGGCGTGATGCGAAAATTTGCCCCGTTGCCGAAAAGCATTCTGCTGGTTGAGATCCTCGGGATGGGGCTGTTAACCCTCGCCTGGCTCTCGCTTAACCAGTATGTCCAGCTGCCTGCGCCCATTGCCAGCCCGACCGCGGCGCTGGTGATGCTCTTTGCCGGGATCGTGCTGATGATCCCCGCCGCCATCGTCGTTATGTGGCGGATGGCGCAGATCGTGGCCCCGCAGTTAACGCACTCTCCAAAGCCTGAATCCTTGTCTGACAGAGAAAAACGTAATGACGCCGACCATTGAGCTGCTGCGCAGCCATCGTTCCATCCGCCACTTCACCGATGCCCCCGTGAGCGACGAACAGCGCGCAGAGATTATCGCCAGCGCGCAAGCGGCATCTACCTCGAGTTTTTTACAGTGCACCTCCATCATCCGTATTACCGACCCCGCGCTGCGTGAGCAACTGGTCCCGCTGACCGGCGGCCAGCAGCACGTCGCCCAGGCGGCGGAGTTTTGGGTTTTCTGCGCCGACTTTAACCGCCACCTGCAGATTTGCCCACAGGCGCAGCTGGGGCTGGCTGAACAGCTGCTGATCGGCGTCGTCGATACGGCGCTGCTGGCGCAAAACGCGCTGATTGCCGCCGAGTCCCTCGGGCTGGGCGGCGTCTATATCGGCGGGTTGCGTAATAGCATCGAGGCGGTGACCGAGCTGCTGGCGCTGCCGCAGCACGTCCTGCCGCTGTTCGGTCTTTGCCTTGGCTGGCCGGCGGATAACCCGGACATCAAGCCGCGGATGCCGGCCGCCATGCTGGTGCATGAGAACCGCTATCAGCCGCTGGATAACGCGCTGCTGGCGGACTATGACGACCAGCTGGCGCACTATTATCTGTCGCGCGGCAGCAACGCCCGCCGCGATACCTGGAGCGATCATATCCGTCGCACTATCGTGAAAGAGAGTCGTCCGTTTATTCTCGACTATCTGCATAAGCAGGGGTGGGCAACACGCTGATTACGTGTACACTGCTGCTCCGGCCAGGTGATCTCCGCCGCCGGCCGCAGGAAAGGTGAAAGTGTGTTCGATAGCTGAGGCCCGCCAGAGCGGGTCTTTTTGCAGAGGTGCAGGATGAAAATTGCCATATTATCCCGGGATGGAACGCTTTATTCATGTCGACGCCTGCGCGAAGCGGCGCAACAGCGCGGGCATCAGGTCGAGATCCTCGATCCGCTTTCCTGTTATATGAATGTCAGTCCGGTGGCATCGTCCATCCACTACAAAGGGCGTCAGCTACCGCATTTTGATGCGGTGATCCCGCGGATTGGCTCGGCGATCACCTACTATGGCACCGCGGCTTTGCGTCAGTTTGAACTATTGGGAAGCTATCCGCTGAATGAGTCGGTCGCCATCACCCGCGCTCGCGATAAGCTGCGCTCGCTGCAGCTGCTGGCGCGCCAGGGCATCGATTTGCCGCTGACCGGCATCGCTCACTCCCCCGATGACACCAGCGACCTGATCGCCATGGTGGGCGGGGCACCGCTGGTGGTGAAGCTGGTGGAAGGCACCCAGGGGATCGGCGTGGTGCTGGCGGAGACCCGTCAGGCGGCGGAGAGCGTGATCGACGCCTTTCGCGGGCTGAATGCGCATATTCTGGTGCAGGAATATATTGCCGAGGCGAAAGGCTGCGATATTCGCTGCCTGGTGGTCGGCAATGAGGTGGTGGCGGCGATCGAACGGCGGGCTAAAGAGGGCGACTTTCGTTCTAACCTGCACCGCGGCGGCATGGCCACGGTGGCGCAGATTAGCGACGAGGAGCGGGCGATTGCCATCAAGGCGACGCAAACCCTTGGGCTCGATGTCGCCGGTGTCGATATTTTACGCGCCACCCGCGGGCCGCTGGTGATGGAGGTGAATGCCTCGCCGGGGCTGGAAGGGGTGGAAACCACCACCGGCGTGGACATCGCCAGCCGGATGATCGCCTGGATCGAGCGCCAGGCGACGCCGGAATTCTGTTTGAAAATAGGCGGCTAGCCGCTGGATGCAAGTCTGTCATGGTATGCGGCGCTTTTTTTGCGTAAGCTATGGCGTCGTTTTTTCATTGTAAGGGGTCACAGGCACTATGGATTCACTGGTCGTTCCAGGTCTGGATACGCTACGCCGCTGGCTGGATGAGATCGGCATCAGCTTTTTTGAGTGCGATTCCTGCCAGGCATTGCATCTGCCGCATATGCAGAATTTCGACGGTATTTTTGATGCCAAAATTGACCTGGTAGACAACGTGGTGCTCTTTTCCGCCCTCGCGGAGGTGAAGCCGTCCGCTCTGCTGGCGCTGTCGGCGGATCTCTCGGCTATCAACGCCAGTTCGTTAACTGTGAAGGCGTTTATCGATATTCAGGACGATAACTTGCCCAAGCTGGTGGTCTGTCAGTCGTTGTCTATCGGCCCGGGGGTGACCATGGAGCAGTTCGCCTGGTTCTTCCGCCAAAGCGAAGAGCAGATCTCAATGGTGATCCTCGAAGCCGGCGCCAACCAGCTGCTGTACAAAGGCGAAGAAGAAGAGCCCGCGGCGGAAAACGTGCAATACCATTTTCTTCACTAAACCTGCCTAAAATTAGCGCAGCCACTACCGCAGCGGCTGCGTATTACCCGCTTTTATTCTGCGTTTACCCTTCTCTTAAAGCATTATTCACCGCCATTCAGGCCGTTTTGGCTTATCACGTAGACCGTTATTGCATAAAAATTTGATAAAAGGCGTTTTTTTACTTGGGCTATAGCCTCTTATTCTGGCTACAGTTATTCTGGCGATGCTTCCAGTTGCGAGCAACCACTCCGGGAGAGATCCGCTCTCCTTTTCTCAGGCAATGAAAAAATATGCATGATTCTTGCATGCGTTGAAATGCGTATATTTGAGCCCGTAAATTAACGGGCGTTGAGAAGGATAAGAGATATGACCGCCTTTGGTAAAAAATGGTTAACAGGTCTGGTTACGGGTGCGCTGATGGCCGTCTCTGCCGGTTCGCTCGCCGCCGAACAAAAAACCCTGCATGTTTATAACTGGTCTGATTATATTGCGCCGGACACGGTAGCGAATTTTGAAAAAGAGACCGGGATTAAAGTCGTGTATGACGTTTTTGATTCCAACGAAGTACTGGAAGGCAAATTAATGGCCGGCAGCACCGGTTTCGACCTGGTGGTACCGTCGGCAAGCTTCCTTGAGCGCCAGCTGGCGGCGGGCGTGTTCCAGCCGCTGGACAAGAGCAAGCTGCCCAACTGGAAGAACCTTGATCCCGAAGTGTTGAAGCTGGTCGCCAAGCATGACCCTGAGAATAAATACGCCATGCCTTACCTGTGGGCGACGACGGGCATTGGCTACAACGTGGATAAGGTGAAAGCCGTCCTCGGTAAAGATGCGCCGGTGGACAGCTGGGATCTGGTGCTGAAGCCGGAGAACCTTGAAAAACTGAAAAGCTGCGGCGTCTCCTTCCTCGACGCGCCGGAAGAGATTTTCGCCACCGTGCTGAACTACCTCGGCAAGGATCCGAACAGCAGCAAAGCGGATGATTATACCGGCCCGGCGACCGATCTGCTGCTGAAGCTGCGGCCGAACATTCGCTACTTCCACTCTTCGCAATATATTAATGACCTTGCCAACGGCGACATCTGCGTGGCGATCGGCTGGGCAGGGGATGTCTGGCAGGCGGCCAACCGCGCGAAAGAGGCGAAAAATGGCGTCAACGTCTCCTACTTTATTCCGAAGGAAGGCGCGCTGGCGTTCTTTGATGTCTTTGCCATGCCGGCCGACGCCAAGAATAAAGATGAAGCCTATCAGTTCCTTAACTATCTGATGCGCCCGGATGTGATCGCTAAAATCAGCGACCAGGTGTTCTACGCCAACGGCAACAAGGCCTCCACACCGCTGGTCAGCGAGACGATCCGTAACAACCCGGCGATTTATCCGCCAGCGGATGTGTTCGCCAAACTGTTCACGCTGAAGGTGCAGGATCCGAAGATTGACCGCGTGCGCACTCGCGCGTGGACCAAAGTGAAGAGCGGCAAATAATCTCTGACGGCCCGTCGAACACGGGCCGAATCAGATCTGCACTCGCCGGGAAATGGCAGCGCGCCCGGCGAGCAGAAGCACCAGGATGGTGCAATTGCACTGTTAAGCACGAAGTATGGCACCGGACCATATGGTGATCGTTTTTTTGCCGGAGAGCACCCGATTGAACGACGTAATGCCCCGCCCACAGGCGAAAGCCCCCAAAGCGCTGACCCCGCTACTGGAAATCCGTAACTTAACCAAGTCGTTCGATGGCCAGCACGCGGTCGACGACGTCAGTCTCACTATCTATAAAGGCGAAATTTTTGCTCTGCTGGGCGCATCAGGCTGCGGGAAATCGACCCTGCTGCGTATGCTGGCGGGCTTTGAACAACCGACCGCCGGGCAGATTATGCTCGACGGCGTGGATCTGGCGCGCGTGCCGCCCTATCAGCGGCCTATCAATATGATGTTCCAGTCCTACGCCCTGTTTCCCCATATGACCGTTGAGCAGAATATCGCCTTCGGTCTGAAGCAGGATCGTCTGCCTAAGGCGGAAATCACCGCCCGGGTGCAGGAGATGCTGGCTCTAGTGCATATGCAGGAATATGCCAAACGCAAGCCGCACCAGCTCTCTGGCGGCCAGCGCCAGCGCGTCGCGCTGGCGCGTAGCCTGGCGAAACGGCCGAAGCTGCTGCTACTCGATGAGCCGATGGGCGCGCTGGACAAAAAGCTGCGCGATCGCATGCAGCTGGAGGTAGTGGATATTCTCGAACGCGTTGGCGTGACCTGCGTGATGGTGACTCACGACCAGGAAGAGGCGATGACGATGGCGGGCCGTATCGCCATCATGAACCGCGGCAAGTTTGTGCAGATTGGCGAACCGGAAGAGATTTACGAGCACCCGACCACCCGCTATAGCGCCGAGTTCATCGGCTCGGTGAACGTCTTTGAAGGGCTGGTGAAGGAGCGTCTGGAGGATGGCCTGGTGTTGAGTTCGCCAGGACTGGTGCACCCGCTGAAGGTCGACCCCGACGCGTCGGTGGTGGACAACGTGCCGGTCTGGGTGGCGCTGCGCCCGGAGAAGATCATGCTGTGCGATGAACCACCGGCGGACGGCTACAATTTTGCCGTCGGCGAGGTGATTCATATCGCCTATCTCGGGGATCTCTCTATCTATCATGTGCGCCTGCAAAGCGGGCAGATGATCAGCGCCCAGTTGCAGAATGAACACCGCCATCGGAAAGGAACGCCCACCTGGGGTGACGAGGTGCGTTTATGCTGGGATGCGGATAGCTGCGTAGTGCTGACGGTGTAAGGAGAGGGCGATGAGTACCGTTGAATCCCCGTCAGGGGCGAAAAAACCGGGCGGCTTCGGGCTGTGGGCGGCGCGCCTGCAGATGGCGCATGGCCGCAAGCTGGTGATTGCGCTGCCCTATCTGTGGCTGATCCTGTTGTTCATGCTGCCGTTCCTGATCGTGTTCAAGATAAGTCTTGCCGAGATGGCGCGGGCGATCCCTCCCTACACCGAGCTGATGGAGTGGGCGGATGGCCAGCTGACGCTGACCCTCAACTTTGCCAACTTCCTGCAGTTGACTGACGATCCGCTCTATTTCGAAGCTTATCTCCAGTCGCTGCAGGTGGCGGGCATATCGACGATCTGCTGCCTGCTGCTGGGCTATCCCCTGGCCTGGGCGGTGGCGCACAGCAAGCCGTCGACGCGCAATATTCTGCTGCTGCTGGTGATCCTGCCGTCGTGGACGTCATTCTTAATCCGCGTTTATGCCTGGATGGGGCTGCTGAAAAGCAACGGCGTGTTGAATAACTTCCTGCTGTGGTTAGGGGTTATCGATCAGCCGCTGGAGATCCTGCACACCAACCTGGCGGTGTATATCGGTATTGTGTATGCCTATCTGCCGTTTATGGTGCTGCCGATCTACACCGCGCTGACCCGCATCGACTATTCGCTGGTGGAGGCCTCGCTGGATCTCGGCGCCCGGCCGCTGAAGACCTTCTTCCAGGTGATCGTCCCGCTCACCAAAGGCGGCATTATCGCCGGTTCGATGCTGGTGTTTATCCCGGCGGTGGGGGAGTTCGTGATCCCGGAACTGCTGGGCGGGCCGGACAGCATTATGATTGGCCGCGTGCTGTGGCAGGAGTTCTTTAACAACCGCGACTGGCCGGTCGCCTCGGCGGTGGCGATTGTCATGCTGCTGCTGCTGATCGTGCCGATCATGTGGTTCCACAAGCACCAGCAAAAACAGATGGGAGAGCAGGGATGAACGACTTGCCGGTAGTACGCTCGCCGTGGCGCATTCTGATCCTCGTGCTCGGGTTCACCTTCCTCTATGCCCCGATGCTGATGCTGGTGATCTACTCGTTCAACAGCTCGAAGCTGGTAACGGTCTGGGCCGGGTGGTCGACGCGCTGGTATAGCGAACTGTTCCACGATGATGCGATGATGAGCGCGGTAGGGTTGAGCCTGACCATCGCCGCCTGCGCGGCGACGGCGGCGGCGATCCTCGGTACCATCGCCGCGGTGGTGATGGTGCGTTTTGGACGCTTTCGCGGGTCTAATGGCTTCGCATTTATGATCACCGCGCCGCTGGTTATGCCGGACGTGATCACCGGTCTCTCGCTGCTGCTGCTGTTCGTGGCGCTGGGACATGCCATTGGCTGGCCGTCGGATCGCGGGATGTTGACCATCTGGCTGGCGCACGTCACCTTCTGTACCGCCTATGTGGCGGTGGTGATCTCCTCGCGGCTGCGTGAACTGGACCACTCGATCGAAGAGGCGGCGATGGATCTGGGCGCCGCGCCGCTGAAGGTCTTTTTCGTCATCACGCTGCCGATGATTATGCCAGCGGTGATCTCCGGCTGGCTGCTGGCGTTCACGCTGTCGCTGGATGACCTGGTGATCGCCAGCTTTGTCTCCGGTCCCGGGGCCACGACGTTACCGATGCTGGTCTTCTCCAGCGTGCGCATGGGGGTCAACCCGGAGATTAACGCCCTGGCGACGCTCATCCTTGGCGTGGTCGGTATTGTTGGTTTTATCGCCTGGTATTTGATGGCCCGCGCAGAAAAGCAGCGAGTGCGCGATATCCAGCGTGCAAGACAAGGCTGAACCACCTAAAATCGGTACAGCAGCCTCCGGTCGGCGCCACCCTGTGGCGCCGTTTTCATGGAAGACATTACGTTGGGATTGTTTACGAAAACTCGCTCATCGCATGCCCGCCTTAACGTCCCTGCGCTGGTGCAGGTGGCGGCCTTTGCTATTATTTTGATCCGCGCTCTGGACCTGCTGATGATCCTCAATCTGTTGGGTCTGCAGGGGCTGAACGAATTCATACACCGCAGCGTCCAGACCTGGAACCTGACGCTGGTCTTCCTCGGCAGCCTGGCGCTGGTATTTGTCGAAATCTGGTGCGCCTTCTCGCTGGTGAAAGGGCGCAACTGGGCGCGCTGGGTCTATCTGCTGACGCAGATTATCGCCGCCGGCTACCTGTGGGCGGCGTCGCTGGGCTACGGGTATCCGGAACTGTTCAGCATTCCCGGCGAATCCAAACGGGAGATCTTCCACTCGCTGGTGATGCAAAAACTGCCGGATCTGCTGGTTCTGACGCTGCTGTTTGTGCCGGCGAACTGCCGTCGGTTTTTCCGCCTGCAATAACGGTGATACAATCCCCGCCCCTGGATTTTTGAAGGTCAATTATGCATTGCGCACTCTACGACGCCGGCCGCTGCCGCTCCTGTCAATGGCTGGAGCGGCCGGTCCCGCAACAGCTCGCCGATAAAATGGCCGATCTGCGCACACTGCTGGCGGCGATCCCGGTCGCTGCCTGGGGCGAGCCGGTCAGCGGGCCAGAGACGGCCTTTCGTAACAAGGCCAAGATGGTGGTCAGCGGCAGCGTTGAGCGTCCGCTGCTGGGGATGCTGCATCGCGATGGCACCCCGGTGGATCTCACCGACTGCCCGCTCTATCCCGCCGAGTTTGCGCCGGTGTTTGCCGTCCTGAAGCCCTTTATCGCCCGCGCCGGGTTAACGCCCTATAACGTCGCGCGCAAGCGCGGGGAGCTGAAATATCTGCTGCTAACCGCCAGCCAGCAGGGGGAGATGATGCTGCGCTTCGTGCTGCGCTCAGAGGCCAAGGTGGCCCAGCTGCGCGCCGCGCTGCCGTGGCTGCAGGCGCAGCTCCCGCAGCTCAAGGTGATCACGGCGAATATCCAGCCGGTGCATATGGCAATCATGGAAGGCGAGCAGGAGATCTTCTTCACCGAACAGCAGGCGCTGGGGGAGGTCTTTAACGAGGTGCCGCTGTGGATCCGCCCGCAAAGTTTCTTTCAGACCAACCCGGCGGTAGCCAGTCGGCTGTATGCCACCGCCCGCGACTGGGTGCGCGCGCTGCCGGTCCAGCATATGTGGGATCTGTTTTGCGGCGTCGGGGGATTTGGCCTGCACTGCGCGACGCCGGCGATGCGCCTGACCGGTATCGAGATCGCTCCGGAAGCGATCGCCTGCGCCAGACAGTCAGCCGCGCAACTGGGGCTCAGCAATCTGCATTTTCAGGCGCTGGACTCGACGCAGTTCGCCACTCATGAAGCGGATATCCCGCAGCTGGTGTTGGTCAACCCGCCGCGCCGTGGCATTGGCGCCGAACTGTGCGACTATTTAAGCCGCATGGCACCGCCCTATATCATCTATTCCAGCTGTAACGCTCGCACCATGGCGACCGATATTGCCCGTCTTCGCGGCTATCGCGTCGAGCGGGTCCAGCTGTTTGATATGTTCCCTCACACCGCGCACTACGAAGTGCTGACCCTGCTGGTCCGCGAAGTTTAAACAAAATGTGAAGGCTTTGCGCCGCTGAAATCAGGTAAGCTTGGCGCTGCATGTTTTGTTATTGGTGGGGGGAATCTAATGGCCAAAACCATTCTGCTGGTGGAAGATGACGAGGATATTGCCACGCTGCTGCGGCTCAATCTTCAGGATGAGGGCTATCAGATTGTGCATGAAGCCGACGGCGACCAGGCCCTTGTCCAGCTGGAAAAGCAGGTCTGGGATGCGGTGATCCTTGATTTGATGCTGCCTGGCGTCGATGGCCTGGAGATCTGCCGGCGTATCCGTCAGATGACCCGTTACCTGCCAGTAATTATCATCAGCGCTCGCACCAGCGAAATGCACCGCGTGCTGGGCCTGGAGATGGGCGCCGATGATTATCTGGCGAAGCCCTTTTCACTGCTGGAGCTTATCGCCCGCGTCAAAGCGCTGTTTCGTCGCCAGGAGGCGATGGGGCAGAACCTGCTGATGGACGCCGGGCGCCTGTCCTGCCATGGCCTGAGCATCGATCCGCTGTCGCGCGAAGTGAAGCTGCGCGGCGAGGTGGTGGACCTTACGCCGCGCGAATTCGATCTGCTCTATTACTTCGCCCGCCATCCCGGTGAGGTGTTTTCGCGGCTGGCGCTGCTGGAGCAGGTCTGGGGATATCAGCACGAGGGCTATGAGCACACGGTTAATACCCATATCAACCGCCTGCGCAGCAAAATCGAACGTGACCCGGCGGAGCCGGACATCATTCTTACCGTCTGGGGTAAAGGCTATAAATTCGCCCCGATGTCGCAAGAGGTCGCCCCGTGATCCGCCGCCTGAGCCTCAGCCAGCGGTTGGCGCTGGTGGTGGTCTCCCTGCTGATGCTGTGCGCGGCGGCGGTATGCGCCGTTCAGTTACACAGCAGCGCGCAGTATGGCAACGCCATGGTGCAGCGCCTCTCCGCCGGGCTGGCTCAGCAGATTGTCGCCCGCGAGCCGCTGCTGGACGCCCACGGTGGGGTCAACCGGCAAACCCTGAAGTCGTTGTTCGACCGCCTGATGACCTTTAACCCCAGCGTGGAGCTCTATCTGCTGTCGCCGGATGGCGACCTGCTGGCCGATGCGGCGCCGCCGGGACATATCCAGCGCCAGCGTATCGATATGGCGCCAGTGCAGGCTTTTCTCACCGGCAGTGCGTCGCCGGTGTATGGCGACGATCCACGTAGTCTCGACGGACGAAAAGTCTTCAGCGCCGCTCCGCTGCGCGTCGACGGGCAGCTGCGCGGCTACCTGTATATCATTTTGCAGGGAGAGACCTTTAATCAGCTGGCGGCCGACGCCTGGCAAAAAACGCTGTGGAGCATTGTTCTGTGGACGCTGCTGCTGGTGGCCCTGTTTGGCCTTCTGACAGGGGGGCTGGCATGGTTCTGGGTCACCCGGCCGGTCCGCCAGCTCACCGCCCAGGTCGCGGCGAGCGGCCAGGACAGCATCAGCGCCATCAAAACTCTGGCGGCCCGCACGCCGGAGCCCCTGCCTGGTAACGAGGTGGCGGTGCTCGAGAATCGCTTTATTGACCTTGCGCAGCAGATAGCCGGCCAGTGGGATCGGCTGGCCGACAGCGACCGCCAGCGCCGCGAATTTGTGGCCAATATCTCCCATGATTTGCGTACGCCGCTCACCTCGCTGCTGGGGTATCTGGAAACGCTGACGCTGAAGGATGAACGGCTGACCGCCGAGGAGCGCAGGCAATATCTCACCATCGCCCTGCGTCAGGGCAACAAAGTGCGCCATCTCTCGCAGCAGCTGTTTGAGCTGGCGCGACTGGAGCACGGGAGCATTAAGCCGCAGCGCGAGCGTTTTGCGATGGGGGAGCTGATCTCCGATGTCGCGCAGAAGTTTGAATTAACTGCCCGCACGCGCGAGGTGAACCTGCGTATTGATGTGCCGGGACCGCTGCCGCTGATTAACGCCGATGTGTCGATGATTGAGAGGGTGGTGACCAACCTGCTCGATAACGCGATGCGGCATACGCCCGTCGGCGGGGAGATCCGTCTGGCGGTCTGGCAGGAGGAACAACAGCTCCAGGTGGAAGTGGCCGACAACGGAACGGGCGTCGATGCCGCGCTGCGCGACGATCTGTTCCAGCGGCCGTCGGCGTTGTCTACCCAGGCATCGCGGGAGGATCGCGGCGGGTTAGGGCTACTGATTGTGAAACGAATGCTGGAGTTGCACGGGGGCGGTATCAGACTGGTGGAGTCGGTAAGCGGGGCGCGGTTCAGGTTCTTCGTGCCACTTTAAGACATTGCCGGATGGCGGATACGCCTTACCCGGCTACGGGGGAAGAGTAGGCCGGGTAAGCGCAGTGCCACCCGGCAAAAAATTTACTCCGGGAACCATTGGTTGCTGATTTTCTGGTAGGTACCGTCGGCCTTAATCGCTTTCAGCGCGGCGTTCAGTTTCTCCAGCAGCGCCTTGTTATCCGGGCGCACGGCGATGCCGAGTCCAGTGCCGAAGTATTGCGGATCCGTCACTTTCGGCGTGGCTGCGCCCAACTGCGGGTTGGTTTTCAGCCACTCGTTGACCACTGCGGTATCGCCGAACACGCCGTCGATACGGCCATTTTTCAGATCGATAATCGCATTCTGGTAGCTGTCATAGGCGACGGTCTTCACCTCAGGATGTTTATCCTGCAGATATTTCTGGTGGGTGGTGCCGTTTTCCATGCCGATCCGTTTGCCTTTCAGGTCATCGAAGGAATGGAACGCGTCTTTTTTGGCGATCACCAGCGCCGAGTTGGCGTAGTACGGGTCGGTGAAGGCCACCTGCTTGCTGCGTTCCGGCGTAATATCCATTCCGGAAATCACCGCATCATATTTCTTGAACTTCAGTGCCGGGATCAGGCTGTCAAAAGCGTGGTTGGTAAAGGTACATTCTGCCTGCATTTGTTTGCACAGCGCTTTGGCCAGGTCGAGATCGAAACCAACAATCTGATTATTGGCATCCATCGATTCAAACGGCGGATAGGTTGCGGACACGCCGAAGCTGATTTTCTCTGCGGCGGCAGCGCCGAAGGTGAACGTGGTGAGCAGTGCAGCCAGAACTAACTTTTTCATCGTGGAACTCCCGTCTGTCAATCTTATGATTATTCGCCGTGTCTGCGGCATAGAGTGACAATGCCATTAAATGAATTTATATGCAATAAATATGATTAAATATTTTTAATGGCATAAAAAAAGACGGACAGGTGTTATACTTGTCCGTCTTGTTGTCTGCTTTTTATGCAATAAGGCTCAGGCGCTAGTTACGTCGCTCGAAGGCCAGCGCTTTACGTTCCACCAGGCGCATCAGCAGCGTCAGCAGTCCGTTGACGATGAGATAGATAATCCCGGCGGCGCCGAACACCATCACGTCGTAGGTGCGTCCGTACAGCAGCTGGCCGTGGCCCATTACTTCCATCAGGGTGATGGTGTAGGCCAGAGAGGTACTCTTGAAAACCAGCACCACTTCGTTGGAATAGGACGACAGCGCACGCTTAAAGGCATACGGCAGCAGGATCGCCAGGGTATCCTTTTTACTCATCCCCAGTGCGCTGCACGACTGCCATTGCCCGTCGGGGATCGCCCGGATGGCGCCATAAAACAACTGAGTGGTGTAGGCGGCGCTATTGAGCGACAGGGCGATCAGAGCGCACAGCCACGGTTCAGAGATAAGATGCCACAGCCACGGATAATCCTGCAGCGAAGGAAACTGTCCGGGGCCGTAGTAAATCAGGAAGATCTGCACCAGCAGCGGCGTACCGGTAAACAGGGTGATATAGCCGCGGACTATCCACACCAGCCCCGGCGTCTTCAGCGTCAGGATAATGGTAAAAATCAGCGACAGGATCAGCGCCACGATAATCGACGCCACGGTCAGCGTCAGGCTGGTATGAAGCCCTTTCAGCAGTTCGGGTAAGTAGTCGAGCATCAGCCTGGTCTCCGTTCGAAGCGCGTCGCACGCTGGTCAATCCGCTTAAGGATGTATTGACTCAACAGGGTGATGACGAGATAGATTGCCGCCGCAATGATATACCAGTTAAAGGGTTCCTGAGTGCGGGTGGCGATGCTTTTGGTCTGCAGCATCAGATCGTTGACGCTGATCAGGCTCACCAGCGCGGTGTCCTTCAGCAGCACCAGCCACTGGTTACCGAGGCCAGGCAGAGCATGGCGCCACATCTGCGGCATCACCAGACGGAAGAATATAGCCGCTTTCGACAGCCCCAGCGCCTGGCCGGACTCCCACTGACCCTGCGGAACGGCTTTCAGCGCGCCGCGCAGCGTTTGCGAGGCGTAGGCGGCATACAGCAGCGACAGGGCGATCGCCCCGCAGAGGAACGGACTGACGTCAAAGTTCTCAATCTGCATCTGCACCGGGATCTGCGTGAACCCGAGCGGGATGGTAAAACCGTCAGAGAGCGTCAGCAGCAGCTGGGAAGAGCCGAAATAGATAAACAGCACCACCAGAATTTCCGGTAGTCCGCGCAGGATGGTCACAATGCCGGTTGCAAGCCAGGCTACCGGGCGCCATTTCACTGACTCCAGTACCGCAAAGAGCATCGCCAGGACCAGGCCGATGACGAGCGCGCAAACGGCAAGGCCGACGGTCATCCCGGCGGCGCTTGCTAATGGAAAAATTTCGTTCATTCAGTCTTACTTCTGGAACCATTTGTTATAGATGGTCTGGTAAGTGCCGTCTTTCTTCACTTTTTCCAGCGCAGCGTTAAATTTCTGCTGCAGGTCGGTGTTGCCCTGACGTACGGCAATGCCCAGCCCGGTGCCGAAATAGGCTTTGTCGGTCACTTTATCGCCCACGGCCGCCAGCTTCGGATTGCTCTTCAGCCATTCGGTGACCACGGCGGTATCGCCAAAGACCGCGTCAATACGACCATTCTGCAGATCCAGCTTCGCATTCTGGTAGCTGTCGTAAGGAACGGTAGTGATTTCCGGATGTTTATCGGTGATGAATTTCTGGTGGGTGGTGCCGTTCTGCACGCCCACTTTTTTGCCCTTCAGCTGGTCAATGCTGGTGAACTTACCCTGCTGACCGACGAACAGCGCCGAGTTGTCATAATACGGGGTAGAGAACAGCACCTGCTTTTCACGCTCCGGCGTGATGTCCATCCCGGCCATGACCGCGTCGAAACGGCGGAATTTCAGTCCCGGGATCAGGCTGTCAAAGGCCTGGTTGGTAAAGGTACAAGTGGCATCGATCTCTTTACACAGCGCGTTCGCCAGATCGACATCGAAACCGACGATCTGGTTGTTGGCGTCCACCAGCTCAAACGGAGGGTAGGAGGCCTCGGTGGCGAAACGAATGGTCTGCGCGGCGGAAGCGGAGAGGCTCATGCCTGCGAGCAGGGCGGCAATCAGTACTTTTTTCATCGTCATTTCCCCGAAAAACATCAATGTGAAAGATAGTTTTTAAACGCGTCAGTTTGCGGATGCGTGAAGCAGGAGGCATCCCCTTGCTCGACGATATGGCCATTTTCCATATACACCACCCGGCTGGCCGTCTTGCGCGCCACTTCAACTTCGTGGGTGACGATAACCTGGGTGATGCCGGTTTCAGCCAGCTCGCGAATGATGCTGACGATCTGAGCCGTGATTTCCGGGTCAAGCGCCGCGGTAGGCTCATCGAACAGCAGGACCTGCGGCTCCATCATCAGCGCGCGGGCGATAGCCACACGCTGCTGCTGGCCGCCGGATAAATGCAGCGGGTAGCGATCGCTGTAAGGCTTCAGACGCAGACGCTCCAGCAGTTTCTCTGCGCGAGCCAGCGCCTGATCCTTGCTTAACCCCAGTACGCGGCAGGGGGCTTCGATCAGGTTCTGCTGTACCGTCAGGTGCGGCCACAGGTTGTATTGCTGGAAGACCATGCCGACGTTCTGACGCAGCTCGCGAATCGCTTTATCGGACGGCGCTTTGGTGAAGTCGAATTGGTTGCCGGCGATGGATAACGAACCGGACCGCGGCATCTCCAGCAGGTTGAGTACGCGCAGCAGCGAGCTCTTCCCGGCACCGCTGGGGCCGAGCAGCACCAGCGTTTCCCCCTGCGGGCAATCCAGCGTGATGTCGAACAGCGCCTGGTGTGCGCCGTAGAAGCAATTAATGCCGTTTAGTTTAATACTCATCTGGGCAGTCTGATACGAATAGCTATTGAGGCCGCAAATACTACCTTTGGCAGAATAGTTATGCAATATTTATGCGTTAAAAGTTAAATCTAAACCACGTTTAGCTTTAAAGTTAGCACAAAATATTGCCTGGTGGGTGAGGGGGGCGCAAATGTCGGCATTCCTGGGGCGAATACCGACATTTTACCGGGGTTATCGTTTCAGCGGGGTGGCTTCAACTCCGGAATCAGCGTTTCTCCAGACTCTGTCGCAGCGTCCCGGCTGGCGCATGGCTGTTGTTGCCGAGATAGCGGACGTCATCGACAGCCCAGCACTGGCCTTCCTGGATCATCAGCACTTCATCTTTCCAGCTCTGGGTGCCCTGTTTTAGTTCGACGCGCAGCGGAATATTGCGCGCATCACGGTTCGGGATGGTGGAGGCGCTGGCGACCACGGCGCTGTCTGCTGGGGTGCTGCTGCTGGAGAACGGGTTAGCCTGCAGCAGTTTGCTGTTGGCCGGATCCTGGCGGGCGTCATTGAGTAACTGCGCCAGTCCGTCGCTCAGATAGGGGCGCAGCGCCGCCGGATCCTGAGTGCGGTTCTGGATCTGAGTGTCATAGAATTTTTGCGCTACGTCGTCAGGGCCGCCTTCGACACAGGGGCCGCTGCGGGTACCATTATCTTTATAGGCCGGGGTGACGGTCGTACAGGCGCTGAGCGCCAGCGCGCAAGGGAGAAGTACAGCAAGAAGTTTGTAGCGCATGATGATTTCCTTATAAGCGAACTACGTTTTCAGTTTCCGTTAAAGCATAGCGTATAGCGTGCGGATTGTACTTGACGCAAAGAGCTAAGACCTTGATGTGACAACGGCCTTAAGGCAGGAAGTCGACAATGCGCATCACCGAATGATATTCAGGCAGGAAAAACCAGGCGCCGTTTAAAAATAAACAGACTTTTTGGGCAAACAAGAAACATTACCCGGACAATAGGATAATGTTTCTTGAGATATAAGATTAATTACTTCTTCTTATAGATGTTAGCGGAGACGTGCAGTTTTTTATCGGTATTACCGGAAGAGAGCACGATAACGTCCGCGCCTTTTTCATCGGCCTTTTTAATCAGCTCTTCACGGGCATCGCTCGGCGCAGTCTGGCCGGTAGAGGAAATGGTGCCGATTTTGGTATATTGCGTATGGACCTTATTAAAGGCTTCTTTCGTTAAAATCTCAGCGGAGAAGGCGTTCGCCGTTAAAAACAATGCTGCACCTGCCACTAAAGCTGCATATTTCATATTTTTAGACTCCATTGTTTATTTTGCTATCATCATGCTCTTGTTTTAACTCACCAATGAGCGATTTCAGATTGTACTAACGCCGCTTTTTTTTCAAGCAAAATACTGCAATTTTATGACGATTAGTTAACGCTTTTTTAAAGAAAAGATGACGAGGTTCTCATTGATAATGCTTGCTTTTTTTTGCGGAATGAACATTGAGGCGACGCAAGACCTTTTTTTACTGTGGTTAGCTGAAAATTAGCTGAGGCGCACGCAGGAGAAGGGGCCGGGACGCTGACAGACATTCCCGGTAACATGGTTTATCATATAGAACAGCAGGGGCTGCACCCATGGTCATGCAGGTCACCAGGGAGATAAGATGTTAACAAATAAGCGAGAGCAGGCCCGGCAGCAGCGAGCCGCGTTGTGGGCCACCAAAGATAATGTTCAGCGCCATGCGCTGTCCATGAGTATGCCCTGGCTGGCCTTTGTCAATATCGCTTTTGCGTTAATGATTTTCTTCCGCAATTTTATCTTTACCTATTTTGATAAGAAGTTACTGACGCACCGGGCGGTTATTCCTTATATCGAAGTGGCGCTGATCGCGGTTATTATTATTTCGGCCATTTTAGTGATTATTGCCGTCACGCCGCGACTGGCGCAGGGGCGATATACGCTGAATATCATCACCGGGCTGCTGCTGGCGCTCAGCCTGTGCTGGTCCCTGAGTAATTACTGTTTTATCTTTTTCTGGACCTTGCCCTTCGCCTGGCCGCTGCTGGTGATTTTAATGACCACCGGCCTCACCGCGCTCTATCACCACTGGCCCGGCATTATCGCCTTTATGCTCCCAATGTGGGTGACCGCCTTGCTGGCAGGGGTGCAGATTCACTATGACGGTGAATTTCGTTTTTTGACCTTATGGGCTATTTTCACCGCGATTTTGCTTTATGGACGGCGTATTCTGCAGCGCTGGTATGATGAAGCCTGGGATACGCATCAGGAAAATATGCAGCTTATCCAGCGGCTGGAAAGTATCGCTAACCGGGATGCCTTAACCGGAACGGCCAATCGCCGGGCACTGAATGCTTTTCTGGCGCAGCTCTGGGAGCAAAAAGCGCCGTTAGCGCTGATCATGATCGATGTCGATTACTTTAAGCGTTATAACGACCATTACGGCCATCAGGCCGGCGATGACTGCTTATCGTCTGTCGCGCAGGTGCTTAAAATGGCGGTGCGGGCTGAGGACGATTTGGTGGCCCGCTACGGCGGCGAGGAGTTTGTCGTGTCGCTGCCGGGGGTTTCCTTAGCGCACGCCACCGTCATTGCCGAGCGCATTCAGCAGAAAATCCACGACGCGGCCTTGCCGCATGAAGCCTCTGCAGTGGCGGCGGTAGTGACCGTCAGCATGGGCGTGGTGGCTTCCGACGGCACGGTCCCGATGGAGACGCTGATCGCCCGGGCGGACAGTGCGTTGTACCAGGCTAAAAATAAAGGACGTAATCAATGGTCTTATTAACCCGGCTCCACTGCCGGGCGAGGGAAAGGGGATGAAACGGATTGCGCAGGTCGCCCTGCTGGCGCTGCTGTTAACCGGCTGTGCCGGGGAAAAGGGAATTATCGATCGCGATGGATACCAGCTGGACACTCGCCATCCGGCGCAGGCGGCCTATCCGCGAATAAAAGTGCTGGTGATCCACTATACGGCAGACAATTTTGATGTTTCTCTGGCGACGTTGACCGATAAAGAGGTCAGCTCCCACTATTTAATCCCCGAGCAGCCGCCGCGTTATCAGCATAAACCGCGGATCTGGCAGCTGGTGCCGGAAGAGGATTTAGCCTGGCACGCCGGGGTGAGCTACTGGCGCGGCAGTACGCGTATCAATGATACGTCCATCGGCATTGAGCTGGAGAACCGCGGCTGGCAGAAGACGGCGGGCGTCAAAAGCTTTACCCCCTTCCATCCGGAACAGATAGCGGCCCTGATCCCGCTGGCGCGCGATATTATCACCCGCTACCACATCGCGCCGCAGAACGTGGTGGCCCATGCCGATATCGCGCCGCAGCGTAAAGACGATCCGGGGCCGCTGTTTCCCTGGCAACAGCTGGCGCAGCAGGGGATTGGCGCCTGGCCTGACGAGCAGCGAGTGGCCTTTTATCTGAACGGACGGCCGGCCAGCGATCCCGTTGACCCAGAGGTGGTGCTGGATTTACTCGCGCGCTACGGCTATCAGGTGACGCCGGAGATGACCCCCGCGCAGAAGAAGCGGGTGATTATCGCCTTCCAGATGCACTTCCGTCCGCAGCGCTGGGATGGCGTAGCGGATGCGCAAACTGAAGCGATAGCCGAGGCGCTGTTAGAAAAATATGGCCAGGGTTAGCGGTGAAGTTTACCGTGGTCGCGTAGCCAGGCGGCGGTACGCACAATGCCGTCGTCAAGCGTCACCACCGGCTGATAGCCCAGTTCATCCTGCGCGCGGGTGATGTCGAGCGTAAAATCAAAGTTAAGTTTGGAAACGCCGTAGTGGGTAAAGGCGGGCTCTTTGGCTGTTTTATCGCCAAAACGTTCCATGCTGCGGGCAATAATATCCAGCATCGGGTAGGGAACTGAGCGGATCCGGCACTTGATGCCCAGCTCGTCGATCAGTTTCTGCACGATGCTTCGCAAGGTGCGCGGTTCGCCGTTGCTGATATTCCACGCGCGGGCGGAAGGAAGATGATCGCAGGCCGACTGGCTCGCCAGCCACATCGCATGCACGGCGTTTTCATAATAGGTCATGTCGACCAGCGCGCTGCCGCCCCGCGGCAACAGGACGCTGCCATAATGCTGCATCATTTGCGCCAGCCGGGGAATAAAGACTTTATCGTGCGGCCCGAACAAGCTCTGCGGACGCAGAATGGTAAAACGGGTGTGCGGGTTGGCCTGCGCCAGCAGGTTGATCACCTCCTCGCTGGCCGCCTTGCTGCGGGCAAACTCGTTGGCGAAGCGATGCGGGCGGAAATCTTCCTGGATATCGCGATGGTGGTGATAATCGAAATAGAGCGATGGCGAAGAGATATGGACGAAATTGCGCACCCCCCATGCCACAGACCATTCGCCCAGACGGCGGGTGGCGCGGACGTTAGCGAGATCGAAAGCCTGCTGGGTGCCCCAGGGCGAGGTAAAGCTGGAGCAGTGCCACAGGGTATCGATACCGGCGAGCATCACTTTAGCCTGCGAAGAGACCAGCTCGGTTAAATCGGCCGGGATGAATTCTGCCCCCATTTTGCTCAGAAGCTTACCCATCGCTTCGTTGCGCCCGGTGGCTCTCACGCTGATGCCCTTATTGCGCAGATATTCCACTGCGTTGCGGCCTAATCCGCTGGTCGCACCGGTAACCAGTACCTTCATATCACTCTACTGTCCCAGAAAAGAATTTCGTGCGCATTTTTCCGTGATTCTCCCGACTATGCAATGAGAATCATGAAAGAATAATGCTTATCCTTGGTCTCTGCCTGAGATTTGTTCGGCCAGCCGGGCGATGCGTTGCGCCATACCGCGGAAAATAAACAGGTGCGCCGGGATCATCAGCAGCCAGTAGATCAGTCCGGGCATACCGTGCGGGTGCCACCAGGCGCGCACGTCCAGTTCGCGATGGTCGCCTTTATCGTTTATCGTAAAGCTTAACCGGCCCAGCCCCGGCGCTTTCATACCGAACAGCAGGGTGAGCTGTTTTTCTTCCTCCACGATAATTACCTTCCAGCTGTCGACCGTATCGCCGGTTTGCAGATAGTCGCGCTGCGGCCGTCCTTTGGCTAACCGATGGCCGACCAGCAGGTCCATCGCACCGCGGGTTTTCCACAGCAGATTGCCGAAAAAATACCCCTCTTTACCACCGATTTGGTTAACGACCTGCCACAAGGCCTGGCGGCTCGCCTGGGTGGTGACGGTGCAGCCAGCCTGTTTCGGAAAGTAGCCGTACTCCGGTCGCCAGCGGGCGAAAGCCTGGGCGTCGTAGCCCCAGTCGCTGGAGTTTACCAGCTGCTCTTCTTCTTTCAGCGTGCGGCGAACCGCCTGATCGAAGGGGATCAGCGTTTGCGGGATCAGCGCTCGCAGCGCCCGGTCGTCGGCGATCAGATCGTGCTTCAGCCCCTGAATCAGCGCCCTGGCGATGGTAGGCGGCACCGAGGTGATAACGTTAAGAAACCACACTGAGATCCAGCGCGTCGGCAGGGGAATGGGAATGAGCGGGCGATGTTTACCGCTGACGGCCATAAAGTGGATAAACTGCTGCTGATAGCTTAACACCTCCGGACCGGCGGCTTCGAAGACGCGATGCGCGTTGGACGGATGATTCAGCAGCTCAACCAGGTCAACGAGCAGGTTTTCCAGCGCGACAGGGGTGGTACGTGAACGAACCCAGCGCGGAGGGGTCAGCACGGGCAGGTTATAAACCATATCGCGCATCACCTCGAAGGCGGCAGAGCCGGCGCCGACGATAATCCCGGCCCGCAGTTCGGTCACCGGCACACCCGACTCACGCAGGACCTCACCGGTCACCTGGCGGGCGCGCAGATGGTCAGATTGTTCCTGCGCCGGGGCCTGCAGCGAACTGAGAAATATCACCTGGCGCACTGACGACTGACGCAGGGCATCGCGCACATGCGTGGCTACCCGGCGCTCATGGGCGATAAAATCGCCGCCTTCGCCCATGCCGTGGACCAGATAATAAAGGGTATCGATGCCGGCGAGCAGTGCAGGCAGAGCCTGCGGCTGATTAAGATCGACTGACCGGCAGGTAACGCCTGGCAAATCGAGCGTTTGCAGTCGGTCGATGTGGCGTGCCGCCGCCAGCACTGGATAACCCCGCGCGCTTAACTCGCGCACCAAATGCTGGCCAATATAGCCGCTGGCGCCGAGCACCAGAACCGATTGCGACACGCCTGACTCCTTAGCGCTGTAAAAAAGCCTGCCAGTGAGCGACCACCTCGCTCAGCTGCTGACGGTTGACATCCAGGTGAGTGACCAGACGGACAACAGGCGAGGCGTTAATCAACACGCCGCGCGCCTGCATAAACTCGCCGAGCGCCGGGGCCTGCGCTTCGCCAACGCGCACAAACAGCATGTTAGTATCATGGCGGGTGACGTCGGCGCCGATGGCGCGAAGCTGCTCCGCCATCCACGCGGCGTTGTCATGATCCTCCTGCAGGCGCTGTACGTTATTTTTCAGCGCGTACAGCCCGGCAGCGGCCAGTATGCCCGCCTGGCGCATGCCGCCGCCGACCATTTTCCGCCAGCGGATAGCACGGCGAATGTACGCCTCGCTGCCCAGCAATAGCGAGCCTACCGGGGTGCCAAGCCCCTTTGACAGGCAGATGGTGAAGGAGTCGCAGTACTGAGCGATATCACGCAGTTCGCAGCCGTAGGCCACGACGGCGTTAAAGATACGCGCGCCGTCGACGTGCAGCGCCAGGTCGCGCTGGCGGGTAAACGCCCAGGCTTCCTGCAGATAGTCGCGCGGCAGCACCTTACCGTTGTGGGTGTTTTCCAGGCTCAGCAGGCGGGTGGGGGCAAAATGGATATCGTCGGGTTTGATTTTCGCCGCCACTTTATCCAGCGGCAGCGAACCATCGGCTGCGGCGTCAATCGGCTGTGGCTGAATACTGCCGAGTACTGCCGCACCGCCGGCTTCGTACAGATAGTTATGCGCCCCCTGGCCGACGATATACTCTTCGCCGCGCTGGCAGTGGCTGAGCAGGCCAACGAGGTTGGCCTGGGTGCCGGTGGGCAGAAACAGCGCCGCCTCTTTGCCGGCGAGGTCGGCGGCATAGCGCTGCAGTTCATTGACGGTAGGGTCGTCGCCATACACATCGTCCCCGACCGGGGCGGCCATCATGGCCTCCAGCATGGCGCGCCCGGGACGGGTAACGGTATCACTGCGTAAATCGATCACGGCTTTTCCTTGGTCTGGTTCAACGTATTGCTTCTGTTTTACCTGAGCCAGTTGGTTTTCGCCAGTTCGATGACCTCATCGCCGCGCCCGCTGATGATCGCCCGCAGCATATACAGGCTAAAGCCTTTGGCCTGCTCCAGCTTGATCTGCGGCGGGATAGCCAGCTCCTCTTTGGCGACCACGACGTCGACCAGCACCGGACCGTCGGTGCGGAAGGCGGTCTGCAGCGCTTCATCCACCTCGGAGGCTTTTTCAACGCGAATACCTTTGATACCGCAGGCTTCGGCGATGCGGGCGAAGTTAGTATCGTGCAGCTCTGTACCGTCGGTGAGGTAGCCCCCGGCCTTCATCTCCATCGCCACGAACCCCAGCACACTGTTGTTAAAGATGACAATTTTCACCGGCAGCTTCATCTGCGCCAGCGACAGAAAATCGCCCATCAGCATGCTGAACCCGCCGTCGCCGCACATGGCCACTACCTGCCGTTCCGGAGCGGTGGCCTGGGCGCCGATGGCCTGCGGCATGGCGTTGGCCATTGAGCCGTGGTTGAACGAGCCCAGCAGGCGGCGTTTGCCGTTCATTTTGAGATAGCGTGCCGCCCAGACGGTGGGGGTGCCGACATCGCAGGTGAAAATGGCGTCTTCATCGGCAAAATGACTGATCTGCTGCGCCAGATACTGCGGGTGAATGGCTTTATCGCTGGGCTTCGCCAGGTCGTCGAGTCCTTTTCGCGCGTCACGATAGTGCTCCAGCGCTTTATCCAGGAAGTGGCGATCGGTTTTCTCTTCCAGCAGCGGCAGCAGCGCTTTTAGCGTCGATTTAATATCGCCCACCAGCGCCATATCGACCTTACTGTGGGCGCCGATGCTGCCGGGGTTAATGTCGATCTGAATAATTTTGGCGTCGGTTGGATAGAAGGCGCGATAGGGGAACTGGGTGCCCAGCAGGATCAGGGTATCGGCGTTCATCATGGTGTGGAAGCCAGAAGAGAAGCCAATCAGCCCGGTCATGCCGACATCGTACGGATTGTCGTACTCCACGTGCTCTTTGCCGCGCAGGGCGTGGACGATGGGGGCTTTAATTTTGGCCGCGAACTCCACCAGCTCCTGATGAGCGCCGGCGCAGCCGCTGCCGCACATGAGCGCGATATTGCTGGAGTAGCGAATAAGCTGCGCCAGCTTGCGCAGTTCTTCTTCCGCCGGAGTGACCGTCGGCAACGGCGCATGATACCAGTGGCTGCTGGCGCTCTCCGGGGCGGCCTTCAGCGCCACGTCGCCGGGCAGCACCACCACCGAGACGCCGCGGTTAATCACCGCTTTACGCATGGCGATGGCCAGCACCTGCGGAATTTGTTCCGGGGTGGAGACCAGCTCGCAGTAGTGGCTGCATTCGCGGAACAGCTCCTGAGGATGGGTCTCCTGAAAATAGCCGCTGCCGATTTCGCTGGAGGGGATGTGGGCGGCAATGGCCAGCACCGGCACATGGTTACGATGACAGTCAAACAGACCGTTAATCAGATGCAGGTTGCCCGGCCCGCAGGAGCCGGCGCAGACCGCCAGTTCGCCGGTCAGCTGCGCCTCGGCGCCAGCGGCGAAAGCAGCCACCTCTTCGTGCCGGGTGGGCATCCAGTCGATGGTGCCCATGCGGTTCAGACTATCGCTCAATCCATTGAGGGAATCTCCGGTGACGCCCCAGATACGTTTCACGCCGGCCTGTTCCAGCGTTTTGGCAATGTATGCGGCCACGGTTTGTTTCATGATCTCCATCTCCTTTTTGTGATAACGCCTTCAAGCTTAGATGAAACTGCAGGTTACGTTGCTGATTGTCCCTTATTTTTTGCTGGTTTTATTGCTGAAAAATTGTGCATACTCAGGGACCTCACAGGTTGTAAAACAGGAAGCACATCAGATGGTTAAGGGAATGTTAAACGCAGTAAATAAAACGCTGTCGCATGACGACGCCGGTAAACTCTTGTTACGACTCGCCGTCGGCGGGTTAATGCTGTTTCACGGTCTGCACAAGCTGCTGGACGGCGTGGGCGGGATCAGCGGCATGCTGGTGGCGAAGGGGTTGCCGGGGTTCATCGCCTACGGTGTGCTGGTGGGGGAAGTGGTCGCTCCCTGCTTGTTAATTCTCGGCGTCCTGACCCGCCCGGCGGCGCTGGTGCTGGCGTTCACCATGGTGGTGGCGTGGCTGATGGTCGGTCTCGGCAAGACGTTTGCGCTTGATGCGGTGGGGGCGTGGGCGATCGAGAACCTGGTCTATTTCTTTGTTGGCGCGCTGGCGATTGCGCTACTCGGCGCAGGGCGTTATTCGCTGGCCGGCCAGTCGGCCTGGCGGTAAAAATGCCTCATTCGTCCTGGGGCGTAAAGTCGATACTGTTGCCGGTTTGCAACTTTTTCAGTCTGAGAAAATGTTTATCTCATGTCGCCTGAGCGTTTATTGTCGCCCGGGATTTTCCCGGAGTCGGCGCATTGCGCTTTCTCCGGGCTACCCAATCGCACAGCGCTGTAGCCCCGGTAAGCGGTAGCGCCACCGGGGATTTTGACCTCAGGCGAGAACCAGATCGCTCTGCGGATGGCAGGAGCAGGCCAGCACATAGCCGTCGGCGATTTCGGCGTCGGTTAACGTCATGGTGCTGGTGACGCTGTACTTCCCGGAAACCACTTTGGTTTTACAGCAGCCGCAGACGCCGGCGCGGCAGGCGACGGTCACCGGCACTTTATTGCTCTCTAGCGCATCAAGCAGTGTGGTGCCCACCGGCGCGTAAAACTCGCGCGCCGGCTGCAGTTTGGTAAATTTCAGTCCACTGGTCGCGGCTTCCGCCACCGGGGTGAAGAACTTCTCCTTAAAGAAGCGGGTGACGCCCAGGGCGGCAACATCCTGCTCGACCTTCTCCATATAAGGCGCCGGGCCGCAGGTCATCACGGTGCGGCTGGCTAAATCCGGCACGCTCTGCAGCAGCTCCCGGGTCAGACGGCCGGCGACAAAGCCATGAGTGGCATGGTGCTCTGCCACCAGGGTGACCGGATACTGGCGCCACTCCTCGGCAAAGATCACATCCTCCGGCGAACGCACGCTATAGATCACCTGCACGTCGGCCTGCGGTCGATACTTCGCCAGCCAGCGACGCATCGACATTATCGGCGTTACGCCGCAGCCGGCGGCCAGCAGCAGGAATTTATCTTCCGCTTTATCGTCGCAGGTAAACTCGCCCATCGCATCGGACAGCCAAAGGTAATCGCCGCGTTTGACCTCGCGGGTCAACCACTGCGAACCCGCGCCCTCGTCAATACGGCGAACGGTCAGCGTAATGTACTCGCTGACCCCCGGCGTGGAGGAAAGGGTATAGGCGCGCAGCGTTTCCGCCGAGTGACACACGCTGACCAGGGCATACTGGCCGGCGCGGTACGGATAGTAATCGTGGCACAGCAGCGAAAGGGTCCACACGTCCGGGGTTTCCTGGTGAATGTGGTGAACCTGCATCCGCCACGGGCACTGGGAGGTTGGCATGGTCATCAGGGACTCCTTAAGCGCTCAGCAACTGCTGCATATCTTGTTCCACGGTGGTCACGGAACGCAGTCCAAACTTCTCATTGAGGATCGCCAGCAGATCCGGGGTGAAGAAGCCAGGCGCCGTCGGGCCGGTGACGATGTTTTTCACCCCCAGCGACAGCAGCGTCAGCAGGATGACGATCGCTTTCTGTTCGAACCAGGAGAGCACCAGCGACAGCGGTAGGTCGTTAACACCGCAGCCCAGTTTTTCCGCCAGCGTAACCGCGAGAATAATTGCCGAGTAGGCATCGTTGCACTGCCCGGCGTCGACCAGACGCGGCAGACCTTCGATATCGCCGAAGTCCAGCTTGTTAAAGCGGTATTTACCGCAGGCCAGGGTCAGGATCAGGCAGTCATCCGGCACGCTGGTGGCGAAATCGGTGAAGTAGTTACGCTCCCCGCGGGCGCCGTCGCAGCCGCCGACGAGGAAGATATGGTGCAGTTTTTCACGGCTGACCAGATCGATCAGCGTATCCGCCGCGCCAAGCAGGGTCTGACGGCCAAAGCCGACGGTGATCAGATGCGGGATTTCGCTGTACGGGAAGCCCGCCATCTGCTGTGCCTGGGTGATAACCGGGGCGAAGTCTTCACCTTCCAGATGGTTCACGCCCGGCCAGCCGACGATGCTGCGGGTCCAGATGCGGTCGTCGTAGGCGCCGACGGTGGGGTCGATGATGCAGTTCGAGGTCATCACGATAGGACCCGGGAAGCGGGCGAATTCCACTTGCTGGTTTTGCCAGCCGCTGCCGTAGTTGCCGATCAGATGTTTGAATTTACGCAGCTCCGGATAGCCGTGCGCCGGCAGCATTTCGCCGTGGGTATAGACGTTAACGCCGGTGCCTTCCGTCTGCTCAAGCAGGTTATACAGATCTTTCAGATCATGGCCGGAGATCAGGATGCACTTCCCTTCGGTGGCTTTAACGTTCACCTGAGTCGGCGTCGGGTGGCCATATTTAGTGGTTTCACCAGCGTCAAGGATGCTCATCACCTGGAAGTTCATCTGGCCGATTTCCATCGAACATTCCAGCAGCGCGTTCATATCCGCCGGCCAGGTTCCCAGCCATGCCATGATTTTATGGTACTGGGCATAAATCGCGTTGTCGTACTGGCCGAGTACGTGGGCGTGCTCCATATAGGCCGCCGCGCCTTTCAGGCCGTACAGGCACAGCAGACGCAGACCGAGAATATTCTCGCCGATGGCGGCTTTATCTTTATTTGGGGCATAGTCTGCCGCCTGACGCTGCAGGTCACCCAGATCGTCGCTGACCAGGTGTAAATCGGCTACCGGGTTATCAACCGCGGCGCTGGCGTCGAGGTTCTGGCACTGCGCTTTCAGCGCTTCACGCAGGGCAATCGCCTGGCGGGCGTAGCCGACGATACGCGGAGAATCGAAGTTGACGTTGGTCAGGGTGGAGAAGAAGGCGCGGGGGGCAAAGCTGTCGACCTCATGATCGATAATGCCATATTCGCGGGCCTTGAGCGCCCAGGCGGACAGGCCTTGCAGTGATGCAATCAGCAGATCCTGCAGATCGGAGGTTTCCGCTGTTTTACCGCACATCCCCTGCGCGTAAGAGCAGCCGTTGCCGGCTGGGGTACGAATGGTTTGTTCACATTGCACACAAAACATGGTCACACCTTTAAAGTTATATTTAATATACATGTTTAAGGTTATGCCGCATGGCACAAGGTGAAAAGGCATTTCTGATACAACTTAAAGGGAGATTGATTTAGCGCAAATTTGGCGGCAGTAAGTCTGCCGCCAGCGGGTATTCAGGCGGTAAAAAAGGCGATCAGGATCGGGACCAGCAGGCTAAGCAGAAAACCGTGCACGATAGCGGCAGGAACAATCTCGACGCCGCCGGAACGCTGGAGTACCGGTAAGGTGAAGTCCATCGAAGTGGCGCCGCACAGCCCCAGCGCTGTGGAGCGGCTGCGGCGAACAAGGCCCGGAATTAACATGATAGCCAGCAGCTCGCGACACAGATCGTTAAAGAACGCCGCGCTGCCGATCACCGGGCCAAAGGATTCAGTGAGTAAAATACCGGAGAGCGAATACCAGCCGAAACCGCTCGCCATCGCCAGACCGGTCTTTAACGGCAGACCGAGAATAAAGGCGTTAAGTATCCCGCCAAGTAATGAACTGGCCATAACCACCATGGCGACGATCATTCCCCGACGGTTAAGGACTATTTGTCGCAGACTCATTCCATTATTGCGTAATTGAATACCGACGAGGAACAGGAGAAAGATCAGCGTATATTCGCTGGCTTCGGTCGCGTGCTGTAAAAAAGACAGGCCGGTCAGGCCGAGCAGAAAACCGAGCACGACCACGCCGCACAGCTGCAGCGATTCCAGGGCCATGGCCAGGCGCGAAGGTAATTTCTCCTGCCGATGCTGACTGCGCCATGGCATTTTACTTTCCAGCCACAACAGGGCGGCAATATTACACAGTAAAATGATGACCACGCTCACTGCAGCGTAATGCAATATGGCCAGCAGGTTGCTTGCCAGATTGTCGAGGAATGCCAGGCTGATCCCCATAAAGAAAAGGATGACATAGACAATCCAGCTGAGCATCCGGTTAATCAGTTTTAGCGCGGAGGGTTGACGAAGTGGCACCAGATAGCCGACAACCAGCGGCAACAGAATGATGAAGAGTCCCGATAACATGAACGATGCAGCCCTTGCATAATGAGAATAGCGCCCATGACACTACCCAAATCACCGGGCCGAGTAAAGCTGCCACCAGAAAGAAAAAGCCCGGAAACCCGGGCTTTACAAAGGATTAATCACGTTTTTCCAGCAGGGTGCGATACAGCACGCCGCCGAGGATCCCGCCGACGATCGGCATGACCCAGAACAGCCACAGCTGCTGCAGAGCCCAGCCGCCCTGGAAAATCGCTACCGCGGTGCTGCGCGCCGGGTTGACCGAGGTGTTGGTAACCGGAATGCTGATCAAATGGATGAGGGTCAGCGCCAGGCCGATAGCGA
This sequence comes from Klebsiella variicola, assembly GCF_000828055.2. NCBI lineage: Bacteria > Pseudomonadati > Pseudomonadota > Gammaproteobacteria > Enterobacterales > Enterobacteriaceae > Klebsiella > Klebsiella variicola. The sequence continues at coordinate 3,692,488 of NZ_CP010523.2, read as the reverse complement.
TGGGGGCAAAGCCCGCCGGGGCATGTTTATCGGTCGCGCCATGGATAACCAGCAGGAAGCCACAGGTCAGGACAATTTCAATGACGATAGCCGACAGCATGGAGAAGCCGCCCGGGGAGTGTTCGCCATAGCCATTGGAGGCAAATCCGCTGGCGGCGGCATCAAAGCCGGCTTTACCGCTGGCCACCACGTAAAGCACCGCCGCGGCAATAATGCCGCCGACCACCTGAGCGATAATATAGCCAATGACTTCTTTCGCCGGGAAACGGCCGCCGGCCCACAGGCCCAGGGTCACCGCCGGGTTGAAATGCCCCCCGGAAATATGGCCGACCGCAAATGCCATGGTTAATACCGTTAAGCCAAATGCCAGCGCGACGCCGGCAAAACCAATACCGAGCTCAGGGAAGGCTGCGGCAAGCACGGCGCTACCGCAGCCACCAAATACAAGCCAGAAAGTGCCGAAGCATTCTGCTGCTAATTTTCTGAACATAACCACCTCAATTAAATTGTATACGCGCACGAGCGGACCGTGCCGGTCTTTATTTATCGTGATAAGGGATGACGATAAAAATAAAGCGGCGTTATTCTAGAGATAATCGCCATCCCAGAGCCAGTTAAATATATTGATATTATTTGATTTAGGGCAAGGTGAAGGGATTCCGTTTGCCAGTGTAGTCTTTCCTTTATCCGTGGAAGATTATCAATAGTGTAGATCATAACGCCTGAAATAAAACTATTTTGTTTGATGAATAATCAACAGCCGGTAATAGGCGATAAGTAAGTAATTTTATGAATATATTTAATCCGCTGAATATGAGCCACGGATGCGATTAAGCAGAGTGTCATCTTGCCGTCGCCCTCGCTATACTGTTGATTACTGAAGGAGAGTGGTGGTTTAGCGGAGGGGATATGCTTCTTGAGCGCGTAGAAATCGTCGGTTTTCGCGGTATCAATCGTTTGTCGTTGATGCTGGAGCAAAATAACGTCCTGATCGGGGAGAACGCGTGGGGGAAGTCCAGTCTGCTTGATGCGCTGACCCTGCTTTTGTCCCCTGAGTTCGATCTTTATCACTTTGTACGCGATGACTTCTGGTTTCCCCCGGGCGACATCCAGGGGCGCGAGCACCATTTGCATATTATCCTGACCTTCCGTGAAACCGAACCGGGGCGCCATCGGGTCCGGCGTTTTCGTCCGCTTCAGCGCTGCTGGGTACCTTGTGACGATGGTTATCATCGGGTGTTCTATCGTCTGGAAGGCGAGCTCGCCGATGACGACAGCGTGATGACCCTGCGGAGCTTTATCGATGGCGAAGGCGAAGCGCTGGAGGTTGAGGATATTGATGATCTGGCCAGACACCTGGTGCGTCTGATGCCGGTGCTGCGCCTGCGCGACGCGCGCTTTATGCGGCGTATCCATAACGGGACGGTACCGCATTCGCCGCAGATAGAGATCACCGCCCGCCAGCTCGATTTTCTCTCCCGGGAGCTGGTCAGCCATCCGCAAAATTTATCGGACGGTCAGATCCGCGAGGGGTTGTCGGCCATGGTGCAGCTGCTGGAGCATTACTTTGCCGAGCAAAGCAGCGCCCAGACGCGGCATCGTCTGATGCGGCGGCGCTCCCATGATGAGCAGCGCAGCTGGCGCTATCTGGATATTATCAACCGGATGATCGATAAACCCGGCGGGCGCAGCCATCGGGTGATTCTGCTGGGGCTGTTTTCCACCCTCCTGCAGGCAAAAGGGACGGTGCGCCTCGATCGCGACGCGCGGCCGCTGTTGCTGATTGAAGATCCGGAGACGCGTTTGCATCCGATTATGCTCTCTGTCGCCTGGCACCTGCTGAATTTATTGCCGCTGCAGCGCGTGACCACCACCAACTCCGGGGAGCTGTTGTCCCTGACGCCGGTGGAGCAGGTCTGTCGACTGGTTCGTGAGTCGTCGAGGGTGTCGGCATGGCGGCTGGGACCCGGCGGAATGAATGCCGAAGACAGCCGGCGTATCGCCTTCCATATTCGCTTCAATCGCGCCTCATCGCTCTTCGCCCGCTGTTGGCTGCTGGTGGAAGGGGAGACGGAGACCTGGGTTATCAACGAACTGGCCCGCCAGTGTGGCCATCATTTTGATGCCGAGGGCGTGAAGGTGATCGAGTTCGCCCAGTCAGGCCTTAAACCACTGATCAAATTTGCCCGCCGGATGGGGATCCAGTGGCACGTGCTGGTGGATGGCGATGAGGCGGGGAAAAAATATGCCGCCACCGTGCTCGGCCTGCTGAATAACGATCGCGAGCTGGAGCGTGACCATTTGACGAGCCTGCCCGCGATGGATATGGAGCACTTTATGTATCGCCAGGGATTTGATGACGTTTATCACCGGGTGGCGCAGATCCCGGATAATGTCCCTATGAATATGAGGCGGGTGATCACCAAGGCCATCCATCGTTCATCCAAGCCCGACCTGGCGATTGAGGTGGCGATGGAGGCCGGCCGACGCGGGGTGGACGCGGTGCCGACGCTGTTAAAGAAAATGTTCTCGCGGGTACTGTGGCTGGCTCGTGGTCGTGCAGATTAACCTGCGCCGTAGGGCTGGCGCAAAGCTCTCCGGTAGCTAAACAAAACGTAAGCAACGTTAAAAATGGGTGTTCTGTTGTCGACGGGTTTGGATAGAATCACCGTCTGGAGCGGCAGGGAAACAGCAGGAATCGGATAATGAAAGTGAAGGGAAAACGCAGGACAATCTGGTGGTTGTTAGCGATCGTTGTGCTGGGTCTGGCCGTCTGGGGATGGCGGATCCTGAATGCGCCGCTGCCGAACTACCAGACGCTGGTGGTGCGCAAAGGTGACCTCCAGCAGAGCGTGCTGGCCACCGGTAAGCTGGATGCCCTGCGGAAAGTTGACGTCGGCGCCCAGGTCAGCGGACAGCTGAAAACGCTGCACGTCAATATCGGCGATAAGGTCAAAAAGGACCAGTTGCTGGGGGTTATCGATCCGGAGCAGGCGCAAAACCAAATTAAAGAGGTTGAAGCGACGCTGATGGAACTGCGTGCCCAGCTCAATCAGGCGCGCGCGGAGAGCAAACTGGCGCAGGTGACTCTGGCCCGTCAGCAGCAGCTGGCGCAGCGCCAGCTGGTCTCGCGACAGGACCTTGATACCGCGGCCACCGATCTGGCGGTGAAACAAGCGCAGATCGGCACTATTGAAGCGCAAATTAAGCGTAACCAGGCGACGCTCGACACCGCGAAGACCAACCTCGACTACACGCGGATCCTGGCGCCGATGGCTGGCGAAGTGACGCAAATTACCACCCTGCAGGGACAGACGGTGATCGCCGCCCAGCAGGCGCCGAACATTCTGACGCTGGCGGATCTCAGCACCATGCTGGTCAAAGCGCAGGTCTCTGAAGCGGATGTCATCCACCTCAGACCGGGGCAAAAGGCGTGGTTTACCGTGCTGGGGGATCCGCTGACTCGCTATGAAGGCACGCTGAAAGACATTTTGCCGACGCCGGAAAAAGTCAATGATGCCATCTTCTACTATGCCCGCTTCGAGGTGCCGAATCCGCAGGGCATCCTGCGTCTCGACATGACCGCGCAGGTGCATATCCAGCTGGCCGAGGTGAAAAACGTGATTACCATCCCGCTGAGCGCCCTGGGTGACGCGGTGGGTGATAACCGCTATCACGTCCGGTTGTTGCGCACCGGCGAGGTAAAAGAGCGTGAGGTTGCCATTGGCGCCCGCAACGATACCGACGTCGCGGTGGTGCAGGGGCTGGATGAGGGAGATGAAGTGATCGTCGGCGAGAGCGCGAGCGGGGCGGCAAAATGACGGCGCTGCTTGAGCTGCGTGATATTCGTCGCAGCTACCCTTCCGGCGACGGCAGCGTTGAGGTACTGAAGGGGATCACCCTCAGCATCAATGCGGGGGAGATGGTGGCGATCGTGGGTGCCTCCGGCTCGGGCAAATCGACGCTGATGAATATTCTCGGCTGTCTCGACAAACCGACCAGCGGCACCTACCGGGTGGCGGGAACCGATATCGCGCAGTTGAATGGCGATGCGCTGGCTCGGCTGCGGCGGGAACACTTTGGTTTTATCTTTCAACGCTACCACTTGCTGTCACATCTTACCGCCGCGCAGAACGTTGAAGTGCCTGCGGTGTATGCCGGCAGCGAGCGACGGGCACGCCTGGCGCGCGCCCATGATCTGCTGGTGCGTCTGGGGCTTGGCGATCGGGCTGACTATCAGCCGTCGCAACTGTCCGGCGGCCAGCAGCAGCGGGTGAGTATCGCCCGTGCGCTGATGAACGGCGGGGAAGTGATTCTGGCGGATGAACCGACCGGCGCGCTGGACAGCCATTCCGGCGAAGAGGTGATGGCGATCCTGCATCAGCTCAAAGCTCAGGGCCATACGGTCATCATTGTCACCCACGATCCGCAGGTCGCGGCCCAGGCGGAACGGATCATTGAGATCCGCGATGGCAAGATCGTCCGCAATCCGCCCGGCAGCCGCCAGGGCGGTGGGCTGCGCGCCCGTCAGCAGCCGGAACCCTCGGCGTGGCGTCAGTTTACCAGTGGCTTTCGCGAAGCGCTGGTTATGGCGTGGCGGGCGATGGCGGCGAATAAAATGCGTACCCTGCTGACTATGCTCGGCATTATTATCGGCATTGCGTCGGTGGTATCGATCGTGGTGGTCGGTGATGCCGCCAAACAGATGGTGCTGGCGGATATTCGCGCCATCGGCACCAATACCATCGATGTCTATCCCGGAAAGGATTTTGGCGATGACGACCCGCGTTATCAACAGGCGCTGAAGTATGACGATTTGCTGGCGATCCAGAAACAGCCATGGGTGCGTTCCGCCACGCCGGCGGTATCGAAAAGCCTGCGCCTGCGCGCCAACAATATTGACGTTGCCGCCAGCGCGGAGGGGGTCGGGCCGCAGTACTTTAATGTTTACGGCATGACCTTCAGCGAAGGCAATACCTTTAATGAACTGCAGCTCAACAGTCGGGCGCAGGTGGTAGTGCTCGACAGCAATACCCGTCGCCAGCTGTTTCCCAATAAAGCGAAAGTGGTGGGCGAGGTGATTCTGGTGGGCAATATGCCGGCCACGGTGATCGGCGTCGCGGATGAAAAACAGTCAATGTTTGGCAGCAGTAAAATTCTCCGCGTCTGGTTGCCTTACACCACCATGGCGGGAAGAGTGATGGGCCAGTCGTGGCTGAACTCCATTACGGTACGCGTTCATGAAGGTTATGACAGTGAAACCGCGGAGAAACAGCTGCTGCGTCTACTGGAGCTGCGGCATGGTAAAAAAGATGTATTCACCTGGAATATGGACAGCATCTTGAAAACCGCAGAAAGGACCACACATACCTTACAGCTGTTCCTGACATTGGTGGCGGTGATTGCCCTGGTGGTTGGCGGTATTGGTGTAATGAATATTATGCTGGTGTCGGTGACCGAACGGACGCGCGAAATCGGCATCCGCATGGCGGTTGGCGCGCGGGCCAGCGATGTACTGCAGCAGTTTCTCATCGAAGCGGTGCTGGTTTGCCTGGTCGGTGGCGCGCTGGGGGTCACGTTATCGCTGATGATCGCATTTATTCTGCAGCTGTTTCTGCCCGGCTGGGAGATCGGTTTTTCCCCGCTGGCTCTGCTAACGGCTTTTCTCTGTTCGACGTTGACCGGGGTGCTGTTTGGTTGGCTGCCAGCGCGCAACGCGGCACGGCTCGATCCGGTGGATGCGCTGGCACGCGAATAGAAATAAAAATGCCAGTCAGAAGGACTGGCATTTTATTAGCAGGATGTACACAATGAAGCAAAAGAGTTATGCAGCCGTTTCCGCTTCCACAGGGACGATCACGCTGGCGTGGTTGCCTTTTGGCCCCTGGTGAACATCAAACCGAACGGCTTGTCCGGCTTTTAGCGTTCTGTAACCATCCATCTGGATGGTGGAGTAATGGGCGAAAATGTCTTCGCCGCCGCCCTCAGGGCAGATAAAACCGAACCCTTTGGCATTGTTGAACCACTTAACAGTACCCATTTCCATACTTCGACATCCTTCGTAAATCTTTATAAGTAAGATGGAATGAACCGGTGGTGGAGTGACGAGTTGTTCAATTGCTCGCCAACTCTCGCCACTACAATTTAGAGAAATACGAAAACGCGTCAAGCGATTGAGGAGGGGGAACGGCGAAAAATGCGTCAAAATTTGAAGCAGTTAACGCTATTGCCGGGGAATGTGACAGCCGTCGCGGATAGAAGCGATAGATGATAGTTATCTATGATCTGTTGTAGATTTGTGATGAGCATAACCTCTGGTCATCGACAGGCCTCCGCCTGTTGGCAACAGCAACCGATGATGAACACTGACGATGAGTAAGAGAGATTGGCTGGACTTCGAGCACCTGGTTGACGACGAAGTTCGTGATGCGATTAAACCGCCATCTATGTATAAAGTGATATTGGTCAATGATGACTACACTCCAATGGAGTTTGTTATTGACGTGTTACAAAAATTCTTTTCTTATGATGTTGAACGTGCAACGCAACTGATGCTCACGGTTCACTATGAAGGTAAGGCGATTTGTGGCGTGTTTACCGCGGAAGTGGCGGAGACCAAAGTCGCTATGGTGAATCAGTACGCGAGGGAGAACGAGCATCCATTGCTGTGTACGCTGGAAAAAGCCTGAATACAGGCATGAAAATTGGGGGAGGTGCCTATGCTCAATCAAGAACTGGAACTCAGTTTAAATATGGCTTTCGCCAGAGCGCGCGAGCACCGTCATGAGTTTATGACCGTCGAGCACTTGCTGCTGGCTCTGCTAAGCAACCCCTCGGCCCGTGAGGCCCTGGAAGCGTGTTCAGTGGACCTGGTGGCATTGCGTCAGGAACTTGAAGCCTTCATCGAACAAACCACACCCGTCCTGCCAGCCACGGAAGAAGAGCGCGACACCCAGCCGACGCTGAGCTTCCAGCGTGTGCTGCAGCGCGCCGTCTTCCACGTGCAATCTTCTGGCCGCAGCGAAGTGACCGGCGCCAACGTACTGGTGGCCATTTTCAGCGAGCAGGAGTCGCAGGCCGCTTACCTGCTGCGTAAACATGAAGTCAGCCGACTCGATGTGGTGAACTTCATTTCTCATGGTACACGCAAAGACGAGCCGAGCCAGTCTTCCGATAACAGCGGAAGCCAGCCTGGCAATGAAGAGCAAGCCGGCGGGGAGGAACGTATGGAAAACTTCACCACCAACCTCAATCAGCTTGCTCGCGTCGGCGGCATTGATCCCCTGATCGGCCGTGAAAAAGAGCTGGAGCGTGCGATTCAGGTCCTGTGCCGTCGCCGTAAAAATAACCCACTGCTGGTGGGTGAATCCGGCGTCGGTAAAACTGCGATCGCCGAAGGCCTTGCCTGGCGCATTGTGCAGGGCGATGTGCCGGAAGTGATGGCCGACTGCACCATCTACTCGCTCGACATTGGCTCTTTGCTGGCAGGGACCAAATATCGTGGCGATTTTGAAAAACGCTTCAAAGCGTTGCTTAAACAGCTGGAGCAGGATACCAACAGCATCCTGTTTATTGATGAAATCCACACCATTATCGGTGCGGGGGCGGCTTCTGGCGGCCAGGTCGATGCGGCTAACCTGATTAAACCGCTGCTTTCCAGCGGCAAGATCCGGGTGATCGGCTCCACCACCTACCAGGAGTTCAGCAACATCTTTGAGAAAGATCGTGCGCTGGCCCGTCGTTTCCAGAAGATCGATATCACCGAACCGTCGGTGGAAGAGACGGTGCAGATTATCAACGGCCTGAAGCCGAAGTACGAAGCGCACCATGACGTGCGTTATACCGCTAAGGCGGTGCGTGCGGCGGTTGAGCTGGCGGTAAAATACATTAACGATCGTCATCTGCCGGATAAGGCAATTGACGTCATTGACGAAGCGGGCGCGCGGGCGCGCTTAATGCCGGTCAGCAAGCGTAAGAAAACGGTCAATGTGGCGGATATCGAGTCAGTGGTGGCGCGCATTGCGCGGATCCCTGAGAAGAGTGTCTCCCAGAGCGATCGCGATACGCTGAAAAACCTTGGCGACCGTCTGAAAATGCTGGTCTTCGGTCAGGATAAAGCCATTGAGGCGCTGACCGAAGCCATCAAAATGGCGCGCGCCGGGCTGGGCCATGAGCACAAGCCGGTTGGGTCATTCCTGTTCGCCGGGCCTACCGGGGTCGGGAAAACCGAAGTGACCGTGCAACTGGCGAAGGCGCTGGGTATTGAGCTGCTGCGTTTTGACATGTCCGAATATATGGAACGTCATACCGTCAGCCGTTTAATCGGGGCGCCTCCGGGCTACGTTGGCTTCGATCAGGGCGGGCTGCTGACCGATGCGGTGATTAAACATCCGCACGCAGTGCTGCTGCTTGATGAGATCGAAAAAGCGCATCCGGATGTGTTTAACCTGCTGCTGCAGGTGATGGATAACGGTACGCTGACCGATAACAACGGGCGTAAAGCGGACTTCCGCAACGTGGTGCTGGTGATGACCACTAACGCCGGGGTGCGGGAAACTGAGCGTAAATCGATTGGCCTTATTCAGCAGGACAACAGTCCGGATGCAATGGATGAGATCAAGAAGATCTTTACGCCGGAGTTCCGTAACCGCCTCGACAACATTATCTGGTTCGATCATCTCTCTACCACGGTGATCCATCAGGTTGTCGACAAGTTTATCGTCGAGCTGCAGGTCCAGCTGGACCAGAAAGGCGTCTCCCTGGAAGTCAGTCAGGAAGCGCGCGACTGGCTGGCGGAGAAAGGTTACGACCGGGCGATGGGTGCACGTCCAATGGGACGCGTCATTCAGGACAACCTGAAAAAGCCGCTGGCGAACGAGCTGCTGTTCGGCTCGCTGGTCGATGGTGGCCAGGTGACAGTGTCTCTGGACAGCGCGAAGAATGCGCTGACCTACGATTTCCAGAGCGCGCAGAAGCACAAACCGGAAGCCGCCCACTAAAGCGATGTCTTCAACGTAAAAACCGGCCCTGGGCCGGTTTTTTTTTGCCGGCGGCAGATATGAAAAGACCGGGAATTATCCCGGCCTTCAGCATCTGACGCCTTAAGGGCGAAAACAATCAGCGACTACGGAAGACAATGCGGCCTTTGCTCAGGTCGTACGGGGTCAGCTCAACAGTCACTTTGTCGCCCGTCAGAATGCGGATGTAGTTTTTACGCATTTTACCGGAAATATGCGCAGTTACCACGTGACCGTTTTCCAGTTCTACGCGGAACATAGTGTTAGGCAACGTTTCAAGTACGGTGCCCTGCATTTCAATATTGTCTTCTTTGGCCATCTAGTCCTCTGGGGTATCACTACCGTAGTTTTGAACCGGCAAGATAATGCCGAAGTTCATCATGTAAGTAAAGTTTTACGTATCTACCCTGAATCATTCGCCTTGCCGCAAGGTGCGCAGTCAGCACACCGGCAACGGATATATGACGGGTATGAATCGCCGAAGTAGTTTTGGCGCATTGCCCGGAACACACACGGCTATGCCGCGTGACAGGCGCAAACGTAAAGGGGAGTGACAGAACGATGGGCGTTATCTGACTCTTATTATTCCCAAACGGCGGCGGGGCAACAGGCAGAAGCTACTCTACCGCGCAATTATACCATCCTGACGCAAAATGTGCTGAAAACATTTTTATTGCGCGCCCGGAAATAGCACCCGCGGCACCCAAAATAGCTCGGGCAGGCGGTAGCCGCGTAATACTGACAGGTAGTCAAGATAATCGCGGCGGGGAATATCCACCGCGCCTAATGAGGCGGTATGGTTGTTCAGTACCTGGCAGTCGATTAATTTACCACCACTCTGCGTAAAAGCCTGACAGAATACCAGCAGCGCGGTTTTGGAGGCATTTTCTGCCCGGCTGAACATCGATTCGCCGCAAAACAGCGCCCCCTGCGCCACGCCGTACATTCCACCTACCAGCGTATTCTCTTGCCAGACTTCAATGGAATGGGCATGGCCCAGCTCATGGAGTTGGTGATAGGCGCGAACGATACTGCTGGTTATCCAGGTGCCTTCGTCACGATCGCTGGCGCAGCCTTCAATGACCTCACCAAAGGCATGATTCAGCGTGACGCGATAAGGCGAACGCTGATGAAAACGCTTCATGCTGCGGCTGAGATGAAACTGTTCCGGCCAGAGCACCGCCCGGGGATCGGGCGACCACCAGAGGATCGGGTCGCCCGGAGAAAACCATGGAAAGATACCGCGCTGATAGGCCATCAGCAGACGTGCCGGGCTCAGATCGCCGCCGAGCGCCAGCAGGCCGTTAGGTTCACGGAGGGCGCCTTCCGGGGAAGGGAAGGCGATAGAATGCCGGGAGAGCTGAACCAGACGCATTTTAACCTCAATACGCATCAGCAAAAATTAGATAATAGCCTACAGACGCTGTTTAAACTGGAAGTACCGGCCCTGTTTAGCGAGCAGATCCGCGTGACTACCTTGCTCAATTATCTGGCCGTTGTCCATGACTATTATCTGATTAAAACGCGCCAGGCCCCGCAGGCGGTGAGTCACCATCAGCACGGTTTTCTCGCGCATCACTTCCGCCAGAAGATGCAGGATCTGGCTTTCGGTGGCCGCATCCAGGCCTTCTGTCGGCTCATCGAGCAGCATCAGCGGCGCATCGTGGAGCAGTGCGCGGGCAATCGCCAGCCGGCGCAGTTCGCCGCCGGATAGCTGGCGCCCGCCTTCCCCCAGCCAGCTGTTCAGTCCGCCATCTTCCAGCAGTTTTTCCAGCCCCACTTTCTCGAGGGTCGCGCAGAGCGCGGTATCGTCAGCGTCTGGCGCCGCCAGCAGCAGGTTGTCGCGCAGCGTAGCGCTGAACAGGTGGACGCGCTGCGGCACCACGCTCATCGTCTGGCGCAGGGTGGCTTCGCTGAGCTGGGACAGCGGCTGGTCGTTGAGCAAAATCTCTCCCTGCGTTGGATCCCAGGCCCGGGTGAGGAGTTGCAACAGCGTCGACTTTCCGCAGCCGGTCCGGCCAAGAATGGCGATATGCTCTCCGGCGGCAATCTGCAGGGAGATATTCTCCAGGGCGGGGGAGGGCTGGTGCGGATAGCGGAAGGTAACCTGCCTGAAGGTTAAGGCCACCTGCGCAGGCACGCTGGCTTCACCCTCGACGAAAGTGACCTCCGGCTGCTGGTCGGTGATCTGCGAAATCCGCCGTGCGGAGGCGATCACCTGACCTAAATGCTGGAAAGCGCCAGTGACTGGCGCCAGGGCTTCGAAGGCCGCCAGGGCGCAGAAAACAAACAGCGCGATCAGCGCCCCTGGCTGGCTGTTACCCCCGATGCCGGCGGACGCCAGCCAGAGCATGGCCACCACGGCGATGCCGCCGATTAACAGCATTACTGCCTGCGAAAGCGCGGTCAGCTCGGCCTGACGGCGCTGTGCGTCCTGCCAGCTGAGCTCGGTCTTTTCCATTTGCGCGCGGTAGCGGTCGCTGGCGTTAAACACCATCAGCTCTGCCTGGCCCTGTAGCCAGGCAGTGAGCTGTTGGCGATACTGGCCGCGCAACTGCGTCATACTTTCGCCGGCTGGTTTACCTGCGCGATAGAACAGCGGCGGCATAACCAGCAGGGTGACCAGCATAATGCCGCCGAGCGTCAGCGCAAGGGTAACGTCGAGCAGGCTTAATCCGCAGGTGACCACTACAATCACCACCAGCGCGCCGACCAGCGGTGAAATCACCCGCAGGTAGAGATGATCCAGGGTATCGACATCGGCCACCACCCGGTTGAGCAGTTCACCCTGGCGAAAGCGCGCCAGCCCCGCGGGAGAGAGGGGGAGTAGTTTGCTGAAGGTGAAGACGCGCAGATGCTGCAGCACGCGGAAGGTCGCGTCATGACTGACCAGACGCTCGAAGTAGCGCCCGGCGGTACGGATAATCGCCGCGCCGCGGACGCCCGCGGCAGGCAGCATATAGTTAAAACTGTAGATCCCGGCGACACCCACCACCGCTGAGGCGGAGAGGAACCAGCCGGAGAGCGTCAGCAGGCCGATGCTGGCCAGCAGAGTCACGATGGCCAGCACGACGCCGAGCAGCAGCATCCATTTATGGCGTTTATAGAGCGCCAGATAGGGTAAAAGTGCGCGCATTTAAATCTCCTCCTGACGATGGGCCAGCAGCGCCGAGAAGACCCCACCGGCACGGGCCAGCGTGGCGTAGTCGCCTTGCTCGATAATCTGTCCGTCCTGCATGACCCAGACGGAATCCCAGTCAGCCAGTCCCTCGAGCTGGTGGGTGACCAGCAGCGTGGTTTGCTCGGTGGAGGCATGGGTCAGGGCCTGCATCACCCGTTGTTCGCTATGGGCGTCGAGGCTGGCGGCGGGTTCATCCAGCAACAGCAGGCGGCAGGGCACCAACAGCGCGCGAGCAACCGCGATACGCTGCGCCTGACCTACCGACAGACGACCCGCCTGATCGCCCACGGCGGTATGGATCCCGTCCGGCAACAGGGCGATAAACTCACTGACCCAGGCCTTGTCCAGCGCCAGTCGAAGCTGGACATCGCTGGCTTCGGGCCATGCCAGCAGCACATTTTCCCGCAGCGTGGCGGCAGGTAGTTGAGGATTCTGTCCCACCCAGCTTAACAGGCGGCGCCAGCGATCGGCGTCCAGTTCGTGCAGCTCTGCGCCGTTCACCTTCAGCGAGCCCTCGTAGGGCAAAAAGCCGAGCAGTGTGTTCAGCAGCGAACTTTTCCCGGAGCCGCTCTGACCCACCAGCACAACGCGTGCGCCAGCAGGCAGTGAAAAGTTAAGCGGCCCGGCCAGGACTTTACCTTCCGGAGATTTGATCACCAGATCGCGCGCTTCCACGCCAATCAGATCGTTATCATTTAAGGTTTTTTCGCCGCGCTTCAGCTGGGTCAATGGGGTTTCCATAAACGTTTTCAGGCTGTCTGCGGCGCCCACGGCCTGGGCTTTGGCATGGTAGAAAGTGCCCAGGTCACGTAACGGCTGGAAAAATTCCGGAGCGAGGATCAGCGTCAGGAAGCCTGCCATCAGCGTGACGCCCGCGCCATAGTGGCCGAAGTTCAGCTCACCAAGGTAAGAGAAGCCAAAATAGACCGCCACCAGCGCAATGGAGAGGGAGGTGAAAAACTCCAGCACCCCGGAGGAGAGGAAGGCCAGACGCAGGACTTCCATGGTGCGTTGGCGAAAATCCTGCGAGGCGTCGCGAATATTATCGATTTCTGCCTGACCGCGGTGAAAAATACGCAGGGTTTCCATGCCGCGCAGGCGGTCGAGGAAATGGCCGCTCAGGCGGGCCAGCGCCTGGAAGTTACGCCGGTTGGCATCGGCGGCGCCCATCCCGACCAGCGCCATGAAAAGCGGGATCAGCGGGGCGGTGCCGAGGAGGATCAACGCGGCGGCCCAGTTAATCGGGAAAATAGTGATAACGATCAGCAGCGGCACGCAGGCCGCCAGCGTCATCTGGGGCAGGTAGCGCGCATAATAATCGTGCATATCATCGATCTGCTCAAGGATAAGCGTTGCCCAACTGCCGGCCGGTTTGCCCTGGATCCAGGCGGGGCCCGCCTGCTGGAGGCGGTCGAGAACCTGACGGCGAATTTCATAGCGGATATGCTGCCCGGCCTGAAAACCGACCCGCTCACGCAGCCAGACCACCCAGGCGCGCAGCACAAAGACCAGCACCAGCAGCGTCAGCGGCAGCAGCAGGGCGGTTGCCGGAATATTTTCCATTACCATCCGGTGCAGGATCCGCGCCAGGAACCAAGCCTGCGCCACGATCAGCAGACCGCTTGCCACGCCAAGCAGGCGGGAAATCATCAACCAGCGACGGGAGATAATACTTTGCTGTTTTAACCAGCGGGTTAACTCTTGTTGACGGGTTTTATTCATTGCGCGCTTTGCAGGTATCGTTATGGGAATATTGGGCACGGCAATGTTACATCGCGGCAAAAATAAAGGCGACTTTTCGTCGCCTTCTTTACCTTTGTTACTGACTTGTAAAGATTATTTGCAAGCGTCGGCCAAACCGTCCAGGTAACGCTCGGCGTCCAGCGCCGCCATGCAGCCGGTGCCAGCGGAGGTGATCGCCTGACGATAGATATGGTCCATGACATCGCCAGCGGCAAATACGCCCGGGATACTGGTTTGCGTGGCGTTGCCGTGGATCCCGGACTGCACTTTGATATAGCCGTTTTCCAGTTCCAGCTGACCTTCAAAGATGGCAGTGTTCGGGCTGTGGCCAATGGCAACGAACAAGCCTGCCACTTCCAGAGACTCGACGTTGTCGCTGTTTTTGGTATCGCGCAGGCGCAGGCCGCTGACGCCCATCTGGTCGCCGGTCACCTCTTCGAGGGTGCGGTCGGTATGCAGCACGATGTTGCCGCTCGCCACTTTATCCATCAGACGTTTGATGAGGATTTTTTCCGCGCGGAAGGCGTCGCGACGGTGGATCAGATGCACCTCAGAGGCAATATTGGACAGATACAGAGCCTCTTCAACCGCGGTGTTACCGCCGCCGATCACCGCCACTTTCTGATTGCGATAGAAGAATCCGTCACAGGTGGCGCAAGCTGAAACGCCACGGCCTTTAAACGCCTCTTCCGATGGCAGACCGAGGTAGCGCGCCGATGCGCCGGTGGCAATGATCAGCGCATCACAGGTGTACTCACCGCTATCGCCTGTCAGACGGAACGGACGGTTTTGCAGATCGACGCGGCTGATGTGGTCGAAAATAATTTCCGTTTCAAATTTCGCGGCATGTTCGTGCATGCGCTCCATCAGCAGCGGGCCGGTGAGATCGTTAGGATCGCCCGGCCAGTTTTCCACTTCCGTCGTGGTGGTCAGCTGACCGCCTTTTTCCATCCCGGTGATCAGCACCGGCTGCAGGTTGGCGCGTGCGGCATAGACCGCCGCGGTGTATCCCGCAGGTCCAGAACCAAGGATAAGCAGTTTACTGTGTTTGGCTGTGCCCATGAGATCCCCATAATAATTGGCATACATTGGGCAGAGATTGTAGGGAATTTGTTGTCGTAAAAAAAGAGCGCAGCGATTTTGTTAACGATGTGTGCAATAGAAGCGACCGATGAATTGGCGATTTTACCGGCAAAGAATATAACTATTTCTACTGTCAGCGGGACAATTATAAGACGAAAAAATGAGAATCAACCAGGGGGGATGATGAATATCTGGCATCTTGTACTAAAAATCGATGTTTTGCTTTGACAATCCCCTGTGCTTTTGCGAAAACATTCATGGAAGAATAAAAGCAGTATTTAGCGTGCGGCGAATTTTCATGCACGCAAATGCCATTTTTATCCGGGTTAACGAAATCTACGCATGGTGTGGACAGATGCCATGCGTGATGTCGGTGACTGCCGTCAGGCAACGGGCTTCTCACGTACCCCTGGGTTACCCATTGTCGTACGGGTAATAACAGGATGGGCTCTGGCAGTGAAGGCACAGAGCCGGAACAGGAGTAGGGAAGGAATACAGAGAGACAATAATAATGGTAGATAGCAAGAAGCGCCCTGGCAAAGATCTCGACCGCATTGATCGTAACATCCTGAATGAATTGCAAAAAGATGGGCGAATTTCTAACGTCGAGCTTTCTAAACGGGTGGGACTTTCTCCGACGCCTTGCCTTGAGCGCGTGCGTCGTCTTGAAAGACAGGGTTTTATTCAGGGCTATACGGCGCTGCTCAACCCGCATTATCTGGATGCATCACTTCTGGTATTTGTTGAGATTACTCTGAATCGTGGCGCACCGGATGTGTTTGAGCAATTTAACGCCGCAGTGCAAAAACTTGAAGAAATTCAAGAGTGTCATCTGGTTTCCGGTGATTTCGACTACCTGTTGAAAACCCGCGTACCGGATATGTCAGCGTATCGTAAATTACTGGGCGAGACCTTGCTGCGCCTGCCGGGCGTAAACGACACCCGTACCTACGTGGTGATGGAAGAAGTCAAGCAAAGTAATCGTCTGGTTATTAAGACGCGCTAACACGGAACAGGTGCAAAATCGACGTAGTTTGATTACACTCCTGTTAATCCATACAGCAACAGTGCCGGGGAGACCCGGCGCTGTTGTCCGTTTTAGCAGCAGGCAGGAAACAGCCTGATACCTGGAGAGCCTTTCTTGAGCCAGGAATACACCGAAGACAAAGAAGTCAAACTAACCAAACTCAGCAGCGGGCGCCGACTCCTTGAGGCGATGCTCATCCTTTGCTCCCTCTTCGCCATCTGGCTGATGGCGGCACTACTGAGCTTTAACCCCTCGGATCCAAGCTGGTCGCAGACGGCGTGGCATGAGCCTATTCATAATTTAGGCGGCGCCCCCGGTGCGTGGCTTGCCGATACCCTCTTTTTCATTTTTGGCGTCATGGCCTACACCATCCCGGTCATCATTATTGGCGGATGCTGGTTTGCCTGGCGGCATCAGGAAAACGACGAATACATTGATTATTTCGCCGTTTCCCTGCGCCTCATTGGCGCGTTAGCCCTGATCCTGACCTCCTGTGGTCTGGCAGCCATTAACGCCGATGATATCTGGTACTTTGCCTCGGGCGGAGTGATCGGCAGCCTGCTGAGCACCACGCTGCAACCGCTGCTGCACAGCAGCGGCGGCACCATCGCCCTGTTATGCATCTGGGCGGCTGGCCTGACGCTGTTCACCGGTTGGTCGTGGGTCAGCATTGCGGAAAAACTGGGCGGCGGGATCCTGTCGGTACTCACCTTTGCCAGCAACCGTACCCGTCGCGATGATACCTGGGTCGATGAAGGCGAATACGAAGATGACGATGAAGAGTACGACGACGAAGAGGCGGCAACCCCTCAGGAGTCGCGTCGTGCCCGTATTTTACGCAGCGCGCTGGCGCGACGTAAGCGTCTGGCCGAGAAGTTTACCAACCCCATGGGGCGTAAAACCGACGCGGCGCTTTTCTCCGGCAAACGGATGGATGACGGTGAAGAGGCGGTGCAATACAGCGCCAGCGGTGCGCCTGTCGCCGCCGACGATGTACTGTTTTCCGGCGCCAGCGCGGCACGTCCCACAGAGGATGATGTGCTGTTCTCCGGCGCCAGCGCCGCGCGCCCTGGAGATTTCGACCCTTACGATCCGTTGCTGAATGGTCATAGTATCGCTGAGCCCGTGGGCGCAGCGGCGGCGGCCACTGCCGCGCCACAGGCGTGGGCTGAATCCGCGGCTGGCCATCAGGGCGCTGCGCCTGCTTATCAGCCGGAAGCGGGTTACCCGCCGCAGGCGTACCAGCCAGAGCCGGCGCCGTATCAGCAGCCGGTTTACGATCCGCATGCTGGTCAGCCGGCGCCGCAGGCGTACCAGCCAGAGCCGGCGCCGTATCAGCAGCCGGCTTATGCTTCGCATGCTGCTCAGCCTGCGCCGCAGGCGTATCAGCCAGAGCCGGCGCCGTATCAGCAGCCGACTTACGATCCGTATGCCGGTCAGCCGGCGCCGCAGGCGTATCAGCCAGAGCCGGCGCCGTATCAGCAGCCGACTTACGATCCGTATGCCGCTCAGCCTGCGCCGCAAGGGTATCAGCCAGAGCCGGCGCCGTATCAGCAGCCGACTTACGATCCGTATGCCGCTCAGCCTGCGCCGCAGGCGTATCAGCCAGAGCCGGCGCCGTATCAGCAGCCGACTTACGATCCGCATGCCGGACAACCTGCGCCGCAGGCGTATCAGCCAGAGCAGGCGCCGTATCAGCAGCCGACTTACGATCCGCATGCCGCTCAGCCTGCGCCGCAGGCGTATCAGCCGCAAAGCGCGCCAGTGCCGTCACCGGAGCCAGAACCAGAGGTTGCGCCGGAAGAGGTGAAACGTCCTCCGCTATATTACTTCGAAGAAGTCGAAGAGAAGCGGGCACGTGAACGCGAGCTGCTGGCCTCCTGGTATCAGCCAATTCCTGAGCCTGAAAGTCCGATTGCCACTAAACCGCTGACGCCGCCAGCCTCCTCGTCTAAACCGCCAGTGGAGACAACCGTGGTCTCTGCGGTCGCGGCAGGGGTGCATCAGGCAACGGCCGCCAGCGGCGGCGCGGCGGCAACAACCTCGGCGACGGCCGCATCCGCTGCGGCTGCGCCATTGTTCAGCCCGGCGTCCAGCGGACCGCGGGTCCAGGTGAAAGAGGGCATTGGTCCAAAACTACCGCGACCAAACCGCGTTCGTGTCCCGACGCGTCGGGAGCTGGCCTCCTACGGCATCAAGCTACCGTCGCAACGGGAGGCGGAACAGCGTGCGCGCCAGGCGGAGCGCGACCCCCATTATGACGATGAGCTGCTCTCGGATGAGGAAGCGGATGCTATGGAGCAGGATGAACTGGCTCGCCAGTTCGCCGCCACCCAGCAGCAGCGCTATGGCCATCGCTGGGAAGACGATAACGCGACTGATGACGATGACGCCGACACTGCGGCGGAAGCGGAACTGGCGCGCCAGTTTGCCGCCACCCAGCAGCAGCGCTACGCCGCTGAGCAGCCGCCGGGCGCTAATCCGTTCTCGCCGGCGGATTATGAATTCTCGCCGATGAAAACGCTGGTCAATGAGGGTCCGAGCGAGCCGCTGTTTACGCCGACACCGGAAGTACAGCCGCAACAACCGGCTGCCGCTCCGCAGCAGGGTTATCAACCTGCGCAGCACCAGCCGGTACACCCTCAGCCAGTGCCGCCACAGCCTTACCAGACTGCACCTCAGCCCGTGCAGCAGCAACAGCCGGTTGCCCCGCAGGGGCATCAGCCTGCCGCGCCCGCGCCGCAGGAGAGCCTGATCCACCCGCTGCTGATGCGCAATGGCGATAGCCGTCCGCTGCAAAGACCGACCACGCCGTTGCCGTCGCTGGATCTGCTCACGCCGCCGCCCAGTGAAGTCGAGCCGGTGGATACCTTTGCTCTCGAGCAGATGGCGCGACTGGTGGAAGCACGTCTGGCCGATTTCCGCATTAAAGCGGATGTGGTGAACTACTCGCCGGGGCCGGTGATCACCCGCTTCGAACTGAATCTGGCGCCTGGCGTCAAAGCGGCGCGAATCTCTAACCTGTCACGCGATCTGGCGCGTTCGCTGTCGACGGTTGCCGTGCGCGTGGTGGAAGTGATCCCGGGTAAACCGTATGTCGGTCTTGAGCTGCCGAATAAAAAGCGTCAGACCGTCTATCTGCGTGAAGTGCTCGACAACGCCAAGTTCCGCGATAACCCATCGCCGCTGACCGTGGTGCTGGGTAAAGATATCGCTGGCGACCCGGTGGTAGCTGACCTGGCGAAAATGCCGCACCTGCTGGTTGCCGGTACTACCGGTTCCGGTAAGTCAGTCGGTGTGAACGCCATGATCCTCAGCATGCTCTACAAAGCGCAGCCGGAAGATGTGCGTTTCATCATGATCGACCCGAAAATGCTCGAGCTGTCGGTCTACGAAGGTATTCCGCATCTGCTGACGGAAGTGGTCACCGACATGAAAGACGCCGCCAATGCGCTGCGCTGGAGCGTCAACGAGATGGAGCGCCGCTACAAGCTGATGTCAGCGCTGGGCGTGCGTAACCTGGCGGGCTATAACGAGAAGATCGCCGAGGCCGCGCGCATGGGGCGTCCGATTCCGGATCCGTACTGGAAGCCGGGCGACAGCATGGATGCCGTACATCCGGTGCTGGAAAAACTGCCGTATATCGTGGTGCTGGTGGACGAGTTCGCCGACCTGATGATGACCGTCGGCAAGAAGGTGGAAGAGCTGATTGCCCGTCTGGCGCAAAAAGCGCGTGCGGCGGGGATCCACCTGGTGCTGGCGACGCAGCGTCCGTCGGTAGATGTTATTACCGGCCTGATTAAGGCCAACATTCCGACGCGCATCGCCTTTACCGTGTCGAGTAAAATTGACTCGCGTACCATTCTCGATCAGGGCGGCGCGGAATCGCTGCTGGGTATGGGGGATATGCTTTACTCCGGACCGAACTCTACCACGCCGGTGCGCGTCCACGGGGCGTTTGTACGCGACCAGGAAGTCCACGCTGTGGTTCAGGACTGGAAAGCCCGCGGCCGTCCGCAGTACGTCGATGGCATTACCTCCGACAGCGAAAGCGAAGGCGGTGGTGGCGGCTTTGATGGCGGGGAAGAGCTGGACCCGCTGTTCGATCAGGCGGTCAGTTTTGTGACTGAGAAGCGCAAAGCGTCGATTTCCGGGGTCCAGCGTCAGTTCCGCATTGGCTATAACCGGGCAGCACGCATTATCGAACAGATGGAAGCGCAGGGGATCGTCAGCGAACAGGGCCATAACGGTAACCGCGAAGTGCTGGCGCCGCCGCCCTTTGAATGAGTGCAAAGTTGGGTAAATAAGCGCAAAATCAGCCAATTCTTCTGTTCCGCCGCCGTCGGCGGTCCTACATTAGGGACAGAAGAGGCTCCCGCGTCGGGAGTGACGCACATTAAGGAATAACAATGAAAAAACTCGCAATCACCTGTGCATTACTGTCTGGTATGGTCGTCAGCCAGGTCTGGGCAGATGCGGCCAGTGACTTAAAAAGCCGTCTTGATAAAGTGAGCAGTTTCCATGCCAGCTTCACGCAGAAAGTCACCGACGGCAGTGGTAACGCCGTCCAGGACGGACAGGGCGACCTGTGGGTAAAACGTCCGAACCTGTTTAACTGGCATATGACCCAGCCAGATGAAAGCGTTCTTGTCTCGGATGGCAAAACGCTGTGGTTCTACAACCCGTTCGTTGAGCAGGCTACGGCGACCTGGCTGAAAGATGCTACCAGCAACACGCCGTTTATGCTGATTGCCCGCAACCAGTCCAGTGACTGGCAGCAGTACAATATCAAACAAAACGGCGATGATTTTGTGCTGACGCCGAAAAGCGGCAGCGGTAACCTGAAGCAGTTCACGATCAACGTCGGTCGGGACGGCACCATCCATCAGTTCAGCGCCGTCGAGCAGGATGACCAGCGCAGCAGCTATCAGCTGAAGTCGCAGCAGAACGGCGCCGTCGACGCATCTAAGTTCACCTTTACGCCGCCGAAAGGGGTGACGGTGGACGATCAACGTAAGTAGAGGCGAAAGTGAGCAATCTGTCGCTCGATTTTTCCGACAACGCGTTTCAACCTCTGGCCGCTCGCATGCGGCCAGAAAATTTAGCGCAGTATATTGGCCAGCAGCATCTGCTGGCGCCGGGTAAACCCCTGCCGCGGGCGATTGAAGCCGGGCACCTGCATTCAATGATCCTCTGGGGGCCGCCGGGCACCGGCAAGACCACCCTCGCGGAAGTGATTGCCCGCTACGCCAGCGCCGATGTCGAACGGATCTCGGCGGTGACCTCAGGGGTCAAAGAGATCCGCGAAGCCATTGAGCGCGCGCGGCAAAACCGCAACGCCGGCCGACGGACCATCCTGTTTGTTGACGAAGTGCATCGTTTCAACAAAAGCCAGCAGGATGCCTTTCTGCCCCATATTGAAGACGGCACCATCACTTTTATTGGCGCGACGACCGAAAACCCCTCCTTTGAGCTTAATTCAGCGCTGCTCTCCCGCGCCCGCGTCTACTTACTGAAATCGCTGACCACCGACGATATCGAGCGGGTGCTTGACCAGACGATGAACGATAAGTCCCGCGGCTACGGCGGGCAGGATATTATTCTGCCGGAAGAGACCCGCAAGGCCATCGCCGAACTGGTGAACGGCGACGCGAGGCGGGCGCTGAATACCCTGGAAATGATGGCTGATATGGCCGAGAGCGATGACTCGGGCAAGCGGGTGCTGAAGGCGGAACTGCTGACCGAGATCGCTGGCGAGCGCAGCGCGCGCTTTGATAACAAAGGCGACCGGTTCTACGATTTGATTTCTGCTCTGCATAAGTCGGTGCGCGGTAGCGCGCCGGATGCGGCACTTTACTGGTATGCGCGGATCATCACCGCCGGCGGCGATCCGCTGTACGTTGCCCGCCGCTGTCTGGCGATAGCCTCGGAAGATGTCGGCAACGCCGACCCACGGGCGATGCAGGTCGCCATTTCGGCGTGGGATTGCTTTACCCGCGTCGGGCCGGCGGAAGGCGAACGGGCGATTGCCCAGGCCATTGTCTATCTGGCCTGCGCGCCGAAAAGCAACGCCGTCTACACCGCCTTTAAAGCGGCGCTGTCCGACGCGCGGGATCGTCCTGACTACGACGTTCCGGTGCATCTGCGCAATGCGCCGACGAAGCTGATGAAAGAGATGGGTTACGGACAGGAGTATCGTTACGCTCATGACGAACCCAACGCCTACGCCGCCGGCGAGCAGTACTTCCCGCAGGAAATGGCGCAAACGCGCTATTATCACCCGACAAACCGGGGGCTTGAGGGCAAAATTGGCGAAAAGCTCGCCTGGCTCGCTGAACAGGATCAAAATAGCCCGATAAAACGCTACCGCTAATTGAGGCGTTGCGGTAAGGTTATTACTCTATTTCCGTGGTCGTAGTCTGCGGCCACTTTTCTTTATTTAATTCGATAAGCACAGGATAAGCATGCTCGATCCCAATCTGCTGCGTACCGAGCCAGACGCAGTCGCAGAAAAACTGGCACGCCGGGGCTTTAAGCTGGATGTAGATAAACTTCGCGCGCTTGAAGAGCGTCGTAAAGTTCTGCAGGTGCAAACGGAAAACCTGCAGGCGGAGCGTAACTCCCGATCGAAATCCATTGGCCAGGCGAAAGCGCGCGGGGAAGACATCGAGCCATTACGCCTGGAAGTGAACAAACTCGGCGAACAGTTGGATGCTGCAAAGTCCGAGCTGGAAACGCTGCTGGCGGAAATTCGCGATATCGCGCTGGCGATCCCGAATATTCCTCATGATGATGTGCCGGTTGGCCGTGACGAAAACGACAACGTTGAAGTCAGCCGCTGGGGCACGCCGCGCCAGTTCGATTTTGAAGTGCGCGATCACGTGACGCTGGGGGAAATGCACGGGGGGCTGGATTTTGCCGCCGCCGTTAAGCTGACTGGTTCGCGTTTTGTGGTGATGAAAGGCCAGCTGGCCCGTCTGCACCGCGCCCTGGCGCAGTTCATGCTGGATCTGCACACCGAACAGCATGGCTATAGCGAAAACTATGTCCCGTACCTGGTGAACCAGGACACGCTGTATGGCACCGGCCAGTTGCCGAAATTCGCTGGCGACCTGTTCCATACTCGTCCGCTGGAAGAAGAAGCCGACAGCAGCAACTACGCGCTGATCCCGACGGCGGAAGTGCCGCTGACCAACCTGGTACGCGATGAAATCATCGACGAAGACGACCTGCCGATCAAAATGACCGCCCATACGCCGTGCTTCCGCTCTGAAGCCGGTTCCTATGGTCGCGACACCCGCGGTCTGATCCGCATGCACCAGTTCGACAAAGTTGAAATGGTGCAGATCGTGCGTCCGGAAGACTCCATGGCCGCGCTGGAAGAGATGACCGGTCACGCCGAGAAAGTGCTGCAGCTGCTGGGTCTGCCGTACCGTAAGGTCGCGCTGTGCACCGGCGATATGGGCTTCAGCGCCTGCAAAACCTACGACCTGGAAGTGTGGGTTCCGGCGCAGAACACCTACCGTGAAATCTCTTCCTGCTCTAACGTCTGGGATTTCCAGGCGCGTCGTATGCAGGCCCGCTGCCGCAGCAAGTCCGACAAGAAGACTCGCCTCGTTCATACTCTGAATGGTTCTGGTCTGGCGGTAGGTCGTACCCTGGTGGCGCTGATGGAAAACTATCAGCAGGCCGATGGCCGTATTGAGATCCCGGAAATTCTGCGCCCGTATATGCGTGGCCTCGAATATATCGGGTAATTTTTTCTTCCTCTCTTTTAAAAGCGCCTGCGGGCGCTTTTTTTACGCCCTTATTGATACCGGGCAATAATCCATTCTACGAATGCAGTGATACTCCCTTTGGATTAAATCAGCATAAAAAACCAATAATATTTCAAAGCAATATATATATGACTATATAGCGCTTGTCAGTTTATTGTGAGCAACCAAAGCGAGTATCCATGAAAATTAAAGCCCCCGATGCTTTACTGGCTGCTGAGGTAAGCCGCCGTGGTCTGATGAAAACCACGGCAATAGGCGGCCTGGCGCTGGCCAGCAACGCACTAACATTACCCTTTACCCGACTGGCGCATGCCGCCGATACGCCGGCACCCGCCAACGAGAAGGTGGTCTGGAGTGCCTGTACCGTCAACTGCGGCAGCCGCTGCCCGCTGCGCATGCACGTGGTGGATGGCGCGATTAAATACGTCGAAACCGATAATACCGGTGACGATAACTATGACGGTTTGCACCAGGTCCGCGCCTGCCTGCGCGGGCGTTCGATGCGCCGCCGCGTCTATAACCCGGATCGCCTGAAGTACCCGATGAAGCGCGTTGGCAAACGCGGGGAAGGGAAATTCGAGCAAATCAGCTGGGAAGAGGCGTTCGATACTATCGCCAGCAATATGCAGCGGCTGATTAAAGAATACGGCAACGAATCCATCTATCTGAACTACGGCACCGGTACGCTCGGCGGCACGCTGACTCGTTCCTGGCCGCCAGGAAAAACGCTGATTGCCCGTCTGATGAACTGCTGCGGCGGTTATCTGAACCACTATGGCGATTACTCTTCGGCGCAGATTGCCGAGGGCCTCAATTATACCTACGGCGGCTGGGCCGACGGCAATAGTCCATCGGATATTGAAAACAGCCAGCTGGTGGTGCTGTTCGGCAATAACCCCGGCGAAACGCGGATGAGCGGCGGCGGGGTGACATACTACCTTGAACAGGCGCGGCAGAAATCCAATGCCCGGATGATCATCATCGATCCGCGCTATACCGACACCGGCGCCGGGCGTGAAGATGAATGGATCCCGATTCGCCCCGGCACCGATGCGGCGCTGGTATCGGGTCTGGCGTGGGTGATGATCACCGAGAATCTGGTCGATCAGCCGTTCCTCGATAAATACTGCGTGGGATACGACGAGAAAACGCTGCCCGCCGGTGCGCCAGCCAATGGTCACTACAAAGCTTACATTCTTGGCCAGGGCACGGACGGTATCGCCAAAACGCCGGAGTGGGCCTCGACGATTACCGGTATTCCGCGCGAACGCATTGTTAAACTGGCGCGCGAAATTGCCACCGCCAAACCGGCCTATATCAGCCAGGGTTGGGGGCCGCAGCGTCACGCCAACGGCGAAATCGCCACCCGGGCTATCTCGATGCTCGCTATCCTGACGGGTAACGTCGGGATCAACGGCGGCAACAGCGGCGCGCGCGAGGGCTCTTACAGCCTGCCCTTTGAGCGCATGCCGACGCTGGAGAATCCGGTTCAGACCAGTATCTCGATGTTTATGTGGACCGACGCTATCGAGCGTGGTCCGGAAATGACCGCGCTGCGCGACGGCGTTCGTGGCAAAGATAAGCTCGACGTGCCGATCAAAATGATCTGGAACTATGCGGGCAATTGCCTGATTAACCAGCACTCAGAGATCAACCGTACCCACGAGATCCTGCAGGACGACAAGAAGTGCGAGATGATCGTAGTCATCGATTGCCATATGACCTCGTCCGCGAAATACGCCGATATTCTGCTGCCGGACTGCACCGCCTCCGAGCAGATGGATTTCGCGCTGGATGCCTCCTGCGGCAACATGTCCTACATCATCTTTGCCGATCAGGCCATCAAGCCGCGTTTCGAATGCAAAACTATCTATGAGATGACCACCGAGCTGGCAAAACGCCTCGGTGTGGAGCAGCAGTTTACCGAAGGCCGTACCCAGGAAGGCTGGATGCGCCATCTGTATGAACAGTCGCAGAAAGCGATCCCTGACCTACCAGATTTCGACACCTTCCGCCAGCAGGGCATTTATAAGCAGCGCGATCCGCAAGGACACCATGTGGCCTACAAAGCCTTCCGCGAGGATCCGCAGGCCAATCCGCTGACCACGCCGTCGGGCAAGATCGAAATCTACTCGCAGGCGCTGGCGAAAATCGCGGCCACCTGGGAGCTGCCGGAAGGGGATGTTATCGATCCACTGCCGATCTACACCCCGGGCTTCGAAAACTACAACGATCCATTGACGGCGAAATACCCGCTACAGCTGACCGGCTTCCACTATAAATCGCGCGTTCACTCAACTTACGGCAACGTCGATGTACTGAAGGCCGCCTGTCGGCAGGAGATGTGGATTAACCCGATCGACGCGAAGCAACGCGGCATTGCCAACGGCGATCGCATTCGCATCTTCAACGACCGCGGAGAAGTGCATATTGAAGCGAAGGTGACGCCGCGCATGATGCCGGGCGTTGTCGCGCTGGGGGAAGGGGCCTGGTATAACCCGGACGCTTCACGGGTGGATCAGGCGGGCAGCATTAACGTGCTGACCACCCAGCGTCCGTCGCCGCTGGCGAAGGGGAACCCGTCGCATACCAACCTCGTCCAGGTTGAGAAGCTGTAAGGAGTAACCGATGACAACTCAGTATGGATTTTTTATTGATTCCGCCCGTTGCACCGGTTGCAAGACCTGCGAACTGGCCTGTAAGGATTACAAGAACCTGACCCCGGAGGTCAGCTTCCGCCGCATCTATGAGTATGCCGGTGGCGACTGGCAGGAGGATAACGGTGTCTGGAATCAGAACGTTTTTGCTTATTACCTCTCCATCGCCTGTAACCACTGCGAAGATCCGGCCTGCACCAAGGTCTGTCCGAGCGGGGCAATGCACAAGCGTGAAGATGGTTTTGTCGTGGTCAACGAAGAGGTGTGCATTGGCTGCCGTTACTGCCATATGGCCTGCCCGTACGGCGCCCCGCAGTACAACGCCGACAAGGGCCACATGACCAAGTGCGACGGTTGCCATGAGCGCGTCGCCGAGGGGAAAAAGCCGATCTGCGTCGAGTCCTGCCCGCTGCGGGCGCTTGATTTCGGGCCGATTGCCGAGCTGCGCGCTAAGCATGGCCAGCTGGCCGCGGTAGCCCCGCTGCCGTCGGCGCACTTTACCAGGCCGAGTATCGTTATTAAACCTAACGCCAATGCCCGGCCGTGTGGCGATACCACCGGTTACCTGGCGAATCCGAAGGAGGTGTGAGATGGGAAACGGATGGCATGAATGGCCGCTGATGATCTTTACTGTCTTCGGCCAGTGCGTCGCGGGCGGGTTTATCGTCATGGCCCTGGCGCTGATGACGGGCAATCTTTCTCGCGAGCAGGAGCAGCGCGTGGTGGGGAGTATGTTTGGCCTGTGGGTATTGATGGGGATCGGGTTTATCGCCTCGACAATGCACCTCGGTTCGCCGCTACGGGCCTTTAACTCGCTGAATCGCGTGGGAGCCTCGTCGCTGAGTAATGAGATAGCCAGCGGGGCGATCTTCTTCGCCGTCGGCGGGATTGGCTGGCTACTGGCCGTGTGTAAAAAACTGCCTGCCGGCCTGCGTAGCCTGTGGCTGATAGTCACCATGGTGCTGGGTGTGATCTTCGTCTGGATGATGGTGCGGGTATACAACACCATCGACACGGTGCCGACCTGGTACACCGTCTGGACGCCGCTGAGCTTCTTCCTGACGCTGTTTATCGGCGGTCCGCTGCTGGGCTACCTGCTGCTGCGCGTGGCAGGCGTTGACGGCTGGGCGCTGCGCTTGCTGCCGGTGGTCACTTTGTTGGCGCTGCTGGCGAGTATTGTCGTGGTCCTGATGCAGGGGAGTGAACTCGCTACTATTCACAGTTCAATCCAGCAGGCCTCCGCTCTGGTGCCGGATTACGGGTTGCTTATGGCCTGGCGTATGGTGCTGCTGGCGCTGGCCCTGGCCTGCTGGTGCGTGCCGCAGATCCGCGGCCGCAAGCCGGCGGTCTCGCTGCTTAGCCTGGCGTTTGTTCTGGTGCTGGCGGGAGAGATGATTGGCCGCGGCGTATTCTATGGTCTGCATATGACCGTGGGGATGGCTATCGCCAGTTAATCGGCGTCATCATGCCGGCGGTCATACGCCGGCATGATGAAAACGTGCTGTCGATAGATGAAATTTTTCAACTGAAATCAACGTCGACATTTATTAATAAATTAAGAAAAACAACAGTGTATTATCTGTTGCCTCACCTTTACCCATTCTGTGGATAAAAAACTTCTATCGTAGCCTGCAAAACCGCATCACGCCTGATTTCAGGTGGATTGACAATGTTTTTAGCGGTGGCATGATGCGCTCGCGATCTGAACATTCCTCACGGTTTTTTACCCATGACCATCTACACCCGGCCAGTGCAAATGCTGCTCTGTGGCCTGCTTTTATTGACCCTGGCGATAGCGGTGCTGAATACGCTCGTCCCGCTCTGGCTCGCCCATGAAAATATGCCAACCTGGCAGGTCGGCATGGTGGGGTCATCCTATTTTACCGGCAACCTGGCCGGTACGTTGCTGGCTGGTTGGGTGATTAAGCGCCTTGGGTTTAACCGCAGCTATTATCTCGCGTCGTTAATTTTCGCCGTCGGCTGCGTAGGGCTGGGGATCACCGTTGGCTTCTGGACGTGGCTGAGCTGGCGGTTTATCGCTGGCGTAGGCTGCGCGATGATTTGGGTGGTGGTGGAAAGCGCGCTGGTCTGCAGCGGGACTTCCCGCAGCCGCGGCCGTCTGCTGGCGGCGTACATGATGGTCTATTATGTCGGTACCGTACTGGGCCAGCTGATGGTCAGTAAGTTACCTACCGATTTAATGAGCGTCCTGCCGTGGGTGACTGGCCTGGCGCTGGCGGCGATCCTGCCGCTGCTGTTCACCCGTATTATGGGACAGGCTGAAGAGCCGCACGAAACGGTACGTATCTGGCCAATGCTGAAGCTGCGCCAGGCGCGCCACGGGGTCAATGGCTGTATTATCTCGGGGATTGTCCTCGGTTCTCTGTATGGCCTGATGCCGCTGTGGCTGAACCATCAGGGTGTGAGCGACGCCGGCATTGGCTTCTGGATGGCGGTGATGGTGAGCGCGGGGATCCTCGGCCAGTGGCCGGTAGGGCGCCTGGCTGACCGCTATGGCCGTCTGCTGGTGCTGCGGGTGCAGGTCTTTGTGGTCATTCTGGGCTGTATGGCGATGCTGAGTCAGGCGGCAATGGCCCCGGCGCTGTTTGTGCTTGGGGCATCCGGTTTCACGCTGTATCCGGTGGCGATGGCCTGGGCCTGCGAAAAAGTCGAACATCACCAACTGGTGGCGATGAATCAGGCGCTGCTGATGAGTTATACCATCGGCAGTCTGCTGGGCCCGACCCTGACAGCAATGCTGATGCAGAATTTCTCAGACAATCTGCTGTTTATCATGATCGCCAGCGTGTCGTTTATCTATCTGCTGACCCTGCTGCGTAAAGCCGGGCATCATCCGACGCCGGTGGCGCACGCATAACCATTCTGACGTGCAGCGAAGGCTGCACGTCATCTGTTTCTATCGCATGTTTTCCACTGCAGAGAGACGGCATTGCGCTTTTCATGAGGATCAACGGCGGGGCTGGAATGATTTCCAGTGTCGCTTCGGGCCGGCGTAAGCGCACCACCGACCCTGATGAGGCTCTTAGTACATCACCTTGTGACCATACTGCTCAAGAATGCCTTTCACCCGCTCCATGGTCTCTTTTTTCGGCGGATGAACGCCGTCCAGCTTGTACTCTTCGCCCATCGCTACCCATTTGTGTTTGCCCAGCTCATGGTAGGGCAGCAGTTCAATTTTCTCGACGTTGCCCATATCGCGGGTAAATTCGCCCAGGCGGTGCGCGGAGTCATCATCGTCTGACCAGCCCGGAACCACGACGTAGCGGATCCAGACATTGATATTCTTTTTCGCCAGATACTGGGCAAACTCGAGGGTGCGGTGGTTGGAAACGCCGACCAGGTTCTGGTGGATCTCATCGTTCATCTGCTTAAGATCCAGCATGACCAGGTCAGTCACCTCCAGCAGTTCGTCGATAACCGGATCGTAGCGACGGACAAAGCCGTTGGTATCGAGACAGGTATGAATACCTTCCTTTTTACAGGCGCGGAACCAGTCGCGAACAAACTCCGCCTGCAGGATCGCTTCGCCGCCTGATGCCGTGACGCCGCCGCCGGAGGCATTCATAAAGTGACGATAGGTCACTACCTCTTTCATTAACTCTTCAACGGTGATTTCTTTGCCGCCGTGGGTATCCCAGGTGTCACGGTTATGGCAGTACAGGCAGCGCATCAGGCAGCCCTGGAAAAAGGTAATAAAGCGGATGCCCGGGCCATCAACGGTGCCACAGGATTCAAAGGAGTGAATGCGACCAATAACTGACATTGCGGTGTTTTCTCCAGATGTGGCCCATCCGGGGCCGTGTTGGTGCACAGCTCAGCGGCTGCGTCGAGTCTGTTTTGACAGGTACCCAAAGTATAGATAACTGGCAAAGCAGGCTGGGGCGGGGATCACTTGTTAAAAAGGCCCCACTGATGTGGGGCCTTTATTGTACGCTTTTTCAGTCAGACTGGGAATTACATGGTCTGAGTGAAGGTACGGGTAATAACGTCCTGCTGCTGTTCTTTGGTCAGGGAGTTAAAACGTACGGCGTAGCCAGATACGCGGATGGTCAGCTGCGGATATTTTTCCGGGTTTTCCATCGCGTCGAGCAGCATTTCGCGGTTCATGACGTTCACGTTCAGGTGCTGGCCACCTTCGATGGACGCTTCGTGGTGGAAGTAACCATCCATCAGACCGGCCAGGTTGGTCTTACGAACTTCGTCATCTTTACCCAGCGCGTTCGGCACGATAGAGAAGGTGTAAGAGATACCATCTTTCGCGTAAGCAAACGGCAGTTTAGCAACGGAAGTCAGTGAGGCAACAGCACCTTTCTGGTCACGACCGTGCATCGGGTTAGCACCTGGTCCGAACGGCGCGCCAGCGCGACGACCGTCTGGGGTGTTACCGGTTTTCTTACCATATACC
Source organism: Klebsiella variicola (assembly GCF_000828055.2). NCBI lineage: Bacteria > Pseudomonadati > Pseudomonadota > Gammaproteobacteria > Enterobacterales > Enterobacteriaceae > Klebsiella > Klebsiella variicola. The sequence continues at coordinate 3,661,576 of NZ_CP010523.2, read as the reverse complement.
ACGTTAGAGGTGATGGTCAGAACAGACTGAGTCGGGATAGCGTTGCGGTAGGTGTGCAGTTTCTGAATTTTCTTCATGAAACGTTCAACCAGGTCAACGGCCATGTCGTCGACGCGAGCATCGTTGTTACCAAACTGCGGGTATTCGCCTTCGATTTCGAAGTCGATAGCCAGACCGTCTTCGTCACGAATCGGTTTAACTTTCGCATATTTGATAGCAGACAGGGAGTCAGCAGCAACGGACAGACCAGCGATACCACACGCCATGGTGCGGATAACGTCACGGTCGTGCAGCGCCATCAGAGAGGCTTCGTAGCTGTACTTGTCGTGCATGTAGTGGATGATGTTCAGCGCGGTGACATACTGTTTCGCCAGCCAGTCCATGAAGTGATCCATGCGATCCATGACTTCGTCGAAGTTCAGGACGTCGCCTTTGATCGGTTCAGATTTCGGACCTACCTGCATTTTCAGTTTTTCATCCACGCCGCCGTTGATAGCGTACAGCATGGTTTTCGCGAGGTTAGCACGAGCACCGAAGAACTGCATTTGCTTACCAACAACCATCGGGCTTACGCAGCATGCGATAGCGTAGTCGTCGTTGTTGAAGTCCGGACGCATCAGGTCATCGTTCTCATACTGCAGAGAAGAGGTATCGATGGACACTTTAGCCGCGAATTTCTTGAAGCTCAGTGGCAGTTTTTCAGACCACAGGATAGTAATGTTCGGCTCCGGAGACGGCCCCATGGTGTACAGGGTGTTCAGGAAGCGGAAGCTGTTTTTGGTGACCAGAGTACGGCCGTCAACACCCATACCGCCGATGGATTCTGTTGCCCAAATCGGGTCGCCGGAGAACAGTTCATCATATTCCGGGGTACGCAGGAAGCGAACCATACGCAGTTTCATGACCAGGTGGTCAACCATTTCCTGCGCGTCTTGCTCGGTGATTTTACCGGCCTGCAGGTCACGTTCGATGTAGATATCCAGGAAGCTGGAGGTACGACCGAAGGACATTGCTGCGCCGTTCTGAGATTTCACGGCAGCCAGGTAACCGAAGTAGGTCCACTGGATAGCTTCCTGAGCAGTCGTTGCCGGACCGGAGATGTCGTAGCCATATTTAGCCGCCATCTCTTTGATCTGACCCAGTGCACGGTGTTGTTCAGAGATCTCTTCACGCAGACGGATGGTCGCTTCCAGATCTTCGCCGCTTTCCAGTTTTTCTTGCAGAGACTGGAACTGAGCGTATTTGTCTTTCATCAGGAAGTCGATACCGTACAGCGCAACGCGACGGTAGTCACCGATGATACGACCGCGGCCGTAAGCATCCGGCAGACCGGTCAGCACGCCGGATTTACGGCAGTTCAGGATGTCTTTGGTGTAAACATCAAATACGCCCTGGTTGTGGGTTTTACGATACTCGGTAAAGATTTTTTTCAGCATCGGATCCAGCTCGCGATTGTACGCTTTGCAGGAACCTTCAACCATTTTAATACCACCGAACGGGATGATCGCACGTTTCAGCGGCGCTTCGGTCTGCAGACCAACGATTTTTTCCAGACCTTTCTCGATATAGCCAGCGTCGTGAGAGGTGATGGTGGAAGCCAGGGCAGTGTCAAAATCAACAGGCGCGTGAGTGCGGTTTTCCTGTTTTACACCTTCCATTACGGTGTCCCACAGCTTGGTGGTCGCTTCAGTTGCGCCAGCCAGGAAGGATTCGTCGCCTTCATATGGGGTGTAGTTTTTCTGAATAAAGTCACGGACGTTGACTTCATTCTGCCAGTCACCTTTCGCAAAACCTTCCCAGGCTGTGGCTAACTTTTCATTAAGCTCGGACATGTAACACCTACCTTCTTAAGTGGATTTTTTATTTACTGCCTGAAACAACCCTTAGTGATGGTCGTTGCCACGCAGGTAAATGACCCAGTATGTCAACCCGACCAGCAAACCTCCGCCGATAATGTTCCCGATAGTCACCGGAATCAGGTTATCAGTGATGAAGTTCATAACGGTCAAGTGTGAGAAACTTTCCGGAGTTGAACCGATAGCGGTCCAGAATTCCGGGCTCGCAAAATTGCGGATTACGATACCCATCGGGATCATAAACATGTTGGCGATGCTGTGCTCAAAGCCGCTGGCAACAAACATCGCTACCGGCAGGACCATGATCATCGCTTTATCCATCAGGCTACGACCGGAATAGCTCATCCATACGGCGAGACAAACCATCAGGTTAGCGAGGATACCCAAGCTCACGGCCTCCACAAAAGTATGGTGCAATTTGTGGTCAGCGGTCTGCAGGACGTTTAGCCCCCAACCGCCGTTGGCAGTCATATATTCGCCTGATAACCACATCAGCAGCACAAACAGCAGTGCGCCCACCAGGTTACCAAAATAGACGTTGAGCCAGTTTTTTGCCAGTTGCCCCCAGGTGATTCGACCGCTGGCTTTCGCCACCACGATCAGCACAGTAGAGGTAAAGAGGTCAGCGCCGCAGATAACGCACAGAATCAGACCCAGGGAAAAACAGACCCCACCGATAAGCTTGGCAATCCCAAAAGGCATCGCGGCAGTGCCGGTGGTCGCGGTGATATAGAATACGAAAGCGATGGAGATGAAAACGCCAGCGGTGATCGCCAGATAAAAGGTCTTCATCGGATGCTTCGTTGCTTTATAGACACCTGCTTCTTCGGCGACTTTCGCCATCGCGGCAGGGAGCAAAAGATCAAAAGGGTTGTCAGCTTTCACACTAACTCTCTCTTTATATAAGTTGGCGGTGAGATACTAACAAAGCATTATAGAAGGGAAATTGATATAGATCATATCTCACCGGAACTATATGCCTTTTTAGTGTGGGGTTTTTGCTTGTTTGATGCTTAACTATTTGATTTTTTTGTGGAAAATAAATTTTAAAATTTATAAGTTATGTTGAATTTTTTCGTTTTTGCCCCAGTATTTGAGTTAATTAAAATGGAGTATTTTATTTTAAATTAACAATTGGTAAATGATATAAGTGCGATATTTACTATTAATTAACTTTACAACTACAAACTATAGTGGCTCCCTCGCCAGGTTAAAATAACGGAGCCGCATCGGGCTCCGTTGTTGGCAAGCATGTTGGCGTAATGGGGGCTTATTTTGCCCAGAACGCCGCTTTCGCCCGCTGCAGCTTTTCATACGCTTTCAGCAGCGACTGATGAGCCGGGAAGGCTTGCAGATCGCTGTCGACAGCCTGAAGGCCATAGAACGGGGCTTCGCCGCTCAGCGCAGCGCTGGCGGCTTCGACCGCATCGGCGCCATACATACGGATGAAGGCGTTCAGATACTGCAGCGGCTGACGCTCCTCTTCCTGGCTCAGCAGCAGCAGGGTCTGCAGGCAGCGATAGTAGTTTGCGCGCTCAGGGCTGAAGACAGAGGCATTGAATTCCATGGTCCATTCGGTCCAGATCAGCGCCTGTTCCAGATCGCCGCCAGCCAGGGCCAGCATCGCTTTCAGCTCGCCGACGCGCAGGGTATACCAGCCGTTGTCTTTCCCGGTGGCAAGGCCCAGCAGTTCGCGAACGCGGGTGAAATCATCCAGGCCTTCGTCATCCATTTGTTCGATGAGCGCCAGATAATCTTCTTTTTCCCACTCGCTGCCCGGCAGAGACAGAATGGTGTCCCGCAGATGGGCGCCCATGCTGTTGTTTGCCAGCCACAGGTCTTCTGCCGGATAAATATCCGACATGCCCGGAACGATGATACGGCAGGCGTAAACGCCCAGATGCTCGTAGTCGGCAATGTACACTTCTTTATCTTCGGCCTTGAAGATGGCCATCAGGGTGGCGAACTCTTCTTCGGTGGTGCCGGAGAAACTCCAGTCAACGAACGGATAGTCGGCATCCTGCTTGAACATATCCCAGGAGATCAGGCCGCTGGAGTCGATGAAGTGGGTTTCGAGGTTCGCGTGCTCGGCGACTTCTTCGTCATCAAAGGTCGGCGGCGTAAAGACATCAAGGTCTTTCAGGCTGCGACCCTGCAGCAGTTCTGTGACCGTACGCTCCAGCGCCACGCCGAAGTCCGGGTGGGCGCCAAAGGAAGCGAAGCAGGTGCCGTTAGTCGGGTTAAACAGCACGACGCAGATAACCGGGTATTTGCCGCCCAGCGAACCATCGTAGGCGAAAATCGGGAAGCCTTCGGCTTCAAGTTTTACGATCGACTCCACGACGCCAGGATAGCGCGCCATGACTTCCGCCGGGATCTCCGGCAGACTGATGCTCTCTGCGATGATGCGGTTTTTTATGTGACGTTCAAAGACCTCTGACAGGCCCTGCACACGTGCTTCATTCGGGGTATTCCCTGCAGACATACCGTTGGATACGTACAAGTTGCCAACGATATTCATCGGAATATAGACGGTTTCGCCGTCGGACTGGCGGGTAAAGGGCAGGCCGCATACGCCGCGCTCATCGTTCCCCGACTGCAGATCCACCAGCATGCTGGCGGTCAGCTGATCGTCCGGATCGTAGAACGCGAGCAGACGGGCATCCAGCAGACCTTCCGGGACATCGTCGTTTTCGGTCAGCGGGAACCACTTTTCGTTCGGGTAGTGAACAAACGGGCCATTAGCGATAGTGTCGCCTAACCAGAAGTCAGCGAAGAAATAGTTGGTGGACAGGCGCTCGAAATATTCGCCCAGCGCGGAGGCCAGGGCTGCCTTTTTGGTGGCGCCTTTACCATTGGTAAAGCACAGCGCGCATTCTTTATCGCGAATGTGAACGGACCACACGTGCGGCACCGGGTTCAGCCACGAGGCCTCTTCGATATCAAATCCGAGGTCGAGCAATTTCTGCTGGAAGCGAGCGATGGAATCTTCCAGGGCGGCATCTTTGCCGGGAATAAACGTTTGGGTCATGGCGATCACTTTTGTCGTACGGAAAGCGCGCAATGATACGGCTTTTATCTGACAGGTGCTATCTCCATCATCTGGCTATGCTTAGAGGCAACTTATGACCCACAGGGAGATGATAGATGAAAGCCTTTGACTGGCAGCGGATGGCGCTCGATAAAGTGCCGGTGGAGTTTCTTGCCGAGGTGGCGTTGCGCAGCCTCTATACCTTCGTTCTGGTCTTTATTTTCCTCAAGATTACCGGACGGCGCGGCGTGCGGCAGATGTCGCTGTTCGAGGTGTTGATTATTCTGACCCTCGGTTCGGCGGCAGGGGACGTGGCGTTTTATGACGATGTACCGCTACTGCCGGTGCTGGTGGTCTTCATCACGCTGGCGCTGCTGTATCGCGGCATCATGTGGCTGATGGGGCACAGCGAAAAGCTGGAGGATCTCCTGGAAGGTAAACCTATCGTGGTGGTCGAGGAGGGGCAGTTGGCGTGGGAGAAGCTGCATGCGGAAAACATGACCGAATTCGAATTCTTTATGGAGCTGCGGGTCAACAGCGTCGAGCAGCTTGGCCAGGTCCGGCTGGCGATCCTTGAAACCAACGGGCAGATCAGCGTGTTTTATTATCCGGATGAAGAGGTCAGAGCGGGGTTGTCTATCCTGCCTACCCACTGTACCGCGCGTTACACCACGATTCCGCAGGAGGGGATCTATGCCTGCGTACGCTGCAGCATCGTGATGGCGATGCAGGCGGGAGAAAAGCGAATATGTTCCCGCTGCGCAAATGCAGAATGGTCGAAGGCCAGCCGAGCGAAACGACTCACCTGACAGCAAATATGTCGGTTTTATTACGTCAAGCCGATAGATTCTGTTGTGTGACGGTGGCCGCGTTTTACCGTCGGCGAGTTTTAGCCATTGCGGACCGTGTCACTGAATGATAAAACCGATAGCCACAGGAATAACTTATGCCCGCGGCGGTTCGCGGGCAAAACAACATAGCAACGTGGTGAGGGGAAATGGCTCAGGTCTATAACTTCAGTTCGGGCCCGGCAATGCTGCCGGCGGAAGTACTCAAACTGGCTCAGCAAGAACTGTGCGACTGGCACGGTCTGGGTACGTCGGTCATGGAGATCAGTCACCGTGGTAAGGAGTTTATCCAGGTGGCAGAAGAGGCAGAACAGGACTTCCGCTCTCTGCTGAATATCCCTTCCAACTATAAAGTTTTGTTCTGCCACGGCGGCGGCCGCGGCCAGTTCGCGGGGATCCCGCTGAACATCCTCGGCGATAAAAACGTCGCTGACTATGTGGACGCCGGCTACTGGGCCGCCAGCGCGGTCAAAGAGGCGAAGAAATACTGCGCGCCGAACGTTATCGACGCGAAAATCACTGTCGATGGCAAGCGAGCTGTTACGCCGATGAGCGAGTGGCAGCTGACGCCGGGCGCGGCCTATCTGCATTACTGCCCGAACGAAACCATTGACGGTATCGCGATTGATGATACGCCGAATTTCGGCGACGACGTCATCGTCGCTGCTGATTTCTCCTCCACCATTCTGTCCCGCGAAATTGACGTCAACCGCTTCGGTGTAATCTACGCCGGCGCGCAGAAAAATATTGGCCCGGCAGGGCTGACGCTGGTCATCGTGCGTGAAGATCTGCTGGGCAAAGCCAGCGTGGCCTGTCCGTCGATCCTCGACTATACCGTGTTAAGCGAGAACGACTCGATGTTTAACACGCCGCCGACGTTCGCCTGGTATCTGGCTGGTCTGGTGTTTAAGTGGCTGAAACAGCAGGGCGGCGTCGCTGCGATGGATAAAATCAACCAGCAGAAAGCCGAACTGCTTTATGGCGTTATCGATAACAGCGGGTTCTACCGTAACGATGTGGCGCAAGCCAACCGCTCACGCATGAACGTGCCGTTCCAGCTGGCGGACAGCGCACTGGACAAACTGTTCCTCGAAGAGTCGTTTGCCGCCGGGCTGCACGCGCTGAAGGGCCACCGCGTGGTGGGCGGCATGCGCGCCTCCATCTACAATGCGATGCCGCTGGACGGCGTGAAGGCGTTAACCGACTTTATGCTGGACTTCGAACGCCGCCACGGTTAATCGCCTGTTTCTTTCTTCCTCCCCGCGGCCTGTCTGCGGGGTTTTTATTCTGTTTGTTTGAGAGTGAAGTTTGATGGAATCCCTGACGTTACAACCCATCGCACGCGTAGAGGGCACCGTGAACCTGCCAGGTTCGAAAAGCGTCTCCAACCGCGCGCTGCTGCTGGCCGCTCTGGCCCGCGGCACGACGGTGCTGACCAACCTGCTGGACAGCGACGATGTGCGCCATATGCTGAATGCCCTGAGTGCGCTGGGGGTTCAATATACCCTATCTGCCGACCGCACCCGCTGCGAAGTGACCGGCAACGGCGGCCCGCTGCGCGCTGCTGCGGCGCTGGAGCTGTTCCTCGGCAACGCCGGAACCGCGATGCGTCCGCTGGCGGCGGCCCTGTGCCTTGGCAGCAACGATATTGTGCTGACCGGCGAACCGCGGATGAAAGAGCGCCCGATCGGCCATCTGGTGGATGCCCTGCGTCAGGGCGGCGCTCAGATCGACTATCTTGAGCAGGAAAATTATCCACCGCTGCGCCTGCGCGGCGGTTTTCAGGGCGGGAACGTCGAGGTTGACGGCAGCGTCTCCAGTCAGTTCCTGACCGCGCTGCTGATGACCGCGCCGCTGGCGCCGCAGGATACCGTGATCGCCATTAAGGGCGATCTGGTGTCGAAACCCTATATCGACATTACGCTGCACCTGATGAAAACCTTCGGCGTTGAGGTGGACAATCAGTCTTATCAGCGTTTTGTGGTGCGCGGCAAGCAGCAGTATCAGTCGCCAGGGGATTACCTGGTGGAAGGCGATGCTTCCTCGGCCTCGTATTTCCTCGCCGCTGGCGCCATTAAGGGCGGCACGGTAAAAGTCACCGGTATCGGCCGCGGCAGTGTGCAGGGCGATATCCGTTTCGCCGACGTCCTGGAGAAAATGGGCGCTACCGTGACCTGGGGCGACGATTTTATCGCCTGCACCCGCGGCGAGCTCAAGGCTATCGATATGGATATGAACCATATCCCGGACGCGGCGATGACCATCGCTACCGCCGCGCTGTTCGCGCAAGGGACCACTACGCTGCGCAATATCTACAACTGGCGGGTCAAAGAGACGGACCGTCTGTTCGCCATGGCGACCGAGTTGCGTAAAGTGGGCGCCGAGGTAGAAGAGGGTGAAGATTATATTCGCATCACCCCGCCGGAAAAGTTGAAATATGCTGAAATCGGCACCTATAACGACCACCGGATGGCGATGTGCTTCTCGCTGGTGGCGCTGTCTGATACGCCGGTGACCATCCTTGATCCCAAATGTACGGCCAAAACGTTCCCGGACTATTTTGAGCAACTGGCGCGGATCAGTACCCTCGCCTGAGTAAAACTTTGTCATCCCGCGGGCTGATGTCCTGTCAGCCCGCTATAATTGCGCAAAACTTCTGCTTTTCATTTCCTGTAGTCCGTAATTTACAAGCAATGCTCACTTTCCGGCGTATTGATGCGTATAATGCGCGGCGTTTATATTCCATGCGCCTTGCTGAAGGAGAAAAAGATGACGGCGAATATTCCGGTAATCACCATTGATGGGCCTGGCGGTGCGGGTAAAGGTACGTTGTGCAAGGCAATGGCGGAAGCGCTGGGCTGGCATCTGTTAGATTCAGGCGCGATCTACCGCGTTCTGGCGCTGGCGGCGCTGCATCATCATGTTGACGTAGAGTCCGAAGAGGCGCTGGTGCCCCTGGCGGCCCATCTTGACGTGCGCTTTATTTCTACTGACGGCACCCTGGAAGTGGTGCTGGAAGGGGAAGATGTCAGCGGCGAAATTCGCACTCAGGAGGTCGCCAATGCCGCCTCGAAAGTGGCCGCTTTCCCCCGCGTTCGCGAAGCGCTGCTGCGCCGCCAGCGTGCTTTCCGTGAACTGCCGGGGCTCATCGCCGACGGGCGCGATATGGGCACGGTGGTTTTCCCGGACGCGCCGGTGAAAATTTTCCTCGATGCCTCGGCCGATGAGCGGGCGCATCGCCGCATGCGGCAGTTGCAGGAAAAGGGCTTTGATGTTAACTTTGAACGTCTTTTGTCCGAGATAAAAGAGCGTGACGATCGCGACCGAAATCGCGCCGTGGCGCCGCTTGTCCCGGCTGCCGATGCATTAGTTCTCGATTCAACAGAACTAAACATTGAGCAAGTGATTGAAAAAGCGCTACAATATGCGCGCGAAAAATTGGCCGTTGCGTGAGCCTTAACCGGTAGCGCGCCGAAGCCTCCGAATTATAGCAGTACCCCGCGGCAATGGATGGTCAGCGGGTATGTGAAACAACCCCATCCGGCACGGAGCCAGGTGGACGTTAATATTAACCTGAAGATTAAACATGACTGAATCTTTTGCTCAACTGTTTGAAGAATCCTTAAAAGAAATCGAAACCCGCCCGGGTTCCATCGTTCGTGGTGTTGTTGTTGCTATCGACAAAGACGTAGTACTGGTTGACGCCGGTCTGAAATCTGAGTCCGCCATCCCGGCTGAGCAGTTCAAAAACGCCCAGGGCGAGCTGGAAATCCAGGTTGGTGACGAAGTTGACGTTGCTCTGGATGCAGTAGAAGACGGCTTCGGTGAAACTCTGCTGTCCCGTGAGAAAGCTAAACGTCACGAAGCTTGGATCACGCTGGAAAAAGCTTACGAAGACGCTGAAACTGTTACCGGTGTTATCAACGGCAAAGTTAAAGGTGGCTTCACTGTTGAGCTGAACGGTATTCGTGCGTTCCTGCCGGGTTCCCTGGTAGACGTTCGTCCGGTGCGCGACACGCTGCACCTGGAAGGCAAAGAGCTTGAGTTCAAAGTCATCAAGCTGGACCAGAAGCGTAACAACGTTGTTGTTTCTCGTCGTGCCGTTATCGAATCCGAAAACAGCGCAGAGCGCGATCAGCTGCTGGAAAACCTGCAGGAAGGCATGGAAGTCAAAGGTATCGTTAAGAACCTCACTGACTACGGTGCATTCGTTGATCTGGGCGGCGTTGACGGCCTGCTGCACATCACCGATATGGCCTGGAAACGCGTTAAGCATCCGAGCGAAATCGTAAACGTTGGCGACGAAATCACTGTTAAAGTGCTGAAGTTCGACCGCGAGCGTACCCGTGTATCCCTGGGCCTGAAACAGCTGGGCGAAGATCCGTGGGTAGCTATCGCTAAACGTTATCCGGAAGGTACCAAACTGACCGGTCGCGTGACCAACCTGACCGACTACGGCTGCTTCGTTGAAATCGAAGAAGGCGTCGAAGGCCTGGTTCACGTTTCCGAAATGGATTGGACCAACAAAAACATCCACCCGTCCAAAGTTGTTAACGTTGGCGACGTTGTGGAAGTGATGGTTCTGGATATCGACGAAGAGCGTCGTCGTATCTCCCTGGGTCTGAAGCAGTGCAAATCTAACCCATGGCAGCAGTTCGCGGAAACCCACAACAAGGGCGACCGTGTTGAAGGTAAAATCAAGTCTATCACTGACTTCGGTATCTTCATCGGCCTGGACGGCGGCATCGACGGCCTGGTTCACCTGTCTGACATCTCCTGGAACGTTGCAGGCGAAGAAGCAGTTCGTGAATACAAAAAAGGCGACGAAATCGCAGCAGTTGTTCTGCAGGTTGACGCAGAGCGTGAGCGTATCTCCCTGGGCGTTAAACAGCTCGCGGAAGATCCGTTCAACAACTACGTTGCTCTGAACAAGAAAGGCGCTATCGTTGTTGGTAAAGTCACTGCAGTTGACGCTAAAGGCGCAACCGTAGAACTGGCTGACGGCGTAGAAGGTTACCTGCGTGCTTCTGAAGCATCCCGTGACCGCGTTGAAGACGCAACTCTGGTTCTGAGCGTTGGCGACGAAGTTGAAGCGAAATTCACCGGCGTGGATCGTAAGAACCGCGTAGTGAGCCTGTCTGTACGTGCGAAAGACGAAGCGGAAGAAAAAGACGCTATCGCTACCGTGAACAAGCAGGAAGACGCGAACTTCTCCAACAACGCTATGGCTGAAGCGTTCAAAGCAGCGAAAGGCGAGTAATCTTTGTCATTCAGGCAATAACAACCTGAATAGTGACGAGTTTACTTGACAGATTGCAGGATTCGTCCTGTAATCAAGCACAAAGGGCGGCTACGGCCGCCCTTGTTTAAGCTGTTAGCTAATTTTTGCCTTGAAGGAAACCGGAGGAATAATGACCAAGTCAGAATTGATTGAAAGACTTGCCAGCCAGCAATCTCACATTCCGGCGAAAGCGGTGGAAGATGCTGTTAAAGAAATGCTGGAACATATGGCCTCAACGCTTGCTCAAGGTGAGCGCATTGAAATCCGCGGTTTCGGCAGCTTCTCTCTGCACTATCGAGCACCTCGCACCGGACGTAACCCGAAAACTGGTGATAAAGTCGAACTGGAAGGTAAGTACGTTCCGCACTTTAAGCCCGGGAAAGAATTACGTGACCGCGCCAATATTTATGAAGAGTAAGTTGCACGACGTGCAACCTGCCTGATGATAAAAAAAGCACCTGCGGGTGCTTTTTTTGTGTCCGCGATTTACCTCCAGCTTCGCAAAAAAACCGTGCCTGACTGCAACAGATACGATTGTCTGGAAGGCGCTACGCACGCCTGAATTCGGCGGCGGGACGCCACCGTCGCTTTGCGTAACACTGCCTGCTCACAGGGAGGTGTTTATGCGTCTACCATGGCTTGCCGGATGCGCCAGCATCGCGATGCTGCCGCTACTCTGGCTACCCGTCTTGCCGGGCCCGCACGTTCTGGCGAGCGCGTGCCTTGCGGCGCTGTTGCTGACCCGCCTGCGCGGAACGGCCATGGCTTGTGTGGCGATGACGCTTCTGCTGATGATCTGGGGAGTATTGAGCGCGCATCAGGCGCTGTGGCCGACCCGGCACCTTACCGGCGCCATCCGGCAGGCGGAAGTGATCCTCAGCGAGACGGATGGCCAGGCCCTGCACCGTGGTCAGATTGTGCGCCTGGCGGGCCGCTACCTGTTTCCCCCGGTGGGCGTGACGCTGTACGGGGAACTTACACCTGCGCCCGCCTGTGCGGGTCAGCACTGGTTGATGACGCTGCGCCTGCGCCCGGTGCACGGGCAGCTCAACGACGGGGGCTTCGACAGCCAGCGTTATGCGCTGGCGCAGCACCGGCCGCTGAGCGGGGGGATTGTTGCAGCTTCCGCGCTGGATCCCCGCTGCAGCCTGCGCGCCCGCTACCTGGCGTCGTTGACCCGGCGTCTGGAGCCTTATCCCTGGCGTGCGGTGATGCTGGGATTAGGGATGGGGGAGCGACTGACCCTGCCGACGGCGATTAAGGTCCTGATGCAGAACACGGGCACCTCCCATCTGATGGCCATCTCTGGTCTCCATATCGCCCTCGCGGCTTCCCTTATCGTGCTCCTGCTGCGCGGCGTGCAGTATATTCTCCCGGGCCGCTGGATCGGCTGGCGGTTGCCGCTGCTGGCCGGGCTGGCCGGCGCCGTCGGCTATACCTGGCTGACCGGCATGCAGCCGCCGGCGCTGCGCACCTGCGTAGGGTTGGGCGTATGCTGCGCCTTACGCTTGTCGGGCCAACGCTGGACGGCGTGGCAGGTGTGGCTCTGCTGTCTGGGGGCGATACTCGTTACCGACCCGCTGGCGGTGCTGTCGCAAAGCCTGTGGCTATCCGCTTTCGCCGTGGCGGGGTTGATCTTCTGGTTTCAGTGGGTACCGCTGCCTGCCGGCCGCTGGCGCTGGCCATGGAAGACACTGTTCGCCCTCGTTCATTTGCAGGCTGGCGTGACGCTGTTGCTGATGCCGCTCCAGCTCCTGCTCTTCCATGGCGTCAGCCTGACGTCCATGGCCGCCAATTTGCTGGCGGTACCCTTAGTGACCCTGCTGGCGGTGCCGCTTATTCTCGGCGCGATGCTGCTGCATCTCACGGGACCGGGGATGGTGGAGTCGTTGCTCTTGCTGGCGGCCGATCGCGTGCTGGCGCTGCTGTTTTGGGGATTACGACGTTTACCGGACGGCTGGCTGCCGCTGGACGCCCGCTGGCTCTGGATCAGTAGCCTGCCGTGGCTGCTGGTGATGGGCTGGCGTTTTCAGAGCTGGCGGCATTTCCCGGCCCTGTGTCTGAGCGTGCTGTTCCTGCTGATGCGGCCCTTCTGGAGGCCGTTTCCCGCGGACGAATGGCGGGTGACGATGCTGGATGTCGGGCAGGGGCTGGCGATGGTTATCGAACGTCACGGCAAGGCGCTCCTCTATGATACCGGGCCAGCATGGCCGCAGGGCGACAGCGGTCAGCAGGTGATTATCCCGTGGCTGCGCTGGCATCATCTGCAGCTGCAGGGCATTGTGCTAAGCCACGAGCATCTGGATCATCGCGGCGGCCTTAATTCAGTGCTACAGGCATGGCCGCAGGCGTGGGTGCGCAGCCCTTTAGGCTGGGCGCGTCATCTGCCGTGTCATCGCGGCGAGCGCTGGCAATGGCAGGGACTCAACTTCCAGGCCCTGTGGCCGCTGCCGGGCAGCACGGCAAAGGGTAATAATCACTCCTGCGTGGTGCGCATCGATGATGGTCGCTCCAGCATCCTGCTCACCGGCGATATAGAACGTCAGGCGGAGCAGGCGATGATCAGCCGTTACTGGCAGCATCTGACGTCTACACTTATCCAGGTTCCCCACCACGGTAGCAACACCTCCTCCAGCGAATTGCTGGTCCACCGGGTAGAGGGTGAGGCCGCGCTGGCATCCGCTTCGCGCTACAATGCGTGGCGGATGCCCTCGTACAAGGTGGTTCAGCGCTATCGCCAGCGGGGGTATCGCTGGTTCGCCACGCCGCAGCAGGGACAGATAACGGTGGTTTTTTCCGCAGAAGGGTGGCAAATCCATAGCTTACGGGATCAACTTTTACCACGTTGGTATCATCAGTGGTTTGGCGCGCCCGCCGATAACGGGTAGAATATGCGGCTATTTCAACACAAGCTGGTTTATTGAATGCAGAACGATAAAGATCTCTCCACGTGGCAGACCTTCCGCCGACTTTGGCCGATTATTGCACCGTTTAAAGCCGGGCTAATCGTCGCGGCGGTGGCGTTAGTGCTTAACGCGGGCAGTGACACCTTCATGTTATCGCTTCTTAAACCGTTATTGGATGATGGTTTTGGTAAAACGGATCGCTCAGTGCTGCTATGGATGCCGCTGGTGGTTATCGGGCTGATGGTGCTGCGTGGGATCACCAGCTACATCTCGAGCTATTGTATCTCCTGGGTTTCCGGCAAAGTCGTGATGACCATGCGTCGTCGCCTGTTCGGCCACATGATGGGCATGCCGGTGGCCTTCTTTGACAAGCAGTCTACCGGGACGCTGCTGTCACGCATTACCTATGATTCTGAGCAGGTCGCCTCATCTTCCTCCAGCGCGCTGATCACCGTGGTCCGCGAAGGGGCATCGATTATCGGCCTGTTCGTGATGATGTTCTATTACAGCTGGCAGCTGTCGCTGATCCTGATCGTACTGGCGCCGATCGTGTCGGTAGCAATCCGCGTGGTCTCCAAGCGTTTTCGTAATATCAGTAAGAATATGCAGAACACGATGGGGCAGGTCACCACCAGCGCTGAGCAGATGCTGAAAGGGCATAAAGAGGTGCTGATGTTTGGTGGCCAGGAGGTGGAAACCAAACGTTTTGATAAGGTCAGCAATAAAATGCGTCTGCAGGGGATGAAGATGGTTTCTGCCTCGTCTATCTCCGACCCGATCATTCAGCTTATCGCGTCGCTGGCGCTGGCCTTTGTCCTGTATGCCGCCAGCTTCCCGAGCGTAATGGACACCCTGACCGCCGGGACCATTACCGTGGTCTTCTCCTCAATGATTGCGCTGATGCGCCCGCTGAAGTCGCTGACCAACGTCAATGCCCAGTTCCAGCGTGGGATGGCGGCGTGCCAGACGCTGTTTGCGATCCTCGATTCCGAGCAGGAAAAAGATGAAGGTACGCGGGTCATTGAGCGGGCCAAAGGCAATCTCAAGTTTGAGAACGTCACGTTCACCTATCCGGGCCGCGAAGTGGCCGCGCTGCGCAATATCAATCTCGATATCCCGGAAGGGAAAACCGTCGCGCTGGTGGGGCGCTCAGGGTCGGGTAAATCGACCATTGCCAGCCTGATCACCCGCTTCTACGATGTTGACGACGGCCAGATCCTGCTGGATGGTCACGACCTGCGCGAGTACAAGCTGAGCTCGCTGCGCGACCAGGTGGCACTCGTTTCACAGAACGTGCATCTGTTCAACGATACTGTCGCCAACAACATCGCCTATGCCCGTACCGAAGAGTACAGCCGCGAGCAGATTGAAGAGGCCGCGCGAATGGCCTACGCCATGGATTTCATCAACAAGATGGACAATGGTCTGGATACGATCATTGGTGAAAATGGCGTAATGCTGTCCGGTGGCCAGCGCCAGCGTATTGCTATCGCCCGTGCGCTGCTGCGTAACAGCCCGATCCTGATCCTTGATGAAGCCACCTCGGCGCTGGATACTGAGTCCGAGCGAGCCATTCAGGCGGCGCTGGATGAGCTGCAGAAAAACCGCACCTCGCTGGTTATCGCCCACCGTCTGTCGACCATTGAGCAGGCTGATGAAATCGTGGTGGTTGAAGATGGGCGGATCGTGGAACGCGGAACGCACCACGATCTGCTGGAGCATAAGGGCGTGTACGCCCAGCTGCATAAGATGCAATTCGGCGAATGATCGCGCGCATCTGGTCCGGGGAATCGCCGCTGTGGCGCCTGCTGCTGCCGCTCTCCTGGCTGTATGGCCTGGTGAGCGCGGTGATTCGCCTCAGCTATCAGCTGGGGTGGCAAAAAGCCTGGCGCGCGCCGGTGCCGGTGGTGGTGGTCGGTAACCTGACCGCCGGCGGCAATGGTAAAACGCCGGTGGTGATCTGGCTGGTGGAGCAGTTGCAGCAGCGCGGTATTCGCGTGGGGGTGGTCTCTCGCGGCTACGGCGGTAAAGCCGACCGCTACCCACTGGTATTAACTGACCGGACCAGTACGGCGCAGGCGGGTGATGAGCCGGTGTTAATTCATCAGCGTACCGGCGCGCCGGTGGCGGTTTCTCCGCTGCGCAGCGACGCGGTGAAAGCGCTGCTCAGCGCGCACGATCTGCAGATTATCGTGACCGACGACGGGTTGCAGCACTATAAGCTGGCGCGGGACAGAGAAATTGTCGTTATCGACGGCGTACGCCGCTTTGGCAACGGTTGGTGGCTGCCTGCCGGGCCGATGCGCGAGCGGGCGTCGCGCTTGCAAAGCGTTGATGCGGTTATCGTTAACGGTGGCGTGGCGCGTCCGGGGGAGATCCCGATGCAACTGCGTCCCGGGATGGCGGTTAACCTGCTTACCGGCGAACGTCGCGATGTCTCGACTTTCACGAACGTAGTGGCGATGGCCGGCATCGGCCATCCGCCGCGCTTTTTCGCCACCCTTGAAAGCTGTGGCGTCCAGCCGGTCAAAACCGTGGCGCTGGCAGACCATCAGGCGCTGAGCCAGGCCGATGTCGCCGCCCTGGTAACCACCGGGCAGACGCTGCTGATGACCGAGAAAGACGCGGTGAAATGTCGCGATTTCGCCGCCGCAAACTGGTGGTATTTACCGGTCGACGCCATAATGGCCGATGAACGCGCACAGCGGTTGCTTGCGGACTTAGCGACGTTGGCGCAACGTTAACTGACGCGCCGGCTTTGCTCGCCGCTGTGCTGGAATTCCTGACGGAGAACCTGCATGTCGGTATTGCAATTATCGCTTAATGAGGCGCGCCACCTCCATCTCGCGGCGCAGGGGTTGTTAAAGAAGCCCCGACGTCGCGCTCGCCCGAAAGACATTCTTTCCACCATCCAGCAGATGTCGCTGCTGCAAATCGATACCATCAACGTGGTGGCCCGCAGCCCCTATCTGGTGCTGTTCAGCCGCCTCGGCAGCTATCCGCAGCACTGGCTGGATGAGTCGTTGCGCAGCGGCGAGCTAATGGAATACTGGGCGCATGAAGCCTGCTTTCTACCGCGCAGCGATTTCGCCCTGGTGCGCTATCGCATGTTGAATCCCGACAATATGGGCTGGAAATACCATCGCGCGTGGATGGAGGAGCATGCCGGGAGTATTGCAGAGCTGCTGGCGCATATCGGGCAAAACGGCCCGGTTCGCTCGGCGGATTTTATCCACCCGCGCAAAGGCGCCAGCGGCTGGTGGGAGTGGAAACCGCATAAGCGCCATCTGGAAGGGCTGTTTACCGCCGGCGAAGTGATGGTGGTGGAACGACGCAATTTTCACCGCGTGTATGATTTAACCCAGCGGGTGATGCCGGACTGGGATGACGAACGCGACGCGCTGTCCCGCGAAGACGCAGAGGCCATCATGCTGCGCAACAGCGCCCGCAGCCTCGGTATCTTTCGTCCCCAGTGGCTGGCCGATTACTATCGCTTGCGCCAGCCGTCGCTACCGGGTCTGCTGGCTGCCTGGCAGGAAGAGGGCCTGGTGGTGCCGGTTAACGTGGAAGCACTCGGCGAGATGTGGTTGCATCGCGACGCGCTGGCGCAGCTTGAGTCAGCGCCTGGTGGTAAGCTGATCGCCAGCCATAGCGCCGTGCTCTCTCCTTTTGACCCGGTGGTCTGGGATCGGAAACGCGCGGAGCAACTCTTCAACTTCAGCTATCGCCTGGAGTGCTATACCCCAGCGCCGAAGCGGCAGTATGGCTACTTCGTACTGCCCCTGCTGCACCAGGGAAAACTGGTTGGGCGGATGGACAGTAAAATACATCGCAAAAGCCAGGAGCTGGAGATCTTCTCCCTGTGGCTGGAGGAGGGTGTGAAGATCACCCGAGGCCTTGAGCAGGGGCTGCGCCGGGCGATTAACGACTTCGCGCGCTGGCAATCGGCGGAGCGGATCCTGTGCCGACGCTTGCCGGAAGGGCTGTTTGTCGGCCAGGAGCAGGGGTGGGAAATCAACGCCGATTGATCCCGGCGCCGACCTTCCTGTGATATGCTGCTGTGAAATCTATCCGGTCCATCAGGAGGAAACATGGATCACCGTTTACTTGAAATCATCGCCTGCCCGGTCTGTAACGGTAAGCTGTATTACAGTCAGGATAAGCAAGAACTTATTTGCAAACTTGATAGTCTGGCGTTTCCGCTGCGCGATGGTATTCCTGTGCTGCTGGAGACAGAGGCCCGAGCGCTGACGGTTGAAGAGAGTCACTCATGAGTTTCGTGGTTATTATTCCTGCGCGTTTCGCCTCTACGCGCCTGCCGGGAAAACCACTGCAGGACATTAACGGCAAACCGATGATTGTCCATGTGCTGGAGCGCGCGCGCGAATCCGGCGCGGATCGCATTATTGTCGCCACCGATCATCCGGACGTGGCCAGCGCCGTTGAAGCGGCGGGTGGTGAAGTTTGCATGACCCGCGCCGATCACCAGTCCGGCACCGAACGGCTGGCGGAAGTGGTGGAGAAGTGCGCGTTCAGCGATGACACTATTATCGTCAATATTCAGGGCGATGAGCCGATGATCCCCCCGGCGATCGTCCGCCAGGTGGCGGAGAATCTGGCGTCCAGCAGCAGTGGAATGGCGACGCTGGCGGTACCGATCCACGATGCGGAAGAGGCGTTTAATCCAAATGCGGTGAAAGTGGTGATGGATGCGCAAGGTTATGCGCTTTATTTCTCCCGTGCCACCATACCCTGGGATCGCGATCGCTTTGCCCACTCCCGCGAGAACATCGGTGATTCCCTGCTGCGTCACATCGGCATTTATGGCTATCGCGCTGGCTTTATTCGCCGCTATGTCAGCTGGGCGCCGAGCCCGCTGGAGCAGATTGAAATGCTCGAGCAGCTGCGGGTGCTGTGGTATGGCGAGAAAATCCATGTTGCCGTGGCGGCAGAAGTGCCCGGCACCGGTGTGGATACCCCGGAAGATCTGGAGCGCGTCCGCGCTGAACTGCGTTAATCCCCTGTCCCCTCCTTGCAGGGGGGGATATCCCCGCCGGTTTTTCGCTTTTTTTGTCCCTTTTTGATCTTATTCGATGACAACCCAGGTGCGGGCGCTCATTATGAAACCAGTAGTGTTCATAGGGGTAATCGACAATGGAACAGTTGCGAACCGAACTCAGTCACCTGCTTGGCGAAAAGCTGAGCCGGGTGGAGTGTGTCAGTGAAAAACCCGCTACGGCGCTGTGGTCCCTGTACGACGCGCAGGGAAACCCGATGCCGCTGCTGGCGCGCAGTTTCACCACGCCCGGTGTGGCGCGGCAACTGGCATGGAAGATCTCCACCCTCGCGCGCAGTGGTACAGTGCGCATGCCGGTGGTTTACGGCGTGATGACGCATGAAGAGCATCCCGGGCCGGATGTGCTGCTGCTTGAGCGCTTGCGCGGCGTTCCGGTGGAGGCCCCCACGCGCACACCAGCGCGCTGGGAGCAACTGCAGGAGCAAATCGTCGAGGCGCTGCTCGCCTGGCATCGTCAGGACAGCGGCGGCTGCGTAGGAATGGTCGACAATACCCAGGACAATCTGTGGTCGAACTGGTACCGCCAGCGGGTAGAGATGCTGTGGAGCACCCTGAACCTGTATCAGGATACCGGCCTGACGATGCAGGATAAGCGTATTTTGTTCCGCTCCCGCGAGTGCCTTCCGGAGCTGTTTCGCGATTTCAATGACAATGCCGTGCTGGTACACGGTAATTTCACCTTGCGCAGTATGCTGAAAGACCCACGCAGCGATCAGCTGCTGGCGATGGTGGGCCCGGGGATGATGCTGTGGGCGCCACGCGAGTATGAACTGTTCCGCCTTGCAGAAGGCGGCCAGGCGGAACAGTTGCTGTGGCGCTACCTGCAGCAGGCACCAGTTTCCGAGGCCTTTGTCTGGCGGCGCTGGCTCTATCTGCTGTGGGATGAGGTGGATAATCTGGTCAATACCGGGCGCTTTGACCGCGCCCGTTTCGACCTCGCGACAAAATCACTCCTGCCCTGGCTCGCCTGAGCCACCTTTCAGCCATTGCCAGACACGACCGAGGGTTTCATAGCCGACCCGGTCGCTGTGCATCAGCCATACCGGGGAGGGGATGGCTCGCTCCCACGGATTAAGCGGCGAGGTCACCGCTAACTGATTTGCCGGCGCGGGCAGGGGATCCAGACCGGCATGACGAAAGAAAATCATCGCCCGTGGCAGGTGGGACGCCGAAGTGACCAGCAGGAAGGGCGCATCGCCGATGGCGCGCTTCACCGCCTGCGCTTCCTCTTCTGTATCTTTCGGCCGATCGAGCACGATGATATCGCTGCGTGGTACGCCGAGGCTCTCCGCGACTCTCGCCCCGGCCTCCGCCGTGCTGACGGGGTTGGTTTTTGCCGCCGCGCCGGTAAAGATCATTTTCGATCCGGGATTCGCCTGCCACAGGCGAATGCCCTCCGTCAGGCGCGGCAGGCTGTTATTGATAAGATTAGAGCTTGGCGCCCACTCCGGATTCCAGGTATAGCCGCCGCCCAACACCACCACGTAGCTCACCGGCTGCTCGCCGCGCCAGGTGGGGTAGCTATCTTCAATCGGTTTCAACAGGCTGTCGGCCACCGGTTGCAGGCTCAGCAGCGCCAGCAGCAGCCAGCCGAGGCTCACGCATAGCTTGCCGGTACGTTGAAAGCGGCTGAACCATAACAGCGCGATCCCGATCCCGATCAGCAACAGCAGGGCGGGAAGCGGCAACAGCAGACCGCCGACGATCTTTTTTAGCGTGAAAAGCATGCCAGATGGTTCCTTTTTTAACCATATAACCAAAGTTATGTTCGGATCTTATAACAGATCGCTTCATTCTCGGCGTGGGTATGACAAAATAGCGGTTTTGTGTTGGCTTGTGGAGTCGCCCGTGCAGGATCGCAATTTCGATGACATTGCTGAAAAGTTTTCGCGCAATATTTACGGCACCACAAAAGGTCAGCTGCGCCAGGCGATCCTCTGGCAGGATCTGGAACCGCTGCTGGCGCAGCTGGGGCCGGGACCGCTGAGGGTGCTGGATGCCGGCGGCGGCGAAGGGCAAACAGCCATTAAAGTGGCGCAACTGGGCCATCACGTGACGCTGTGCGATCTCTCCGCTGAAATGGTGGCGCGCGCCCGCCAGGCGGCCGTCGATAAAGGTGTGATCGACAACATGCATTTTGTACAATGCGCGGCTCAGGATATTGCGCAGCATTTGGAAAGCCCGGTTGATCTGGTACTGTTTCATGCGGTGCTGGAGTGGGTGGCGGAGCCCCAGGAGGTGCTGCGTACGCTGTGGTCGACACTGCGTCCTGGCGGTGGGCTGTCGTTGATGTTCTACAATGCTAACGGCCTGCTGATGCACAATATGGTGGCTGGTAATTTCGATTACGTACAATTGGGCATGCCAAAAAAGAAAAAACGCACGCTGTCGCCGGATTATCCGCGTGAGCCGCAGCAGGTTTATCACTGGCTGGAAGAGATTGGCTGGCAGATTGTCAGCAAAACCGGCGTGCGGGTGTTTCATGATTATCTGCGTGAAAAACGCCAACAGCATGACAGCTATGCGGCGCTGCTGGAGCTGGAAACGCGCTACTGTCGTCAGGAGCCGTATCTCAGCCTGGGCCGTTATATTCATGTCACCGCGCTTAAGAGCCAGGCTCATAGCCGCAGATGCAAGGATAAAGTATGAGTGAATTTTCCCAGACAGTCCCCGAACTGGTTGCCTGGGCCAGGAAAAATGATTTTTCTATCTCGCTGCCGGTCGACAGACTCTCTTTTCTGCTGGCGGTCGCCACGCTGAACGGCGAACGGCTGGAAGGGGAAATGAGCGAGGGAGAACTGGTGGATGCGTTCCGCCACGTCAGTGATGCGTTTGAGCAGACCAGCGAAACCATCAGCCAGCGCGCCAATAATGCGATCAACGATTTGGTGCGCCAGCGTCTGCTGAACCGCTTTACCAGCGAAATTACCGAAGGCAATGCGATCTATCGCCTGACGCCGTTGGGGATCGGGATCACCGATTACTATATCCGTCAGCGTGAATTCTCGACGCTGCGTCTCTCGATGCAGCTGTCGATCGTCGCCGGCGAGCTGAAGCGTGCGGCGGATGCGGCAGAAGAGGGCGGGGATGAGTTCCACTGGCATCGCAATGTTTTCGCTCCGCTGAAATATTCCGTGGCGGAAATTTTCGACAGCATCGACCTGACGCAGCGCATTATGGATGAGCAGCAGCAGCTGGTGAAAGACGATATCGCACAGTTGTTAAATAAAGACTGGCGCGCGGCGATTTCCAGCTGTGAACTGCTGCTGTCGGAAACCTCTGGCACCCTGCGCGAACTGCAGGATACGCTGGATGCGGCGGGGGATAAACTGCAGGCGAATCTGCTGCGCATTCAGGATTCGACCATGGCGCGCGACGATTTGCATTTTGTCGACCGGCTGGTATTCGACCTGCAAAGCAAACTCGACCGCATCGTCAGCTGGGGTCAGCAGGCGATTGACCTGTGGATCGGCTACGACCGCCATGTGCACAAGTTTATCCGTACCGCTATCGATATGGATAAGAACCGCGTCTTCGCCCAGCGTCTGCGCCAGTCGGTACAGACCTATTTTGATGAACCGTGGGCGCTGACTTACGCCAACGCCGACCGTCTGCTGGATATGCGCGATGAAGAGATGGCGCTGCGCGATGAAGAGGTCACCGGCGAACTGCCGGCGGATCTCGAATTTGAAGAGTTTAACGAAATTCGCGAGCAGCTGGCGGCGCTGATCGAAGCGCAGCTGGCGGTCTATAAAGAGAAGGGAATACCGCTGGACCTCGGCCTGGTGGCGCGGGAGTTCCTGGCGCAGTATCCGCGCGGACGTCACTTCGACGTGGCGCGGATCGTCGTGGATCAGGCGGTACAGCTGGGCGTCGCCCAGGCAGATTTCACCGGACTGCCGGCAAAATGGCAGCCGATTAATGATTACGGAGCCAAGGTACAGGCGCATGTCATTGACAAATATTGAACAAGTGATGCCGGTTAAGCTGGCGCAGGCGTTGGCCAATCCGTTATTTCCGGCGCTGGACAGCGCCCTGCGCGCGGGCCGTCATATCGGTCTCGACGAGCTGGATAATCACGCATTTTTGATGGATTTCCAGGATTACCTGGAAGAATTTTACGCTCGCTATAACGTCGAGTTGATCCGCGCTCCGGAAGGGTTCTTCTATCTGCGCCCGCGCTCCACCACGCTGATTTCGCGCTCGGTGCTGTCGGAGCTGGATATGATGGTGGGCAAAATTCTTTGCTATCTCTATCTCAGCCCGGAGCGCCTGGCAAACGAAGGGATTTTCACCCAGCAGGAGCTCTATGACGAACTGCTGACCCTGGCGGATGAATCCAGGCTGCTGAAGCTGGTGAACAATCGTTCCACCGGTTCGGATCTGGACCGCCAGAAGCTGCAGGAAAAAATGCGCGCGTCGCTTAACCGCCTGCGCCGCCTGGGGATGGTGTGGTTTATGGGCCATGACAGCAGCAAGTTTCGCATTACCGAATCGGTATTCCGCTTTGGCGCCGATGTGCGCGCCGGCGACGACCCGCGCGAGGCGCAGCGCCGCCTGATCCGCGACGGGGAAGCGATGGCTCTGGAAAATCACCTGCAGCTCAATGATGAGAATGAAGAAAACCAGCCGGATAGCGGGGAGGAAGAGTAATGATTGAACGCGGTAAGTTTCGCTCGCTAACGCTGGTTAACTGGAACGGTTTCTTTGCCCGGACCTTTGATCTTGATGAACTGGTGACCACCCTCTCCGGGGGGAACGGCGCGGGTAAGTCCACGACCATGGCGGCTTTCGTCACGGCGCTGATCCCGGATTTAACCCTGCTGCACTTCCGTAACACCACCGAAGCGGGGGCCACCAGCGGCTCACGCGATAAAGGCCTGCACGGTAAGCTGCGCGCCGGGGTGTGTTACTCGGTACTCGATGTGATCAACTCCCGCCACCAGCGCGTGGTGGTCGGCGTGCGCCTACAACAGGTCGCCGGACGCGATCGTAAAGTCGATATTAAGCCGTTCGCCATTCAGGGACTGCCGACCTCTATCCTGCCGACCCAGCTGTTGACCGAAACGCTGAACGATCGTCAGGCGCGCGTGGTCAGTCTCAATGAGCTGAAAGACAAACTCGAGGCGATGGAAGGCGTCCAGTTTAAACAGTTCAACTCGATCACCGAATATCACTCGCTAATGTTCGATCTGGGCGTGGTGGCGCGTCGTCTGCGTTCCGCCTCCGATCGTAGCAAATACTACCGCCTGATTGAGGCCTCGCTGTACGGCGGGATCTCCAGCACCATTACCCGCTCGCTGCGCGACTACCTGCTGCCGGAAAACAGCGGCGTGCGTAAAGCGTTCCAGGATATGGAAGCGGCGCTGCGGGAAAACCGCATGACGCTGGAAGCCATTCGCGTAACCCAGTCTGACCGCGATCTGTTTAAACACCTGATCAGCGAAGCCACCAACTACGTGGCGGCGGACTATATGCGTCACGCCAACGAGCGGCGCATTCACCTGGATAAGGCGCTGGAGTATCGTCGCGATCTCTTTACCTCGCGTTCGCAGTTGGCGGCCGAGCAGTATAAGCACGTCGAGATGGCGCGCGAGCTGCAGGAGCACAACGGCGCGGAGGGCGATCTGGAAGCCGATTACCAGGCCGCCAGCGATCACCTGAACCTGGTGCAGACCGCCCTGCGTCAGCAGGAAAAAATTGAGCGCTACGAAGCGGATCTCGACGAGCTGCAGATCCGTCTGGAAGAACAGAATGAAGTGGTGGCGGAAGCCGCCGACCAGCAGGAAGAGAACGAAGCCCGCGCCGAAGCCGCCGAACTGGAAGTGGATGAGCTGAAAAACCAGCTCGCCGACTATCAGCAGGCGCTCGACGTCCAGCAGACCCGCGCCATTCAGTATAACCAGGCGCTGCAGGCGCTGGAGCGCGCGAAGGCGCTGTGCCATCTGCCGGATCTGACGCCTGAGAGCGCCGACGAGTGGCTGGAAACCTTCCAGGCGAAAGAGCAGGAAGCGACGGAGAAAATGCTGTCGCTGGAACAGAAAATGAGCGTGGCGCAAACCGCGCACAGCCAGTTCGAACAGGCGTACCAGCTGGTGGCGGCGATTAACGGCCCGCTGGCGCGTAATGAAGCCTGGGACGTGGCGCGCGAATTGCTGCGCGACGGCGTTAACCAGCGCCATCAGGCCGAGCAGGCGCAGGGGCTGCGCAGTCGTCTCAACGAGCTGGAACAGCGTCTGCGCGAGCAGCAGGACGCCGAGCGTCAGCTGGCTGAGTTCTGCAAACGCCAGGGCAAACGCTACGATATCGACGATCTGGAAACGCTGCATCAGGAGCTGGAAGCGCGCATCGCGTCGCTGGCCGACAGCGTCTCTAACGCTCAGGAACAGCGCATGACCTTGCGTCAGGAGCTGGAGCAACTGCAGTCGCGCACCCAGACGCTGATGCGCCGGGCGCCGATCTGGCTGGCGGCGCAAAACAGCCTCAACCAGCTGTGCGAGCAGAGCGGCGAACAGTTTGAGTCCGGCCAGGAGGTCACCGAATACCTGCAGCAGCTGCTGGAGCGCGAGCGCGAGGCTATCGTTGAACGTGACGAGGTCGGCGCCCGCAAGCGTGCCATCGACGAAGAGATCGAGCGACTCAGTCAGCCGGGCGGCTCTGAAGACCCGCGTCTGAACGCGCTGGCGGAGCGCTTTGGCGGCGTCCTGTTGTCGGAAATTTATGACGACGTTAGCCTCGAAGATGCGCCGTACTTCTCCGCGCTGTATGGCCCATCGCGCCATGCGATCGTGGTGCCGGATCTGTCGCAGGTGGCGGAGCAGCTCGAAGGGCTGGAAGATTGTCCGGAAGACCTGTATCTGATCGAAGGCGATCCGCAGTCCTTCGACGACAGCGTGTTCAGCGTTGACGAGCTGGAAAAAGCGGTGGTGGTGAAGATTGCCGACCGCCAGTGGCGTTATTCACGTTTCCCAACGCTGCCGCTGTTTGGTCGCGCGGCGCGCGAAAATCGCATCGAAACACTGCATGCTGAGCGTGAGAGTCTCTCCGAGCGTTTCGCGACCCTGTCGTTCGACGTGCAGAAAACCCAGCGTCTTCACCAGGCTTTCAGCCGCTTCATTGGCAGCCATCTGGCGGTGGCTTTCGAGGACGATCCGGAAGAAGAGATCCGCAAGCTTAACAGCCGCCGCGGCGAGCTGGAGCGTGCGCTGAACGCCCATGAGAGCGATAACCAACAGAACCGCGTGCAGTATGAGCAGGCGAAAGAGGGCGTGTCGGCGCTCAACCGCCTGCTGCCGCGCCTGAACCTGCTGGCGGATGATACGCTGGCTGACCGCGTGGACGAGATCCAGGAACGTCTGGACGAAGCGCAGGAGGCAGTGCGCTTTATTCAGCAGCATGGCAATCAGCTGGCGAAGCTGGAGCCGATCGTCTCGGTATTGCAGAGCGATCCGGAGCAGTTTGAGCAGCTGAAAGAAGATTACGCCTATGCGCAGCAAACCCAGCGCGATGCGCGTCAGCAGGCCTTTGCGCTGGCGGAAGTCGTGCAGCGCCGGGCCCACTTCAGCTACTCCGATTCGGCGGAGATGCTCAGTGGCAACAGCGATCTCAACGAGAAGCTGCGCCAGCGTCTGCAACAAGCGGAATCTGAGCGTAGCCGCGCGCGCGAAGCGATGCGTAGCCACGTTGCGCAGTTGAACCAGTACAACCAGGTGCTGGCGTCGCTGAAGAGCTCGTATGACACCAAAAAAGAGCTGCTCAACGATCTGTATAAAGAGCTGCAGGATATCGGCGTGCGTGCCGATGCCGGGGCGGAAGAGCGCGCGCGTCAGCGTCGTGACGAGCTGCACACGCAGCTGAGCAACAACCGCTCCCGTCGCAATCAGCTGGAAAAAGCGTTGACCTTCTGCGAAGCGGAAATGGACAACCTGACCCGTAAACTGCGCAAGCTGGAACGCGATTACTGCGAAATGCGTGAGCAGGTTGTCAGCGCCAAGGCGGGCTGGTGCGCGGTGATGCGTCTGGTGAAAGACAATGGCGTCGAACGTCGTCTGCATCGCCGCGAACTGGCCTATCTCTCTGCCGACGAACTGCGTTCGATGTCGGATAAGGCGCTCGGTGCGCTGCGTCTGGCGGTCGCCGATAACGAACATCTGCGCGACGTGCTGCGTATTTCGGAAGATCCGAAACGTCCGGAGCGCAAAATCCAGTTCTTCGTCGCCGTCTATCAGCATCTGCGCGAGCGTATCCGTCAGGATATTATTCGTACCGATGACCCGGTGGAAGCGATCGAGCAGATGGAGATCGAGCTCAGTCGTCTGACCGAAGAGCTGACCAACCGCGAACAGAAGCTGGCGATCAGTTCCCGCAGCGTGGCGAACATTATTCGCAAAACCATTCAGCGTGAGCAGAACCGTATCCGGATGCTCAACCAGGGGCTGCAGAGCGTGTCGTTCGGCCAGGTCAACAGCGTGCGTCTGAACGTCAACGTGCGCGAGACCCACTCGACGCTGCTGGATGTCCTGTCTGAACAGCATGAGCAACATCAGGATCTGTTTAACAGCAATCGCCTGACCTTCTCGGAAGCGCTGGCCAAGCTGTATCAGCGCCTGAACCCGCAGATCGACATGGGGCAGCGCACGCCGCAAACCATCGGCGAAGAGCTACTCGACTACCGCAACTATCTGGAGATGGAAGTGGAAGTTAACCGCGGCTCCGACGGCTGGCTGCGCGCGGAGTCCGGCGCGCTGTCGACCGGGGAAGCGATCGGTACCGGGATGTCGATTCTGGTAATGGTGGTGCAGAGCTGGGAAGATGAGTCTCGTCGCCTGCGCGGCAAGGATATCTCGCCTTGCCGTCTGCTGTTCCTCGATGAAGCGGCGCGTCTCGACGCCCGCTCCATCGCCACGTTGTTCGAGCTGTGCGAACGTCTGGAGATGCAGCTGATTATCGCGGCGCCGGAGAATATCAGCCCGGAAAAAGGCACGACCTATAAACTGGTGCGTAAAGTGTTTAATAATCACGAACACGTACACGTTGTCGGCCTGCGCGGTTTTGCCGCGCCGGTACCGGAAGCACTGCCGGGAACGGCCGACGCCTCCTGAGGCTGCGGCTAAATTCTGGCGGCTAAGCGCTGAAAAGGGCAACGTTAAGTTGCCCTTTTTGCTATCCAGCCTGGTATGCCTGGGTGGTATAATCTTTAAGCTTCTTTACATTAGGTAAGGCAAAAGCCTTTTCGTCTTTATATACTGTGATAAAGCCCACTAATTTGTGGGCGGCAATGTGTGACAACAGGGGGCAAGGGATGTTGCTAAAGAAACGGTATGGTGGTCCATTGTCAGCGCTCAGCCTGAGCCTGGCACTGGCATTTGCTCCGCTGTTCAATGTCCAGGCCGCAGAGCCTGAAGTCGTACCTGGTGATAGCTCCGCTACGCCTGGAGAGCTTTCCGTCGCGCTGACGCAAAGCGATGGGCAATCGCCGGCGGTCGCGAAGCTGGCCGGTGAGCAGCCGCTGTCGATGGAGGCGGCCGCAAACAGTCGCGCCCAGATCGAGGCGCTGTTGCCGGCAGGGTACAAACCTGTCTTTATCAATCCGCTGGTGTCGCTGTACGCCGCCAGGGATATGAAACCGATGTGGGAGAACCGCGAGGCGGTGCAGGCGTTCCAGCAGCAGCTGGCGGAGATCGCCATCGCCGGTTTTCAGCCGCAGTTTACCACCTGGGTCAGCCTGCTGACCGATCCCGCCGTCAGCGGCATGGCGCGCGATGTGGTGTTGTCGGATGCCATGATGGGCTATCTGCACTTTATCAGCGGCATCCCCACCCAGGGGACCCGCTGGCTATATAGCTCGACGCCGTACAAGATGGCGACCCCGCCGCTATCGGTGATTAACCAGTGGCAGCTGGCGCTGGACAATGGCTCCCTGCCGGCGTTTATCGCTGGCCTGGCGCCGCATCATCCGCAGTATGAGGCCATGCACCAGTCGTTGTTGGCGCTGGTGGCTGATTCTCGCCCGTGGCCGCAGATGACCGGTAGCGGCTCGCTGCGCCCCGGCGAATGGAGCAATGATATCGGTGCCCTGCGCGAGATCCTCCAGCGTACCGGGATGCTGGACAATACCGCCAATATCGTTCTGCCCGGCGATGTGGTGAGCCCGTCGGCGAAGAAAAAGAGCAAACCCGCGGCGCGCGGCGTGTACGATCGCCAGCTGGTGGAGGGGGTTAAGCGCTTTCAGGCCATGCAGGGGCTGGGTGCGGATGGCGTCATTGGCCAGTCCACCCGCGACTGGCTCAACGTCTCTTCCGCGCAGCGTGCGGGGGTGCTGGCCTTGAATATTCAACGTTTACGCCTGCTGCCGGGCAAACTGTCGACCGGCATTATGGTGAATATTCCCGCTTTCTCGCTGGTCTATTACCAGGATGGCAGCCAGGTGCTGGCCTCGCGGGTGATCGTCGGGCGTCCGGACCGCAAAACGCCAATGATGAGCAGCGCGCTGAACAACGTGGTGGTCAATCCACCGTGGAACGTGCCGCCGACGCTGGCGCGCAAAGATATCCTGCCGAAGGTGCGTAACAATCCAGGCTATCTGGAGCAGCATGGCTACACCGTGATGCGCGGCTGGAACAGTAAAGAGACCATCGATCCTTATCGGGTCGACTGGTCGACCATCACCGAGAATAATTTACCGTTCCGTTTTCAGCAGGCGCCTGGAGCGCGTAACTCACTGGGCCGCTACAAGTTTAATATGCCGAGTTCAGATGCTATTTATCTGCACGATACGCCGAACCATAATCTGTTCCAGAAAGATGTTCGCGCGCTCAGCTCCGGCTGCGTACGCGTCAATAAGGCCTCGGAGCTGGCCAATATGTTGCTGCAGGACGCGGGCTGGAACGACACGCGTATTTCCGATGCCCTGAAGCAAGGGGACACGCGCTATGTCAATATTCGGCAAAATATACCGGTGAATTTATATTACTTAACGGCTTTTGTGGACGCTGATGGACGTACACAATATCGAACAGATATTTACAATTACGATCTCACCGCGCGATCCAGTGCACAAATTCTGACGAAAGCGGAACAATTAATCAGGTAAATGAAGTAGTTCAATGGATTTTGTTGTCCTAGCACTGGGTAAAAAAGGGCGCTGCTCCTCTGCAGCGCCCGATTTTCCTGGGGTGAGGCTGCCTTGACGTTGGCAATAATGCCCGGTAAGGTGCCTTTCGTGCGCCAGAAGTGCATATACATATCATTCCGCTCAATGCGTAGCGCGGTCAGCGCGAACGCTCTCCTTTGCCGGACAGCATCACGGCTGTGGCGAGCGATGGCGAGCTGGCGGTTAGCCTCGCGCGATGCGGAAAAAGTATATAACGATTCATTGACTGTAGACCTGATTATCATGGACAAATTTGACGCTAATCGCCGCAGATTGCTGGCGTTGGGTGGTGCTGCGCTGGGTGCTGCCGCCATTCTCCCTGCGCCGGCATTTGCCACCCTCTCGACCCCCCGCCCGCGTATTTTGACGCTGAATAACCTGCATACCGGTGAATCGCTCAAGGCGGAGTTTTTCGATGGCAGAGGCTATATTCAGGATGAATTAGCAAGACTTAATCATTTTTTCCGTGATTACCGCGCGAATAAAATTAAGTCCATCGATCCAAATCTGTTCGATCATCTTTATCGGTTGCAGGGATTGCTTGGCACCAACAAACCTGTCCAGCTTATTTCTGGTTATCGTTCCCTCGATACCAATGATGAGCTTCGCGCACGAAGCCGTGGTGTGGCAAAACACAGCTATCACACCAAGGGGCAGGCAATGGATTTCCATATTGAAGGTATTTCGTTAAGCAATATTCGCAAAGCGGCGTTATCTATGCGCGCAGGTGGTGTAGGATATTACCCACGTAGTAACTTTGTGCATATTGATACCGGTCCCGTAAGGCACTGGTAACGAAAGGAGCGTCATGAACTATCGTATTATTCCGGTTACCGCGTTCGCGCAGAACTGTTCTCTCATCTGGTGCGAACAAACCCGCCTGGCGGCGCTGGTCGATCCTGGCGGCGATGCTGAACGTATCAAAGCGGTGGTGGCGGAGGCGGGCGTCACGCTGATGCAGATCCTGCTGACGCATGGCCATCTCGATCACGTCGGCGCCGCTGCGGAACTGGCGCAGCATTATGGCGTACCGGTTATTGGTCCGGAAAAAGAAGATGAGTTCTGGCTGGAAGGATTGCCGGCGCAAAGCCGGATGTTCGGCCTGGAGGATTGCCAGCCGCTGCGTCCGGATCGCTGGCTCAATGAAGGCGATGTGGTCAATGTAGGGAATGTGGCGCTGCAGGTACTGCACTGTCCGGGCCATACGCCGGGTCACGTGGTCTTCTTTGATGACGCTTCCCGATTGCTCATTTCCGGAGACGTGATTTTTAAAGGCGGGGTGGGGCGCAGCGATTTTCCACGCGGCGACCATGGACAGCTGATTGCGGCCATTAAGGATAAGCTGTTGCCGCTGGGCGATGACGTGACCTTTATTCCCGGCCATGGTCCGCTGTCGACGCTGGGTGAGGAACGCCGTAACAACCCGTTCCTGCAGGATGAGATGCCGGTCTGGTAACAGACATGACGCGAACACATAAAAAAGGCCGCATTTGCGGCCTTTTTCTTTTATCTCGCTTAGAGCACGCTGTCGCTTACAGTACTGCGACGATGGCTTCGCACAGCGGCGCCATATTGTCAGGCGTCATCCCGGCCACGTTGATACGTCCGGAAGCAACCGCATAGATGGCGAACTCTTCACGAAGGCGCAGCACCTGTTCTTTAGTCAGGCCGCTGAATGAGAACATGCCGTTCTGCTGGCTGATAAAGCTGAAGTCGCGGCTCGCGCCTTTCTCCTGCAGGGTGTTGACGAACAGCAGGCGCATACGCTGGATGCGCTGGCGCATATCGGTCAGCTCCTGCTCCCAGATCGCACGCAGCGCATCGTTGCTCAGAATGGTGGCGACCACGGAGGCGCCATGCGCAGGCGGGTTGGAGTAGTTGGCGCGGATCACCGATTTCATCTGACTGAATGCGCGGTCAACGGTCTCCTGATCGGCGGCGACCAGCGTGCAGGCGCCGACGCGCTCGTTGTACAGGCCAAAGTTTTTCGAGTAGGAGCTGGCGACCAGCAGCTCTTTGTGCAGCGCAGCAAAGGCGCGCAGACCTTCAGCATCTTCTTCCAGACCGCGGGCAAAGCCCTGGTAGGCGAAATCAAACAGCGGGAGCCAGCCTTTTTCCACTGACAGCTGAGCCAGCTGCTGCCACTGGTCGAGTGTCGGATCGATACCGGTCGGGTTGTGGCAGCAGCCGTGGAACAGCACCACGTCGCCGGCCTGGGCTTCGGTCAGGCTGGCCAGCAGACCCTCAAAGTCCAGCGCATGGTTAGCGGCGTCGTAGTAGGTATATTCGCGCACTTCCAGCCCGGCAGAGGTAAACACGCTCTTGTGGTTCGGCCAGCTTGGGTTGCTCACCCACACGCGTTTCACGTCGGTGTTTTTGGCGAGGAAGTCAGCCGCGACACGCAGAGCGCCAGTACCGCCAGGGGTCTGCGCAGTGCGGGCGCGTTTATCAGCGATAATCGCATTGCCTTTACCGAACAGCAGCTCCTGGGTGCAGCGACCAAATTCAGGAATACCATCGATGCCCAGATAGTTTTTAGTCGTTTCATTTTCCAGCAGGTACTGCTCTGCTTTCTTGACGCTGGTCAGAACGGGTGTTTTACCGGTTTCATCCTTGTAAACACCAATTCCGAGGTTAATTTTTTCAGGGCGGTCATCGGCACGAAACAGATCGGCCAGACCTAAAATCGGGTCGGCTGGGGCGGCGGTAATGTTCTCAAACATGACGAGGTTCCATTGTGATTACTGAAGGGAAATCCGCTATCAGGTTAACGGGAGAATAACGAATTGCCAACCGTTTGCGACAAAAAGCGAGAAGGTTTTCGAAAGATACGATCTTTGCCTCACGAATACAGAAAAGCAGGACCGAAGTCCTGCTTTGAAGGCATATCACGAAGGGGTGTACTGCAGATTAGAACTGGTAAACGATACCCACGGCCGCCTGGTCGTCGGTGGCTACGCCAGCCGCTTTGGTGTAATCGTTGTCGTCCAGCTGGTTGAATTTATACGCAGCGTAGACGTTCATGTTCTTGTTGAAGTAGTACCAGGTACCCACTTCGATGTATTTAACCAGATCCGCATCGCCGCCGGAGAAGCCAGCACGTGACTGCAGGTCTTTACCTTTGGTCTGCACGTAACCGATGGACGGACGCAGGCCGAAGTCGAACTGATACTGTACGACAGCTTCAAAGTTCTGGGTTTTGCCCGCGAAGTGGTTATCTTCTTCCGGAGTCATGTTGTAGGTCTGAGAGTACATGACCGCTGCATAGACGTTGTTGGCGTCATATTTTGCAGAGGTTGCCCAGGCTTCGGCTTTGTCGCCATTGCCGTCAGCTTTCTGATCGACGCTACGGTTGGAGCCGGAGTAGCCTGCAGACAGTGCGATACCGTTGTCGAACGCGTAGGTGGCTGCGGTGCTGAAGCCGTCGCCATTCTGCTTGCGAACCGCACGGTCGTGGTCGTTTTTACCCTGGTACTGCAGCGCGAAGCTCAGACCGTCAACCAGACCAAAGAAGTCAGAGTTACGGTAGGTTGCCACGCCGTTGGTACGGCCGGTCATGTAGTTGTCGGTGTAGTTCCAGCCGTCGCCGCCCCATTCAACCAGCATATCGGTTGCTGCTTCGACATCGTAGATCGCGCCGTAGTTACGGCCGTAGTCGAATGAACCGTATTCGCCCGCTTTCAGACCCGCGAACGCCAGACGGGTTTTCGTCGGCTGGGAACCTTCAACATTGGACGCATCCATGTTGTATTCCCACTGGCCGTAACCGGTCAGCTGATCGTTGATCTGAGTTTCGCCTTTCAGGCCGATACGGGCATAGGTGGTATCGTCGCTGCTGGTGTCGCCATTGGTGGTCCAGACGTGCTCGCCGACCATTTTCCCATAGAAGTCCAGTTTGTTGCCGTTTTTGTTATAGATTTCTGCAGCGTTGGCTGCACCGGCTACCAGCAGGGCAGGGATCACCACTGCCAGAATATTGCGCTTCATCATTATTTATTACCCTCATTAATATTTTTTATATGAACACGTGCCACTGCCGTCAATAAGTTCTGTCAATAAAAACTTACAGAACCATTGATGAGAGTTTGGTGTCTGAAGGCATCTTTCCATCCGCGACAACGTTTCGCTAGCCGGAAAATGCTACGAATATCTCATATGAGTAACAAAACGAAAAATCATGTAACTAAATGTGTATTCTGGGGGACTTTGTGAACTTAATCAAAATTCCGTTCCACCTGATGAGGTAAAACGTCATTGCTTATCTATCTATATGAATTATTTATGATTAATTTGGATAAGCGGCAATTCGTTCATTTTATGTGTTGAATTCGTCTTCTTTTTATTCAGCCTCTGTCTTGGCAAGACGTGCGGCGCATGGTTAAAAAATGAGCAAATTTATCAGGGGTTTTGCTCTGATATGAACATAAAGTGCGATCTGCATCACCGGTGTGCACCGAAACAGTGCGTAACATAAATGTGATTTCCAGGCCTTGATGTTTAAGTTTGTTGAATTTTGCTAACAGTAATTGACATAAAAAAAGGCCAGCTTGCGCTGGCCTTTCAGGTTTATGTCAGAAAAATTTAGAATGTCGCGTTGCGCGGGGTACGCGGGAACGGAATGACATCGCGGACGTTCTGCACGCCGGTGACGTAAGCGATCAGACGTTCGAAGCCCAGACCGAAGCCGGAGTGCGGTACGGTGCCGTAGCGGCGCAGGTCGCGATACCACCAGTAGTCTTCTTTGTTGAGCCCCATCTCTGCCATACGCGCGTCCAGCACGTCGAGACGCTCCTCACGCTGGGAACCACCGATGATCTCGCCGATGCCCGGCGCCAGCACGTCCATTGCCGCGACGGTTTTACCGTCTTCGTTAAGGCGCATGTAGAAGGCCTTAATGTCTTTCGGATAGTTTTTCACCACGACCGGCGCTTTGAAGTGTTCTTCAGCCAGATAACGCTCGTGCTCGGAGGAGAGATCCACGCCCCAGTAAACCGGGTTCTCAAACTGCTTGCCGCAGTTTTCCAGGATAGTGACGGCATCGGTGTAATCCACCTGAGCAAAATCAGCGGAGACGAAACGCTGCAGACGGTCGATAGCGTCTTTGTCTACGCGCTCGGCGAAGAACTGCATGTCATCCGCACGCTCTTCCAGTACCGCCTTAAAGACGTACTTGAGCATCGCTTCCGCCAGACCAGCAACATCGTTCAGGCTCGCGAAGGCGACTTCCGGCTCCAGCATCCAGAACTCCGCCAGGTGGCGGCTGGTGTTGGAGTTTTCGGCGCGGAAGGTTGGGCCGAAGGTGTAGATTTTCGACAGCGCACAGGCGTAGGTCTCGCCGTTCAGCTGGCCGGATACGGTCAGGAACGACTCTTTACCAAAGAAGTCTTTATCGAAGTCGACTTTGCCCTGATCGTTACGCGGCAGGTTTTCCAGATCCAGCGTCGACACGCGGAACATTTCGCCGGCGCCTTCGGTATCGGAAGCGGTGATCAGCGGGGTGGAAACCCAGAAGAAGCCCTGTTCGTCGAAGAAACGGTGCAGCGCCTGCGCCAGGGTATGACGCACGCGAGCTACCGCGCCAATCAGATTGGTGCGCGGACGCAGGTGCGCTACTTCACGCAGATACTCGATGCTGTGGCGCTTGGCCGCCATCGGGTAGGTGTCCGGGTCTTCCACCCAGCCGGTGACTTCCACGCTGGTCGCCTGGATCTCAAAGCTTTGACCCTGGCCCTGGGAAGCCACGACTTTACCGGTGACAATCACCGAGCAACCGGTGGTCAGACGCAGCACTTCCTGATTGTAATTGGGCAGAGAATTATTAATAACGGCCTGTACAGGATCAAAGCAGGAACCGTCATAGACGGCGAGGAATGAAAAGCCAGCTTTAGAATCTCGGCGGGTACGCACCCATCCGCGGACCGTGACTTCGCTGTCAACGGCAACGCGGCCCTGGAGTACGTCGGCTACAGGCACAACGCTCATAATAATCTCTCTATGTAGTCCAATAAAAAAGTCTCTTCCCCCTACAGCGGGGGGATATCTATGTTACCTGTCATCTTCCATCAGACAAGTAGATTTCGCATCATAAGCGGATAATTCGGCAATAAATAATAAAGAAAAAGGAGCCTGAAAGGCTCCTTAGGGGAATTAGCTCGCCTTTTTAATCGGCGGCAGGTCAAACGCCTCGCGCAGGGCGCGGACGAAGGCCTTATCGTGGCAGATGGTTTTCCCCGGGCTGTCGGAGAGTTTCGCCACCGGTTTGCCGTTACATTCCACCAGCTTAATCACGATATTGAGCGGTTTAACCTGCGGCAGATCGCAGGTTAAACGGGTGCCGATACCAAAGCTCAATTTCACCCGCGAGACGAAGTGGCGATACAAATCGACCGCTTTGGCGAGATCGAGATTATCGGAGAAGACCAGCACTTTGCTCAGCGGATCGATGCCCAGCTTCTGATAATGGGCGATGGCTTTTTCACCCCATTCCACCGGGTCGCCGGAGTCATGGCGCAAACCCTGATAGCGGGTAGCGAATTCCGGACCAAAATCGCGCAGGAACGCATCCATGGTGATGCAGTCGGTCAGCGCGATGCCCAGCTGGTCGGGATACTCTTCCAGCCAGGCGGCAAGGGCCGCCCGCTGGCTGCTGGCGAGGTTCGGGCTGATCTGCTGGTGGGCCTGGAACCATTCGTGCGCCTGGGTGCCCATCGGGGTTAAATGTAAACGACGAGCCAGATCGTAATTGCTGGTGCCGACAAACCACGGCTCCTGCTGCAGACGTTGCACAATGGCCTCTTGCACTTCGCGTGAAAAACGACGGCGGGTGCCGAAGTCCATCAGGCGGAAGGCGCGCATATCGAGGCCAGCGGTCATGCTGGCGAAGTCGCCTAGCTTATGTTCCAGCGTGTTCAGCGCCTGATCGACGCCCATCTCTGGTGAACGATAGCGATGGACCAGCTCGCTTATCACCGCCAGCAGCGGGACTTCCCACATGATGGCTTCACGCCACGGGCCGGTAAGGCGAATGTTCAGCTTGCCGTTGTCATTGCTGACCGTGACCTGGCGCGGGTCATAGCGAAAATCGCGCAGCCAGTCGAGATAATCCTGGCGGAAAAAGGGAAGGGTGGACAACCAGTGATATTCATCATCCCGCAGTCTCAGGTCGCGCATGGACTCCACCTGCTCGCGGATCGCGTCGGCATAAATGCCGAGAAGGTCGTCTCCGCGGCAGCGAAACTCCGCCGCCACATGCACATCGCCGTAGCGGTGGAAGACAGCCTGCTGCATGTGCAGCTTGTAGGCATCCGTATCAAGCAGCGAGTGCAGTACAGGAGAAGTGAATTGTGTCATGGTGCGCAGTAGCATCCTCTCACTGGAGCGTTCCATCCAAACCAACGCGAAAAAGGAGGCGGAGTATACCTTTATTACCCGGCTCTGTCCCGCGATGGCGAGCGATGGCGACGCTGACGGTCATTTGCGAGGCCTAGTTTAATATATTGAACATGGATCACACCACAAGCTTTGCGTCGGGTCGAGGGCA
Organism: Klebsiella variicola; assembly: GCF_000828055.2. Lineage (NCBI taxonomy): Bacteria > Pseudomonadati > Pseudomonadota > Gammaproteobacteria > Enterobacterales > Enterobacteriaceae > Klebsiella > Klebsiella variicola. Next base: position 3,623,885 of record NZ_CP010523.2, on the reverse strand, counting down.
TTTCGTGCCGCGCGTGTTAACAAAATGTAGCGGTTTTCGTGTTTCACATTGAAAAGATGAAGATTCTGCATAGCGCGATTGACACAACGGGAATAGACTGGGACGACACTTTACCCAAGATGCGAAAGGTTTTTTATGACACAACAGCCCCAAGCCAAATACCGCCACGACTATCGTGCGCCGGAGTATCTGATTAGCGATATCGATTTGACCTTTGACCTGGATGCCGCAAAAACCGTCGTTACGGCCGAGAGCAAGGTCTCCCGCCACGCGGCTGCGTCTGATGTGCCATTGCGCCTCGACGGCGAAGATCTGACCCTGATCGCGCTGCAAGTGAACGGCCAGCCGTGGAGTGACTATAAAGAAGAAAACAATCAGCTGGTGATCGGCGGTCTGCCGGAGCATTTCACCCTGACCATCGTCAATGAGATCAGCCCGGCGGCGAACACCGCGCTGGAAGGCTTGTATCAGTCAGGCGAAGCGCTGTGTACTCAGTGCGAAGCGGAAGGTTTCCGCCATATTACCTGGTACCTGGACCGCCCGGACGTGCTGGCGCGGTTTACCACCAAAATCATCGCCGACAAAGCGAAATACCCGTTCCTGCTCTCCAACGGCAACCGCATGGCGCAGGGAGAGCTGGAGAATGGCCGTCACTGGGTACAGTGGCAGGATCCGTTCCCGAAACCGTGCTACCTGTTTGCGCTGGTGGCCGGTGATTTTGACGTCCTGCGTGACACCTTTACCACTCGCTCCGGTCGTGAAGTGGCGCTGGAGCTGTACGTCGATCGCGGCAATCTCGACCGCGCGCCGTGGGCAATGACCTCGCTGAAAAATTCCATGAAATGGGATGAGGAGCGCTTTGGCCTCGAGTACGACCTCGACATCTATATGATTGTCGCCGTCGACTTCTTTAATATGGGCGCGATGGAGAACAAAGGACTCAACGTCTTTAACTCCAAATATGTCCTGGCCCGTACCGATACCGCCACCGATAAAGACTATCTTGATATCGAGCGGGTGATTGGTCATGAGTATTTCCATAACTGGACCGGCAACCGCGTCACCTGCCGCGACTGGTTCCAGCTCAGCCTGAAAGAAGGGCTGACCGTGTTCCGCGATCAGGAGTTCAGCTCCGACCTCGGCTCACGGGCGGTTAACCGCATCAACAATGTGCGCACCATGCGCGGGCTGCAGTTTGCCGAAGACGCCAGCCCGATGGCGCACCCGATCCGCCCGGATATGGTTATCGAAATGAACAACTTCTACACCCTGACGGTTTATGAAAAGGGTGCCGAAGTGATCCGCATGCTGCACACCCTGCTGGGTGAAGAAAACTTCCAGAAAGGGATGCAGCTGTACTTTGAACGCCATGACGGCAGCGCCGCGACCTGCGATGATTTCGTCCAGGCGATGGAGGATGCCTCTAACGTCGATCTGTCACACTTCCGCCGCTGGTACAGCCAGTCCGGTACGCCAATCGTCACCGTGCATGACGACTACAATCCGGAAACCGAGCAGTACACGCTGACCATCAGCCAGCGTACGCCGCCGACCGCCGAGCAGGCCGAGAAGCAGCCGTTGCATATCCCGTTTGCCATTGAGCTGTACGATAACGAAGGCAAGGTGATCCCCCTGCAGAAGGGCGGCCATCCGCTGCACCCGGTGCTCAATGTAACTCAGGCCGAGCAGACTTTCGTCTTCGATAACGTCTATTTCCAGCCGGTGCCGGCGCTGCTGTGCGAATTTTCAGCACCAGTGAAACTGGAATATAAGTGGAGCGATCAGCAGCTCACCTTCCTGATGCGCCATGCGCGGAATGATTTCTCGCGCTGGGATGCGGCGCAGAGCCTGCTGGCGACCTACATCAAGCTGAACGTCAACCGTCATCAGCAGGGACAGCCGCTGTCGCTGCCGGTACACGTGGCGGACGCCTTCCGCGCCATCCTGCTGGACGAGAAGATTGACCCGGCGCTGGCCGCCGAGATCTTAACCCTGCCGTCGGCCAACGAAATCGCCGAGATGTTCGCCATTATCGATCCGATCGCCATCGCCACCGTGCGCGAAGCGCTCACCCGCACTCTGGCGAACGAACTGGCGGACGAATTCCTCGCGGTTTATCACGCCAATAAACTCGACAGCTACCGTGTGGAGCACGCCGATATTGGTAAGCGTGCCCTGCGCAATACCTGCCTGCGCTATCTGGCGTTTGCGGAGCCAACGCTGGGCGATAAGCTGGTGTCGGCGCAGTATCACCAGGCGGATAACATGACCGACGCGCTGGCCGCCTTGTCGGCAGCGGTTGCCGCCGAGCTGCCGAGCCGCGATGCGCTGATGCAGGAGTATGACGATAAATGGCATCAGGACGGTCTGGTGATGGATAAGTGGTTTATCCTGCAGTCCACCAGCCCGGCGGCCAATGTGGTGGAAACAGTGCGTGGTCTGCTGAATCACCGTTCATTCAGCATGAGCAACCCGAACCGTGTGCGGTCGTTAATCGGTGCTTTCGCCAGCAGCAACCCGGCGGCGTTCCATGCTGAAGACGGCAGCGGCTACCAGTTCCTGGTGGAGATGCTGACCGAACTTAACCAGCGCAACCCGCAGGTGGCGTCGCGACTGATTGAGCCGTTGATTCGTCTGAAGCGTTATGATGAGAAGCGACAGGCGCTGATGCGCGCTGCGCTGGAGCAGTTGAAGGGGCTGGAGAATCTCTCCGGCGATCTGTTCGAGAAAATCAGTAAGGCGCTGGCGTAACGGTGGCAAAATCCCCGGTTGCGCTCTCGCTTACCGGGGCTACAGCGCTGTGCGATTTGGTAGCCCGGCCGAGCGAAGCGCGGGCCGGGGACGTTAGTTAGCCATGACTAAACAAACGCGGCGCACGCTCGCTGTCGCCGCGTTTCATCACCCGATCCAGCACCTCTGCCTCCAGCTCGGCCAGCTTCGCCGACCCGGTGCGCCGCGGTCGCGGAATATCCACGTTCAAATCGAGGCCAATTTTCTTCTCTTCAATTAACAGCACCCGGTCGGCCATGGCCACCGCTTCACTGACGTCGTGCGTCACCAGCAGGACCGTAAAACCATGCTCCTGCCACAGAGAGACGATCAGCTCCTGCATCTCCAGACGGGTGAGGGCGTCCAGCGCTCCCAGCGGCTCGTCCAGCAGCAGCAGGCGCGGGCGATGGATCAGCGCGCGGGCCAGCGCAACGCGCTGCTTTTGCCCACCTGACAGCGCCGCCGGCCACTCCTGCGCACGGCTCTCGAGTCCGACGCTGGCCAATGCCTGTAGGGCGGCGTCGCGCCAGGCGCCTTTTAACCCCAGCCCGACGTTATCAATCACCGTTTTCCACGGCAGCAGGCGCGCATCCTGAAACATCATCCGGGTGTCGTCCTGGATCGCCGCCAGGGGTGTCGCGCCCGCCAGCAGCTCGCCAGCGTTCGGTTTTTCCAGACCCGCCAGCAGGCGCAGCAGGGTACTCTTGCCGCCGCCGCTGCGGCCCACCACCGCCACAAACTGGCCGCTGGGAATATGCAGATCCAGCTCGTTAAGAATAGTGTTATCGCCATAGCGTTTCGTCACCCCGTTCAGCAGCAGCGGGATACCTGGGGTCAGACGGGCAGTGTTCATGCGTTAGCCTCCTGAAGATGATACGCCGGGTTCCAGCGCAGCCAGAGCCGTTCCAGCAGCTGGGCGCAGACATCGGCCAGTTTGCCAAGGATGGCGTAAAGAATGATGGCGACCACCACCACGTCGGTTTGTAGAAATTCACGCGCATTCATCGCCAGATAACCGATACCGGCATTCGCCGAGATGGTTTCAGCGACAATAAGCGTCAGCCACATCAGGCCAAGAGCGAAACGCACGCCGACCATAATTGAGGGCAGGGCGCCGGGTAAAATCACGTGACGGAACAGCGCGAAGCCGGATAAACCATAGCTGCGCGCCATCTCTACCAGCCCACGGTCGATATTACGGATCCCATGCCAGGTGTTGATATAGATCGGGAACAGGGTGCCCAGCGACACAAGGAAGATCTTGGCGGTCTCGTCGATGCCGAACCACAGAATTACCAGCGGGATCAGCGCCAGATGCGGGACATTGCGCAGCATCTGGATCGAGGTGTCCAGCAGACGCTCGCCCCAGCGTGACAGGCCGCTGATCAGGCCGAGCACCAGCCCGATGGAGCCGCCGATGGCGAAGCCGACCAGCGCCCGCCACGAGCTGATGGCCAGATGCTGCCACAGCTCACCGCTGGCCGAGAGCGTCCAGAACGCTTTCAATACCCCCTCCGGCGAGGGAAGCACCCGCGTCGAGAGCCAGCCGACGGACGAGGCCAGCTGCCAGACAATGACCGTCCCCACTGGCAGCAGCCAGGGGGCGAGGCGTAACAACAGGGGATGGGTTGATTTTGCCATCAGTGTCTCCTCAGCTTTGCGCCACTTTACGCGGGATAAACTCGTTGGCGACCGCTTCCCCCTGCAGGCGCAGGTTTTGCGGCTGCGGGATAGACGGCACGGCGACGTCGAGCAGGGGGAACAACAGCTCGCCGACCCGATACGCCTCTTCCAGATGCGGATAGCCGGAGAAGATAAAGCTATCAATACCCAGCGCAGCGTATTCATTGATTCGTTCGGCAACGGTGGCGGCATCGCCCACCAGCGCAGTACCGGCGCCGCCGCGCGCTAAGCCGACGCCGGCCCACAGGTTGGGGCTGATCTCGAGCTGATCGCGTCGACCGTTGTGCAGCGCCGCCATTCGCTTTTGACCGACGGAGTCGGTTCTGGCGAAGGCCGCCTGGGCGCGGGCGATCGTTTCATCATCAAGGTGGGAGATAAGGCTGTCCGCCGCCTGCCAGGCTTCCTCGTTGGTTTCCCGCACGATCACGTGCAGACGGATGCCAAAACGCACCCGGCGCCCATGCCGGGCCGCTTTCTCCCGGACCTGAGCAATCTTCTCTGCCACCTGCTTCGGCGGTTCACCCCAGGTGAGATAGAGATCGACCTGCTCGGCGGCCAGATCCTGCGCGACGTCAGACGATCCGCCGAAATAGAGCGGTGGACGGGGCTGCTGGAGCGGCGGGAACAGCAGCTTAGCGTCGCGAACGCGCTGATGCTTGCCGTTAAAGGTGACGGTTTCTCCCTCCATCAGCTTGCGCCAGATGTGGGTAAATTCAGCTGAGGCCTCATAGCGCTCGGTGTGGTCGAGGAAGACGCCGTCGCCGGCCAGCTCGGCGGGATCGCTGCCGGTGACCAGATTGAACAGCGCCCGGCCGTTTGACAGTCGGTCCAGGGTCGCCGCCTGGCGGGCGGCTACCGTCGGCGACACCACGCTAGGCCTGAGGGCGACAAGAAATTTCAGCCGCTGCGTCACCGGGATCATCGAGGCCGCAACCAGCCAGGCATCTTCACATGAGCGTCCGGTCGGGATCAGCACGCCGGTGAACCCCAGCCGATCCGCCGTCTGCGCGATTTGCTGCAGATAGCCGTAATCGACCGGACGGGCGCCCTCTTCGGTGCCCAGATAACGACCATCACCATGGGTCGGTAAAAACCAGAACATATTCAGACTCATGATTTCGCTCCTTGTGCGGCAACGGGCTGCCAGATACGGGCCCGGATATCAACTTTTTTCGGCACCAGCTTGTTCTCATAGAACAGGTCGGCCGTCTGCTGCTGGCGAGCGGCGGTTTCGGCACTCACCGGGGTTACTGAGGTGGGGGGACGATGGTCCAGATAGCTGGCGATCACCGCTTCCGGTAATCCCATCGTTTTCGCCAGCAGCGTAATGCTTTGCGCGCGCTGGCTATGGGTCAGGGCATCGGCCTGAGTAAAGGTATCGAGTACGCCTTCAATGAAAGCGCCATTGCGTTCAGCGTAGGGGCGGGAAGCAAGATAGAACGATCCCGTCTGTTTCAGATCGGTTCCGTCAGTGAGTACCCGGGCGCCGCCCTGCAGCAGCGCGGCGGAGTAGTACGGATCCCAGATGGCCCAGGCGTCGACATTACCCTGCTGGAAGGCGGCGCGCGCATCGGCGGGGGCAAGGTAAACCGGCTGAATATCGCTAAATTTCAGGCCCGCCAGCTGCAGGGCGCGCAGCAGCAGATTGTGGGAGCTGGAACCTTTCTGGAAAGCGACCTTTTTCCCTTTTAATTCGGCAACGTTGTGAATAGGACTGCCTTGCGCCACCAGGATGACTTCCGCTTTGGGCTTGGGCGGCTCCGAACCGATATAGACCAGATCGGCGCCCGCCGCCTGAGCAAAGATAGGCGGAATGTCGCCAGTACTGCCGATGTCAATGCTGCCGACGTTCAGCGCCTCCAGCATCTGCGGACCGGCCGGGAATTCAATCCACGAGATATGGGTGCCCGGATAGCGCTGCTCCAGCAGCTGATGGCTCTTCGCCAGCACCATGCTGACGCTGCCTTTCTGATAACCAATGCGCAGGGCATCGGGCGCCGCCGGGGCGGCGTGGCCCAGCGCGGAGAACAACAGCAGTCCGCCGAGGGTCAGCGCGCGGAGAGGATTAAACATGTTCCACCCCACGCAGAGACGTTAACGACGGGGCGCGGCTGCTGGGACGATGCAGCGCCTGCCAGAAGGTCTCCAGTGACTCATCCAGGCGCCGCTGCAGGTTAGGGGTGAACTGCGGCTTATGCTGGTAATCCGTGACCTGGCTGTCATCGGCGAAGACGCCATGGAGGATCTCCTGGGCCTTCAGGGCATTCAGGACGGGTTTCAGAGCGTAGTCCACCGCCAGCATGTGGGCGATGGTGCCGCCAGTGGCCAGCGGTAGCACGATTTTGCCCTCCAGCGCGCGCTCAGGAAGCAGATCGAGCAGGGTTTTCAGGGCGCCGGAAAACGAGGCTTTATACACCGGCGTGGCGATAATCAGACCGTCGGCCCCGGCCAGTTGCTCATTGAGCGTTTGTAGCGCCGGGTTGTCAAAGCGAGCGTACAGGAGGTCTTCCGGGGCAAAGTTCTGCAGATGCCAGTGGCAGACTTCGATATCGGCGGCGGTGAGCGTCTCTCTGGCATATTCCAGCAGGGCGCTGGAACGGGAAGGGTAACGCGGGCTGCCCGCAAGCGTAATGACGCGCATCTCTCTCTCCTTATAACTAAATGTTTGCATTTATCTATAATTGATAACATTTGCAGTGAGTGTGACAGAGCACCATTATTTCCCTAAATGATTTATCCACCGTTAGATAGCCGAAAAGCGCATAACGGCGCGGGGAGAGGTAATCGTTTGCGCTGATGGGTGATTTTTTGTCGCAGGTCAATTCCCTTTCAGCTGCGGATCGCACATAATACGCCCCCGGTTTGCACACCGGGAATCCAGGAGAGTTCATGTACTACCCCTTCGTTCGTAAAGCCCTTTTTCAGCTCGATCCTGAGCGCGCTCATGAAGTTACCTTTCAACAATTACGCCGTGTCACCGGGACGCCGCTGGAAATGCTGGTTCGCCAGAAGGTACCGGCCAGGCCCGTTACCTGCATGGGGCTGACCTTTAAAAATCCGCTGGGTCTGGCGGCCGGGCTGGATAAAAATGGGGAATGCATTGACGCGCTGGGCGCGATGGGTTTTGGTTCGATTGAGATCGGCACCGTCACCCCGCGTCCGCAGCCGGGCAACGATAAACCGAGGATCTTCCGTCTGGTGGATGCCGAGGGGTTGATCAACCGCATGGGCTTTAATAACCATGGCGTTGATAACCTGGTTGAGAACGTGAAAAAGGCGCATTTTGACGGCGTGCTGGGCATCAATATCGGCAAAAATAAAGATACGCCGGTGGAGCACGGTAAAGATGATTACCTGATTTGTATGGAAAAAGTCTATCCTTACGCCGGGTATATCGCCATTAATATCTCCTCACCGAATACCCCGGGGCTGCGTACGCTGCAATACGGTGAAGCGCTCGATGATTTACTCTCCGGTATTAAAAATAAGCAGCTTGAGCTGCAGCAAAAGCATCAGAAATATGTTCCGGTCGCCGTGAAGATCGCGCCGGATCTTTTACCAGAGGAATTGATCCAGGTTGCCGATAGCCTCGTGCGTCATAATATTGATGGGGTAATTGCAACCAATACCACCCTCGATCGTTCTCTGGTTCAGGGAATGAAACATTGTGATGAGACCGGTGGGCTTAGCGGTCGTCCATTACAATTAAAGAGCACTGAAATTATCCGTATGCTCTCCGCTGAGCTGAATGGTCGTTTGCCTATCATCGGCGTGGGCGGTATTGATTCGGTGATTGCTGCGCGAGAAAAGATAGCCGCCGGAGCATCGTTGGTGCAGATCTATTCCGGATTTATTTTTAAAGGTCCGCCGCTGATTAAAGAAATTGTTACCCACATCTAATCTTTTCCTCCGCTGAAACCCACCCAGGGCTTTATTTCCGGCCCTGGTTGTTTTATATTCCCTCACTGTTGCTTATTTAAACATTTTAGACTTTTCTTAATTTTAGAAAATATTCTGCGGCAAGTCGCAACAACTTTGCAGAGGCGTATGAAAGGGGACAGGGGGAAAAATGCGCATTAAACCTGACGATAACTGGCGTTGGTATTACGATGAAGAGCACGACCGTATGATGCTCGATTTGGCCAATGGCATGTTATTTCGCTCGCGCTTCGCCCGGCGAATGCTGACCCCGGATGCCTTTGCGCCGTCGGGATTCTGCGTCGATGACGCCGCGCTCTATTTCTCCTTTGAAGAAAAATGTCGCGATCTCGAACTGTCGAAAGAACAGCGAGCGGAATTAGTCCTCAATGCGTTAACCGCGATCCGTTTTCTCAAACCGCAGATGCCGAAAAGCTGGCACTTTATCGCTCATCCCCACCAGTGGCAGCCGAGCGGCGGCGACGCCGCCTGCGTCTGGCTGAGCGATACCGGGGAGCAGGTGAATTTGCTGGTGGTGGAGCCGGGAGATAACGCCGCGCTTTGTCTGCTGGCCCAGCCGGGTCTCACCCTTGCCGGGCGCGTGATGCAGTTAGGCGACGTTATTAAAATCATGAACGACAGGCTGCAGCCGGCGCAGAGCGCGGTCAGCTACAGCCTGGGACAGGCGGTTTAAGGCGCCAGGCGCAGCGCCGTTTTCGGTACGCAGCTGCAGGCGAGAATGGTGCCGTCCCCGGCGACCGCATTTTTCTTTAACGCGCTGACTTCGCCCTCTTCCAGCCGAATGCGGCAGCTGCCGCAGATCCCTGCCCGACACGAATAGGGTACGCGAATGCCCTGTTGCTCCAGTTGCTCCAGCAGCACCTGCTGGTTATTCCCGCTAAACTGTTGACCCTGCCATTCGATGGCAACCGTAGCTTGCTGCTGCGCTTCCGGGGCCGGAGTATCGTCGCTCTCGCCGGCGCCGTAGGCTTTCGCCGGGCCGCGGGCGAGGATTTCGACTTCATCACCCACCCGGATCACCCCGCTGTTGCGGGCAATCAGGTTCTGGCCAAAATCGACATCGCCATTGTCCAGCGCAGTACGAAAACGCTTTAAGGTTTCCAGCGGCTCCCCGGTGGGATGCTTCTGCCCGCGCTCTGGACTGACGGTGGTAAAAATGCAGCGGCTGCATGGCTTAGCGACGTCAAACACCACTTCGCCGACGCGGATCACTTTCCAGCTATCTTCATCCCAGGCGGCCGCGCCGGTGACCACGAGGTTAGGACGAAACTGTTCTATGCTTACGCTGGCCGGGCAGCGTTGCTGCAGATCGCGCAGCGAGGCCTCGTTAGCCAGCAGGTACGGGTAGCCGTCGGCGAAGGAGAGCGGTACCGCATCGTGGCGCTTCACCCGGCGGGTTAACTGCGGCCCCAGCCAGCGCAGCTGGACATCGCGCTTGAAAAAGCCGCTGAGCCACTGGTTAACGGCGGCGGGTGCGATAAGGGCGGTGAAATGGTTGCCCCAGACTTCGGTGGGCTCGGCCTGCAGGGCGAAATCGCTAAAACGCACCACGGCGCTGCTGCCGTCCGGCGCGGTCAGGTGAAGGCCATCATGCAGCGGCGCCGGAATAAATTTTACCATTTGCGGAAACTGACGGGCGGTAATAAAGGTCCCGTCGGTTTCGGTGACCATAAACAGGCGATCGAAGGCCAGGCCGCTGATATCAGCAAAGGCGTGGGTCAGGCCCATGCCGCGCATGGATTTAACGGGATGAATAAAAAGTCGCGAGAGCGTTACCATACGCTGCCTCCGGGTTCCAAAAATAAGCCTATAACTTTATGACATAGGGCACATATTGGCTATAATGCGCACCAATTTTCTTTAAGTAAAAGTGACGATATGAATTCTCTGTTTGCCAGTACGGCTCGTGGGCTGGAAGAGCTGTTAAAAACTGAACTGGAAGGACTTGGCGCGACGGACTGCCAGGTCGTCCAGGGCGGGGTCCATTTTCAGGGGGATACGCGCCTGCTGTATCAAAGCCTGATGTGGAGCCGGCTGGCTTCGCGCATCATGCTGCCGCTGGGCGAGTGTCGCGTATACAGCGATCTGGATCTGTACCTCGGCGTACAGGCCATTCCGTGGACGGAGATGTTCAACCCTGGCGCCACCTTCGCGGTACATTTTAGCGGCCTCAATGACGAGATCCGCAACAGCCAGTATGGCGCATTAAAAGTTAAAGACGCCATCGTCGACAGCTTCACGCGTAAAAACCTGCCGCGCCCGAATGTCGATCGTGAGTCGCCCGATCTGCGGATCAACGTCTGGCTGAACAAAGAGACGGCGCATATCTCCCTGGATCTGAGCGGGGAAGGGTTGCATCTGCGCGGCTACCGCGATGGTACCGGTATGGCGCCGATCAAAGAAAACCTCGCGGCGGCGATCGTCATGCGCTCTGGTTGGGTACCGGGTACGCCACTGCTCGATCCGATGTGCGGCTCCGGTACCCTGCTGATTGAAGCGGCGATGCTGGCGACCGATCGTGCGCCGGGTCTGCACCGCGGCCACTGGGGCTTTGGCGGTTGGGCGCAGCACGATGACGCTATCTGGAAAGAGGTGAAGGCGGAAGCGCAAACCCGCGCCCGCCAGGGGCTGGCGGCCTATGGGTCGCGCTTCTATGGCTCTGACGTCGACGAGCGCGTCATTGAGCGCGCGCGCCGCAACGCCCGTCGCGCCGGCATCGGCGAGCTGATCGATTTTGCAGTAAAAGACGTCGCCCAGCTGAATAACCCGCTGCCGAAAGGCCCGTACGGCACCGTGATCAGCAACCCGCCGTACGGCGAGCGCCTGGAAAGCGAGCCGGCGCTGATTGCCCTGCACAGCCTGCTGGGCCGGATCATGAAAAGTCAGTTTGGCGGCTGGAACCTGTCGGTGTTCAGCGCCTCGCCGGAACTGCTGAGCTGCCTGCAGCTGCGTGCCGATAAACAGTTCAAAGCGAAGAACGGCCCGCTGGACTGCATACAGAAAAACTATCACCTGGCGGAAAGCGAAGGCGGCAAGCCGGCGATGCTGGCGGAAGATTTTGCCAACCGTCTGCGTAAGAATCTGAAGAAATTTGAAAAGTGGGCCCGTCAGGAAGGCATTGAATGCTATCGCCTGTACGATGCCGATCTGCCGGAATATAACGTGGCGATCGATCGCTACGGTGACTGGGTGGTGGTCCAGGAGTATGCGCCGCCGAAAACCGTCGATGCGCACAAAGCGCGCCAGCGTCTGTTTGATATTATCGCCGCGACTATCGCTGTGTTAGGGATCGCGCCGAATAAACTGGTGCTGAAGACCCGCGAGCGGCAGAAGGGGAAAAATCAGTACCAGAAGATGGCGGAGAAGGGCGACTTTATCGAGGTACGGGAGTATAACGCGCGTCTGTGGGTTAACCTTACCGACTATCTCGACACCGGTCTGTTCCTTGACCACCGTATCGCCCGTCGTATGCTCGGCCAGATGAGCAAGGGTAAGGATTTCCTTAACCTGTTCTCCTATACCGGCAGCGCCAGCGTCCACGCCGGTCTGGGCGGCGCGCGCTCTACGACCACGGTGGATATGTCGCGTACCTATCTGGAGTGGGCGGAGCGCAACCTGCGTCTCAATGGCCTGACCGGTCGTGCGCATCGCCTGATGCAGGCTGACGTGCTGGGCTGGCTGCGGGAAAGCACCGAGCAGTTCGATCTGATCTTTATCGATCCGCCGACTTTCTCTAACTCCAAACGAATGGAAGATGCCTTTGACGTGCAGCGCGATCATATTCGCCTGATGACCGATCTGAAACGTCTGCTGCGTAAAGGCGGCACCATTATGTTCTCGAACAACAAACGCGGTTTCCGTATGGATCATGACGGGCTGGCGGCGCTTGGCCTGAAGGCGCAAGAGATTTCGCAAAAAACGCTGTCGCAGGATTTTGCCCGCAACCGTCAGATCCACAACTGCTGGCTGATTACTGCAGCCTGAAAGGAATAAAGAATGTCACTGATTAGTATGCACGGCGCCTGGCTTTCATTCAGCGATGCGCCGCTGCTGGATAATGCTGAACTGCATATCGAAGATAACGAACGCGTCTGTCTGGTTGGGCGCAACGGCGCCGGTAAATCGACCCTGATGAAGATCCTTAACCGTGAACAGGGGCTGGATGACGGGCGTATTATTTATGAACAGGATCTGATCGTCGCGCGTCTGCAGCAGGATCCGCCGCGCAACGTTGCCGGTACGGTGTACGATTTCGTCGCCGAAGGGATCGCCGAACAGGCCGCTTACCTGAAGGCCTACCATGATGTTTCGCATCAGGTGATGACCGACCCGAGCGACAAAAATTTAAATGAACTGGCCCGTCTGCAGGAACAGTTGGATAACCTGGGCCTGTGGCAGCTGGATAGCCGCATCAATGAAGTGATCGAGCAGCTTGGTCTTAACGCCGACGCGCAGCTGGCTTCGCTTTCCGGCGGCTGGTTGCGTAAAGCGGCGCTGGGCCGTGCCCTGGTCAGCGGGCCGCGCGTGCTGTTGCTGGATGAACCGACGAACCACCTCGATATCGAAACTATCGACTGGCTGGAAGGGTTCCTGAAAAGCTTTAAAGGCACCATTATCTTTATTTCGCACGACCGCTCCTTCATCCGCAACATGGCGACGCGCATCGTCGATCTCGATCGCGGCAAGCTCGTGACCTATCCGGGCAATTACGATCAGTATCTGCTGGATAAAGAAGAAGCGCTGCGGGTTGAAGAGCTGCAGAATGCTGAATTCGACCGCAAGCTGGCCCAGGAAGAGGTGTGGATCCGCCAGGGGATTAAAGCGCGTCGTACCCGCAACGAAGGCCGCGTTCGTGCCCTGAAAGCGATGCGTCGCGAGCGCGGCGAGCGCCGGGAAGTGATGGGCAGTGCGAAGATGCAGGTGGAAGAGGCTTCGCGCTCCGGCAAAATCGTTTTCGAAATGGAGAACGTCAACTATCAGGTTGACGGCAAAGTGCTGGTGAAAGATTTCTCCGCGCAAATCCAGCGCGGCGATAAGATTGCCCTGATCGGCCCCAATGGCTGCGGGAAAACCACGCTGCTGAAGCTGATGCTTGGCCAGTTGCAGGCCGACAGCGGGCGGATCCACGTTGGCACCAAGCTGGAAGTCGCCTACTTCGACCAGCACCGTGCAGAGCTGGATCCGGACCGGACGGTGATGGATAACCTCGCCGAAGGTAAGCAAGAGGTGATGGTTAACGGTAAGCCGCGGCACGTGCTGGGCTATCTGCAGGACTTCCTGTTCCATCCGAAACGGGCGATGACGCCAGTCCGCGCGCTGTCCGGCGGGGAGCGTAACCGTCTGCTGCTGGCGCGACTGTTCCTGAAACCCAGTAACTTATTGATTCTCGATGAACCGACAAACGACCTTGATGTCGAAACGCTGGAGCTGCTGGAAGAGCTGATCGATGGCTATCAGGGCACCGTGATGCTGGTCAGCCACGATCGTCAGTTTGTCGACAATACCGTGACCGAGTGCTGGATCTTCGAAGGCGGCGGCCATATTGGTCAGTACGTCGGCGGTTATCACGACGCCCGCGGTCAGCAGGCCCAGTCTTTGGCGCAAAAGCAGACGATCGTTAAAAAAACGACGGAAGTCGCTCAGCCAAAAGCAGAAACTGTCAAACGCGGCGGGAACAAACTAAGCTATAACCTGCAGCGCGAGCTGGAGCAACTGCCGCAGAAGCTGGAAACGCTTGAGGCCGAACTGCAAACGCTGCAGGAGCAGGTAGCCGATCCTGACTTCTTTGGCCAATCGCACGATCGTACGCAGCAAGTGCTGGCGCAGCTGGCCGAAGCGGAGCAGGCGCTGGAAGCCGCCTTTGAACGCTGGGAATATCTCGAAGGATTAAAGAACGGCGCCTGAGCCGAGGAGTTGTCATGTGCGATCACCATCATGCTGCGCGACATATTTTATGTCCCCAATGTGATTTGCTGGTGGCTTTGCCGCAGCTTGAGCATCGCCAGAAAGCCGCCTGCCCGCGCTGCGGTACAACGTTAACCACCACGTGGGACGCGCCTCGCCAGCGTCCCACGGCTTACGCGCTGGTCGCGCTGTTTATGCTGCTGCTGGCCAACCTGTTTCCTTTTATCTATATGAAAGTGGGTGGCATCAGCAGCGAAATAGCGCTGCTGGAAATTCCCAACGTGCTGTTTACCGAGGATTACGCCAGCCTCGGCACCTTCTTTTTGCTCTTTGTACAACTGGTACCGGCCTTTTGTCTGGTCACCATTTTGCTGCTGGTCAATCGGGTCAGGATGCCCGCTGGGCTGAAGGCGTTTCTGGCGCGCATTTTGTTTCACCTCAAGACCTGGGGCATGGCGGAGATCTTTCTTGCCGGCGTGCTGGTGAGCTTCGTCAAACTGATGGCCTACGGCGATATCGGCATCGGCCTGAGCTTTATTCCCTGGTGCATGTTTTGCCTGCTGCAGTTACGCACCTTCCAGTGCGTCGACCGCCGCTGGCTATGGGATGATATTGCCCCTATGCCGGCGATTACCCAGCCGCTGAAGGTCGGGGTAGCCGGGATCCGCCAGGGGCTGCGCTCCTGCGGCTGCTGCACGGCGGTGTTACCGGCCGACCAGACCGTCTGCCCGCGCTGTCACAGCAAAGGGACGGCGCGGCGTAAAAATAGCCTGCAGTGGACGCTGGCGCTGCTGGTGACCTCATTTATTCTCTATCTTCCCGCCAATATTATGCCGATCATGATCACCGATCTGCTGGGCGATAAAATGCCGTCGACCATTATGGCCGGGGTGGTGTTACTGTGGAGCGAGGGCTCCTATCCGGTGGCGCTGGTGATCTTTATC
Organism: Klebsiella variicola; assembly: GCF_000828055.2. Lineage (NCBI taxonomy): Bacteria > Pseudomonadati > Pseudomonadota > Gammaproteobacteria > Enterobacterales > Enterobacteriaceae > Klebsiella > Klebsiella variicola. The sequence goes on along the minus strand of NZ_CP010523.2, from coordinate 3,608,646 downwards.
GCCAGTATTATGGTGCCGACGCTGAAGATGATCGCTATCGCCTGGCTGTGCTGGAATGCTAACGGCAACGGCGCGCGCGATTCGGAACGCATGCATCTGATTTATGAAGTGGTGGAATTTGTTGGCCGCTGGTCAATGATTGACGTTTTTGTCATCGCCGTGCTCTCTGCGCTGGTGCGCATGGGAGGGTTGATGAATATCTATCCCGCCATCGGCGCGGTCATGTTTGCGCTGGTGGTGGTGATGACCATGTTTTCAGCGATGACGTTTGATCCCCGTTTACTGTGGGATCGTGAGCCAGATTCAAGCCATGAGGAAATACAACAACATGGAAAATAAGAGCGGAGAAGCGAAAGTGCAGAAGGTGAAGAACTGGTCACCGGTGTGGATCTTCCCTATCGTCACTGCGCTGATCGGAGCGTGGATCCTGTTTTATCATTACAGCCATCAGGGACCAGAGGTCACGCTGATCACCACTAACGCGGAAGGCATTGAAGGGGGAAAAACCCGGATCAAGAGCCGCAGCGTGGATGTTGGGGTGGTAGAGAGCGCGACGCTGACCGACGATTTAACCCACGTGGAAATCAAAGCTCGCCTCAATTCCGGCATGCAGAAATTACTGCATAACGATTCCGTCTTCTGGGTGGTGAAACCGCAGGTAGGGCGCGAGGGGATCAGTGGTCTCGGGACATTATTGTCCGGGGCCTATATTGAACTGCAGCCGGGGTCGAAGGGTTCGGTGCCGGCGCAGTATCCGCTGCTGGATTCTCCGCCGCTGGCCTCGCCGGATGCCAAGGGGATCCGGATTTTGCTGGAAAGCAGCAAGGCAGGCCAGCTGTCGCCAGGCGACCCGGTGCTGTTCCGCGGTTATCGCGTGGGGTCGGTGGAAACCAGCACCTTTGATGCGCAGAAACGTCATATCACTTATCAGCTGTTCATCAACGCGCCTAATGACCGCCTGGTGACCACTAACGTTCGCTTCTGGAAGGACAGCGGGATCGCCGTTGATTTGACCGCGGCGGGGATGCGCGTCGAGATGGGCTCGTTGTCGACGCTGTTTGGCGGCGGGGTGAGCTTCGATATTCCGGAAGGACTGGACCTCGGCGAGCCGGTGGCGAACAAAACGGAATATCACCTGTTTGACGATCAGAAGAGCATCCAGGATTCGGTCTTTACCGAGCATATCGATTACGTGATGTTCTTCAAAGACTCGGTTCGTGGCCTGCAGCCCGGCGCGCCGGTGGAGTTCCGCGGCATCCGTCTGGGAACCGTCGGCAAAGTGCCGTTCTTTATTCCTGGGCTGAAGCAGCGTTTGAACGATGACTATCGCATTCCGGTGGAAGTGCGGGTTGAACCGCAGCGTCTGGTCAATCAGCTCGGCGGCGATCCGAATATTCGCGCTCACATTGACGATCTGATCAACCGCGGACTGCGCGGCTCGCTGAAAACCGGTAACCTGGTGACCGGCGCGCTGTATATCGATCTCGACTTCTATCCGAAAGCGCCGCCGCGTGGGAAAATTCAGGAGTTTAACGGCTATCCGATTATCCCGACCATTAGCGGTGGACTGGCGCAGATCCAGCAGCGTCTGATGGATGCGCTGGATAAAATCAATAACCTGCCGCTCAATCCGCTACTGGAACAGGCAACCAGTACGCTGGCGCAAAGCGAGAAGACCATGCAGCATGTACAGACCACGCTGGATAGTCTGAATAAGATCACCTCCAGTCAGTCGATGCAGCAGCTACCTGCCGATATGCAGACGACGCTGCGCGAGCTGAACCGCAGCATGCAGGGCTTCCAGCCGGGCTCCGCGGCCTACAATAAGATGGTGGCCGATATGCAGCGTCTGGATCAGGTGCTGCGTGAGCTGCAGCCGGTTCTGAAAACGCTCAATGATAAGAGCAATGCGCTGGTATTTGAGGCGAAGGATAAAAAAGACCCACAGCCGAAGGGAGCGAAATAATGAAAAAATGGTTACTGGTGGCAGCCGTTTGCGTGATGACGGCGTGCAGTAGCGGCGGTGAGAGCAAAACATATTACCAGTTGCCGGTGGTGCAAGGCGGCGCGCAGAGCGCCGCCAGCCAGGGGGCACGTCTGCTGTGGGTTGAGCAGGTCAGCATCCCGGATTATCTGGCGGGCAATGGAGTGGTCTATCAAACCACCGATGTGCAGTATGTAATCGCCAATAATAATCTGTGGGCCAGCCCGCTGGACCAGCAGCTGCGTACTACGCTGGTGGCAAACCTCAGCCAGCAGTTGCCGGGCTGGGTAGTGTCGTCCCAACCCTTGGGCAGCGAGCAGGATACGCTCAATGTGGCGGTAAATGGCTTTCACGGGCGCTACGACGGGCGGGTTATCGTCAGCGGCGAGTGGCTATTGAAGCATCAGGGACAGCTGATTAAGCGCCCGTTTAACATCGTGCTCAAGCAGCAGCAGGATGGCTATGACGCGATGGTGAAGACCCTGGCCCAGGCGTGGAGCCAGGAGGCGGTGGCCATTGCCGGCGAGCTTAACCGTCTGCCATAAGTAAATTTCATAAAAGTGATATGCCGCGTGGTTCATCTGAGCCGCGCGGCATTTTTTTTGCCAGGTCAGTTTGTTACCGAGCGCTGCGCCGAATGAACAAAAAATGAACTCTTATATAGGTCACAAATATGACACTGGCGTGAATTTTGCGCATTGACGTTGTCTTCATTTCGCGGTATTCGTAACCCGTGGCTGCACAATTTGCGACCACTGTTTTCTTTTCCACCAGATCAAAGAATGAGGGAAACGAGGCATGAAGAGACAAAAACGAGATCGCCTGGAACGGGCACATCAACGTGGATATCAAGCGGGTATCGCGGGGAGATCGAAAGAAATGTGTCCATACCAGAGCTTGAATCAACGCTCATGGTGGCTGGGAGGCTGGCGAGAAGCCATGGAGGACAGGGTACTAACGGCCTGACACTGTCTCTTTAAAAAAGAAGCCTCCGCATAGCGGGGGCTTCGCCTTTTAATCGCTGCCGATAATTATCAGAAAGCGGAAGTATCCTGGAACAGGCCGACTTTCAGATCGTTCGCGGTATAGATCAGACGATCGTCAACCAGCACTTCGCCATCCGCCAGGCCCATAATCAGACGACGGTTAACAATGCGCTTGAAGTGGATGCGGTAGGTGACTTTTTTCGCGGTCGGCAGAACCTGACCGGTGAATTTCACTTCGCCAACGCCCAGCGCACGGCCTTTGCCTTCGCCGCCGAGCCAGCCAAGATAGAACCCGACCAGCTGCCACATCGCATCCAGGCCCAGGCAGCCCGGCATCACCGGATCGCCGATGAAGTGGCAACCGAAGAACCACAGGTCCGGGTTGATGTCGAGTTCCGCCTCAACATAACCTTTGTCATAGTTACCACCGGTTTCGCTCATTTTGATGACGCGGTCCATCATCAGCATGTTTGGTGCTGGCAACTGCGGGCCTTTCGCGCCGAACAGTTCACCACGACCAGAGGCAAGAAGATCTTCTTTTGTATAGGATTCGCGTTTATCTACCATGTTTTCAGTAAGCCTTATTTTAAGTTCGGGACGCAGGATAGCTAACACGTGTAAGCTGAACAAGTCCGATCAGTTAGAACTTGTCCCACCTAACCAGCGTAGCGGCCACGGAAAACGATGGCGAGTCTCTTGCTGGGTCGCCTGCGCTATCCGCTCCTGAATGGTTTGTCGCAGCGTCTGCCCTTCACCGTCCCACATCAGTTGGGTCAGCATCGGCAGCGCTTCGGTAATATCGTCAATGGCCCAGATGGCAAACTGGTTTTCGGCAACGGCCTGACGGAGCTCATGGCTAAGACTGAGATGACGAACGTTGGCCGCAGGGATAATGACGCCCTGTTTACCGGTTAGCCCGCGCTGTTGACAGATAGTGAAGAAACCTTCAATTTTTTCGTTCAGACCGCCGACCGGCTGCACGCGACCAAACTGGTCGACAGAACCGGTAATCGCAATGCTCTGATTAATCGGCACATTGGCCAGCGCGCTGATTAAGGCGCAGAGTTCAGCCATGGAGGCGCTGTCGCCGTCCACTTCACTGTAGGACTGTTCGAAGGTCAGCGAAGCGGAGAACGGAAGCTGCTGCTCCAGCTCCAGCTCGGACATCAGAAAAGCCTGCATGATCATCATGCCTTTCGCATGAATATTGCCGCCGAGCTCGGCTTTGCGTTCGACATCAATAAACTCGCCATCACCAATGTGCACGACGCAGCTGATGCGCGAAGGTTCACCGAATGCGCGCGGATGGCCGGGGAATTCAATCACCGACAGGGCGTTGATCTGCCCGACGCATTCGCCTTCGGTTTCAATCAGGATCTGTTCCTGCAGGATTTCATCCTGCATTCGTTCTGCGAGGTAGCCTTCACGCCACTCCCGGCGTGCCAGCATCGTCTGCATTTCTTCGCCAGTAATCTCCTCGCCTTCGCAGAACGCGGCGGCCTCTCGCAGCTGGCGGGCTATCCATAGCGGACTGAGTGGCAGGGTCTCCTGATCGCCGGTGTAGCGCGTCCCCTCATCGATCAGCAGTGGCCAGGCGTCGGCCGCCGGACCTGGCAGCGTCAGCTGCTGGGCATTTTGCCATACCCACTGGCACCAGGCTTTCAGCGTCTCGGCGTCAGCAAACTGCAAAGTGTCTTCATACTCACTGTAGATCGCCTGAGCGCAAAGCTCTGGTTCCATTTCCTGGAAATCCGCCAGCGATTCGCGTTCGCCGACCAGCATGACTTTCAGGCTCAGCGGCATGGAGGGAATGCTGACCGGCAGCGGGCGCGACTCATCGATGGAGAGCCAGTCAAACCGCTGACGGGTCACCATATTTTTCAGGCGCACCCACAGAAGCGGCTGCGCCAGCAGTGTGCGAAGCGAGATTACCAGCACGCCACCATTGGCCTGATGAACCAGGCCTGGCTGGAGGGTGATGTCGCCGTTAAACTGGCGTACGCAGCCAAACAGCTGTTCCGCCTCTACCCAATCGGCCGCGACGACCGGGGCGGTGCTGGCAAAATTATCCTCAGCCCGTTGCGCCGGGGAGAGCGTCACGCGAGCGCCGTCAACGTCATAGCGGACCCCGTAGAGCGGGGCGGTAGGTTCATGCAGCGTACGGGTTTCTGCCGTCAGCCATTGCAGATACTCCGGTTCTTCGGGGGCTTTCACCAGCATGAAGGAGGAGACTGCCGGCGTGCACAGCAATTGCTCAAGCGCGTAGAACAGACGCGGCTGCAGATCGCCCGAGAGAGAGGGGGCCGGTTGAGAGAGATCAGCTTGGGCAAACAGCGCCTGATAAGGTTCCATATCGGGCGCAAGGTCGGTTCGGGTCAGTTTCGTAATGGTCAAAGTCGCTGTTTTTTAGTTAGATGTAAAGCGCGCAATTATACCTGATGCCGCGACTGAGCACACGGAGGATTATGATTACCCCGATGATTCCCCGGCCATACACCTCACGAATAATGATTTATATTCAGCACATCAGGAAAAAACTGATATCCTGAAATGAGTTACACGGTCACATTGAGATCGCAATGAAATATCAACAACTGGAAAATCTTGAAAGCGGCTGGAAATGGAAATATCTGGTAAAGAAGCACCGGGAAGGTGAGCTGATTACCCGCTACATTGAGGCCAGCGCTGCGCAAGCTGCGGTAGATGACTTGCTGACGCTCGAGAATGAACCTGTGCTGGTGCATGCCTGGATTGAGCAGCATATGAATCCGGCGCTGATGAACCGCATGAAGCAGACCATCCGCGCGCGACGAAAACGGCATTTTAACGCGGAGCATCAGCACACGCGTAAGAAGTCTATCGATCTGGAGTTTGTCGTCTGGCAGCGTCTTGCCGGCCTGGCGCAGCGGCGGGGTAAAACCTTGTCCGAAACCATCGTGCAGCTGATTGAGGATGCTGAGCATAAAGAGAAGTACGCCAGCAAAATGTCGAGCCTGAAACACGATCTGCAGGAACTGTTAGGCAAAGAGTAGTCTTTACGGCGGCCTGTCAGAGGCTACTCTGATATGGGGCCCACCACCGCAAAAGCGGGAGAGAAGGCATAAAAAAACCCGCCGAGGCGGGTTTTTTCATCAGTTATAACTTAAGCCGCTGGCTGAGTTACAACTTCTTTGTAGCCTTTAACTTCGATCTCTACACGACGATCCGGGGCCAGGCAGTCGATCAGTGCAGCGCGAGCTTTCACGTTGTCACAGGTGTTGCCAGTAACCGGGTTGGATTTACCCATACCGCGTGCGGAGATTTTGCCAGCCGGGATGCCTTTAGCAACCAGGTAGTCAACAACGGACTGAGCACGTTTCTCAGACAGCTGCTGGTTGTAAGCTTCGGAACCGATACGGTCGGTGAAGCCCATAACAACTGCAGAACCGTCTTTCGGATCCATGTTGCTCAGCTGGGTGTACAGCTGATCCAGAGCCTGCTGACCTTCCGGTTTCAGGGTTGCTTTGTTGAAGTTGAACAGAACGTCAGACTTCAGGGTGAAGTGCTTGGTAGTCACTTCCGGAGCCGGAGCCGGAGCCGGAGCTACAACCGGTGCAGCATCTTCCTGACCGAAACGGTAGGAAACACCCACGCTCAGCATGCCGTTGTCCGGACGAACGCCAACGGTGCCCGCGTCGCCGATGTTGTTAACCCACTGGTATTCCAGACGGGTAGCGATGTCACGAGTCACAGCCCACTCTACGCCGCCAGCAAATACCGGAGATACGCCAGTGTCGTGGTTGTCGCCAGCGATGCTGTTGCTGGAGTCTGCGCGCCATACCATGCCGCCCAGACGGGTGTAGATGTCCAGATCGTCAGTGATCGGGTAACCCAGTTTAGCGGTCAGCTGAACGCCCTGAGCTTTGAATGCGCCATTAACCTGGTCGCCTTTATACGGCATACGGCCCAGCCAGTCGTAACCCATTTCGAAACCGAGGTACGGGTTAACCTGGTAACCACCGAACGCACCAGCGCCCAGCTGGCTTTCGTGGGTTGGACCATTGTTGTTCAGAGAGCTGTTGTACCAGCCAGTGTCATGGAACTGGGACCAACCCAGTTTACCACCTGCATACCAGGTGTTATCTTTCGGAGCGGCCTGCGCTACGGTAGCGAAGCCAGCCAGTGCCACTGCAATCGCGATAGCTGTCTTTTTCATTTTTTGCGCCTCATTATCATCCAAAATTCGCCATGAAGTTACAAAAGACCTCACGGTTAAATCCTTCACCCGGGGCGTGACTTGTTGTTAACTATGCTGATACATGCAGCGTAAGCCGATCACCCCTGGCGATGTAAAGTCTACAACTTAGTTCGAAACTTACAAGTGTGAACTCTGTCAGGCATATGAAAAAAAAGGGTTGTGTACACAATATTTAACAAATATGGTTGATTTTCGTACGCAGAAAAAAGGCAGAAATCCCCGTGTGACAGGCATTGCGCGAAAAAGTCCCTGAAAAACGCTGTGTCTTTACCATCGGTAAAAAAAATTCCAGGAATAATCCTAATTTCACTCAATGATACAAATTTGAGTGAATTTTTAGCCCGCTGAGTTGTCTGCCGAGCGTGCCTTGATTTCTCACCGGGCGCATGATGAATCCCATCGCGCAACCTTCCTGGGCGGCATTGACCAGACGCTCATGCTCTTCCGCGGTTAGCTCCTCCGTTAGCCAGCAGATAACCACACTATAATTACCGGTGCGCAGCGCGCGGATCATTGAGTCTACGGTATGGCAGGGTGACAGCTGGCTAATTTGCATGACTTTAGACAGCGGCAGACCGGCAGACTGGACCCACTCACGGCTAAGCTTTTGTTGCGGCGTGAGCCACAGCTGCCAGCGAGACTGTTGACCCAGCTGCTGTAATAAAGGTAGCAGCAGTAACTGTGTCATCATGGGTTGATCTTCACGATAGACAATTTCACTGATCAGCCCATTGGCGGTCTGTTCGCCAGAACGATGAGCGTAGTGGCCTGCAGAAGCAGAAGCCTGTGCTGAACGATTTGCGTGAGCTGAAGTAAACATAGTCTATCCCGCCTGTAGTTACTGTATGCATATACAGTATATCTACCTGGGGAAAAGATCAACCGCAATTTGCCATTTTGCTGGCTGAAATTTAATCATTTCCCGCCGCGTCTGATTTATAGCGATGCGCACCTCTCCTCAACGATATCCTTAATGCCGGCTAATGATTTCTTTCCACCCTGTTGATTGCAGCAACGTCAGTGATTTTCTGAAAGCGTCTCGCAAAACCGCATTCTGGTGGAAAAGTCGGCGAAAATCATCTTGCTGCTGTTCGGGAAGTCCCTTATGTTTTCTCTTAGCGGATCCGTTAACAACTTAAGTTTAATTACATGATTAACAAAGGAATGATCATGAGAAAACTAGTATGTCCGCGGTTCCCGCAATTTCAGGCCTGCGTCTCGCCGCTGGGTCAGTTACATTCTCGTCCGCTTTTTGGCGGCTATAGCCTGGCCATTGATGATACGGTGTTTGCGATGGTGGCAGAGGGCGATATTTACCTGAGGGCCTGCGAGCAGAGCGCCGCGTATCGGGTTGAACATCGCAATCCTTTATTAACGCTGCGCCGACATGGGCGCATCGTGCCGATGAAGTATTATCAAATTGACGACGCATTGTGGCGCGATGAGACTCAGCTTTTTCGGCTGTCGCTGTTGTCGTGGCAGAGTGCGCAGCGTGAAAAGAACCACCGACGGGCGTCGGGCCGTCTGAAGGATTTACCCAATATCAGCTTTCATATGGAATTGCAGCTGATCCACGCGGGCATACCGGATGTCAGGACGCTTCGGGAGGTAGGCGCTCAGCAGGCCTGGCAACGGCTACGAGAAAACAACGCCTCTCTGTCGCTCAACGTCTTGCTGGCGCTGGAGGGGGCGATTGTCGGCGTTCACGCCGCCGCGCTCCCGACGCTGCGGCGTCAGGAGCTGCTCGAATGGGCTGGAGCCCGCTAGCGGACAGCCGCCGTTATTCTGTCTGAGCGTGAACGCGTTGTTGCAGGCGGCAAATTTCAGGCAGCAGCGCGAGCAACAAGCCAATCTGCTGTAATACCAGCGGCTCTTTACTGTCCGCGCGCGGTTCCAGATGCTGGATCCGGCTTTGCAGGCTGGTCAAAGACTTCTGCACCCGATGTTCATCGGCGGGGGTATGGTGCAGGGCGTCATCAACATAACAAACAGCATCATCCAGCAGGGCAAGAATATCGGGGGTGGACAGTTTTTCCCGATGCGCACCGAGAGCGGAGATGTAGCTGGTGAAGGTATGGTTGAGACACAGCAAGCGAAAAGCGGTCTCGCGCTGGGCGCCATCCGCGCGCGGTTCAGTCGACAAATTCGAGACCACGGAGGCCAGTTCGGCATCACGGTTGTAGGCATCACGGCGGGCGACACGATAGGCCAGACGGTTGTCGCGGCCCTGGTGATACTGCTCCAGAATGGCATCCAGATAACGGCAGTTTGCGTTCATCGCCCGGTCCAGGACGCGCGGCAGATTGCGAAATTTCCAGTCCGGCCAGATGAAGCTGACCGCCGCCCAGGCGATGGCGCAGCCGATCAGGGTATCAATAATGCGCGGTAGCGCGACCTCAAAACCTTCGCCAAGCAGGTTAAAGCACAGCAGCACCAGCAGCGTAATAAACATGGTAGCATGGGCGTACTGCACGTTACGAAAGGCAAAGAACAGCACGCCGGTGAGCACGATCAACACCAGTTGCCCTTCAATCGAAGGCACCAGCAGCAGGACGGGCAGGCCGATCGCCACCCCCACCAGCGTGCCGATGATCCTCAGCGCCAGTCGGTGGCGGGTGGCGTTATAGTTCGGCTGACAGACAAACAGGCTGGTCAGCAGGATCCAGTAGCCATGCTGGAGCCCGGTAAACTGGATAAAGGCATAGCCGGCGCAGAGCACCAGCGACATACGTACCGCGTGGCGAAAGAGAGCGGACTCCGGCGACATGTTGCGCCGCAGACGCAGCCAGATGTCGTTCAGCCCGCCGAGTCTGTCGTCGGCCAACAGCGTCTCGGTGTTGCTCCCGGCAGGCGCGGTCGTTTGCACCGATTCAATCGTGGCCAGCTGCGCATCGATAGCGCGCAGGTTATTGAGTAAAAACCCAAGGGCATTGATCTGCTCGTCAGACGCGCCGCTGGCGCGCACACGGTCAAGCGCCGCGTCGAGATGCATAAACGCGCGTTCAAAATGGGCGTCATGTTGGTAGGGTTCGCGCAGTAAAATCGCCCGCGAGAGCTTCTGGCAGGCCTGGGCCTGCATCGAGAGCATGCGCTGGAAACGGAACATCACGTCGCTGTAGCGGAATTGATCGCGCAGAGTCTGGTACTGAATATGCGATGAGCTGGCGCGTTCGTGAATATCCTGGGCCACGAAGTAGTACTGCAGCGTACGGCGGGTGCCGCGCTGACCCCGGTCGCCTCGCAGCCGGGTCAACAGTGAGACTTTGGTTTGATTGAGCGTGGCCACCAGCTGGCCGTTGGCGAGGGCCAGATCGTACAGCGGCGCCTGGCTCTCATCCTCCAGGTCAGGATCAAACAGCCGGGATTTGAGCTCCAGATAGCGAGCCAGTTGCTCATAGCTACGCGCCAGGTTGTCCTGCAATGGACGAATCGGAAAAATCAGGTGCCCGGACAGCGTCAGCAGGTTGTACCACACGGCCCCCGCCAGCAGGAACAACGGCTGTAGATACCAGTGATCGTACAGTGTGACGCCGAGCATGGTGTAGATGGCGATGAGCAGGGCGCCGAAGGCGATGGTGGCATAGCGCTGGCCGAGGCCGCCGAGCAAAATAAAGCCGATGGTAGACACGGTCAGGCCGAGGGCAAACAGCGGCGGCCACGGAAACAGCAGTTCCACGGAGGCGGAGGCGATAAAAAAACAGACCAGGGTAATGGCGAGGTTGCGCAGACGACCGGTCAGCCGGTCGTCGAGGTCGGTCAGGGCCGCGGCAACAACGCCAAGGGTGAGAGGGATGGTCAGTTTGACTTCGCCGATCCACCAGGGAAACAGCGTTGTGCCGCAGAGCGCGATAAAGATCCGTACGTTATAAAGCCAGGCACTGTTCCAGGTATAGCGGCGTAGCAGGGGGCTAATCATGTCCGTGTTCCGTTCGGTTACTGAAAGCGACGACGCGCATTGGCTTCACGTGCGGCACGCGCGGTTTCCACAGAGACGACCCGACGCCCTACCGGCCAAAGGGCAATGGCAGCAATTTTAAAGTTCGCGATCCCCACCGGGATGCCAATAATGGTCAGACATTGAGCTATGCCGCTGAAAATATGCATCAGGCACAACCACCAGCCGAAAAAAATGAACCACAGAATATTCAGCACGGTGCCGCCGGCGTTGAGGAGGCCATTTTTACGGCCCGGCTCCAGCTCATCCACATGAATCGCCTCGTTACCGTATGGGAATAAGGAGAGTCGGGTGATTTCCCAGCAGGAGCGGGTCAGCGGCAGCGTGACGACCAGAATGATGCTAACCAGCGTGGCGAGCAGCCAGCCTAGAGTGGTGGCGAAACCGCCAAGGATAAAGTTCAAAATATTCAGAATGGTACGCATAAAGCCTCGGTTTTGCCCTGTGGATAATAAGACCTGACAATTGTAACGTTTTTTTGCGCTGGAGCACCTGGTCCCGGGCGGTTAAACTGAAAAACAATCCACCCTGATTGAAAATCGACATTATATGGAACTTAAAGCGACAACATTGGGCAAACGCATGGCTCAGCACCCTTATGATCGGGTGCAGTTACTGAACGCCGGCGTAAAGGTTTCCGGCGACCGTCACGAGTATCTTATCCCTTTCAATCAGTTATTGTCAGTGCATTGTAAGCGCGGTCTGGTCTGGGGCGAACTGGAGTTTGTGTTGCCTGACAGCAAAGTCGTGCGTTTGCACGGTACCGAGTGGAGCGAAACGCAGCGCTTCTATCACCATTTACAAACGCTCTGGGAGCAGTGGAGCGCGGAAATGAGCGACATCGCCGCTGGCGTACTGAAGCGGCAGCTGGCGACGATCGAGCGCACCCGTGCGGAAGGCAAATGGTTGACGCGTCAGCAGGTGGCGGATGTGCAGGATAACATTCGCCAGGCGTTGACTGGTTTGCCGATGCCCTCCAGCCGGCTTGAGGCCTTTGACAACTGTCGGGAGCTGTGGCGGGAGTGTCAGCGCTGGTTAGGGGATATTGAAGCGACACGCCTGGCCCATAACCAGGCCTTCACCGAGGCGATGCTTGAGCAGTATCGCGGCTTTTTTGACGGCGTTGAGTCGTCCCCTCTTAATGCCTCACAGGCACGGGCGGTGGTGAACGGCGAGCGTTCCCTGCTGGTGCTGGCGGGCGCGGGCAGCGGCAAAACCTCGGTGCTGGTGGCGCGGGCAGGCTGGCTGCTGGCGCGGGGAGAAGCGGCAGCAGAGCAAATTTTGTTACTGGCATTCGGCCGCCAGGCGGCGCAAGAGATGGATGCGCGGATCCGCGAGCGTCTTGCATCCGACGATATCACCGCGCGTACCTTCCACTCGCTGGCGCTACATATTATTCAGCAGGGCAGCAAAAAAGTCCCCACCATCAGCAAACTGGAAAGCGATAGCGCAGCTCGTCAGGCGCTGCTCGTGAAAAGCTGGCAGCAGCAGTGTCAGGAGAAAAAAGCGCAGGCGAAAGGCTGGCGCCTGTGGCTGGAAGAGGAGATGGGCTGGCAACTGCCGGAGGGCGATTTCTGGCAGGACAAGAAGGTGCAGCGGCGTATGGCCAGCCGGCTCGACCGCTGGGTCAGCCTGATGCGTATGCACGGCGGCTCCCAGGCAGAGATGATTGCCGGGGCGCCGGAGGCGGTACGCGATCAGTTCAGTAAACGGGTGAAACTGATGTCGCCTCTGATGAAAGAGTGGAAGGCGGCGCTGAAGGCCGAGAATGCGGTCGATTTTTCCGGCCTGATCCATCAGGCGGTCAATATTCTCGATAAAGGCCGCTTCGTCAGCCCATGGAAACACATTCTGGTGGATGAATTTCAGGATATCTCGCCGCAGCGGGCCTCGCTGCTGGCTGCATTACGCCGGCAGAACAGCCAAACCACGCTCTTTGCCGTCGGAGATGACTGGCAGGCGATTTACCGGTTCAGTGGGGCCCAGCTTTCCCTGACCACCGCGTTTAATCATTACTTTGGCGAAGGGGATAGCTGTGCGTTGGATACCACCTATCGCTTTAACGGCCGCATTGGCGAAATCGCCAATGGCTTTATCCAGCAGAATCCGCATCAGTTAAGTAAGCCGCTGAACAGCCTGACGGCGGGCGATAAAAAGGCCGTCACGCTGTTAGCCGACGATAAGCTGGATGATTTACTGGATAAACTGAGCGGCTACGTTAAGCCCGAGCAGCGGATCCTGCTGCTTGCCCGTTACCATCATCTGAAGCCCGACGCGCTCAACAAGGCGGCGACGCGCTGGCCGCATCTGCAGCTTGATTTTATGACTATTCATGCCAGCAAGGGCCAGCAGGCGGACTATGTGATTGTGCTGGGACTGCAGGAGGGAGAGGATGCGTTTCCCGCGCCGGCGCGCGAGTCGATCATGGAGCAGGCGCTCCTGCCGCAGCCGGAAGATTTTCCTGATGCGGAGGAGCGTCGACTACTGTACGTGGCGATAACCCGCGCACGTCATCGGGTGTGGTTGTTGTTTAACAAAGCGCAACCTTCGCCGTTTGTCGACATCCTGCAGGCCTTGGATGTGCCGGTGGCCAGGAAACCCTAATCACGTGTGGGTTATTTCAGGCGCTCGGCAAGATAACGCGGATAATCCGGGATCAGAATATCGAGCGGCTGATTAAAGTGCGGTGACTGGATGATAAAGTCAGCGGTGGAGACGTTAGTGGCGACCGGAATGTTCCAGACGGTGGCCAGGCGCAGCAACGCTTTGACGTCCGGGTCGTGAGGCACGGCGTTCAGCGGATCCCAGAAGAAGATCAGCACGTCGATTTTGCCTTCTGAAATAAGCGCGCCAACCTGTTGGTCACCGCCCATCGGGCCGCTCAGCATGGCATTGACCTCCAGTCCGGTAGCCCGCGAGACCAGGTTACCGGTGGTGCCGGTGGCATACAAAACGTGTTGCGCCAGCAACGCCTGATGGCGAGCGACCCATTTCATCAGCATATCTTTACAGTGATCGTGAGCCACCAGCGCGATATGTTTTTGCGCGGACAGGGTACGAGTTGTCAGTTCCATATTTTCATTCCACATTTTGACCTGCAGACAGATTACTGAATGTGGCTGCCGCTGCAAGCATCGGGGTGAAAATTTTGTCGAATCTGTGGGTTAGCCTGGATGGCCGCCTGCTGCGGATTAGCATACACTTAGGTGAAATAGCAGGAGGAACCCATGAAAGAGAACGATATTGCCGGCATCCTGACGTCGACACGGACGATTGCGCTGGTTGGCGCCAGCGATAAACCTGACCGCCCGAGCTACCGGGTCATGAAGTATCTGTTGGATCAGGGGTATCACGTTATCCCGGTTTCGCCGAAGGTGGCGGGCAAGACGCTGCTGGGACAGCAAGGGTATGCGACGCTCGCCGACGTTCCGGAAAAGGTCGACATGGTTGATGTCTTCCGTAATTCAGAAGCGGCGTGGGGCGTGGCGCAGGAGGCGATAGCCATCGGCGCGAAAACGCTGTGGCTGCAGCTGGGGGTGATCAATGAGCAGGCCGCGGTGCTGGCCAGAGAAGCCGGATTGAACGTGGTGATGGATCGTTGCCCGGCCATTGAGCTACCGCGACTGGGATTAGCAAAATAACAAAAAACCCCGCCTGGCGGGGTTTTGTTTTAGTTGCGAAGGCGCGGAGCCTGCAGCTGCTGACGAATCGTTTTGGCCAGTTCGTCGAGGGACGGCTGTTCCGGGTGTTCGTCGCGGGTTTCGCTGCTCAGCTGCGCTTCTGCCAGATAGGTGTGGATCGGCTGACCCTCATCATCTTCCATCACCACATGGTACCAGGGCGCCGCACGCAGTTCGTCATTGGCGGCAATCTCATCCTCTTCCGGTTCCGCGAGTGAATACTCGGGATCGACATCGACGATGACACCCAGGTAGCCCAAGAGCGTATGGCGGACCTGTTGGCCGATACCGAATTTGCTGGCTATCATAGGCACCTCCTGGGAAACATGAATACTCCCTATATGAGGCTCATGTTTCGTTTTTCAAGTTACATGACGCGACAGGCAAACCCCTTCAGATACAGCCCTTCCGGGTAGGTTGCGATCACCGGGTGGTCGGCAGCCTGACGGAACTGTTCTATAAATTGTACATCACGCCCGGCATCAATTGCGGCATCGGCGATGATTTTCTGAAATAAATCGGTGGTCATCAGGCCGGAGCAGGAGAAAGTCAGCAGCACGCCGCCGGGGTTCAGCAGCTGGATCGCCAGCATATTGATATCTTTATAACCGCGGCAGGCGCCCATCAGCTGGCTTTTGTTTTCCACGAATTTCGGCGGATCCATCACGATCACGTCGAATTTCTCTCCCTGATCGCGGTATTTACGCAGCAGTTTGAACACGTCGTCGCGCACAAATTCCGCTTTGGACAGATCCAGTCTGTTGAGCTCGACGTTCTGTCGGGCGACGTCCAGCGCTTCCTGAGAGGTATCCACGCTGGTGACCTGGCGGCAGCCGCCCATCAGCGCTGACACCGCAAAGCCGCCAGTATAAGAGAAGCAGTTCAGCACCCGCTTATCCGCGACATAGCGGCGAGTAGCCAGGCGACTGTCGCGCTGGTCGAGGTAGTAGCCGGTTTTGTGCCCGCCCTGGATATCAACCAATAGTTTCATGCCGTGCTCGGTGATCGGCAGCAGCGCCGGGGGCAGCTCGCCCACCACCGGCCCCTGGGCCAGCTCCAGTCCCTCTTTTTTACGCACGGCGACATCGCTGCGATCGTAAATGGCGCAGTCCGGGAACAGGTTCTGCAGGGCGCTGATGATGGCGGCCCGCTGGTATTCGGCGCCTGCGCTGAGCAACTGCAGCACGAAAAAGTTGCCAAAGCGGTCGATAGTGACGCCCGGCAGCCCATCGGACTCGCCGGCGATCAGACGGTAGCTGTCGAGACCATCGCGCTCGGCCAGCCATGCCCGCCAGGTTTGCGCTTGCTGCAGGCGGCGTTCAAAGAAGGCGCTATCGATGGCTTCATTGCGGTCGAAGGTCCACACGCGGGCGCGGATCTGCGACGACGGCGAGTAAGCGCCGCGGGCCAGCCATTTTCCCTGATGGTCAACAATATCGATGGTTTCACCGCTGCGGGCTTTACCCTCCATGCGGGCGACGCCGCCTGAGAAAATCCACGGATGGCGACGCAGCAGGGATTTCTCGCGTCCTTTGGCTAACACTAAGCGGGGGAATAGGGAATCTGTCATGGAGCTACCTTTAAGCAACGGGAATGTCGGCACCGAAAAATGGCGCGTAGAGTAGCACACCTGGCGCACGCAAGCATCTTTCGCCCGGCAGGCACAGGTGAGCGTTTCGGCACAAAATGCAGGCGCTTCGGCACATTCAGTTTGTGCGGACTCTCATACCCTGTTTTCTCACCCCAACGAGGAGCAGACGATGAAAACAGGTATCCGCATGGCCGTGGCGATGGTCGCGGCAGTGAGTAGTGGCGCGATGGCTGCGCCGTTTAGCGTGAGCAGCGATGATATGCATGACGGGCAGGCGCTGGCCCGGAAGCACTGGTTTGCCGGTTTCGGCTGTACCGGAGGCAATGTCTCTCCGCAGCTGGCATGGAAAAATGCCCCGGCGGGGACGCGAAGCTTCGCGGTCACTGTCAGAGATCCCGATGCGCCTACCGGCAGCGGCTGGTGGCACTGGACGGTGGTCAATATCGCCAGCAGCGTCTTTTCGCTGCCCGCTGGCGCGGGAGATAAAAACAGCGCTACACTGCCGGGCGGAGCGGTACAGGGCCGCAACGATTTTGGCTATGCCGGTTTCGGCGGCGCCTGTCCGCCGGCGGGAGATAAACCGCATCGCTACCGCTTTACGGTATGGGCGCTGGATGTCCCTACGCTGCCGGTGGATGCCGGGGCCAGCGGGGCGCTGGTCGGCTATCTGTTACACAGCCATGCTCTCGCCAGCGTACAGTTGACGGCGATGGCCGGGCGCTAAAATAAAGGGTCGATCCGATGGAGAGTATCCACTTTCAGCATAACGCCTTAACCGCGGCAGAGGTCACCACCCGACGGCTGTGCAGACTGCATCGGGTGCGGCTGTTCTCCCCGGCGCTCTGTCGGGTGAAACGCGGCAGCAAAGTGATTGTGCAAGGGGAGAGCCGGGTGCTGGCGACGCCGCAACAGCTGATTGTGTTGCCGGCTGACGTTGAGCTGGAGGTGATTAACCAGCCGGAGAACGGCCTGTTTTGCTCCGATCTGCTGTCGCTGACCCCCGAGCTGCTGACGACGTTTAAGACCCGTTATCTCAGCGAACCACCCCCAGGGCGTCTGACCTCGCTCTGCGCCCCGGTGACGACAGAGCTGGCGTTTATGTGGCAAAGCGTTCTGCAGGCGGTGCGGGAGGGATTATCCACCTCTCTACAGCTCCACCAGACTATGGGCCTGCTGCTGGCCCTGCACGAGGCGGGCTATGCGGGCCCGCTGCTCGTCGAGCGGCAGCAGGATCTGTCGGCGCAGGTTCGACAACTGGTCATGCTGTCGCCGGCGCAGGCATGGAGCGTGTCGCGGGTGGCGAAAATGCTCTTTCTCGGCGAGTCCACGCTGCGCCGTCGGCTGCAGCAGGAATCGCAGAGTTTTCGCCAGATCGTCGAGGAGGTGCGGATGGCTCACGCCCTGGGGCAGCTGCAGACCACCTCGCGGCCAATAGGCGAAATCGCGCAGAACAGCGGATATCAGTCGGGATCGCGCTTTACCGCGCGCTTCCGTCAGCATTATGGTTTACTGCCGAAGCACGTACGCTGAGCGAATTTGCTATCCTCAGCGTAAAGTGTGAGCGAAAAGGAGATGATAATGGCCAGTATCTGCACGATGGCATGGGTTTACGGTTCGGTTCAGGGCGTGGGATTTCGCTATTCAACACAGCGGGAAGCGCTGCAACTGGGGTTGACCGGCTATGCCCGTAATCTGGACGACGGCGGGGTGGAAGTGCTTGCCTGCGGCGAAGCGGAGCAGGTGGAGAAACTCATCGCCTGGCTGAAAGCCGGGGGGCCGCGCAGCGCGCGGGTTGACCGGGTGTTAACCGAACCCCATCAACCCACCCGCAGCTGGGAAAAATTCGCGATTCTCTATTAGATGCACTTCACCGGCTTCGGCAGCCCGGCGATTTTGGTCGCCTGTTTGGCGGGGCCTTTCGGGAACAGGCGATAGAGATAGCGGCTGTTGCCTTTCTCTTCGCCAAACTTGTTGGCCATCGCCTTCACCAGCATGCGGATCGCCGGAGAGGTGTTGAACTCAAGGTAAAACTCGCGCACAAAGCGCACCACTTCCCAGTGTTCAACGGCGAGCGTTATCCCTTCCTGCGCGGCAATGACTTCCGCCATCGCCTCGCTCCACTGGGTGGTATCTTTCAGATAGCCTTCGCTATCCGTTTCAATTTCGTTGCCTTCAAAAATAAACATGATTTTTCACATACCGCCTGAAACTGGCCGCAGTGTAGCAAAAAAAAAGGCCCCGCATAAGCGAGGCCTCGGTGAAGCAGGGGAGCGGTTAGTCCCGGCTGGCGAAGCCCAGGATGCTCAGCAGGCTGACAAAGATGTTGTACAGCGAGACATACAGGCTGACCGTGGCGCGGATGTAGTTGGTTTCACCGCCGCGGATGATGTTGCTGGTCTCGAACAGGATGGCACCCGAAGAGATCAGGATGAACACCGCGCTAATCGCCAGATGAAGCGCCGGCAGCTGCAGGAACAGGTTAGCGACCATACCAATCAGGACGACCACCACGCCCGCCATCAGCATTCCGCCGAGGAAGGACATATCTTTGCGCGTCGTCAGCACGTAGGCCGAGCAGCAGAAGAAGACCAGTGCGGTGCCGCCCAGCGCCAGGCCGATCAAATCGCCCATGCCGGCAGAAAGGTACGCGTTCAGCATCGGCCCAAGGATATAGCCGAGGAACCCAGTGAAAGCGAAGGCGGAAATAATCCCGGTGGGTTTATTCGCCGTTTTGTAGGTCAGGAACATCAGACCGTACATCCCCACGAGGGTTAAAATCAGCCCCGGGGAAGGGAGCATCAGCACCGTGCTGGCGGTGGCGGTGATAGCGGAAAACGCCAGCGTCAGGCTGAGCAGGAAGTAGGTGTTACGCAGAACCTTGTGCGTGCTGAGCAGCGAGGAACGGTCACGCGATGATGTAATTATGCGATCCATGAGTCACTCTCTTATGACAGATGTAATTAGGGATAAAGAATAAGAAAAACAAGCGTGAAGCCCTAATGCTTTTACCCATCTTTACTTAGCTTTTGCCGCTTTTGCCCAGCATAAAATTCTACATGGATTGGGAAAAGCGATATGTTTTCGCGTTTCGCTTCGGTGAGCCGATCGAAATCTTATAGGTTGCTGAAATATATTGCTTTATTGAAATTCTGCGACTAAGTGTGGAAGGGGGAATAACTCCGTACGTTAAAGGCAAAGGGAAATGACATTACACCAAAACAATCACATCACGCGGACGCTCCTGGCAATGAGTCTGATGGTCATAACCGGCGGGGCGCTGGCGGCGCAGGTGCCGCCGGGCACCCAGCTGGCGGAAAAGCAGGAGCTGGTCAGAAATAACGGCAGTGAACCTGCCTCACTCGATCCGCATAAAGTCGAGAGCGACATTGAATTCAACATCATTAGCGATCTCTTTGAAGGACTGGTCAGCGTGACGCCTGCGGGGGCGATCCAGCCCCGGCTGGCGGAGCGCTGGGAAAACAAGGACAACCTGTTATGGACCTTCCATTTACGCCCCGGTCTGACCTGGTCCGACGGCACGGCCATCACGGCGCAGGATATCGTCTGGAGCTGGCAACGGCTGGTCTCGCCGGCCACCGCTTCCCCCTATGCGAGCTATCCCGGCAATATGCATATCGCCAACGCCCGCGAAATTGCCCTGGGGCAACAGGGACCCGAGACGCTGGGGGTGAAAGCGCTGAATGACTCCACGCTGCAGGTCACTCTGAACCAGCCGAATGCCGCTTTCCTGGCGATGCTGGCGCACCCTTCGCTGGTACCGATCGACAAAGTGCTGGTGGAGCGTTTTGCCGATAAATGGACCCGACCAGAGCATATCGTCACCAGCGGCCCGTATAAGCTGACCCAATGGGTGGTGAATGAGCGGCTGGTGGCTGAACGTAATGCGAAGTACTGGGATAATGCGCACACCGTTATTAATAAAGTGACTTACCTGCCCATCTCTTCGGAGGCTGCCGATGTCAACCGCTACAAAGCGGGGGAGATCGATATTGTTTATACGGTGCCGATCAATCAGTTTGCGCAGTTGCAGAAAACCATGGGCGATCAGCTGGACGTTTCGCCGCAGCTGGCGACCTATTACTACGAATTCAATACTACCCGGCCGCCGTTTAACGACGCTCGCGTGCGGCGCGCGCTGAATATGGCGCTTGATAAAGATATCATTGCCGGAAAAGTGCTTGGCCAGGGGCAGCGACCGGCCTGGGTGATCAGCCAGCCGGATATCGGTGGCGTGACGCTGCGCAACCCGGACTACGCCAGCTGGCCGCGCGAGAAGCGGATTGCTGAGGCGAAAAAACTGCTGGTGCAGGCGGGGTATGATGACAGTCACCCATTGGTCTTTACCCTGCTGTATAACACCTATGAGTCGCACCAGCGTATCGCCATCGCCGCCAGCTCTATGTGGAAGAAAAACCTCGGCGTCGAGGTGAAGCTGCAGAACCAGGAGTGGAAGACGATGCTGGATACCATGCATACGCATAACTTTGACGCCGTCCGCTATGCCTGGATCGCCGACTATGACGATGCCGCCACTTTCCTCAATACTTTCCGTACCGGGGATAGCGAGAACACCAGTCAGTACAGCAACCCGGCTTACGATGAGGCCCTGCGCAATGCGGCGAAAGCCTCCGACGTAGCGACCCGGGGCAAATACTATCAGCAGGCGGAAGATCTGCTGGCGCAGGATGTTCCCGCCATTCCGGTCTATCACTATGTGCGTACCCATTTAGTGAAACCCAGGGTGGGCGGTTTCACGCCGGATAAGCTGGGGTATTACTACACCAAAGACATGTACATTAAAAAATAGTCCTCTGGATAGCGGTCAGGGGCGCTGATTTTCTGTGCGAACTGCCTGAAATTCAGACGAATAACACAAAATTGTTTGTTTTTAAGGCAGTTGAACGAAATGGTGCTTTACAGCATCCGCCGAGGTGTTTATAGTGCGCCTCACACCGGAAGTGTGGCCGAGCGGTTGAAGGCACCGGTCTTGAAAACCGGCGACCCGAAAGGGTTCCAGAGTTCGAATCTCTGCGCTTCCGCCATATAAAAGAAGGGGTTACCGAAAGGTAACCCCTTTTTGCTTTTACCTGTAGCCGTCCTGACTGCACTTTACCTCCCGACTCCGCAAACCCGCCATGTCTGTAGCGTTATCGCTGGCGAAAAGGTGACGATCAATCCATTGCAAATGGTTGTTATTTTAATTATTCAGCCTCTCGTTATAAACGGCAATGGTGCTGAGGAATAAAAACCATTCGGCAAAATATCTTCGTCTATACTTGGAAAAATGATGATTTACCTGCCATGGTTTTTACGCAGATACAGAGACCAGAGAGGTCAGCATGCCTGACATTAACCCGCAAAATATCAAAGAATTACGGGCGTTGGTTGAACAGCAATTAAAGTACACATTGTGTGTTAGCTTAAATAAAGCTACGCATGGCGATATTTTTAACGCGGTGGCGCTGGCCATTCGTCATTTTCAACAGGATCATTTTTTGTTGAGCCAGACGCGGCAACGTGAAGAACGTAAAAAGCGTGTTTACTATCTGTCGATGGAATTTTTACTGGGACAGTCGCTGCGTAATAACCTTTTGAATATGAATTTACTGGCGGAGATGCACCAGGTGGTGAATGACCTGGGGTTTGATCTTGACCACCTTCTTGACGAAGAGCCCGACGCCGCGCTGGGTAACGGAGGATTAGGGCGCTTAGCCGCCTGTTTTATCGATTCGATGGCCACCCTTGATATTGCCGCATCCGGGCATGGCATCAAATACGAATATGGTCTTTTTCGCCAATCCTTTCAAAATGACCAGCAGATCGAGCATCCGGATGACTGGCATTCCATGCACTCCCCGTGGTTGGTCGAACATCATGCTCAGCAAATCCTGATCCCGCTGGGAGGCTATATTGAACACAGCGAAGATGTTGATGGCAATTACAATCCAATGTGGCTGGGCTGGAAAACGATTATCGGTATACCCCATGACTATTTCGTTTCCGGTTACCGGGATACGACGACCAACAAGCTGCGGCTTTATAGCGCGGTGGCCTCTGACTCCTTTAATATCCATATTTTCAATCGCGGTGATTATATCAAGGCGGTGAGTGATAAAATCGCGTCGGAGAATATTTCAAAAATACTCTATCCATCCGATGAGGTGCTGACCGGAAAAGAGCTGCGGCTGACGCAAGAGTATTTTCTGGTGGCCTGTACGCTGCGGGATATATTTCGCGACTATGCCGAGGTTAATGACGATATTACTTTCCTGCCGCAGCATGTGGCGATTCAGCTGAATGACACCCATCCGGCATTAGCGGTGGTGGAGCTGATGCGTATCCTCGTCGATGAACACCGGCTGCCCTGGGAGCAGGCGTGGGAGATAACGCAAAACACCTGTGCCTACACGAATCATACGTTGATGCCGGAAGCGCTGGAGACCTGGCCGGTGACGCTGTTTGAAAAACTGCTGCCGCGTCATTTGCAAATTATATTTGAGATCAACCATCGTTTCCTTGAAGAGGTGGCCCGGCGCTGGCCGGATAAAAATCATCTGTTATCTTCGCTGTCTTTAATCGACGAACATCACGATAAGCAAATCCGCATGGCCAATCTGGCGATTGTCGGTAGCCATCGCGTGAACGGGGTAGCATGGCTGCATTCGGAACTGGTCAAGAAACAACTGGTGCCCGACTTCTATTTTATGACCCCGGAGAAATTCATTAATCAGACCAACGGCGTCACGCCGCGACGCTGGGTGCAGCAGGCTAACCCCGGCCTGGCCGCTTTTTTGCACCAACAGCTGGGGGAAGGGTGGCCAACTGATTTACCCTTGCTGTCCAGTCTGGAAAGCCTGGCCGATGATACTGCTGTTATTGATAATATCCGGGCCATTAAATTTGCCAACAAAACCGCGCTCAGCCAGCTGGTCGCTCAACGCTATGGCATCGTCCTCGATCCGCTGGCGATGTTTGATTGTCAGGTCAAACGTATTCATGAATATAAGCGTCAGTTGCTCAATATTCTTCATGTGATCGCGCTTTACCTGGATATCAAAGAGACAGGGAAAACTATCGCGCCTAAGGCGCATTTGTTTGCGGGTAAAGCGGCGCCGGGCTATCGGATGGCGAAGCTGATTATTCAGTTGATTAATACCGTCGCCCGGAAAATTAACCGCGACCCGCAGGTCGCCGGACAGCTTAAAGTGGTTTTTCTCGAAGATTACAAAGTCTCGCTGGCGGAAAAAATCATTCCGGCCACAGACCTCTCCGAGCAAATTTCCACCGCCGGGACCGAGGCGTCCGGCACCAGCAATATGAAGTTTGCCATGAACGGCGCGTTAACCATCGGCACCTATGATGGGGCGAATATCGAAATCCGCGAGGCCGTGGGGAGCGATAATTTTTATCTGTTTGGCGCCGTGGCGGAAGAGATTGAAGAGAGCCGGCGCCTTGGGCATCACCATAATTTCTATCATCAGAACCCGGCTATGGCGCGTGTTGTCGATACCCTCGTGTCTGGGTTATTCACCAGCGATCGTGAGCTGTTTGCACCACTTCACCACATGTTGACTGAGGGCGATCATTACTGTCATTTACTGGATTTCGACAGTTATTGTCAGGCCCAGCGGCAGGCGATGGCCGATTTTGAACTGCCGGAACAATGGCACCGTCGGGCCTTACTCAATATTTGTCGGATGGGAGAATTTTCCAGCGACAGAACCATACGTGGCTACGCCCGGGATATTTGGGGTATCACCTGCTAAAGAGAGAACACGCCGGCCGAAAAAGGGACTCGTCGACGGATATCAGTCACTATTGAGGATGAGCATGAACGTTGAATTACATACCGAGCAGGGCGTAAAAATTATTGTACCTCTTGTGCGCCGACTGGATGCTTCCGTCGTGCAGTCGTTTAAGCAGCAGGTTCTGGAGGCTATCGACCCGGATACCAAAAACGTGCTGCTGGATCTGAGCCACGTCGATTTCATCGACAGTAGCTGCCTTGGCGCGCTGGTTTCCATTCTGAAAAGCGTCAACGGTCAGGGCGAGTTGGCGCTGTGTTCACTCAATGACACGATTAAAAACCTGTTTAAGCTCACCCGTATGGATCGCATCTTTTCCATTAAGGAGACTCGACAGGATGCGCTGAACACGTTCACTCAGTGATGACGTTGGTGCAGGCCCGCGGGTTATGGAGCGCCCGCTCATTCTTCGACAATCCGCGCCTTCGGTTTGCTCAGCAGGAGCATCACCAGCGCGACGTAGGGCATCGGCTTCCAGAAATAGTAGCCCTGCAGCAGATGAATATTCTGGCGATTGAGATACTCCAGCTGGACCTGGGTTTCGACACCCTCGGCAATGATGCGCAGTGACAGCGTCCGGGCCATCTCTATCACGCAGTCCAGCAGCTTGCTTGACGGCGCCTCCCCGGTTACCCGGCCGACAAAACTCTGATCGATTTTGATATAGTCGAAAATCAGCTCGTGGAGATAGGAAAGCCCGGAATAGCCGGTGCCAAAGTCGTCCAGCGCGATGGAAAACCCGCGGGAGTGTAACGTATTGAGCTTGTCCACGACCGCGTCGTTGAGCAACAGCGGCTCCTGCTCCGTGATCTCCAGCATCAGCTTCACCGCTTTACCCTCAAAGCCACGCTGATAGTGCAGGCAGTCATCGATAAACGACGGGGCGTTGATATGTGATGCGCTGATGTTGACGCCGATATGAAACCCGTCCGGCAGCTTACTGAAGATGGGTCTCATCTGGGCGGCGACCTGCGCCATCAGGCTGCGGGTCAGCGGGATAATTAAGCCGGTACGTTCGGCTAGTGGAATAAATTCAGCGGGCGAACGCCACTGCGCGGTGGTGTATTGCCAGCGGGCGAGAATTTCCACGCCGTAGATCTCCCCGGTTTTCCCGTTCACCAGCGGTTGATAGTAGGGAACGATATCGCCCTGGGCGATGGCGTAGCGCAGGTTCTCTTCTTCAGAGGTATAGACATTGAGGTATTTGCGCAGCAGGAAATAAAACAATAGCGAGACAGAGAAAATGAAAATCAGCAGACCGAAACCATTTTGAAATAAGCGGCCGGGGCTAAAAAAAGGCGACTCGGGATAGATAATGCGAAACGGGTAGTCCGGTGAGCTAAATATATCCTGATGTGGGCTGGCTTTCAGCGGCTCCACATCGCCATATCTGGCGATCATCTGATGGTTGACCGAGAGCGCCAGCCCGGCGTTATCCTCATCGCTATACAAGGCATCGCGCAAATGGATGTCGCTGATACTGACAATGACTCTCACCTGCGCTGAACGCGTGTGATAGATCAGCACCGGCCGCTTGTTAACCATCATCCTGGCGGGCAGCAGTTGCAGCAGCTCATCAGGCAAGGATTCCGGATGGAGCGTCAGTACCCGATTGCCGGGTAGCGACGAGCACCACACCTGGCCATCTTTTACCAGCACGATCGTGCGCAGATGCGGCTGCAGGGCGGCCTCAGTCCCGAGCTGGAACTGACCCTGCACGGAGCAACCGCGGCGGCTAACGTTCATTGCCGTCACCGTGGCGGCTCGGGCTTCATCCAGAATAACGGCGATTTTCTTCGCCGCCTGACGGGCGGCGGCGGCATGGGTGGCCTGGTCTGAATGCCACAGTTGCCAGTTAATGACGAACACGCCAGCCAGAAATACCACCAGCGCCAGGGAAAAGGAAATCCATGCGTTTCGCACTTTTGTCTTTTTCATTTATTACGCGTGCTATGTGAGGCGAGCATAAAATGAACCATCCATCCCGCTGAAAAGGCGTTATCCAATGATCGTAGAAGGGGGAAAACCTCCGCGATGACGGAGCATGTAAAAACATGATCAGTATCACAATACCCGCCGGCAAAGACCGCGGATAACGTACAGAGGCGGCTGTTCTGTCACGAAGGTAATAAAAAAATCGCAGCTTAATGTTTTCTTAATCTAAATTTCGGGGATGGATGGTTTTAAGCATTTTCTAATCCCTAATAACCGACCGGCGCTATTTTTTGCTTTTTTAAGTTTATGATAATTGTTTTCATTATCATTCTTTTTTTGCTGTGATTTAATCCTCTCCGCTCAGGCTATTTACCGTTTTTTGCCCTATTTCATTAAGGATGCGTTCATGAAATTTCGCTTATCGCCCCTCCGTACGGCAGCGCTGGTTGCCGCTTCTCTGTTTCTGGCGCCGCAGGGGATGGCGGCTGACGCTCAGAACGGGATTGTGGTTTACAACGCCCAGCACGAAAATCTGGTGAAGTCGTGGGTGGATGGATTCACCAAAGAGACCGGTATTAAGGTCACGCTGCGCAATGGCGATGACAGTGAGCTGGGTAATCAGCTGGTTCAGGAAGGCTCCGCGTCGCCGGCCGATGTGTTTCTGACCGAGAACTCGCCGTCGATGGTGCTGGTCGATAATGCCAAACTTTTCGCCCCGCTGGATGCCGCCACCCTGCAGCAGGTTCCGGCGCAGTACCGTCCGCAGCATGGGCGCTGGATCGGCATTGCCGCGCGCAGCACCGTTTTTGTCTACAACCCGGCGAAAATCAGCGAGGCGCAGCTGCCGCATTCCCTGATGGATCTGGCAAAACCGGAGTGGAAAGGGCGCTGGGCGGCTTCGCCATCGGGGGCTGATTTCCAGGCTATCGTCAGCGCGATGCTGGCGCTGAAGGGTGAGCAGGCGACTCTCGACTGGCTGAAGGCGATGAAAACCAACTTTGTCGCCTATAAAGGCAACAGCACGGTGATGAAAGCGGTCAACGCCGGACAGATCGACGGCGGGGTGATCTACCACTACTATCGCTTCGTCGATCAGTCCAAAACCGGCGAGAACAGCAAAAACACCCAACTGTATTACTTCAAACACCAGGATCCGGGCGCCTTCGTCAGCATTTCCGGAGGCGGTGTGCTGGCTTCCAGCAAACATAAGGCGCAGGCGCAGGCCTTTATTAAATGGATCACCGGCAAGCAGGGGCAGGATGCACTGCGCACCAATAACGCCTTCGAGTATGCCGTGGGGGTAGATGCGGCCTCTAACCCGAAACTGACCCCGCTGAAAGATCTGGATGCACCGAAGGTAGAACCTTCCTCGCTGAACAGTAAAAAGGTCATTGAGCTGATGACGCAGGCTGGCCTGCTCTGATCCTGAGGAAGTGATGTTGCTATGTCTGTTCTGAGTTTGTCGCTCGGAAAGAAAACAGGACGCCTGCCCGAGCGCAGGCGTCCTGCATTTCCGATGGTGGCGTTAGCGCTGCTGTTTTCATTGCTGGCGCTGTTGCCGTTAGGGTTTGTGGTGGCGGTTGGGTTCGACACCGGCTGGCCGACCATTAAAGCGCTGGTCTTTCGTCCGCGGGTAGGGGAGCTGCTCAGCAATACCCTGTGGCTGACGGTGCTGGCGGTCCCCATCAGCATTGTGCTCGGCGTGACGCTGGCCTGGCTGACGGAACGTACTGCCCTTGCCGGTCGGCAGCTGTGGTCGGCGCTGGCGGTAGCCCCGCTGGCGATCCCGGCCTTTGTCCAGAGCTACGCCTGGGTCAGTGCCGTGCCTTCGCTGCATGGCCTCTCCGCCGGGGTGTTTCTCTCGGTGCTCGCCTACTATCCGTTTATTTATATGCCGGTGGCGGCCGTGCTGCGCCGCCTCGATCCCACCCTTGAAGATGTCGCCGCGTCGCTGGGCACGCCGCCGTGGAAAGTGTTCTTCCGGGTGGTGCTCCCGCAGCTGCGTCTGGCAATCTGCGGCGGTGCGCTGCTGGTGGCCCTGCATCTGCTGGCGGAATATGGCCTGTATGTGATGATCCGCTTCGATACCTTCACGACCGCCATTTACGATCAGTTCCAGTCGACCTTCAGCGGTCCGGCCGCCAATATGCTGGCAGGCGTGCTGGCCTTGTGCTGCCTGGCGATCCTGCTGCTTGAGAGCGCCTCACGCGGTAAAGCGCGTTACGCGCGTATCGGCGCCGGGGCGGCCCGCGAGCAGAAGCGGCTTGTGCTGGGTAAAGGGGCCGCTTTTGGCGCGCAGCTACTGCTTCTGCTGCTGGTGATGCTGGCGATGGGGGTTCCCTTACTGGTCCTGTGCCGCTGGCTATGGCTGGGCGGCATCGACAACTGGCTGCATGCCGATCTCTGGCATTCTCTGCGCCAGACCCTGCTCCTGGGGGCGGGCGGGGCGCTGCTGACAACGGTTTGCGCGATCCCCATTGCGTGGCTCGGCGTGCGCTATCCGCGCCCGCTGTTCCGCCTGCTGGAGGGGTGTAATTACATCACCAGCTCGCTGCCCGGCATCGTCACCGCGCTGGCGCTGGTGACGGTCACCATCCACTACGCCCGTCCGGTGTACCAGACCGAAGTGACGCTGTTTCTGGCCTATCTGTTGATGTTTATGCCGCGTGCGCTGATTAACCTGCGCGCCGGTATCGCGCAGGCGCCGGTGGAGCTGGAAAACGTTGCCCGTAGTCTCGGACGCAGTCCGGCCCGCGCCCTGTGGAGTATCACTATGCGGCTTGCCGCGCCGGGCGCGGCCGCAGGTGCCGCGCTGGTGTTCCTTGGCGTCAGCAATGAGCTCACCGCCACGCTACTGCTTTCGCCGTTAGGCACCCGCACCTTGTCGACCGGTTTCTGGGCGTTAACCAGTGAGATCGACTACGTAGCGGCGGCACCGTACGCGCTGTTGATGATCGTCATTTCGCTGCCGCTGACCGCGGTTCTTTATATGCAGTCGAAAAAAATGGCAGGGTTGTAACATGCTGGAATTGTCTTCTATTTCGAAATCCTTCGCTGATGCGCTGGTCCTCGATAATCTCAATCTGACCGTAGCGCCGGGGAGCCGGACGGCCATTGTTGGTCCGTCCGGCTCGGGGAAGACCACGTTGCTGCGCATTCTCGCCGGTTTTGAAACGCCCGATCGCGGGCGGATCGTCATGCACGGTAAGTCTCTGTTTGCCGACGGTGTGTTTGTCCCCGCCCACCAGCGACGGATCGGCTATGTTCCGCAGGAAGGGGCGCTGTTTCCTCATCTTAATGTTGCGGACAATATCGCCTGGGGGCTCGACGCCAGCCGTGAGGAGAAGCGTCGCCGCGTGGGGGCGCTAATGGAGATGGTCGCCCTCGACCCTGGTCTGGCGAGTCACTGGCCACACGAAATTTCCGGTGGCCAGCAGCAGCGTGTTGCCCTGGCCCGCGCGCTGGCTCAGCAGCCGGCGCTGATGCTGCTGGATGAGCCGTTTTCTGCACTGGATACCGGGCTGCGCGCCAGCACACGCAAAGCGACGGCGGACCTGCTGGCCGAGACGGGGATCGCCTCGATTCTGGTGACTCATGACCAGAACGAGGCGCTGTCGTTCGCTACGCAGGTGGCGGTAATGCGTCAGGGGCGCTTCGCCCAGGTTGGAACCCCGCTGACGGTTTACTCGCAGCCGGTGGATGAAGAGACGGCGTTATTTCTTGGCGATGCCCTGATCCTCCCCGCACGCCTTAGCCCCGGCCGGGCAAGCTGCGCGCTGGGGGACCTGGCGACGGACGCACTGCATCCTGCTGGCGAAGGTAGGGTGATGCTGCGTCCGGAACAGCTGAGCGTCAGTGTGAGCGGGCCGCAGGAAAGTACCGCCATTATCCGCGATGTCGATTTCTCAGGCCAGCTTTCCACGTTGACGCTGTCGATGGCTGGGCACGAGCGGCCGATTGTCCTGCGAACCGTGAGCCAGCCGGCGTGGCAGCCCGGCGCGATGGTGAGACTGACGGTCAGCGGCAAGGCGCGAGTGTTTAGCGGCTAATCCCTGAGCAGGCGGCGCCGGCTATCGACGGCGCCGCACGGAAAGCTAATTAGATGGCGGATGAAGCCGCTAGTATCCGCGCCACTGACCTCGTCGCCATGGAGTGGTAGTACGTTGGAACAATTCCGCGGGGTCAGTCCAGTTCCCGCCATTTTACCGAACCGTCGCTTTTTCATTCGTCCCGCTACGCTTAACTGTTATCCTGTCTCGCGATCGGCCCTGTTGTTACCATGAGACACCGCTATGCCTGAACTCCATACTCCTGCGAATCGCCCCGGCCCGGCCGCTGTGGCCCGGGTGACGCTCCTGCCTGCGCTGCTGGTTATCGTCGCTGTTGCTGTCGGCTGCGCCCTGGTGTCGCCTCCGGTCGGTACACGACACGAGATCCTGACTAACCCCGGCCTCTATATCGATCTGCTGGCGTTGTTGTTTCTGGTGTTTATGCTGTGGAGCTCGGCGAAGGTGCGGATGAGCCACATTGCCGTCAACTGGGTACGCTATGGGCTGCTGTTGTGGATTGCCGGCGGCACCTTTGATGTGATGGATGAGATCGTGGTTCAGCCGCGCTGGATGGGCTACTACTGCGAAGATCTGCTGCGCCTCTCCGGGATGCTGCTGACCGTGGTGGGGGTCTACAAAATTATTGAGCGAATCAATTTGCTGTACGTCGATGCGCGCTCGCAATCCCTGAAGGATGAACTGACCCAGTTACCCAACCGGCGTTTTTTCATTGATACCATTCGCGAGAAGTCCGGGCATGCGCTGGGACTCATGATTCTGGATATCGATTTTTTTAAGAAAATCAACGATAGCTGGGGCCACCTGGTGGGGGATGAAGTGTTATTTTCGCTGGGGAAACAGCTGGCGAAACTAACCAGCGAGCAGGTCCAGCCGGCGCGGATCGGTGGGGAAGAGTTCGCCATTATCGTCGATGGCCTGTCGGAGCCCGAGCTGCACGCTCTGGCGCAGTCGATCCTTGCTAACGCTCGCACCATCCTGATCAATCATCAGACGCCGCTGTCGATCAGCATTGGCGTCGGAACCTGGCGGCCAGGCGAAGCGCAGGAGACGTTTATCCGTAAAGTCGACGAGGCGCTGTACAAGGCCAAGCATAACGGCCGCGGCCGCGTGGAGTGGGCGCCATCTGCCGGTGCGGCAGGTTAGGCCTGCTGCGCGCTACGGCAGTGTCGCCGATACTCCGATGGCGAGCGTTCTGTGTAGCGTTTAAAAACCCGGCAAAAATAGTTGCTGTCGACAAAGCCGCAATTGTGCGCAATCTCTTTCACCTTCAGGTCATAGCCGCGCAATAGCTGCTTCGCCTTTTCCAGGCGAACCCGGGTCAGATACTCATTAAATCCCACCGAGCCTGATTTCTGAAAAATATGCGATAGATAGTTGGGCGTGATGTGAAAACGTTTGGCTACCGATTCCCGCGTCAGCGGTAGACTGAGATTTTCCTCGAGGTAGTCCTGGACGGCGAGAAACAGATCCCGGCTGCGGCTGACGCGCATCTCCAGCCCGACCAGCTGTTCACGACAATGACTCAGCAGCGCGGCGATCACCAGTCGCGCGGTCAGCGGATCGGGCTGCAGGCTGACTTCATTCAGGCTCAGCAACAGGTAGGAACCCACGCGCGGCCCAAGCCGGGAAACGCTCTGTTTTTCCGTGTGCAGGCTTTTTCCGTCCCAGCGCTGAATACTGAATCCCAGTTTCTGCCGACCAAACAGAATGCTCAGGGTAGTGGCCGGACCGGTCCACTGCGGCAGCGTCCACTTCCCCGCCTGCACGTACAGTACCTGCAGCGTGGTTAACGTCGAGGCGGCCAGCGGCAGTCCCTGTTCATTCAGTTGGCCCTCCAGCACAATTTCCAGACGCGGAAACGGCACGTTGAAGGCGAGGGCAGGCACGGAGATATCCGGCTCAGGAAATCTCACCTGTAGGTGATCTTTTTGACCGATTAACCGATGCAGTATATCCGGCAGATCTTCAATCATTCTTTGCCCTCAGCATGCGCATTATCCTGTTGATGGTAATCTATTTTTTCCTTCCCGGCAGCGTTAGTTTAGCCATTTTGCGCAGCGGATTGCCGGCCAGCTGTAGCGCATGCATCGCCGGAAAAGAGATTATTGATGTCCATCACACTTTGTGGGCTCGCGTACGTATGTCCAGTTTTTTGTAGCGCTCGCCTCGTGTCATGCCGCGGAGGGACCAGTAGAGTTTGTTTGTGTTATCGGAACGTTAAAAAGGAACGTAAAATGAACTCATCATCGGCTAACTTTCTCGATGCGTTAGGCGCCAGCCAGACGCTCAGCGCGCAAATGAAACACGAGCTCGACACCCTCGGCTACACCGTCGTGCATAACGTCGTTGACGCCCAGTGGCTGAGCGAAATGCGCCTGCTCATTGACACCCTGGTTGAACGCGAAGGCGATAATCTGGCGATGGAGCACCATCAGGAGGCGACGGCGACGCGGATCGCTAACCTGATTAATAAGGGGGTTATCTGGGAGAAAGTCTGGTCACACCCGCTGATCCTCTCCGCTTGTCGCTATATCTTCAACGGGGATTTTAAAGTCTCCAGCCTGAACGCCCGCGAGGCGCTGTATAACGGCGGCCACCAGCCGCTGCACGCCGACTGGAAAAAGCCGCGCCCGGATTTTCCCAAAGTCCACCTGGTGAATACCATCTGGGCGATAGACGATTTGAGCGCCGCCAACGGCGCGCCGCGGATCATTCCTGGTACCCACCTCCGCCCCGAGTTACCGGAGGAGGTGCTGGCCGACCCGGAACAGGCCCATCCCGATGAGATTGTGTTTGCCGCGCCGGCTGGCAGCGTGATGATCTACAACGCCCACGCCTGGCACGGCGGCACCCGTAATCGTGAAGGCAGCAGACGACGCGTACTGCATGGGTTATATATCGATCGTGCGGATACGCCGCAGCAGGACCAGCGGCGCTGGCTCACGCCGGAGACGGCAAGCCGCCTGACGCCGTCGCAAAAGTGGCTGCTGGATGTAGAATAAGGCCTGTCGCCGGTCAGGGAAGTTCTACATAGACGACCGGCTTTTTCATGATGCTTTTCACGGCCTCGACGATCTGCTGCGGCTGCAGCAGGAAGCTCTTGATGCTGGTTTTAATCGTCCGCAGGCCGCGAAAGCGCTGGGGGTCGTCGATTTCGATATCCGTCACCAGCAGCACCACTTCGGCGCGGGCGATATCTTCCGCGGTGATCCGATTTTCTACGCCGAGCGCCCCCTGGGTTTCCACCTTCAGGTGCCATTTTTCATGATGACCGACCTTTTCCAGTCGTTCGGCGGCCATGTAGGTATGCGCCACCCCGCTGACGCAGGCGGTGACGGCGACAATATTGAAGTCCATAACATCCTCCTGGCGTTAACCGCCGATAGTGACGTGGAAACCGGCCGCTTCGGCCATCACCCGATATGGTTGAATTTCCGCTTCGTCAGGCGCTTTCACGCTGGCCAGCGTCCAGGGTTTGCCCAGCAGACGGTATTTGGGCTCGCCATATTGATGAAACGGCAACAGGTGCATTTCTTTTAGCGCGAAAGGGGCGAGGAACGCCAGAATTTGGCGAAAATTATCGGTATTCAGTGTGTAGCCCGGGATCAGCGGCACCCGCGGGATCAGGTTGATTTTTCTCGCCGCCAGCTGGCGAAAATTGTCCAGCACCCGTGGCTGATTCATTCGCAGCAGCGACCGCGCCCGCTCAGGTTCCATGATTTTAAAATCAAACAGCACTTCATTGCAGGCTTCGGCCACCGGCAGGAAGCGGTCAAAAGCGCCGTCGCCCGCGGTTTCGATGGCGGTGCGGATCCCCCACTGGCGCAGGCGCTGGAGAAAGCGGGCGGCAAACCCGGCCTGCATGAGCACTTCGCCCCCGGAGAGGGTGACGCCGCCGCCGGAGGCGCGAAAGAAGACCTCATCCTTTAGCACCTCCTGCAACAGGTTATCCAGCGTCACATCGCGGCCAATCTGTTCCCACGCTCCGGACGGACATTCGGCGACGTCCTGCTGGCAGCGGGTGCAGCGCAGGCATTTACTCTCCCGGCGCAGGGTCTGAATCCTGGGTGAAATTGATTCGGGATTGGCGCACCACGGGCAGGTATGAGGGCAGCCTTTAAAAAAGACCACCGTGCGGATCCCCTGGCCATCGTTGAGCGAGTAGCGCTGGAGGTTAAAAATACGCGCCCGATCGGCGCGCGTGTCGATGACCTCACAGCTGATGCGCGGTGCGGCGGATAATGTCATCCTGAATCTCCTTCGACAGCTCAACAAAGAAGGCGCTGTAGCCCGCGACCCGTACCACCAGACCGGCAAAGTCCTGCGGCCGCTGCTGCGCTTCACGCAGGGTGTCGGCATTGACCACGTTGAACTGAATATGCTGCAGCTTGAGCTTGCAGAAGGCCTGTAAAAAATCGGCCAGTTTGTTCAGGCCGCCGTCGCCGGCCAGCGTTGCCGGAGTGAATTTGACGTTCAGCAGCGTACCGTTCGACAGCAGATAGTTATCCAGCTTGCTGACCGATTTCAGCACTGCCGTCGGCCCCTGGGAATCCTGACCGACCATCGGCGACAGGCCGCCGTCCGCCAGCTGTTCGCCGGCCAGTCGCCCGTCCGGGGTGGCGCCCACCACCGAACCCAGCGGCACGTGCGCGGAGACGGTGTAGGAGCCGGGGGTAAAATGGCCGCCGCGCGGGTTCAGATACTGCTCGACTTCTTTGCAGTAAAAACGCAGCAGATCGGCGCTAATATTGTCGACATCGTCGATATCGTTGCCGTATTTGTCAAAATGGTTAATCAGCCGGGCGCGGATTTTTTCCCCTTCCGGCGTCTGGAAATTGGCTTTCAGCACGGCCATCAGTTGGTCAAAGCTGAGACGCTGCTGGTCGAAGACCATACCCTTCAGGGCGTACAGCGAATCGCTCAGGTTAGCGATTCCGATACCCTGAACGCCGGAGAAGTTATAGCGCGCGCCGCCAGCGGTGATATCTTTGCCGTGCTGCACGCAATCTTCAATGAACGAGGAGAGCAGCGGGACCGGCGCCCAGTCGCGGTGGCCGATATCGCAAATGTTGCTGCCCTCGACCATCAGCTTGATGTAATGGCGAATTTTGTCGCGGATCTGGCAGATAAGGCCGTCCCAGCTGACGTCAGGCTGATGTTCATTTTCCTGCAGCACAATTTCCATCACCTTCAGCAGATTAAACATGGCGATATCATGCAGGCCGTAGGTGCGCCCTGGAATAGAGAGCTCCACGCAGCCGACCACCGCGTAATCGCGGGCATCTTCCAGCGACACGCCGCGGTTAAGGAAGGCCGGCACGACCACCTCATCGTTGAAAATCTGCGGGATCCCGGTACCCAGGCGAATGGTCTCAGCGGTTTTACGCAGGAACGGGCGATCAATCAGCTCGTTGACCCGCACGCCCAGATTCGGCTGCGGCAGCTGAACGTTTTGATAGGCGTCGAGGCATAAAAATGACAGCACGTTGACCGCGCTGCGCCCGGTGTCCGTCAGCCCGCCGAGCAGGGCGGTATAGCCGGTGGGAAAACCCGCGAAATAGCGCGCGCTGCTGGAGGAGCGTAGCAGGACGATATCGTTGCATTTCACCCACAGCGACTCCAGCAACTCCTTGAGATACGCGGGATCCTGACCCTGATTCAGCGATGCCTGATAAAACGGCAGCATATACTGGTCAAAACGCCCCAGCGAAATCGAGCTGGCATTGGATTCGTACTGCAGAATGATATTCATATACCAGAACAGCTGGCAGGCCTGGGGAAAGTCCGTTGGCCGGTGTTGCGCGTTGTGGCGCGAAATAGCGGCGATGGTTAACAGCTCCTGCTGACGCTGCGGGTCCTGACAGTGCCCAGCCATCTCCTCGGCCAGCGCGGCGTAGCGCAAAATATGGCGCTGGGAAGCTTCCAGCAGGATCAGTACCGCCTGATAAAAGGGGTTCTCCGGTTGCCGGGCGCAGTGCGTTTTGAGTTCGGCGACCAGGGCGCCAAGGCCATGATTCAGCAGCCGTGGATAGTCGATGATGATATGGCCCTGGCCTTTATCGGTCTGGTTCACGCTAAATATCTGGGTGTTGACGGCGGCCTTGACCTCTTCGGTCATCTGGCCGTTGATGAAATCTTTCATTGAACGCTTTTCCCAGTAGGGGTACAGCGTTTCGCGGTAGATTTGCTTATCTTCTTCGCTTATTGCGAAGCGGTCCTGGGGGCGGGTCGGGAAGGCGTCGAGCTCGTTGAGCAGCCAGTAGGGGTCCATCTCGGGCGACATAATCCCTGCCCGCGGTTTGACGGTGCGGTTGCCGGCGATCAGTTCATCCTCACGAATCGAAATCATCACCTTATCGAGGATCCACGCGGTGGCTTTCGCCCGGCGGATAATCACCGGCTCGCCCTCCGTCTGCCGATGGCTGGCAGTGTAGAGTAATGCGCGCTCAAGGGAGATTTCGCGCGGCTGGGCGAACAGGCTGGCTTTCAGGCGTTGGGTACGATTCGTCATGATAAACTCCATGTTGTGGCGAAGGGCGCGAAGGCGCCCTTTTAAGGCTTCAGGCGCTCTGGGAAAGGTGGCTGTCTATCTTGTTCATGATGGCGTCGGCGCGCTTGACCGCATCGCTGATATTGACGCGCACGATAGTTTTCCCGGCAAAACGCTCTTCGAATTTGATGCCGATATCTTTGGTTAGAATGACCATATCGGCGGCGGCAATCTCCTCCGCCGTCAGTTCGTTTTCAATGCCAATGGAACCCTGCGTTTCAACCTTGACCTGCCAGCCTTTGGCTTTGGCGGCGCTTTCCAGCGATTCAGCGGCCATGTAGGTGTGAGCCACGCCCGACGGGCAGGCGGTGACAGCGATAATGTGGGTCATAATCTGTTCCTTCCAGTCTGTTAGTTAATTTCGAAATCAAGGTCTAGTTCATCGTCAGCGGCGACGTCAGTGGGTTTCTTTTTGGCGAAGGCTTTCAGCAGGATGACGCAGGCAGCGCTGACGCAGGCGCCGACCAGCAGCGCGGCAACAAACCCGAGCTTGCCCTGGACCACCGGCAGCACGATAAGCCCGCCCCAGCCGGCGTAACACTGGGCGCCCATCAGCGCGGCGGTGACGCAGCCGCTGGCGGCGCCAATCATATTGGCCGGAATGACGCGCAGCGGATCCGCGGCGGCAAAGGGAATCGCCCCTTCGGTCACGCCGACACAGCCCATCACCAGAGCGGCTTTGCCGGTTTCCCGCTCTTCGGCGGTGAAATATTTGCGGCCAATCAGCGTCGCCAGCCCCATGCCCAGCGGCGGTACGGCGATACCGACGGCAGCGATAGCCACCACGCTGTAGACGCCCTGCGAAACGCAAATCAGCATGAAGGCGTAGGCTACTTTGTTCACCGGGCCGCCCATATCAAAGGCCAGCATCAGACCCATAATGATGGCCAGCACCACGATGCTGCCCTCGCGCATCCCCTGCAGCCAGCCGGTCAGGTTAGCGGTCAGCGCGCCAACCGGCTCGCCAAGCCCCCACATCATGATCCCGGCGGTGATAAAGGTGCCGACGATGGGAATGATGAAAATCGGCATCACCGAGCGCAGAACTTTATGTACGGGGATTTTTTTCAGGTAATAGACCACCAGGCCGCCAATCATGCCGGCGATCAGCGCGCCGAAGAAACCGGCGCCAAAGCTGTTGCCCACCCAGGCGCCGATGGCGCAGGGGGCCAGCGCGGCGCGGTCAGAAATGGAGTAGCCGATGTAGGCGGCGAGAAAGGGCACCATCAGCGTCAGCCCGGCGACGCCGATATCAAAAAGTTTCTTCAGATTAGGGTCGGTGGCGGCATCGGGCACCGCGCCTTTGCCATACAACATGACGGAGACCGCCAGCAGGATCCCGCCGGAAACCACGAAGGGGATCATGTGCGAGACGCCGGTCATCAGATGCTGGCGGGTATTTTTTAGTATTTGCACCAGTTCGTTCATTGCTTGCTCCTGAGCGCTGTAGGGCCCGTGACAGTATTGATGCCTCAACATTAGAAAAAGGGCGGGGTATTAAACAGTAGAGAAAAAGTGCATTTACTGGATATTTGTAAGGTGAGAAAAGAATTGCGATCCACCTCAAATCTTAGTAGTGACAGGAGAGATGAGCGCTAACAGGGTGGAACTGTGATGGCGGGCATAAAAAAATATTGTGTGTACAATAGTCCAGTAATTGCCAGTTTTATCACCTAGTCCCTGGGGCCGTCTTTTATTACTTTTGAGGAAATAATGGATTGCTCTGGAGGAAGGCGATGGCTCTGGTCATTGAATTTACATGTGATTTGCCCAACGGCGTGCATGCGCGTCCGGCCAGTCTGGTCGAAACGCTGTGTAACCGTTTTTCATCAGCGATTGAGTGGCGGAACTTGCGCCGCGAGACCGGCGGAAATGCCAAGAGCGCGCTGGCGATTATCGGCAGCAATACCCTGAAGGGCGACGCCTGCCAGCTGCTTATCAGCGGCGAAGATGAAGCTGAGGCATTCGCCGCGTTAACGGCTTTTATGCGCGATGAATTTCCCCACTGCGACGCGCCGCTGCCCGCTGCGCCAACGCTGGATGTCCAGCCGGTGCCAGAGTCGCTTTCGCGGCTGAACCCGACGCTGTTTCATGCCCACCCGGTGTGCGCCGGCAGCGCGGGAGGGACGCTGGTTCATCTCAAATCACGCGATCTGCACGAGCTGGGCGAACTGCCCGTCGCCGCCAGTCCCGAACAGGAGCAGGCGGCGCTGGATAATGGCCTGCGTCTGCTGGTGAAAGATATCGAGCTGCGGCTGCTGGACAATGACGGCACCGCCAGCGCCATCCTGGAAGCTCACCGTTCGCTGGCGACGGATGCCTCGCTGCGCCAGCACCTGCTTGGTGGCATCCTCACCGGCCTCAGCTGCGCGCAGGCGATTGTCGCCACCGGCGACCACTTCTGCGCCCAGTTCCGCGATTCCGGCAACAGCTATCTGCAGGAGCGGGTACTGGATGTCCGCGACGTCTGTTTCCAGCTATTGCAGCATATCTACGGCGAAGCCCGTTTCCCGGCGCCGGGCCAGCTGCGGGAAGCGGCCATTTGCCTTGCCGACGAGCTGACCCCCAGCCAGTTTCTGGAACTGGATAAAACGCATCTCAAAGGACTGCTGCTGCGCAGCGGCGGCACCACCTCGCATACCGTGATTCTGGCACGCTCATTCAATATCCCTACTCTGGTGGGCGTGGATTTAGCCGCGCTGCTGCCGTGGGTGGATACGCAGGTGCAGATTGACGGCAACGCCGGGCTGCTGGTGGTGGATCCGAGTCCGGCGGTAGCGCGCTACTATCAGCAGGAGGCCTGGCTACAGGCGCAAATCCGGCAACAGCAGCAGGTATGGCTGGATAAAGCCGGGCAGACGCAAGACGGTATCCGCGTGGAGATCGCCGCCAATATCGCCCATTCGGTGGAAGCGGTGGCGGCATTCAACCAGGGCGCGCAGTCGGTAGGGTTGTTCCGCACTGAAATGCTGTATATGGATCGCCCGAGCGCGCCGTCGGAAGATGAGCTCTACAACATCTTCTGCCAGGCGCTGGAACCCGCTGCCGGGCGCAGCATTATCGTGCGGACTATGGATATCGGCGGTGATAAGCCGGTGGCCTATCTCAACATCCCTGCGGAAAACAATCCGTTCCTCGGCTACCGCGCGGTGCGCATCTATGAAGAGTATCAGGCGCTGTTTCACACTCAGCTACGGGCGATTTTACGCGCCTCGGCGCACGGCTCGCTGAAGATTATGATCCCCATGATTTCATCAATGGAAGAGATCCTGTGGGTGAAAGAGCGACTGGCGGAGGCCAAACAGTCGCTGCGCGCCGAGCAGATCCCGTTTGATGAAAAGATCCCGCTCGGCATCATGCTGGAAGTGCCGTCGGTGATGTTTATCATCGATCAGTGTTGTGAAGAGGTGAATTTCTTTAGCATCGGCAGCAACGACTTAACGCAGTATCTGCTGGCGGTCGATCGTGATAATGCGAAAGTGACACGCCATTATAACAGCCTGAATCCCGCCTTCCTGCGCGCGCTGGACTATGCGGTACAGGCGGTGCATCGGCAGGGGAAATGGATTGGTCTGTGCGGCGAACTGGGGGCCAAAGGATCGGTGCTACCGCTGCTGGTAGGCCTCGGTTTAGATGAATTGAGCATGAGCGCGCCGGCGATCCCGGCGACCAAATCGCGCCTGGCGCAACTGGATAGCCGCGCCTGCCGCCAGCTGCTGAATCAGGCCATGCAGTGCCGTACCTCACTGGAAGTGGAGCATCTGCTGGCCCAGTTCCGCATGCGTCAGCAGGATGTGCCGCTGGTGAGCGCCGAGTGCATTACGCTGAATAGCGACTGGCGCAGCAAGGAGGAGGTGCTGAAAGGGATGACGGATAACCTGCTGCTGGCCGGACGCTGCCGCTATCCGCGTAAGCTGGAGGCCGACCTGTGGGCCCGCGAGGCGGTGTTCTCCACCGGTCTGGGCTTTAGCTTCGCCATTCCGCACAGTAAATCCGAGCATATTGAGCAGTCGACTATCAGCGTCGCGCGGCTGGCGCAGCCGGTGATATGGGGCGATGAAGAGGCGCAGTTTGTGATTATGCTGACGCTGAACAAGCACTCGGCGGGCGATCAGCATATGCGTATCTTCTCGCGGCTGGCGCGGCGCATTATGCACGCGGAGTTCCGCCAATCTCTGGTCTCCGCGGAGAGCAGCGAAGATATTGCCGACCTGCTGCGCCGCGAGCTGGAACTGTGATCTGCACACCGGCCAGCGGTGCCGGCCGGTGTGCGCTTTACAAATCCAGTACCAGGCGGCCGCTTTTGGCGCGCGAGCAGCAGATCAGCATACTCTGCTGGCTGGCTTTCTCTTCCTCGCTGTAATACTGATCGCGGTGGTCCGCTTCCCCTTCCAGAATCATCGTTTCGCAGGTGCCGCACACCCCTTCGCGGCACAGGCATTCCACCTTCGCCGCTTTGTTATTCTCAATAACCTGCAAAATGGTCATGTCCTGCGGTACGGTAAATTCGCGTCCGGAACGCGCCAGCACCAGGGTAAACGCCTCTCCGCCTTTATCCTCAACGATAAACTGCTCAAAGTGCAGCTGACTGGCGGGCACCTGATGGCGTTCGGCGGCGGCTTTCACCGCCTCGTTAAGCGCCGCCGGGCCGCAGGTATACACGTGGGTTCCGGGCTCGAGGTCGGCGAACAGGCGCGGCAGGTCGAGACGGCTGCCGAGCGCTGATACATGAACATTGACCCGATCTCGCCACGGCGCGGCGCTGAGCGCATCGACGAAAGCATTATTGTCGGCGTCGTGGAAACAGTAGTGCAGCTGCCAGTCGGCCTGCCGTTGTTCCAGTTCCGGAATATGCGACAAGAATGGCGTAATGCCGATACCGCCGGCGATCAGCAGATGTTTTCGCGCCTGTGGTTCGATGGCGAACAGGTTGTTGGGCGTTGACACCGTCAGGGTATCGCCCGGGCGCACCTGCTGGTGCATAAAACGCGAGCCGCCTTTGGAAGGCGACTCAAGACGCACCGCAATCTGCCAGCTGGTGGTATCCAGCGGCGAGCTCATCAGCGAATAGGCGTTACTGTAGCGCTGCTCGCCATCCTGCATCTGGACGATAATATGGCTGCCGCCGCTGAATCCCGGCAGCGGGGCGCCGGTCGGCGACACCAGCGTAAAACGCTTCACCTGGGCGGTGATCTGTTCAACATCGCGAACGATCGCCTCAAACATTTGATAATCAGACATCGCTGAACTCCATCAAAAATCCCGGCGTGGCCAGCGCCGCCGCCGGGAGAGGACATTTACAACCCCTGGCAGAGATACTTCATCT
The DNA here is from genome assembly GCF_000828055.2 of Klebsiella variicola. Classification (NCBI taxonomy): domain Bacteria; kingdom Pseudomonadati; phylum Pseudomonadota; class Gammaproteobacteria; order Enterobacterales; family Enterobacteriaceae; genus Klebsiella; species Klebsiella variicola. The sequence goes on along the minus strand of NZ_CP010523.2, from coordinate 3,566,506 downwards.
CCAGGTAATCTTCGATTCCGTGTTCCGACCCTTCGCGGCCAAGGCCGGACTGCTTCACTCCGCCAAATGGCGCGACTTCGTTGGAAATCAGCCCGGTATTGATGCCGACCATCCCGTATTCCAGCTGCTCGGAGACGCGCCAGATACGGGCGGCATCGTTGCTGTAAAAATAGGAGGCGAGACCGTAGATGGTGTTATTCGCCTGCTCGATGACCTGCTGCTCATCGTCAAATTTCACCAGCGCGGCCACCGGGCCGAAAATCTCTTCCTGCAGCAGCAGTGACCCCGGCTGTACGTCGCCGATAACCGTAGGGGTGAAGAAATTACCGCCCAGTGGGTGCGCTTTACCGCCGGTTAACAGCGTTGCGCCGCGGGTCAGGGCGTCGTCGAGCAGGGACTGGACTTTGCGCCCGGCGTCGGCGTTGATAAGCGGGCCAATCTGCACACCGGACTCGTTGCCATCGCCCACTTTCAGGGCGGCGACGCGGGCGACGAATTTATCGCAGAATTGGTCGTAGACGGCGCGATGAATATAGAAGCGATTGACGCAGACGCAGGTTTGCCCGGCGTTGCGGAACTTGGCGATCAGCGCTCCTTCGACCGCTTTATCGATATCGGCATCGTCAAAGACGATAAACGGCGCGTTACCGCCGAGCTCTAAAGAGAGCTTTTTGATGGATTCCGCGCACTGGCGCATCAGTACGCGGCCAACTTCGGTCGAGCCGGTAAAGGAGAGTTTACGCACCCGCTCATCGCCGGTGAACACCGCGCCAATTTCGCGCGACTGGCCGGTAACGACGTTAATGACGCCCTGCGGGATCCCGGCCTGATTCGCCAGTTCCGCCATCGCCAGCGCGGTAAACGGCGTTTCGTTAGCCGGCTTAATCACCATCGTGCAGCCAGCGGCCAGCGCCGGGCCGGCCTTACGGGTGATCATCGCCGCCGGGAAGTTCCACGGGGTGATCGCCGCGCAGACGCCCACGCCCTGGCGGATCACCATCAGGCGTTTATCCGCGCCAGGGGAGGGGATTATTTCGCCGTTGGTGCGTTTGCCCTGTTCGGCAAACCACTCGATAAACGAGGCGGCATAGGCGATTTCGCCTTCGGCCTCCGCCAGCGGCTTGCCCTGCTCGGCGGTCATGATCTGCGCCAGCGCGGTTTTGTTTTCGAGGATCAGGCGGTGCCAGTTTTTCAATAGCATGGCGCGCTGAGCGGCGGTTAATGCGCGCCAGGCCGGCAGCGCGGCCGCGGCGGCATCCACGGCCTGCTGCGCTTCCGCCCGACCCATATTAGGGATCTGGCCGAGCGCCGCGCCGGTGGAAGGATTGCTGACGGCAAGCGTCGTGCCGTCGGCGGCGTCGCGCCAGCTTCCGGCAATCAGCGCCTGCTGGCGAAACAGATCTGAGTGAAACACGGACATAGCAAACTCCTTCAACGATTACGGCTGGAACACCTGGGCCACCAAATTGTGGAAATGGGCGATACCGTGCTCGGAGATACCGCTGCCGCTGTTATCCGCCATAATGCGTCCCTGGCCGCGATAGCCGCGGGACTTCAGCCCCTTCTGCACGCTTTCCACCAGGCGTAAATCTTCCGGGCGGAACACGTCGCGATACCACTCAATCAGCGCTTTCTGATCGTCAGTCAGCTCTTCGTTGGTGAAATAGATGTCGTAATTCTGCAGAGTGGTCTCTTCATCCACCGGGAATTCATAGATCACGGTCATCATGCCCTTGATCGGCGTCACGTTGAACATGGTGCACGGCCATAGCCAGAAACCGTGGAACGCGGCGTCGGTACCTTCTTCGAATTTAAACGACTGCTCGGACGGCTTGGCGAAGCCATACTGCAGCGTCCATTTGCCGTGCATGGTGTGCCAGTAACGGTCAACCTGTACGGAATCCGAGAAGCCCGGGTGCGCCGGGCCGCAGTGGTAACATTCCAGATAGTTATCGACGATATTTTTCCAGTTCGCCGGGGTGAGAGTGGTAAAGCGCGCTGCCAGTTTCAGGTCATGCACGTCCGGGCAGGCTTCCAGCACTTTGTCCTGCAGGCCCGGCAGCTGCGTTTCCACGCTCTCCGCTTGCGGGTTCATATTGATAAACACAAAGCCGGCATACTCTTCCAGGCGAACCGGCACCAGCGTTGCCTTTTCGCTATCGAAATTCGCCACGTTTTCGCAGTTGCGGGCGTGGGCGAGATTGCCGTCAAGCTTGAAGGCCCAGGCGTGATAGGGGCAGGTAATCACGTTTTTGGCTTTACCTTCACCGCTCAGCAGCTGGTGGCCGCGGTGCGGGCAGACGTTATAGAAAGCGCGCAGAATGTTGTCGCGGCCGCGGACGATAACGATATTTTCACCAATGATCTCCCGGGTGATGTAGTCGTTCGGCCGGGCGACCTCGCTGCCGTGGGCGACGCAAATCCAGCTATTGGCGAAGATGCGCTCTTTCTCGTGTTCAAACGCCTGGCTGTCGGTATAAAAACGGGCCGGAATGGTCCAGGCATCCTGCGGATTGGCGCAAAAGTTAATCGGCAGAGTAAAGTCAGGGCTCAAATTGCTCATGTAAGGTCACCTTGTGATTATTGTCAGTAAGAGGTTTTACAGCGACTGGCCGTCGCCTTTGAGTACCGTGCCAACCGGTAGCGTCTCGGCTTTAATCATTGGCTCGGGCGTATGGGTTTCTATCTGATTGACCGGCACGTGGGCGTAGTCCTGTTTTAGCCAGCGCACGAAGCCGCCGGTTTTAATCAGTAAAATGGCCAGGAACGGTAGGGCGGTCAGCACCACGGTGGTTTTCATGGTCTCAAGCGAAGCGCCGGTAAACAGAATCGATAGCGGGATGAGGGTGATCACCACGCACCAGAACAGGCGCATGCCGCGATCCGGATCGTCGCCTTCGCGCAGGTTGCGGGTGCTGGTCGCCGCCATGGTGTAGGCCACCGCATCCATGTGCGAGGCGAGGAAAACAATCATCACGAACAGATAGGCGGCGAGGAACAGCTTACCTGCCGGCAGCGACATCAGGACCTGCTGGACGGCGGTTTCGCCGCCAAGAGTCTGCATCACCTGCGGTACGTTAATCACGCCGTTAACGAACTGGTGCATGGCGTAGCTTTCCATCACCCCAAAGAAGAACCAGCAGCCGGCGGTGCTACCAAGGAGCAGTCCCCATATCACCTCTTTGATTTTGCGCCCGCGGGAGACGCGGGTGACGAACATCGCCACGCCCGGAGTATAGGAGATCCACCACAGCCAGTAGAAGACGGTCCAGTTGCGGGTAAAGGCGCCGTCGCCGAGGGGATCGGTAAACAGACTCATCTGCAGGAAGTTCTGAGTCGTCAGGCCGACGGCGTTAATGATGTTATTGGTGATGAATTCGGTCGGACCAACCAGTAATACCACCAACGGCAGCAGAAACGCCCCCCAGCCGACCATTTTGCTCAGGCGCTGCAGGCCGTTGTTGATGCCAATCCACGAACTCATGCAGAAAATACCGCCGGAGAGCAGGATCACAAACGCCTGCACGGTGAAGTTATCCGGCAGCCCGGTCAGCGCTGACAGGCCGCGGGTGAAGGTGGCGGCAGTGACCACCAGCGAAATGGTTAACGCGCCGACGGTAGCGATCAGGAACATCAGATCGACCAGACGGCCCCAGAAGCCCTGCGGACTCACTCCGGTGATCGCTGAAATGATCCCGGAGAGGCTGAGGCCTTTATTTTTCCGCACGTGGAAGTGATAGGCCATGATCAGCGAAGCGAGAGTGTAGGTCGCCCAGGCGCTAACCCCCCAGTGGAAGAAAGAATAAGGGATGCTGTATTCCAGCGCTTTCGGCGATTGCGGAGCAATGTTCAGGCCCGGGGTCTGGTAATAATAAGCCCATTCGGCAACGCCCCAGTACAGCGTGGAGGAGCCGAGCCCGGCGCAGATAAACATAAACAGCCATGAGAGGGTACTGTATTCGACTTTGCCTTCGCCGAGACGGATATTGCCGTATTTGCTGGTGGCCAGATAGAGCACCAGTCCCAGCGCCAGCAGCACCAGTACCTGTACCGTGGAACCCAGCAGGCGGGTCACGCCGTTAAAAATCGAATCAGCCGCCTGCGCGGTTTGGTGGGGGAAGAGACTTAATTTAGCGGCGATGAAAACAATGGCCGCCAGGCTGATGGCAATCAGCGGCACATCTTTTTTCTTTACGTTGCTCAACATGGGTGATCTCCTGGGCATGATTGCCCGTCGGTGGCTTTAGCCTGTCGTTGTTATCACGCTGTAGGGTCAAGGTTCGTAGCAAAAGCTATTAACAATCGGATTATTTCTTCGTTACATGAATTAAACAATTGGCCGTTTCGTGAAGCAATAAAACACGGAACGGAAATAATAAAAGGTGAATTGGCGCAGGTTCTGTCCTTTCAGGAATTAATAAAGTTCACCGCTGTGATGCGGTCCACTTGTCAATCGTGGGGGATTCTGCATAGCGAAAAGAGAGGGAAGTTGGCGCAGGTCTTCCCGGGTAGCGGCTGCGCCTTACCCGTGCTTGCTACTCGCGGTGTCGTTTTTTTGTCGGGTGGCGGCTAACGCCTTACCCGACCTACGGTCCGTGCCATTGCGAGCTTAAGATCTCTACCTTGTCCCCATGGCTACTGCAACTGCCGGTGTTGGCGGCCTCAACATCGCTGAGACGTTCCCTGCAGGCCGGGGCAGCCCGCAGGGATGCGGGCTGAGGGCCGTGTTTTTACATTATCGTGCCTTTTGTAGCCCCGGTAAGCGCCGCGCCACCGGGGAGCGGCCGGGGTAATTACGCCAAAATGGCCTTGCAGATGGCGTCGCTGACCTGTTGCGTTGACGCGCTGCCTTTCATATCCGGGGTTTTCGGCCCGCTGGCAATCACCTGCTCAATCGCCGCCAGGATGCCGTTGTGCGCGGCGTGATAGCGCGCATCGCCGTTGCCGAGGAAATCGAGCATCATCGCCCCGGCCCATATGGTGGCGATCGGGTTGGCGATATTTTTACCGTAGATATCCGGCGCGGAGCCGTGAACCGGCTCGAACAGCGACGGGAAGGTGCGCTCCGGATTGAGATTGGCCGACGGCGCAATACCGATAGTGCCGGTACAGGCCGGGCCGAGATCGGAGAGAATATCGCCGAACAGATTGGAGCCGACCACCACGTCAAAACGCTCCGGCTGCAGCACGAAGCGGGCGCACAGGATATCGATATGCTGCTTGTCCCAGCGAATATCCGGATAGTTTTTGGCCATCTCTTCCACCCGCTCATCCCAGTAGGGCATGCTGATCGCCAGTCCGTTGGATTTGGTCGCCGAAGTCAGCGTTTTGCGTGGGCGGCTTTGCGCCAGTTCGAAGGCGTAGCGCAGGATCCGGTCCACGCCGCGGCGGGTAAAGACCGACTCCTGAATCACCACTTCATGATCGGTGCCTTCATTGGCGCGCCCGCCGAGGGCGGAATATTCGCCTTCGGTATTTTCGCGCACCACGTAAAAATCGATATCGCCGGCCTTTTTACCCGCCAGCGGGCAGGGGACGCCGGGGAACAGACGCACCGGACGCAGGTTGACGTATTGGTCAAACTCACGGCGGAACTTCAGCAGCGACCCCCACAGCGAAATGTGGTCGGGAACGGTATCCGGCCAGCCGACGGCGCCGAAGTAGATGGCATCGAAGCCCTGCAGCTGCTCGCGCCAGTCGTCCGGCATCATCTTGCCGTGATGGGCATAATATTCGCAGCTTGCCCACTCCATCTGCTCGAAGCTCAATGACAGATCCCAACGCTGTGCGGCGGCTTGCAGCACGCGAATCCCTTCAGGCAGAACTTCTTTGCCAATTCCGTCACCCGGGATGGCGGCAATACGATAGGTTTTTTTCATTCCGGTTCTCACTTTTTAGCGATGATGTTTGACCACCTGCCTATCCTATAATTGACTGGTTCATAATTAATCACGCTAACTGGTGAAACATAAAACACAGATCATGAATAATCTGCCGCTGCTAAATGATTTACGCGTCTTTATGCTGGTCGCTCGCCGGGCCGGGTTCGCCGCCGCCGCCGAAGAGCTTGGCGTATCACCGGCGTTCGTCAGCAAGCGGGTTTCGCTGCTGGAGCAAACCCTGAATGTGGTGTTGCTGCACCGGACCACCCGCCGGGTCACCATTACCGAGGAGGGGGAGCGGATCTACGAATGGGCGCAGCGCATTTTGCAGGATGTCGATGAGATGATGGACGAGCTTTCCGACGTACGCCAGGTGCCGCAGGGAACGCTGCGTATTATCAGTAGCTTCGGCTTTGGTCGCCGGGTGGTGGCCCCGGCGCTGTCGGCGCTGGCCCTTCAGTACCCGCAGCTGGAACTGCGTTTCGATGTCCAGGACCGGCTGGTGGATTTAGTCAATGAAGGGGTGGATCTCGATATTCGCGTCGGCGATGATATCGCGCCGAATCTGATTGCCCGCCAGCTGGCGGCCAACCACCGCGTGCTCTGCGCCTCGCCGCAATTCCTTGCCCGCCATCCACCGCCGAAACAGCTGAGCGATCTGGCCGCCTTACCCTGCCTGGTGATTAAAGAACGCGATCATCCGTTTGGCATCTGGCAGTTGCACAGCAAAGAGGGGCAGCATGCGATCAAGGTGACCGGGCCGCTGTCGTCCAACCATGGTGAAATTGTGCATCAGTGGTGTCTGGACGGGCAGGGGATTGCGTTACGTTCATGGTGGGACGTCCGGGAGAATATCGCCAGCGGCCATCTGGTGCATGTGCTGCCGGAATTCTTTCAGCCTGCCAACGTCTGGGCAGTCTATGTCTCCCGGCTGGCGACGTCGGCTAAAATTCGCACCACCGTGGAGTTTCTGCGCCACTACTTTCAGCAGCACTATCCGCAGCATGAGCCGACGGCCAGCGCCGTCGGCAGAGGCGATTAAACCCCAAGGCGGTCGCGCAGGCTGTAGTAGGCGGCGCCCATGGCGGTAAAAGGAATGCGCAGGCTGCGGCCGCCCGGGAACGGGTAGTGCGGCAGTTTGGCGAAGGCGTCGAACCGCTCGGCGTCGCCGCGCAGCAGCTCTGAAATCAAGCGTCCGGCAAGGTGGGTACAGGTCACGCCGTGGCCGCTGTAGCCCTGCATGTAGTAAATATTGTTATCGAGACGGCCGAACTGCGGCATCCGCGACAGGGTCAGCAGGAAGTTGCCGGTCCAGCGGTAGTCAATTTTCACCCCCTGCAGCTGCGGGAAGGTTTTCAGCAGCTTCGGCATAATCAGCCGCTCCACGTCGTCCGGATCGCGCGCGCCGTAGACCACGCCGCCGCCGTACAGCAGACGGTTGTCGCCGGTCAGACGGTAGTAGTCCAGCAGGTAGTTACAATCTTCCACACAGTAGTTTTTCGGGATCAGCGAGCGGGCGACCTCTTCCGACAGCGGAGCGGTAGTGACCACCTGGGTGCCACACGGCATGCTGCGTTTCGCCAGCTCCGGCTCCAGTTTATCGCCAAGATAGGCGTTGCCGGCGACGATCACGTAGCGCGCGGTGACCTGGCCGCGCGCGGTGCTGACCACCGCCGGGCTGCTGTGCTGGATGCGGGTGACCGGCGACTGCTCATACACCCGGCCGCCGTTCAGGCGAATGGCGTCCGCTTCACCGATGGCGAGGTTCAGCGGGTGAATATGGCCGCCGCTGTGGTCAAGCAGGGCGCCGACGTAGCGGTCGCTGTCCACTTCACGACGAATGGCCTCTCTGTCCAGCAGCTCCAGTTGGGTGTTGCCGTAGCGTTCCCAGTTGGCTTTCTGCTCTTCCAGGGTTTCCAGCTGCTTATGGTTCATCGCCACGAACAGGCCGCCCGGGCGGTAATCGCACTGGATCTGATACCGCTGGATGCGCTCGCGAATAATATCGCCGCCTTCGAACATCATGCTGCCGAGCATTTTGGCCGCATCCGGGCCGTAGTTTTTCTCAATGACGTCGATATCGCGGCTATAGGAGTTGACCAGTTGACCGCCGTTGCGGCCGCTGGCGCCGAAGCCGATGCGCGCCCCTTCCAGCACCACCACGTCGTAGCCCATTTCGGCCAGATGCAGAGCTGAGGAGAGGCCGGTGTAGCCGCCGCCGACGACGCAGACGTCACAGTTGATGGATCCCTCCAGCGTCGGGAACGGTTCATACTTATTGGCGCTGGCGGCGTAGTAGCTAGTGGTATGTTCAGTCATGATCAAGACTCCAGGGCAATCCAGATGGTTTTCAGTTCGGTGAATTTTTCCAGCGCGTGCAGCGATTTATCGCGCCCGTTGCCGCTCTGCTTGTAGCCGCCGAACGGAACGGTCATATCACCATCGTTATAGTTGTTGACGAAGACCGAGCCAGCCTTCAGGCGACGGCTCATGCGGTGGGCGCGTGACAGATCGCGGGTCCACACGGCGGCGCCGAGACCGTAGTCACTGTCATTAGCAAGCTGCAGCGCCTCTTCTTCGCTTTTGAAGCGCGTGACCACCAGTACCGGGCCGAAGATCTCTTCCCGGCTGAGGGTCGATGCCGGGTCGACGTCAACGAAAATGGTCGGGCCGACGGCGGCAGGCCACGGATTTTTCCGTCCGTCGAGGAACAGCGTGCTTTTGGCTTCGCCACCGCGGATAAAACTGTGCACGTTGTCGGCATGGGCGTTATCAATCAACATGCCCATGGTGGTGTCCGGATCGAGCGGGTTACCCGGCTGCCAGTGTTGCGCCTGCGCTTTCAGCAATGTCAGAAATTCGTCGGCGATGCTCTCCTCCAGCAGCAGGCGGGTCCCGGCGATACACACCTGGCCCTGGTTATAGAAGATGCCGCCGGCGGTGGCGTTGACCGCTTTTTGCAGATCCGGGCAGTCGGCGAAGACGATGTTGGCGCTCTTGCCGCCCGCTTCCAGCCATACGCGCTTCATATTGCTGTCGCCGGCGTCTTTCAGCAGCTGCTTGCCGGTACGGGTGGAGCCGGTGAAGGTGATGACTTCGACGTCAGGATGCAGGGCCAGCGCCTGTCCGGCCTCGTGGCCAAAGCCGCTGACCACGTTCAACACGCCGTCCGGCAGGCCGGCCTCTTTCGCCAGCCCGGCCAGACGCAGGGCGGTGAGCGGCGATTTTTCTGAGGGTTTGAGGATCACGCTGTTGCCCGCCGCCAGCGCCGGACCGAGTTTCCAGCAGGCCAGCAGTAGCGGGAAGTTCCACGGCACCACCGCGGCAATCACGCCAATTGGTTCACGAACGATCATCGCCAGCTCGTTGCCGCCAGTGGGCGCGACTTCGCCATAGACTTTATCCAGCGCCTCGGCGTACCAGCGAATGGCGCGGGCGGCGCCGGGAATATCATCGCGCAGGCTGTGGCGGATCGGTTTGCCGGTATCCAGCGTTTCGAGCAGCGCCAGCTCTTCACAATGGGTTTCCATCAGGTCAGCAAAGCGAGTGAGAACCGCTTTACGCCGGGCCGGAGAGGCCTGCGACCAGTCGCCGTAATCAAAAGCCTGGCGCGCGGCCTTCACCGCCCGTTCGACGTCGGCTTTTTTACCGCGGGCGACCTGCGCTAATGTCTGCTGCGCGGCAGGGTCGATAGTTTCAAAGGTGGTATTATCGGCCGCGGCGCAATATTCGCCGTTAATAAATAAGCGCGTTTCAATGGCCAGGTTTTTCGCTTTTTCCTGCCAGTAAGCCAGGTGCTGAAAATTCATCATGACTCCTTAAAAACATTATCGGCACATTAATCAGTTCGGCGTTTTCAGGCTGCACGGGGGCACTGCGCCGGGCGCAGGGCATAATGTATCCCCGGAGTTGAATACCGTTTTATTCCCCTGAATGGCGACAGGTTGTTTACAACCCGAATTATTCAGGAGCGAGTCGCCATTCACTGGCGTTAATTATTTCGGGGCCAACAGGAAATAATATTCCGTACGGCGCAGGCGTAATTACTACGATTTCTTCTCCGCGACGAAAATAGATTTTCCGCCGCGACAGGCCTGAAGAAAGCCTGAACCTCGTTCAGGCTAAATAATCAGAATGTGGTGGGGGTGTGGGCACTGATGATGCGGCAGATGCCTGCCGAGGTGTTGCTGAAGCTGTGCGGGATGCCGGTATTAATGGCATAGCTCTGTCCAGCCACCAGGTGATACGACTGACCGTTAATGGTCAGCACGATCTCACCTTCCAGTATGGTGCCTATCTCCTCACCCTGATGCTTAATTCTCTCCCCGGTCGTGGTTCCAGGCTGGTAAGTTTCAAAAATCATCGCCAGCGTACGGTTCGGATTTCCGTTATGAACCAGCTTCATGGAAACGCCCTGACTTCCCATCTCAATCAGGTCATCCTGATTAATGACCACCTGGGGTTCGTCCGGCTTTTCGGGTTCAGAAAAGAATTCCGAGAGCGACAGCCCATAGACTTTCAGCAGCTTTTGCAGCGTACTGATGGCAGGACTGACTTTGTCCTGCTCTATGGTGCTGATGGCACTATGTGTCAACCCAGACAGTTCGGCGGCACGACGCTGCGAGAGACCCAGCTGTTGGCGGATCTCTGACAGACGTTTCCCTGGCGCCAGTCCGTCATCGCTCATATTTGCATTTCCTTAACGGTAGTGGTCAGCGCCGCCGCTTTTCAGCATGATGGCCCTGACAGGCGGTGATAAAACCATCAAACAACATACGCGACAGGGCGTATTCGCTACTGTTCCATTCAGGATGCCACTGTACGCCCAACGCGAAAGGATGATCGTTCACGCTGACCGCTTCCACCAGTCCATCCGGCGCTCGCGCCTCCACGCGCAGCTGCGGACTCAGGGTTTTTGCCCCTTGCCCATGTAGCGAGTTTACCCAAAACGTGTTGCAGCCCGGTATCAATTGCGACAGCAATCCTCCTTCCTGAACCTCAACCTGATGGGACGGCGCATACTGCTGCTCGACGGGCAGTTCAGGATCTTCACGATGTTCAAGGAGCTCAGGCTGCTCGAACAGACGACGATACAGAGTCCCGCCGGTGGCGACAACCAGTTCCTGCAGTCCACGACAGATGGCGAAAATGGGGATGCGCCTTTCGAGCGCGGCGTTAATCAGCGCCATGCTCAGAAGATCACGCCCGGGGTCGGCGTCAGGCTCATCGCCGTTTTCACCATAAAGGTGCGGCTGCACATTACTGGGGCTGCCTGGCAGGTAAATCCCGTCCAGTTTATCGACTAACGCGTTCAGCAGCTCCGGCTCCGCCAGCGCATGCGGCAGGGCGATCGGCAGTCCGCCGTGGTTAACAATGGCATTCAGGTACTTTTCTTGCAGAGTCTGGGTCTGGTGACCCTTAAGCCTGTTTCTACACATCACGACGCCAACAACTGGCTTGTACATTATATTTTCCATGATCGCCCTCACAAAGTGGACTAAATTATGACCGCTATAGCGGGTTTAACGGCCATATCGTTCAATATTTTCTCAATCTAGCAGTGGAAATAGCCCTTTGCAAACTTAATTTAACATTTGACAAACAATTTATTTGCATACACAGTCGATGGGGTGGACATTATATTTAACGGTCTGAGCACAGGACCGAAACCCAACCAACGGCGGTGAATCATGGAAACCAATATCGTAGAAGTTGAGAACTTTGTTCAGCAGACGGAAGAGAGACGGGTCAGCGCGTTCGCGAAAGAAGTGAAGCGCTACCTCGAAACCTACCCCGATACCCAGTATGTCGATGTCCTCCTTACCGACCTGAACGGCTGCTTCCGCGGCAAGCGCATTCCGGTTGCCGGCCTGAGCAAACTGGAGAAAGGCTGTTATTTCCCGGCCTCGGTGTTTGCAATGGATATTCTTGGCAATGTGGTGGAAGAGGCCGGCCTGGGTCAGGATATGGGCGAACCGGATCGCAGCTGCATTCCGGTACCCGGCACCTTAACGCCTTCGGCGGCTGACCCACAATCGATAGCCCAGGTACAGCTGACCATGGTTGATGAAGATGGCGCTCCCTTTGACGTTGAGCCGCGGAACGTACTCAACCGCCTCTGGCAGCAGTTGCGCCAGCGCGGGCTGTTCCCCGTGGTAGCGGTAGAGCTGGAGTTCTATTTACTGGACCGCAAACGCGACGCCGAAGGCTACCTTCAGCCGCCGTGCGCGCCGGGCACCGACGATCGCAACACCCAAAGCCAGGTCTACTCCGTCGATAACCTGAACCACTTTGCCGACGTGCTTTATGACATCGACGAGCTGGCCAAACTGCAGCTGATCCCCGCCGACGGCGCGGTGGCGGAAGCCTCGCCGGGCCAGTTTGAAATCAACCTTCACCATACCGATAACGTGCTGGATGCCTGCGATGATGCGCTGGCGTTAAAACGTCTCGTGCGTTTAATGGCGGAGAAGCATAAGATGCACGCCACTTTTATGGCGAAGCCTTATGAAGAGCATGCGGGCAGCGGGATGCACATCCACATCAGCATGCTGAACAATAAAGGGGAAAACGTGCTGGTGGACGGCGACGGGGAAGACTCTGTGCTGCTCAAACGCGCGCTGGCCGGGATGATCGATCTGATGCCGGCCTCGATGGCGCTGCTGGCGCCGAACGTGAACTCGTATCGCCGCTTCCAGCCGGGGATGTACGTCCCGACGCAGGCTTCGTGGGGGCATAACAACCGCACCGTGGCCTTGCGTATTCCGTGCGGCGAGCGGCAGAACCACCGCGTCGAGTATCGCGTGGCGGGGGCGGACGCCAACCCGTATCTGGTGATGGCGGCGATTTTTGCCGGCATTCTGCACGGGCTGGATAACCCCCAGCTGCCTTTGCAGGAAGAGGTGGAAGGTAACGGTCTGGAACAAGAGGGCCTGCCGTTCCCGATCCGCCAGAGCGATGCGCTGTGGGAGTTTATGCAGAACGATCATCTGCGCGAGCGCCTCGGTGAGCGTTTCTGCCACGTTTTCCATGCCTGTAAGCATGATGAATTACTGCAGTTTGAGCGTCTTATCACAGAAACCGAAATTGAGTGGATGTTGAAAAACGCCTGATGGTCGCCCCGCGAGGGGCCCATGAGTTTGGTAATCAGTAGCATCATACGGCCTGAGCGGAGCCTGGTCGTCCTTTTTGCTGGGAGCCCAGCCATTTCCCGGATGTCGCGTTAAGGAGCGCAGGCGGCAACGGGGCTTCAGTTAACGACACAGTGTGTGACGAGGAAATGAGATGATGCAGATGTTCAAATATCCGCAGGGAGAGGGAGGCCGCTCAGGCCGCATGGAATGCCAGCCAGCTACCGCTCACCGGTCCGTCTTACCCTTTTATCTATGCCTTACCCCTTTGCTAAGCAGGTTTGTCACGCGGACGTTGGGTCCGCAAACTGTTAACAGCAAGGGGGGAATGGGCGATGGCTATTAATCTTCCTGCGCATAACGCCGCTCAGGCGGGCAGACCACGCCTGCGTAAATCCCTCAAACTCTGGCAAGTGGTGATGATGGGGCTGGCCTATCTGACGCCGATGACGGTGTTTGATACCTTCGGCATCGTCTCCGGCATCAGTAATGGCCACGTACCGGCGTCTTATCTGCTCGCGCTGGCCGGGGTGCTGTTCACCGCCATCAGCTACGGCAAACTGGTGCGTCAGTTCCCGGAAGCCGGCTCGGCTTACACCTACGCGCAAAAATCCATCAGTCCGCACGTCGGTTTTATGGTCGGCTGGTCGTCGCTGCTCGATTATCTGTTTCTGCCGATGATCAACGTCCTGCTGGCGAAGATCTATCTCTCGGCGCTGTTCCCGGAGGTGCCGCCATGGGTGTGGGTGGTCACCTTTGTCGCCATTCTGACCGCCGCGAACCTGAAAAGCGTTAACCTGGTGGCCAACTTCAACACCCTGTTCGTGCTGGTGCAGATTTCGATCATGGTGGTGTTTGTCATTCTGGTGGTGCAGGGGCTGCACAAAGGCGAGGGGGTGGGGACCGTCTGGTCGCTGCAGCCGTTTATCAGCCAGAATGCGCATCTGATCCCGATTATTACCGGCGCGACGATTGTCTGCTTCTCGTTTCTCGGCTTCGACGCGGTGACCACGCTGTCGGAAGAGACCCCTGACGCCGCACGGGTGATCCCGAAAGCGATTTTTCTCACCGCGATGTACGGCGGCATTATTTTCATCGTCGCGTCGTTCTTTATGCAGCTGTTCTTCCCGGATATTCATCGCTTTAAAGACCCCGATGCCGCGCTGCCGGAGATTGCGCTGTACGTGGGCGGCAAGCTGTTCCAGTCGATTTTCCTGTGCACCACCTTTGTTAACACCCTGGCATCGGGCCTGGCCTCGCATGCCAGCGTCTCCCGTCTGCTGTACGTGATGGGCCGCGACAACGTCTTCCCGGAGCGCATTTTTGGCTATGTGCATCCGAAATGGCGTACCCCGGCGCTGAACGTGATTATGGTGGGCATCGTTGCGTTGTCGGCGCTGTTCTTCGACCTGGTGACCGCCACGGCGTTGATCAACTTCGGCGCGCTGGTGGCGTTCACTTTCGTAAATCTGTCGGTGTTCAACCACTTCTGGCGGCGCAAGGGGTATAACAAAACCTGGAAGGATCGGCTGCACTATCTGCTGTTGCCGATGGTCGGCGCGTTGACGGTGGGCGTGCTGTGGATCAACCTCGAGGCCACCTCGCTAACGCTTGGTCTGGTGTGGGCGGCGCTTGGCCTGCTGTACCTGGCTTACCTGACCCGACGCTTCCGTAAACCGCCGCCGCAGTTCGATGCCACCAAAGCGGAGCAGGCCTGGGAGTCATAAACGTTTGATGTTGCGGTTGAACGAAGGCAGGCCCACAGGCCTGCCTTGGTTTTTGGTTCGGTAAGGGACAGTACAGGACGGTAAAGAAATCAGCAGAAAACGGCGGGGAACGGAAGGTATTATTTCTTCTTTTTATGGACAGGTAACTGACTGGCGCGCCGCTCTTTGAGGTACGACACCAGGCTGTAGATGGCGACGCCCAGCAGCGCCACCGCGACGATAAAGAGAATAAGACCCGACATAGACCAACCTAATATTCTGTTTAGAAAGGGAAAAAGATACAGGGCTCTGTTTGAAGATAACATCGGGATATGTCTGAAAGATGACGCCTCATCGTGAGAATATCCGGCGGCGGGGTTGTGATAAAATATTTCCCGCAGGAATGTGACCGCCCGGGTTTCACCTGAAAGGATGTAACACTCCGTTAAGTGATTTTACAGAAGTGCGGCGTACAGCGGGTTACGCTGACCGCGAATGAGAACGATCTGAGAGTCAGTCATGTATAAGAAAACCCTCAGCCTGCTGGGCGTGGTGCTGGCGCTGTCTGCCTTTGCCAGCCAGGCTGAAAGTGAACGTCAGGCGAGCCGCGAGCAGATCGTGGAGCAGGTCCTCAAGCCGTGTGAAGGCAAAAAAGCGGGCGATAAGGTGGTGATCACCGATCGCCGCGGCGGCGAGCACGAGGCCATTTGTACCCTGACGGCGGTTCCGCTACCGGAGTAATGCCCGCCGCAAGGTGCCGCTTAGCGATACCGCGGCGCAGGCTGTCCGGTTCGTGCGCTGGTAAACAGCGCCAGTCTGGACTGCTCGTAGGTATCCCACAGTGTCAGGTCATGAACCGGCGGTAACGTGACCTTTTCCCCCATCTCCAGCCCCCTGAGGGCGGCGTCCACCAGATCTTCTGTGGTCATCACCGTGCCGGTGGGCAGGGCGTTCAACGCCACGCCGGAGGTCGGCCAGAGATCGGTGGCGGTCGCCGCCGGCAATACCGCCTGAATACGCACGCCGCTGTCGGCAAACTCATCCTGCAGACCGCGGGTGAAGCTCAACACCCAGGCTTTACTGGCGCTGTAGACCGCGCTGCCCGGCAGCGTATGCAGCGCGAGGATGGAGGCAATATTAATGAGCGTTCCCCGGCGTCGGGGGGCGAAAGCGGCCAGCGCGGCATAGCTCAGGCGCAGCAGCGCCGTGGTGTTGAGCGTGTGAATCGCCTGGTGCTCCCGCGGCGTACTGGCGAGAAAACCCGCCATTTTCGCGGTGCCGGCGTTGTTAATGAACAGGTCGATGGCGGGATCCTGCTGCAGACGCTGCTCTACGGCGGCAATCCCGTGCTCTTCGCTAAGATCGGCTTTGAGGATGCTGGCCTGGATGGCATACCGTGACTGCAGCTGGTCGGCGAGCGCCTGCAGCCGGTCTTCACGGCGGGCCGCGAGGATCAGATTGTAGCCGCGGGCGGCGAGTCGTTCGGCATAGATCGCGCCGATACCTGAGGACGCGCCAGTGATAAAAGCAGTGTGCGATGGTTGGGTCATGAGAATTGCCTCGTAAAAGGTTGCATTATTAAACCAAATTCAGCATGAGATATTAGGTTTAATAATGCAACCATTTTGTCCGGACTTTTTCATTTTTGCCTGCCGCGGGCAGCGTTTAGTCGTTCAGCGGAATAGCGATGGTGATGTCTGCCGGGTCCAGCTCACGGCCATCCGCCGCCTGCAGGACCAGCTTACGCAGGGGCTGACGCTGCTGGCGGTCAATGAGCCGGGTCGCCGGTTCGTTCGGGTCAAAAAGATAGTCGTCTGCCCACTGGGAGAGGGCGACCAGCACCGTCTGCAGGGCACGGCCCTTGTCGGTCAGGACATACTCCTGCCAGGCGCTGCCATCGGAGGCCGGCTGCAGGCGCAGGATGCCTTCATCCACCAGCATTTTCAGCCGCCCGGCGAGCATGTTTTTGGCAATACCGAGGTTTTTCTGGAATTCGCTAAACCGGCGCACCCCGCGCAGAGCATCGCGGACGATCAGCAGCGACCACCAGTCGCCGATAACATCGAGGGAGCGGGCGATAGGGCAACAGCTGTTTTCCAGACGGGTACGTTTCACGAAAGCCTCCAGGTTAATTGTTTCATTATAAAACTCTTTGCCCGGCAGGGGAAATTTTCGGCTACGGTCTAAGTTTGCGAGCGATTACCAGGAAAAATGTCATAAATCCGTCACAATTAACGCGATGATAATAAACGACTAAGGATGAAGGGATGAAAAAACGTCTACTTGCCGCCGCCGTTGCCGGCGCGGTGATGTTATCCGCTGGCGCTCAGGCGCAGGACTCGGCCGCCCCGGAGGGGTATCAGCTGCAGCAGGTGCTGATCATGAGCCGTCACAACCTGCGTGCGCCGCTGGCCAATAACGGCAGCGTGCTCGAGCAGTCCACCGCCAAGGCCTGGCCGCAGTGGGATGTGCCGGGCGGCCAGCTGACCACCAAAGGCGGCGTGCTGGAGGTGTATATGGGCCACTATATGCGCGAATGGCTGGCGCAGCAGAAGCTGGTGACCAGCGGCGAGTGCCCACCGGAAAACGCGGTTTACGCCTATGCCAACAGCCTGCAGCGTACCGTCGCCACCGCGCAGTTCTTTATCACCGGCGCGTTCCCTGGCTGCGGCATTGCAGTGCATCACCAGCCGCAGATGGGCACCATGGACCCGACCTTCAACCCGGTTATTACCGACGACTCCCCCGCGTTTCGCGAGAAAGCGCTGCAGGCGATGGAAAAAGAGCGTCAGGGGATGCAACTGACCGAGAGCTATAAGCTGCTGGAGACGATGATCGATTACCGTAACTCGCCCTCCTGCAAAGAGAAGCAGGTCTGCTCGCTGAGCGAGGGTAAGGATACCTTTAGCGCCGGTTATCAACAGGAGCCGGGGGTTTCCGGTCCGCTGAAGGTGGGCAACTCGCTGGTGGACGCCTTCACCCTGCAATATTATGAAGGTTTCCCGAAAGACCAGGTGGCGTGGGGGGAAATCACCAGCGATAAGCAATGGCAGGTGCTGTCGAAGCTGAAGAACGGCTACCAGGATAGTCTGTTTACCTCGGTAGCGGTGGCACAAAACGTCGCCAAACCGTTGGTTAAATATATCGATAACGCGCTGGTGGGCGAGGAGGCCAACAAGGCGAAAGTCACGCTGCTGGTGGGGCACGACTCGAATATCGCCTCGCTGCTGACGGCCCTGGACTTTAAGCCTTATCAACTACCTGGCCAGTACGAGCGCACGCCCATTGGCGGCAAACTGCTGTTTCAGCGCTGGCATGACAGCGCCGGTAATCGCGATCTGATGAAGATTGAGTATGTCTATCAAAGTACTGAACAGCTGCGTAACGCTGACGCGTTAACCCTGCAGGCCCCGCCGCAGCGGGTCACCCTGGCGCTTAACGGCTGCCCGGTTGACGATCAGGGATTCTGTCCGCTGGAGACCTTTAAAAAGGTGATCAACGAGGCGGCGAAATAATGTAAAAAACCCGGAGCAATCCGGGTTTTTTAGCAGGTTAGGGCGAGACCTGGCGGAAATAAACGTTCTAGACGTTTTTACGCTCAATCGTCTGTTCACCCCAGAACAGCGCATCTTTATCGGTTTTGGCAAAGGCCAGCGCCAGCACTTCGTCGCTGCCTTCCTCCCAGATTTGCTCCGCCAGTTTTTCATCGTAGTGGGCGACTTCGAAAATCGCCTCGGCGATCTCCGGCGAGGTGTTACGTAAACTTGCCCATTCGCCGACGCGATGTGCTTTTGCTTCTTGAGTTGGCATGTTACTCCTCCTGCAGAAGATTAGCCGTGGACTTTAACGGCCAGTTTGGCGACATGTTCGCCCTGATAGCGGGCGATGGCTAACTCTTCCTCGCTCGGCTGACGCGAGCCGTCTCCGCCGGCGATGGTGGTCGCGCCATAAGGGGTACCGCCGCGGACCTGGGAAATATCAAACAGCTCCTGGGCGCCGTAGCCGATCGGGACGATGATCATGCCGTGGTGGGCCAGCGTCGTCCAGGTCGAGGTAATGGTTTGTTCCTGTCCGCCGCCGGTGCCGGTTGAGCTGAATACGCTGGCGATCTTGCCGTACAGGGCGCCGGACGCCCACAGACCGCCGGTTTGATCGAGGAAGGTGCGCATCTGACCGGACATGTTGCCGAAACGAGTTGGGGTACCAAAGATGATGGCGTCATACTCTGCCAGCTCCTGCGGCGTGGCGACGGGCGCGTTTTGCGTTTTCCCGCCTGCTTTGGCAAATGCTTCAGCCTGCATGGTTTCCGGCACGCGCTTCACAACCACCTCAACGCCATCCACCCGGTTTGCCCCATCGGCGACGGCGTGAGCCATGGTTTCAATGTGTCCATACATGGAATAATAAAGCACCAGAATTTTAGCCATTTCCATCACTCCTCGGTTGCGTTATAAGCCAGCCAAATGGCTGGTTACCTTTAAAGATAAAGCCTCCGCCGGAGAGTGCAAATCCAACGGGCATTTATTTGATTTATAACAAAATGACAAAGCATTATTTACTTTTCCTTGCACCGCGCGGCCTGAAAGGGAGAGAAGGAGGAAGCGTTGTGCCTGCTATTTTGGCCGGTGTGGCAAGGGTGTAGCATCAGGATACATTTTTGCCGACTATTTTTTCTCCGCCAGCAGAGTCGGTTAGGACCTGTTCACGCCGCGAGGGGACTTTTTTCGCCCGGGTTTGTTTCTGGATATTTCATTTGCCGCCGTCAGCGGCAGTCATTCACTAACCTTATAGATACGCGGTAAGACAGCGGCGTCGCCGCTCCCGCGTAATGCACTATGATGTCTAACCTAATGGAGGTCAGTAATGGCAAACCATCGTGGCGGTTCTGGCAACTTTGCTGAAGACCGTGAAAGAGCATCAGAAGCAGGACGTAAAGGTGGCCAGCATAGCGGGGGGAATTTTAAAAATGACCCTCAGCGCGCCTCAGAGGCTGGCAAAAAAGGGGGTAAAAACAGTCACGGTAGTCGTGAAAGTTAACGCGCGACTCGCACTGTTCTCTTTGATGCGGTGTTAATCTCCCCGACCCAACCGCATCGCCCTCGCCGCCGGCATCTGCCGGCGGTTTTTTTATCTGTCGGTGGTTGCGCTCCCGCCGGGCGGATTGCACACTGGTCGCCCGTTAATCGTCATGGCTGTCTTATGTCTTCGTTAAAATTCTCCATTACCCGCCAGGAAGCGCTCCTCATCATGATCACCATGTTCTGGGGAGGGACGTTCCTTGCCGTGCAGTATGCGGTGAGCCTCAGCGGGCCGCTGTTTTTTGTCGGTCTGCGTTTCGCGACCGCCGCGCTGGCGGTGGGCCTGCTCTCGCTGCGCACCCTGCGGGGGCTGACGTGGCTGGAGGTGAAGGCGGGGGTGGCGATTGGCGTGGCGATTGCGCTGGGGTATGGCCTGCAGACCTGGGGACTGCAGTCGATCTCCAGCAGTAAATCTGCCTTTATCACGGCGATGTATGTGCCGCTGGTACCGCTGCTGCAGTGGCTGTGCCTGGGCCGTATGCCGGGGGTGATGTCCTGCGTGGGGATTGTGCTGGCGTTTATCGGTTTGATCCTGCTGGCCGGGCCGGAAAATAATCTGCTGGCGCTTGGCGTGGGGGAGATGATTACTCTGGCGAGCGCGCTGGCGATCGCGGCGGAGATTATCCTTATCAGCGCCTGGGCCGGGAAAGTCGATGTCCGCCGGGTGACGGTCGTGCAGCTGGCGACCGCGTCGCTGGTGGCTTTCGCCGCCATGAAGCCGGCCGGTGAGGCGGTTCCGCCGTTGACGCCGGCCCTGCTCGGCGTCGCGCTGGGGCTGGGGATTTTCAGCGCGATCATTCAGGTGACCATGAACTGGGCGCAACGCAGCGTCTCGCCGACGCGGGCCACCCTTATCTATACTGGTGAACCGGTATGGGCCGGTATTTTTGGCCGGCTGGCCGGTGAGCGTCTGCCGCTGCTGGCTCTGCTCGGCTGCGTCTTGATCCTCGCGGGGGTGCTGGTGAGCGAGCTGAAGTGGAAGCGCAAGTCGCCACCGCAGGTTTCCACAAACGACGATGCGCAGCCGCTCACGGACCTGGCCGATCGCCGCGAGCCATAATTTTACGCTTCTGATCCTACAGCGGCGCTTATCCTGGCTGGCCTACTCGTCCGGCTCTGATTGTCTCCAGGCCCGCGCCAGCGCAGCGCTGCCGGGCGATGACATCAGGCACGGCGTCGCTTTTATGCCGGGTGGCGGCTCACGCCTTGCCCGGCCTACGTTCGTGCGACCTGCCGTTAATTTATTCACCTTTCTTGCTGAAACTGCCGTTGTTGGCGGCCTCAACATCGCTGAGACGTTCCCGGAAGGCCGGGGCAGCCCGCATGGATGCGGGCTGAGGGCCGTGTTTTGCAGGGACGCTGCCTCGGCCCGACCCGAAGCCTGCAGGGATAAGTCGAAAGCACCACGCAGCGGCGATGTTGCTGGCCGGAGCCCGGGGGTACAGGGGGCGGCGGCGACTGGCCGCCCCCTGTGCGCTCCCTGCGCCAGGAGAGGCATAACGCAGAAGACCTATCGGGAGCGCCATCTGCCCGGAAATAACACAGAACAACCGTTTTGCCGGGGCGAAACCGTTGCAAACCGATAACCGTATCAAATTATCCAGCCCTGACGGTCAGTCGGCCCGCGCCAGCGGGCGGTCAGGCTCCGTACCTGCGGCGGTGCCGGATGGCGGCATAAATGCCTTATCCGGCCTACAGGCGGATTGTCGGTAGCCCCGCGCAAGCGCCGCGCCGCCGGGCGGCGGCTCACGCCTTGCCCGGCCTACATCCCAAAATCACCGCGGGTCCTGGGGCTGCTGAAACTGCCGGTGCTGACGGCCTCAACATCGCTGAGACGTTCCCGGAAGGCCGGGGCAGCCCGCATGGATGCGGGCTGAGGGCCGTGTTTTGCAGGGACGCTGCCTCGGCCCGACCCGAAGCCTGCAGGGATAAGTCGAAGGCACCGCGCAGCGGCGATGTTGCTGGCCGGAGCCCGGGGGTACAGGGGGCGGCGGCGACTGGCCGCCCCCTGTGCGCTCCCTGCGCCAGGAGAGGCATAACGCAGAAGACCTATCGGGAGCGCCATCTGCCGGATATAACACAGAACAGCCGTTTTGCCGGGGCGAAACCGTTGCAAACCGATAACCTTATCGAATTATCCAGCTCCGGCCGTCAGTCGGCCCACGCAAGCGCAGCGCCGCCGGGCGATGGCATCAGGCGCGGAGTCGCTTTTATGCCGGGCGGCGGCTCACGCCTTGCCCGGCCTACATCCCAAAATCACCGCGGGTCCTGGGGCTGCTGAAACTGCCGTTGTTGGCGGCCTCAAAATCGCTGAGACGTTCCCGGAAGGCCGGGGCAGCCCGCATGGATGCGGGCTAAGGGCCGTGTTTTGCAGGGACGCTGCCTCGGCCCGACCCGAAGCCTGCAGGGATAAGTCGAAGGCACCACGCAGTGGCGATTTTGCTGGCCGGAGCCCGGGGGTACAGGGGGCGGCGGCGACTGGCCGCCCCCTGTGCGCTCCCTGCGCCAGGAGAGGCATAACGCAGAAGACCTATCGGGAGCGCCATCTGCCCGGAAATAACACAGAACAACCGTTTTGCCGGGGCGAAACCGTTGCAAACCGATAACCGTATCAAATTATCCAGCCCTGACGGTCAGTCGGCCCGCGCCAGCGGGCGGTCAGGCTCAGTACCCGTGGCGGTGCCGGATGGCGGCATAAATGCCTTATCCGGCCTACAGGCTCACCCCACCCAGGCCCACGCGCCAACGCCGCGCTAATGTGGCTTATACCGGCGTTACCCTGGCCTCCTTCGCCTCGCGCGTCCCGCGATGAAGCAGCGCGTGCAGCAGGATCGCCCCGAAGGTGGCCGTACCAATTCCGCCCAGCGTAAAGCCGCCCAGCGACAGCGCGAAATCGCCGGCGCCCAGCACCAGGGTCACCGACACCATGATCAAATTGCTGTTCTGGCTGAGGTCGACGCGGTTTTGTACCCAGATCCGCGCCCCGGCGACCGCGATCAGGCCAAAGACCACGATCGAGGCGCCGCCGATCACCGGCCCGGGAATGGTGTGGATTAATGCGCCAAACTTCGGCGAGAAGCCGAGCAGCATCGCGATCAGCGCCGCGGCGACAAAGACCAGCGTCGAGTAGACCTTGGTCACCGCCATGACGCCAATGTTCTCCGCATAGGTCGTGACCCCGCTGCCGCCCACCGAGCCGGAGAGCATGGTCGCCAGCCCGTCGCCGACGAAGGCGCGCCCCATGTACGGGTCCATATTGCGCCCGGTCATCCCGGCGACGGCCTTCAGGTGCCCGAGGCTCTCGGCCACCAGGATCACCGCGACCGGCGCAATCAACATCATCGCCTGACCGTTAAAGGATGGGGTGGTAAAGTGCGGCAGCCCGAACCACGCCGCCTGGGCGAGGGGGGAGAAGTCCAGCGGCTTGCCAAGGCCAAAGCCGTTAGCCAGCAGGGCGTACAGTGCGCAGGCGACGATCAGGCCGACCAGGATCAGCAGACGCTGCAGCATCCCGCGGGTAAATACCGCGACTATGCCGATGCAGAGCACGGTCAACACCGCCATCCAGCTGTCGAAGGCGCTGGCGGACACGCTGCGCACGGCAATCGGCGCCAGGTTCAGGCCGATTGCCATCACCACCGCGCCGGTCACAACCGGCGGCATCAGGCGCTCGATCCAGCGGGTGCCGATCTTCATCACCACCAGACCAATCAGGGTGTAAACCAGCCCGCAGGCGATGATCCCGCCAAGGGCGACGCTCAGATGAGGGTTCAGCCCCTGGCCGTTAAAGCCGGTAATGGCGATCACCACCCCGACAAAAGCGGCGCTGGAGCCGAGATAGCTCGGCACCCGTCCGCCGGTGACGACAAAGAACAGCAGAGTGCCGACGCCCGACATCAGAATCGACAGGTTGGGGTCGAGCCCCATCAACAACGGCATCAGCACCGTCGCACCGAACATCGCAACGGCGTGCTGCACGCCCATCACCAGCGTTTGCCCGGCCGACAAGCGTTCATCGGGGGCGACAACGCCGGACTCAGCGGCGGGGGAGGTCAACTTCCAGCGAGGAAAATCGAAGAGTGCCATGATGATATCCCGGGTTAAAGGTTAACAAGCGGGTCGCATAAGCGTGTGATAACCGCGGCCAAACCACATCAGTCCCCGGGGCTCCGGGTGACGGGTAATGGCCACGACGTGACAAAACAGAATGTCGTGCGTCCCGACGCTGACGCGCTGGTCGATGCGGCAGTCAAAGCTGACCAGCGCCGCCTCCAGCCGCGGACAGCCGGTGGCGCCGGTCTGCCAGTCGGCGGCGGCAAAACGCTCGTCCATTGCCGTTTTACCGCCAAACAGCGTCGACAGGGCCTCCTGTCCCGCCGCCAGGGTATTGACGCACAGCGTGTGGTGTTCGCTGAACACCGGCCACACCGAGGCCGAGCGGTTCAGGCAGACCAGCAGGGTCGGCGGCGTATCGGTGACGCTGCAGACCGCGCTGGCGGTGAACCCCGCCCGGCCCGCCGGGCCATCGGTGGTAATAATGTTAACCGCGGCGCCGACGTGGGCCATGGCGTCACGAAAACTCGCTTTGTCCGCTAACTCCATCGCCAACTCCTTATGCCAGCAGGCAGGCTTCATCAAAGGACAGACGCGGCAGGCGACCATACAGCTTGCCGGGGTCGCCATAGCCGATGTTCACCAGCAGGTTGCTTTTCCAGCCGTTGTCGGCAAAAAACGCCGCGTCGACTTTTTCCCGGTCAAAACCGGACATCGGCCCGGTGTCGAGGCCCAGCGCGCGGCAGGCGAAAATCAGGTACGCCGCCTGCAGCGAGCTGTTGCGAAACGCGGTCTCTTCCGCCAGCTGCGGGCTGGAGGTAAACCAGCTGCGGGCGTCACCGTGGGGAAACAGGGTCGGCAGCCGGTCGTAGAAGGCGCTATCCCATGCCACGATGGCGGTCACCGGCGCCTGCATGGTTTTCTGCAGATTGCCGCTGGAGAGCGTTGGGCCGAGCTTCTCTTTGCCTTCCGCGCTGCGGACGAACACGATGCGCGCTGGCGAACAGTTGGCGGAGGTGGGCCCCATTTTCATCAGGTCCCAGATGGCCTGCAGTTGCGCGTCGCTCACCGGTTTATCGAGCCAGCCGTTGTGGGTACGGGCCTGGGTAAACAGCGTCTCGCAGGCCGTGTGGTTTATCGCGTCGTTCATCGGATCTCCCTGGCGACCGGCAGCATAGCGGCCAGCCCGTCGCATAAAATGGTATTAAAGGTATCGGCGTCGGTGACGTTACAGGCATGGCCGCCCCACGGCATCTCCACACGCTGGCTGCCGGGGATCGCCGCCTGCAGCACGCGGGAGCAGGAGGCCGGGACCAGCAGGTCGTCAGCGGCGCTGACAATCAGCGTCGGGCAGGCGATGGCCGCAGCACGGCGTGAAAAATCAGCCTGCTTCAGGGCCTGCAGCCGCTTCAGCAGATTCTCTTTGCCCTGAAAATGGCTGATGGCAAGCGCATCTTCCGCTTCGAGGCGCGGCAGGCGCGCGGCCATCCATTCCGCCGGGTAGAGAAACAGTGGTTGCGCTTCAACCCACGCCTGCGCGCCGCCGGCATGCAGCAGACGCTCGCGCACCAGGAAGCAGCGGCGGGTGTGCGGCGACAGCGTCAGCCAGCCGTTGACCAGCACCAGGGCGCTCACCGCCTCGGGGCGATCGAGCGCCAGCTGCAGGCCAATCAGCGCCCCCAGGGCGTGGCCCACCAGCGCAAAGCGGTTGATCCCCGTCGCCTGCAGGGCGCTGAACAGCTCCTGGGCCATCGTCGCCATGCTGTAGTCGACGGGCAGCGGGCCGGCGTTTTCCCCGGTCCCGTTATGGTCATAACTCACCAGCTGATACTGTGCCTCCAGCGCCGCGCGCTGCGCCAGCCAGTAGCCGCCGCCGCCGCCTAAACCGGCGCTGAGGACCACCACCGGCGCGCCGGGCCATGGGGCTGGAGCAATATTGAGCCTCATCATGTCGGGGCGCCGATATGGGCGACGCTGGCGATTTCCACCAGCGCATCAGGCTTCACCAGTCCGCACTGAATGCAGAAGCGGGCCGGTTTATCGCCGGGGAAGAACTCGGCGTAGACCTCGTTAATCGCGGCGTAATTTGTCCAGTCGGTGATAAAGATGCTGTTGAAAGTCACATCCGCCATACTCCCGCCCGCCGTTTCGATAACGCTCTTGATGGTCTCCAGCACGTGGCGGGTTTGCGCCTTTGGGTCGCCGATGTGCACCACATTGTTTTGCTTATCAAACGGCAGGGTGCCCGAGACGTAGACCACCCCGTCGGCGAGCGTTCCCGGAACAAAGGGGGCAATCGGCGTGGTGGTGCCTGGCGGAATAATCACCTGTTTAGGCATAACGTTTCTCCTTGGCTAAAGACAGCGGGGTGGCGGGGGACAGCGCGTGGCAGAAGCTCTCGACGTCGCTGACCCAGCCGAAAAAGGTTTCAATATTGAACAGCGCCGCCTGCTGGGCGAAGGCCGGGCCGGCCTGATGGGTGGCATCCTCCAGCACGATGCCGAAGTATTCGAGAAAGAAGCCATCGCGCAGCGTCGATTCGACGCAGACGTTGGTGGCGATCCCGGTGAACACCAGGTGGCGTATGCCGCGGCTGCGTAAAATGCTGTCGAGCGGGGTGTTAAAGAAGCCGCTGTAACGCGGTTTCGGCAACACGATATCGCCTTCCTGCGGCGTCAGCTCATCCACCAGCTGATAATCCCAGCCGCCTTTCGCCAGCAGCTTGCCCTGCAGCTCCGGACGCTGACGCATCGTTTTCAGCGCGTTGGATTTGTGATAGTTCGGCGAGCCCGGGCCGCCAGCTTCAACATACTGGTCATCCCAGCCATTCTGGAACCAGATAATCAGCATGCCCGCGGCGCGGGCGGCGGCGACGGCGGTATTAATATTGTCGATAACCGGCCGGGTGGCGGAGACGTCAAAGCCGGCGAGATCCAGATAACCGCCCTGACTGGCGTAGGCATTCTGCATATCGACCACAATCAGCGCGCTCTGCTGCGGCGCGAAGGTCAGGGATTCCGGGCGAGCGGGAAGGGTAATCATCAGGCCACCTCACGGGTAACAGGAGCAATGTGGTCCCGGCAGCGCATCAGCGGCTGAATGCGTTCGCCAAAGGCGTCGATGCCGGCAAGAAAATCATCAAAGGTCAGCAGCACGCCGTCGGTGCCGGGCACGCTCGCCACTTCATCGAGCATCCGCGCGACGCTGGCATACGATCCGACCAGGGTGCCCATGTTAATGTTGACCGCCGAGGTGGGGTCGGCCATCTGGCGCACGTTGGTATCGCTGCCGGAGCGGGTGTCTTTCTGACTCTGCTCGGTGAGCCACGCCAGCGCTTCTTCATCGGCGCCCGCTTTGTAATGTTCCCATTTGGCGCGCGCCGCCTCGTCGGTTTCGTCGGCGATCACCATAAACAGCACATAGGACCCCACGTCGCGGCCGGTTTTTTCCGCCGCCTGCATCATGCGTGCGGCGGTTGGGGCAAAGGCCGTTGGCGTGTTGACTCCTTTGCCAAAGCAGAAGTTGTAGTCCGCGTGCTGGGCGGAGAAGGCCATACCGGCATCGCTCTGCCCGGCGCAGATCACCTTCATCGGCTGTGAAGGGCGCGGGCTGACCCGGCAGTCGTTCATGGTGAAGTAATCACCTTTGAAATCGCTGCGCCCGGTGCCCCACAGGTCACGGAGCACCTGAACGTATTCGGTGAGATAGTCATAGCGGCTGGCGAAATAGTCATCTCCCGGCCACATGCCCATCTGGTCATATTCCGGTTTTTGCCAGCCGGTCACCAGATTGACGCCAAACCGGCCGCCGGAGATGGAGTCGATAGTGGATGCCATTCGGGCGACAATCGCCGGCGGCAGCGTCAGGGTGGCGGCGGTGGCGTAGATCTGGATCTTCGAGGTCACCGCCGCCAGGCCGGCCATCAGGGTGAAGGACTCCAGGTTGTGATCCCAGAACTCGGTTTTCCCGCCGAAGCCGCGCAGCTTGATCATGGAGAGCGCGAAGTCGAAATGGTAGTGCTCGGCCTTCTGCACGATAGCCTTATTCAGTTCGAAGGTCGGCATATACTGCGGGGCATGGGTGGAGATCAGCCAGCCGTTGTTGCCAATGGGAACGAAAACACCAATTTTCATACCTACCTCTCTGCAGTCATGGAAGATGGAGTTGCGGTGGTGCGGCATCCTGCCTCTCCCTGGACCACCTCGCAGAAAAGGTAAAGCAAAGGCAATGCCAGTTTTATAAATGCTAATGTTATTAATGTGTTACTTTTGAGTTGCTAAAAAGGACGATAAAAAAGTGGACTGGATGGTCAAAATCAGTGCACGAAAAAACGGCAGTCATGCGCAATCAGGGTGCACGGGGTCGTGTCGGCGCGGGGCTTTTGCTATGCTGGTGGCGTCAACTGAAGGAGAGGATGTATGGCACAGGGCGCGGTGAAGAAAAGCGGCAAACGTTCACAAGCGGTCAGCGCCAAAAAGGAGGCCATCCTGGCCGCCGCGCTGGAGGCATTTTCGCAATTTGGTATTCACGGTACGCGACTGGAGCAGGTGGCTGAGCGCGCCGGGGTATCGAAAACCAATCTGCTCTATTACTACCCTTCGAAAGAGGCGCTGTATGTGGCTGTCCTGCAGCAGATCCTCGCCATCTGGCTGGCGCCGCTGAAGGCGTTTCGCGAGGATATCAGCCCGCTGGTGGCGATCCGCGAATATATTCGCCTGAAGCTGGAGGTGTCCCGCGATCACCCCCAGGCCTCGAAGCTGTTCTGCCTCGAGATGCTGCAGGGGGCGCCGCTGCTGATGGGCGAACTGACCGGGGACCTGAAAGCGCTGGTCGATGAAAAATCGGCGATTGTCTCCGGCTGGATCGACCGCGGCAAGCTGGCGCCGGTCGATCCGCAGCATTTAATCTTTATGATCTGGGCCACCACCCAGCATTACGCCGACTTTGCCACCCAGGTGGAGGCGGTCACCGGCGCCACGCTGCAGGATGCGGCCTTTTTTGAACAAACGGTCGATAATGTCCAGCGGATGATTATCGAAGGCATTCGCGTCCGTTAATTGGCCGGCGGCAGCGGGCAGCTTTGATCGCCATCCTCGCACTGCAGCAGCGAGGCGAGGAAAGACTCCCGCTCCACGCTCTTATCGGTCATGCACTGGCTTACCAGCATCGGCTGCATGCTGCCGCCTTCGGCGCCGGACGCGAGAAAGGCGCAATCGGCGTCGCGCAGGGCGATCCATGCCTGCTGCGCCTGCTTCAGTAATGTTTGTTGTTTACCCACCGCCCGCTGCAGGGCCTGCTGCCAGGTGTCATTCAGCTTTTTGTCGGCCGCCTGATACTGCGCGGCCGCGCACTGATTCATTTCGGTTTGGGTATTGGCGTTGCTGCACTCGTCCGCCAGCGCCGCGCCGCTGGCCAGCAGGGCCATCACGGCAAATAACGTGCGTTTCATTGTTCTGCTCCCATAAAAAAGGCTCCCGTCCGGGAGCCTTAATTAAACACAGCTGACGTCGGCTGTCATTAGCTGATCACAGCGCCGATTTCCCGGATGGCGGCGCACAGCGCCTTATCCGGGCTACCTCGTTGTATTGTTATGTTGTCGGGTGGCGCTACGCTTACCCGACCTACAATACAGGCCGTCCTCCGTGCCTTTGGCGGTGTTATGTAGCCCCGGTAAGCGCAGCGCCACCGGGGGCGCCTGTTTTAGCCGATGGTCATCAGGCTGGCGTTACCGCCTGCCGCCGCGGTGTTAACGCTCAGCGAGCGCTCAATATACAGCCGCTCCAGCAGCAGGTTGGTTTCGCCGCGGGCGAAGCCCTGCACGGAGACTATCGCCCCATCGCGCGCCGCCACCTGCTCGCACAGCTCGCGCAGCTGGTCGGAATCGCCGTGGTAGATAACCGCGTCGAAGGCCTGGCCAGGTAACTGCTCCGCTTTGGCAAAGCGAATGCGCTCGCTGACCTCCCGCGGCAGCTTCTTCGCCAGATCGCGCTGCAGGGCGCTGTCCGGCCACAGTACTTCACAACCCACCGCCAGCACAGCCGCCAGCTGGATCAGCGCATCCTGTTCATTATCCGCCACGCACAGCACGCGCTCGCGCGGCATCAGCGTCAGGGTATTGCGCTCGCCGGTTGGCCCCGGCAGCAGGCGTTGGGTGCCGCTTTGCGCCTGCTCGCTGTACTGCTGGCACAGCGCCTGCAGCTCAGGACGGCCCGCCGCCCACTGCTGCAGCGCCTGCAGCGGTTTTTCCAGCAGCGTTTTCAGCTGGGCGTCCAGCGGGCGCTCCGCATCCTGGCGGGCGAAGGTCACGCCAACCGCGTCCTGCGGACGGCTGGAGAGCAGACGGTACAGATACAGCGGACCGCCGGCTTTCGGACCGGTACCGGACAACCCTTCGCCGCCGAACGGCTGCACGCCGACCACCGCGCCAACCATATTGCGGTTGACGTACAGGTTGCCCACCTTCGCGCTGCCGGTGACCTGGGCGATGGTCTCGTCGATGCGGGTATGCACGCCGAGCGTCAGGCCGTAGCCAGAGGCGTTAATCTGCTCCACCAGTTTGTCCAGCTCGTTACGGTTATAGCGCACCACGTGCAGCACCGGGCCGAAGACCTCTTTTTTCAGCTCGTCGAAGCTATCGAGTTCGATAAGCGTCGGCGGCACAAAGGTCCCGTGGCGCCATTCGCTTGCGTCTTCGCTATTCTCGCGCACCGCCTGGTAGACGGTGCGTCCTTTGGCGCGCATCGCCTGAATATGGCGTTCAATATTCTCTTTCGCTTCCGCATCGATAACCGGGCCGATGTCGGTGGTCAGCCGACCCGGGTTACCCATCCGGCACTCGCTCATGGCGCCGCGCAGCATGGTCAACGTATGGTCGGCGACTTCCTCCTGCAGGCAGAGGACGCGCAGGGCGGAGCAGCGCTGGCCGGCGCTGTCGAACGCGGAAGCCAGGACGTCGATCACCACCTGCTCGGTCAGCGCCGACGAGTCGACGATCATCGCGTTCATCCCACCGGTTTCAGCGATCAGCGGCGTCGGGCGACCCTGGGGGTCGAGGCGGCTGGCAATATTGCGCTGCAGCAGCGTCGCCACTTCGGTGGAGCCGGTGAACATCACGCCGCGTACGCGCTCATCGGAGGTTAGCGCGGCGCCCACGGTTTCCCCGCGGCCCGGCAACAGTTGAATAACGCCCGGCGGCACGCCGGCCTCCAGCAGAATCGCCACGCCCTGGGCGGCGATCAGCGGCGTCTGCTCGGCTGGTTTCGCCAGCACGCTATTGCCGGCGGCCAGCGCGGCGGCAATCTGGCCGGTGAAGATCGCCAGCGGGAAGTTCCACGGGCTGATACAGACCACCGGGCCCAGCGGGCGGTGGGTTTCATTATCGAAATCGTCGCGCACCTGGCCGGCATAATAGTGCAGGAAGTCGACGGCTTCGCGTACTTCGGCGATGGCGTTGCTGAAGGTTTTACCCGCCTCGCGCACCAGGATCCCCATCAGGGTCGGCATCTGGCTTTCCATCAGCACCGCGGCGCGCTCAAGAATGGCGGCGCGCTCCTGCGGCGGGGTGGCGAACCAGATCGGCGCATTGTTGATAGCGCTGGTCAGCGCCTGCTGCACTTCGGCGTCGCTGGCTTCGCGGACGTAGCCGACGATATCTTTCGGCTCTGCCGGGTTAACCACCGGCTGCATTTCGCCTTCGGCCACCGGCTGCTCCAGCATCGGCAATGCCTGCCATTTATGCAGGGCGCTGTTGAGCAGGGAAGAGGAGAGGGAGGCCAGACGGTGCTCGTTCGCCAGATCGAGACCGGCGGAGTTGCTGCGGCCGCTGCCGTAGAGATCGCGCGGCAGCGGGATTTTCGGATGCGGCAGGCCGGCCTGGCCTTCCTGCTGCGCCAGTTTTTCTACCGCGCTGACCGGGTCGGCCACCAGCTCGTCCAGCGGCAGGGTATTGTCCGCGATACGGTTGACGAAAGAGGTATTGGCGCCGTTTTCCAGCAGACGGCGCACCAGATACGCCAGCAGCGTTTCGTGGGTGCCCACCGGGGCGTAGATCCGGCACGGCCGGTTCAGTTTGCCGTCGGCGACTTTGCCCACCACCTGCTCGTACAGCGGTTCGCCCATGCCGTGCAGGCACTGGAACTCATACTGGCCCGGGTAGTAGTTCTGGCCCGCCAGCTGGTAGATAGCCGCCAGGGTATGGGCGTTGTGGGTGGCGAACTGCGGGTAAATCAGGTTCGGCACCGCCAGCAGCTTTTTCGCGCAGGCAAGGTAGGAGACGTCGGTATAGACCTTGCGAGTGTAGACCGGATAGCCTTCGAGGCCTTCCATCTGCGCGCGTTTGATTTCGCTATCCCAGTAGGCGCCTTTCACCAGACGGATCATCAGGCGACGGCGGCTGCGGGTGGCGAGGTCAATCAGGTAATCAATAACAAACGGACAGCGCTTCTGGTAGGCCTGAATAACAAAGCCGATGCCGTTCCAGCCGGCCAGCTCCGGTTCGAAGCACAGTTTTTCCAGCAGATCGAGGGAGATCTCCAGACGATCGGCCTCTTCGGCGTCGATGTTGATACCGATGTCGTACTGGCGCGCCAGCAGGGTCAGCGATTTCAGACGCGGGTAAAGCTCTTCCATCACCCGGTCATACTGCGCGCGGCTGTAGCGCGGGTGCAGAGCGGAGAGCTTAATGGAGATGCCCGGCCCTTCATAAATGCCGCGGCCGTTGGAGGCTTTGCCGATGGCGTGGATCGCCTGCTGATAAGAGACCATATAGGCCTGAGCGTCGGCGGCGGTCAGCGCCGCTTCGCCGAGCATATCGTAGGAGTAGCGGAAACCTTTTTCTTCCAGTTTACGGGCGTTAGCCAGCGCTTCGGCGATGGTTTCGCCGGTGACGAACTGCTCGCCCATCAGGCGCATCGCCATATCCACGCCCTTGCGGATCAGCGGTTCGCCGCTCTTACCGATGATGCGGTTCAGGGAGCGGGAGAGGCTGGTCTCGTTATGGGTCGACACCAGTTTGCCGGTAAACAGCAGCCCCCAGGTGGCGGCGTTGACGAACAACGACGGGCTGCGGCCGATGTGCGACTGCCAGTTGCCGTTGCTGATTTTGTCGCGGATCAGCGCATCGCGGGTGGCTTTATCCGGAATACGCAGCAGGGCTTCCGCCAGGCACATCAGCGCCACCCCTTCCTGTGAGGAGAGGGAGAACTCCTGCAGCAGACTCTGCACCATGCCGGCGCGGCCGCTGGCGGTCTTCTGGTTGCGCAGTTTTTCCGCCAGCTGATACGCCAGCTTGTGCGCCTGTTCGCCCAGCGACTGCGGCAGTCGGGCCTGTTCCAGCAGCATCGGCACCGCGTCGGTTTCCGGGCGACGCCAGGCGGCGGTGATCGCTGCGCGGCTCACCGACTGCGGCAGGATCTGCTCGGCAAATTCGAGGAACGGTTGATACGGCTCTTCCGCCGGTGAACCCGCTTCATCGCTTTCATTGGCGGCGCCGTTCAGAAGCGCCGGCAGCTCAGGCAGCGTCTCATCGTTTTCCAGCTTTTCCAGATAATTGAAGATGGCCTGTTTAATCAGCCAGTGCGGCGTGCGGTCAATACGGCTCGCGGCGGACTTAATGCGCTCGCGAGTTGCGTCGTCAAGCTTAACACCCATGGTGGTGGTGCCCATGCTCAAAACTCCTGTCATTTATCGTTAGGCTTATGCGGTTGCATGGAAATATCCACTATGTTGCAACTTTGTGCAACCTTGTTAATTATGGCTTGTGACGCAAGCCGTGAAATGGCGGATTTGTTAAAAATAATGCCTAAAATAGCAGAATTTTAACCCCGTGCTCATAGGGTATTTGTATGCGTGAGTTAACACTTTTGTTTGGTGCAACCTTTAAAAACGTGAGAGAGTGCAACCTCTAAAAAAATGACGTTTTGCGCTGTCGGGTTTTCGTGTAAATGCTGTGTTAAATCATTTGTGAAAAACCGAAGCTTCCGTCAGGATACGGTCGCCCAATTAAACAACGCACCATTACCCCGTTCCGGTAGTGGAAAAAAACGACGAAGCGGGATGCTGTCGATAAAAATTCTGGAGACTTTGCATGGCTATTAGCACACCGATGCTGGTGACATTTATTGTTTATATTTTTGGTATGGTTTTAATAGGGTTTATAGCCTGGCGTTCGACCAAAAACTTTGATGATTATATTCTCGGGGGGCGGAGTCTGGGGCCATTTGTGACCGCGCTTTCCGCCGGCGCCTCGGATATGAGCGGCTGGCTGCTGATGGGCCTGCCGGGCGCCATTTTTCTCTCCGGGATTTCCGAAAGCTGGATTGCCATTGGCTTAACGCTGGGGGCGTGGATTAACTGGAAGCTGGTAGCCGGGCGCCTGCGCGTGCATACCGAGGTGAATAATAACGCCCTGACGCTGCCCGATTATTTTACCGGCCGTTTTGAAGATAAAAGCCGGGTGCTGAGAATTATTTCAGCGCTGGTTATTCTGCTGTTCTTTACCATCTATTGTGCATCGGGAATTGTGGCGGGGGCCCGTCTGTTTGAAAGCACCTTCGGCATGAGTTATGAAACCGCACTGTGGGCCGGGGCGGCGGCGACGATTATCTATACCTTCGTCGGCGGTTTCCTCGCCGTCAGCTGGACCGACACCGTGCAGGCCAGCCTGATGATTTTTGCCCTGATCCTCACCCCGGTGATCGTGATTATTTCCGTCGGCGGCTTTGGGGATTCGCTGGAAGTCATTAAGCAAAAGAGCATCGAAAATATCGACATGCTCAAGGGGCTGAACTTCGTGGCAATTATTTCGCTGATGGGCTGGGGGCTGGGCTATTTCGGTCAGCCGCATATTCTGGCGCGCTTTATGGCGGCGGATTCGCACCACAGTATCGTTCATGCTCGTCGCATCAGTATGACCTGGATGATCCTGTGCCTGGCGGGCGCGGTGGCGGTCGGCTTCTTTGGGATTGCCTACTTCAATAACAACCCGAGCCTGGCGGGCGCGGTTAATCAGAATGCCGAGCGCGTGTTTATCGAACTGGCGCAAATCCTGTTTAACCCGTGGATTGCCGGGATCCTGTTGTCGGCGATTCTGGCGGCGGTGATGTCCACCCTGAGCTGTCAGTTGCTGGTCTGCTCCAGCGCAATCACCGAAGATTTGTATAAAGCCTTCCTGCGTAAAAACGCCGGCCAGAAAGAGCTGGTGTGGGTGGGCCGTATGATGGTGCTGGTGGTTGCCCTGGTGGCGATTGCCCTGGCGGCCAATCCGGAAAACCGCGTGCTGGGACTGGTGAGCTACGCCTGGGCTGGCTTCGGCGCCGCCTTTGGTCCGGTGGTGCTGTTCTCGGTGATGTGGTCGCGCATGACCCGTAACGGCGCGCTGGCCGGGATGGTGATTGGCGCCCTGACCGTGATCGTCTGGAAGCAGTTTGGCTGGCTGGGCCTGTATGAAATTATTCCGGGCTTTATCTTCGGTAGCCTGGGGATTGTGGTCTTTAGCCTGCTGGATAAAGCGCCGTCGGCCAGCATGCAGCAGCGCTTCGCCGAAGCGGATGCCCATTATCATACGCCGCCGCCGGTACGCGCCACGGCTGAGTAAGGTCATCTGACGCTCACGAGCCCGCCGTTGGCGGGCTTTTTTTTGCCTGTTGCCGGGCCGGAATATTATAACCCTTGCTAATTATTTGAAAATCCGCTGATATTTCCTGACTAATAACAATGAGGATAGCAAAGATGACGTTCAGACAGGGTGCAATGGCGCTGGTGCTGGCAGGGTTACTCAGCGGCTGCGTGGCGGGTGGAAGTTCGTCGACCCGCGCGCCGAAGCCCGGCGCCTGCCCGGCGGATCGGTCCATGGTGCAAACCACGCTTTATTTCGGCCTGAGCCGCCCGGCGGGGAAAGACATCACTGCTGAAGAGTGGCAACAGTTTGTCGACCGCGACGTCACGCCGCGCTTTCGCGATGGGCTGACGGTGTTTGATGCCCGCGGCCAGTGGCTTGGCCAGAATGGTCAGGTGGTGCGGGAGCAGAGTAAGGCGCTGATGGTGATCCATGGCAACGATGCGCAGAGCGAGGCCGGTATTGAAGCCCTGCGCCAGGGCTATAAATCACGCTTCGCGCAGGAGTCGGTGATGCGTGTCGACCAGCCGGTCTGCGTGCAGTTCTGAGTAAACTGCGGGGGCAGCCCCGCCGTTTGTCTTACAGCACCAGCCCGGCGAAGCTGGCGGAAAGCAGGCTCACCAGCGTGGCGCTATACACCAGCCGTAGGCCGAAGCGGGAGACGATATTGCCCTGCGGTTCATTCAGGCCTTTGATCGCCCCGGCGATAATGCCGATCGAGGCAAAGTTGGCAAACGACACCAGGAAGACCGAGAGAATGCCGAGCCCGCGCGGCGTCATGCTGGCGGCAATCTTTTGCAGCTCAATCATCGCCACAAATTCGTTAGCGACCAGTTTGGTGGCCATGATGCTGCCGGCGTTCAGCGCATCGCTCAGCGGGATACCGATAAGCCAGGCCAGCGGATAGAAGACGTAGCCGAGGATCTGCTGGAAGCTGAGACCAAACAGGGTAGCGAACAGCGCGTTAATGGCGCTGATCAGGGCGATAAAGCCGATCAGCATCGCCAGAATAATCATCGCCACTTTAAAGCCGGCCAGAATATATTCCCCGAGCATTTCAAAGAAACTCTGCGATTCGTGCAGCTTCTCGAGTTTTATTTCCTGCTCGCTGTCCGGCCGCGTCGGGTTAATCACCGACAGCACGATAAAGGTGCTGAACATATTCAGGATCAGCGCCGCGACGACATATTTGGCATCCAGCATGGTCATATAGGCGCCGACAATCGACAGCGATACGGTCGACATGGCCGTCGCCGCCATGGTGAACAGACGCCGTGAGGAGAGGTCGCCCAGCACGCCTTTGTAGGCGATGAAGTTTTCCGACTGGCCGAGGATCAGCGAACTGACGGCGTTGAAAGATTCCAGCTTACCCATGCCGTTTACCTTCGACAGCAGGGTACCGATGACACGAATGAAAATCGGCAGGATCCGCCAGTGCTGAAGAATACCAATCAGCGCGGAAATAAACACAATCGGACACAGGACGCCCAGGAAAATAAAGGCTAACCCTTTTTCGCTCATGCCGCCAAAGACGAAATTGGTCCCTTCGGCGGCAAAGCCTAACAGTGAAGCAAAAAAGCCGGAGATATTTTTCACCAGCCACAGGCCGCTTTCTGCGTGCAGGAAAAAGAAGGCGAGCGCTATTTCGATAATAATCAACTGGAGAATGTAACGAATACGAATATTTTGTCTGTCGTAGCTGACAAGCCAGGCCAGGGCGAGGATCACCACCAGCGCCAGCAGGAAATGAAAAAATGCAGTCATGTTGTTCTTTTCGCAGGTCAATAAGGCCGCCATTTAGCCATAGCCGCCGCCACGGGTAAATATCTGGCGTAAAAAATCCTTTGCTTATTCTTTTCCCTCATAACAGGCGAATATTTTCGTAAGTCATTATTTGCCAGCGATTTATTTACAGATAGTCATCATTCTCTAAACATTTCGCTTGTGTTTTTGAGTATTGTAATGATAATCACTATCATAAATATTACCTGTTTTTGCATTCGTTGACGGTGCTTTACATTTAAGGGTATTGGCATGTTTGTCCCATTTCTCATTATGTTACGCGAAGGCCTTGAGGCGGCGCTGATTGTCAGCCTGATCGCCAGCTATCTGAAACGCACCCAGCGCGGCAACTGGATTGGCGTGATGTGGATTGGCGTGATCCTCGCGGCGGCGCTGTGTCTTGGCTTAGGCATTTTTATCAACGAAACCACCGGGGAATTTCCTCAGCGCGAACAGGAGTTGTTCGAGGGGATCGTCGCGGTCATCGCGGTAGTGATCCTGACGTGGATGGTCTTCTGGATGCGCAATGTCTCGCGCAACGTTAAACAGCAACTGGAGCAGGCCGTGGACAAGGCGCTGCAGCGCGGTAATCACCATGGCTGGGCGCTGGTGATGATGGTCTTTTTCGCCGTTGCTCGTGAGGGGCTGGAGTCGGTCTTCTTTCTGCTGGCGGCATTCCAGCAGGATGTCGGCATCTGGCCGCCGCTGGGGGCGCTGCTGGGCCTGGCCACGGCAATCGTGCTGGGCTTCCTGCTCTACTGGGGCGGTATCCGCCTTAACCTCGGCGTGTTCTTCAAATGGACCAGCCTGTTTATTCTGCTGGTGGCCGCTGGCCTGGCCGCGGGGGCGATCCGCGCCTTCCACGAGGCTGGCCTGTGGAACCTGTTCCAGGATACGGCCTTCGATCTGAGCAACGTGCTGTCGACGCATACGCTGTTCGGCACACTGCTTGAAGGGATCTTCGGCTACCAGGAGACCCCGAGCGTTAGCGAAGTGGCGGTCTATCTGCTTTATCTGATCCCGGCGCTGGTGCTGTTTGCCCTGCCGCCGCGGAATAATACCACTGCCTCGCGGGCTGCCTGACCGGGCGCTGCGAGCTTATAAGCGACACTCTACTTACCGAAAGGGATGATCATGATGATTCATTTTCGCCGTAATGCGCTGCGGGCGACCGTGGCCGCGCTGCTCAGCTCTGCATTGGGTGCTCAGGCTGCGGATATCCCGCAGGTCAAAGTCACCGTCAACGACAAGCAGTGCGAGCCGATGCAGGTGACCGTTAAAGCGGGTAAAACCCAGTTTATTATTCAGAACCATAGCCAGAAAGCGCTGGAGTGGGAAATTCTGAAAGGGGTCATGGTGGTGGAAGAGCGTGAGAACATCGCGCCGGGCTTTACCCAAAAGCTCACCGCTAACCTGCAGCCAGGCGAATATGATATGACCTGCGGCCTGCTCACCAACCCGAAAGGGAAACTGATTGTCACCGGCGAAGCAACCAAAGACGCGGCGAAAGCGGATGCGGTGTTGAGCCTCGGCGACGCGATCACCGCTTATAAGGCCTATGTGACGGCGGAAACCGCGCAGCTGGTCAGCGGCACCAAAGCCTTTACCGACGCGGTGAAAGCGGGCGATATCGAAAAAGCGAAAGCGCTGTACGCCCCGACGCGCCAGCATTACGAGCGCATTGAGCCGATTGCCGAGCTGTTCTCTGACCTTGACGGCAGCATCGACGCCCGCGAAGACGACTTCGAGAAAAAAGCGGAAGATCCGAAATTCACCGGTTTCCACCGTCTGGAAAAGGCGCTGTTTGGCGATAACAGCGTCAAGGGCATGGGAAAATATGCCGATCAGCTGAACAGCGATGTGCTGGAGCTGCAAAAACGCATCAGCGAGCTGGCGTTCCCGCCGTCAAAAGTGGTGGGCGGGGCGGCAGGATTAATTGAGGAAGTCGCAGCCAGCAAGATCAGCGGCGAAGAAGATCGTTACAGCCACACCGACCTGTGGGACTTCCAGGCCAACATTGACGGCGCACAGAAAATCGTCGACCTGCTGCGTCCGCAGCTGCAAAAAGAGAACAGCGCGCTGCTGGCGAAAGTGGACGCCAACTTTAAGAAAGTGGACAGCATCCTCAGCAAATATCGCACCAAAGACGGTTTCGAGACCTACGATAAGCTGACCACCGCTGACCGTAATGCGCTGAAAGGGCCGATCACCACCCTGGCGGAAGATCTGGCTCAGCTGCGCGGGATCCTGGGTCTGGACTAAGTCGATGGCACAACAGAAACCCCACGACGTGAACGAGCCGTCACGTCGTCGCTTACTGAAAGGGATCGGCGCGCTTGGCGGCGCGCTGGCCATCACCGGCGGCTGCCCGGTGGCGCATGCGGCAAAAGCAGAAAGTTCCCCCGGGACGCTCACACCCGACGCCCGTCAGGAAAAACAGCCCTTCTACGGCCCGCATCAGGCGGGCATCCTGACGCCGCAGCAGGCTTCGATGATGCTGGTGGCGTTCGATGTGCTGGCGTCAGATAAAGCTGACCTCGAGCGTCTGTTTCGGCTGCTGACCCAGCGTATCGCCTTTTTAACCCAGGGCGGCCCGGCGCCGGATACGCCGAATCCCCGGCTGCCGCCGATGGATTCCGGCATCTTAGGGGCGTGGATTGCACCGGATAACCTGACCATGACCGTCTCGGTTGGCCATTCACTGTTTGATGAGCGTTTTGGCCTGGCGGATAAAGCGCCGAAAAAACTGCAGCCGATGACCCGCTTCCCCAACGATTCACTGGATGCCGCCCTGTGTCATGGCGACCTGCTGCTGCAGATCTGCGCCAATACTCAGGATACGGTGATCCACGCCCTGCGCGATGTCATCAAACATACGCCGGATCTGCTGAGCGTGCGCTGGAAGCGGGAAGGGTTTATCTCCGACAGCGCGGCGCGCAGTAAAGGCAAAGAGACCCCGATCAACCTGCTGGGATTCAAGGACGGCACCGCTAACCCGCCGAGCCACGACAGCGCGCTGATGGATAAAGTCGTGTGGGTGACAGCCGATCAGGACGAGCCGGCCTGGACCGTGGGCGGCAGCTATCAGGCGGCGCGAATTATCCAGTTTCACGTGGAGTTCTGGGATCGGACGCCGCTCAAGGAGCAGCAGACGATCTTTGGCCGCGACAAGCACAGCGGTGCGCCGCTGGGGATGAAAAACGAACACGATACCCCGGATTACAGTAAAGATCCTGGCGGCGAAGTCATTGCGCTGGATAGCCATATTCGTCTGGCCAATCCTCGCACGCCGGAAACCCAGTCCAGCCTGATGATGCGCCGCGGCTACAGCTATTCGCTGGGCGTCACTAACGCCGGACAACTGGATATGGGGCTGTTATTCGTTTGCTATCAGCACGATCTGGAAAAGGGTTTTCTGACGGTGCAGAAACGGCTTAACGGCGAGGCACTGGAGGAGTACGTCAAACCCATCGGCGGGGGCTACTTCTTTGTTTTACCCGGCGTAGTGGATGATAAGCACTATCTGGGAGAGTCGCTGCTGCAGGCCTGATACCGACCCTGTCCGTGAGGGCAGGGCGTTTTCTGCTGTTTTTCTCTTTTTTATTATATTTCCTGCCATGTGTTATATTTCTGTAATACAAATGACCGATAGTCTCCTACACTTGCTTAAGAACTATTTGTTGCGTCATTGTGAAAAATAAGTTGCATTAAGAATCTTTTTTGATGTACTTATTACATACGCGGTAGTTCCCGGCAGTGTGACGTTTCACTATGGAGATCGCGAATGGTAAGGTCCCGTACCGGACAACGTAAAACCACAGACCGTACTCTTCAGCACGGAAGCCCCGCTTCCGGCAGCGATTTTCTTACCCTTTCTCCTTCCGCTTCGAATTATTACCACCTTGGCAGGGTACGCGGTGCGCGTAGCCGCGACTCGTTGTCAGTTCTACCGGCAAGCAATGGCTTACAAGGAAGCCAAACCTCAATCGTTCGTGCGCATAGTCGCGTCGATGTTGACGCGTGTGATGTAAACCTACAACGCAAGGTGCTATCCATGGGAAGACAAAAAGCAGTGATCAAAGCTCGTCGTGAAGCAAAACGTGTGCTGAGACGGGATTCACGTAGCCATAAACAGCGTGAAGAAGAATCGGTCACATCGCTTGTGCAAATGAGTGGCGTAGAAGCAATTGGCATGGCGCGGGACAGCCGTGATACTTCCCCAATTGAGGCGCGCAATGAAGCTCAGGCGCATTATCTGAATGCCATCGACAATAAACAGCTGATTTTCGCCACCGGCGAAGCCGGATGCGGCAAGACCTGGATCAGTGCGGCGAAGGCAGCTGAAGCGCTGATCCATAAGGATGTGGACAGAATTATTGTTACCCGTCCCGTTCTGCAGGCCGATGAAGATCTTGGCTTCTTACCGGGAGATATCGCCGAGAAGTTCGCGCCCTATTTCCGACCGGTTTACGACGTGCTGGTGAAAAGGTTGGGGGCTTCCTTTATGCAGTACTGCCTGCGTCCGGAAATCGGCAAGGTGGAAATCGCGCCGTTCGCCTATATGCGCGGACGTACCTTTGAAAATGCGGTGGTGATTCTGGACGAGGCCCAGAACGTGACCGCAGCGCAAATGAAGATGTTTTTAACCCGCCTCGGGGAGAACGTGACGGTCATCGTCAATGGCGATATCACCCAGTGCGATTTGCCCTCTGGTGTGAGGTCTGGCCTGAGTGATGCGCTGGCGCGTTTTGAGGAAGACGAGATGATCGGCATCGTGCGTTTCACCACCGATGACTGCGTGCGCTCGGCTCTCTGCCAGCGGACGCTGAAAGCCTATTATTAATCGTCATACTGTGAGCAAGGCCCGGGCTAGCCCGGGCTTTGTCGTTTTTGGGCATCCTCCCGGCGGCGCTGCGCTTAGCCGGGCTACCTGGCGGGTACGGTCTGGTAGCCGGGGGAGGCATTGCTGCCGACCCCGGGGATGTCTGCGGTGCCACAAGCGAAAAAAAAGCCCGTACATGCGTACGAGCTCTTCTTAAAATATGGCGGTGAGGGGGGATTGACTCGCTTCGCTCGCCGTTACTCGGCCCATCCATGGGCCTCGCCCCTGCGGGGCCAACGCAGGCGTTGTTCAAAAACGCTCCCGGCGTTTTTGTCGGGGCAGCCCGCTCGCAGGCTCGCGGTCTGTCCAACTGGCGTTGCCAGTTGTCGAACCCCGGTCGGGGGTTCTCATCCCCCCAGTGGAGAATATAAAAGAAAAGAGCCCGTACTTGCGTACAGGCTCTCATCTCGAATATGGCGGTGAGGGGGGGATTGACTCGCTTCGCTCGCCCCTGCGGGGCAGCCCGCTCGCAGGCTCGCGGTCTGTCCAACTGGCGTTGCCAGTTGTCGAACCCCGGTCGGGGGTTCTCATCCCCCCAGCGGAGAATATAAAAGATGAGAGCCCGTACTTGCGTACAGGCTCTCATCTTGAATATGGCGGTGAGGGGGGGATTGACTCGCTTCGCTCGCCCCTGCGGGGCAGCCCGCTCGCAGGCTCGCGGTCTGTCCAACTGGCGTTGCCAGTTGTCGAACCCCGGTCGGGGGTTCTCATCCCCCCAGCGGAGAATATAAAAGAAAAGAGCCCGTACTTGCGTACAGGCTCTCATCTTGAATATGGCGGTGAGGGGGGGATTCGAACCCCCGATACGTTGCCGTATACACACTTTCCAGGCGTGCTCCTTCAGCCACTCGGACACCTCACCATATTGTCTTGCTGCTCACCTTGGGTGGGCAACGGGGCGCTACTATAGGGAGTTGCGTTAAAACGGTCAAGCATATTTTCTTCTTTCTCTACCGTTCGCTCACGCAATGAACAACACCCCGCTGCGGTACAGCGGGGCGGGGTTTTAGCGCTGAGAATCCAGCTGTTCGTTATTCTTCACCACGTCCTGCGCTTTGCTGTAGCTTTCGATCAGCAGTTGGTAGGCCGGGAAGACTTTGGTGTACACCTCCGCCCATTCTGCGGCGTCCGGGCGATTCCAGGTGCGCTGCAGCTCAGAGGCGACGGCGGCGGTATCCATCGGCACTACGCCAGCCTGTACCACGCGAGCCAGGGTAATTTCCTGCGCCATTTTGCTGTAGGTGCCGGAAGCGTCAATCACGGCAAACACTTTATACCCATCGGCGACAGCGGCAATCGCCGGGAAGGCCATGCAGACACTGGTGATAGTCCCGGCGATAATCAGCGTCTTACGACCGGTCGCTTTCACCGCGGCGACGAATTCCGGGTTATCCCAGGCGTTAATCTCACCTTTACGGGCGATGTATTTCGCATGCGGCGCGTTTTCATGAATCTCCGGGATCAGCGGACCGTTCGGCCCCTGTGGCACGGAGGCGGTGGTGATCACCGGGATCCCGGCAAGCGACGCCATCTTGGCCAGCGCGGCGGCGCGAGCGCGCAGCTCTGGCATCGGCATATCGCCGACGGTCTGGAACAGGCCGCTCTGGTGGTCAATCAACAGCATGGCGGTATCGTTAACATCAATCACCGGACGAGCACCGTTAAAGTTAGCGGGAGTAGACATAGTATTCACCTCAATCAGTTAGATTTGGCCAAAACGGCCGCTGTTAAAATCGCGAACGGCTTCTGCGATCTGCGTTTTGTTATTCATGACAAAGGGGCCATAGCCCACAATCGGCTCCTGCAGCGGTTCGCCAGCCATCAGCAGAACTTTTGCCTGGGCGGTCGCCTCCAGATGCAGGGCGTCTCCTGTCTGGCTCAGGACGGCGAGCTGACCTTCGCGGGCGGACTCGGAACCGTTGATGATCACTTCCCCCTCCAGCACCACCAGCGCGGTACTCCAGCCTTCCGGCTGGCGCAGCGTGAGGTCGCGCCCCTGATTCAGCTGCAGATCCCACACGTTAAGCGGTGAGAAGGTATGGGCCGGGCCGCTGACGTCGTCATACTGGCCGGCAATAACCCGAACCTGTCCGGCGCCATTCGCCAGCGCGACGGTGGGGATCGTCCCGGCGGTAATGCTCTGATAGCCGGGGGTCGTCATTTTGTCTTTGGCGGGCAGGTTGACCCACAGCTGGATCATCTTCAGCTCGCCGCCGCTGCGGGTGAAGGCCTCCGAGTGGAACTCTTCGTGCAGGATCCCGGCGCCCGCCGTCATCCACTGCACGTCGCCCGGGCCAATCACCCCGCCGCGTCCGGTGGAGTCACGATGCTCTACTTCACCGGCGTAGACGATGGTGACGGTTTCGAATCCGCGATGCGGATGCTCACCGACGCCGCGTTTATCGCTGCCCGCCGGGAAGGTGTACGGCCCGGCATAGTCGAGCAGTAGGAAGGGGCTCAGCTGCTGGCCGTGCGTCTGATAAGAAAACATCGAACGAACCGGGAAGCCGTCGCCTACCCAATGCTGCGCAGGCGCGGTGTAGACTCCTGTAATCTGTTTCATGGCTTTCTCCTGTGTATCGGTATCTGATGTAAATAAGCTTATATCCGGGACGACGTATGCGGTAGTGAGCAAAAATGACCTAT
Source organism: Klebsiella variicola (assembly GCF_000828055.2). NCBI lineage: Bacteria > Pseudomonadati > Pseudomonadota > Gammaproteobacteria > Enterobacterales > Enterobacteriaceae > Klebsiella > Klebsiella variicola. The sequence continues at coordinate 3,521,733 of NZ_CP010523.2, read as the reverse complement.
ACTGTTCCAAAAATGGAACAATGGAGGAAGGATGCAGGATCTCAATGACTTCGCCTGGTTTGTCCAGGTGGTAGACCATGGCGGTTTCGCCGCGGCGGGGCGAGCGCTTGACCAGCCGAAATCCAAGCTCAGCCGCCGCATTGCGCAACTCGAGGAGCGGCTGGGCGTCCGTTTGATCCAGCGAACCACCCGTCAGTTCGCGGTCACCGAGGTCGGGCAGACCTTTTATCAGCATTGCAAAGCGATGCTGATAGAGGCCGAGGCGGCGCAGCAGGCGGTCGAGACGCTGCGCGCCGAGCCGCGCGGTAGCGTCAGGATCACCTGTCCGGTCACCTTGCTGCATGTCCATATTGGACCGATGCTGGCGCGATTTATGGCGCGCTATCCCGGGGTAACGCTGCACCTTGAGGCGACCAACCGCCGGGTGGATGTGGTCGGGGAGGGGATTGATGTGGCGATCCGCGTCCGTCCCCGGCCCATCGAGGATAGCGATCTGGTGATGCGCGTGCTGGCGGACCGCGGGCACCGGCTGGTGGCCAGTCCTGATCTCATTTCCCGGCTCGGACGCCCGCAGGCGCCGTCCGAGCTGAGCGCCTGGCCGGGACTCAGCCTGGGAGCGAACAAGCATCAGCATAAATGGCAGCTTACCGGGCCCGGGGGGGCAAGGGCGGAGGTGTATTTCACGCCGCGAATGGTGACCACCGATATGCTGGCGCTGCGCGAGGCGGCGATGGCCGGCGTCGGCGTGGTACAGCTTCCTTTATTAATGGTGCGCGATCAGCTGGCGTCAGGGGAATTAGAGGTGGTACTGGATGAGTGGCAGCCGCGGCGGGAAGTGATCCATGCGGTGTTTGCTTCACGGCGCGGGCTGCTGCCCTCCGTCAGGGCGCTGGTGGACTACCTCAGCGAAGAGTATCAGCGGATGGAGGAAGATTGATGGGTAGGCAGAGGTTTTTTGCCGGACTCATATGTGAAAAGCGTCCGTACTTTTTCACGCACTCTTCGCAATCGCGTAGGCTCGTGAAAGATTGCTCACTGTGTGAGTCGTTTGCCGCTTGAGAGCGTTGGCTGTTATAAGCAACCTCTGGTTTTTTCGATACATCGTTTTACTATGACCGTCTGGTATTATTTAAGCAATTTTGCCATAACGTCAAAAAACATTGGCAGATCATCCTTGAATGAGAAGGTCGTGTTTATTGCCTGACGAGCGATTAAACCGTCAATAAGGGCAAAAATAATGATCGTGATTTCTTCAAGGTTAATATCACGGCGAAACTCTCCGGCAGCGATACCCTCCTGGATGAGCCGCGCGAAGCTTTTCCGCATGATGTCATCACTGGAGATATACGTTTTTCGCAGTTCTGGATTACGCGCAGACTCAGCCATGATTTCAACCCAAAGTTGATGCGTGATAGGGTAACCGATCTCGCTAATACAGGACGTGACTTGTGCACAAAGGCGATCAAAATAAGAGCCTGCATAGGTCGCATTATGGGCAGTCAGCGCGGAGTTCTGTTCTTCCAGTACAATAGCCTTAACAAGCTCATCCTTACTTTTGAAATACGTATACATTGCTCCTTGACTAATTCCTGCCCGGGTAGAGATTTCACGTACGCTTGTCGCACTAAAGCCTTTTTCCGCAAAGCAGGCAGCAGCAGCCGTAATCAACTTATGGTAGGTTTCGGTTTTTTTTAACATATCGGCATCTTGGTAAATTCGGTGTCCAGACTTTAACGCGCTTTTATGCAAGGAGCCAGAGCTAAACTCTGTCGTCTGGCTCCTGGATTTCGTCTTACTTTAGAAGGGGTAATTCACTGAGCATGTTCTTGAGATTCAGCATGTCCCAGGGCAAATGTTCAGCGATTGTCAGGCCAACGGGGACTGCTTTTGTCGTCGCTGCCGCTATCAGATTGAGTACATCCTCAATCGTCAGTTTGCCTTCAGCAACGTCGCCAAAATCGTGTTTTCCGCGCCCCGGTTTTGCAAAAAGAATGGAGCGGAACAGAGATGGGTCGAGTACGTCCAGATCGATATGGATCGCCAGATACGCAATCTTTTCTTTAGCTATCCACTCCAGGACTTCATCTGCACCGCTTTTAACCTGTTCAGGTGCTAGCGTCGTAATGTTATGGCGAGTGAGGTATTCAGCTTCATAAGGAAGTGGCGCGTGGATACCGGCAATCATTATTTTTGACGGATTAAGTTTGGTTTTTACATGGGCAACTAAATCGTTATCACCCGTACCCATTAGCGCACCAAGCACATGGGCATGCGCGTTTGGATATTGTTCAGCCGTCTGCACGTCAGGATGCGAGTCAATCCAGAGCACACCGAGTTTGTCTCCGAACTTATCGAGCAGGTGGGCGAAAGGCGCCAGCGAAACCAGGCAGTCTCCGCCTAAAATGACAATGCTATTGGGATCATGTTTTTCAATCAGTGCGGCAGCATTATTGAGTTGCCTGATGAGGGATGGCTTAGCCGTGATGCCATTAATCCCTGGCAATGGCTCTGTTGTTGGTAACTCAACAGGAACGATCTCAACGGGCCCTTTTGCTTCAGGAGAGAGAAACGAGAGGAGCTGCGAGCCAAGATAGTAGGGAGGATTGTTACCGCCTTGCCATTGAGGAAATATAAGTCGCAGTGTTTTGCTAGTCATTGGTACCTTCTGTGTTGTCATGCGCTAAAATGAATGAACGTTCATTCACTTTTACATTGAATTACGGTCGATACGCAAGTAACAAAGCACTTTTCGTTAATGCATAACGTACACCATCCCGAGCGATATGATTTTCGTTATGCCGGGTGGCTCAAAGCGGAAGAGGGGATAGTGTTGGCGAACATCTTCGCTGCGCTGTTAATCGTGTGAAAAAGAGTCTGGCTTTGACAATACTGCGTAATGTCTGTTGCCAGTTGTCGAACCCTGGTCGGGGGTTCTCATCCCCCCGGCGGGTGCCACAGACGAAAAAAAGCCCGTACTTGCGTACGAGCTCTTCTTAAAATATGGCGGTGAGGGGGGGATTGACTCGCTTCGCTCGCCCCTGCGGGGCAGCCCGCTTACTGCGTGCGCGGTCTGTCCAACTGGCGTTGCCAGTTGTCGAACCCCGGTCGGGGGTTCTCATCCCCCTGGAGAGTGCCACATGCGAAAAAAAAGCCCGTACTTGCGTACGAGCTCTTCTTAAAATATGGCGGTGAGGGGGGGATTCGAACCCCCGATACGTTGCCGTATACACACTTTCCAGGCGTGCTCCTTCAGCCACTCGGACACCTCACCATATTGTCTTTCCCGTTGTTGTCGGGAACGGGCGCTAATGTAGGGAAATACGTATCGCCCGTCAATCAACTTTTTGCAAAAAAAGCGCGTTTAGACAAACTTCGAGCAACTTGCTCCTTAAACGTGCGAAATCCGTTTTTTTTGTCGCCAGTGCCTTTTCCCTTTTCGCTCGGGGGAAATTTGTTATGCTGGCAAACCAATAGAAAACAATGAGTAAAATAAGACGCCAGCGTCAATCGGCCAAAGGCGTCTGCTATCAGGAGCCCCTATGGAGATTATTTTTTACCATCAGACCTTTGATACCCCATTCTGGATCCGTGAGCTGGAAAAACAGTTACCCGGGGCGCGGGTGCGCGAGTGGAAAGCGGGTGACAACCAGCCGGCGGACTATGCCCTGGTCTGGCATCCACCGGTAGAGATGCTGCAGGGCCGGGCGCTGAAGGCCGTGTTTGCCCTCGGGGCGGGGGTAGATTCTATTCTCAGCAAGCTGCGTGACCATCCGGATATGCTGCCGCTGTCGATCCCGCTGTTTCGCCTCGAAGATACCGGTATGGGACGGCAGATGCAGGAGTATGCCGTGAGCCAGGTGCTGCACTGGTTCCGCCGCTTTGATGACTATCAGGCGCTGAAGCTGGCTTCCCGCTGGCAGCCGCTGCCCGAGTATCGCGCCGACGAATTCACTGTCGGGATTATGGGCGCCGGCGTGTTGGGGGCGAAGGTTGCGGAAAGTCTGCAACCCTGGGGGTTCCCGCTTCGCGTCTGGAGCCGTAGCCGCAAATCCTGGCCACAGGTACAGAGCTTCGCCGGTCAGGCCGAACTGGGCGAATTCCTGCAGGGCACTCGCGTGCTGATCAACCTGCTGCCGAATACCGCCGAAACCGCCGGTATTATTAACCAAACGCTGCTGGCGCAGTTGCCGGATGAGAGCTATGTCCTCAACCTTGCTCGCGGCGTGCATGTCGTTGAAGAGGATCTGCTGGCGGCGCTGAACAGCGGTAAGCTCAAAGGGGCGATGCTCGATGTCTTCAGTCGCGAACCGCTGCCGCAGGAGAGCCCGCTATGGGTACATCCGCGGGTGGCCATGACCCCCCATGTGGCGGCAGTGACCCGTCCAATGGAAGCTATCACCTACATTGCGGAGACCATTAGCCGGCTTGAGCGAGGGGAACCGGTAAGCGGTCAGGTTGACCGCCAGCGCGGTTATTAAGACGAGAGAACCCCGCCACGGCGGGGTTTTTGCTAATCAATAGCCCGGTTTCCTGCTATTCTTGCGGCAAACAGAAGAGGAGAATGTGATGTATCCCGTTGACCTGCACATGCATACCGTCGCCAGCACCCACGCCTACAGCACCCTGCACGATTATATTGCGGAAGCAAAGCGTAAAGGGATCAAACTCTTCGCCATCACCGACCATGGCCCGGATATGGCGGATGCCCCGCATTACTGGCACTTCGTTAATATGCGCATCTGGCCCCGTCTGGTAGACGGGGTGGGGATCCTGCGCGGTATTGAGTCGAATATTAAAAATATCGAAGGTGAGATCGACTGCTCCGGGCCGATGTTAACCTCGCTTGATCTGATCATTGCCGGATTCCATGAGCCGGTGTTCCCGCCGCAGGATCGTGATACCCATACGCAGGCGATGATTGCCGCGATGGCCAGCGGTAAGGTGCATATGATTAGCCATCCGGGTAATCCGAAATTCCCGGTGGATATCCCGGCTATTGCCGAAGCGGCGGCCCGCTATCAGGTGGCGCTGGAGATTAATAACTCCTCTTTTATTTCATCGCGCGTGGGCAGTGAAGATAACTGTCGAGCTATCGCTGCGGCGGTGCGTGATGCCGGGGGATGGGTGGCGCTGGGCTCGGACTCTCACACTGCCTTTACCCTCGGGGAATTTACCGAATGCCGCAAGATCCTTGATGCGGTCGATTTCCCGGAGGAGAGGATCCTCAACGTTTCTCCGCGTCGCCTGCTCAACTTCCTCGAGTCGCGGGGCATGCCGGCGATCCCGGAATTTGCTGACCTTTAATTTGTATAACTGGAATAACTGAATGAACGAGTTTTCAATCCTCTGCCGCGTGCTGGGTTCGCTGTATTACCGTCAACCGCAGGACCCGCTGCTGGTGCCGCTGTTTACCCTGATCCGTGAGGGCAAACTGGCTGCCAGCTGGCCGCTTGAGCAGGATGAACTGCTGGCGCGTCTGCAGAAAAGCTGTGAGATGCAGTCCCTGGCGACGGACTATAATGCGCTGTTCGTCGGTGAAGCCTGCAGCGTGCCGCCGTACCGTAGCGCGTGGGTGGAGGGTTCCTCGGAAGCAGAAGTACGGGCTTTTATGAGCGAACACGGTATCCCGACAGGGGAAGGTCCGGCGGATCATCTCGGATCGCTGCTGTTGGCCGCCTCCTGGCTGGAGGATCATGCTACAGAAGACCAGAGCGAGACGCTTGAGCTTCTGTTTGCTGACTATATCCTGCCATGGTGCGGGACGATGCTGGGCAAAGTCGAAGCCCATGCGCACACGCCATTCTGGCGCACCATGGCGCCATTGACCCGCGACGCCATCGCCGCGATGTGGGACGAGCTTCAGGAAGAAGATGAGCAATAATATGTGATTTTAATCACTATTTGAATGCAACTGAAATTAGGTTCATTCATATACTGTGTTTTAGATCTCATTCTTCCGGCGCGTATCTGCTAGGATACGCGCCATGAACATACTCTTCGCAATCGCATTAACGACGGGCATTCTCTCCGGAATTTGGGGATGGGTGGCGGTCGCTCTCGGCCTGCTGAGCTGGGCCGGTTTCCTCGGCTGTACGGCCTATTTCGCCTGCCCGCAGGGCGGTCTGAAAGGTCTGGCCATCTCCTCGTGCACGGTAATGAGCGGCGTGGTCTGGGCATTAGTGATTATCCACGGTAGCGCACTGGCCCCGCAGCTGCAGATCCTCAGCTATATGATGACCGGTATCGTCGCCTTCCTGATGTGCATTCAGGCGCGACAGACATTGCTGTCGTTTGTACCGGGCACCTTTATCGGCGCCTGCGCGACTTTTGCGGCAGACGGCGACTGGCGCCTGGTGGTGCCCTCCCTGGCGTTGGGTCTGGTTTTTGGCTATGCCATGAAGAATAGTGGCCTGTGGCTGGCGGCCCGCGCGGGCAAACATAAATCGTTCGCTAATGACAACGCCTGACTGGCGAAACAGCAGACTCAACAGGACCCTTAGGGTCCTGTTTTTTTTAGCTTCCCGTCGCCAGGGCTGAGGGATAATCTTGCTCCCGGGGGCGGGAATGCCCTAGTATCGGCAGAAAGCCGTATCCACGCGCTATGCCGACAGGAGGAGAAATGGCTGTTCAACCTGAGGTAATTCTCGGCGATATTACGACGCTTGAAGTCGATGTGATTGTTAATGCGGCAAACCCCTCGCTGCTGGGCGGCGGCGGGGTAGATGGCGCGATCCACCGGGCGGCCGGCCCGGCGCTGCTGGCGGCTTGCAAACAGGTATTGCAGCAGCAGGGCGAATGTCCTCCCGGTCACGCGGTGATCACTATTGCGGGCGATCTTCCCGCCAGCGCGGTGATCCACACCGTGGGCCCGGTCTGGCACGGCGGCGACCGCATGGAAGCGCAAACCCTGGCGGATGCTTACAAAAACAGTCTGCAGCTGGCCGCGGCAAACAACTATCGCTCCATTGCGTTTCCGGCGATCAGCACCGGCGTGTATGGCTATCCAAAAGAGGAAGCGGCGGAGATCGCCGTGCGCACCGTCACCGCGTTTCTCACTCGCTATAACCCCCTTGAGCGCGTCCTGTTCGTCTGTTTTGATGAGGAAACGGCGGCTATCTATCGCCGCCTGCTGGCGTCATACCCCTGATCCAGCAGAATAGGCTATGATAACCGCCGGTATTGACGGGAAAGATGGATAGCAGGAGGGAGCAGGGTGTCAGAAGGAAAAGTACAGCAGAAGCAGCAGGCGCGCCGCGCAGAGATCGTTGCCGCTGCGCAAAGGTGTTTTGCTGAAAAGGGGCTGCATGGCGCTTCCGTTGCCGATATTGCCCGCGAGGCGGGCCTGAGTGTTGGTCAGCTGTATCGTATTTTTGCCAGCAAAGAGGCGATCATCGAAGCGATTGTCAGCGAAATCGTCCACGCCAGGGTCGGGGAGATGATCGATGAGAACCATAATCTGGCGCGCAAAGCGGCGGTGCTGGCCGGCAGGATCCCGACGTCGGCAGCCACCAAAAGCGACAATTATCTGCTGATGGAGATCAACGCCGAAGCCTCGCGTAACCCACGCTTGCGCGAGATCCTGGTGCAGGCCGATCGGCGTTTGAAAGAGGAAGGAGGGCGTCTGTCGCAGCGCTACCATCCCGGGCTCAGCGATGCGCGACGCAATGCCGCATCAGAGCTCATCGCCGTTCTGACCGAGGGGGCCGCCTATCGCTGTGAGCTGAGCGCCTCGACCCCGGTCGATAAGGCAGATTTAGAAGCTCTGTATAATATGATTTTCGACCGGCTTTTTGACGAGCAGGCGTAATGCGACACGCCTGGCGTGCCGCACCCGCGGCAAATTAGCTGGCCGAAGCCGGGGTTTTGGCCGGTTTGTTCATCGGTTTACCGGAGAACAGGAAACGCAGCAGCGGAATGCGCAGATGAATTTCATACAGGATCAGCGCGATACCCACCACAAAAACCAGCCCGACAATAAAGCCTAAGGTATTGGACTTGATGGCCGGGGTGATCCACGCCCCGTACAGTAGCGTCAGCGGGTGGTGCACCAGGTAAATAAACAGCGAGGCATTGACGAAATAGGTCACGCGCGCTGACTGGAAGTTCAGCAGTCGATGGCCGAGCGAAAAGACCACATTGACCATCCACAGCCCCAACACCATAGTAATCACCGATTCGGTTTCATACATCCAGCCGTCGCCGGACCCATACTGCTGATTCAGTCGATAGGCGATAAACCCGAGCAGCGCTGCGGCGCAGCACCACGGCGACGGAGTGGTGAACATGGTCTTTAAGCGTGGGTTAATAAAGGTCTGCGCGCCCAGCACAAAGAAGGGCAGATAGAACAGCGTCTGCATCACCACAAAGTTAAACAGACCATTGCTCAGCAGGGGCGGATAGAGCAGGAACAAGGACCGGCGGATCAGCGCATAAAAGACCCCCAGCGCGAGGAAAATCATCGTCAGCTGGCCCATGGTGACAGTGTCACTGAAGGCGAGGCCGTGGCCAGCCGGACGGCGCGTCAGCCATTTAAACAGCACCACCCCCAGCGAGGTCAGCACCACCAGAACCAGTAAAAACCACAGGTGGGAAATGAGCTCCCAGGCCAGGGTATTAAATTTGTCGTACATCGAAAGGGTATGCCAGTTTTCCGCCTTGCCGTTGACGTATTGCAGCATAATAAATTGCGGCAGCGTCAGCAGTGGGATGGCGGTCAGCATCGGAATACCGACCCGTTCAACGCGCACTTTCCACCACTTTTTCAGCGGGTAGCGCAGGAACAGCATGTAGGAGAAATAGCCGGAGATGACGAAAAAGACCTGCATGCGAAAGGCATGGATGAAGTCATTAAACAGCGTCAACCACCACGAGGGTTCGGCGCTGTTGACATGCCAGCTGTGGCTGGAATAAATCAGCGAAATGTGGAAAGGGATCCCCAGCAGCATCAACCAGGCGCGGATGCTGTCGAAGAAATATTCACGCTGTACCGGAGTATTATTCATACGATTCACGACAATCTCAGATAATTCGTCTTATCACTCAAGGTGATAACGCTTACATTATCAGCAACCCTACATGAACTCGGGGTATCTGTCTCCAGGATAAGCACTCAAAGTGCAAACGGGACAGCGAACTGTTTATTCCCTGTGCCGCCAGGCTGAACAAAGCAGGGATTATGTTGTCGGATTGCCTGAGTTTCCATTAAAATAGATCGGATCGATTTAAGCACACAAAGGGGGAAGTGCTTACTTATATGAAACATAAACCACAGATGATGAAAATGCGTTGGTTAAGCGCAGCCGTAATGTTGTCCCTGTGTACTTCATCTGCATGGGCGTTTAGCATTGATGACGTTGCAAAAGAGGCCAAAACGTTAGCCGGGAAAGGCTATGAAGCGCCGAAGAGTAACCTGCCCTCCGCTTTCCGCGACATGAAATACGCGGACTACCAGCAAATTCAGTTTAATCACGATAAAGCTTACTGGAATAACCAGAAAACCCCATTCAAGCTTGAATTTTACCATCAGGGGATGTACTTCGACACGCCGGTCACTATCAATGAAGTGACGGCGACCAGCGTGCGCAAAATTAAATATAGTCCGGACTATTTTAACTTTGGTAACGTCCAGCACGATAAAGACACGGTGAAAGACCTCGGTTTCGCCGGCTTCAAAGTACTGTATCCGATCAACAGCAAAGATAAGAACGATGAAATCGTCAGCATGCTCGGTGCCAGCTACTTCCGCGTGCTGGGTCAGGGTCAGGTTTACGGTCTGTCCGCGCGTGGTCTGGCTATCGATACCGCGCTGCCGTCCGGCGAAGAGTTCCCGCGTTTTCGTGAGTTCTGGATCGAACGTCCAAAAGCCACTGACAAGCGTCTGACTATCTATGCGCTGCTGGATTCCCCACGGGCAACCGGCGCCTATCGCTTTGTCATCATGCCGGGACGCGACACCGTCGTGGACGTCCAGTCCAAAGTTTACCTGCGTGACAAAGTCGGCAAACTGGGTGTGGCGCCGCTGACCAGCATGTTCCTGTTCGGTTCCAACCAGCCTTCTCCGACGCTCAACTATCGTCCGGCGCTGCACGACTCCAATGGTCTGTCTATCCTGGCCGGTAACGGCGAGTGGATCTGGCGTCCGCTGAACAATCCGAAACACCTGGCTGTCAGCAGCTATGCGATGGAAAACCCGCAAGGGTTCGGCCTGCTGCAGCGCGGCCGTCAGTTCTCACGCTTCGAGGATCTCGACGATCGTTATGACCTGCGTCCAAGCGCCTGGATCACCCCGAAAGGGGACTGGGGCAAAGGGAAAATCGAGCTGGTTGAAATTCCGACCAACGATGAAACGAACGATAACATCGTGACTTACTGGACGCCGGATCAGCTGCCGGAGCCGGGCAAGGAGATGAACTTCAAATACACCATCACCTTCAGCCGCGATGAAGACAAGCTGCATGCGCCAGATAACGCTTACGTTATGCAGACCCGCCGCTCTACCGGCGACGTGAAGCAGTCGAACCTGATCCGTCAGCCGGACGGTACGGTTGCCTTCATTGTCGACTTCACCGGCGCCGATATGAAGAAACTGCCAGCGGATACCCCGGTCGCTGCTCAGGCGAGCACCGGCGATAACGCGGAAATCGTTGAAAATACCGTGCGTTACAATCCAGTGACCAAAGGCTGGCGGATGATCCTGCGTTTGAAGGTCAAAGATCCGAAGAAAACGACGGAAATGCGTGCCGCACTGGTTAACGGTGATGACACGTTGAGCGAAACCTGGAGCTATCAGCTGCCTGCCAATGAATAAGATAACGAAGTACATTGACGCATTGCCGCTGTCGGACGCCGAAAAATCGGCGCTGCCGGACACCAGCCTGCAGGCCGTTCATCAGGCCCTGGATGACGAACATCAGACCTTCGCTCGCGAAGACGACTCTCCGCTGGGGTCGGTGAAGGCGCGTCTGGCGCACAGCTGGCCGGATTCGCTTTCTGGCGATCAACTGGTGAAGGATGACGAAGGTCGTACCCAGCTGCATGCTATGCCGAAAGCCAGGCGTTCCTCGATGATCCCGGACCCGTGGCGGACTAACCCGGTCGGCCGCTTCTGGGATCGTCTGCGCGGCCGCGATGTCACGCCGCGCTATCTCTCCCGCCTGACGCAAGAAGAGCGCGAGAGTGAGCAAAAATGGCGTACCGTCGGCACCATTCGTCGCTACATCCTGCTGCTGCTGACGCTGTCGCAGACCGTGGTGGCCACCTGGTATATGAAAACCATTCTGCCTTATCAGGGCTGGGCGCTGATCAACCCGGCCGACATGGTGGGGCAGAACCTGTGGATCTCGTTCATGCAGCTGCTGCCGTACGTGTTGCAGAGCGGCATTCTGATCCTCTTCGCGGTGCTGTTCTGCTGGGTTTCCGCCGGCTTCTGGACTGCGTTAATGGGCTTTCTGCAGCTGTTGATTGGCCGCGACAAGTACAGTATTTCCGCCTCGACGGTTGGTGACGAAGCGTTGAACCCGGCGCACCGTACGGCGCTTATTATGCCGATCTGTAACGAAGACGTTGACCGCGTTTTCGCCGGGTTGCGGGCGACCTGGGAGTCGGTGAAAGCGACCGGTAACGCCGCTCATTTCGACGTCTATATTCTCAGCGACAGCTATAACCCCGATATCTGTGTGGCTGAGCAAAAGGCGTGGATGGAGCTGATTGCCGAAGTGCAGGGCGAAGGGCAGATTTTCTATCGTCGTCGCCGTCGTCGCGTGAAGCGTAAGAGCGGCAACATCGATGATTTCTGCCGCCGCTGGGGCAGCCAGTACAGCTATATGGTGGTGCTGGACGCAGACTCGGTGATGACCGGCGAGTGTCTGAGCAGCCTGGTGCGCCTGATGGAAGCGAACCCGAACGCCGGGATCATCCAGTCATCCCCGCGCGCTTCGGGCATGGACACGCTGTATGCGCGTTGCCAGCAGTTTGCCACCCGGGTGTACGGTCCGCTGTTTACGGCTGGTCTGCACTTCTGGCAGCTGGGGGAGTCCCACTACTGGGGACACAACGCCATTATCCGCGTGAAGCCGTTCATCGAGCACTGCGCGCTGGCGCCGCTGCCGGGCGAGGGTAACTTTGCCGGGTCGATTCTGTCGCACGACTTCGTCGAAGCCGCGCTAATGCGCCGTGCCGGCTGGGGGGTGTGGATTGCCTACGATCTGCCGGGCTCCTATGAGGAGCTGCCGCCGAACCTGCTGGACGAGCTGAAACGCGACCGTCGCTGGTGTCAGGGCAACCTGATGAACTTCCGCCTGTTCCTCGTCAGAGGGATGCACCCGGTTCACCGGGCGGTGTTCCTCACCGGCGTGATGTCGTACCTGTCGGCGCCGCTGTGGTTTATGTTCCTTGCCCTGTCGACGGCGCTACAGGTGGTGCATGCCCTGACCGAGCCGCAGTACTTCCTGCAGCCGCGTCAGCTGTTCCCGGTGTGGCCGCAGTGGCGTCCAGAGCTGGCCATCGCGCTGTTCGCTTCGACCATGGTGCTGCTGTTCCTGCCGAAGCTGCTGAGTATTATTCTGGTGTGGTGTAAAGGGCCGAAAGAGTATGGCGGATTTATCCGCGTCACGCTTTCTCTGCTGCTGGAGGTCCTGTTCTCGGTCCTGCTGGCGCCGGTTCGCATGCTGTTCCACACCGTCTTCGTGGTCAGCGCCTTCCTCGGCTGGGAAGTGGTGTGGAATTCGCCGCAGCGTGATGATGACTCCACGCCGTGGGGAGAAGCCTTTATGCGTCACGGCTCGCAGCTGCTGCTGGGGCTGGTATGGGCAGTCGGAATGGCCTGGCTGGATCTGCGCTTCCTGTTCTGGCTGGCGCCGATCGTCGTCTCGCTGATCCTGTCGCCGTTCGTGTCGGCGATCTCCAGCCGAGCGACCGTGGGCCTGCGCACCAAGCGCTGGAAGCTGTTCCTGATCCCGGAAGAGTATTCGCCGCCGCAGGTGCTCAAGGATACCGACGCGTACCTGACGCTGAACCGTCAGCGTTCACTGGACGATGGCTTTATGCACGCGGTATTCAATCCGTCGTTTAACGCCCTCGCCACGGCGATGGCCACCGCGCGCCACCGTCATGGTCATATCCTTGAGATCGCTCGCGAGCGCCACGTTGAGCAGGCGCTGAACGAAACGCCGGATAAGCTGAACCGCGATCGTCGACTGGTGCTGTTGAGCGACCCGGTGACCATGTCGCGTCTGCACTATCGCGTCTGGGCCGCGCCGGAGAAATATTCATCGTGGGTCAACGCCTATCAGCAGTTAGCGCTTAACCCGCTGGCGCTGAAAACGAAATAAGCCGTACGTAAAGGAAAATACCGGCAGCGATGCCGGTATTTTTTTATCTGAAACACGAGGTTGTGGATGCGAATATTATCGATCATTGCCATGGCGCTGCTGCTGAGCGGCTGCGGCAGCATTATCAGCCGGACGGTGCCCGGGCAGGGGCATGGCAATCAATATTACCCGGGCGTGCAGTGGGACGTTCGCGACTCGGCATGGCGCTATCTCACCGTTCTGGACCTGCCGTTCTCGCTGGTGTTCGATACGCTGCTGCTGCCGCTGGATGCCAGCCACGGGCCCTATAACTGATTAGCGCTCGTCCCACTCGTCGGCCGCCGTCTGTCCCTCTTCGGTGTCCAGCGAGGGCTCGAGCTGGAATTCGCCTTCATCCCACTCATGGAGGGTATTTTCCTCCAGCCACTCCTGGCGCAGCTCTATCTCATCATAATCCCCGTCGAAAACGCTCTGCGCAGCTTCGCCGCTGAGCATCGGTAAACATTCGCCTTGTTCGTCTTCGTCAGCAAAAAATTCGGCCTGCCAGGCGATATCGCCATCCTGCAGCACATACTTTTGAATATTAAGCTGCTCAACGTTAGCGCTCTCTTCATCGCTGTCAGGATTATTGGCGAGAAATTCTTCGCGTGCTGCATCAATAGCTTCTTCGAGCGTGGCATAGAACATCGAATCCTTTGGCATAGCGAATCTCCTGAGAAGAATATGAATTGAACACGATTCAATCTATAGAAGGCGGTAGCCAAAGCGTCAAGGGGCTGGGCCCCTCTGGACATTAATTTACTGAATGGCGGTCAGGCTGCGAGGCTTCCGCGGCAGGTCGGCGCAGGCTGAGGGTAGAATAAATGGCGTTAAAGAGCACCACGCCCGCGGTGACCAGGAATACCGCGCGGAAACCGTAGTTGGCGGACACCGAGGCGCCTATCAGGGGGCCGGTGACGTTGCCAATATCGCGGAACGACTGGTTATAGCTAAAGATACGCCCGGAGATCTGGCTGGTGGAATTATACACCAGCAGGGTTTGCACTGCCGGCAGCAGTGCCCCGTCTGCCGCGCCGAGCAGGAAACGCAGGATACCCAGCTGCAGTGGGGTCTGAACGAACGACATCGGGATCAGCAATAGCACAGAGATAATTAGCGCGACGATGAGGATCTTTTCCGGCCCGATACGATCCCCGAGCCTGCCCAGCCGCGGGGCGCTCATCAGCGCGGCTATTCCCGGCACCGAGGCGATCATCCCGCTAATAAAGGCGATGTTACTGACGTTGCCCGCGAGATCGCGCACGTAAAGCGTCAGAATCGGCGCAATGGAGCCGGTGGCCACCTGGATGATCAGCGAGGTCACAAACAGGCTGAGCACCAGCTTGGGATTCTGTAGCGAGGAGAAAACCTCTCTGGCGCTGAGCATCTCTTTTTTGGCGATCGGCACAAAATTTTCACGGATTAAAAACAGGGTAAACAGGAAGCAGATAAACAGCACCGCCGCGGTCATAAAGAAGACGGTGCGCAGGCCCCAGTGGTCGGCCAGGAAGCCACCCGCCAGCGGGCCGAGCAGGGCGCCGCTCACCGCGCCGGTTGACAGCGTGCCCAGCGCCCAGCCGCTTTTGTGGCGCGGGATCTGGGTGGCAATCAGGGCGTTGGCGTTGGGAATAAAGCCGCCCAGCAGGCCGAGCAGTGCGCGTAGCAGCAGAAACTGCCAGATATTCTGTGCCATCCCCATCAGCATCATCACTACGGACATTCCGAGGGCGGAACGCAGCAGCATAATTTTTCGTCCTTTGCGGTCAGCAAGACCGCCCCAGAACGGTGAGGCAATGGCGGAGAAGAGGAAGGTGATACTAAAGACCAGCCCGGACCACATGTTCAGCGCGCTATGCCCGGTGACCCCGAGCTGTTCGACATAGAGTGGCAGAAAGGGCATAACCAGACTGAAGGCGGCGCCCGTTAAAAAGCAGCCGAGCCAGGTCACGGTCAGATTTTGTTTCCAGTTAATAGGGGTATCAGCAGAGGACATAGGGTTCCACTGGCCTGCGCGGCAGGTCAAATTAAGAGAAAATATGAGCCTGCTAATTATGCGCCTGGGAAATAAATGCCGCAATGGAGGAGAGCTTTTAAAGCTAAAGCAGAGCCTAAAGCATGAGCGAGAAGCGCATTCCCGGCCACATGCGCGGCCGGGAAAAGGGATCAGTAGCGGGAGGGCATGCCCTCGGGGCGGGTTTTGAAGCGGCGGTGGAGCCACATATATTGTTCCGGGGCCATCATGATGCACTGCTCAACAATCTTGTTCATCCAGGCGGCCGTGGTTTCCGCGTCGTCCAGCGGCGGGGAACACTCTGGCGGCAGGATAATCAGTTCATAACCTTTACCATCCGGTTTGCGACGCGGGACGAAGGGGACGATACAGGCTTTGGACATTTTCGCCAGCATCCAGGTGCCGGAGGTGGTCGCCGCCTGGTCGACAGCGAACAGTGGGGCGAAGACGCTGGCGGTCGGACCGTAATCGTGATCGGGCGCATACCAGACCACGTCGCCTTTTTTCAGCGCCCGGATCATCCCTTTCAGATCCTTACGGTCAATCATGTCCTTATTGGATCGTAGCCGACCCCAGGTCTGCAGCCAGTCGATCACCGGGTTGTCGTTGGGGCGATAGACGCCAATCCCCGGCTCGTTCATGCCGAACATCCGCGCGCCCATCTCGAGAGTCAGGAAGTGAATACCGATTAGCAGAATGCCGCGCTGCTGCGCCTGCACATCGCGGATATGCTCAAAGCCGATGGTGTCGGTCCAGCGGGCGATACGACGAACCGGCCAGAACCAGGCCATCCCCGTCTCCATCAGTCCCATACCCACCGATTCAAAGTTCATCACCACCATTCGGTGACGTTCCTGCTCGCTTTTGTCGGGGAAGCAGAGCTCAAGGTTGCGATAGGCGATCTTCGCCCGACGCTTCATAAAGCGCATGGCCAGCCGGCCGATGGCATTTCCCAGGCGGTAAATCAGCGGATAGGGCAGTTGGACAACCAGCCACAGCAGGCCGATACCCAGCCACAGCAGCCAATAGCGCGGATGCAACAGCGCCGGAGAAAATTTAGGCAAATGAGTCATTTCATACCCGTATCAGTGAGCAACGTCTTATATTATCGCATTTTTTTACCGGCCAGCCAAAGGCGGCGACAGTCAGCTCGTTTTGTTAAGCGGGGCGCGACCGGGTGAGAGAAATGTAGCGTAAAATGTAGGGATGTAAATTAATTAGCTTTGCTATATCATGCCCGCCGTTTATTTCCTCATTTCTATGTCGAGCAGGTACACCATGCCAGTGTTACACAACCGCATTTCAAATGAGACGTTAAAGGCGCAAATGCTGGCTGAGACCGAGCCGCGCACGACGATCTCATTCTATAAATATTTCACCATTGTCGACCCACAAGCCACTCGCGATGCGTTATGGGTTGCCTTAACCCAGCTGAAGGTCTTTGGCCGTATTTATCTGGCCCGGGAAGGGATCAACGCGCAAATCAGCGTGCCGGAAAGCAACGTTGAAGCCCTGCGTGAGTTTCTCTATGGCTTCGATCCGGCGCTGGCGGGGCTGCGTTTCAATATCGCCCTTGAGGACGATGGGAAATCTTTCTGGGTGCTGCGCCTGAAAGTGCGTGACCGTATTGTCGCCGATGGCATCGACGATCCCTCTTTCGATGCCTCCAATGTTGGGGATTATCTCAAGGCGGCGGACGTCAATGCCATGCTTGACGATCCGGATGCGGTATTTATCGATATGCGTAACCACTATGAATATGAGGTGGGTCATTTCGAAAACGCGCTGGAGATCCCGGCGGATACCTTCCGCGACCAACTGCCGAAAGCCGTGGAAATGATGCAGGACCACAAAGACAAGAAAATTGTTATGTATTGCACCGGCGGTATTCGCTGTGAAAAAGCCAGCGCCTGGATGAAGCATAACGGTTTCAATAAGGTCTGGCATATCGAGGGCGGGATTATTGAGTACGCCCGCCGCGCACGTGAGCAGGGGCTGCCGGTCCGTTTTATTGGCAAAAACTTTGTCTTTGATGAGCGGATGGGCGAGCGTATCTCCGATGACGTCATCGCGCACTGTCATCAGTGTGGCGCGCCGTGCGATACCCATACCAATTGCCTGAATGATGGCTGTCATCTGCTGTTTATACAGTGCCCGAGCTGCGCTGAGAAGTTTGCCGGTTGCTGTAGCGAAGCGTGCATGGAAGAGCATAAGCTGCCGGAAGAGGAGCAGCGCAAACTGCGCGCCGGACGCGAAAACGGCAATAAAATCTTTAACAAATCGCGTGGCCGACTGAACACCAAACTCGGGATCCCCGAGCCGGAGTCGTCAGAAAAACCATAACCAGACGAGATCGATGATCGCCAGCAGCAACCACAGCGCAAGGTAGATCATAAAGTGCTCGCGCACGTTGTTAACCAGCATATTAAACAGGCGACGCATAACCGTTCTCAATGACTAACGGCCTCGACACAGAGGCCGTTTTTTTTCCGGCGGCAAGCGTGCCGCATTCCGTTATGAGCTAAAGCGCGCCAGCGAGAAAGGCGTCAGGTTAAAGGTCGACGTCTGTCCCTGGGCAAACTGGGCAAACTGACTGGCAATTTCTCCCAGCACCGGCGCAAACTTAAAGCCATGGCCGCTCAGACCGGTGATCAGCAGCGTGTCTGGTCTGCCAGGGAGCGTATCGATAATAAAATCTTCATCGACCGTGTTGTCATAGGTGCAGGAGGCGCCGTGCAGACAGCCGCCGATCCCGGGCAGGACGTTACGTAAAAACGGAAAGGATTCGGAACCATCGCTGGCGACAGCGCCAAACGCCGATCGCTCCTGCGGCGTGGAGACAGGCTGACCGCCGTTATGCTTGCCGATCTTTAGCTCGTTATCTTCCGCCGGGAAACCGTAGTATTGATCGCCGTTGGGTAGCTCGCCGGTGAATGCCGGGAAATGATTCTTGCTGCTGTAACGGCCATCGGCCTGGAACCAGGCAAAAACCTTACGTACCGGCTGGATGGGGAGGTCCGGAAGCAGGCGGGTGACCCAGGTACCGGCGCTAATCAGCAATTTCTTGCCGTGATATTCACCGTCAAGGGTATCAATGGTGACCCCGTCTGCATGGTGATGAATGGCTGAGACCGGGCAGTTGAATAGCTGCGCGCAGCCAGCTTCCCGTGCCAGACGTATCCAGGTCTCGACAGCCAGCTCACTGCGCAGTACGCCGGAAGCCGGTTCGAAAATCGCCCGATAGTCGTCGGGAAGGCGTATCTCCGGCCAGCGCTGCATGACGGCCTGAGCATCTAACTCTTCAACCTCAAGATCGAACGCCCTGGCGCTGGCGGCGACGTTGGCCAGGAAAGGAGAGCTGGCGGGGCCGAGGTTAATGACGCCGGTGCGTTCAAAAACGGCTTCGCCGCTGATTTCAGCCAGTTCATCCCACAGCTGCTGGGCGCGCAGCACCAGCGGAACATACTTTTCACCTTCGCCATAAGCGTGACGGATAAGACGGCTACTGCCATGATGGCTGCCCTGCTGATGGGGAGGTTGGTGGGCATCGGTCATCAGAACATTGAGTCCGGCACGACGCGCATAATAGCCAGCGGCAGCGCCGACCGATCCGCTGCCGATAATGATAAGATCGTATTGCATGGTGAGTTCCGGGTAATTGCCTTATTAGCAGGGTAATTAACTCCCTGCGCTTATACAAGCCCGAAAATAATTCAGGCACCCGCAGGTGCCTGTTAAGACTATTGTTTAGTCATTCCCCGTATCGCGTTAATGTCGGCGGTACTCGTTTTCCTGGTATTCGCCAGATTCAATCTTCGCAATGCCTGCTTCCAGGATTGAAATAAATTGACGTGCGACGTCCGTCGTTAGCCATAGCGTCTGGCCAATTTCAGCATCATGACTGTTTTCTTGAGTGGGGTTCTGGTAGTGCAGGCGCAACATCAGCGCATCGTAGCTATCAACGGTGCTGATGTCCCATCCAACGAGGGGATGGGTCTGAATGACTTCATTATTTTTTTCCATCATAACCCCTTATTCATATGTTAAAAGACAACAATTCTCGAGGTTTAATGCATGTTTTTTGAAGCAAGTTAATTATATCAGGGATCAAGAATAAACTCGAGAAATTAAATGAAAGGCAGCATGATTTTCTTGTTTTCGCCGCTTTTTTACGCAAGATAAGCGCGGGAAATGGCCATTTTAGCCAATATTAAGCAGAATAATCAGGAATATTCTGAACAAGAGGCGGGGAGAAAAAAGCCGGGGCGACCCGGCAAAGAAAAGCACAATGAGGGAGCAAACCAGAGTAACTGGATCCCGCCATGCTTCAGGAGAGATCGTGGACAAACCAGTCGTCCGCGCTTTCCCAGGTTTCCTGCAGGATTTCGCTTATCCGGTCTTTGTCTTCTTTCAGGGCGCCGAACACCGAGAGCTGGTTGCCGGTGGCGTAGCGCACGCTCACCTGACTGTCGATGGCCGGGAATTGCTCGGCGATACGCCGGGAGAGTTCGTTATTCAGCGCTTCCAGCGCGCCGTTGGGTAAGGCGGTCGTTTTGGCGATAGACACTTCGATGCGCATAATTGCCCCCTGTTTTTGATACTGGTTATTTATACAGTATCCGATGGGCGTTGACAACAGGGGGCTACGTTTTTTATCGCTTCATCGTCCAGCGAACGGTTTCACCCGCCAGGAACGGGACCAGGCTATCATTGGGCAGCGCAATGCTGTCAACGACCGTGGTCTCTTCACGCACCAGCTCAACATAGCTTTCATTGACCGGCAGACCATAGAAGCGCGGGCCGTTCAGCGAGCAGAAGGCTTCAAAGTGCTGCAGAGCGTTCATTTCTTCAAACACGGTGGCGTAGCTGCCGAGGGCGGTCGGGGCGTTGAAGCAGCCGGCGCAGCCGCAGCTGGCTTCCTTACGATGGCGGGCGTGTGGTGCGGAGTCGGTGCCAAGGAAGGCGCGGCTAAAGCCGCTGGCGACCAGTTCGCGCAGCGCCTGCTGATGAATATTGCGTTTGAGTACCGGCAGGCAGTACAGGTGAGGACGAATACCGCCGACCAGCATATGGTTGCGGTTGAACATCAGGTGCTGCGGGGTAATAGTGGCCGCCAGCAGTTCATTACCGTCACGCACATATTCGGCGGCATCTTTGGTAGTAATATGCTCAAAGACCACCTTCAGACCGGGCAGGCGCTGGCGCAGGGGCTCCATCACCGTGTCAATAAAGCGCGCTTCACGATCGAAAATATCAATCTCGGCGTGGGTGACTTCCCCATGTACCAGCAGCGGCATGCCCAGTTTTTCCATCCGCTCCAGCACCGGCATAATGGCGTCGGTGCTGGTGACACCGTGGCTGGAGTTGGTCGTGGCGTTGGCCGGGTAGAGCTTGGCGGCGGTGAACACTCCTTCGTTAAAGCCGCGCTCCAGCTCCGCCGGGTCGAGGGAGTCTGTCAGATAGCAGGTCATCAACGGGGTAAAATCGTGCCCGGCCGGGACGGCGTCCATAATGCGCTGGCGATAGGCGATAGCCGCCGCGACGGTGGTGACAGGCGGCACCAGATTCGGCATCACGATCGCCCGGCCATAAAACTCACTGGTGTAAGGCACGACGGTTTTCAGCATATCGTCATCACGCAGATGGATATGCCAGTCGTCTGGGCGGCGGATTTTCAATACCTGGGGTTGTGCTGTCATGGAAGGCTCCGGCTAATAGGTTCAGTCATCAGGGCTGTTTTTTGCCGGGCACTAAGGATAAGCGTAAACGTTTTCCTTTGCACTCATTTCCGTAAAAAATTCAGGGCGCCGTAGCGCCCTGGAGATTAATTGGTAAAGGGGATGACAATTTCGCCCGGTTTCACCTCTATGCCCTTGGCATATTTCTTCGCCAGCGCTTCGCCGGTGCTGGCGTCTTCACGCAGGACATAGGCCGGTTGCTGGCTGAAGTAGCTGCGCAGCGACTGATTCAGATAGGGGAGCAGGGCCTGAATCACCGACTGCAGCTTCTCGGGCGCCACTTTGGCATCGACCACCTCCATTTCCTGCAGGAAGATAGCGCCTTTCTCTCTGTCAAAGGTTGGCAGCGCTTTGAGCTTCAGATCGATCGTCGCTTTCTGGGTGCCGAACAGGGAGTTCAGATCGACGTTGGCGACCCCGGTCAGCGTGACTTTACCCGGCTCTTCACGGCCAATAGCGCTGGTCAGGTTCTGCAGCTCAATATGGGCATCGGCAACGCCTTTCAGACCGATATCTTTGGCGAAATGGTTACGCTTCTGCAGCGCCTGGTTTATCTCCTGCTCGCTTACCGTGTATTGGGTCAACTGGTTACAGCCGCTCAGCAGACCGCTGACAATCAGCGCCGCGGCGATCAATATTTTTTTCATGGGGTTCCTCAAGCTCGTACCATCATTCATCCTGACACAAAGCATCATGACCTGTCAGCATTCTTCATGCCAGCAGAATAGGCTGAAAGGCAGGAGAAACCGCGGACCTACGCTCTTAGGTGCGCGGCTCCAGCATACCGGAGGCGGAGCGTTTTGGACTGAATTGCCACCACAGGGCAAGGAAAGTGATAAACCCAATGGCGCCGAGCATCAGCCACGGCAGTTCGGGCTGGCCCACGGCTTTGCCGGCATCAAACAGCCAGCCGCCGCCCGCGTAACCCAGCGCGCCGCCGAAGGCGAGACCCAGGCGGCTGAACCCCATATAGCTGCCGCGCGCCCGGGAATCCGCCAGCGAGGCGCCCAGCGTCTCCCTGGCGGGTTCCGCGATGATCGAACCGATGTAAAACAGGCAGATCAGGGTAAATAACTGCTGCAAACTGCTGGTCATGCCAATCGGCAGCATCGCCAGCGTCATTACCAGCAGACCGGCCATCAGCCGGTGCTCAAGGCGGTAGCGTTTCTCGCTCCAGCGGGCAATGGGATAGAGCAGGGTCAGTGAAATGGTGGCTTCGATGGCGTACATCCACTTCACGGCGGCCGGCGAACCGGCGATGTCGTTCACCATGATCGGCAGCATCAGCATCACCTGCACCGCCAGCATGTAATAGCCTGTTAACGTCAGGACATAGGTGACGAAGCGCTTATCCCGCAGCACCCGTCCCAGCCCCTCGCGGACTGGCGTTTTCACCGTGGACAGTTTCCATGCTGGCAGATACCAGGCGTTAAACGCGGCGCAAGCGATAAACAGCGCGGCGCCGGCGCTGCACACCAGACGGAAGTCATACTGTAGCAGCCAACTGCCCAGCAGGGCGCCAATCACCGCGCCGGCGCTGTCCTGCATCATCAGGAGGGAGAAAAAGCGGCCGCGCTGATGCGGGCGCACCAGTTTGACCACCAGCGCGGCTCGTGGCGGATCGAACAACGTGCCGCCTAACCCGGACAAGATACAGGAGAGCCAGAGCACCCAGGGCTCATGGGCGACGGCCATCGCCGCGAAGCCGCCGGCGCGCATCAGCATGCCGGTGACAATCATGGGTTTCGCGCCGAAGCGGTCGGCAATGGCGCCGCCAAAAATGCCTAATCCCTGCTGCACCAGCTGGCGCAGGCCGAGCGCAATGCCGACCATCAGCGCTGCCCAACCCATCTGATCGACAAAGCGGATGGAAATCAGCGGAAAAACGACAAAAAAGCCCAGCACGACCAGCATGTTATCGACTAACAGGAAATATTTACCCAGGCTCCTTGCCTGCGAGACGCGGGACATTTCCCCTCCAGGGAAAAATAGAGATAAGCGAGGATATTCTGCGGGCAATCTGCTGCTTTTCCCAGCACCCTTGCGACAATATTTTTTTATCAAAAAGCAAGTTCGATTGAGCCTATTCATCGAAAAGAGGAGATGGCGCAGAAAATGGTATGTTGCTGTTTTCACACTATC
Source organism: Klebsiella variicola (assembly GCF_000828055.2). Lineage (NCBI taxonomy): Bacteria > Pseudomonadati > Pseudomonadota > Gammaproteobacteria > Enterobacterales > Enterobacteriaceae > Klebsiella > Klebsiella variicola. The sequence goes on along the minus strand of NZ_CP010523.2, from coordinate 3,498,496 downwards.
GTGCAGGACAGGTATAGTGATGAGAGCAAGATTGAAGTCAGGGGGACTAAAAAGGAAATGTTTGGCTATCGCAGTAACGTGCCGAAGGTGCGTTTGACGACGGACCGGCTGGTGGTGCGCCTGGTCCACGATCGTGACGCCTGGCGTCTGGCCGATTATTACGCCGAGAATAAAGTGTTCTTAAAACCCTGGGAGCCGGTACGTGACGACAGCCACTGCTATCCCTCCGGGTGGCAGGCGCGTCTGTCAATGATCGGCGAGTTTCATAAGCAGGGGTCTGCATTTTATTTCGCGCTGCTCGATGCGGAGGAAAAAGAGATCGTTGGCGTGGCGAATTTCTCCAACGTAGTTCGCGGATCATTCCATGCCTGTTATCTCGGCTACTCCATTGGCGAGAAGTGGCAAGGGCAGGGGCTGATGTTTGAAGCGTTGACCGCCGCGATTCGCTATATGCAGCGCACGCAGCATATCCATCGCATTATGGCCAACTATATGCCGCATAATCAGCGCAGCGGCGCGCTGCTGGCGCGGTTGGGGTTCGAAAAAGAGGGTTACGCCAAAGATTATCTGCTGATTGACGGGCAGTGGCGTGACCATGTACTGACGGCGCTAACGACGCCGGACTGGTCAGCAGGGCGCTAAGGAGAGAGGATGAAATATCAGTTAACCGCGCACGAAGCGCGCGTCATTGGCTGTCTGCTGGAAAAGCAGGTTACCACGCCCGAGCAGTACCCGTTGTCGGTGAACGCCGTGGTGACCGCCTGCAATCAGAAAACCAACCGCGAACCGGTGATGTCGCTGAGCGAAGGTGAGGTCCAGACGCTGCTGGATACCCTGGTGAAGCGCCACTATTTACGCACGGTCAGCGGATTCGGCAATCGAGTGACCAAGTATGAGCAGCGCTTTTGCAACTCTGAATTTGGCGATCTGAAACTCAGCGCCGGCGAAGTAGCGGTGGTGACGACGCTACTGCTGCGCGGCGCCCAGACGCCGGGTGAACTCCGTAGCCGAGCGCAGCGGATGCATGAGTTCAGCGATATGGCGGAAGTGGAAAGCGTGCTGGAAGGGTTAGCGACGCGCGAGGATGGTCCTTTTGTTGCCCGCCTGCCACGGGAACCGGGGAAACGGGAAAGCCGCTATATGCATCTGTTTTGCGATGACATGGACACGCTGATCACCACGGTGGAAGCACTCTCGCCGCTGGAAGACGATGACGATCTGCGTGCCCGGGTTGAAGCACTGGAAGGCGAGGTGGCGGAATTGAAAGCGCGCCTTGACTCGCTGTTACACCATCTGGGGGACTAAACGTGGGGACAAGACTGCGCATTGGGGTGGTTGGCTTAGGGGGCATCGCGCAGAAAGCGTGGCTGCCGGTGTTAGGCGCTGCGGAAAGCTGGACGCTGCAGGCAGCCTGGTCGCCGGGAAAAGAGAAGGCGTTGCGCATCTGCGAAACCTGGCGGATCCCGTATGCTGATTCGCTGGATGCCCTGGCGGCGCAGTGCGATGCGGTCTTTGTCCATACGTCGACGGCTTCACATTATGAAGTCGTGAATCACTTGTTGAATGCCGGGGTTCATGTTTGTGTGGATAAACCGCTGGCGGACAAGCTGAGCGAGGCGGAAGCGCTGGTCGAGCTGGCTGCCCGGCGTCATCTGACGCTGATGGTCGGTTTCAATCGCCGCTTTGCGCCACTCTATCGTGAACTGAAGGGGCGGCTGGGCGAGGCGGCCTCGCTGCGGATGGATAAGCATCGTAGCGACAGCGTAGGCAACGATCTGCGCTTTACCCTTCTCGATGACTATCTGCACGTGGTGGATACTGCGTTGTGGCTGGCTGATGGTCAGGCGCGCCTGCGCGGCGGCACGTTGCAGATCACTCCTCAGGGTGAAATGCTCTATGCCGAACACCAGTTCAGTTCGCCCCGGCTGCAGGTTACCACCAGCATGCACCGCCGTGCCGGAAGCCAGCGTGAGTGGGTGCAGGCGGTCACCGATGGCGGGTTATATGCGGTGAGTGAGATGCGCGAATGGCAGGAGGAGTGTGGTCTTGGCGTGGTCCAGCGCCCGGTGGCGGGCTGGCAAACCACCCTCGAGCAGCGCGGTTTTGTCGGCTGCGCGCGACATTTCATCGAATGCGTGCAAAATCAGACGGTTCCGGAAACCGCTGGCGAACAGGCGCTGCTGGCTCAGCGGGTGGTTGACAAACTCTGGCGTGACGCCATCAGCGAATAATCCGTTGTAACAACTGACAGTAGTAATTCATATTGAACCCGGTAGACTATCGCCACTTTCCAGCGCCCGCATTTGCGGGCGTTTTACTCCAGGGTTTGGAATAACAGCGTAATGAATCTTTTAAAATCACTGGCGGCCGTCAGTTCGATGACCATGTTTTCGCGCGTGCTGGGCTTTGCCCGCGATGCGATTGTGGCGCGCATTTTTGGTGCCGGGATGGCGACCGATGCCTTTTTTGTCGCCTTCAAACTGCCTAATCTGCTGCGGCGTATTTTTGCCGAAGGCGCCTTCTCGCAGGCGTTTGTGCCGATCCTTGCCGAATATAAAAGCAAGCAGGGCGAAGATGCCACCCGGGTGTTTGTCTCGTATGTCTCCGGATTACTGACCCTGGCCCTGGCGATCGTCACCGTTATCGGGATGCTGGCGGCGCCGTGGGTGATCACCATCACCGCCCCCGGGTTTGCTGATACCGCCGATAAATTTGCGCTGACCACCCAATTGCTGCGCATTACCTTCCCCTATATTTTGCTGATCTCCCTGGCCTCGCTGGTGGGGGCGATCCTCAATACCTGGAACCGTTTCTCGGTGCCGGCCTTTGCCCCGACGTTCCTCAACGTCAGCATGATTAGCTTTGCGCTGTTTGCCGCGCCGTACTTCCATCCGCCGGTGCTGGCGCTGGCCTGGGCGGTGACGGTCGGCGGCGTGCTGCAGCTGGCCTACCAGTTGCCGCACCTGAAGAAGATTGGCATGCTGGTTCTGCCCAGAATTAATCTGAAAGATGCTGGCGCGATGCGGGTAGTGAAGCAGATGGGGCCGGCGATCCTTGGCGTGTCGGTAAGCCAGATCTCCCTCATCATCAATACCATCTTCGCCTCGTTTCTCGTGTCGGGATCGGTGTCATGGATGTACTATGCCGACCGTCTGATGGAGTTTCCGTCAGGTGTCCTGGGCGTGGCCCTTGGCACCATCCTGCTGCCGTCGTTGTCGAAAAGCTTCGCCAGTGGTAACCATGACGAGTATTGCCGCCTGATGGACTGGGGCCTGCGACTCTGCTTCCTGCTGGCGCTGCCGAGCGCGGTGGCGCTGGGGATCCTCGCTAAACCGCTGACCGTGGCCCTGTTCCAGTACGGTAAATTCAGCGCCTTTGACGCGGCGATGACCCAGCGCGCGCTGGTGGCCTATTCCGTGGGGCTGATGGGGCTTATCGTGGTGAAAGTGCTGGCGCCGGGCTTCTATTCCCGTCAGGACATCAAAACGCCGGTGAAGATTGCCATTGTCACCCTGATTATGACCCAGGTGATGAACCTGGCGTTTATCGGCCCGCTCAAGCACGCGGGCCTGTCACTGTCCATAGGGCTGGCGGCCTGCCTGAACGCCGCGCTGCTCTACTGGCAACTGCGTAAACAGAAAATTTTCACCCCACAGCCCGGCTGGCTGACTTTCCTGCTGCGTCTGGTCGCGGCGGTGGTGGTGATGGCCGCGGCGCTGCTGGGCGTCATGCATCTCATGCCGGAGTGGTCTCAGGGGACAATGCCGTTCCGCCTGATGCGCCTGCTGGTGGTGGTGGTCGCCGGAGTAGTGGCTTATTTCGCTACGCTGCTGGTGTTGGGCTTCCGCGTAAAAGAGTTTGCCCGTCGCACAGCGTAAGCCATTGCGACGGAAAGAGGAAACCCGCTTCGCTCAGGCGAAGCGGGTTTTTTTTATGATGTGCGGCGTTCGGCTGCGATGAGGCGCGCACTCTCCAGCAGGCGGATCGCCAGGGCAATTGCCCCGCTGACGACGGCGAGGGTGACCACTCCGTTCCAGCCGGCCAGCACGTACAGCTTGCTGCCCAGCACCGACCCCAGCGACATCCCGATAAAGACCACGGTGAACAGCAGAGCGTTCAGGCGGCCACGGGCCTGCGGCTCCAGGCTGTAAACCAGGTTCTGATGTGCCACCAGGCTTGACTGCAGGCCGAGATCGAAGCCAATAGCCGAGAGAGCAATCAGCGCCAGCTGGCCATGCAGAGGGAGCAGCGGCAGCATAAACATCAGGGCGAAGGAGAGGGTGACCAGCGCCGCGCCCATCTGAGTCACTTTACCGGCGCCAAACTTATCGGCCAGTCCGCCGGCCAGCGGTGCCGCCAGCGCCCCGGCGGCACCGGCGATACCAAAGCCACCCGCTACTGCGCTCCCCATGTGATAGTGTTCTGAGAGCATCACCGCCAGCGTCGACCAGAAAGCGCTAAAGGCGACAGAGAGCGCCCCCTGAGCCAGCGCAGCGCGGCGTAACGCCGGATAACGCAGCCACAGATGCGCCATTGAGGCCATCAGCTGCGGATAGCTCAGCGTCGAGTGAATGGCGAAGCGCGGCAGGACCCGCCACATCACCAGGCCAATCAGCGCCACGCTGACTGCAGCCGCCTGATACATCACCCGCCAGCCGAATACGGCGCCCACTACGCCGCTGACCGTCCTGGAAAGCAGGATCCCCAGCAGCAGCCCGGTCATCACCGTGCCCACCATTTTTCCCTGCTTGCCTGCCGGAGCGAGGATCGCCGCCGCCGGGACGATATCCTGCGCCATGGTGGCCGCCATACCGATCAGCAGACTGACCACCAGCAGTGAGGTGAGCTGGCCGGTAAGGCTGCACAGGAACAGCAGGATCGCCAGCATTGCGCTCTTCAGCAGGATCAGCCGGCGGCGATCGTGACGGTCGCCGAGCGGGAGCAGGAAGAGAATGCCGAGCGCGTAGCCAGCCTGCGTCAGGGTAGGAACCAGCCCCATCCCTTCTACCGACAGATGGAGATTGGCGCCCATCAGCGGCAGTAGCGGCTGCGCATAATAGATAGAGGCGACGCTAAAGCCGGCGCCGAGTGCGAGAATGAAGATAATCCAGCCTGCGTCGCGGGTGGAAAGGGAAGTCGGTGTCATGATCAGTACCTCATAGATGCGATGGCGCTATTTTTCCCTGAATGCAGCTGGCGCGGTAGCCGGGCTGGTGGTAAAACGGTTATACGTAGTACGTATAGGCAAAAGAAAAATGAAAAGACAGGAGCGTATAGACCGCATTGAGCTGATGCGCACCTATATTCGTATTATAGAGGCCGGCTCACTCTCCGCCGCCGCGGGGCAGATGGATACCACCCAGGCAACCGTCAGCCGCCGCCTGCAGTCCCTGGAAGGACTGCTGGGGGTGAAGTTGATCCTGCGCACCACTCATGCGATGAAGCTCACTGACGATGGCGAACGCTGTTATCGCCATGCCCGTCAGGTCGTGGACGCCTGGCTGGCGCTGGAGGATGATCTGCGTATTGCCGACGATCAGCCCGTGGGGGTGCTGCGGGTACGGGCTCCCCATGCTTTTGGCCAGCAACAGCTGCTGGCGCCGCTGGTCGCATTTCTGCAGCGTCATCCGCAACTGTCGGTCGAGTGGATGCTGAATGATAATACCGTCGACTTTCTCAGCGATAATATCGACTGCGCCATCCGCGTTGGCGCGGAGGTGGATCCGGCCACGGTATCCGTGCTGCTGGCGGAAGTGCCGCGCTGCGTGGTGGCTTCCCCTGAACTCCTGGCGAAGTACCCGCCGTTAACCTCGCTGGAGGCGCTATCCGGCCTGCCGTGGATCGCCATTAATACCTTTTATCAGCATGAGGTACGGCTCCGGCATCTGGAAAGTGGGCAAATCGTCTCGACGGCCATCACCCCCTGCCTGAGCACTGACAGCCTGTACGTCGCGCGAAATACCGCGCTGGCGGGACTGGGGGTGGCGATGGTGTCCAGCTGGACAGTCGTGGAGGATATTGCCGCCGGACGGCTGATTGAGCTGTTCCCGCAGTGGCGTCCCGCCTCGCTACCGGTTCATCTGGTTTATCCCTGGGCGCGCTATTATCCGACACGCCTGCGTAAGTTCCTTGACCTGATGCGGGAGATCATGCCGGATCTGGCCGGGATGCAGCGTCCGCAAAGCGCATAAAAAAACCGGCCAGAGGCCGGTTTTTTTATTAAGCACGCTTATTCGACGGGCTGTGGGCGGGTCGGTTCTGCGGTGGCTTTACGCGTCGCACTATGACCACCGGCGGCGCCTTTACCTTCAAAAGCGAACGGCGGGCGCACCCAGGTGCTGTGGCGCGGCGCTTCCGGGACATAGGCCGGAGCAGGCGCCCGGGTCATCGGCGCGGTAGCATGGCGATCGCCAGCCACAACCACGGGTTTGCTTACCGGCGTTTCAGCTTTGACCGGTTCGGCAGGGGCTGTTGGGGCGGCTTCGGTCACCGGTGCTTCCACCACGGTTTCCGTGGCCGGAACGATGGTTTCCACTGGCGCTTCAACGACAGGCGCCGTTTCCACCACTTCAGGTTCAACCGTGACCGGCTCGGCGTCGATCGTCACTGGCGCAATAGCCTGAGGCGCTTCGACAGCTGGCGCTTCGACCGGCGCTGGCTCGACAGCGGCTGGCTCGACAATTTCCGGAGTATCAACGATAACCGGCTCGGCGGCTACGACAGGTTCGACGACCACCGGCTCAGCGGTAACGGGCTCCATGGTCGCCGGCTCGACGGTAACTGGCGCGGCAGTGACGGTTTCAACCACGGCAACCGGTGTCGCAACAGCCTCGATGGCTTCAATGGCGCTGGTGTCCTGAACCGGAACCTCTTCCGGCTGCTGGTCCTGCGGACGAACGACCGGGTAGCGGATCCAGACTTTACCGGAAGCCATCTCCGGCGAGGCGCAGGCGACGGTCAGCGGCATAGGCGACTGGGTCGGATAGCGTTCGTCACGATAGCGACGACGGCGCTGACCGCTCACGCGCAGATGACGCGGGGAACGACGAGAGCGGCGCGGCATACCGTTCGCTTCACGGGATTCGCCGTTTTCATCGTGTTCCACTACGTTTTCCACTACCGCCGGCAGTTCGGCTTTCACCGGCTCGCTGCGCGGGGTGGCGACTTCAGCCACAACGGTCTCAGGCGCGATCTCGGCAGTCTGCTCGGCAACGGCTGACTCAATGCGTACTTTCTGGGAGAGCTGACGCGGTTTACGACGCGGCAGAGTCTGCACACGCTCTTCCTGCTCAGTCTCCTGTACTTCCGGCTCTTCACGCGTCTGCACCTTGGCTTCCTGCTGCGCCTGACGTTTATCGTCATTGCGGCGGCGGGAGCGTTCGCGGCGTGGCTGCTGCTCGTCGCGGGATTTGGCTTTGTCCGCGTCATCGCCGACGGTCTGGCGAGCGTCACGCGCTTCTACGTTTTGCGGCTGCTTTTCGCGACGATTGCGACGGTTTTCTTCACGCGATTCGCGCGGCTCACGACCCTCGGCATTGTCCGCGCGGGTGTCGCGATTGTCACGGTTATCGCGGTTGTCACGATTGTCGCGGTTATCACGGCGATCGTTGCGGTCGTTGCGATCGCGGCGGTTGTTGCTCCGCGGTTTGCGGCGCTCCTGCTGACGCTCCGGTTTTTCTTCCGCTTTCTTCTCGACCGGAACTTCAACCGGCTTGGCTTCTTCAGTGCCAGAGAAGATATTTTTCAGCGCGCTGAAGAAGCGTGAGAGCAGTCCCGGCTGGGCCGGCGCGGCGGCCGCGACCGGGGCAGCGGCGACCGCAGGGGCAGCCACAGGCTCTTCCAGCATCGGTGCCGGTGGGGCGTCAGGCATCACAAAGGCGGCCAGCGCAGGCTGCTCCGGACGTTTACGTTCTGCTGGCTCCTCGTCACCAGGCAGCGCCATCTCTTCTTCATGCAGCTTCGGCAGCAGATAGCTCAGCGTTGAGGTCTCTTCACCTTTGCGCACGCGCAGGACGGAGTAGTGCGGCGTCTGCATCTCGTCGTTTGGCACGATAATGACGCGGACATCGCCCTGACGGGATTCGATTGCGCTCACTGCGGCACGTTTTTCGTTCAGCAGATAAGAGGCGATCGGTACCGGAACGATGGCGTGGACTTCTTTGGTGTTCTCTTTCAGCGCCTCTTCTTCAATCAGACGCAGAATAGAGAGCGACAGCGATTCGTTATCACGCACGGTACCGGTGCCGGAGCAGCGCGGGCAGACGTGATGGCTGGATTCGCCCAGCGACGGGCTCAGGCGCTGGCGAGACATCTCCAGCAGGCCGAAGCGCGAAATATGGCTAATCTGAATGCGCGCGCGGTCCTGACGAACGGCTTCACGCAGACGGTTTTCCACCGCACGCTGGTGGCGAACCGGGGTCATATCGATAAAGTCGATAACGATCAAGCCGCCGAGGTCGCGCAGACGCAGCTGGCGGGCAATCTCGTCAGCCGCTTCAAGGTTGGTATTGAAGGCTGTCTCTTCGATATCGCCGCCGCGGGTGGCGCGGGCGGAGTTGATATCGATCGCGGTCAGCGCTTCGGTGCTGTCGATAACGATAGACCCACCGGAAGGCAGGCGCACTTCACGCTGGAAGGCGGACTCAATTTGCGATTCAATCTGATAATGGCTGAACAGCGGGATTTCACCGGTGTACAGTTTGATTTTGCTGCTGAAATCCGGACGACCCAGTGCGGCGATATGCTGGCGCGCCAGCTCGAGCACTTTCGGGTTATCGATCAGGATTTCGCCGATGTCCTGGCGCAGATAATCGCGGAATGCGCGGACAATCACGTTGCTTTCCTGGTGGATCAGGAACGGCGCCGGACGGCTTTCCGCGGCTTTCTGAATCGCTTCCCAGTGCTTCAGGCGGAAGCTCAGGTCCCACTGCAGGGCTTCGGCAGATTTGCCGACGCCAGCGGTGCGAACGATAAGACCCATGCCGTCCGGAAGCTCCAGGCTCGCCAGCGCTTCTTTCAGTTCAGTACGGTCGTCGCCCTCGATACGGCGGGAAATGCCTCCCGCGCGCGGGTTGTTCGGCATCAGGACCAGATAGCTGCCTGCCAGGCTGATAAAGGTGGTGAGCGCAGCGCCTTTGTTGCCGCGTTCTTCTTTATCAATCTGCACGATAACTTCCTGACCTTCGCGCAGCACGTCTTTGATATTAGGACGACCGTGCGCATTGTAGTTAGCAGGGAAGTATTCGCGGGCGATTTCTTTGAGGGGGAGGAAACCATGACGCTCGGCGCCGTAATCGACAAACGCGGCTTCAAGGCTAGGTTCAATGCGGGTGATTTTGCCTTTGTAGATGTTCGCTTTTTTCTGTTCGTGCCCGGGGCTTTCGATATCCAGGTCGTACAGGCGCTGCCCATCAACAAGGGCGACGCGCAACTCTTCCTGCTGAGTTGCGTTGATTAACATTCTTTTCATCGTAACTTACTCATTATTCTTACATTGACGACTAAGCTGCGGGCAGAGTAATGCCTTTCCGGGGGAAAACCGATGGCCTCGTGTCTGGTTCACGTCGCCAACCTCACGGTTGTCGCGCGCTTAAGAGGCGCAGAGTGTCGGTCGCCTGTGTTTCAAACGGAAACACAGCGCAATTATTCAGGGGAACAGCCTGGGATGTATCACCAGAGAATATTCCATTTATACTCGTCGTCTTTCGCGTTGCAGGCATGGTGGCTTAACCTGCTCACCTCGATCAAAGGATCCAGATGAGCTCCCGGGAGTCCCGGAGTTGACGCCTTCCTGCGACTTGAAATCCATAGAGCCTGTACCGGTAAGGACTGCAACCCGCAGCCCGCTAACTGTCTGAAAGATCACAACGTCTTACGCCATTGCTGCGTGGGCGATCGGTCAGACAAAATTGGTCATTCCGCTAATGTCTTGTTCTAACAAGATGCAATACGGAAAACGGTCTCATTATTCCATTGCTAACCTTGTTATAGCAAGTTGACTTTCACCTTTTATCACCCGGTTACTCACAGTTTTATCACCTGCCCATACAGATTGTTCTAATAACAAACAAAATGGCGGTCAGGTAAACCGTGAAAACAGGATAATGATAAATATAAGCATATAAAAATGAGTGGCGCTAATGCGTCCGGCTATTTAGAATCGCGCACCATGAAAACTGAGACCCCAACCGTAAAAATGGTTGCCATTGCTGCTGATGAAGCGGGGCAACGTATCGACAACTTTTTGCGTACCCAATTGAAAGGTGTACCGAAGAGCATGATTTATCGCATCCTGCGTAAAGGCGAGGTGCGGGTAAACAAAAAGCGCGTGAAGCCGGAGTATAAGCTGGAAGCGGGTGATGAAGTCCGTATCCCGCCGGTGCGCGTGGCGGAGCGTGAAGAAGAGGCGGTATCGCCGCATCTGCAGAAAGTGGCCGCGCTCTCTGAGGTGATCCTCTATGAAGACGATCATATTCTGGTACTCAACAAACCTTCCGGTACTGCGGTACACGGCGGCAGCGGACTGAGCTTTGGCGTGATTGAAGGGCTGCGCGCCCTGCGCCCGGAGGCACGTTTCCTTGAGCTGGTGCATCGTCTCGACCGCGATACCTCCGGCGTGCTGCTGGTGGCGAAAAAGCGCTCGGCGCTGCGTTCGCTGCACGAGCAGCTGCGCGATAAAGGCATGCAGAAAGACTACCTGGCGCTGGTGCGCGGCCAGTGGCAGTCGCATACCAAAGTGGTCCAGGCCCCGCTGTTGAAGAATATTCTGCAGAGTGGGGAGCGTATCGTTCGCGTGAGTCAGGAAGGCAAGCCGTCGGAGACGCGCTTTAAAGTGGAAGAGCGTTACGAATTCGCCACGCTGGTGCGCTGCAGCCCGGTCACCGGCCGCACGCATCAGATCCGCGTTCATACCCAGTATGCCGGGCATCCTATCGCTTTTGACGATCGCTATGGCGACCGCGAGTTCGACAAGCAGCTGTCCGGTACCGGCTTAAACCGCCTGTTCCTGCACGCGGCGGCGCTGAAGTTTACCCACCCGGGGAGCGGGGAGGTGATGCGCGTTGAGGCGCCGCTGGATAACCAGCTGAAGCACTGTTTACAGGTGCTACGTAAGAGCAAATAAGCGCAACGGCGGAATCAGTTCCGCCGTTTTTTTTGCTTTAACCTAACAGCGGATTGTTATTCTCGCGGCGCAGCATCTGACAGAGCGCGATTAAGGGTAAACCGACCAGAGTGTTCGGGTCGCGGCCTTCCAGTCGTTCAAATAGCGTAATCCCTAACCCCTCGCTCTTGAAACTCCCGGCACATTGCAGCGGGTTCTCTTTGCGGACGTAGCCTTCAATCTCTTTATCGCTGAGATGGCGAAAGTGAACGTCAAAGGGCTCGCATTCGGTTTGCAGATGGCCGGTGGCGGAGTTGTATAGCGCCAGACCGGTATAAAAGGTGACGATGGTCCCGCTGGCCTTTCGCAACTGCCGGCGGGCATTTTCTTCGGTGTGCGGTTTGCCGGTGATTTCACCGTCTAATACGCAAACCTGATCGGAGCCTATAATAAGGTGGTGCGGATAGCGGGAGGCCAGGCTTTGCGCTTTGGCTTGCGCCAGTCGGGCGACAAGCTGACGCGCGGATTCTTCCGGCAGCGGCGTTTCGTCAACGTCAGGCGCGGCACATTCAAACGGTAACCCCAGTTTTTCCAGCAGCATGCGCCGCCAGGGAGAGGTTGACGCGAGGATAAGTTCAGACATATTTTTTCATCCACATATAGCGCTTCGCAGAGCATCATCTTAAACTATGCGCCGCAATGTGTGCGAATAAATGGCAAAAGGCAACCTGAGGCTGCCTTTTTCTTTGACTCTATGACATTACAAAGTTAATATGCGCGCCCTATGCAAAAGGTAAAATTACCCCTGACTCTTGATCCGGTCCGCACGGCTCAAAAACGCCTTGATTACGAAGGCATCTATGCCCGCGATCAGGTTGAACGTGTAGCCGATTCTGTAGTCAGCGTGGACAGCGATGTGGAATGCAGCATGTCGTTCGCTATCGATAACCAGCGTCTCGCCGTCATTACTGGCGATGCAAAGGTGACGGTAACCCTCGAATGCCAGCGTTGCGGGAAACCGTTCCCTCATCACGTCCACACCACGTATTGTTTTAGCCCCGTCAGAAATGACGAACAGGCCGAAGCACTACCGGAAGCGTATGAGCCGATTGAGGTTAACGAATTCGGTGAAATCGACCTGCAGGCAATGGTCGAGGATGAAATTATCCTCTCCCTGCCCGTAGTTCCGGTGCATGATTCTGAACACTGTGAAGTGTCCGACGCGGACATGGTCTTTGGCGAACTGCCTGAAGAGGCACAAAAACCAAACCCATTTGCCGTATTAGCCAGCTTAAAGCGTAAGTAATTGAGGAGTAAGGTCCATGGCCGTACAACAGAATAAACCAACCCGTTCCAAACGTGGCATGCGTCGTTCCCATGACGCGCTGACCGCAGTCACCAGCCTGTCTGTAGACAAAACTTCTGGTGAGAAACACCTGCGTCACCACATCACTGCCGACGGTTTCTACCGCGGTCGCAAGGTTATCGCTAAGTAATCACGCGATACTCGCAGGATTTCCCGTTGCAGGCCATGGCGGGCGTGTGCGTCCTTGGACATTCGGTTAACCCGATCACCAGGGGCATCAATGCCCAAATTGTTGCGTCTGCAGCGTGAACATTCGCGAGTGCCAGCGTGATGAAGCTTAGTGAGGACTCCCCGGGCAACTGGGGAATCACCGAACCGGGCAGCGACGATACCTTGACACGTCTAACCCTGGCGTTAGATGTCATGGGGGGCGATTTTGGCCCATCCGTGACGGTGCCTGCAGCACTGCAGGCACTGAACTCTAATTCGCAACTCACACTTCTTTTAGTCGGCGACCCCGACGCCATCACGCCATTACTTGCCAAAGCTGACTTCGAACAACGTTCGCGTCTGCAGATTATTCCTGCGCAGTCAGTTATTGCCAGTGATGCGCGACCCGCACAGGCTATCCGCAGCAGTCGCGGAAGCTCAATGCGCGTGGCGCTGGAGCTTGTGAAAGAAGGGCGGGCGGAAGCCTGCGTCAGCGCCGGCAACACCGGCGCGCTGATGGGACTGGCGAAACTGTTGCTCAAACCGATCGAAGGTATTGAGCGGCCGGCGCTGGTGACGGTTCTGCCGCACCAGCAGAAGGGCAAAACCGTGGTGCTGGATCTTGGCGCCAACGTCGATTGCGACAGCACGATGTTGGTGCAGTTCGCCGTCATGGGCGCGGTGCTGGCAGAGGAAGTGGTTGGCATGACCAACCCGCGCGTCGCCTTGCTGAATATCGGCGAAGAAGAGATGAAAGGCCTCAGCAGCATTCGCGATGCTGCCGCAGTGCTGAAAACGCTGCCTTCCCTCAACTACATCGGCTATCTTGAAGCCAATGAACTGTTGACCGGAAAAACCGATGTGCTGGTTTGTGATGGATTCACGGGCAACGTCACATTAAAAACCATGGAAGGTGTTGTCAGAATGTTCCTTTCGCTGCTGAAATCTCAGGGAGAGGGCAAAAAACGGTCGTGGTGGCTGCTGTTATTAAAACGTTGGTTACAAAAAAGCCTGGCGAGGCGATTCAGTCACCTCAACCCCGACCAGTATAATGGCGCCTGTCTGTTAGGATTGCGCGGTTCCGTGATCAAGAGTCATGGTGCTGCCAATCAACGCGCCTTTAGCGTCGCGATAGAGCAGGCAGTGCAGGCGGTGCAGCGGCAAATTCCTCAACGGATCGCCGCGCGCCTGGAATCTTTATACCCAGCTGGTTTCGCGCTGCCGGAAAGCGACAGTGACGTGAACTCCCGACAGCAAAGCGGGACGAATGGCCACGATTGACGCCGCGGCAGGTTGAAAGAGGCGGGTATATTACCCAAGAGTGACTGAGCGTACATGTATACGAAGATTATTGGTACCGGCAGCTATCTGCCCGAGCAAGTGCGTACAAACGCCGACCTGGAAAAAATGGTAGAGACCTCTGACGAGTGGATTGTCACCCGCACAGGTATCCGTGAGCGTCGTATTGCCGCAGCGCATGAAACAGTTGCTACGATGGGCTTTGAAGCCGCAAAGCAGGCGCTGGCGATGGCGGGCGTGTCCGCGGAGCAGATTGGTCTGATTATCGTTGCGACCACCTCCGGCACGCACGCGTTTCCGAGTTCGGCATGCCAGATCCAGTCTATGCTGGGCGTTAAGGGTTGCCCGGCGTTTGATGTCGCGGCCGCCTGCGCCGGTTTCACCTATGCGCTGAGCGTCGCCGATCAGTACGTGAAGAACGGCGCGGTGGATTATGCGCTGGTGATTGGCGCCGATGTGCTGGCGCGTACTTGCGATCCCACCGATCGCGGCACGATCATTATTTTCGGTGACGGCGCGGGCGCGGTAGTGCTTGGCGCGTCTGAAGAGCCAGGCATTATCTCGACGCATCTGCATGCTGACGGCAGCTATGGCGAACTGCTGACCCTGCCGAACGTCGATCGCGTCGATCCGGAAAACCCGATCTATCTGACGATGGCCGGCAATGAAGTCTTCAAAGTGGCGGTCACCGAGCTGGCGCACATCGTTGATGAGACGCTGGCAGCGAATAATCTTGAACGTTCAGCGCTGGACTGGCTGGTGCCGCACCAGGCAAACCTGCGTATTATCAGCGCGACGGCGAAGAAACTGGGCATGTCGATGGATAACGTCGTTGTGACCCTCGACCGCCATGGCAACACCTCCGCGGCGTCGGTCCCTTGCGCGCTGGATGAAGCCGTTCGCGATGGCCGTATCCAACGCGGTCAGTTGATTCTGCTGGAAGCCTTTGGTGGCGGTTTCACCTGGGGTTCCGCGCTGGTTCGTTTTTAGTATAAGGATTTAAACATGACGCAATTTGCTTTTGTGTTCCCGGGACAAGGTTCCCAGGCCGTAGGCATGCTGGCCGATATGGCTGCCACCTGGCCGGTGATTGAAGAGACCTTCGGTGAAGCGTCCGCAGCGTTGGGTTACGATCTGTGGGCGCTGGCTCAACAGGGCCCGGCAGAAGAACTGAATAAAACCTGGCAGACTCAGCCGGCGCTGCTGACCGCCTCCGTGGCGCTATACCGCGTCTGGCAGCAGCAGGGCGGCAAAGCGCCGACCCTGCTGGCGGGCCACAGCCTCGGCGAATACTCCGCGCTGGTTTGCGCAGGGGTTATCGGTTTCGCTGATGCCGTTCGTCTGGTTGAACTGCGCGGGAAATTCATGCAGGAAGCCGTACCGGAAGGTACCGGCGCCATGTCCGCGATTATCGGCCTGGATGACGCTTCTATCGCCAAAGCCTGTGAAGAATCGGCCGAAGGGCAGGTTGTCTCTCCGGTGAACTACAATTCCCCGGGCCAGGTGGTTATCGCCGGGCATAAAGAGGCCGTTGAACGCGCTGGCGCCGCTTGTAAAGCCGCTGGCGCCAAACGCGCGCTGCCGCTGCCGGTGAGCGTGCCGTCCCACTGCGCGCTGATGAAGCCAGCTGCAGAAAAACTGGCGCTGGAGTTGCAGAAAATCACCTTCAACGCGCCGACGATTCCGGTAGTGAATAACGTCGACGTGAAATGCGAAACCACGCCGGACGCCATTCGCGACGCGCTGGTACGCCAGCTGTACAGCCCGGTCCAGTGGACCAAAACCGTTGAGTTTATGGCGGCGCAGGGCGTAACGCATCTGTATGAAGTTGGCCCGGGTAAAGTCCTCACCGGCCTGACCAAACGTATTGTTGACACCCTGACCGCTTCCGCGCTTAACGAGCCGGCGGCGATGTCTGCGGCGCTTGAGCAATAAAAGAGGAAAACCATGAGTTTTGAAGGAAAAATCGCGCTGGTTACCGGTGCAAGCCGCGGTATTGGCCGTGCAATCGCTGAAACGCTCGTCGCTCGTGGCGCGAAAGTTATCGGTACTGCGACCAGCGAAAGCGGCGCGCAGGCCATCAGCGACTATTTAGGCGCCAACGGTAAAGGTCTGATGTTGAATGTGACCGACCCGGCATCTATTGAATCTGTTCTGGAAAATGTGCGCGCAGAGTTTGGCGAAGTGGATATCCTGGTGAATAATGCCGGGATCACTCGCGACAATCTGTTGATGCGCATGAAAGATGACGAGTGGAACGATATTATCGAAACCAACCTGTCATCGGTTTTCCGTCTGTCAAAAGCGGTAATGCGCGCTATGATGAAAAAGCGTCATGGACGTATTATCACTATCGGTTCTGTGGTTGGTACCATGGGAAATGCGGGTCAGGCCAACTACGCTGCGGCGAAAGCGGGTCTGATCGGCTTCAGTAAATCACTGGCGCGTGAAGTTGCGTCCCGCGGTATTACTGTAAACGTTGTTGCTCCGGGCTTTATTGAAACGGACATGACGCGTGCGCTGACCGATGAGCAGCGTGCGGGTACGCTGGCGGCAGTTCCTGCGGGGCGCCTTGGCACCCCAAATGAAATCGCCAGCGCGGTTGCATTTTTAGCCTCTGACGAAGCAAGTTACATCACTGGTGAAACGCTGCACGTCAACGGCGGAATGTACATGGTCTGACCGAGATTTGTGCAAAACGTTCAGGAACCGCGCACTTCGCACGGTTCCCTGTGCGGTTTTGTGCGAAAAGATTTGCGTTCTTAGGGCAAACGGCCTCAAAATAGCGCAAAATCGTGGTAAGACCTGCCGGGATTTAGTTGCAAATTTTTCAACATTTTATACACTACGAAAACCATCGCGAAAGCGAGTTTTGATAGGAAATTTAAGAGTATGAGCACTATCGAAGAACGCGTTAAGAAAATTATCGGCGAGCAGCTGGGCGTTAAGCAGGAAGAAGTTACCAACAATGCTTCCTTCGTTGAAGACCTGGGCGCTGATTCTCTTGACACCGTTGAGCTGGTAATGGCTCTGGAAGAAGAGTTTGATACTGAGATTCCGGACGAAGAAGCTGAGAAAATCACCACCGTTCAGGCTGCCATTGATTACATCAACGGCCACCAGGCGTAAGTGAACATCTCCAGGCGGTCATTCGACCGCCTGAGTTTTATCTTTTTATTGTCCCACAAGAATCTATTTTCCCTCCCTGGAGGACAAACGTGTCTAAGCGTCGTGTAGTTGTGACCGGACTGGGCATGTTGTCTCCTGTCGGCAATACCGTAGAGTCTACCTGGAAAGCTCTCCTTGCCGGTCAGAGTGGCATCAGCCTGATCGACCATTTCGATACTAGCGCCTATGCAACGAAATTTGCTGGCTTAGTAAAGGATTTTAACTGTGATGACATTATCTCGCGCAAAGAACAGCGCAAGATGGATGCCTTCATTCAATATGGAATTGTCGCTGGCGTTCAGGCCATGCAGGATTCTGGCCTTGAAGTGACGGAAGAGAATGCAACCCGTATTGGCGCCGCTATCGGCTCCGGTATTGGCGGTCTCGGCTTGATCGAAGAAAACCACAGTTCGCTGGTTAACGGCGGACCGCGTAAGATCAGCCCATTCTTCGTTCCTTCCACAATTGTTAACATGGTGGCCGGGCATCTGACCATCATGTTTGGTCTGCGTGGGCCAAGTATCTCTATCGCGACCGCGTGTACTTCAGGCGTGCACAACATCGGCCAGGCCGCGCGCATCATCGCCTATGGCGATGCCGATGCGATGGTGGCAGGCGGTGCGGAAAAAGCCAGTACCCCGCTTGGCGTGGGCGGCTTCGGCGCGGCGCGTGCGCTCTCCACGCGCAATGACAACCCGCAGGCGGCAAGCCGTCCGTGGGATAAAGATCGCGACGGCTTCGTGCTGGGCGACGGCGCGGGTATGGTGGTGCTGGAAGAGTACGAGCATGCTAAAAAACGCGGTGCCAAAATCTACGCCGAGATCGTTGGCTTCGGCATGAGCAGCGATGCTTACCACATGACGTCACCGCCGGAAGATGGTGCGGGCGCCGCGCTGGCGATGGTGAATGCCATTCGCGATGCGGGTATCGAACCGGGCCAGATTGGCTACGTCAACGCCCACGGCACCTCGACGCCGGCGGGCGATAAAGCAGAAGCGCAGGCCGTTAAGTCAGTCTTCGGTGATGCGGCGAGCCGCGTCATGGTGAGCTCCACCAAATCCATGACCGGGCACCTGCTGGGCGCGGCAGGGGCCGTAGAGTCGATCTACTCTATCCTGGCGCTGCGCGACCAGGCGGTTCCGCCGACGATCAACCTCGACAACCCGGATGAGGGCTGCGACCTCGATTTCGTGCCACACGAAGCGCGTCAGGTTTCCGGTATGGAGTACACCCTGTGCAACTCCTTCGGTTTTGGCGGCACTAACGGTTCGCTGATCTTCAAAAAAGTGTGACAGGGCTTGCCCCGGTACTGCTTTAACAAAAGGCCCGTTCGTCGGGCCTTTTTTATTCGGCTTTCTCCGCTTGTCCTCTGCTCCGTGTCCTGAGACACTCACCGACCAGTGAAAAGGAGTCCTTTATGTTCTTGATAAATGGCGTTGAACAGGACACGCTGGCGGCGAACGATCGCGCCGCCCAGTTTGGCGACGGCTGTTTTACCACCGCCCGCATCCAGCAGGGGCAGGTTGCGCTACTGGACGCCCATCTGCAGCGTTTGCAGACAACCTGTGAAAAATTACAAATACCATTTCACGACTGGCTGACGCTGAGCGAAGAGATGCAGCGTCTGGCGCGGCCGCACGCGCAGGGCGTGTTGAAGGTGATCCTCACCCGCGGCGTTGGGGGAAGGGGATACAGTACGGCGGGCTGCGTGTCGCCCACCCGCATTCTCAGTGTCTCTCCATTCCCGGCGCATTATGCGCGCTGGCGGGAGGAGGGCATTACCCTGACCCAGAGCCCGGTGCCCCTGGGGCGCAACCCGTGGCTTGCCGGACTGAAGCATCTTAATCGCCTTGAGCAGGTACTGATCCGCTCTCATCTTGAGCAGACGGACGCCGATGAGGCGCTGGTCCTTGACAGTGACGGGTGGCTTACGGAATGCTGTGCCGCGAATTTATTCTGGCGTCAGGGACGGGATGTATTTACTCCGCGGCTCGATTACGCCGGGGTCAACGGCATTATGCGGCAGCGCTGTATCGCACAGCTGGCACCATCGGCGTTTCGCGTTGTCGAAGTGACAGCGCGTCCTGAGGTATTGCGTGAAGCCGATGAAGTGCTGATCTGCAATGCGCTGATGCCGCTGGTGCCGGTTCGTCGCTGGGAGGAGACCGTCTGGTCCTCGCGCGAGCTTTACCATTTTTTAGCCCCTTTGTGTGAGCTGTCTGGTTAGTATGAAGAAAATGTTACGTTTTATTCTGCTGTTAGTGGTGGTGCTGGGCATCGCCGCGGCGGCAGGCATGTGGAAAGTACGCCAGCTGGCGGACAGCAAGCTGCTGATTAAAGAAGAGACCATCTTCACCCTGGAGCCCGGTACCGGCCGTCTGGCGCTGGGCCAGGATCTTTATCGCGAGAAGGTGATCAACCGCCCGCGCGTTTTCCAGTGGCTGCTGCGGGTGGAACCTGAGCTGTCTCACTTCAAAGCCGGGACCTATCGCTTCACGCCGCAGATGACGGTGCGCGAGATGCTGCAGCTGCTGGCCAGCGGTAAAGAGGCGCAGTTTCCGCTGCGCTTTGTCGAAGGTATGCGCGTTAGCGACTACCTGCGCCAGCTGCGCGATGCCCCGTACGTGAAGCACACTCTCGAGGATGATAGCTACGCGACGGTGGCTAAGGCGTTGGGTCTTGAGCATGCCGACTGGGTGGAGGGCTGGTTCTGGCCGGATACCTGGATGTACACCGCCAATACCAGCGATATCGCCATCCTCAAGCGCGCGCATCAGAAAATGGTCGCCGAAGTGGCGAAGATCTGGGAAGGACGGATGGACAATCTGCCCTATGCCGATCAGAACCAGCTGTTGACCATGGCCTCGATTATTGAGAAAGAGACCGCGGTGGCGGAAGAGCGCGACCGCGTCGCGTCGGTATTTATCAATCGCCTGCGCATCGGTATGCGCTTACAGACCGATCCGACCGTGATCTACGGGATGGGCGAGGGGTATACTGGTAAGTTAACGCGTAAGGATCTCGAGACGCCGACCGCATACAACACTTATACCATCAGCGGCCTGCCGCCTGGTCCTATCGCAGTGCCGGGCGAGGCGTCGCTGAAGGCGGCCGCCCATCCGGCGAAAACGTCATACCTCTATTTTGTCGCCGACGGGAAAGGGGGCCATACGTTTACCACAAACCTGGTCAGTCATAACCGTGCGGTGCAGGACTATCTGAAAGTACTTAAGGAAAAAAATGCGCAGTAACTATATCGTCATCGAGGGGCTGGAGGGCGCCGGGAAGACCACCGCACGTCAGCTGGTGGTGGAGACGCTGCAGTCGGCAGGTATTCACGATATGGTGTTTACCCGCGAGCCGGGGGGCACTGTCCTTGCCGAAAAACTGCGTAGCCTGGTGCTGGATATCCAGTCCACGGGTGATGAGGTCATTAATGATAAAGCGGAAGTGCTGATGTTTTACGCGGCGCGCGTCCAGCTGGTGGAGACCGTGATTAAGCCCGCGCTGGCCCGCGGCCAGTGGGTGATCGGCGATCGTCACGATCTGTCGACTCAGGCTTATCAGGGCGGCGGCCGGGGAATCGACCGTACGATGCTGGCGACGCTGCGCGACGCGGTACTCGGCGATTTCCGCCCCAATCTGACGCTGTACCTCGACGTCACGCCGGAAGTGGGGCTGCAGCGCGCCCGGGCCCGCGGCGAACTGGATCGCATTGAGCAGGAGTCCATGAACTTCTTCAATCGCACCCGCGCGCGCTACCTTGAGCTGGCCGCTGCAGACCCGTCGATCCGTACGGTTGACGCGACCCAGCCGCTCGACGCCGTCGCTCGCGACATTCGCGCCACGATCGCCCAGTGGATGGCGGAGCAACCGGCATGAAATGGTATCCGTGGCTGCGCCCGTCGTTCGAGCAACTGGTCGGAAGCTATCAGGCCGGACGAGGCCACCACGCCTTGCTGTTACAGTCTCTGAGCGGGATGGGCGGTGAGGCGTTGATTTACGCGCTGTGCCGCTTCCTGATGTGCCGCCAGCCCGAAGGACATAAAAGCTGCGGCCACTGCCATAGTTGCCAGCTGATGCAGGCCGGCACACATCCCGATTACTATCCGCTGATCCCCGAAAAGGGCAAGAGTGCGCTGGGCATTGATGCGGTGCGCGATGTCAATGAAAAGCTCTATGAGCGCGCGCGCCTCGGTGGGGCGAAAGTGGTGTGGATTAGCGATGCCGCTTTGCTGACCGATGCCGCCGCCAACGCGTTGCTGAAAACGCTGGAGGAGCCGCCGGAGAATACCTGGTTCTTCCTCGCCTGCCAGGAGCCGGCGCGTCTGCTGACGACTCTGCGCAGCCGTTGTCGCCTGCACCACCTGGCGCCGCCGTCGGAGTCTTATGCCCTGGCCTGGCTGGAGCGAGAGGTGAACCTGCCGCAGGAGTCACTGTTGACCGCGTTGCGTCTGTGCGCCAGCGCGCCGGCCGCGGCGCTCGAACTATTACAGGAACCGCAGTGGACGGCGCGGCAGCAGCTGTGTCAGGCCCTGGCGGCCACTCTGGCGAGCGGTGACTGGCTGGCGTTGCTGCCGATACTCAATCATGAACAGGCGGCGGTTCGCCTGCACTGGCTGGCATCGCTGCTGGTCGATGCGCAAAAACGACAGCAGGGGATTGCCCTGGTGAGTAACCCGGACGTCTGGCCGCTGCTGGAGCAGCTGGCGCACAGCCTGCCCGCCGCCCGGCTGCAGGCGATCGCCCATGACGTCTGTACCTGCCGTGAGCAATTGCTGAACGTCGTCGGCGTCAACCGCGAACTGCTGCTCACCGAGCGCCTGCTGCGCTGGGAACATTACCTGCAACCCGGGACGGTTTTACCCGTATCCCACCTCTGAGTGAGACATTATGTTTTTAGTCGACTCCCACTGCCATCTTGATGGTCTGGATTATCAAACTCTGCACAAAAACGTCGACGACGTGCTGGCAAAAGCGGCCGCGCGCGATGTGAAATTCTGCCTGGCGGTCGCCACGACCTTGCCCGGCTACCGCAGTATGCGTGAGCTGGTGGGGACGCGTGACAACGTCGTCTTCTCCTGCGGCGTGCATCCGTTAAACCAGGACGAAGCCTACGAGGTGGAGACCCTGCGCACGCTGGCGGCGGAAGAGGGCGTTGTGGCGATGGGGGAGACCGGTCTGGATTATTTTTATACCCCGGAAACCAAAGCCCAGCAGCAAACCTCGTTTCGCGACCACATACGCATTGGCCGCGAGCTGAATAAGCCGGTGATCGTCCACACCCGTGACGCGCGCGCCGATACCCTGGCCATTTTACGCGAAGAAAAGGTGACGGATTGCGGTGGCGTACTACACTGTTTCACTGAGGACAGGGAGACAGCGGGTAAATTGCTCGACATGGGGTTCTATATCTCGTTTTCCGGTATCGTCACTTTTCGTAACGCCGAGCAGCTGCGCGATGCGGCGCGCTATGTTCCGCTGGATCGCCTGCTGGTGGAGACCGATTCGCCGTACCTGGCGCCAGTCCCCCATCGCGGCAAAGAGAACCAGCCGGCGCTGGTCCGTGACGTTGCGGAATACATGGCGGTACTGAAAGGCGTGTCGCTGGAGCAACTGGCCCAGCAGACCACCGATAATTTTGCCACTCTGTTCCATATTGACCCCGCCCGCTTACAACCTGCTTGATCTGCTTATTATTTTAAGGCTCGTAATTAATAACCAAAGCGAGTAAAGTTCACCGCCACAAAAGTGGCGGTGAAGGTTTTTTGGCAACATCTGGATACAACTTATGTAAGCTGATGTAAATTTTTACCGTAAGGCTGATTGAAACGTGATAGCCGTCAAACAATCATCCCGTTAATTATTTTACTCTGTGTAATAAATAAAGGGCGCTTAGATGTCCTGTCCACGGCACGGTTCTCCCCCCGGGCCAATGCGTGAAAACGTAAAAAAGTACCAAATACTCAGGAGCACTCTCAATTATGTTTAAGAATGCATTTGCTAACCTGCAGAAGGTCGGTAAATCGCTGATGCTGCCGGTATCCGTACTGCCTATCGCAGGTATCCTGCTGGGCGTCGGTTCCGCAAACTTCAGCTGGCTGCCAGCCGTGGTCTCCCACGTTATGGCAGAAGCAGGCGGTTCAGTTTTCGCCAACATGCCGCTGATCTTCGCTATCGGTGTGGCCCTCGGCTTCACCAATAACGACGGTGTATCCGCACTGGCTGCAGTCGTGGCTTACGGCATCATGGTGAAAACCATGGCGGTGGTTGCGCCGCTGGTGCTGCATTTACCTGCTGAAGAGATTGCGGCAAAACACCTGGCTGATACCGGCGTGCTTGGCGGTATTATCTCCGGTGCTATCGCCGCGTACATGTTCAACCGCTTCTATCGTATCAAGCTGCCAGAATACCTGGGCTTCTTTGCGGGCAAGCGCTTTGTACCGATTATCTCTGGTCTGGCCGCTATCTTCACCGGCGTGATCCTCTCCTTCATTTGGCCGCCGATCGGTTCCGCGATCCAGACCTTCTCCCAGTGGGCTGCTTATCAGAACCCGGTGGTAGCGTTTGGTATCTACGGTTTCATCGAGCGTTGCCTGGTGCCGTTTGGTCTGCACCACATCTGGAACGTTCCTTTCCAGATGCAGATCGGCGAATACACCAACGCGGCTGGTCAGGTGTTCCACGGCGATATCCCGCGCTACATGGCAGGCGACCCGACCGCGGGCAAACTGTCTGGCGGCTTCCTGTTCAAAATGTACGGTCTGCCGGCAGCGGCAATCGCGATTTGGCACTCTGCTAAACCGGAAAACCGCGCCAAAGTGGGCGGTATCATGATCTCCGCCGCGCTGACCTCGTTCCTGACCGGTATCACCGAGCCGATCGAGTTCTCCTTCATGTTCGTGGCGCCGATCCTGTACGTTATCCATGCCATTCTGGCGGGTCTGGCGTTCCCGATCTGTATCCTGCTGGGTATGCGTGATGGTACCTCGTTCTCTCACGGCCTGATCGACTTTATCGTCCTGTCCGGTAACAGCAGCAAGCTGTGGCTGTTCCCGATTGTCGGTATCTGCTATGCGATCGTGTACTACGTCATTTTCCGCGTGCTGATTAAAGCCCTGGATCTGAAAACACCGGGTCGTGAAGATACCACCGAAGAGAGCAAAGCTGGCGCAACCAGCGAGATGGCTCCGGCTCTGATCGCCGCTTTCGGCGGTAAAGAGAACATCACCAACCTCGACGCATGTATTACTCGTCTGCGTGTTAGCGTGGCGGATGTAGCGAAAGTTGACCAGGCTGGCCTGAAAAAACTGGGCGCCGCTGGCGTGGTAGTGGCAGGTTCTGGCGTACAGGCCATCTTCGGTACCAAGTCCGATAACCTGAAAACTGAAATGGATGAGTACATCCGTAACAGTTAAGACGTAGTATCGGGGAGACTAAGGCAGCCTATTGGCTGCCTTTTTTACGTTACGAGGTGAGGTTTTCTGAGGCGATAACCCTGAAGAGTATCCGGCAAATGCTTAATCCCTCAGCAGCTAAGTCTATAGTTGAATAAGAAAAACTGCTTTCAGGTTGAAAGAGAGGGAGGATGTCGCTCATACTCTTATCTGAACCTGTGCGTCCGCGTTTATCTGCAGAAGCAGGCCAGCGTATGGGATAAAACTAATAAGGAATCAGTCATGGCAGAAGAAACGATTTTCAGCAAAATCATTCGCCGGGAGATCCCGTCGGATATTGTCTATCAGGATGAGCTTGTGACCGCTTTTCGCGACATCTCCCCGCAGGCACCCACCCACATTCTGATTGTCCCGAATGTTCTGATTCCTACCGTGAATGACGTCACCACCGAACATGAGCTGGCGCTGGGCCGGATGATGACCGTCGCGGCGAAGATCGCCCGCGATGAAGGTCTTGCCGACGATGGCTACCGTTTGATCGTTAATTGCAACCGCCACGGCGGCCAGGAAGTTTACCATATCCACATGCATCTGCTGGGCGGTCGTCCGCTGGGCCCGATGCTGGCGCATAAAGGCTAACGCCATGCTCAGGACCCTTTTGGGCGCTTGCCTGGCGGCGGGACTGCTGGCCGGGTGTAGTTCACATCCGGAGATCCCGGTTTCTGACCAGCAGGCGCTGGTGATGGAGTCGAGCGTGCTGGCGGCCGGGATCAGCGCCAGCGAGCCTGCCGTGGTGGCGACGGAGATTCAGGCTACCGCCTCCTCAACGCTGTATAACGAGCGCCAGCAGCCGGTCACCGTGCACTATCGTTTTTTCTGGTATGACGCCCGAGGGCTGGAGATGCATCCGCTGGACGCGCCGCGCACCATCGTGGTTCCGGCACGCTCTTCGGTGACATTGTATGGTAGCGCCAATATCCTGGGGGCGCATAAGGCCCGCCTTTATCTTTATCTGTAAGGGGTAATTATAATGATGAAAATGTGTCGCTATGCGTTAATCACAGCACTGGCGATATTCCTCGCAGGCTGTGCGGGGTTACGTGAGCAGCCTGCGCCGGTCGAAGAGGCCAAACCGCAGCCGCAGCAGCCTGCGCAGCCGCAGCCCACGGTGCCGACGGTGCCGGCGGTTCCTGCCGTACCGTCGCAGCCGGGGCCCATTGAGCATCAGGATCAGCAGTCTGGTCAGCCGGCGCCGCGCGTGCGTCATTATGACTGGAACGGCGCGGTCCAGCCGCTGGTGGGGCAGATGCTGCAGGCCAGCGGCGTCAATGCGGGCAGTATTCTGCTGGTTGACAGCGTGAACAACCGCACCAATGGTACGCTGAATGCGGGAGAAGCCACTAGCGCGCTGCGTAATGCGCTGGCCGGCAACGGCAAGTTTACGCTGGTCTCGGCGCAGCAGCTGGGGGTCGCCAAACAGCAGCTGGGCCTGTCGCCGCAGGACAGCCTCGGCAGCCGCAGCAAAGCCATGGGTATCGCCCGCAACGTGGGCGCGCAGTATGTGCTTTACTCCAATGCCACCGGCAACGTCAACGCGCCTGAACTGAAGATGCAGTTGATGCTGGTGCAAACCGGCGAGATTATCTGGTCAGGTAAAGGTGCTGTTCAGCAACAATAAGCTGACGCGCGATGAGCTCTTGTCGCGCTTCTTCCCCCGCTATCATCCTGTCGCCTCGCTGAGCCAGAATGGCCTCAGCGGCGGCAGTGTGATTATCAGCGACGGCGACCAGCGGCACGTGCTGCGCCAGCCGCACGACCCATCAGCCGCTTCCTGTTATTTCCGCCGTCAGTATCGCGCGCTCCGCCAACTGCCTGCCAGGCTGGCGCCAGCCCCGCTGTTTTACTCACCCTGCTGGATGGTGGTGGAATATTGCGCAGGGGAGGTGAAAAGCGAGTTACCGGCCTGCCCTATGCTGTCAGACTTATTGTATGACGTGCATCAGCAACCGCGATTCGGCTGGCGTGTTACCCTCGCACCGCTGCTGGCCCAGTACTGGCAGACGTGCGATCCGGCACGGCGCACGCCGCGCTGGCTGCGCTGGCATCAGCGGCTGCGCCGCCGGGGCGAGCCCCGTCCTCTGCGGCTGGCGCCGCTGCATATGGACGTCCATGCCGGCAATATTATCCACAGCGAGTCCGGCCTGAGGCTGATCGACTGGGAATATGCCGGCGATGGCGATATCGCGCTGGAGCTGGCCGCGGTGTGGATTTCCCCTCACCAGCGCCGCCAGCTGGTGGCGGCGTATGCCCGGCGGGCGGCCATCGACGCGCAGCAGCTTTGGCGGCAGGTTGTACTTTGGCGCCCGTGGGTATTGCTGCTGATGGCGGGATGGTATGAAATGCGCTGGCAGCAGAGCGGCGATCGGCAATTTATCACGCTGGCAGATGAAATATGGTGTCAGTTAGACAACGAACGTAAAGGATAAGAGAGGTCAGTGTGGGCCCAGTCATGTTGGATGTCGAAGGGTATGAACTGGATGCGGAAGAGCGAGAGATTCTGGCGCATCCGCTGGTGGGAGGGTTGATCCTCTTTACCCGTAATTATCACGATCCGGCGCAGCTGCGGGAGCTGGTGCGCCAGATCCGCGATGCCTCCCGGAACCATCTGGTGGTGGCGGTCGATCAGGAAGGGGGACGCGTTCAGCGTTTCCGCGAAGGCTTTACCCGTTTACCGGCGGCCCAGTCTTTCGCCGCGCTGCTGGGGATGGAAGAGGGGGGCAAACTGGCCGCCGAGGCCGGCTGGCTGATGGCCAGCGAAATGATCGCCATGGATATTGATATCAGCTTTGCGCCTGTGCTGGACGTCGGCCATATCAGCGCCGCGATCGGCGAACGTTCTTATCATGAAGATCCGCAGAAAGCGCTGACGATGGCGCGTCACTTTATTGACGGGATGCACGCCGCGGGTATGAAAACCACCGGTAAACACTTCCCGGGGCACGGGGCGGTGACTGCCGATTCGCACAAAGAGACCCCGTTCGATCCGCGGCCGGCATCGGTGATTCGCGACCACGATATGGCGGTATTCAAAAGCCTCATCGCCGAACAGCGTCTGGATGCCATCATGCCCGCGCATGTGATTTACCCGGAGCTCGACCCGCGTCCGGCCAGCGGCTCAGCGTACTGGTTAAAAACGGTGCTGCGCGGCGAGCTGGGCTTCGACGGGGTGATTTTCTCCGACGATCTGTCGATGGAAGGGGCGGCGATCATGGGCAGCTATGCCGAACGCGGTCAGGCGTCGCTTGACGCCGGTTGCGATATGATACTGGTCTGCAATAATCGTAAAGGCGCGGTCAGTGTGCTGGATAACCTGTCGCCGATCAAAGCAGAGCGTGTTACGAAATTGTATCATAAAGGTTCCTTTTCCCGTCAGGAGTTAAGGGATTCAGCCCGTTGGAAAACGGTGAGTGCCCAGCTGGAGCAGCTTCATGCGCGCTGGCAAGAGGCGAAGTCCGCGTAACGCTCTGCGGGGCGTTGTTGTCTGGTGAGGATGCGATGATTATCTATTTACACGGTTTTGACTCGAACAGCCCCGGTAACCATGAGAAGGTGATGCAGCTGCAGTTTATCGACCCGGACGTGCGGTTGATTAGCTATAGCACGCGCCACCCCAAGCACGATATGCAGCATCTGCTGAAAGAGGTCGATAAAATGCTGCAGCTTACCGCCGATGACCGGCCGCTGATCTGCGGCGTCGGTCTTGGCGGCTACTGGGCGGAGCGGATTGGTTTTCTGTGCGATATCCGCCAGGCGGTGTTCAATCCAAACCTGTTTCCGCATGAAAACATGGAAGGCAAAATCGACCGCCCGGAAGAGTATGCTGACATCGCCACCAAGTGTGTGACCAACTTCCGTGAGAAGAATCGCGATCGCTGCCTGGTGGTGCTCTCCCGGCAGGACGAAGCGCTGGACAGCCAGCGTTCCGCCGATCTCCTGCACCACTATTATGAAATTATCTGGGATGAAGAGCAGACCCATAAGTTTAAAAACATCTCGCCGCACCTGCAGCGACTGAAAGCGTTTAAAACCCTCGGTTAAGCCTTTTCCCCTGTCGCCAAACCCGCGCCGTGTTCACCGCGCGGGTTTTTTTATGCCTACACTTATTGGTTTCGCTGAAAAAATACGCGACAAAACTTGATGCATATCAATTTTGGTATGACCAATGCACCGTTCATGGTATTCTCGACGGTGCTGAATGGTTTCATTGACGTAACTTGTTGTTAAATAAAGGCTATTATCATAACTTTTATTTAACAATTGGTTAATAATTTTAGGGGTACACATGACTACGCCATTGAAAAAAATCGTAATTGTGGGTGGCGGCGCTGGCGGACTGGAACTGGCAACTCAGCTGGGGAAAAAGTTAGGGCGCCATAAAAAAGCGAAAATCACCCTGGTGGACCGTAACCACAGCCATCTGTGGAAGCCGCTGCTGCATGAAGTGGCCACCGGTTCTCTGGATGAAGGTGTCGATGCGCTGAGCTATCTGGCCCATGCCCGCAACCACGGTTTCCAGTTCCAGCTGGGCTCGGTGGTGGATATCAACCGCGAAGGGAAGACCATCACCCTCGGCGAGCTGCGTAATGAAAAAGGCGAGCTGCTGGTGGCTGAGCGTAAACTGCCGTACGACACGCTGGTGATGGCGTTGGGCAGTACCTCGAATGACTTCAACACCCCTGGCGTGAAAGAGAACTGCATTTTCCTCGACAACCCGCATCAGGCGCGTCGTTTCCATCAGGAAATGCTCAACCTGTTCCTCAAATACTCCGCCAACCTGGGTGCCAACGGTAAAGTGAACATCGCCATTGTCGGCGGCGGCGCCACCGGCGTGGAACTCTCCGCTGAACTGCATAATGCGGTGAAACAACTGCACAGCTACGGCTACAAAGGGCTGACTAACGAAGCGCTGAACGTCACGCTGGTCGAGGCGGGCGAGCGTATTCTGCCCGCACTGCCGCCGCGCATTTCCGGGGCGGCGCATAATGAGCTGACCAAGCTGGGCGTACGGGTGCTGACGCAGACCATGGTCACCAGCGCGGATGCAGGCGGTCTGCACACCAAAGATGGCGAATATATTGAAGCGGATCTGATGGTCTGGGCGGCCGGGATCAAAGCGCCAGATTTCATGAAAGAGATCGGCGGCCTCGAAACCAACCGTATCAATCAGCTGGTGGTCGAGCCGACGCTGCAGACCACCCGCGATGCGGATATTTTCGCCATCGGCGACTGCGCCTCCTGTGCGCGTCCGGAAGGCGGCTTTGTCCCTCCGCGGGCCCAGGCGGCGCACCAGATGGCTACCTGCGCGCTGAACAACATCCTGGCGCAGATGAAAGGCAAACCGCTGAAGGCGTATACCTATAAAGACCATGGCTCGCTGGTGTCGCTGTCCAATTACTCCACCGTCGGCAGCCTGATGGGTAACCTGATGCGCGGCTCGATGATGGTGGAAGGGCGTATTGCGCGCTTCGTGTACATCTCCCTGTACCGTATGCACCAGATCGCCCTGCACGGCTATTTCAAAACCGGCCTGATGATGCTGGTCGGGCGCATCAACCGCATCATTCGCCCGCGTCTTAAGCTGCACTAATACGCTGTCTTTACCCGGAGCCGCCCTGACGGCGCTCCGGGCTCTTCTGCTGAAACCGCGGCGATCCCGCTCGGAATCCTCTGAATCCCCTTGATTTGCTGCGAATTCTCGCACTTTTCATCCGCTATCTGATTTGCGCCCTCCCGGCTCCGGTTGCAAAATTGTATCAACAGCAACAAAGGAGGATCTCCCGTGAATAAATCTATGTTGGCGGGTATAGGGATAGGCGTGGCTGCCGCGCTGGGCGTTGCAGCTGTCGCTGGTCTCAACGTGTTAGATCGCGGCCCGCAGTATGCGCAAGTGGTCTCCAGTACACCGATTAAAGAAACCGTGAAAACGCCGCGTCAGGAATGCCGCAATGTCACGGTGACCCATCGTCGTCCGGTCCAGGATGAAAACCGTATCGCCGGTTCGGTACTCGGCGCGGTGGCCGGTGGGGTGATTGGCCACCAGTTTGGCGGCGGTCGCGGACGTAGTGTAGCGACGGTGGTGGGTGCGCTGGGCGGCGGCTATGCCGGCAACCAGCTGCAGGGGGCGATGCAGGACAACGATACCTACACTACCACCCAGCAGCGTTGTAAAACGGTGTATGACAAATCCGATAAAATGCTGGGCTACGATGTGACCTATAAAATAGGCGATCAGCAGGGGAAAATCCGTATGGATCACAATCCTGGCAGCCAGATCCCGCTGGACAACAACGGCCAGCTGGTCCTGAACAACAAAATCTAAAAACAGATTTGTGTAGTGATTAGCCCCTCAATCGCTCAGGCTGAGGGGCTTTTTTTATCAGAAGGTTAACGCGTAATTCAGACCGAAGGTACGGCCACGGCCTTTGTATTCGTACAGCGATGAACTGCCGTAGGTCGGGCTGTAGAGCAGCGGCGCCCGCTGGCCCCAGATGGTGACATAGTCTTCGTTAAGCAGGTTTTCGATACTGAAGGTCAGTTTCCCCACCGGCAGCGCGTAACTGCCAATAAAATCAACGGTGTTATAGCCTTCCAGCTTGTTACCGGCGGCGTCGCTGAGGTCAAACACCTGCTGGCTCTGCACGCGCAGGCTCCACGGATCCGGCGCCCAACCCACCCAGGCGGTGGCTTTGGACGGTGAGGCGAGGGTGACATCCCATTTTTGCCAGCGGCCGTCGGTCTGCACCTGTGATTTCAGCACGTTGAAGTTACCGCCGACGCTCCAGTCGCTGTCCGGAATAAAGTAATCGACCGCTCCCTCAACGCCGTAAATACGCCGTTTGTCGGACTGAACGTCGATGGTCATGTCGGTGCGGTTGACGACGATGGTCTTATCCGAGGTCGAGTAATACGCCGCCAGTTGGGTGCGCAGGTTATCGCCGGTGTAGCGCCAGCCCAGCTCATACGAATTAACTTTGATCCCCTGCAGCGGCGAGTCATCGACATTGACGCTGGAGATCAGCGGCAGATGGCCATTGACCGCCGCGCCGTATTTACCGATGCCGTAGTATTTACCGGGGTCCGGCAGCTCGACGCCCTGCGAGAAGTTAAACCAGGTCTGCTGACGCTCGGTCAGATGCGCCACGATCCCGGCGTTAAACAGGAAGTTATCGTAATCGGTTTTGCCGCCTTTGATGGCGTCGGCGGAGCGCGCTTTGCCGTTGGCGATATCCTGTTGCTGGGCGTAGCCGACAAAGTCGTCAACCCGGTTTTCGGTCCACTGGTAGCGTACCCCACCGCTGACGGTAAAGATCTCGTTCAGATCGTAGCTGGACTGCAGGAACGGCGCGACGTTGGAGATGCTGTATCCCGGATAGCGGCCGGTGGTGTAGATCGATTCGTTATGCAGCCCGCCGGACGCCAGCGATTGCTGCAGATCGAAGAACATCTGGTTGGCATTGAAGGTCTCATGATCGGCGTCGAGACCCCAGGTAAGATCCCATCCCGCCAGCGGCTGGCTGTTGAGGGTCAGCTTTGCGCCATACTGATCGGTATCCTGCTGCGACGAGGAGAAGCTACTGATCTGGCCTTTCGTAAGCGTCGGGAACGGATAGAAGGTGAGGGACTCATCGCGATAGTACACCTGGCTCACCAGATTCTGGCCGAAGAAGTCAGCATCGGAGTACTGGAGGCTGATCAGGTGGCGCTCAGTGCCGGGGATACGGTCGGAATTGAGCCCGTCGGTGGTGTACGCTTTGCCGCCGCTGGTGACCGCGGACATGTTCTTCCCGAGCCACAGGCCGTAGTCATCATCGCCCTGGCTTTTATAATACTGGGTGACAAGCTGCAACTGGCGATTGTCATCGATCTCAATCGTCCCCGTCCCCATCACGTCGAGGCGGTCAGAGTGCTGGAGCCCCGTTTGGGTGTTATCGAGGATCAGCGCATCGTTATTGCCATCGTACCAGCCGCCGAAACGCTGATAGGCTACCGATAAGCGCCCGGATGCATGGTCTGTCCCGCCGCTGACGGCCGCCGCGATGCGCTCATCGTGATCGTTACTGTTCGCAAACCCGCTCTTGCTGCCCACCTCGAGATCGACCTGGCGATCCTGCTGCCCTTTCTTGGTGACGATGTTGATAAGCCCGCCGGTACTGCCTCCGCCGTACAGCGAGGTCGCCCCGGAGATCACTTCGATATGTTCGATGTTAAAGGGGTCGATGGCGTCGAGCTGGCGACTGTCGGTGCGTGAGGAATTGAGCCGGACGCCGTCGATCAGCACGACGATGGCGCGCCCGCGCATGTTCATCCCGTAATTGGTGCGCCCCTGGCTGCTGACATCGATGCCCGGGATCAGCTGCGCCAGCACGTCTTTGAACTCTTTCCCGCCCTGGACCTGCTGCTCAATCTCCTGGCCCTCAATGACCCAGGTGGTTTGGGCCATTTCGGCCACGGTGCGATGGGTGCGGTTTGCACTAACGATGATGCTGTCTTCATCAGACTGAGCCGCCAGCGCAGGCAGCGAGCTGACCAGCAGCAGGGGGTGGAGCACCCAGAGGCGCTTTTTCATATCCATTCCTTTTATGAGCAAGTTGCTTTGTCGTTGTTATAGGCCGACGCCGGGTCGGCATTAGTTACAATGCGAAACATCTGGAAAAACTCAAAAAAGGATTTTGCACATAATGAATATCGCAATCAATATCATTTGCGTTTATCTTGCACGAGAAAAGGTAATAAAAATCAATCTATTTTGTGGGGATAAAGCCAACAGGAGAGTGGATCCGGCGGCAGAATACCGCCGGAGGCAGGGCACATCAGGACTCGAGGATCTGCGGCCAGAGACGGAGAGTGGTGTCGGTGATTTGCATCAGCTTGTCGAAATCCGCGCCTTCCCGCGCGCTAATCGACATCCCCTGCAGGACACAGTTGAGAAACTGCGCCAGCGGCGCGACGTCGCGGCCCGCGGGGAGTTCGCCCTGCGCTTGCCGCTGCTGCAGAAACTGAGTGAGCGCCTGCTCCTGCATCGCATGGCGGGATTTGATGGTATTGGCGATATCCGTCGAGGAGGCGGCCAGCGCGGCGGAGGTATTGATAATAAAGCAGCCGGCCGGCGTCTCTTTGCTGGTAAAGCAGGTGGCGACCGCCGTGAAGTAGTCGCGCAACGCCTGATCGACGGATTTACCTTCGGCCAACAGCACGGCTTCGTGCTTCGCGGCAAAGCGCGAAATGTAACGATCCAACACTGCGCGGAACAGGCCTTCTTTATTCACAAATTCCGCATACAGGGTGGGGGCTTTTGCTCCTGTCGCCTCGACCAGATCGGCGAGCGAGGTCGCCTCATAGCCGTGCTGCCAGAAGAGTGTCATGGCTTTGTCCAGCGCCGCATCCCTGTCGAACACCTTCGGTCGGCCACGGCTTTTTTTGGCGCAACTTTGAACGTCAGTTGTCATGGTGCCGTTGTACCTATGTTGGTTTGGTGAAAGGCCATTATAAAAATAAACGATCGCCGGGGCCAGCGCTGTTGGTTTAAAAATAAATAAATCATATGCGTATGAAATTTAAGCATTTTATAAATAGTTAAACGATCGTTATAAAAATGCGTTGACGTGTGATGTAGATCACATTACTATTTACCTATCGATCGTTAAGTTAATACTTACGACCCTACTAAAAAATTCATCTGCACAGGTATAATAATCATGAAAACCGTTAATACTCTGGCTATTGCCGCCGTTCTTAGCTCACTCTCTTTCGCCAGCTTTGCCGCTGTAGAGGTGCAGTCCACCCCAGCGGGTCAGCATAAAGTAGGCACCATCTCTGCTTCTGCCGGGACCAACCTGGGCTCGCTGGAAGATCAGCTGGCGCAGAAAGCAGAAGAGATGGGCGCCACCTCATTCCGTATTACTTCGGTAACCGGTCCGAATACCCTTCACGGCACCGCTGTTATCTACAAGTAAGCCCGATGCGTCGTTGCCCGGCCCCCTTCACCGGACAGCGATGAGTAAGACCCTGTTGTACCCCTGTTTGACCCTTGCCAACAAAAAACCCGCCATCAGGCGGGTTTTTTGTTTTGTGCAGCGTAAGACTACAACGACTGCGGTCCAGGGGCAGCATGACGCGTGACGTCAATGGGCATGCCCGAGCGGTAATTCATCGCGCGCTCCATCACCGTCCCGTCGGTTTGCGGCGCCTGTTTGAACTCCGTCATGGTCGCGTTAAGCGTAATGGGCAAGGTCTGCGGGTCGTCATCGATATGCTCAGACAGCGGCTGATGGACTTCAACCAGACGGCGGCCATCCGGCTCTACCGATACCTTGATCGGCGTGTTAATGATATTCACCTTAGTGCCTGGCGAAATGGCGTTGTACAGCGCCTTGATATCGTTGTCGCGCAGACGAATACAGCCGGAGCTGACGCGCATGCCGATGCCGAAATCGGCATTGGTGCCGTGCAGGAGATAGACTCCGCCATAGGCGGCGAGGCGGATGGCGTGATGGCCCATCGGGTTGTCAGGACCGGCTGGCACCACCGCCGGCAGCTCAATCCCCATTGCCTTATAGCGGGCGCGAATGTTAGCGGTGGGCGTCCAGGTCGGATTGGCCCGCTTGTCAGACACGGTCGTGACCATCGTCGGCGTGATGGTGGTTCCGCCCAGCTGGCCGATGCCGATCGGGTAGACGGTCACTTCATTCTTACCCGGCGGGTAATAGTAGAGGCGCAGTTCGGCAAGGTTAATCACCAGCCCTTCGCGCGGCGCATCGGGCAGCAGCGTCTGCAGGGGGATGGTCAGCACGCTGCCGGCGCGGGGAACATAGGGGTCAACCCCGGGATTGGCCTGCAGCAGGGCCAGAAAGCCGACATTGTACTTTTTGGCAATCGCCTCCAGCGAACCGCCGTTATCCTGCACCACGTGGAACGTATTCTGACCTACCAGCCGGCTGCCCGGCGGGGGAAGGGGCCAGGTGTTGGCGCGCGCGGGCAGAGCCAGCGCGGCGACCAGCGCGACCAGCGCCAGCCAGAGCGTAACGGGGAAACGGTTTCTCATTACCATAACTCCAAAATATATAAGTGGTTATTTTTATATGAAAAGCAGATGAGATTATGGCGTGAGTCTGTGTGGGGAAATCCAGGCGGATTGCAAAATGTTTGTAAAGATTGCCAGGTATGTAAGAAGGGAGATACGGCCAGGGGGCCGTATCTCCTGCCAGTCAGGCGACGGCGTTCTCTTCCAACTGACGCATAAACTGGCGAACCCAGTCCATCCGCGTTTTACGCTCTTCCAGATCCTGCATGAATTTCAGGCGCGTCGGCCCGTCCAGCCGGAAGTGCTGGGGCTGCTTCTGCAGCAGGCCGATCAACCACACCGGATTGACGTTGTTTTTCTCGTTAAATTCAATCACGCCGCCTTTTTCGTTGCTTTCCAGTTTGCGGATCCCCAGTTTCTGCGCCTGCTGACGCAGACGGGCAATATCCAGCAGGTTGCGGGCGGCATCGGGCAGGCGGCCAAAACGATCGATCAGCTCGACTTTGATCTCCTCCAGATCGAGTTCGTTTTTGGCGCTGGCAATGCGCTTATAGAATGACAGTCGCGTATTGACGTCAGGGATGAAATCGTCAGGCAGCAGGGAAGGCATGCGCAGTTCGACCTCCGTCTGCTGGCTGGTGAGATCTTCCAGCGAGGGTTCGCGTCCGGCTTTCAGCGCATCGACTGCGTTCTCCAGCAGCTCCATATACAGAGAGAAACCGATGGTTTCCATCTGACCGCTCTGATCTTCGCCGAGCAGTTCCCCGGCCCCGCGAATCTCCAGATCGTGGGTCGCCAGCGCAAAGCCGGCGCCGAGATCTTCCAGCGACGCAATGGCTTCAAGGCGCTTTTGCGCATCGGTGGTCATCGCTTTCGGATGCGGCGTCAGCAGCCAGGCATAGGCCTGATGATGCGAACGGCCAACGCGGCCGCGCAGCTGGTGCAGCTGGGCGAGGCCAAAATGGTCGGCGCGTTCGATGATGATGGTGTTGGCGGTGGGAATGTCGATCCCGGTTTCGATGATGGTGGTGCACACCAGCACATTGAAGCGCTGGTGATGGAAGTCATTCATCACCCGCTCCAGTTCGCGCTCCCGCATCTGGCCGTGGCCGATGGCTATCCGCGCCTCCGGCACCAGCTCCGCCAGCTTGTCGGCGGCTTTCTGGATGTTTTCGACGTCATTAAACAGATAGTAGACCTGGCCTCCGCGCAGCGTTTCGCGCAGGATCGCCTCGCGCACCACCAGGGCGTCGTATTCGCGAACGAAGGTCTTCACCGCCAGACGGCGCGCCGGCGGCGTGGCGATGATCGACAGGTCCCGCATCCCGCTCATCGCCATGTTCAGCGTCCGCGGGATCGGCGTGGCGGTGAGGGTCAGGATATCGACATCGGCGCGCATTGCTTTGATGCGTTCTTTGTGACGAACGCCAAAGCGGTGCTCTTCGTCGACGATCAGCAGCCCCAGATCGCGCAGCTTCACCTCGCTCTGCAACAGCTTATGGGTGCCGATTAAGATATCGATTTTGCCTTCCGCGGCCTGCTCGAGGATCTGCGCCTGCTCTTTAGCGCTGCGGAAGCGGGAGAGCATTTCGATGCGTACCGGCCAGTTGGCGAAACGATCGCGGAAGTTGTCATAGTGTTGCTGAGCCAGCAGGGTGGTCGGCACCAGCACCGCCACCTGCTTGTGGTTCTCCACGGCGAGGAAGGCGGCGCGCATAGCCACTTCGGTCTTACCGAAGCCCACATCGCCGCACACCAGGCGGTCCATGGCCAGCGGCTGGCACATATCGCTGAGGACGGCGTTAATCGCCTGCGCCTGATCCGGCGTGGTTTCAAACGGGAAGCCGTCGCAGAACAGCTGATACTGTTCGCGGTCGTGTTTAAAGGCAAAGCCCGCCTTCGCTGCGCGCTGGGCGTAGATATCCAGCAGCTCTGCCGCCACGTCGCGTACTTTCTCAGCCGCTTTTTGTC
This sequence comes from Klebsiella variicola, assembly GCF_000828055.2. Lineage (NCBI taxonomy): Bacteria > Pseudomonadati > Pseudomonadota > Gammaproteobacteria > Enterobacterales > Enterobacteriaceae > Klebsiella > Klebsiella variicola. The sequence goes on along the minus strand of NZ_CP010523.2, from coordinate 3,460,964 downwards.
GCGCCCGGGTCCAGGCATCGCCGCCCAGCTTGTGCAGGGGCGCGTTCTCTTCCGCCCCGCCGGCGTAACGGCTGATAAGATGCAGGGAGGATACCGGAACGTATAGCCTGGCATCGTTGGCGTAAGTCAGCATCAGGTATTCGCCGGTGATGCCGCCGGCTTCCAGGGTGGTCATTCCCGCATAGCGGCCCACGCCGTGCTCCAGATGGACAACCGGCTGGCCGATATGCAGTTCGGCAAGGTTGCGAATGAGGATGTCAGGGTTGATGGTGCGGCGTGAATCCTGCCGGCGGCGCGCCACACGCTCGCCGAGCAGGTCGCTTTCGCAAATCAGCGCCAGGCCGCGCTGACTGTCAATAAACCCGTGTTCGGCGGCGCCAATCATCAGATAGCGGCCATTGCCGGTGGCTTCTTCCAGACGCAGCACGTGTTTTGGCGCAATTTTAATCCGCGCCAGCATTTCGCTCAGCGCTTCACGGCGACCCTCGCTTTCCACGGAGAAGATCACCGGGCCGGTAAAGGACTCGAGGAAGCGGCGCAGATTATCCAGCGGCGCTTTGTTTTGCGCCTGCACCGCGAGGTCCGGCAGCGTCTGGTAGCCCAGATTGGTATTCGCCGCTTTGTCCGCCAGGCGCTCGGTTTTCAGCTGTACGCGCGGCCATTTTTTCAGTTCGCCGAACAGCTCATCGCTGCGCAGCCACAGCAGTTCCGGCGACAGGAGCGGGCGCATCGGATCGACGCCGCGGTTTTCGAAGCGGGCGCGGGCTTCATTCTGGAAACGTTCCGCGCTGGCCTCGAGATCGCCGGTGTTGACGATCAGGGTGCTGGCCGGGAAATAGCTAAATAACGGCGGCAGCGGCTCGCTGAAGAACAGCGGCTGCCAGTATTCGATACCGGCAGGCAGTGTCCCTTTACTGACCTGCTGATAGATATGCTCGGCATCGCGCTTCACCTCAAAACGGTCGCGCCACTGGCTGCGGAACAGCTCGATGGCGGTCTGGTCGGTGGGAAACTCGTGCGCCGGCAGCAGGTTAATGGCCGCCACTTCCTCCAGCGTGCGCTGGCTGTCGACGTCGAACAGGCGCAGGCTGTCGATTTCATCGTCAAAGAAATCGAGGCGGTAGGGCTGATCGCTGCCCATCGGGAACAGGTCGAGCAGCGCGCCGCGGGTGGCATATTCGCCGTGCTCCATCACCTGATCGACATGGCGGTAGCCGGCACCCTCCAGCTGATCGCGCAGCGCATCGCGCGACAGGCGCTGGCCCTTTTTCATCACCAGCGCGTGCCCGTGAAGGAAGCTGTGCGGACAGACGCGCTGCATCAGGGTGCTGACCGGGACGATCAGTACGCCGCGCTGCATGGTGGGTAACTGGTAAAGGGTGGCAAGACGGGAGGAGATGATATCCTGGTGCGGCGAGAAGCTGTCGTAGGGGAGCGTTTCCCAGTCAGCCAGCCCCATCACCATGCTGTCGGTGAACTGCCTGATCTCGTCGTTCAGACGCAGCGCGTTTTGCATGTCAGGTGCCACCAGCACCACCGGGCCTTTGTGGCGTTCAGCCATCTCTGCCACCAGGGTAGCGCAGGCCGCGCCGGTCAACTCGCCAAGCTGGCGCAGATCACCGGCTTTGGCCGGCAATGAGTATCGATATTGTTCAGGCATAGACGGTTTCATGGTCTCTTGGGGATTCGCTCTGCCGATATGGAGGGCAACTCGCTGATATTCAATAGTGAGATTATCCGCGATTGGTCTGGATTCGCCAACCCGAATTGCCATCAGGTGTTGGTTCAACAAACATCCGGGTTGCGGATAAGCGTAAAGATATATCAGCAAGGTCTTATCTATCCGATTGTATTTGCTTGGTTTTTAGGATTATTGCTAATAAAGTCGTCAGGTATCAGTCATTTACGCTGCTCGTATTCGCTTATATACTCGGGCATCGGCTATCAGCAACCAGATGGATGACATGTACCAACCTGCCGCACTCTTTATCGGCCTGCGCTATATGCGCGGGCGCGCAGCCGACCGCTTCGGTCGATTCGTCTCCTGGCTCTCAACCATCGGCATTACGCTTGGCGTAATGGCGCTGGTGACGGTCCTGTCGGTGATGAACGGCTTTGAACGCGAGCTGCAAAACAATATCCTGGGGCTGATGCCGCAGGCCATTCTTAGCGCCAAACAGGGCTCGGTGAACCCTCAGCAACTGCCGGAGCGCGAGGCGAAACTCCAGGGGGTGACCCGCGTGGCGCCGATCACCACCGGTGACGTCGTCCTGCAGAGTGCGCGCAGCGTGGCGGTCGGGGTCATGCTGGGCATTGATCCGGCGCAGAACGATCCCCTGACTCCGTACCTGGTGAACGTCAAACAGAGCGATCTGCAGGCGGGCAAATATAACGTTATTCTCGGCGAACAGCTGGCGGGCCAACTGGGGGTTAATCGTGGCGATCAAATTCGTGTGATGGTTCCTTCCGCCAGTCAGTTTACGCCAATGGGCCGCGTGCCGAGCCAGCGTCTGTTCACGGTTATCGGCACCTTCGCCGCCAACAGCGAAGTCGATGGTTATCAGATGCTGACCAACATCGACGACGCCTCTCGTTTAATGCGTTATCCGCTGGGGAATATCACCGGCTGGCGCCTGTGGCTGGATAAACCGCTGCAAGTGGATACCCTGAGTCAGCAGACGCTGCCGCCGGGTACCCAGTGGCAGGACTGGCGCGAGCGCAAGGGCGAACTGTTCCAGGCGGTGCGCATGGAGAAAAACATGATGGGCCTGCTGCTGAGCCTGATCGTCGCCGTCGCGGCCTTCAACATTATTACCTCGCTGGGGATGATGGTGATGGAGAAGCAGGGCGAAGTGGCTATCCTGCAAACTCAAGGGCTGACGCCGCGGCAGATCATGGCCGTCTTTATGGTGCAGGGCGCCAGCGCCGGGATCGTCGGCGCGCTGTTGGGAGCCGTGCTTGGCGCGCTGCTCGCCAGCCAGTTGAATAATTTAATGCCAGTCATCGGCGCCTTCCTTGACGGCGCGGCGCTGCCGGTGGCGATTGAGCCGCTGCAGGTTATTGTTATCGCCCTGGTGGCGATGGTGCTGGCCTTGTTGTCTACGTTGTACCCTTCCTGGCGCGCTGCCGCCACCCAACCCGCTGAGGCTTTACGTTATGAATAAGATCCTGCTGCAATGCGACAACCTGTGCAAACGCTATCAGGAAGGCAATGTGCAAACCGATGTCCTGCACAATGTCAGCTTCAGCATTGGTGAAGGCGAGATGATGGCCATTGTCGGCACCTCCGGCTCTGGTAAAAGTACGTTGCTGCATCTGCTCGGCGGCCTGGATACGCCCACCTCTGGCGACGTGATTTTCTCCGGCCAGCCGATGAGTAAACTCTCCACCGCCGCGCGCGCCGACCTGCGTAACCGCGAGCTGGGCTTTATCTATCAGTTCCACCATCTGCTGCCGGACTTTAGCGCGCTGGAAAACGTGGCGATGCCGCTGCTGATTGGCAAAAAGAAGCCAGCGGATATTGAACGCCAGGCGAAAGCGATGCTGCAGGCAGTCGGGCTTGAACACCGCAGCCATCACCGTCCGTCGGAGCTCTCCGGCGGTGAACGCCAGCGGGTGGCGATTGCCCGCGCGCTGGTGAATAAACCGAGGCTGGTGCTGGCGGATGAACCGACCGGTAACCTTGATGCTCGCAACGCCGACAGCATCTTTCAGCTGCTGGGCGAACTGAACGTCGCGCAGCGCACCGCGTTTCTGGTGGTGACCCACGACCTGCAGCTGGCGAAACGCATGAGCCGCCAGCTCGAGATGCGTGATGGCCGTCTGACCGCCGACCTGACCCTGATGGGGGCCGAGTAATGGCGTCTCCGTTATCGTTACTGATTGCATTACGTTTCAGCCGTGGACGGCGGCGCGGCGGCATGGTGTCGCTGATCTCGGTGATCTCCACCATCGGCATTGCGCTGGGGGTGGCGGTGCTGATCGTCGGCCTCAGCGCGATGAACGGTTTTGAACGCGAGCTGAACAACCGCGTGCTGGCGGTGGTGCCGCACGGCGAAATCGAACCCGTGAACCAGCCGTGGAATAACTGGCAGGAGGCGCTGGCGAAGGTGCAGAAGGTGAAGGGGATTGTCGCGGCAGCGCCCTATATTAACTTCACCGGCCTGGTGGAGAGCGGCAGCAATATGCGCGCCATCCAGGTGAAAGGGGTCGACCCGCAGCAGGAAACCCGGCTCAGCGCGCTGCCCACCTTTGTGCAGAATAACGCGTGGGCCGGATTCAAGGCCGGCGAACAGCAGGTGATTCTGGGGAAAGGGGTCGCCGATGCGCTGCACGTGAAGCAGGGGGACTGGGTGTCGATCATGATCCCTAACGCCGACGCCGACCATCAACTGCTGCAGCCAAAACGCGTCAGGCTGCATGTGACCGGAATTTTACAGCTGAGCGGCCAGCTCGATCATAGTTTTGCCATGATCCCGATGCAGGATGCGCAGCAGTACCTGGAGATGGGCGGCAGCGTGACCGGCATCGCCATCAAGGTCACCGACGTTTTCCACGCGAACAAACTGGTGCGCGACGCCGGCGAGGTGACCAACAGCTACGTCTACATCAAGAGCTGGATCGGCACCTATGGCTATATGTATCGCGATATCCAGATGATCCGCGCCATTATGTATCTGGCGATGGTGCTGGTGATCGGCGTGGCCTGCTTTAACATCGTCTCGACGCTGGTGATGGCGGTCAAAGACAAAAGCGGCGATATTGCGGTGCTGCGCACGCTTGGCGCAAAAGACGGCTTAATTCGCGCGATTTTCGTGTGGTATGGTTTATTAGCCGGATCGGTAGGCAGCCTGTTCGGGGTAGTGATCGGCGTGATCTGCGCGTTGAACCTGACGTCAATCATCAACGGCATCGAATACCTGATCGGGCATAAATTCCTCTCCGGCGACATCTATTTTATTGACTTCCTGCCGTCAGAACTGCACTGGCTGGACGTCTTTTATGTGCTGGTGACAGCACTGTTGCTGAGTTTGCTGGCCAGCTGGTATCCCGCCCGCCGCGCCAGCCGCATCGACCCGGCGAGGGTGCTGAGTGGCCAGTAATTTATCGTCATCGTCGGCTTTGCTGACGACACAAGAGGAATTGCTGAAATGTATTATGGATTTGACATTGGCGGCAGCAAGATAGCGCTGGGCGTATTTAATCAGGAGCGGCGACTGCAGTGGGAAAAACGCGTCGCCACGCCGAAAAGCAGTTATGAGGATTTTCTCCAGGCGGTGGAGGCGCTGGTCCGCGAGGCCGATGAGCGCTTCGACCAGCAGGGGTCGGTCGGGATCGGTATTCCGGGGATGCCGGAAACGGCAGACGGCACGCTGTATGCCGCTAACGTGCCAGCCGCCAGCGGCCGGCCGCTGCGCACCGACCTCAGCGCGCGGCTGGGGCGCGATGTGCGCCTCGATAATGACGCCAACTGTTTCGCGCTGTCTGAAGCGTGGGACGATGAGTTTACGCAATACCCGCTGGTGATGGGGCTGATCCTCGGCACCGGCGTGGGCGGCGGCCTGGTGTTGAACGGTAAATCGATTACCGGACATAGCTATATCACCGGCGAGTTCGGCCATATTCGCCTGCCGGTGGATGCCCTGGAGGTGGTCGGGCGCGATTTTCCGCTGCTGCGCTGCGGCTGCGGCCAGCTGGGCTGCATTGAAAATTATCTCTCCGGCCGTGGTTTCGCCTGGCTGTACGAACATTTTTACCAGCAACCGCTCTCCTCGCCGGAGATAGTGGCGCAGTGGCAGCAGCACGATCCGCGCGCCCAGGCGCACGTTGAGCGCTATCTCGATCTGCTGGCGGTGTGTCTGGGGAATATACTGACCATTGTCGACCCGGATTTACTGGTGCTCGGCGGTGGATTATCTAACTTTACGGCCATTAGCGAAGGGCTGGCGCAACGATTGCCGCGCCATCTTCTGCCGGTCGCCAGGGTTCCGCGCATTGAGCGCGCACGCCACGGCGATGCCGGGGGAATGCGCGGTGCGGCCTTCCTTCACCTGACCCATTAATCACAGAGGTAGCTATGCAGTCGCGCCGTTTACATCGATTGAGCCGTTTTCGTCGCAATAAACGTCGGTTGCGTGACCGTCTGCGTCAGCGGATTTTCTTTAGGGAGGACAGGATGAAACCTGAAGCGATGGCAAAACCGAGAGTGGTGGTGTTAACCGGCGCGGGCATCTCGGCAGAGTCGGGGATCAAAACCTTCCGCGCGGCGGATGGCCTGTGGGAAGAGCATCGGGTGGAAGATGTGGCGACGCCGGAAGGCTTCGCCCGCGATCCGGCGCTGGTGCAGGCGTTCTACAACGCCCGTCGTCGCCAGCTGCAGAGCCCGGAGATCGCGCCGAACGCGGCGCATCTGGCGCTGGCGCGTCTGGAAGATCTACTGGGCGACCATTTCCTGCTGGTCACCCAGAATATTGATAATCTGCACGAGCGCGCCGGCAACCGCCGGGTGATCCATATGCACGGCGAGCTGCTAAAGGTGCGCTGTTCGTGGAGCGGCCAGGTGCTGGAGTGGACCGGCGACGTCACCGCCGAGGACAAATGCCACTGCTGTCAGTTTCCGGCGGCGCTGCGTCCGCACGTGGTCTGGTTTGGCGAGATGCCGCTGGGGATGGACGAGATCTACAGCGCGCTGGCCGACGCGGATATTTTTATCGCCATCGGTACCTCCGGCCATGTCTATCCGGCGGCTGGCTTTGTGCACGAGGCGCGGCTGCACGGCGCCCATACCGTTGAACTGAACCTGGAACCCAGCCAGGTGGGCAGCGAGTTTGCCGAGAAGCACTACGGGCTGGCAAGCGAAGTGGTGCCTGCCTTTATCGATAAGCTGCTGCAGGAAAACCCGCTATAAGCTGAAGCCGCCTGCCGGTAGCCAGGGCCCTGGCCACTGCTTCCGGCAGCGCTGCTGACAAGGATGAAACGTCATGACAGGAGTCAGACCATGCATAATCCGCTGGTTATCGAAGCGATCATGTTGATCGCGGCCATTATCGTTGGCGTCTGGAGCCAGCGCGCTTTACCGCTACACGCCGATAGCCGGCCGATCCTCTTCCTGCTGTGTCTGTTCGTCGGCACTGGCAGCGCATTGTGCCTGCTGCTGGATATCTTAGCCCTGCTGTGCATCGGTCAGATCGCGACAGGGGGTGTGCGGATATACGGCCCCATGCTGCTGCTGCTGGTACTGTGGAAACCTCTCAACTGGGTTGTCGGCATCATTGATGATTTTTTGATACAGCGAGCCGAAAAAGGGAAGGGCAAAGGCCAGCGCGACGGTGGACGACGCTGATCCGCCGCCTGCGCCGTGGCTTATTTATAGCGCCTTTTGCATATTAATGACCGAACGGGCGTTCGAGGCGCTGGTAGCCAGCACATCTATAACCCCGGTGCGTAATGCCCCCAGGATCGCCGTCGCTTTCGTACTTTCGGAGGCGATAGCGATGACGCAGGGAATGGCCCGCAGCTGTTCGAGACTTAAGCCAATGACCCGGTCATTCATCACCGTATCGACGGGTTTGCCCTGAATATTGAAAAAGCTGTACCCCGCCAGATCGCCCACCACCCCCTGTTCCTGACGCGCGGTGGCAATTTCCTGCGGCGTAAACCAGCCGAGCTGGACCATAAAGCTGTTTTCATTCATATCGCCGAGGCCAATGATCGCCACGTCAGCTTTGCTGGCCTGTTCGAGCGTGGCCTTAATCAGGCGGTTTTGCATAAAGGCGGCGCGCAGCTCCGGGGTTTCCACATAGGCCGGGGCGTAAAGCGTTTCGCTGAAGCCGTTAAATTTGCGCGCCAGATTCCGGCTGATGTGGTCGGCGTCGATCAGCTGATTGTCGCGCTTGGTTCCGCCGATGCCGCAGATAAAGCGGCAGTGGCGCTCAGGAAACACACCGACGTGATTCGCCACCGCGGCCACATTGCGCCCCTGACCAACGGTGACGGTCATATCGTTTTTTAACACCCCAGCCAGGTAGTTACTGACCAGGGCCGCCACCTGCTGGCGCTGTTCATCTTCATCATGGTGATCCAGGGCAATCAGCGCGCGCTTAATGCCAAAGTGCGAAATAAACTGCTGCTCAATCTGGGAGCTGAAGACCGGATGGTATTTGACGCTGATCTCAACAATCCCTTCCTGGCGCGCTTTTTTCAGCAGGCGCCCGACTTTGATACGCGAAATGCCGAATCGTTTGGCGATCTCTTCCTGCGTTTGTTCCTGATCGTAATAAGCCACCGCAATTTCAGTGAGCAGGGCGTAATCTGAGTCTTGTTCAATCATGGCCTGGAATTTCCATCTCTGGTGTCCCTCTTATATTACTGCGCCTGCAAAATAAATTCCTGTGTAACGCGTTGAACAATGTCGCAATAGCCTTGTGCGTCCCAGGCCGCGCGGCCGATAAACAAGCCATTGATCTCCGGCTGGCGCAGCAGTTCCACCGCGTTTTGCAGTGTAACGCTGCCGCCATAGAGCAGTGGGATACGGATTCCCGTCTCATGACCAAACCGCTCGCAAAGCGCCTCACGCAACGCCTGATGAATGACGCCCGCCTCCTGCGGTGAGGCGGGCGTACCATGTTCGCCAATGGCCCACACCGGTTCATACGCAATCAGGATCTGCAGCGCTTGCTGGTGGCTCAGGCCATACAGGGCGATCTTCATCTGCCGCACCACGCTTTCACGCGACACCTGCCAGCGTTTCTCCTCGGCGCTATCGCCAATACAGATCAGTGGGCGCAGGCCATGACCTAAGGCGCTATGTACTTTTCGATTAATCGCGGCATCGCTTTCATTAAAGGCGGCGCGTCGTTCTGAATGTCCCAGCTCAACAAGCGTGGCGCCGGTTTCTGCCAACATGGCCGCCGAGATTTCCCCGGTCCAGGCGCCCTGATCCGCTTCATGCATATTCTGCGCGCCGGTCAAAAGTGGTAACTGATGCATTTGCAGAAAATGGCTGACGGGTTGGATCGCGGTGAAGGGGGGAATGACGAAGGGCTGAATAGCAGGGTGACAGCCCTCAGGCATCCGCGCTGCCAGCGTTTCGCACCAGGCCATGGCCTGCGACAGCGGCTTATTCATTTTCCAGCTGGTTCCTAACCATATCGGGGTCATCTTTGCTTCTCCTGTTAATAAAATCAAACGCTTGCAAAATGTGGGTGTCATACCCTGTATTGAGGTTGAACTTTTTATCAGTACATGAACATATGTTAGATCACATTTTTCGATGAAAAAAATCTATGAATTTTTTTATGTGATCCTCATCACTAATGGCGGCTCATTCATCAGGTAATGTTTTGAGCATATGATTTGACTATGAACATATGAACAATCAACTGAGACAAGAGAGGCGCATGATGTCAGCAGAGAAAAAACCCGTTGTGGCGATTACCATCGGCGATCCGGCAGGGATCGGCCCAGAGATCACAGTGGCCACCATGATGGACAAAAGCGTGTATGACGAGTGCAAACCGTTCCTGATCGGCTCGGTACCGATTATCAGCCGGGCGATGAAAATCATGGGCTGCGATTTTGCTATCCATAAAATTGCTCATCCTCAGGAGGCCCGTTTCAGCTGGGGGACGCTGGATGTCCTGGAAACCGGCGACTACGACTGCGACAGCATCGAATGGGGCAAGGTGCAGAAGCTGGCGGGGCAAATGTCGCTGGACTATGTGATGAAGTCGATCGAACTGGGCAAAGCGGGGCTGATCGACGTGGTCTCTACTGCACCTATTCATAAGGAAGCCATCAAGCTGGCGGGATGTAAGCTCCCGGGCCATACCGAAATCTATCAGGTGGAAACCCAATCTGATTATGGCTTGACTATGTTCCACGTCCACAACCTGCGCGTCTTCTTCGTGAGCCGCCATATGGCGCTAAAAGCTGCCTGTGACTATGCCAATAAAGCGCGGGTGCTGGCCTGCGTTCAGCAGATCCATCATGAATTTACTGCCCTGAACATCAACAATCCGCGTATTGCCGTGGCCGCCCTGAACCCGCATGGTTCCGACAACGGTCTTTTTGGTCACGAAGAGGCAGACAATCTGATCCCGGCGGTGAAAGCGGCCCAGGAGATGGGGATCAACGCTATCGGGCCGGTACCGGCCGATTCCGTGTTCCATCTCGGCAAACAGGGGCGCTACGACGCCATTCTCTCGCTGTATCACGATCAGGGGCATATCGCCTGTAAAACCCTCGACTTTGAACGTTCAATCACCATTACCTTCGGCCTGCCGTTTATGCGCAGCTCCGTTGACCATGGGACGGCGTTTGATATCGCCGGTACCGGTAAGGCGGGTACTGTCAGTATGCTGGAGTCGACGCTGGTGGCGGCCCGTTACTGGAAAATGAAGCATCAATAATCGCTGAGGTTCATGCGAATCACGAGGACAGAGAAATGGAAAAACATCTGTTGATTAGCAAGGGCTGTAAGGGCTGGGGTGGGCCTCTGACTATCACGCTGGGTCAGGGAAAAAAGATTGCGTACATTACCGGGGGGATCCGTCCCCCGGTCGTGGACCGCCTGAGCGAACTGACCGGCTGGCCCTCCATTGATGTATTCAAAAATGGCGAACCGCCGGCAGAAGAGATTGGTTTAATGGTCATCGACTGCGGCGGCACGCTGCGCTGCGGACTCTATCCGAAGCGGGGAATTCCCACCATTAACCTGCATCCCACCGGCAAAAGCGGCCCGCTGGCGGAATTTATACACGAAGGGATCTACGTCTCCGGGGTGACGCCTGCCTGCATTGAGATGGTCTGGCCACAAGGGGAAGGCGGAAAGCTTGGGATCGTGGCTGACGATTTGACCGGGGCGACCACCGTCGGGGTGCTGCTGGCACGTAGCGGTTTAAAAACCGCCGCGTTTTTCGATACCGAATCCTTCTCCCGCAATGAGGTCGAGTATCCGGCGATGGTCGTCAGCAGCGACAGCCGCCCATTGCCGAAAGCGGAGGCCCAGCACAAAGTGAGCGCTGCGGTGAAACAGCTGCAGGCTCGCGGCGCGCACTACTTCACCAAGCGGATTGATACCACGCTGCGCGGCGGCATCGGATTTGAAATCGATGCCATGCTGGAACAACTGCCGCAGGAGACGGTGGCGGTTGTGGTGCCGGCGATGCCGCAGTCACGGCGTATTCTCGTCGGCGGTTATTCGGTGATTGATTCGGTAGCCCTGTCGCGGACCGATGTGGCTCGCGATGTACGTACCCCGGTCACCGAGTCGTGGGTGCCGGGACTGTTGGCGGCGCAGACCCATCATCAGGTCGGGCATATCGCGCTGACGTCGGTGATGAAAGGCGAAGGGCAAATCCAGCAGGATTTGCAGGAGCAACAGCAACGCGGCGTGCGGGTGATAGTGGTCGATGCGATAACCGTCGACGATGTCGATGCCATCGCCGGGGCGGTAGTGGCCCTGAACTGGAACGTGCTGGCCGTCGATCCGGGGCCCTTTACCGAACGGCTGGCGGTTCGTCGCGGCCTGATGCGCGAAGCGCGGAGCAGCGCGCCCGCGAGCCTGACAGCGGACGGCCAGCGCGGCTCGATTTTGATCGTTGCCGGCAGCGCAACGCCAGTAACCAAAAAACAGCTCCAGTATTTGATCGCCAGGGATGACCGGGTCTGCCATATCCCGGTTGATGCCGAGCTGTTGGTTGACAGGAAAAACGCCGCTGAGATTGAAGTCAATCGCGTGGTACAGCATGCCCGACAGTGCGTTCCGGCGCAGCACAACGCGCTCTTTGTTTTTGAATCCGCCTTGACCGGGCGGTTGCTAAACCTTCAGGAAGAGGAGCAGAGATTTGGTCTGGCCCACGGTGAGGCTGCGCAAAATATTAACCACGGATTGGGCAGTATTGTACGCGAGGTGCTTAACTGTGCGTCGGGTGAAATTAAAGGATTGTATATGACCGGCGGTGACACCATGGTCAATGTCCTAAAAGAGCTGGGCGCGACCGGAATAGAAATGATTGACTATGTCATCCCGCAAACCGATATGGTGCGGATTATTGGTGGTGATTATGCCGGCTTAATTTGTGTCGGAAAAGGAGGGTTAACCGGACCGGAAGATATTATTGGCATCATTGTTGACCGAATTTATCAAGAAGCACAGCAATAACCCAGTCATCTAATAAAAAATAAACGACGTAATGGTCGTCAGGGTAGTATTGCGTCGTTATCTCTGTTAAATCTTAATTTAAGAGTCACCCTATGAATATTAATATACTTGAGAAAATGAATAAGGTGCCCGGTGGGCTAATCATTATTCCACTGCTGGTGGCAATATTGATTAATACCTTTGCTCCCCAGGTGCTCAGCATTGGCGGCCCAACCACCGCTTTATTTAAAGTCGGTTCCAGCGCCATGATGGGCATATTTTTGCTCATTTGCGGAACCTCAATCAATATCCGTCAGGCCGGTTTGCCGCTCTATAAAGGCGCCGTGCTGCTGTTTCTCAAATGTCTGGCCGGGGCCCTGGCGGTATGGGCCGCGGGAACGTTGTTTGGCCCGAGCGGATTTCTCGGGATATCGACCCTGGCGCTGATTGCCTGCCTGACCAGCTCGAACAGCTCCCTCTATATCGCATTGTGCAGCAACTATGGCGATGCCAGTGATGCCGGGGCGATCTCCGTGTTCTGCATCAAGGATGGTCCGTTTGTCACCATGATGGTGCTGGGCGTCAGCGGCCTGGCCAATATTCCCTTCGCCGCGCTGCTGTCGATGCTTATCCCGCTGCTGATTGGCATGCTGTGGGGCAATCTGGACGAACGTTTTAAACAGTTATGCGCCGCGGCGCAGCCGCTGGTGATCATTATTATGTCGTTCGCCATCGGCGCCAACTCCAGCATCAATACGGTGTTTACCGCCGGCCTGTCCGGGATCCTGTTGGGGATTATCTCCGCGCTCACCGGGATTGTGTTCTACTTTATCTACAACCTGTTTTTGAAGAAGAAAAGCGCGCTGGGCGCCGCGCTGGGAACCACCGCCGCCAGCTCAGCGCTGACGCCTGCGATGGTTGCCCAGGCGGATCCTTCGCTGGCGATGTACGTGGATGCCGCCACCGCGCAGCTGGCGACGGCGAGCATTATCACCATGATCACCGCGCCGATACTGGTCGCCTGGTTTGATAAACGGCTGAAAAAGCGGGCGCCAGCCGCTGAACCTTTGAAAGACGCGAAAAGTGAAGAGAGCGTGACATTATCTTCCCCTGCCGCCAAAGGACACAAATAGTATGAGCGTGCCGTTGTATTCATTACGAATTACCGCCGTCGGGGAATATGTTGAGTGCTCTTTGCGGGAGCAGCGGCTTATTTTATTCTCCGATGCCGTTCCCGACGATATTGCGAGTTATTGCGCCGTACACCAGGCCAGCGAACTGACCGCCGAGTTATCGCCCGGTCAGCGAATGAAATTAAATGATAAAAATTATCGGGTGACCGCGGTAGGCCGTGTGGCAACGGCAAATTTACGACAGCTTGGCCATATCACGCTAAATTTTGATGGCGCAGATATCGCTGAATTACCCGGGACGGTACACCTTTACGGCGAACCACCACAAATTATTCAGCCCGGCGACCAAATTTCGTTTTACCCGAATTGTCATTAAGACGTACTGTTAAATTAAGGAAATAACCATGAAAACAATCGCTATTGGTGCGGATGATGCCGCCTATGCTTTTCGCGATACTATCGTCGCTTATTTGAATGGGCTGGGAATAAACGTCGCGGATTACAGCAGCGATAAGCGCCAGGGGAGTACCGTTTATCCGGATGTTGCCCATGCGGTGGCGATGTCGATTAAACAGGGCGAACACGAGCGCGGCATTCTGATCTGCGGTACCGGCATTGGGATGAGTATTGTGGCCAATAAAGTCCCCGGGGTCCGTGCCGCCCAGTGTCACGATACCTTCTCCGCTGAGCGAGCGCGTAAAAGTAACAACGCGCAGATTATTACCCTCGGCGCGCGGGTGATTGGCACTGAGCTGGGCAAAAAAATTATTCAGGCGTGGCTTGAGTCCGAATATGAAGGCGGCGGCTCCGCGCCCAAAGTGGAACGTATTGATTATTACGAACACCAGCATGCCAGAGATTAATCTCCGCAGTCGTAAGATAAGGAACAGATGATGAGCCAGTTAGACGAACTGAAAAAATACACCACGGTTGTTGCTGATACCGGCGATATTGAATCGATTAAAAAGTTTGCACCCCAGGATGCGACCACCAACCCCTCGCTGGTGCTGAAGGCCGCGCAGCTGCCGCAGTATCAGCCGCTGATTGCCGATGCGATTGGCAAGGCACGCCGCCAGGGAGGCAGCGCAGAAACACAATTGATTAACGCCTGCGATCAGGTGGCAGTGGATATCGGCAGCGAGGTGCTGCGCCATGTGCCCGGGCGTATCTCCACCGAAGTGGATGCCCGCTTTGCCTGGGATCGCGGGATGTGCGTCGCGAAGGCGCGCAAGCTCATCCAGTTATATGAAAAAAATGGCATTGGTCCCGAGCGGATTCTAATTAAGCTCGCCGCCACCTGGGAGGGCATTCGCGCTGCCGAAGAGCTGGAGCAGAGCGGTATAAACTGCAACCTGACGCTGCTGTTCTCTTTCGCTCAGGCCCGGGCATGCGCCGAAGCGGGCGTCTTTCTCATCTCGCCCTTTGTGGGCCGCATCTACGACTGGTATCAGAAGCACCAGCCGCAGTCAGCCTATCAGGTGGACAGCGATCCGGGCGTGGTCTCTGTGCGCCAGATTTATCAGTATTACAAATCCCATGGCTATGACACGGTGGTAATGGGCGCCAGCTTCCGTCGTATTGAGCAGATCCAGGCGCTGGCGGGCTGCGATCGCCTGACTATCTCTCCAGCACTGCTGGACGAGCTGGCGGCCAGCGAAGGAGTGTTGACCCGCCAGTTGACCCCCGGCTGCGTGACGGAAACTCGTCCCAGCCCGATGACGCAGGCGGAGTTTCTCTGGCAGCATCATCAGGATCCCATGGCAGTGGAAAAACTAGCGGAAGGGATCCGACTGTTTGCTGTCGATCAGGTGAAACTGGAACAACAGATTCAGCAGATGCTGTAAGCCGCAGGGATAAAGACTGATGAAGACGACAAAAACCATTCGCTGCCAATGCGCCAACGCGCTGCGCGCCCTGAGCATGGACGCTGTACAGAAAGCCAAATCCGGCCACCCGGGGGCCCCGATGGGTATGGCTGACATTGCCGAAGTGCTGTGGCGTGATTTCCTGAACCATAACCCGAACAATCCGGCCTGGGCTGACCGTGACCGTTTTGTGTTGTCAAATGGCCATGGTTCGATGCTGATTTACAGCCTGCTGCACCTCACTGGCTACGATCTGCCGATATCCGAGCTGAAAAACTTCCGCCAGCTGCACTCCAAAACCCCGGGTCACCCGGAAGTCGGCTACACCGCGGGCGTGGAAACCACCACCGGTCCGCTGGGCCAGGGTATCGCTAACGCGGTCGGGATGGCTATTGCCGAGAAAACTCTGGCGGCGCAGTTCAACCGTCCGGGCCACGATATCGTCGACCACTACACCTACGCCTTCATGGGCGACGGCTGCATGATGGAAGGCATTTCTCACGAAGTGTGCTCCCTGGCCGGGACCCTGAAGCTGGGCAAACTGGTGGCCTTCTATGATGACAACGGCATCTCCATCGACGGCCACGTTGAAGGCTGGTTCACCGACGATACCGCGAAACGCTTTGAAGCCTACGGCTGGCACGTGGTGCGCGGCGTGGACGGTCACGACGCTGACGCCATCAAACGCGCAGTAGAAGAAGCGCGTGCGGTCACCGACAAACCGTCCCTGCTGATGTGCAAAACCATCATTGGTTTTGGTTCGCCGAACAAAGCCGGTACCCACGACTCCCACGGCGCACCGCTGGGCGACGCAGAAATCGCGCTGACCCGCGAAGCGCTGGGCTGGAAACACGCGCCGTTTGACATCCCGTCTGACATCTATGCGCAGTGGGATGCCAAAGAAGCCGGCCAGGCGAAAGAAGCGGCGTGGAATGAGAAGTTTGCTGCCTACGCGAAAGCCTTCCCGCAGGAAGCGGCCGAATTCACCCGTCGTATGAAAGGTGAAATGCCGTCTGACTTCGACGCCAAAGCTAACGAGTTCATCGCGAAGCTGCAGGCTAACCCGGCGAAAATCGCCAGCCGTAAAGCGTCGCAGAATGCTATCGAAGCCTTCGGCCCGCTGCTGCCGGAATTCCTCGGCGGCTCCGCTGACCTGGCGCCGTCCAACCTGACCCTGTGGTCTGGTTCTAAGCCGATCAACGAAGACACCGCGGGTAACTACATTCATTACGGCGTGCGTGAATTCGGTATGACCGCTATCGCCAACGGTATCGCGCTGCACGGCGGTTTCCTGCCGTACACCTCCACCTTCCTGATGTTCGTGGAATACGCGCGTAATGCGGTACGTATGGCCGCGCTGATGAAACAGCGTCAGGTGATGGTCTACACCCACGACTCCATCGGTCTGGGTGAAGACGGCCCGACTCATCAGCCGGTAGAGCAGGTGGCTTCCCTGCGCGTGACGCCGAACATGTCCACCTGGCGTCCGTGTGACCAGGTTGAATCCGCGATTGCGTGGAAATATGGCGTAGAGCGTCAGGACGGCCCGACCGCGCTGATCCTCTCCCGTCAGAACCTGGCGCAGCAGGAGCGTACCGCAGAGCAGCTGGCAAACGTCGCTCGTGGCGGTTACGTGCTGAAAGATTGTGCCGGCCAGCCGGAGCTGATCTTCATCGCCACCGGTTCCGAAGTGGAGCTGGCAGTGGCCGCGTGGGACAAACTGACTGCCGAAGGCGTGAAGGCGCGCGTGGTCTCCATGCCGTCCACCGACGCGTTCGACAAGCAGGATGCCGCTTATCGTGAATCCGTACTGCCGAAAGCCGTTTCTGCCCGCGTCGCGGTAGAAGCCGGTATCGCGGACTACTGGTTCAAATACGTTGGCCTGAACGGCGCTATCGTTGGCATGACCACCTTCGGTGAGTCTGCGCCGGCTGAGCAGCTGTTCGAAGAGTTCGGCTTCACCGTCGACAACGTGCTCGCTAAAGCGAAAGCGCTGCTGTAAATCCCCACTGCTATCGCCCGGCCCGCTGCCGGGCGATACCCGCCCTGAGCAATGACCTGCCTGTTATGATTTCGTCTTTTTCCTCCTGAATCATTTCTTACTCTATTTTGTGCGTGACCGCTGATTTCTGTACGTTTTTTTGTGCAGACCGGCAAATGTAGACCAGATTCAATAGGCGCCCGCACGATCGCGCCGCGACCCTGTTCCCTGCCGGAAGTCTGTAAAGGAGACCCCGTAATGCCGTCACCGATGATTTATCAGGATCTCACCACTGCCGCGCTGCTCGGCCATGCGGCGCAATATCACAGCGAGACCGAGATTGTCTCGGTGAGTACTGGCGGTGAGCAGGAGCGCAGCAGCTGGGGGGAGGTGGCCAGCCGCGCTCAGCGGCTGGCGTCGGCGCTGGCGTCGCTGGGGCTGCCGCCAGGCGCCCGCTGCGCTACCCTGGCATGGAACAATCGCCGCCACCTGGAGATCTATTTTGCCGTCGCCTCCGGCGGCTGGGTGACACACACTGTCAACCCGCGGCTGTCGGTTGACCATCTGCGGTATATCCTCAACGACGCTGCCGACGAAGTGCTGTTTTTTGACCAGACCTTTCTGCCACTGGTGGCGCAGCTGCTGCCGCAGCTGCCGACGGTGAAACACATCGTGCTGATGGAACCCCGCAGCGAAGCGGCGCTCAGCCAGTTGCCCTCATTGCTGTTTTTTGACGATCTGTTGCAGCAGGGGACAGTAGACTATCGCTGGCCGCAGCTCAATGAACTGACCCCAGCTTCGCTCTGCTACACCTCGGGAACTACCGGCCGGCCGAAAGGGGTGTTGAATACCCATCGTTCGCTGGTCCTGCACGCCCTGAGCGGCAACCAGCCGGACGCCGCCGGCATATCGGCGAAGGACAGCCTGTTGCCGGTGGTGCCGATGTTCCATGTCAACGCGTGGGGGACGCCGTTTATCGCCGCCATGGTCGGCGCGCGGCTGGTGCTGCCGGGGCCGCACCTCGATGGCGACAGCCTGCTGCAGCTGCTGGCCGCCGAGAAGGTAACGGTGGGGTTTGGCGTGCCGGTGATCTGGGCCGGCTTGCTGGCGGCGATGCGCCGGACAGAGGTCCGGCTGCCTGAATTTAAACGTGCACTGGTTGGCGGCTCCGCGCTGCCGCCGTCGATGGCCGAGGCCTTTCAGCGTGATTACGGCATTGAACTGACCCACGCCTGGGGAATGACCGAAACATCGCCTATCGGCACCATCAACACGCCGTTGAGCAAACATGACGCGCTCCCGGCACAGGAGCAGCAAAAGCAGCGCGCCGGTCAGGGGCGGCCCATATTCGGCATCGAACTGCAGGTAGTGGACGTGGATGGCGAACCGTTGCCCCGGGATGGTCAAAGTCAGGGGTATCTGCAGGTCAGAGGGCACTGGGTGGTGGAGCAGTACTATGGTCAGGACGCGAGCGCCCTGACCGCGGGAGGCTGGTTTGATACCGGCGATATCGGTACGCTCGACGCCAATGGTTATCTGGTGATCTGCGATCGGGCAAAGGATATTATCAAGTCCGGTGGCGAGTGGATCTCCACCGTTGAGCTGGAGAATATCGCCATCGCGCATCCGGCGGTGCGCAGCGCGGCGGCCATCGCCGCCCGTCATCCGCGCTGGGACGAGCGGCCGGTGCTGCTGTGCGTTCGCGCGGAAGGGGGCGAAGTGGAAGAGACCGATCTGCTGACCTGGTTTGAGACGCGGGTGCCAAAGTGGCAGATCCCGGACCGGGTGATATTTGTCGACGCGCTACCGGTCAGCGCCACGGGTAAGGTGCTCAAAAATCAACTGCGCCAGGCCTACGGAGAGATTTTAATGAGTGAGGGAAAATGAGCCATGCGCGACCCGGTCTGACGACCTGCTCTCAGTATGATGCTGCCCTGTACGCCTTGTCGGCGGCGCGCCAGCGTTGGGCGGAAACCTCAGTGAACCGTCGTCTGGCGCTGCTGCGCCAGATCAAGGATGCCCTGGCTGGTATTGCCCCGGCGTGGGTGGCCGCGGCGGCGGCGGCCAAAGGGCTGCCGGCGGGCGATCCGCTGGCGGGGGAGGAGTGGCTGGCGGGCCCCTGCGCGCTAATGGTCGGCTGCAACGGGCTCATCGCCACCCTGGAGCAGCTGGAAGAGAAGACCTTTCTGCGGCGGATCCCGCTGCGGACGCTGGCGGACGGCCGCCTGGCGCTGCGGGTGGTGCCCGGCACGCTCTGGGATCGACTGTTGCTGTCTGGAGTTCGCGCTGAGATATGGATGCAGCCAGGCGTCACCCGGGCCCATCTCGACCGCTATGCGGCGCGGGCATACGACATCCCGCCGGCCGCGCGGCAGGGCAAGCTGGCGCTGGTGCTTGGCGCCGGCAATGTGGCCTCGATTGCGCCACTGGATGTGCTACACAAGCTGTTTATTGAAAATCAGGTCTGCCTGCTGAAGCTCAACCCGGTGAATGATTATCTGCACGATCTGCTGGCCCAGGCCCTGGCACCGCTGATTGCCATGGATGCGCTCCGCATCGTCACCGGCGACGCCCAGGCGGGAGCATGGCTGACCAGCCATCCCGCTGTCGATGAGATCCATATCACCGGCTCTCGCGAGACCCATGACGTCATCGTCTGGGGCGACGGTGAAGCGGCTCGCCAGCGTCGGGCCGCCAGGACGCCGCTGAACCCGCGTCGGGTGACTTCGGAGCTGGGCGGCGTCAGCCCTACCATTATCGTACCCGGGCCGTGGAGCGAGGCGGATATCGCTTTTCAGGCGCAGCAGCTGGCGACGCAGAAGATGAACAACGGCGGGTTTAACTGCGTGGCCAGCCAGGTGCTGATCCTGCAGCAGGGCTGGGAGCCAGCGACGGGCTTGCTGAATCAGCTGTACCGGCTGATCGCCGCGAACACCCGTCCGGACTACTACCCCGGCGCTGAAAAAAGGCTGACCGACTTTCGCCTGCGCGCCCGCCAGCCGCTGGAGATAGCGCGTGGCGACGCGCTGCCGTTGATTGTGGCGAACACCGACGATGACCCGGCGCTCTGTCAGCAGGAGGTCTTTGGCCCGGGGCTGTCGGTCACTCGTCTTGAGGCCGACAGTGCGGAAAGTTTTCTGCGCCAGGCGATCGGCTATGCGAATCAGCGGCTGCAGGGCACGCTGGGGGCCAATATTGTGATCCATCCGCGCACCCGTAAAGCGATTGGACGTAAGCGTTTTAACGCGTTAATCGCTGAGCTGCGCTACGGCACGGTGGCGATCAACTGCTGGAGCGGGGTGGCCTTCCTGTTGGCCCCTTGCCCGTGGGGCGCGTTTCCCGGCCACACGCTCGACGATATTCAGAGCGGGCGGGGCAAGGTGCATAACAGCTTTATGCTGGAGAAAACCGAGCGCACGGTGATTGAGGCGCCGTTTCGGCCGTTTCCGCGCAGTCTGTGGCATGGCGAACTGACGCTGATGCCCCTACCGCCCTGGTTTATTACCCACCGGGGTCAGGAAGCGGTGGCGCAGAAGCTGGTGGATTTTTATCATCGGCCGCGCTGGCGCAAGCTGCCGGCGATCCTCTGGCGCGGGCTGAGGGGCTAAGGTGAGAGCAAAAAAAGGCGGAACCGCGGTTCCGCCCTGCGGGATTAGCGGCCCGCTTTCAGCTTCTGGTAATACTCTTCATAAATGGCGCTGGCGCTGCCGACGTCATTCTGCCATTCGCCTTTCTCAATGGTCGCAGCGTCCGGGTAGAGCGATTTATCGTTGGCCACTGCCGGGCTGAGCATTTTGCGTGCCGCCAGGTTTGGCGTGGGGTAGCCGATGGTTTCCGCGACCTGTTTGGCGACATCCGGGCGCAGCAGGAAGTTAATCAGCTTCAGCGCGCCGTCGACGTTTTTGGCATTCGCCGGGATCGACAGGCTGTCCATCCAGAAGATGCCGCCTTCTTTCGGCCAGATCACCTCCAGCGGGGTACCGGCCTGGCGTGCGACGTAAGCCGAGCCGTTCCATACCATTCCGAGGTTCACTTCGCCTTCCATATACGGGTTCGCCGGGTTATCGGAGTTAAACGCCGCGACGTTAGGCATTAACTTTTTCAGCTCGTTATAGGCGGCTTCAATCTCTTTCGGGTCGGTGGTGTTGCCGGAATAGCCCAGCTTACGCAGCGCCATCTGGAACACTTCGCGCGCGTCGTCGGTCAGCAGCAGGCTGCTTTTGTATTCGGGCTTCCACAGGTCGGCCCAGCTGGTAATGGTTTTCGGGTCAATCGCATCGCTGTTGACGCCGATAGCCGTCGCCCCCCAGATATAGGGAATGGAGTAGTCGTTATTCGGATCGAACGGTTTGTTCAGCATCTGCGGATCGAGGTTGCTGAAGTTAGTCAGCTTACTCTTATCGATCTTCTGCAGCATCCCTTCTTTGCGCATCTTGTCGACGAAGTAGGTCGACGGGACGACCAGATCGTACGCACCGTCTTTATAGGTCTTGAGCTTGGCATACATGGTTTCGTTCGACTCGTAGGTCGAATAGATGACCTTGATGCCGGTCTCTTTGGTGAACTGCTCCAGCAGGCCCGGCGGTACGTATTCGGTCCAGTTATAAAAATAGAGCGTTTTGCTATCGTCCGCGTGTGCGGCGCTCATGCCGATTGCCAGAGCGCCGGCTGCGAGCAGGTGGCGTGACCATTTTTTCATTTTAACGTCCCCTGAGTTTTATCACGTGCAATTAACTGACTGGCGATGACCATCACCAGCGACAGAACCAACAGAATCGTGGCCAGGGCGTTCACCTCAGGCGAAACGCCAACCTTGACCATCGAATAGATCTTCAGCGGCAGAATTTCATACCCCGGACCGGTCACGAACGAAGAGACCACCACGTCATCCATCGACAACGTGAAGCTCAGCAACCACCCGGCGGCGACCGCCGGCAGGGCCAGCGGCAGGATGATTTTGCGCAGGATGGTCATCTCGCTGGCGCCCAGATCTTTCGCTGCCTCCAGCATCCGCACATCAAAGCCTTTCAGTCGGGAGAACACCGTGACCACCACAAACGGCAGGCAGAAGGTGATATGCGAAAACAGCAGCGACCAGAAACCAAGCTGAATACCGATCAGCATAAACAGCACCAGCAGGGAGATGGCCATGACAATATCGGGCGACATCATCACCACAAACAGCATGCCGCTAACGAACGGCTTGCCGCGAAAGCGGTAGCGGTACAGCGCCACGGCGGTCAGCGAGCCGATAAGGGTGGCGAAGGTTGCCGACAGCACCGCCATGGTCAGGGAATGCTGGGCGGCCTGCAGCAGGCTATCGTTGTTCATCAGCAGGCTATACCAGTCGGTGGTGAACCCCTGCCAGTTGATACCAAAGCGCGACCGGTTAAACGAGTTAACGATCAGAATAATAATAGGGATGTAGAGATACGCGTAGATGGCGGTCATAAAGCCGCCGCGCAGCAGTCGACCGATCATTCCAGCTCCACCTTTTTATTCAGCAGGCGCGCCGCGCGCCAGTAAATCAACAGCATCAGGCCCATCACCAGGGTTAAGGTAATGCTGGTTGCCGCGCCGAACGGCCAGTCGCGAATATTCAGGAACTGACTCTTGATCACGTTGCCGATCAGCAGGTTCTTGGCGCCGCCCATCAGGTCGGAAACGTAGAACAGCCCCATCGCCGGCAACATCACCAGCAGACAGCCGGCGATGATCCCCGGCATGGTCAGCGGGATGATAATGCGGATAAAGGTCTGCAGCTTGCTGGCACCGAGATCTTTCGCCGCTTCCAGCAGCGGGCGATCCAGTTTCTCAATGCTGGAGTAGAGCGGCATCACCATAAACGGCAGCAGGATATACACCAGGCCGATAATCACCGCCGAGGGGGTGAACATAATGCGTATCGGCGTGTCGATCACCCCTAACCACAGCAGGAACTCGTTCAGATAGCCTTTGGTACTGAGGAAAATCTTCAGCCCGTAAATACGGATCAACGAGTTGGTCCAGAAGGGGACGATCAGCAGAAACAGCAGCAGGGGGCGCACCTTCTGCGGCAGCCGGGCGAGGAACCACGCAAACGGGTAGCCCAGCGCCAGGCAGGCGAGGGTCGCCAGCAGC
This sequence comes from Klebsiella variicola, assembly GCF_000828055.2. NCBI lineage: Bacteria > Pseudomonadati > Pseudomonadota > Gammaproteobacteria > Enterobacterales > Enterobacteriaceae > Klebsiella > Klebsiella variicola. The sequence goes on along the minus strand of NZ_CP010523.2, from coordinate 3,437,723 downwards.
GCCATGTTCAGTGAATGCAGCAGCACGTCGTAGTAGAGCGGATCCAGCAGCCGCGAGTAGTTGTCCAGCGTGAAGACCAGCTTGACGAAGTTGGCGTCGTCGCGGGTCAGAAAGCTGGTGGCGATGATCATCAGGTTGGGCAGGAAGACAAACAGCACCAGCCAACCGACGACGGTGGCGATCACCACATTCTGGAATTTACTGGAGTTCTTCATCGGCCAGCACCACCTCCCAGCTCTCCACCCAATTGATAGACATTTTCTGGTCAAGAGAGTGGTCGAAATCCGGGTCGTCTTCGTTAAAGAACTCGCTGACCATCACCATTTTGCCGTTTTCCAGCTCGACCACCGACTCAAGGGTCATCCCCTTATAGTTACGCTCTCGCACATAGCCGATCAGGCCGTCGGCGTCGCTGTTGTGGTGGATCTCATCGACGCGCAGATCTTCCGGGCGCAGCAGGACGTGCAGACGTTGGCCGGCCTCCACGGCAAAATTGACGGTGATGTTGCACTCCCGTCCTTCGACACTGGCGCGCACGCGCTGCTCGTCGAGGCGCTCGATCACGGTGGCGTCGAAGATATTGATCTCGCCGATAAAGCTGGCGACGAACAGGTTTTTCGGCTCTTCGTAGATCTCTCGCGGGGTGCCGTCCTGTTCGATTTTGCCATCGCGCATGACCACGATGCGATCGGACATGGTCAGGGCCTCTTCCTGATCGTGGGTCACGAAGACGAAGGTGATCCCGAGCTTACGCTGCAGCGCTTTCAGTTCGTTCTGCATCTGCTTGCGCAACTTGTAATCCAGCGCCGAAAGGGATTCATCGAGCAGCAGCAGGCGCGGTTTGTTAACCACCGCGCGGGCGATGGCCACGCGCTGCTGCTGGCCGCCGGAGAGCTGGTGCGGTTTGCGCTGGGCAAAGTCTTCCAGCTGTACCATCTTTAAGGCATCCAGAACCCGCGGGGTGATTTCCGCCGCCGGGGTTTTCTGCATCCGCAGGCCAAAGGCGACGTTCTCGAATACCGTCATATGCGGAAACAGGGCGTAGCTTTGAAAGACGGTATTGACGTGGCGGTTTTCCGCCGGGACATGGGTGATATCGTGATCTTCGAGATGGATCCGTCCGCTGTCGACGTTTTCCAGGCCGGCGATAAGGCGCAGAACGGTGGTTTTACCGCAGCCAGAGGGGCCAAGCAGGGTGAGAAACTCACCATTGTTGATGGTCAGGTTAAGGTTATCGATGACCGTTTTACCATCAAAGCTCTTGCGAATTCCCGCCAGTTGCACCAGCGGCGAACGCGAACGCGGTTGTATATTCAATTTTTGACTCTGTCCCATGTAGACGCAACGGAAACTTCCGACCGCTGCGGGGTTTGTGATTAACCACCTTTGGGGTTGCACGTTTTTAATAAGGGCCAGCATTCTACGGCAAACAAGGGTAATCGCCAATCCTTGATACGCCTGCATAGTCTACCTTTACACCATAACGTCGGTTCCGTTATTAAATTTCGCTTTACGGGCTAAGAATGACCTGACGCAATATTTGTCTTTTCTGGCTTATGAATAATGTTGTCACAAAAGAAGAGGGTGGCTACATGGATAAATTGCTTGAGCGTTTTTTGCAGTACGTTTCTTTGGACACGCAGTCGAAGCCTGGCGTTCGTCAGGTCCCCAGCACGGAAGGGCAGTGGAAGCTGTTACGCCTGTTGCAGGCGCAGCTGGAAGAAATGGGACTGGTCAAGGTAACGCTGAGTGAAAAAGGGACGGTAATGGGAACCCTGCCCGCCAACGTGGAGGGCGATATCCCGGCCATCGGCTTTATCTCTCACGTCGATACTTCCCCGGATTTCAGCGGTAAAAACGTTAATCCGCAGATTGTCGAAAACTATCGCGGCGGCGATATCGCGCTGGGTATCGGCGATGAGGTGCTCTCCCCGGTGATGTTCCCGGTTCTGCATCAGCTTTTGGGGCAGACGCTGATCACCACCGACGGGAAAACGCTGCTGGGGGCGGACGACAAGGCCGGCATCGCCGAGATCATGACCGCGCTGGCGACCCTGCAGGCGAAAAACATCCCTCATGGCGATATCCGCGTGGCCTTCACCCCCGATGAAGAGGTCGGAAAAGGGGCGAAGCATTTCGATGTCGAGGCCTTTGATGCCCGCTGGGCCTATACCGTCGACGGCGGTGGCGTGGGGGAACTGGAGTTTGAAAACTTCAACGCCGCCTCGGTGACCATTAAGATTGTCGGCAATAACGTGCATCCCGGCACCGCAAAAGGGGTGATGGTCAATGCGCTGTCGCTGGCCGCGCGCATTCATGCCGAAGTGCCGGCCGACGAGGCGCCGGAGACTACCGAAGGTTATGAAGGCTTTTATCACCTCACCAGCATCAAAGGCAGCGTGGATCGGGCCGAGATGCACTACATCATCCGCGATTTTGACCGCAAGCACTTTGAGGCGCGTAAACGCAAGATGATGGAGATCGCCAAAAAGGTCGGCAAGGGGCTGCACCCGGACTGCTATATCGAGCTGGTGATCGAGGATAGTTATTACAACATGCATGAGCAGGTGATCGCCCATCCGCACGTGGTCGATATTGCCCGCCAGGCGATGGTGGACTGCGATATTGAACCGCAGATGAAGCCGATCCGCGGCGGCACCGACGGCGCGCAGCTCTCGTTTATGGGACTGCCGTGCCCGAACCTGTTTACCGGCGGCTACAACTATCACGGCAAACATGAGTTTGTCACCCTGGAAGGGATGGAGAAGGCGGTGCAGGTGATCGTGCGTATCGCCGAGCTGACGGCAACACGAAAAGGGAAATAGCCTTCGCAACCAGGCCGGTCATTCTGCTTGTCGCACAAGATGCCGGATGGCGGCTAACGCCTTATCCGGCCTACGACTCGTGCGATCTGATGCTAATTTACCCACTTGCGCGACTGAAACTGCCGGTGTTGGCGGCCTCAAAATCGCTGAGACGTTCCCGGAAGGCAGGGGCAGCCCGCATGGATGCGGGCTGAGGGCCGTGTTTTGCACGGACGCTGCCTCGGCCCGACCCGAAGCCTGCAGGGATAAGTCGAAGGCACCACGAAGTGGCGATTTTGCTGGCCGGAGCCCGGGGGTACAGGGGGCGGCGGCGACTGGCCGCCCCCTGTGCGCTCCCTACTTCATGAGTAACATAACGCAGAATACATATTGGGAGCGCAATCTGCTCGGAAATAACACAGAACAAACGTTTTTCCCGGGTCGAAACCGTTGCAAACCGATACAGGAGCTACGGAAATCGTGCTGTTTGTAGGCCCGGCAAGCGCAGCGCCGCCGGGCAGGATGATGGCTCAGTCGCCAAAGAACCAGTAGCCGCTGTTGACCAGCGCTGCCAGCATGGCGAGGAATGACGGATCTTCCAGCGCATCGCCAAAATGGTCGGCGCGCAGCGTCAGATGGGTGGCTAAGGCGTCCAGCGCCGGGCGGTGCGGGGAGTTGATCTTCTCGCCATTGACGAACACCTCGCCGTCAATGCGCAGCACCCGCAGGCCGCCCAGGCGTTCCAGCGTGTCGCCCTGCTGCAGGGCATCGTAAATTTCATCTGGCTGATACGGCGGCTCCGGCGGTGCGACGTCGAGCTCATGACGCGACTGGGTGATAAACTCGCCAAACCACTGTTTAAAGTGCTCTGGTTGATTAATCAGCCCCAGCATCATCTCGCGCAGGCGGTCGAGTTCGACGGGTAAAATATCCGCCGGATGGTCGCGGGACGGCACGTCCGGATCGGCGTAGCGCTGGCTGCCCAGTTCGCGCTGGAGAACGTAGTCGGCAAAGCCGCTGAACAGCTCGCGGGCATTCGGCGCGCGATAGCCGACCGAATAGTTGAGCGAATTTTCCAGCGAGTACCCCTCATGCGGGAATCCTGGCGGAATATAGAGAATATCCCCCGGCTCCATCTCTTCATCGATGATCGCCTCGAAGGGGTCAACCTGCAGCAGGTCCGGATGCGGGCAGTGCTGTTTCATCGGCACCTTTTCCCCGACGCGCCAGCGCCGACGGCCGGTGCCCTGAATGATAAACACATCATACTGATCCAGATGCGGACCGACGCCGCCCCCGGGTACCGAGAAGGAGATCATCAGATCGTCGATACGCCAGTCCGGCAGAGCGCGGAACGGATGCATCAGCGCCGCTGAGGGTTCATGCCAGTGGTTAACCGCCTGCACCAGCAGGGACCAGTTGTTTTCACTCAGGTGATCGTAGCTTTCGAAGGGACCGTGACTGACCTGCCATTTTCCATCCTGATGGCTGACAAGGCGGCTATCGACCTCGCTCTCCATGGCCAGTCCAGCCAGTTCGTCCGGGCTTAGGGGGTCGATAAAATTGGCGAAGCCGCGCTTCAGTACCACCGGCCGTTTTTGCCAGTAGCGTTCGATAAAGTCGGGCCAGTTAAGCGTTAATTGATAATCCATATTGATATTCCACTGCAGGTGTCTGACAGGGATTATAACGGATGCGGCGCCCCGGCGATGCAGGCGCCGTTAAAAAACTCAATGATTAACCCTGTTTATCTTCCATCAGCTGGCGGCCAAACACCACCTCCATGCAGGCGCCGCCGAGCAGGCTTTCGCTGGCGATAATCTCCCCGTCATATTGTTCGACGATTTCGCGGGCGACGGAGAGCCCCACGCCCTGGCCGGGACGCAGCGTATCTGCCCGCTGGCCGCGGTCGAAGACGGCGCGGCGCTGGCTCTGCGGGATCCCCGGGCCATCGTCTTCCACCAGAATATGCAGATGGCTGTCGGTGGTCTGGCGCACGGAAACCTCCACGAACTCCAGACAGTACTTACAGGCGTTATCGAGAACGTTACCCATCACTTCCATAAAATCATTCTGCTCGCCGACAAAAGTGATCTCCGGCGAGATGTCGAGCGAGATATTGACCCCTTTACGCTGATAGACCTTGTTGAGGGCGGAGGTCAGGCTGTCGAGCAGGGGGGCGATCGGGTGCAGTTCCCGGCTCAGCAGGGTACCGCCGCTGCGCATGCTGGCGCGATGCAGATAGTAACCAATCTGCTGCGAGATGCGGCTTATCTGCTCCAGCATCACCGGCTCCGCCTCGTCGACGCTAATCTTCTCGCCGCGCAGCGAGCGCAGGGTGCTCTGCATCACCGCCAGCGGCGTTTTCAGGCTGTGGGTGAGATCGGTGAGGGTGGTGCGGTATTTGTCATAGCGTTCACGCTCGCTGCGAACCAGGCGGTTAAGGTTGCTGACCAGCCGGGTCAGCTCGCGGGTGGTGTTGGGATTGAGCTTTTCGCGGTGGTGCTCCTCCAGCTCACGTACCTCTTTCGCCAGCGACTCGATAGGCCGCAGGCTCCACCATGCGGCGACCCACAGCAGGGGGATCACCAGCAGCAGGTTGGCGGCCAGCACGTAGATAAACCAGCTCCACACCATATAGCTGCGCTTGAGCTCCACCGGAATGGTATCGACCACCACAATGCTGAGCTGGGGCATTTTGCTGGTGGCCGGGTAGAGGTTGATTGCCACCGAGTGGGTCATCTCCGAATCGTCGCCCTGCTCGCGGATGGCGTCCAGCTGTTCCTGAATCTCGTGGTTGTTGCGCAGCAGCATGCTGCTGCTGTCGACATCGGCTTCGATCTCATGGAAACCATTGCGCTTCAGCCATTCCGGTTGAATGCGTTTCGCCAGCCAGGGGACATCGCGCTGTGCCCACAGCAGTTTACCCTTCTCATCGTAGATAAGGGTCACCGTCGGGCTTTCCATATTCAGGTTTTCCGGGATATCGACGTCAATAGCGCCGTTCTCCCATTTCGCCAGCATATAAAAGAGATTGCTCTCGCCGCGCAGCAGGCGGAAGGTGGTTTTATCAAAGCTGACGCTGTAGCCCACCAGCGCCACCATGCCATAGGCCAGGGAGAGCACCAGTACGACCCCGGCGGTCGCCAGCAGGAAGCGAACCCGTAATGACAGGGGGAAGATATGCCGCAACAGTCCCTTCATCAGCGCAGTTCGAACAGATACCCCTGGCCGCGCACCGTGGTGATGACGTCCTGCGGGTATTCAGCCTGAATTTTCTTGCGCAGCCGGCCCATCAGTACGTCGATGGTATGGCTCTCACGCAGTTCGGCATCCGGGTAAAGCTGGAGCATCAGGGAATCTTTGCTGACCACTTTGCCGCGGTTGCGGATCAGGGTTTCCATAATGGTGTACTCAAAGGCCGTCAGCTTGATCGGCTGATCGTTGACTGACAGCTCGCGCCGGGAGAGGTCGACCTGGAACGGCGGCAGGGAGATCACCTGTGAGGCCAGGCCGCTGTTGCGGCGCAGCAGCGCCTGCATGCGGGCGGCAACCTCTTCAATATGGAAAGGCTTGGTGACGTAATCATCCGCCCCGGCGCTCAGCACTTCCACTTTATCCTGCCACCCTTCGCGGGCGGTCAGCACCAGCACCGGCAGCGACACATCGTGGCTGCGCCAGCGGCGGATCAGCGATAGTCCGTCTTCATCCGGCAGGCCGAGGTCGACGATGGCGATATCCGGGAGATGTTCGCCCAGATAGTAGTCCGCTTCCCTGGCATCTTCCGCCGCATCGACCTGATGGCCCAGCTCCTGCAGCTGAACTTTGAGGTGGTGACGCAGCAGGGCGTTATCCTCAACCACGAGTACGCGCATGACTGTTCTCCCTTCCTGTGTTGATAGTAATCTGACGCTCATTATATACGCAAAATATAAACAGCTGTTAAATAAAGCTTTTTATACCAACGGCGCATAACACCGCCAGGCAGGGCAGCCTTCGGCGATGCCCTTTGCGCATAATGCATGGAACTCCTTCATTCTATGCGTAATTTCAGCAAACGCCCAGCGGCAGAGCGCGGGCAGTGCGCGGGTTGGTGATGTTAATTTTTTGTGTAATAGTGCTGGGATCACCCCTCAATGACGCCGCAGGTTATCCATTATGTCTCAGCAGAAAAGTGCGGACTGGGTCAGGCTGGCGCAGTCGCCCAGTCAGACGGAACGCATCGAAGCCTTCTTCGGCGGCCACGGCTATGAGCCCCACCGGCATGATACCTATGCTATCGGCCAGACGATCGCCGGCGTGCAGAGCTTTCACTATCGCGGCGGACTCCAGCACAGCCTGCCCGGCGGAACGATGGTGCTTCACCCGGACGAAATACATGACGGCGAGGCGGGCACCGAGGCGGGGTTTCACTACCGCATGGTCTATATCGAACCGGCGCTGATCCAGAAGATACTCGGCGGCAGGCCACTGCCGTTTATTCCCGGCGGCCTGTCGGCGGATCCGCGCCTGCGTTGCGCCGCGCAGCCGTTGTTAAAAGCGGTCACGGACACCTTCGAGCCGCTGGAGGAAGAGGATGCTCTGTACGACCTGGCGCAGACCCTGGCTGTGGTCGGCGGGCAGCGTTCCCGTCGCCAGGCATTTGACTATCAGGCGGCGGAGAGGGCCCGGGAGTATATCCATGCCTGTTTTATGCAGGATATGACCCTCGACACCTTATCGCAGGTCAGCGGCCGGGACCGCTGGAGCCTGAGCCGGGATTTCAGAACGCTGTACGGCACCAGCCCGTGGCGTTACGTCATGATGCGCCGGCTTGATTTTTGCCGCCAGCGGATGCGCGCCGGGGAACGTCTGGTGGATATTGCCGCCGACGCGGGGTTTGCCGATCAGAGCCACATGACGCGCCAGTTTATCAGCCGCTTTGGTCTCTCTCCGGGCCGCTGGCTGCGGGCGATCCGCGGCTAGCGCGGTTCAGGTTGCACAATCGTTCAAGCGTGACCGCGGCGAGGCGAACTATGCTGACTGCCTTTATCACAAGGAGACAGCCCATGTATCAACTCGTTAATCTTGCTCAGAAATTTTCCCTGTTCAGCGAACAATGGCAGCCCAAAGTGGTGGCTGAGATGAACGACTATCAGTTCAAGATCGTGCGTATCGCCGGCGATTTTATCTGGCACAGCCACCCGGAAACCGATGAGACACTGATGGTGGTGGAGGGGGTATTACGCGTGGACTTCCGCGACGGACATGTGCTGGTGAAGGCCGGGGAGATGATCGTCGTGCCGTGCGGGGTGGAACATAAGACCTCGGCGGAGACGGAAGCGAAGCTCATGCTGATTGAGCCGCGTGGCGTGCTGAATACCGGCCATGAGGGCGGCGAGCGGACGGCGGTGAACGACGTCTGGATCTGATTGCTTTCCGGCGACAAAACGCCCCTCTTTCCGCCGGAAAGAGGGGCTGGGCGATTACTTCAGCTCGTCAACCATGGTGGTTGCCCGACCAATATAGTTGGCCGGGGTCATCGCTTTGAGGCGCACTTTTTCGTCTTCCGGAAGGGCGAGGCTGTCAATAAACTGCTTCATCCCTTCCGCGTCAACGCGTTTGCCGCGGGTCAGCTCTTTCAGCTTCTCGTACGGTTTTTCGATACCGTAACGGCGCATCACGGTCTGGATCGGCTCAGCCAGTACTTCCCAGTTGTGATCCAGTTCGTCCAGCAGGTGATCCTGGTTCAGCTCCAGCTTACTGATCCCTTTGAGGGTGGACTGATAGGCGATCAGCGCATAGCCGATTCCCACGCCGAGGTTACGCAGGACGGTGGAGTCGGTCAGGTCGCGCTGCCAGCGGGAAACCGGCAGTTTGCTGGCCAGGTGCTGCATGACCGCATTGGCCAGGCCGAGGTTGCCTTCGGAGTTTTCGAAGTCAATCGGGTTCACCTTGTGCGGCATGGTGGAGGAGCCGATTTCCCCGGCGATGGTCTTCTGTTTGAAGTGGTTGAGCGCGATGTAGCCCCACACATCGCGATCGAAGTCGATCAGAATGGTGTTGAAGCGCGCGATGCAGTCAAACAGCTCAGCGATGTAGTCATGCGGCTCGATCTGGGTGGTGTACGGGTTCCACTGAATGCCCAGCGAGGTGACGAACTCTTCGCTGAACTGATGCCAGTCGACTTCCGGGTAGGCCGCGATGTGGGCGTTGTAGTTACCCACCGCGCCGTTGATTTTACCGAGGATTTCCACCTGGTTCAGCTGACGGTACTGGCGCTCCATACGGTAGGCGACGTTCGCCATCTCTTTACCCATGGTGGACGGCGTTGCCGGCTGACCGTGGGTACGGGAGAGCAGCGGCACATCGCGGTACTGGGTTGCCAGATCTTTTACCGCGTCAATCAGCTTGCGCCAGTAAGGCAGAACCACTTCGTCGCGGGCGGTTTTCAGCATCAGCGCGTGGGAGAGGTTATTGATGTCTTCAGACGTACAGGCGAAGTGAATAAACTCTGATACCGCGTGCAGCTCGGCGACGTCAGCGACTTTCTCTTTCAGAAAATACTCTACCGCTTTCACGTCGTGGTTAGTGGTGCGCTCGATGGTTTTGATGCGCTCCGCGTCTTCGACGCTGAAATCGGCGACGATTTTGTCAAGGAAACCGTTTGCGTCGGCAGCAAAAGCAGGAACTTCCTTGATCGCTGCGTGGGCGGCCAGTTTTTGCAGCCAACGTACTTCCACCTGAACGCGGAATTTCAGCAAACCGAATTCGCTGAAGATACCGCGCAGCGCGCTGACTTTATCGCCGTAGCGGCCGTCTACAGGGGAAACGGCGGTCAGTGAGGATAATTCCATAGATCACAACTCCGGGGTTAAATGAGCAAGAATTTGCTTTGCCTGGTTAACCAGACGATTACGGGAAAACATAAGCTGCAGACGTCCGCCGCCCACCTGATGCCAGAGCACCGCGGCGCGAATACCCGCCAGCAGCGCTGAGCGAACTTTCGCCTGCACCTGCGGGCTTTGCAGCACGGCAGGGGAGCCGGTCACCTGAATACGCGGCCCCAGCGGGCTTATCACGTCAACATAGATGCCTGCCATGGCGCTGAGCAGCGTTTCGGACTGCAGGTCAAAGTGTTCCAGTTGACGGTGCAGGCCGGCGATGCGGTTGCCGAGCGTGTCCATCGCCCCTTTACTGGCGGCGAGCTTGCGCTCCAGCACCATCAGGCTCAGGGTATAGCGCGTCAGTTCAGCATTGAGGCCCTGACGGCTGCTGGTATTGAGCACCCCGAGCAGCGTTTCAAGGCCGAGGCGAAGATTGGCTTCACTGCCACCGAACACCGCCAGCGTCGACTCGGGATCGAGGTCGATGATGCTGTTCAGCGACACATGCAGGGCATCGCTGTCGCAATGTCCCTGATGCGCCAGTTGCTGAACCAGTCGTGCCGCCTGGCAAACGCCAGCCAGCGCCAGCGTGATGTCATAGTAATTCTTCGCCACACATACTCCTTGTCAGCCGTCGGGGCGGTTCGTCCCGACGGAAATAACGCGCGTTCAGGACTGCAGAGGCAGTCGTTGTTCAATAATTCCGCCGCCGAGGCACACTTCACCCAGATAGAACACTGCGGACTGGCCCGGGGTGACCGCCGCGACCGGCTCATCAAAGCGAACTTCGATACGGTCTTCATCCAGCGCGGTGACGGTGCAGGGGATATCGGTCTGGCGATAGCGGGTTTTCACCGTGCAGCGCAGGGTGCCCTGCAGCGGTTCACGGTCAACCCAGTGCAGCTGTTGGGCAATCAGGCCGACGGACATCAGGCGCGGGTGGTCATGGCCCTGGGCGACGATAAGAATATTATTCTCAACGTCTTTATCCACCACGTACCACGGATCTTCGCTACCCTCTTTGGTGCCGCCGATGCCCAGCCCTTTACGCTGGCCCAGCGTATGGTACATCAGCCCCTGATGGGTACCGATCTCCTCGCCGTCGACGGTGAGAATTTTGCCCGGCTGCGCCGGCAGATAGCGGCCAAGGAAATCGCGGAATTTACGTTCGCCGATAAAGCAGATGCCGGTGGAATCTTTTTTCTTCGCGGTGATCAGATCCAGCTCTTCGGCGATCTTACGCACCTGCGGTTTTTCCAGCTCACCCACCGGGAACAAGCTCTGGGCAATCTGCTCGTGGCTAAGGGTATAGAGGAAGTAGCTCTGATCTTTGTTACCGTCGAGGCCGCGCAGCAGCTGGCTTTTGCCGTCGACATCGGCGCGGCGCACATAGTGCCCGGTGGCGATGTAGTCGGCGCCGAGGTCTTCGGCGGCAAACTCGAGGAAGGCTTTAAACTTGATCTCTTTATTGCACAGAATATCCGGGTTCGGCGTGCGGCCAGCTTTGTACTCTTCCAGGAAGAGCTCAAAGACGTTATCCCAATATTCGGCGGCAAAGTTAACGGTGTGCAGTTCAATGCCCAGCTTATCGCAGACCGCTTGCGCATCGGCAAGATCGGCGGCGGCGGTGCAGTATTCCTCGCCGTCGTCTTCCTCCCAGTTCTTCATGAACAGGCCTTCCACCTTATACCCTTGCTGCAGCAACAGGTACGCGGAGACCGAGGAGTCGACGCCGCCGGACATGCCGACGATCACTTTTTTCTGGCTTTCTGACATGGAAATACTCGCTACATTGAACTTCGAGGCGGCGTATTCTAGCACGCGCTCACCGTTCATTCACCCCCTGTGAACGGCCAGTTAAATGCGCCAATCAGCGACAGCGGCTGGCGCGGGTCCTGCAGATAGCAGCGAATGCTTTCGGCAACCAGCGGCGAGCGCAGATTCGGCGCGTTAAGAATTTCCTCAGCACTGAGCCACAGGCAGCGATCGATATCGCTGTCATGCGGTTCGGTGGCGCACAGATCGCTAAGTTCGATGGCGAACAGGAAGCGCAGAAACGGCGTGTTATCGGGAGCGACCCACTGGTGCATGCGGATGAAGTGCTGCGGCGTGGCGCGAATGCCGGTCTCTTCCCACAGTTCGCGTTCGGCGGCCTGCAGCAGCGTTTCGTTGGCCTCCAGGTGGCCCGCCGGTTGGTTCCACAGCGCTTTGCCGTTAATGGTCTCTTCGACGATGAGGAATTTATCCTCGGCGTGAACCACGCAGGCAACGGTGACATGAGGTTTAAACATCGCTTTTCCTTTCTAGTTATTCGGCTTTACGCCATTCGCCGTTGGCCAGCCCGTCAAGCGTATAGCCGCCCATGGCGTAGCGGATCAGACGCAGGGTGGGGAAGCCGACGTGGGCGGTCATCCGGCGCACCTGGCGGTTACGTCCCTCGTAAAGGGTGATTTTCAGCCAGCGGGTGGGGATCGATTTGCGCTCGCGAATAGGCGGGTTGCGCGGCCACAGCCACGCGGGCTCCTCCACCACTTCCACGCCTGCAGGCAGGGTGGGGCCATCGTTGAGCGTGACGCCGTCGCGTAGCGCGGCCAGCGCCTCGGCGGTGGGTTCGCCTTCCACCTGGACGTAGTAAATCTTGCCGGTGCGTTTACCCGGCTGGGTTAGCTTCGCCTGCAGCGCGCCATCGTTGGTCAGCACCAGCAGCCCTTCGCTGTCGCGGTCAAGACGACCGGCGGCGTAGACGCCCGCCACGGGGATAAAATCTTTCAGCGTGCTGCGCCCGGCTTCGTCGGTAAATTGCGGCAACACATCATAGGGTTTATTGAACAAGATCACAGTTTTTGGCTGGCGTTCTTTACGTTGTCTGGTGACTTGTTGTGTGCTGAATCGCTCAACGCGATGTTTTCTAAATGAAGTTTTCTGCATGGTATTTTCAGGCTCTATCAATTGCCGCATTATAGCCTAATTACGAATGCCTTTCATGGACGCAAACATTCAGGTAGTATTGACATGCTCATTACAAATTATTAACAAAAAATTGCTCAAACCGATTCGCACTACAGGCAGGAAGGCGACACGGACGCGATAGCTCCGCTTAGCGGGAAAACCCGGTACGCTGGAGCTGGCCGACTCAGCCAACACCAGGCTCGCGTGAAGAGGGAAGAGCAGAACCAGAAGCGCTCGAAGGAGAGGTTAATGGAAAGCAAAGTAGTAGTTCCGGCGGAAGGTCAAAAAATCACCCTGCAAAACGGCAAACTGAACGTCCCTCACAATCCGATTATCCCGTTCATTGAAGGCGACGGTATCGGCGTTGACGTTACCCCAGCGATGCTGAAAGTGGTTGATGCCGCCGTTGAGAAAGCCTATAAGGGCGAGCGTAAAATTTCCTGGATGGAAGTTTACACCGGTGAAAAATCGACCCAAGTCTATGGCCAGGATGTCTGGCTGCCAGCTGAAACCCTCGATCTGATTCGTGACTACCGCGTTGCTATCAAAGGTCCTCTGACCACCCCAGTCGGCGGCGGCATCCGTTCTCTGAACGTGGCGCTGCGCCAGGAGCTGGACCTCTACGTCTGCCTGCGTCCGGTACGTTACTACCAGGGCACCCCGAGCCCGGTTAAGCACCCTGAACTGACCGATATGGTTATCTTCCGTGAAAACTCAGAAGATATCTATGCCGGTATCGAGTGGAAAGCCGACTCTGCTGAAGCAGACAAAGTCATCAAATTCCTGCGCGATGAGATGGGCGTGAAGAAAATTCGCTTCCCGGAACATTGCGGTATCGGCATCAAGCCGTGCTCTGAAGAAGGCACCAAACGCCTGGTTCGCGCCGCGATTGAATACGCGATCACCAACGATCGTGATTCCCTCACCCTGGTGCACAAAGGCAACATCATGAAGTTCACCGAAGGCGCGTTCAAAGACTGGGGCTACCAGCTGGCTCGCGAAGAGTTCGGCGGCGAGCTGATCGACGGCGGCCCGTGGGTGAAAATCAAGAACCCGAACACCGGTAAAGAGATCGTGGTGAAAGACGTGATCGCCGATGCGTTCCTGCAGCAGATCCTGCTGCGTCCGGCGGAATACGACGTTATCGCCTGTATGAACCTGAACGGCGACTACATCTCTGACGCGCTGGCGGCACAGGTTGGCGGTATCGGTATCGCCCCGGGCGCCAACATCGGTGACGAGTGCGCGCTGTTCGAAGCGACTCACGGTACTGCGCCGAAGTATGCCGGCCAGGACAAAGTGAACCCGGGCTCCATCATCCTATCCGCAGAGATGATGCTGCGCCACATGCAGTGGTTCGAAGCCGCAGACCTGATCGTCAAAGGCATGGAAGGCGCTATCGCCGCCAAGACCGTGACCTATGACTTTGAACGTCTGATGGAAGGCGCTAAACTGCTGAAATGTTCAGAGTTTGGCGACGCGATTATCGCGAACATGTAATCTGGCCCCCAGATTATGTCAGAACGGGAACCTGGTGGTTCCCGTTTTTATTATTAGTTTTCGAACGGTTATCAAAATTTTATCAAAACAAGTTATCAAAACCCCTCCCGAAAAACCTCACAAGGCCACCGTTGTCCACCCCTTCCCACGATCATCATGGTACCTATCCGTTTGTTGTTGAGTTTTATGTCCAAGTAAATCTTTCGTGTTTATACCTTGGGCTTTATATAACCGCTCGGAAAGCGATCTTTGTTCATGGAAAGTTGCCGGTGTACCTTGTCCCCAGTCAATATCTGCACTGTCTCTTGCCTTGCTGAAATTCATGGTCAGTGTTCTGGGTTTCACCTGTGCTCCTCGCTCAGCCTGTGAGGTGGTTCTAAAGAAATGAACCAAATAAGGGCTTACTGCATAATCCCGGCAACGACTGATTACATCTCGGAGGCTCCAGTTGATTGCGTTGCAACGCAGAGCCAATGGTATAGCGATTTTGCTTCCGGTTTTCTCTTGCTCAACGTGTAGATGATCGTCCCAGATGTCCGAGAATTTCATACGGGATATATCACCTAGTCGCTGTCCTGTTACTATGGCTAAAAGCATGGCGTTCCCCATGTATTTGTGATTTTCATCGGCTATATCAAAAATCTTTTGCCATTCCTCAAGAGTGAGGCGCTGGCGAGTGATCTTTCTACGAGGTTGTTTAGTTGCTAGTGCAGGGTTATAACCAGGAGGTACTTCTCCCGCATGCTGAGCTTCTTTAAAAACATCTATTAGGACAGAGCGAATGACCTGAGCCATTCTGGGTTGTCCCTCCGCTAAATATTCATCAAGAATTTGCGCAACATCTCGAACATTGACAGCGGATATTAATTTCATTCCTACCCGTTCCTTAAGCAGAGATACTGGTTTTGCTTTTTGTTTGATAGTGTTTTCTTTAATATCTCCGGACTTCAATCTTTCCTGCTGAATCTTCCAGTAACGTTCAAGCCAGGTGTTAGTTGATATTGATTTTCCTGAGTTGGTGGAAATTCTGTCAGTGATTGCCATTATCTGGCGGGTTTGTTGTTCCGCCAGTCTTTTATTTGCTTCAATAGCTATTGCCGTGGCCTCTGCTTCGTCTGTTCCTAGACTATGAAACTTACCAGTTATCGGGTGCTTATAACGCCAGTATACTTTATTAACCTTTCTGCTGAAGAGCGGGTATAAATTTGGAATAGATATATTATTTTTACGTGGTCTGGCAGCCATCGTTCAAAATCCTCTGCAAAAGAACAGGGTCGCTTTTCTTTACTACAGGAGTGGTCAATGTACCGACCAACTCAGCATCCTCCCTGACGCGCCAGAATCGACCTTCTTTTTTGGCTGGGGGAGAAAACATATTCTGTTTAGCATAATTCCTGAGAGTGGAAACACTTGGAGGATTGCTTCTGTATTTCTCGTTTGCCCACTCTTCAAGGGTTAACATCTGGAGCATATGTTTTACCTCATCATGGCCCATTGCTGGGCCAGTATCTGAAAATACAAAATCAGTTTTGCATCAATTTTTGCAGCACCTGATTGCCGGCAATTATTCGCTGCCAGACCGCTGATACATAGCGGGCCTGATGAATAGCATCAGCGAGGGCATTGTGACGAGACCCTTCAAACGGGATCGTTGTTTTGGGGTCGAAGCTAATGGCCTGGCCGAGCTCTACCATTGTTCGTACGTCCCGATCGTTCCAGTATTCCCACGGATAATCTTCAGCAATGCAATCGTAAGAAGAACGCAGAATAGAGTTGTCGAATGACGCACCGTTACCCCATACCTGCGCCTTTTTGCTCCCACCAGCGACATTATCAGAAACAAATTCTCTGAACTGGAGTAATGCATCCTGCAACGGGATAGCATCATCATTTACGATCGCAGAGCGTGCTTCGGAGGACTGCTTAAGCCACCAGATAACAGTAGATGGATCGATTACGGCGCCCCAGTTCACGGAGGATTCAAGGCATACGACTTTATAGAAACTTTCTCCAATAGAGCCGGTTGCCGGGTCAAAAACAACCGCACCAATAGCGACGATAGGGGCGTTATGTTTTTTACCCATGGTTTCCAGATCAACCATAACGTGAACATAATCAATTGGCTGATCTTCCTCCTTATTATGATGACCGGATTCAATATCTACAGAATCCGTTTGATGAACAACTTCATCTGTTTTTTCTTTTTGGTTAACCTTGCCCGTAACGTCAACAAGACCTTCAATGGAAAATACTCCGTCCCCAATTTTTGAAACTTCAGGCTGCCTGGTCTTGGTAAGGTCTTCGGTTACCCACTTCGGATCCGTAGGGTCGCTAACCCCTTCAACATATTCGCCGCGCTCGGCGGCCAGAACCTGATTAGCGTCCGGACGTTGCTTTTGAGCCTCTTTTACCAGTTCGGCACCAACTGCTTTAATGTCGGAGGAGAGTGTTTCCAGTTTTGCGCTGCTATCCTCTCCGGCGATTACTTGGTTTGTTGCATCCAGAGTGACTGCAGCAGATGGAATATGTCCCGCCTTGGTAAGCGTCTCAGCGCTCGGGGTATCATGCTTATGTTCAGTCAGATTCGCGTTGATGTAGCCACGCAACCGATCTGGAAAAGGAGTTATTCCACTGGATGCTTCCCTGATCAGTGCAAAAATCGCTGCACGGGAATAATCAAGGATGCCTGGTGTGCTCCGTAATGCTGCAGACCATTCTTTAAATGGACTTTCTTTCTTCTGTACTATTTCCTTCGCGCGGCGGTGGACTGATGCCGGAAAATTATAGATGTCAAAATCCATAGGCATCGTTGCAAGAGCGATCTCTATATCCAGAGTATCCAGCGAATGCTGATAATCCGGATTGCGGTCAGTTTTGTTACCGCCGCCAGCATTGGCGCCGGCATCGGTTTTGTTTATTGAGGTGATATAGTTTCCAGCAGCCCATTCCTTTGTAAGGATCCCGCGGTCAATGTGCGACGTTTCAAGCCACAATTTGGCGAACTGAATTTGCTTGCCGAGCTCATGGCGTTTCCCCACAGGAAATACGCTCTTAAATGCACTGGTAAATTTCCACAGGCCAGGCATATCATATTTTTTAAGCTCCGGAATATTTTCTGCCGTCAGCAGCAGATTCTGCACACCGTGATTATCCGTATCCATTTCCATCGCTGAAAGGCGGTTACGATGAGGAATGCTAATGTGATACACGTGGCGCTCGTCGGCCATATACTGGGCAAGCAGCTGCGTGCGGAATGACATTTCCGCCAGGTTGAAGAGTGCTTCTTCATTGTTCGAATAGTCCTCTTCATCGCTATTTGCAGGAGAGATATCGTTTTCTGGTTTACTGGAGGGCTGTGGTTCAGCAGCCGCTGGCGCAACGATTTTTTGCCATGTCAGCCCGTCTTCACCACCAAGCTCGTAGCGATCGCACCAGGTGTCATCCAGTACACCTTCTTCCGGTAAGTCATCAACGATGAGCCAGTTGGTGCGGATCGGCAGCTGATGGCTGGCGCCGCGGCCAACGTTAATTTCAGCGTCTTCCAGGATGTCCAGGATTTTGCGCTCGGCGCGAGAATCGGATTTAGCAGAGAACCAGCAGAAGAGACTTTTCGCTTCGTTTGCTTTTGCCTTCGCTTTAATGAGATACGGGTAGTTGTTCATTGCGTTTGGGCTCCTTTGGATTGTAAGATACCCGGCAGCTGATGGCAGCCGCCCTGGTGGTGGTCATTGGTCAAAACTCGATTCCGGAAAGCTTTGGTCGGCTGACCGGGTACTTAACCCGCCTTGCGCGGGTTTTGTGCTTTATGGGGCTGGCGAATCGCCCCGCAGCAGCTGTGATACGCGAACGTCGTCAAGCGCTCGCAGGATAGGCTCAAAAGTTTTATGGGCTGGCAGTTTAGATACCGCAGTGATCACTTCTGTAACGGTGATGTCATCGCCGCGGGGGCTATAACCACCACCTGGGCCACGCTGTGAAATTACCAGGTTACCCGCCCGCAGCTTTTTGAAGATCTGCTCAAGGTATGAAGTAGACAGCTTTGACTCTTTACTGATGGCCGTCAGTGAAACGGGCGAGCCGTCATAGAGCTTATTCAAAGTGGCGGCGGCCTGGACAGATGCCAGAACGCGTTTCATTCCAAATTCCATAATCACTTCTCCGGCCGTAACGGCCATTGGTCAAAACTCGATTCAAAAACTCACTGCAGGCTGTTGGTCGTCAGCCATGTTTTGTGCATTTCGGTAGGGGAGGCACTGGCCCTGTACTTTTTGTTCATCGGCGTTGCTGTTGCAACTGGCCTCTGATGGATAAACACCGATCAGAACATCAGAGCATTCACCAGTGAGAGCACAAACGCTGATGACAAGGGCAAACAGGGTATTCATGCCTCAGCCTCAGGGTTTCCTTTCTGCGCCAGCAAGTAACACAGCTGGCGTAGTCTCACCTCGAACCAGTTCAGGCGGGTCGCCTGGTTCCCGGTAGGTACTCGGGCAAAATCCTTCATAGTTATCTCCAGTTAACTCAGTATTAGGATGTGGTTTTGCAATGCGGCGCCGGGTGCCTCCCGGTGACGGCAGCCAGTTAACAACTACCGCCGACAACTTTTTCCCCACAATGTGTGAATAACCGCCATGTTTACTTTTTTAACTGTGTCGCGTGCGCATAGCCGCATTCACCGCATTGCAAACCCTGATTTTTTATTTTCACTACTTCGACGCGCTTCGTCGGTGGTGTCGTGACGCTGATCTTCACGATTGAGCTTTTTCACCCTGCAATTCACCACCACGAAGCGCGCAGGATTTCCATTACATTTCAGAAGAGGCGCAGTCTGCCGGCTTACCTGAAAGCGCCGCGGTAAACTCGCTGAAACTCAGCGCCTCCTCACCTTCAGAGAGGCTTTCAAAATAGTCTTCATATGCTTTATCCATACTCATTTCCTTCCCTTAAGGCCGGGCAGCCGAACGTTGAACCTGCTGCGATTGATATTGCTGTCATCTCATCCGGTGTTTCGTATGCCGCCGGCAGCTACTTCGTGGGCTTCCTGCCTCGATGACGTCATAGGACGGAGATAGTATTATCGATATAAACTACATCTGTCAATTAAAACTGATGATTTAAATTTCAGAATTGGATGTGAGGTGGGGAGCAGGCACAAAAAAACCGCCCGAAGGCGGCGCTTATGAAGGGGCGGGTAAGGCTGTTCTAGTCTTTCTTTCGTTTCATTAAATATTCGTTCATGAAAGCATCGAGTTCTTCCAGCCTTAACTGCATTAACCCGACGAATCGTTCTTGCTCCACTTGAGGAAGCTGATCGTAAATTTCTATGAGCTTTTTGGTCTCCGGGGTAAGGACATAGATATCTTCCGATCTTGGCGGCTGCAGCGTCTCTTCGTCTTCATCTGTCATGAAAAACCAATACAAAGGTTTTCCTGTTATATCAGGAAGTTGCTCAAGCATTTCTTTCCTGGGAAGGATTCCAGCCTGACACCAGCCATTCACTGATTGGGATGTCGCACCGATCCTCCGCCCCAGTTCTGATTGAGACATTCCTATCTCATCTAAGACTCGTTGCAGTCGAACACCAAAGTTCATCTTCATCCACCCAAACAAACACATGAGAAAGATTATACAGATTTTTTCTTCAGGCCTCATATCGAATGATTTGACACTATCGAAATAAACTGATTAAACTGTAATTCAAATTTACAGTTCTTAGTGGAGCAGCGCATGAAGCCATCACTTCAAAAAAAATTACTTGCCGTGTGTAGCCAATCGGAAATCGGACGGCGGCTTAATCGGCGAGCACAAACAGTAAATGGTTGGTTCAAACATAAAGTTCCCGGCGAGTTGGTTCTGAAAGTCAGTAAGGCATTGGAGTGGAAAGTTACTCCGCATGAACTCAGACCAGATCTCTACCCAAACCCAACGGATGGATTACCGAAGGAGTAAGTATGCAAACCATCTCTTTTAAAAAACATAACCCGGTAATGGGCCTGCAACTGAACTCAGAAAATCAGTTTTCCGGTCTACGCCGGGCTCGGATGAAGAGTAGAGCAATTTTTGCTGCCGTTCAGGAATGGGAGTCGACTTTACCTGGACGTGCACAGGACCACATCGCGCAGCTGGTGGATGAGCAATGGAGAAAACAAAACGGTCGCGGAATAAACGTCAATAAACAGAATCTGTACCGCTACCTGAAAAACGAATCCGGATCAGAGAAGTACACCAGCTACGTCATGCAGCTTTCAGGAGCGATCGCTGATGCGATGCCTATTGAGATTGCGCGCAAACACGGATTGAAACGTGGATTGACTGAAAGCGAGCTGGTGGCTCAAGCAATCAAAGAGTGTAGCGAAGCGCACCAGGCAAAATTGCTTGGTGCTCCGTTGCAGAAGTTAGAGCGTGAAGTTCGGGAGGCAGCAATTGCACTTTTTAACATGCTTCCTGCAGATGCGGCGGGACCACTTCTGGCGAGCATCAGCGCCGTAGCGCCGCAGTTTTTCTAATCGAGTTTTGACAATGACCACCAGCACCAGCTGGCTAATAAGAGGTTTCAGATGGCCCGCATCAGAACAGTTAAACCTGAATTCTGGACAGATGAGAAGGTGGTGGAATGTTCAATTCCAGCGCGTCTCCTGTTTATCGGGTTGTTCAACTTCGCCAACGACATGGGATGCCTTGAGCGTTCGCCAAAACGGTTGAAGATGCAAATCTTCCCTGCGGACGCGCTCGATTGCGAACCACTAATACAGGAACTGATTACTCATGGATTACTCACTGAGTATTCAGTGAATGATGTCTGGTATTTGCAGATTAAAGGTTTCCTTAAGCATCAAAAAATAAACAGGCCTTCAGCTTCAAAAATACCTCTTCCGCCAGAACTCACTGAGGATAGGGCAGGAGAGGAAGAAAAGAGAGTGACTAATCAAGGAGGACTCAATGAGGACTCAGTGAATCCTCAAGGAGGGCTCACTGACGGAAAAGGAAGGGAAGGGAAGGGAAAAGGATCAAACCCCACTCTCTATGCGCAGGAGAGAAATTTTCCCCAGCAACCTAAGTATCTGCCTGGAGTGGATATTCCGATCGGAAAATTCACCATGCACGACCTTTGGCTGCCGTCACAAGACTGGCCGCGACTGGCTGCTACCTGGGGTATAGCGCTTCCCGAACCGGCATACCTGCCGACAGAGTTGGCAGAGTTCACCGCGTACTGGAAATCCGAGGGGAAAGTGTTCACTCAGATTCAGTGGGAGCAGAAATTTGCCCGCAGCGTGATAAGTGCCAGAGCCAAATCTAAACCACAACCAGCAACCGGAGGAAAAGACCATGCAGGAATTCAACCAGTTAACACCGCATCCCGGGCAGTTCAGGAAATTCAGGCAGCCAGAGAACGCTGTGAAAAGCAAAACGGACTTGCTGGCGGCGGATACGGCATGGCGGCTTTGGACAGTCATGGGGGAAATATTTTCGAACCGGTGGACCCAGAAGAACGGGGCGGCGCCCTCGGATATGTGGATTGCCCAGATTGGATCGATGAGTGAAGCCCAGATTACTCTGGTCTGCAGTCAGTGCATGGAGCGCTGCGCCGCGGGTAACACATGGCCACCGGATCTGGCTGAATTCGTTGCTCTGGTATCTGCCAGCGGTGCTAACCCGTTCAATCTGACATCCGAATCTGTAATGGCGGAATACAAGCGCTGGAGGAATGAGTCTTACCGATACTCGGGCAGCGACAAATACCCATGGAAACAGGATGTTCTCTATCACATTTGCATTGAGATGCGCAGAACCGGAGTTGAGAGGAACCTGACGGAGGGAGAGCTGAAAAAACTGGCAGAAAACTTACTTACGAAATGGACCAAACACCTGGCTAACGGGTTTTCGATTCCGCCAATTCGTCAGCAGTTGGCAGCACCGAGACATCCAGCGGGACCGACGCCAGCACAGATTCTGATGGAAGAGTACAAACGCCGCAAGGCGGCAGGTTTAACCAAGTAAACGAGTTTTGACCATGGCCAAACAATCAAAAACCAAAGTAACCAAAGCACAGATGGTGCTTGCCATCGTTAGCCGGACGCCAGAATGCGTCCTGCAGGATGTCTGCGATGCGCTCGACTTGCAAGCCAGTACAGCAGGTAACTTGCTGCGGCAACTCCATGCCGCGGGAAAACTCCATCGAACCCATAACGGTTGCCAGTATGTCTACCGGGTTGTTGCAGGCGTTGAGGTTCCCGATGTTGCCCTGCCGCAGACTGCAACACCATTATCTGAAGAGGATGTGAAAAAAGTCCAAAACGCACTGTCCCTGGCGAAGACGCTGGAAGACAAAAAGCTGTGGCGCCGGGCTGCGACTGTTTACACATCGATGCTTGGGATGACTACAACAGCAAACGAACTCTGGTTGCTTGCCAAAATGCGTAACCGCTGCCTGCGCAATGCGACGAGGTGCTGATTATGCCTAAAATGGAATCAACAGCATCTGGTACGGGATGTTAAAGCTAAGTTCAAATATTCCGGGATGAGGCAAAGCTGAGATGTCCGCTGAGTGCCAGGAGCGGACATTACTGACACAAACACAACCAGCAAATGGATTACTGGGCAGCCGGGGGCGACATTTCCGGGAGACAATCAACTGGAAACATTTTAATGTGAAAGTTTATGCAGGTCACAGCGTATGTATTACCATATGCCATTGGAAGAATGATGCATGCTACCTTTGAGTGTGGAATAACCAGAAGCCTATTGCGCCGGAGGATGTCTTGCCATGTTGACCGATCTCAGCAGAGATGAAAGTAAAAGACTTGCGGCAATCGACTTGTTGAAAAATCCTGACAAGGGCCGGGATGATGCGTTAAAAAAATATACTCATCTAATATGCCAATTGCTGAACATGCCGATGGGCTTTGTTTCTGTTCTCGATGAAGAAAAGCAATACATCAAATCAGCCCAAAATGTTGCCGTCACGGAAATCAGCCTGAGCGAGGCATTTTGCGTACAGACCCAGGAACAGAGTAAGACATTCATTTGTCATGACACTCATCAGCACCCTACCTTTCGTGACTATCACGCGGTGAAAGAGGCTCCATTCATTCGCTTTTATGCAGGCTGCCCACTTAAAACCCAGGATGGAGTACCCATAGGTACCTTGTGTATCCTCGATACTCAGCCCAGGGAACTTTCAGACGAGCAGCTCGATCTTTTTGAAAAGATTGCAGGACTTATATCGGATTTTCTGGCCTCGTGGCACTCCGTCGGCTACCTCGATATAGTCACGCTATTACCAAACCGGCAGCGACTGCTGAAGGATATAGAGGTTTCAACTGAAGGCGCATTCAGGCTCGTCATTATTGATTGTATTGATATGCCATTAGCCTACGAAATGGCTCGCTCCCTCGGTATGACAGCCGTAGAAAATCTACTTCGTAATATGGTCGCAGAGCTGCAGATCCGCCTGCCTTTAGAAGGGCCGCTCTACGCCGTGGCAGTTGGACGATTTGCCTTTTTTACCCATAAGGAAAAAATTCGGACATTAGAAGATATCTCTCAAAGCCTTCAGGGGATCCAGGCCAGGTTTACCCCTGAAGTTCCCCTTGATCTGGATATTCACATGGGTGACTCCGGGCTTTGCGATAAATCTCTGACATCGAATGAAATACTGCGCCGTGCAGTCAGCGCATTGCATGAAGGGATAAGTCAGGGGCGCCGGTTTACAGTTTATGATGACGCACTGGATAGCCGTAAGAAGACTGATTTCAGCCTTCTTACTGAAGTTAGGCAAGCGCTACAAGAAAACCAGGGCTTATATCTGGTTTATCAGCCGAAAATCTCACTGGTGACAGGGCGTGTGACGGGAGCCGAAGCTTTGCTTAGATGGCAACATCCTAAAAACGGCGAAGTGTTGCCGGGTGTGTTTATTCCTCTGGTCGAAAAGACCAGCCTGATGCGTGAACTCACAGCATGGGTTATCGATCACACGATTGTGCAACTGAGTGCCTGGCAAAGCCGTGGAGTTTCTTTACCTGTGTCGATTAATCTGGCTGCCAGTGATTTTTCAAGACCAGATTTCTGCGATGAGCTGGAACAGAAAATGCTGGACGCGCGTCTGGATCCCGCCCTGCTGGGGGTGGAGTGTCTGGAAACCGAGAAGATGCTGGAAAGCCCCGCTGCACTTATCGGCCTGGACATGCTCAAACAACGCGGATTTAAAATATCTCTGGATGATTTTGGTTCCGGATACAGCAACATTAATTACCTGCGACAAATCCCGATGGACATCATCAAGCTTGACCGCTCTATTGTGAGTAAGGTTGCTGGCGACAATGCCAGCCGCATCATTGTTCGCAACGTTATCACACTCCTCAAGCAGCTCGACTATATCGTTCTGGCCGAAGGAGTCGAGGACGCCAGGACCGTTGATATTTTAAGAAGGCTGGGCTGCGATGAAGTTCAGGGCTATTTTTTTGCCAAACCGATGACCCCTGATGCTTTTGAAACCTGGTATCACGGCAGAGACGAAGCCTTAAAGTGAACGAGTATTAAGTAAATACGTATGGTCGCCTGCCCGTAATATACAAATAAGAAGGGAACTGGTCATCCTGACCTGCTCTCCATTGATTATCAGAGGCCGATGCTCGTCCTGCATCCGGGTAATCATGACATATTCTCGCTTCCGCTTCTCGCTCAAAGCAGCCTCTTAGAGACTTGCGTGCGGAAAGATTCGGGTTGCATTTGGGGATCGCAATGGACATCAATCAGCATCGAGGATGAATACGTGAATACTGGGCAGGTATGCCGGATACCCCCTCCCGCTCCACGGGCGGAAGGGGGTAAATAATAATGTCAGGCCGGTCTGCCCGCGAATAAAGAAGTCGCTATTTTTTTTGGGTGATTTTCGTCACTGAACCTGTTTGAGTTTTGTCCCCGACAGCGCCATACATCGACACCACATAAACGGCGCCATCAGGCGCGGCAGTCAGGTGGTTTGGTGTTTCATCCATCGGAATATTAGCGACCAGTTTACCGTCCTTGTTCAGAACAGCAACGGTTCCACCTGCACGCGTGGCGGCGAAAACCTGAGACGTCACTGGATCCCAGACGACAGATACGCCTCCGGCACCAATATAAGTATCTGCGAGAACCTTACCGTCCGCATCAAGAACCACGACATTGTTCGTTTCCTGGGAAGCAACGTAAAGACGGCCAGTCGCCGGATCGCGAGTGATGTCTGTTGCCCCCTGCGCCTCAGGCACTTTCACCGTCGTGCTCTTACCCGTTTTGAGATCAATCCAACCTACCCATGGCGTATCACGGCTGACGCCGAAAAGTTTCCCTCCTGCACTGTCAAGGGCAAGATCGGTATTGTTAAACATGTTTTTGCCATGTTCCACTACGAACTCAAGTTGACCGATGTGTTCAAGTGATTTTGTGTCATATACCTCGATAAATCCGGTCAGCGCTGCACTGACATAGGCACGATTGTGGGCTTCATCAATAATCACATCGCGTGGATGTACAACAGACCCTTCGGGAAAGACTTTCACCACAGAAAGGGTCTTTGCGTCATAGACGGTCACCGTCTCGGCAAGCGTGTTCGTCGTCCATACATGGTTATGGGCATTATCAACACCGACTCCGAATACTCCAATCTGCTCTCCCTTTTTGTCTTTAGGCAGCGTCGCCTCCGCTTCGACAGCCAGCGTTCCTGCGTTCAGTCTCATCAGCCGGCTACCATCCTTCGGGCCGCGTGCAGAAGTCACGAAGAGCTTCCCATCGGCCGACACTGCCGACTGGTAAGCCCGCTCACCGACGGGAATTGTTTGCAGCCTGAAAGCCTCAGTGTTTTTCGGGGGAACAACCTTGGATAATTTCAACATAACCTGCGAAACGCTCGCGGGATTTTGCGTGATAACAGTGAGTGGATGAAGGCCTGTAGCAGCGTCGGCCGGAACATTTAGTGGAATAGTGAGATTTCCCTTCTCATCGGCAGCCAATGGCTTCGGCGTAAGGACTTCAGCACCATTCAGCATGGTGACAGTCGCACCTGTTGGCAGGTTCTTAATCGTGATCACCGTGTGATCTCCGGGCTTAACAGGAACTTCCCGAGATCCGGCACGAATACTACCTGGAAAGGTCGTGGTGGCTGCTGCCCATTGACTATCGGCGTATGCCGTTACGACGGTTGATATTGTAATAGTGGAGGCCAACAGCACTGAACGGACTGAAATTGTTCTCATCTTATCTCCATAAACTGTATTGATGCTGCATCTCAATGCAGCCACAGATTATTCCTCACGTACTGAGTATTACCTTCTGCTATGAGAAATATGTCTTGTTATGAGCATACTCAATATATCACGTTGATGTAAATGATTATCATTACTATTTTAGTGGTATATGAATGCCAGGAGTTTGATGTTCAGCGAGCTGAGTTTAGGGGGATCGCATTGTGCCAAGTGCGGACGCTCAGGAATTTAGTTTCAGCCACTTTAAAAGCGAGGTAAGCGACTCGACAGGTCCAGCATGACTACCAGGTGAGCGGGTTTCATCCCAGGGCATTGCATCATCAGTGCAGAAGTCTCCTGCACATTCCATTTCAAGACGTTCGTCAATTAAACCAACATTACAGAAGCATGTGACCGGGTGTTGCCACTTGTGTACTGACCATCTTAATAAATTCGAGTGTACGCCAGAGGTAGCAACGTTTCTTATCAACGGTGTTGATCACCACAAAAATGACTGTATCCCTGTGATAGCGGATTTCGTCCTTTGTGGAGAAAAGATCAATCTAAACATGAGCATGGGTTAGCGAAAAGTGGCATTAAACGCTTGAACATTTCACCTAACAAGTATACTGTTTATTTATACAGTATTTGCATGAGGAGCTAGTTATGAAAGTGGAAATCATAATTGATCGCCAAAAAAAATTGCCGGATGGTGCTGTGCCTGCTCTGGAGAAGGAGCTACTGCGGCGATTGGATCAAAACTTTAATAACTGCAGTCTTGTGATTCGTCGGGCCAGCTCTGATGGGTTGACCGTGCTTGGTGGAATGGACGGAGATAAAAAACGTGTAGAGGAAATCCTGCAGGACACCTGGGAAAGCGCTGATGACTGGTTTTGTTAAGTTGATGTCCAGTGGCTTGCCTGGTTTATTTTGAGGATTTTGCTGTGAGTAAAAAACAAGAAATGCCGAACACCGGCTATGCAATTATCAGATGCAACGATGGGGTGATAGTTGCTCGTCTGACATCCTTTCCTGTGTGTGAGCGCGCTCTGATGTACCGGCGCGGCGACACTGTTTCGTTTATGCCTTTGCAGCCGGATGAGATCGTGGGGACTCTCTCTCTTTTTTCACAGATGATTGAAAAGGCTAAGTCTGGAGTTGGTTACCAGGTTCCCCCTGGTTCTGTTACAATCCCGTCATAGGCCTGAACAACCTATACCTGCTGCGTCGCGGAGAGAAACCATGACGCAAACCCCCGAAGTATCAAAATCCCATCAGACTGGTGCTCCTTCATCGAGCGCCGGTTTGCTTTCGTCTTCAAAACTAACTTTTCGCCAGCAGGAAGTTTTCGATCTGCTGGTGGCCTACATCAATCAGCATGGCTACCCACCTACGCTATCTGAGCTGGCCGATATGCTCGGCGTTAGCTCGTCTAATGCTGTTCTGTTGCATCTACGTGCGTTAGAGAGAAAAAATTTTATAAAACTCTCTTGCCGTGTCTCCAGAGGAATTTCCATCGTCGGGCGAAAGGAGCCTATGCTCGCCGTGCAGCTGTTGCAGGAGATGATCGCTGAAGAACCCGGCGCGCGTGAAAGAGCGATTGAGTTTTTGCGACTGTTTGGTGATCAGCCATGAAGAAAAGTTGGTTTTTACACGAGCAACTTTCAGAGGCTGAGGCTACAGAGCTGGTGGAGCGATACCGTAAAAATAACTGTGTGGTTGAGAAGAGCTTATCCAGAGACTTTGCATCGTGGGAGATCCGCGTGCTGTTGCCGGAATCGAAGAAGCCGCCACGGATTGACAGGACCTACATACAGAAGATGTGGAGGGACTGATGCGAGCTTTGCTTAACGTGGATATTGCACGCCATCTTGGAATTGTGCTGCTTAAGCCGGGTAGTGAATTAATGCCGTTATTCGGTGCCGGCCGGGTTCTTGTTGAAATGCCGCCGGCAAGCATGAAAAAGATACCCAGCGGGCGTCTTCCTGATGCCCGGCAGCCGTTGCGGGATGATATGGGGCTCAGACCATTTTTCATGAAGAAGGCAGTTATCACTGCGGCTGGTGGTGTTAGTGCCCTCGAGTCATGGTTGCGTAGGCAGGTTAAAAAATGTCAGTGGACACATTCCGATTACCATCACCATGAGCTCGTCCCGTTTCGCCATTCGACGGGTGTAATAATCGCATGCTGGCACTGTGATAATGAGCTGAAAAACCAAACAGAACAAACCCTCGATCAACTGGCAGGCATTAATAACGCTGACTGGATAATCGACACTGCCCGCATCGCGCTTGGGCTGGATGCTCAGCGATTACTGTCACTGGCGGAGCTATGCTGGTGGGCGGTAGGCGCCGGGATTGGCGATGAAATTACAGAAGAAATGGCGCGCCGATCCCTGCGTATTAAAGACGATGGCATTAAATCGGTTTACAGGGAGAGTGAGATTGTTCCGTCGGTACCGGCCACCAGCATTCTTTCTCCCCGTCTCGAAAAAGCAATCAGGCCAACGGCAATAACAACGCCGGGCAAACCTTTGGTTCCTGTGAACGTCGATCCTGTTGCACCGGCGACACTATTCGCGAGACCTAAGCGGAGCCGATGGTTATCAGCTGACTTTATCTCATGGGTGAAAAAACAGCCGTGTATGTGCTGCGGGCAGCCTGCAGATGATGCACACCATCTTATTGGCTGGGGGCAGGGCGGCGTAGGCACCAAGGCCCACGATGTTTTTACGATCCCATTATGCCGCAAGCACCACCGCGCTTTGCACCATGACCCTGCCGCTTTTGAGCGTGAATACGGCACCCAGCCGGTATTGATTATTAAATTGCTGGACCGGGCATACGCGCTCGGCGTTCTGGCGTAGTAAGGAGAAGAACAGAATGACACCACGTCAACGCCGTCTGCACCGTGCAGGATTAGAAACAGTGGCCGCCGCCCCGCGCAAAAGCTGGCTGGGCCGATTCACTCCCCTTAGTGGCATTCAGTCCGCCTGGATAAAATCTCTGCTTACTGTTTGGGGGGAAGGGATGAGAGGAGGTGCTGCCCCGCGTAAACCATCAGGACATTCATGCTGGCGAGGAATGAAGGGTGATCACTGGTCAGATAAAGCATTAGAACGCTTTACGGCAGCAATCGAGCAGGCAAGAAGTGAAGGGTATCGCGGGCGACAGGCATTAAGCAGGGCGCATGCCATTTTGTGGCCGAAGCCTGCAACGGTCGCCATTGACGCTGCGATCACTGAGGATGATGTTGAATTTGTTGAACGATGTGTACTGGCGATATTTGAAACGGGTGATCCGGTTTATCTCGTTGGCGTTAACTATTACACCACCCGCAAAAAAATCTCAGACATAACACGGGAAATACAGCTGGTGGCGCCATGGTTAACAGACAGTGAGGCCCGGAAAAGAGTGCGCTGGTGCCTTGAAATATTCAGAGCAAAAGCTTTCCTTTCCGTTCATAAGGCGATTCATGCGGATTAGCAAAAAGTGCTATGTTTCCTGTTTGGTATTGAAAACGGGCCAGAAAGTTAGATAATCCCTTCATGCTTGGCAGAGCTGCGCCACTCGGCAGCGACAAAAAGCGACAATCTGAATATAACGAAGACCCCGCCCGTGCGGGGTTTTTGCTTTCCGGCGATACGACAGGGGTATTCGCGAGATGCGCTGCATCAATACCCCTGTCATATCGTCGTGTTGCATACGTAATCTCACAGGCTTCAGCGTTCACCGGGGATTTTTAGTAATATTTTGAAGATCTTCAGGGCTTCGGTTGTTAACTGATCATGTTCGCGAAAGTAACTGTCACACGCTGCCTGCTTTTGAGCAGGGGATAGATTGGGATTACTTGTTAATTCGGAAGTTTTAGCTGCTATTTCTGCCAAACGTTCAAAAATCTCTGAAATTCTTTGGTTATCAGTAGACAGCATTTTACTTACCTCGTATTTACCTGATATCAGTGGGTGCTGCATTGAGTCAGGGCTTTGCAATAGCTTCAAGTATTAGAATGCATACAATTTAAGTGGGCTGTTGCTGGCTTATATTATGGCAGAGGCGCTGGCGGTATGGTCAGATATTGACACTTTGAATGTTTGCATCCTAAATTATTGATGTGGTGAATCCCCCTGTGCGGAGGGGCGACCAGTCAGTTACAGAAACCTGTAAATGCAGCGCGGGCCATGCCGACTGGGGCATGCTCACCGGGAGGCACCCGGCACCACACTGATGCCTTAACATAGTGACTGTAATGACAAAACCTTAGCTCTTTATGTCTGTCAGTCGATGATTAACGAACGTAACGGTAAAAACGAAGGCTTTCCTGGTAAATCGGTAGCTCGGACTATTAGGTACACCTTCCTTTCGTTACTGCCTTGGTAGCCGACTTTCCTCCAGCTTCTCTAAGTGGTTTTTTTGTTCATAATCTGCTCGAATTTGTGGCGAGCTTCCACAGATTGATTTTCAGTATGGTTATACTGTGAACTTATCTCCTTAGTTGATAACGATTATTGTTATCACTCCTTGCCTCGTTAAAGAGCTAACACCGCGTTATATGCGTATTCCGGGGATAAGCGCCGGAAAGGGGATGTGACTAAATGTATCGAGACCCAGCTCCTGCGGGGTTTTCTTTTCCTGTGCCCCTTCAATAGTTGCAAAACCTTTACATTTTTATTGATTGGGTTCTTAATCCACCCTGAGGAACAGAGAATAAGAAGGTGGAGTAGTGGATCTCATTGAGTTGGCAGAGGGCGTAATCTGGCTATTGCTTGTAGTTCTCGCAACGTTTTTAATTGACCTTTGGTTCAGGCGTAAATGATTTCGTTATTAATGAGTTGAAGTAAGCATAATTCTCAAAAGGCTCGCATTCGCGGGCCTTTTACGTAACTGCAATCCCGTCAGGGCTATTAGGTAGAGCTGTGCTGCGCGACACGTCAATGCCATTCCGCGCAGAGTCCTGAACCAGATTGGAAGATGCCACTCAGTGGTGGCAGCACCGACGGCGCGTTAAAGAGCACCGCCGGGGCCCTGGTGGGCTATGACCAATTTGTGTGAACTGACTAACCTTTGTCATTGTGTATATCGGAATTACCATCAGGAGGTGCTCGGTCTGTCTCATAGTCATTTGCGGAGTAACAGCGGACGGGAGCGGAATTGGATGGCCTATCGTCGTCGTCGATAGTGGCTATTTTGCATAGCTCACCATCAGCCGTATTAAACAACAGAACCTCGGTCACATCTCCTTTGGCATTTTTCTTTTTTTCGATAAGTTGCCATGTTCCTGCTTGATTTTCGTATTTAGCATGCGGCTCGTCAGGAATTGGTGGGGGAGAAGATCTAGCATCATCACACCCGGAGATGCAAATCATGACAAGAACCGGAAGAAATTTGTTCATGTGATTACCTTGATTTGGCAGAATTTATCGGTAAGACGTTAGATGTTCATGAAAGTTCACTATTGACTTATTCAATTCGGTAACCTGTATGGCTCACATTCGCGGGCTTTTTCATCTATGCACCTGTGCCGGTGCATATCATCCTCAGAGCCTTAACAGGCGTGAGCCGATCAGTGGATCCTATGCATCCTGTCAATATCTGTAGGGGCTGGAAAAGGATTATGCCAAAGTCGAGAGCAACGCCAAAGGCGGTGCGCGCTCGCTGGCGAAATTCACCACAGGCGAGTATGACGCCTTCCTCTGGGTATCTGCGCCGGGCCGGTCGAATAAGTTTCTGGGCGCTGTTTGCCGTTGTGCTGGTTGTAGCATGGCACTGGCTGGCATGCTCATGGATGTGCTGCTGGTTATCCTCGAGGCGTTGGAGGTCTGCAGGTGCTGGTCATTTACAAGAAAAACGTGACTTTGTGCAAAAGGCATAGAAATGATGCCTTTGACAGAATGCCTGCTATTGACGATAAGAGTGATAGCATCATAGATTGTCGGCGTGGTGAATCCCCCTATGCGGAGGGGCGTAAACAGCATTGTTATTATCTGCTAAACCGTATGCGCGAGTCATGGTGGCTGACCAAATGCTCACCGGGAGGCACCCGGCACCACACTTCCACTAAACATATTTAAGATTTATGGCAGGTTTACTTTTGCGGTTGCCCTTCTATGTTTATAGAACGTAACGGCAAAAGTGAATGCTTCCTGGTAAATCGGTAGCTCGGACTATTAGGAGTGCCTTCGTTTCGTTACTACCTAGAATGCCTACTTTCTGCCCGCCTTCAGGCGGGCTTTTTTACGCCATCAATAGGGCGCTTCAGAAAGAAAAGGTAAACATCATTTGAAGGCTGCGCTTTGCGTGGCCTTTCTTATTTCAGGCTCACGGGAACCATCATCGATACGGCTCGTTGTTAAATCAGCCCGATGAGCCTGACCCCTTCACGCACAAAGCGCCATCCGTAATCAACGGAGGTGAGGTTATGACCAGAATGAGCACCATATATAGCAGACTTTCATACGGCACCGGGACCGCACTGACGGGCTGCGGTGTTTCCACTAAGGCATATGCCGGGGCAGTCAAAACAGAGGTATGGATTTTGGCCGACAAAATAGCGGGGCTGACCCTGAGTGACTGGGCGATCATTGTCGGTATTGCATGCACTGTCATTACCTGCGGGGTCAACTGGTATTACCGACGAAAGGAAAGGGAGGACAGATTGAATGGCTATGGCGTCAAAGTTGAGGAATAAGCTCAGCGTCACCATGCTGGCCCTCATTGCTGCTGGTGCGTCGGCTCCAACATTGATGGATCAGTTCCTTGATGAGAAAGAAGGAAACAGCCTTACAGCGTATCGCGATGGCAGTCAGGGGATCTGGACAATTTGCCGCGGGGCCACCCGTATAGATGGTAAACCCGTCACTCAGGGTATGAAACTGACCCAGGCCAAATGTGATCAGGTAAACGCGATAGAGCGCGACAAAGCGCTGGCATGGGTGGATCGGAATATCCATGTCCCTTTGACCCCACCACAAAAAGTAGGCATTGCCTCGTTCTGTCCATACAACATCGGGCCCGGTAAATGCTTCCCGTCTACGTTCTATCAGCGGATTAACGCCGGTGATCGTAAAGGCGCATGTGAAGCGATTCGCTGGTGGATTAAAGACGGAGGGAAGGATTGCCGGGTGCGCTCTAATAACTGCTACGGGCAGGTAACACGCCGTGATCAGGAAAGTGCGCTGACTTGCTGGGGGATTGATCAGTGAGTGCAGCCTACTTAAAGCCAGCTATCGCCGTAATGATTATTGCTGGTGCCTTTGTTGCTGGTTTAGCCTGGAGCGATCGGGCATGGGAAAAGCGGTGGGCAGAACGTGATAGCGCCGAATCGTCCCAGGAGGTTAACGCGCAAACCGCCGCCCGGATGATTGAACAGGGGCGTTTAATCGCCCGCGATGAGGCCGTAAAAAATGCTCAAGCGCAAACAGCTGCAGCGCGTACTGCTGCCGCTAATCTCTCTGATACTGTTAGCCAGCTGCGGCAGCAGGCAAAAAAACTTGCCACCCGCCTGGACGCCGCAAGCCACACCGCAAGTCTCGCCGCTACCGTCAGAAGCAAAACAACCGGCGCCACCGCCGGAGTGCTCGCCGACATGCTTGGAAACCTTGCAGAAGAAGCTCGACGGTATGCTGCAATCGCTGACGAACGCTACACAGCAGGAATGACCTGTGAGCGGATTTACGAATCAGTAAGAACGTCTATCCCCAGCAAGGGATAAGATGGTGTTTATCCCTTTGTGGGGATATCGACTGTATAGCCTCGCATCTGCGGGGCTTTTTTATTCGCAAAAGGTAACGCGATGAAGAACTTAAAAATTGCATACGTAGACGAGAAGCTGGTGGCGATTGAGTGTGACGGATTGTCATGCTCATCGCTGCCCGTTTCAGAGTTTCCCATCGACAGTACCGCTTTAACTCTTCTCCCTCAACTCATGCTCGAGGATGTTTATGCCGCCACGAGCTAAACGACCTTGCCGGCACAGAGGATGCACGGCTGTGACCAATGATGTCGGAGGATACTGTGAGATCCACCGGCAGCAACACGCTGGTGATGGCTGGCGTAACTATCAGCCCGGAAAAACTCGGCAGGAACGTGGTTATGGTCGACCGTGGGAAATTAAACGGGCCCGTATCATGAAGAGGGATAAATACCTTTGTCAGAACTGCAGGCGAGACGGTATTGCCACGAAAGCCTCAAGTGTCGACCACATCATTCCTAAAGCTCATGGCGGTACCGATGATGACTTTAATCTGGAGTCATTGTGCTGGACCTGCCACAGCAAGAAAACAGCAACAGAGAGAACCCGATGAAGAGTTTCAAAATTGAATACGTTGATGGCGTTTTGACCGTTCTGGAGACGGATGGTCAGTCACGAATGAATGAAGCCGTACATGGCATCCATTTTGAGCATGTCCAGGGCGGCCGCCCACTGCTGAAACTGACGATTGCACATGATATTGCTCCGGCCCCTGTTTCATCACCTGCACTGGATCAGGAGCCTTTAGAGGGGGAGCTGGTGCAGGAACAACAGACAATGGTTCCCGGTGGTCGCCGTTCACGTCATCGTCGTGGAGGTAAGCAATGATGTATCAACGCACGGATCTGACGCTTTCCATGTTCTATGCATCCAGCGCTGATGCAGACGGGAACAAAGTGGCTACGTTGACGATGCAGGTCATCGCTGCAGAGGCTGGGGCCGTCCAGACCAGCCAGCTGCGATGTATCACCGATAGCGCGAAGAAAAAAACGTATAGCGTAGGTGAACAATCTGTCAGTAATGGTTCCGATCCGTTGCTGGTCGCGATTGAGAATTACTGGCGTCAGAGTACGGATGTCGTCGTTAAAGGATTGATCGCCGAGGTGACCGACTTCATCGCAGGGAACATCAACTCAGTCAGCACCTGGATCGGTCAGTTTGGGATGAAGGTGTTCGAGAACCAGCCATTAGATGAACGGCTACCAGAAAGCGTACTGCAGGCCGATGGAGGCTCCGCTACCGCGACAGGATCCTGATCGCCGGTATAACAACTGGTGTTCATTGAACGTCTGAGATACGCCGGCCCACGCAGTGCGAACCGTATTCGCCGCCGGCGCAGCCGGAATGACGACCTCCACCTCGACAGATGCAGCTGCAGCCAGGGGTAGGGGGGAGCAAATCCCTGACCCCTTTCGCGCTTCGGGACTGCCCGTTGAAGTCTATTTTTACACGCCAGAAATAAGAAACTTTTTTCCGGAAGGTTTCATCTATCAAAGGAACGTTTATGGCCGGAGGAATTCGATCGTCCGGTGGTGGCCGAAAACCCACTTTACCCACCGGGCAAAAAAGCAAATTAACACGTATTGCGCCTCCCGCTGAGTTAATGGGGGAGGCGGCAATAAGAATGTGGAAGACGCAAAGCAAAATACTCATCGACCGAGGGGTGTTTGAGCTGGAGGACGCACCTTTGTTGCTGGCTTACTGCAATGCTTTTCATCTGATGCTCGAAGCCGAAAAAATGCTGGCCAGCGGACTGACCTCAGAAAGTGAAATGGGGGGCTTGAAAAAACACCCTGCAGTTAATGTCCGGAATGACTCGGTTTCCCAGCTTGCCCGCCTCGGCTCTCTGTTGGGGTTAGATCCGCTCAGTCGTCTTCGCATGACCAGCGGACAAAAGGATCCGGACGATGACGGGAATGAATTCGATGAGTTTGACTGATGGCTACCTATCCGAACGTCAATGCGGCGAACCAGTATGCGCGGGATATCGTTGGCGGGAAGATTCTGGCGTGTCAGTTAACGGTACTTGCCTGTCAGAGACATCTGGACGACCTCGAACGAGCAAAGGATCCCCACTGGCCCTACCGCTTCGATAAAAACAAAGCAGAACGATTTCTTCGTTTTGCCCAGAAAATGCCTCATACCTCAGGGGAATGGGCCCGGCGTAAACTCCGGATTGAATTTGAAGCCTGGCAGAAGTTCGCTCTTGGCGTACCGTTTGGATGGGTACACAAGAAGACAGGCCTGCGTCGTTTCTCTGAAATCTATATCGAGGTGCCCAGGAAGAACGGGAAATCCGCTATTGCCGCTGCTGTAGGAAATTATATGTTTTGTGCAGATGGCGAGCATGGTGCAGAAGTCTATTGCGGCGCCACGACTGAAAAACAGGCATGGAAGGTATTTTCTCCGGCGCTGCAAATGGTGAAAAAGCTGCCGGCATTGCGGCAAAAATTCTCGATAAAACCTTGGGCAAAAAAAATGACGCGCCCTGACGGTTCGGTTTTTGCTCCTGTGATCGGTGACCCGGGGGATGGTGATTCGCCATCATGCGCCATCATTGATGAATATCACGAACATACTACTGATGCGCTTTACACTACCATGACCACCGGTATGGGGGCTCGTGAACAACCGATGACACTGATCATCACCACCGCCGGCTATGACATTACATCCCCTTGCTATGAAAAGCGTACTCAGGTTGTCGAGATCCTGCGGAGAACCCGTAATGGCGAGGAAAATGAAACCATATTTGGGCTGATTTATGGCCTTGATGACGATGATGACTGGACGACTCCTGAGGCATTAATCAAGGCAAACCCCAACTATGGCA
This sequence comes from Klebsiella variicola, assembly GCF_000828055.2. NCBI lineage: Bacteria > Pseudomonadati > Pseudomonadota > Gammaproteobacteria > Enterobacterales > Enterobacteriaceae > Klebsiella > Klebsiella variicola. Next base: position 3,400,801 of record NZ_CP010523.2, on the reverse strand, counting down.
TTTCGGTAAAAGCAGATTTTCTCCGGGCTAAACAATTATTGGGTATGTCGACGCCCGGGCAGACAAACAAGATTCTGACCAAGCATTTCAATCGCTGGGTAAGCGCAAAATCAGCTTATTACGACCTGAGAAAATGGATGGATGCAGCCGATAAAAACCTTAAGTTGTCAGATTTTGAAGGGGAAGAATGCTGGCTGGGTATAGATCTGGCCTCGAAAGTTGACCTCAATGCCGTGGTTCCAGTTTTTCGTCGTGAAATAGACGGAATAACACATTTTTACTGTGTTTCTCCTCTGTTCTGGGCACCAGAAGAAACCATTTACTCGCAGGAGACCGCGCTGAAAAGTACCGCAGAACGTTATCAGTCCTTTGTCCGGCAGGGTAAGTTGATCCCGACCGATGGTGGCGAAGTTGATTACAGGCTGATATTTGAAACGATCCTGAAGCTGCGGAATACCGTAAAAATTGCCCAATGCCCCATTGATCCTTATGGCGCGACTTCATTACGTCACATGCTTGAGGAAGAGGGGCTTGAGCCTGTCGAGATAAGACAAAATTTTACCCATATGAGTGATCCTATGAGAGAGATTGAGGCTGCGCTCATCTCGGGGAGATTCCATCATGACGGACACCCTGTCATGAACTGGTGTATTTCCAATATCGTCGGCCAGTACCTTCCCGGAAGTGACGATATTGTGCGTCCCGGGAAAGAAGGGCGGCAGAACAAGATAGATGGTGCGGTTGGTTTAATGATGGGGCTGGGGCGCGCCATGCTCAACAGTTCAGTGATGACATCCGTATACGATGAGGAAGATATAGCATGCTAATTTCAGTTCTGAGTTTTATTGTCGGCCTCACTGGTGCTGGATTGTTATCCGCAGGTGCCTGGCTTATTTCTCCATCAGTGGGATTGATAACAGGAGGGATTATTTGTCTGGGCTGGTCATATATGACAACCCGGGCCTTTTCCTCCGGCATCAGCAATGGCGGAGGTAAATAATGTTCCTACCCCAGATGTTCAGGGGCCGACAATACTCGGGTAATAGCTTCTGGGAAGCCATGCTGGGCGGGGTTCGTTCAAGCCAGAGCAAAACTGGCATCATAATCACGCCGGAAACCGCTCTTGGACTTTCAGCGGTCCGGGCCTGTGTCACCCTCCTGGCGGAGTCAGTCGCGCAGCTGCCGTGCGAACTCTACCGGCGGGATAAAAATGGCGGGCGCCAGCGTGCGACGGACCACCCGGTTTATGACCTGATTCACTCCCAGCCCAACAGGAAAGACACCTCATTCGAGTATTTCGAGCAGCAGCAGGGGTTGCTGGGGCTTGAGGGAAATTGCTACTCAATCATCGAACGGGACGGAAAAGGCTACCCGAAAGAGCTGATCCCCATTAACCCGAAAAAGGTCATAGTGCTGAAAGGGCCGGACGGTATGCCGTATTACCAACTCCCGGAAGTCGGCGAAATTCTGCCGATGCGCATGATGCACCATGTGAAGGTCTTTTCTCTGGATGGCTATATCGGCAGTTCCCCAATTCAGACGAACGCCGATGTTCTGGGGCTGAATCTGGCGGTTGAGGAGCATGCGGCCGCGACATTCCGGCGCGGGACAACGATGAGCGGGGTGATAGAGCGTCCGAAAGAGGCTGCGACCATTAAAAGCCAGGATGCTATTGATCGCCTGCTGGCGAAATGGACCGAGCGCCATTCCGGTATTCACAATATGTTCTCTGTGGCATTGCTGCAGGAGGGTATGAGCTACAAACAACTGTCGCAGGATAACGAAAAGGCGCAGCTGCTACAGTCGCGGCAGTGGGGCGTGGAAGAGGTCTGCCGGCTCTATAAAATCCCGCCACATATGGTGCAGATGCTGGCGAAAGCAACCAACAACAACATCGAGCACCAGGGCCTGCAGTTCGTGATGTATACGCTGCTGGCCTGGCTGAAACGCCATGAGGGTGCGCTGCAGCGCGATCTGCTTCTGCCCAGCGAACGCCGCGATTTGTACATCGAGTTCAATGTTTCCGGGCTGCTGCGAGGCGATCAGAAATCACGCTATGAATCTTATGCGCTGGGCCGCCAGTGGGGATGGCTATCCACTAACGATATCCGGCGTATGGAGAATCTGCCGCCAATTGCCGGCGGGGATAAATACCTGACGCCGCTCAATATGGTCGACAGCGCGAAGATCCTTCCTGGCGATAAATCGCCGACAGCAAAACAGCTGGCCGAAATCGAAACCCTTCTGGCCAGAGCCTGATTATTTCCCGCCGCGCGGGATGACCTGGAAGACAACATGACAACGAAATTAATTAACCTGCCGCACCTGGCAGATATGGTCTTTGGCGTGCCGCATTACGTGACGCGGCAAACAATGGACTCCGTGAAAGCGGTGCTCATCCCCCGTATTCAGGGAATCACCGAAGATGCCGCCATTCAGATGGCATTGAATCCGGGTAAATCACCTGCTGCTGAGCAGGTCCAGCCCACCGGCGGGGTGGCGGTGATCCCCGTTCACGGCATTCTCGTTCCACGCCGGGGGCAGATTACGGCGATGTGCTCCGAGCTGACCAGCTACGAGCGGATCCGCGGGCAGCTGCAGGCGGCGTTAAACGACCCCTCAATCAGCGAAATCGTTCTGGATATTAACTCCGGTGGCGGCGCAGCGGTGGGGTGCAAGGAGCTGGCCGATTACATTTATCAGTCTCGCGACACGAAGCCCATCACGGCGATTGTGAACTACAGCGCGTACTCCGCCGCGTATTTCATCGCATCGGCCTGCAGCAAAATCATCGTCAGCCAGACCAGTGGCGTGGGGTCGATTGGTGTGATCATGGAGCACCTCGATACGTCGAAGATGGAAGAAAAAATGGGGCTGACGTTCACCACCATTTACCGGGGAGATAACAAAAATAACGGCACCCAACATGAACCACTGAGTGAAGCGTCGCTGGGTATGTTCCAGGGCATGATCGACGAAATGTACGAGACGTTTACGGGGTCGGTGGCCGAATATCGTGGCCTGAAGCAGCAGGCCGTCATTGATACGCAGGCGGGGCTGTATTTTGGCCCTGGCGCTGTGTCTGCCGGCCTGGCGGATGAAGTCTCTGACCCCCAGGCGGCGATCAATACTATCGCGGCAAAGTATCAGCAACCCCGTCAAAAAACCTCCATTCAGATGCAGGCAGCCGCGATGGATCTGCAAACCAAAATGTAACCCGGCGCAAACACAAACCGCGTCACCTTAAGCAGCCAGCAGGCTGCTTTTTTTATGTCTAAAAAGAGAGAAATAAAATGCCACATATTGAAGAATTGCGTCGTCAGCGTGCGGGTATCAACGAACAGGTTCAGGCCCTGGCAACCATTGACGCCAGCGGCAGCACGCTGACTGCGGAGCAGCTGACGGAGTTTGCGAACCTGCAGCAGCAGTTCACTGATATCAGCGCCAAAATTGAACGCCTGGAAGCCGCCGAACGTGCTGCGGCGCTGGTCGCAAAACCCGTGAAAGCGACTCAGCAGGCCCCCGGCATTATTGTTAAGCAGGAGCCGAAACAGTACACCGGTGCTGGCATGACCCGACTGGTTATGTCTGTCGCCGCAGGCGCAGGGAATCTGCAGGACGCGGCAAAATTCGCTTCAGAAGAGCTGAATGACCAGTCCGTATCGATGGCCATTTCCACCGCAGCGGCGTCCGGTGGTGTGCTTATTCCGCAGAACCTCCACAGTGAGGTGATCGAGCTACTGAGCGACCGAACCATCGTCCGCAAGCTGGGTGCCCGTCCCGTTCCGCTGCCTAACGGTAATATGACGCTACCACGCGTGGCCGGTGGAGCAACGGCAAGCTACACAGGAGAAAACAAAGACGCCAAGACATCAGAAACACGCTTTGATGATGTAAAACTTACGGCGAAAACTCTGATTGCGATGGTGCCTATTTCCAATGCACTGATTGGCCGCGCCGGATTCAACGTCGAGCAACTGGTCCTGCAGGATATTCTGACCGCCATCTCAGTGCGTGAGGATAAAGCTTTTATGCGCGATGACGGTACCGGCGATACACCGATTGGTATGAAGGCGCGCGCGACGCAGTGGAACCGCCTGCTGCCGTGGGAAGCTGATGCAGCGATCAACCTGAACACGGTTGACGAGTACCTGGACAAGATCATTTTGATGGCGATGGACGGCAACAGCAATATGATCAGCAGCGGCTGGGGCATGTCGAACCGTACCTATATGAAGTTGTTTGGGCTGCGTGACGGCAACGGCAACAAAGTCTATCCGGAAATGGCTCAGGGATTACTTAAAGGATATCCGGTTCAGCGTACCAGCGCGATCCCTGCGAATCTGGGGACCGGGGGTAAGGAGACTGAGATTTACTTTGCTGACTTCAATGATGTGGTTATCGCTGAAGACGGCAATATGAAAGTCGACTTCTCGAAGGAAGCCTCTTACATCGATGCCGATGGCACCCTGGTATCTGCGTTTTCCCGTAACCAGTCGCTAATCCGTGTTGTTACTGAGCATGATATTGGCTTCCGTCATCCGGAAGGCCTGGTGCTGGGTACCGGCGTCCTGTTCTAACCCATCCCTCAGTAAATACGGCCCGCATATGCGGGCTTTTCCTTTTCAGGAGAATGTTATGGCTGCGAAAAATAAAGCAGTGGAGCCGGAAGAAACAGGCACACAGGACAACCATGCGACCGTGGTCGCACAGGCAGAGCGTAAATCCGTTGTGTTCCTTGGGCCGCACCACCGTTATTCCCGTGGAGATATCGCGTGCTTTGAAGGATCGCGCGCCGAAGAACTGGTTAAGCGGCGTATCGCGGTATGGCCGGAGGATGCCGAACGTGCGCTGAAACCGAAGCCGGGAGACAGCGATTTTGATACTGACATTGGATGATGTGAAAACCCAGCTACGCCTGGAACTGGATTTCACGGAGCATGACGCCATGCTCACGCAAATGGTGAACGCCGCGCAGCGGAGCATCGAGCGTGATTATTACTGCAAGCTGGTCACCAGTGATGAAGAGCTGAAGGCACTCCCGGAGACCGTCCGCGGATTTATCGCGGATGAAGATATCCGGCTGGCCATTCAGTTTCTGGTCAGCGATGCGTATCTGAATGGCCATACCGGACAGTGGCTGGAAACCGCTGCGGTGAGGCATCTTCTTTTCCCCCTGCAGGAGCATACGCTATGAGCCTGAAACCGGGTGATATGAACTGTCGCATTGCAATTAGCTACGTTCAGTCCGGTCGTGGGCCGCTGGGCGAACCGCTACCGGAAAAGCAGGTTGAATCGGGAAAAGCGTGGGCAAAACGGGAGCTGGTATCGGGGCGAAAAGTCCGCACGCTGGATCAGCAGCAAGTGGTGGAAACCTGCCTGTTTACGGTCTATCCGGGCGTGCTGGTTGATATTGACTGGAAAATCACGACGAAAAATCTGGTTTATACCGTCCGGAATATCGACCGCAAAACAGACCGGATCATTATCACGGGGGAGGCTGACGGGCGGCATGATAGAGCTGGCGATTAAGGGTGCGCTGGAGCGCATCACCGGCATGAATGCGTATCCGCTTTTACTGCCGGACATGGTCCAGGAAGGAGCGACCTTTCAGCGTATCTCTGACCCGGAGATGGTCTCGGGAATGTTGCGAACGGGGATCGTATCTGCCCGTATCAGGTGAATCTGTACCGTCTCGATGATTACACCTCACTGCTGCAGCTGGATAAAAAAATCTGGACGGAACTGAAGTCCGTCGTTCATGGCCAGCTGGAGGGTATCCCGGTTCAGTATGTGGAGCGAGGCGGTATCCACCAGGATAAAAACCAGCTGACGAATCGTCGCATTCAGTATCGCCTGACCCGCGATTTCATCATTCACTACGTGGAGGACTCCTCGTGATCCGAATGGAAGTTAAAGGGCTGGATGAGCTGGAGCGGCAGTTAATGGCCCTGGGCGAAAAAGTGGCGACGAAGGTATTGCGGGATGCCGGGCGCGAAGCGCTAAAGGTCGTCGAGGAAGATATGAAGCAGCATGCCGGCTTTGACGAAACGTCCGCCGGGCCGCACATGCGGGACTCAATCAAAATCCGCTCTTCCACCCGCAAGGGTAAAGGGAACGCGGTTGTAACGCTCCGTGTCGGCCCCAGCAAGCAGCACCATATGAAGGCGCTGGCGCAGGAGTTTGGCACGGTTAAACAGGTTGCAGACCCCTTTATCCGACCCGCCCTGGATTACAACCTCCAGACCGTTTTGCGCGTGTTAACCGTGGAAATCCGAAACGGCATTGAAAACAGGTAGCATCCGCTGCCGTATAAAAAGAGAGAGAAACATGGCTGATAAAACTTCGCCTGAATATGCGATGTTGCCGGCGGGCACCATTGTGAAATACGGGGAGCCTGGCGCTGCCACGTCAGCGCTGAAACCGCTGATTAACTGTAAAGCGCTGGGTGCAATGGGGCAGACGGGGGGCTTTGTCGACTGCACCACGTTACTGGATAAGCAGAAACAGTCCATCAGCGATCTGCCTGACGGGCCTGAAAAGTCGCTGGGCTTCATTGATGATCCGGGCAATACCGATTTTGCCGCGCTGCTGAACGCAGCAGAGGCCCGCAAGACCATCCAGTTATACGTCGAATTACCCAACAAGCGAACCGCGACGATGCTCCTGGCGCTGTCCGGCTGGCAGATGAATGAAATCGCCGCTCCGGCGAATGAGGTCATCCAGATCACTGTTCAGGGTAAACAGAACAAGATCACCTGGGGAACCGTGGCTGTCTCCGGCGGCGCCTGATTAACTTAACCTGTAAACAGCCACCTTAGGGTGGCTTTTTATTTTTAAGGACTACCTGTGAAAGATAAAGATTACCTGTCCACGCTGAAATCCGCGTTGCTTAAATCGGAGCCAACCGTCATTAAAACCGAGTTATTTGGCGCCACCGTATTCATCCGCCGCCTGACCGGGGATTACCTCATCAGCTACGAAGAGAAAATGGCTGAAACCGCAAAAGCTGGCGCAGCGCGCGAGGCATCGGAGCAAGTCATTCAGATCGTCATCGATGCACTGGTTCAGCCGGATGGAACGGCCATTCCGGATGAATTTAAACCCACGGCAGCCGAGCTGCTGAAGGCCCATGAAAACCCCGAACTGCTGGCCGCTGTGGAAAAAGTGAAGCAACACGCAATCGGCAAGCTGGAGGAAGCGGAAAAAAACTGAGTGACTCGCCCTGGCTGGAGCTGATCTTCTGGCTGGCCGACCGCTGGGGCGAGCCTGACCCATCCAAAATTGCCGCATTGCCGGCCAACACTCTGTACCACTGGCGAGCCTACTTCCTGAAACAAGGCACTTTCCGCCGTCCTGTCGATGAAAACGCGCCACCTACCGAAACCACACCTGCGCCATCCCGGGTCGATGATGAATGCGCGGCAGTCATGAGGGCATTAATGTAATGGCAGACGTCGCATCTTTAGCGGTCGGGCTGCACCTGAACGCAGCCAGTTTTAAATCCCAGCTGCTGGGAGCGTATGGCGATGCGGAGAACCAGTCACGACGGTTCAACCGTAATGCCCAGGCGGACGCGAAAAAGACGGAGGACGCCTATAAAAAGGTCGGTCTGTCGATATCCGGGATGGCCAGCCGGCTGGCGGGGCTGGCAGGAGCCGGCATTTCCATCGGTACGATCGTCACCACGTCCAGACAATATGGACAGGCATTATCAGACCTGCAGGCCATCACCGGTGCGACTACTGCTGAAATGAAAGCGCTGGATCTGGCTGCGCAGGAAATGGGACGCACGACAGAGTACAGCGCCAGCCAGGCCGCCGAGGCGCTAAAGCTGATGGCGTCGGCTAAACCGGAGCTTTTAAAAACGTCCGATGGACTGCAGAAGGCTACGAACAGCGCGCTTATCCTGGCGCAGGCCGCCGGCACAACGCTGCCCGATGCGACCAGAACGCTGGCGCTCTCCTTAAACCAGTACGGGGCGAGCGCACAGGAGGCGGATCGTTATATCAACGTCCTGGCCGCCGGCGCGAAGTACGGGTCGTCGGAGATTGTGGATACAGCGGCCGCCATTAAAAATGGTGGCGTCGCAGCCGCACAGGCCGGCGTTGGTTTTGAGCAGCTGAATGCCGCGATTCAGGTGCTGGCAGAGCGTGAAATTAAAGGCGGTGAAGCCGGCACGGCGCTGCGTAACGTCATCCTGAATCTGGAAAAGGGCACGGACAAGAGCCTCAAGCCGTCCGTGGTTGGTCTCAGCCAGGCGCTGACCAATCTTTCCGGGAAAAATCTCTCCACGGCCCAGGCCGTAAAACTGTTTGGCGTGGAGAACCTGAATGCGGCGTCTATCCTGGTCCAGAACCGTTCAAAGCTTGATGAGCTAACCGCTTCCCTGACCGGTACCAAAACGGCGCATGAGCAGGCATCCATCAGGGTTAACAACCTGAACGGCGATTTGCTGGGGCTGAGCAGTGCGTTTGAAGGGATGGTCATTAAGATCGGCCAGAGCAGTAACGGGCCACTCCGCAGCGGGATTCAGGTTGCCACGGAGGCACTGAACAGCCTGGCAGACAATTTCAACACCGTCTCCAGCGTGGCGCTTTACAGCCTGATCCCCGTGTTATCCACGAAACTGACTGCAGGGCTTCGGGAGAATATCGCGGCCTGGCGGGAAAGCCAGGCGGCGGTAAAAGCACGGGCGCAGGCTGATGCGGATATTGCCCGCAAAACGCTGGATTCGACAGCTGCCATCCTGAAACAGAACGACGCTGAGTTTGGCCACTACCGGCAGATGGAGCGGACGGCTAAACAGTACGGGATGAATATCAGTTACCAGGATGAGTTTACCCGCCTCATCCGACAGGAAACTGAACAAACCAATCTGGCCAGCCAGGCGAAACTGAAACTGGCGGCGGCAAACCGGCAATTGTCGATATCAGCTCGCGCGGCCTCCGTTGCGGTGGGGCTGGCAAGAGGTGCATTAAATTTAATCGGTGGTCCGTTCGGCGCCGCGATGCTGGCCGGTTCGGGCCTCCTTTACTTTCATGAGAAAGCAAAGGAGGCCAGGCAGTCAGCCATTGATTTAAAAGATGCCGTAGTCGAAACCAGTGAAGCGCTGATGCGCCTCTCGCTTAACCAGCTAAATGTGAAGCAGTTCGACCTAGAGGATCAGTACGAAAACCAGGTCGTGCAGCGTAACCAGCTGATGAAAGAGATTCAGGATGCCGACAGTCGTATCGACAGCCTGAAAGCGTTTGACCCCTTCGGCCAACTGGAAGGGGTAACAAAAGGCCAGGCGCGTGCACGGGCGGATCTCGATAGCGTTAACGAGGGACTCCGCAAAACCGAGGAAAACATTAAGCGTGTCAGTGATGCAAAAACACTGGCTCAGCTGGGTTTATCGGGAAAAATAACCTCCCTTACGGACGATCTGAAAGGGGCGTTAAGCACGCCCCCCAAAGAGACCGGAGATGGAAATCCCTGGGGCGGCGATGGCGGTACCGGCACGGGGAAAGGCAGTAAGTCCAAGGTCGACCAGTTCAAAACGCTGCGGCAGCAAATTGAAGAAGCCCATGCGTCCAGCCTGGCCAGAATTAACCTGCAGGAAAAGGACAGTAACAGGGAGCTGCAGGAAGCGGCGAAGAAAAATGGCGCCAGTGATGCTGACCTGCAGCGCACGCTGTTAATGAACGCAGAGAATTACCAGAAACAGCGACTGGATCTGGCCGCGCAGTATTCCCCCGCCCAGGAAACTCTGCGAAAAGAGCAGGAAGCCAGCCGGGACCTGGCTGAGCTTTTCAAAGCCCGCCTTCTTGATGAAAAAGAGTACCAGGCCGCACGAATAACGCTGGCCAGAGATACTGCGAAAGAGCTGCTGCAGGCGCATGCCGATGAAATCGCTGCGCCGGCACTGGATATCGCCGGCGAAGTTGATCCACTGGTCTCGCTGCGCAATCAGCTTGCGCAGCGGCAGGCATTGCTGCAGGCGTACTACCAGGGCAGCGCGATCAGCAAAGAACAGTACGAAATGCTGATGCAGAAGGCGACGAAAGAATCCGCCGATGCGCAGTATCAGACGTCACTGGAGTTATACCGATCACAGGGAGAATTCCAGAGCCTGGCCGTCGGGTTATTTGAAACGGCCCATGAGCGCTCAAGCAACTTCCTGACGAGCATGCTGACGCGGACGAGAAGCTTTAAGGAGAACATGGCTGACCTGTTTTCCTCGCTCACGCAGTCGATCATAAAAAACCTCGTTGATATGGCCGCTCAGGCGCTGGTCACCAGTTCCGTCATGCAAACCATTATGGGCGTGGTGGGTGTCGGGACCAGCGTTGTCACGGGCGCTGCGGGCGCAGGCTCGGGGACGGCGATCCAGAATGCCGCCAGTAACTTCCAGTTCAACGCCAAAGGCGGCGTTTACGACTCGCCGTCGCTGAGCGCATACAGCAACCAGGTCTACGACTCTCCGCAGTTCTTCGCTTTCGCAAAAGGGGCCGGCGTATTTGGCGAGGCCGGGCCGGAGGCCATCATGCCACTGACGCGTGCCGGCGATGGTTCGCTGGGTGTACGCGCTGTCGGTGGTGGTCAGAACGCCGGCGCGTCGGAAGGGCCAAAAGTCTATATCACGATTGAAGGCGGAAACACCTCAACGCAGGCGCCGTCTGGTTTTGAGCAGTTTGGCCAGCAGATCGGCTCGTTTGTGGAGAAAAAATACAGGGAGCTGATGGCGCAGGATATGCGCCCTGGCGGGATGGTCTGGAATGCAGTTAAAGGGCAACGCTAATGGCTATTGAGATATTCACCTGGAGTCCGCGGGTTAATCCCCAGCAGACCGTTAACTTTCGTGTCCGGAAGGCGCAGTTCGGTGACGGGTATACGCAGGTATCCGGCGATGGTATTAACACCCGATCACAGGATTGGGAGCTGAGTTTTGTCGGTACGGAGGACTATATCCGTCCGATTAAGCAGTTCTTCGACCGTCATGCCGGCACCCGCGCGTTTCAGTGGACCCCGCCTCTGGAAGAGGTGGGGCTTTTCCGCTGCGAACAATATAAACCGGTGCCGCTGGGCGGCGGAAATTACTCACTTTCAGCCACTTTTATTCAGGCATTTAAACCATGAGCCTTAACGCGAATTATCAGAAGTTAGAGCCAGGCGATGAGGTGCGTCTCCTGGAGATCGATGGCCAGGCGTTTGGCCTGGATGAGGTTTTGTATTTCCACGGCTATAACGTTCCCCATACTGCAGCCGAAATCCTCGCCGCTGGCGGCGACCTGGATAAGCTGCCGGCGAAAAGCATCTGGTGGCAGGGGCGGGAGTATAAAGCTTGGCCATGTGAAATCGAAGGGATCGAGTCATCCACCACTGGCAGCGACGCGCAGCCAACGCTGCGGGTAGGGAATATCGACGGAAAGATATCCGCGCTCTGTCTTCATTACGACGATCTGGCTCTGGCGCGGGTTGTCATCCACGACACGCAAAAACAGTATCTCGATGCGAAGAACTTTCCGGAAGGGAATGCCTCAGCTGATCCGACGCAGGAGAAACGGCGCCTTTTCTTCATCGACGTAAAGCATTATGAAGACGATGAGAAGGTGGAATTTACTCTCTCCAGCCCGTTTGCCCTGCAGGGGATGATGATCCCCACTCGCCAGCTGCATGCGATTTGCACCTGGTGTATCCGCAATCAATACCGCAGCGGTAACGGGTGCGACTATGCCGGCACCCGGTATTTTGACAGGGACAATCAGCCAGTTGATGACCCGTCGCAGGATGTCTGCAACGGAACGCTCACGGCCTGCAAATTACGTCATGGTGAGAATAGCGAACTGCCGTTTGGCGGGTTCCCCGGCACTTCATTAATCAGGAGCTGATATGCGTCAGAAAACGATTAAGGCCATCCAGGAACATGCGGCCGCAGAATATCCGCGCGAGGCCTGCGGCCTCGTCGCCCAGAGGGGCCGAGCGGAGCGTTATTTCCCCTGCCGGAACCTGGCCACAGAGTCGAAAGATAATTTTGTGCTGGCGCCGGAGGATTATGCGGAGGTTGAAGAATGGGGAACGATCACCGGTATTGTTCACAGCCATCCTGATGCCACCACCCAGCCGAGCGAACTGGATAAAGCGCAATGCGACGCGACCCTTCTCCCCTGGCATATTATCAGCTGGCCAGAAGGCGATCTCCGTACCATCCACCCGCGTGGTGAGTTGCCGCTCCTCGAGCGACCATTCGTGCTGGGCCACTACGATTGCTGGGGCCTGGTGATGAGCTATTTTCGGCAAACCCACGGCATCGAGCTGCACGATTACCGCGTCGATTATCCGTGGTGGGAAAAGGAGTATCCGGACAATTTTTATCAGGACTGCTGGTATGAATGCGGGTTCCGTGAGTTTGATGGTCCACCGCAACCGGGTGACATGGTAATCATGCAGGTGCAGGCGGATAAGTGGAACCACGCCGGGATTCTGCTGGAAGGGAACCTGCTGCTGCATCACCTGTATGGCCATCTCAGCAAGCGCGTGCCGTATGGTGGGTACTGGATGGAAAGGACAATGAAAATCGTTCGATATCATTCTCTATGTTAACCTTTTGTTGAAACAGCAAAAGGATATAGGGAATGAAAAAAGCTATCTTCGGAGCCACATTACTTCTGGCATCATCAACTTTTGCGGGAACAGTTGATGATTATTTATCACGCCATCCGCAATTAAAAGAAAGCGCCACTGTCGATATTTATGTAAAACGCATGGCATTCATGATGGCATTAATGGATGCACAACAACGATATAATAGGTCAGACGATGACTTTATATATCAACTCCTTTCAAGCAATGGTGATAAATATGCAAGGATGGGCGTAAGGAAATTTGCCCGTGATTGCAGGATAGAGAGGAGTATAGGTCAAAGTGGCGATCTTAATAAAGAAGAGTGTGATTTAATAATCAAGGCAGACAAACAAAAATAGGTTAAATAAAAAGCAGCATTTGAAATGCTGCTTTTTTCTGTTAGGTGCCAAATGAAAGAAACAATGACCAAAATAATACTTTCTGGAGTATTAGGTAAAACTTTTGGGAAAATTCACTATCGTTTAATTAGCACTGTTCATGAAGCAGGGCAGGCATTATCGGCAACGATACCAGGCTTCGAAAAATTCATGATTACCAGCAAAGAGCGTGGACTAACCTATGCGGTATTTAAGGGTGAAAAAAATATTGGGAAGGATGATTTAGGATTTCCTGTTGGTGGTGAAGTCATCCGAATTGTTCCTGTTTTAATTGGTAGTAAAAAGGCGGGACTGCTTCAAACAATTCTTGGAGCAGTTATTATTGTTGCCTCTGCTGTCGGCTCTTACTTTGTTCCTGGCAACCCCGTGTCAGCATTTGGTTATAAAATGGGGGCTGCGATGATGCTCGGCGGCGTCGTTCAAATGCTTTCTCCACAGCCAGCTGGCCTGGCACGAAAAGAATCCGCTGACAATAAAGCGTCCTACGCCTTTGGGGGCGTGACGAATACTGCCTCTCAGGGATACCCGGTCCCTTTGCTTTATGGCAAACGCCGAATTGGCGGCGCCATTATATCTGCCGGTATTTACGTAGAAGACCAGCAATAAGTTTTATTCAGTAAACCATCCAATTCAGGCCACCTTGCGGTGGCTTTTTTTATGGGCGTAATATGGCAAATAACATAATTAAAGGGCGCAAGGGTGGCGGCTCAAAGCAGCGTACACCGACGGAACAGCCGGATGATTTACAGTCCGTTGCGAAAGCCAAAATTCTGCTCGCATTAGGTGAGGGTGAATTTGCAGGTGGTTTAACCGGTAAAGATATTTATCTTGATGGCACCCCGCTTGAAAATGCTGATGGTTCGCAAAACTTCAGTGGCGTGTCCTGGGAATTTCGACCCGGCACGCAGGCTCAGACTTATATTCAGGGTATTCCCGGCACTGAAAATGAAATCAGTGTGGGAACGGAAGTTTCCAGCAAGACAGCCTGGACCCATACCTTTACTAATACCCAGCTTTCTGCCGTTCGTGTCCGCCTGAAATGGCCGTCCCTGATGAAACAGGAAGATGACGGCGACGTGGTGGGCAATACCGTCAAGTATGCGATTGACCTGCAGACCGACGGTGGCGCCTGGCAGACGGTGCTGGAAACCGCTGTCACGGGTAAAACCACCTCCGGTTATGAGCGGAGCCATCGTATTGATCTGCCCCATGCCGGCAGTACCTGGACGCTACGCCTGCGAAAAATCTCTCCGGATGCAAACAGTGTCAAAACTGGCGACGTGATGACGCTGCAGAGCTATACCGAAGTGATTGACGCGAAGCTGCGTTATCCCAACACCGCGCTGCTTTATATCGAGTTCGACTCCAGCCAGTTTAATGGCTCCATTCCGCAAATTTCCTGTGAGCCGCGTGGGCGCGTGATTCGTGTGCCAGATAACTACAATCCGGAAACCCGCGAATATACCGGCGTCTGGACCGGCGGGTTTAAATGGGCCTGGACGGATAACCCGGCCTGGATCTATTACGACATTGTTACAGCTGACCGTTTTGGTCTCGGTAATCGTCTGAGCAGCGCCAATATTTCGAAATGGACGCTGTACCAGATTGCACAGTACTGCGATCAGCTGGTTCCTGACGGGCGCGGTGGTGACGGCATGGAGCCGCGCTATACCTGTAACGTCTACGTCCAGGAACGCAACGATGCTTACACCGTGCTGCGAGACTTTGCCGCCATTTTCCGGGGCATGACTTGCTGGAACGGTGAGCAGATTGTTGTGCAGGCTGATATGCCGCGTGATGTCGATTTTACCTATACGCGCGCCAATATTGTCGGCAAACCCCGTTATTCGAGCAGCAGCAGCCAGGTTCGGTACACCAACGCCCTGGTTTCCTGGTCTGATCCGGATAATGCTTATGCTGATGCAATGGAGCCGGCGTTTATCCCGGAACTGGTTTCCCGCTACAGTTTTAACCAGCTCGAAATGACCGCGATTGGCTGTACGCGCCAGAGCGAAGCCCACCGTAAGGGGCTGTGGGGCATACTGACCAACAACAAAGACCGGGTCGTTGAGTTTGATGTGGGGCTGGACGGTCGCATTCCTCAACCCGGTTATATCATTGCCCTGGCGGATGAGTTGCTGGCCGGACGGGTCAATGGCGGGCGGATCAGCGCGGTGAATGGCCGGGTGATTACGCTGGATCGTGATGTGGATGCCAAACCTGGCGACCGCCTCCAGCTAAACCTGCCATCCGGGATCTCACAGAGCCGGACCATCCAGGCCGTTAACGGACGCCGGCAGATTACGGTCACAACGGCGTACAGTGAGACGCCAGAACGGGAATGCGTCTGGGCCGTAGAATCTGATGACCTCTTCCTGCAGCAGTACCGGGTTACAGGGGTAAAAGAGAACAGCGATGCCACCCTCACGATCACCGGCGTGGCACATGACCCGGATAAATTCCCCCGCATCGATACCGGCGCTATTATCGACCAGCGCCCGGTTAGCGTATTGCCGGCGGGCAACCAGTCACCTCCTGACGATATTGTCATCACATCCCGCTCGGTCGTGAATCAGGGGATCAGCGTCGAAACGATGCAGGTTAACTGGTCAGCGGTCAACGGTGCTATTGCCTACGAGGCGCAGTGGCGCCGTAACGACGGGAACTGGATTAATGTACCGCGCAGCTCGACCACCTCGTTTGAGGTCAGCGGCATTTATGCCGGTCGTTACCTGGTTCGCGTCCGCGCGATCAATGCGGCGGAGATTTCGAGCGGGTGGGCGTATTCCGAAGAGAAAACCCTGACCGGCAAGGTCGGCGAGCCGCTGGCACCGCTGGCGCTGGCAACCCGTTCGCTGGTTCATGGGGTCCAGGTTAGCTGGGAGTTCCCGACCGGCTCCGGGGATACGCTGCGCACGGAACTGCAGTACAGCAAAAATCAGGACGGCAGTGCGCCAATGCCGTTATCAGACGTGGCCTATCCGGGGAAAAGCTATCAGCAGATGGGCCTCAGTATGGGCGCCGAATTCTGGTACCGGGCGCGCCTTGTGGATCGTCTTGGCAATGAAAGCCCGTGGACCGGCTGGGTCCAGGGGATGGCCAGCGATAACTTTGATGACTACTACGAAAACCTGACCGACGCGATCAAGGATACGGCTGCCTGGGAGGAAACGCAGCGCACCATTAGCGAAACGCAGGAAGGTATCCGCAATACGCAGCAGGAACTGGAGCAGACCGCTGAAGCTCTGCGTAAGGAAGCCGAAGACCAGGCGAAGCAGGTCAGCCAGGATATTGATGCATCGGCGAAAAGCATCACTGCTGATGTTGACGGGAAGATCTCCACCGTGAATAAAACCATCACGGATGAGATCACCTCGGTCAATGAGGCTCTCGATTCTGGTCTGGCTCAGGCAAACAAAGGCGTTCAGGAGGCAAAATCCGCCGTCGCAGATGCGAACAAGCAGATCGCAACTGTGAATAAGTCGCTGACCGACAGCATCACCCAGGTAAGACAGTCAGTCACTGATACCGCTGCGGAAATCAACGCCACCATCGACCTGGAGATTGCCAGGGTCAGCAAAACGCTGGCCGATGGCGATGCCGCATTGAATGCGCAGATAAAGACTGCCGAAAATGGCCTGAAGCAGTCGCTGTCTCAGGTCAACACCACGCTGACCAGTGCGGTGAAGCAGGAGACCGCGGATCGTATCGCCGATGTTAACGCGAAGGCGTCACAGGCCGCTGATGAACTGCTGGCGGCAACGCAGGGGATTGAGGCGAGTATCGAGAGCCTGACTCAGGTGATGAAGACCGCCGATGAAAATCTGGCGCGGGAAATGTCCAGCCTCGCTGCCGGCGCTAATATCCAGTTCGACTCGCAGGTTATCTGGCATTTCAACAATCAGACGACCGAGGGCTGGACCGGCAGCGCCGGCGTACCGGGTGTGTCACAGGATGGCTGGTTACGCCCGGCGGACAGCGCCACCGATCCGTACATTACCTCTCCTGGCGGGCTGGCTGTCGATGGTGCGGCGTACCGTTTCATCATGCTGCGCTTTCGTAAAACCGGCAAACCCGTCTGGGCGGGTGAGATCCGCTGGGTGTCTGCCGGCGAAAACTTCAATAACACGAAGCGATACATTGTTGCTGAGCCGGAATATGCCGATGGGGTGGCAACCCTGACGGTGCGTGATATTCCGTGGACAGGGAACATTGATCGTATTCGCCTGGACCTGACGAACCAGCAGGATACCAGCAACTTTATCGAATTCGACTGGATCGCCGTTGGCCGGCCAGCACCCGGCGCCAGTACGGCGGCTCTGCAGGATGTGCGCAGTACGCTGAGTAACGCGCTGACCGCCGAAGCGCAGGCACGCAGCACGCTGGCGGCGCAGATGCGTGGCTCCTATGATGGGAGCGATCTGGAGAAAGTCACCTCCGGGCTGCTGTACCAGGAAAAAACCGCGCGCGTTACCGCCATCTCGGCGGAAGTTAAGGCCAGAGAGTCCCTGCAGACGCAGTTTAACGACAACAAAGCTGCTGTTTCTGGTGAACTGAGTTCTCTGACGACAGAGCAGAACGCGCAGGCGAGCCGTATCGGTGGACTTGAAACCAGCCTCGGGAAAAAAGCCGATGCGGCCGCGCTGACGTCCCTGACGCAGAAAGTTGAGCAACAGGGCGCCACGCTGACATCGCAGGGCGCCGCGTTAACATCGCTCACTAACCGGGTTGGCCAGACGGAAACGGGCCTGGCTGGTACGAATGAGGCGCTGAGCGGGCTGCAGTCTGTTGTTACCCAGCAGGGTGACAGGATAACCAGCCAGGGTCAGTCCATCACGAAACTGACGAGCGATTTGGGCACGACAAATGCCGCGCTGGCGAAGAAAGCCGAAGCGGCTGCGGTCACTGCCTTAACGCAGCAGGTAGAGCAAAACGGCCAGGATATTCGCAGCAATACTGACAGCATCACCAGCCTGTCGAATCAGCTGGTCAATGGCCAACCGAATCGCTGGTCCCGTCGACTCTATCCTGTGCAGCTGGCTACCGCCGGGACAGTCCCGTCATTCAGCGATGTTCGCGCCGTGGCGCCAACGGTCGTGGATGAGGTGGCCGACGCGGCCAAACTGGACTTTACATCCGCCGGCAGCTATCTGATCGCGCTGTATTCCTGCCAGGTGAAAGTGGCCGCAGATACCACCATCACACTGGCGCCCGGCGCCAGGGTTTTTGATGATACCGGCGCCATATTTGTGAATGGGGTTCAGGTCGCCTGGGGTAACGCCAGCTGGAATACCGTCAGTTTTGAACTGAAAGCCGGCTGGAACACCGTTGAGTTTCTGGTGAATCAGTGGACCGGCCAGGCGTATATCAACCTGGGTCTGAAGCTGTCAGACAAGGTTGCTGAGATGTACTCCGGTCTCGGGGTTTCCGCGCTGGCAAACGCAGCCGGCGTGCTCAGCTCGAATGTCAGCCAGATTGGCAACGATGTGGTCAGCAATTCGCAGAACATCACCCAGCTCCGGAATGCGCTGACGCAGACAGACGCGAACGTGGCCAGCAAAGCGGATCAGACGGCGATGAACTCGCTAACCGGACGAGTGGAGAAAACCGAGGCAGGCCTCACGGCAGCCAACAGCAACATCGTCAGCCTGACGGCGGCGGTGAACGCCGGGAATGCTGCCGGGGATGATTACATTCCAAACCCGTCATTTGATCCGGCGTATGACCGCATGGGTTATGACGTGGTGGAGACCACCGCCGATGGTGTGCCGGCTGACTGCCCGTTCAGGTATGCCGTCCGGCTGGCCGGGCGAGACCATGTGCCAAAAATCAACAATATCGCCGTGACACCGGGCGACGTTTTCGAAATGTCTGCTCTGGTAGCGTGTGGTACCGGCAGTGCTGACTTTAACTTCTATATCGGTCGGGCTACTACCGCCACCGGTGGCATCGGAGCGAAAGCGTCCGGGGGCAACACTAAGACCACCTCCGCGTGGAAACGAACCACCTGGCGCTTTACGGTGCCATCCGATACCAGCTTGCTGCGGCCGTTCCTGCAGGTTAATCAGAGCAGCCCGTTCGGCACCGTCTGGTACGCTGCCGACTGGCATATGCGTAACGTGACGGTGGCGAACAGTGCGCAGAAAACCGCAGATGCGACTGCAAAAGCGGTGGATTCACTGACCACCACGGTTAGCCAGCAGGGCGATACGCTCAGCAGCATCGGCACGCGGACCACCTCGCTGGAGAACAGCCTCCGGTCGACAAACGATACGGTGAGTAAAAAGGCTGACACGACAGCGGTGACGCAGCTGCAGGGCACGGTGACGCAGCAGGGGAATGACATCGCGGCAGCTAACAGCGCGCTGACAAAACTCAGCAGCGATCTGGCCACGACGAATGCGAACGTGAACAAAAAAGCGGATGCAAGCGCGATGAACACCCTGCAGAACCAGGTCACGGAGCAGGGCAAAACACTCAGTGCGCAGGGGGATTCTCTGACGAAACTGAGTAACAGCCTGAGCCAGACGGCAGCGGATATTGACGCCAGCGGGAAAATGCCGGGCAACCTCATTGTCAACGGCAGTTTTGAGCGCGGCGCGGCGGGCTTTACCGGCTGGAGCAGTACCGCGACGGTGGCCGATTTACAGGTTCCGCACTCGGGTAACAAGGCGCTGAAAATGTCCGCCGGCCAGTCGAACCTGGTCGGACAGGAAATCAGTATCACGCAGGGCCGTACCTACCGCATGGGGGTATGGGCGAAGCAGGACCCGGGGACCACGATTAAAGATGCGGGTAACACGAAGTTTCGTGTGGCCGACAGCACTGGCCTGCTGGTCGGCTCAAACTACGGACCGTTTAGTTCTGGCTGGCAACTGGTAACGTTTGACTGGAAAGCCACGAAGACCACGACGGCCAGTTTCCAGCTGACAACCTTCCTCAGCGCGGGGGCAATGTATTTTGATGATTTCCATGTCCTCGATGTTACGGATGAAAAGGATATCGCGGCTAATGCCGGGGCTATCTCTCAGATGAATACCCGCGTCACCGCTGCGGAAGGGGCTATCACCACCCAGGCGCAGCAGCTGACGAAACTCAGCGGCGATCTGGCTGTCACAAATGCGGCGGTCAGTCAGAAAGCAGAGCAAAGCGCTGTCACCGGGCTGACCACCCGGATGACGTCTGCCGAGGGTAAACTGGATTCGCAGTCGCAGCAGCTCACCAGTCTGCAGAACAGCCTGACCACGATGAATACTGAGCTGGGTAAAAAGGCTGACACGTCCGCGGTGAGTTCACTGACCGGTCGCGTCAGCCAGGTGGAAAACACCATCACCAGCCAGTCGCAGAGCATCACGTCCCTGACCAGCACCATCAATACCATCCGCACTCAGGGAGCTAATCCGTGGGTTGACGGTACGTTTGAAAGCTACAGCGATGGCCAGGTGCTGGGCGGGAACGGCACCGCCGTTGTGGTGGCGTCTCAGAAATTCACCGGCGATAAGAGCCTGAAGTTGAGACGGGATGAGAACAACGGCGGCAACAGCGATAAACAGCTTGGCACCTGGCAGTCAGTCCGTGAGGACGCGAAGTTCCGGTTTGAGTTCTGGGCCATGATGCCGGCGGATCAGGCGCCCTCCTCCGGGTGGACAACGCTGGTCGGTATCCAGTCACAGAATGCTGCCGGGCAAAATGCCTGGCAGGCGGCGGTCACTGTCAGCGAAGCATCTCTGGGCGCGCGCGATAAATGGGTGAAATTCACGGGTATCGCCAGTAACAACGGGGCGGGCAGAACACGCGCGGTGGTCTGGATCTCCACCCGTGGCGCCACCGGCAACGGTACCCCTGGCTATTCACTGTATATCGACGATCTGGTCATCACGGATGTTACCGATGCGAAAGCAGCACAGGATGCCTCTGACGCGACGGCGAGCGCCGTGAGTGGCCTGACGGCGCGCGTAACGGATGCCGAAGGGAAAATCACTGCCCAGGCGCAGCAGCAGACGGCACTGGCTACGAAAGTGGATAACGCCAACTCCCGCGTCGATAACATGGCGAAGACGCTGAGCGACAGCCAGAGCACACAGGTCAGCCTGAATACCTCGCTTCAGTCGCAGATTGACGCGCAGGCGGCCGCCAACATCAAAAACCAGACGACGCTGGACAACACGATTAAATCGGTGGCCAGTATCACCAGTACCCAGCAGACGCATGCAACGGCACTGGAGGCGCTGGCAACGCAGCAGACGACCCTGACATCCAGTGTCGGGGATCTCAGCGCTTCCGTTCAGAACACCGCCAAAACCGTGGCGGATGTGAATGGTACGGTGAGTTCGCTGTGGTCGATGAAGGTTGAGACGGTTAACGGGAAGAATGTTGGCGCGGGGATTACGCTGGGCAGCAATGGTGAAACGAGCGACATGATCCTCTACGCCGACCGCTTCTCGCTGTTTAACCGTAACAATGCGACGGCAGTGCCGGTGATGATTGCCGAAGGCAATGAACTGTATATCGATACGGCACGTATCAAAAACAGTTCCCTGACCTCAACCAAAATCGCGGACGGTTCCATCACGAACGCGAAGATCGGCAAAGAGATCCGCTCGGATGACTTTGTTGACGGGGCACGCGGCTGGAGCATCAACAAGGATGGTGGGGCGCAGTTCAACAATGGGATCTTCCGTGGTCACATTGAGGCGGCAAGCGGCAAGTTCAAAGGCACCCTGGAAGCTCAGTCATTTATCGGTGATATCGCAGTAGCTCGCCGCTACGATGATATGGCTTTCCGCCGCAACCAGACTGTTCAGCGTAACGGGGCATACCAGAACCGTGGATATGGGATGACGATTGTTCTGTCGTGCACACTGGTTTACCAGCTCACTGGCGCGGGCAATGTTCAGCAGTCGTATTCCGTTGATATCACGTTCAACATTGGCGGGCAGGAAGTAACACGTCGCTTCTTTGCCAACGCCGGCGGTTTCCAGTCTGGTGACTTCACTCAGGAATTCCGCTTCGCTGCTGATCTGCTGGCTGATAACAACAATGTCAGCTTCTTTATCAAGGCGCGCGGCAACGATGCTTCGATTGACTATAGCTGCTCGATCCAGAACATCACCGCCACGGCGTTCCGTACAAACAGCAACTCATTCAGCTAACAGAGGCCCCGCAAGGGGCCTTTTCTTTTTCCAGGGATAACCATCCAGGAGGAACTTTATTATGGCGATGTATGAAGTCGGCACCGTCACGGGCGCAGCATCTCAGGCGCGGGTGACAGGAGCGACAACAAAGTGGGCACAGGTGGCGCTGGGGATACAGCCGGGGTCGATTCTGGTGGTCTACCGCAGCGGTAGTGCTGACCTGTATGCGATCAAATCCGTGGACAGTGACACGCAGCTGACGCTGACCCGGAATATCACCACCGCATTTTCCGGCGCCAGTTACGGCATTATTACCGCTGAAACCGCCAGTACCTCGTCGTTTGCTAACCAGCTGGCCAGCGCATTTGCATTCTGGCGTAGTGTGGTGGAGGGCTGGTCGATGGCCCTGACCGGCAGCGGCAATATCACCCTGACTGACCCGATCACAGGAAAGCAGGTAACCGTGCCGGCGATAGGCGGGATGGCGAAGGCATCGGATCTTAACGCGCTGGCAAAACTCACCGGAGGAAACAAACTCGACGGCTCGCAGGTTATAACCAGCGATAATGCCGGTTTTATTCTCGGTAAGAACTCAGATCTGGCTCTGCTCAAAAAACAGGGGCAAGGCGGGACAATTGCCGTTGGCTCGGGAACACCGTTCAGAGTTCAGCGTTCAAGAGCGACCACTGTGTCACCGTCAGATACCTTTGATGACATCCTCGTTATTGGGACCGATAACCAGACGACTTTGCCCGGTGGGTTATCAGCTGGCGGCAACATCGATAACACGTCAAAGGGGAAGGTTCTGACGCAGGCGATCGAGCTGTCAATGAGCACGCCTTACATTGACTTCCACTACAACGGCAGCAGTGCGGATTATACCGCTCGCCTTATCCACGACAGGCAGAACCGCCTGAACGCGCAGGTACAAAGTTTTTGGGTAACGGACGGGAGGATCACAGCATCATCGACCATGCCAGCCAACCCAGCCATCGGAACGCAACTGACCTCCAATCCGGTACGCTCATTGATGGCAGGGCGAGGAGCGTATGGTGACGTGGATGGCGCTTACGTCCAAATGTACATGGAGGAGCAGGTAGGCACCGAACACCGACTTGTTCTGTACGCTGACGGATTCGGGCGAACCGATGCATGGATTTTCCGGGCTGGCGGCACGATCTCCACCGGTAAGGGTGACGTCCTGACCACCGGCTCAGATGTCCGGCTGAAAGATGCGTTCATGGAGCCTCAAGAAGGGGCCTGCAGGCGCATTAACTCGCTGGGAGTATGCGAGTTCAATATGAAAGGCGAAACGCGCCGGAGGCGTGGCTTTATCGCCCAGCAGGCTGAAAAAGTTGACGACTTGTATACCTTCCTCGGCATCGAGCAGGAGATCGATGGTGAAAAATTCAGAGTGATGAATGTGGATTACACGGCAATCATTGCCGATTTGGTGACCGTGGTACAGGATTTGATTAGGCGAGTTGACGCACTAGAAAGTTGAGGAGCATAAAAAATCCCCCGGAGGCACTTGCCGGGGGCAACTGAAACGACATTAATTGCTGTGTACATCACAGAATAATTTGCAGTAAACGATAAGTAAGTTCAAGTAAAGTTTTACTGGTCAGATGTTGTGTTATTTTTTAATAACCTACCAAAATTAATAATGAAGTAGTGCTAAATTCTGCTGGGAATTAATTTTTAAGGATATAGCCCTAAAATATTGCTGTGCATCAGATATAAATCGTGAGAATAGGTTCAAAAAAATGGATGCCAAATGTTATTATTGAGACGTTTATCATTAATTGAAGTGCAATCTTGTAATTTTCACATTCGTGTTATAACTTTGTAATGCAGGAAGGTTTTATCTTGTTATTTAGTGGGTTGACGTGATGGCAGTTCTTAGTGATTTATAATAGGCTTTCTATGTTGACAAATTTCCCGGATGAGAAGTACATATCTGATAGAAATACATCGTTCATTAAGCGAGTATATTTTTTACGTCAGATTGGTGTCGTTCTTTGCTTTATTCCTATATATTCAGTCCTCCAGGAACAGTCACATCAAAAAATAACAACAGCCTTGTTAATTCTGAATGCACTCATCTGGCCATCGGTTGCTTATCTTGCAAGCATGATGTCGAAGGATATGCTGAGTACTGAAAAGAAGAATATGATACTTGATTCATTCTGGGCTGGAATCTGGATAGCCGTAATGCAAGTTAGTCCAATTCCATCATTATTCATAATCTCAGTTCAAATAGCTGATCGCTATGCTGCTGGTGGATGGAAAATTTTAAAACCAGCATTAATGTGGATGATGATTAGTTTCCTGACAGTTTGGTTAGTAAATGATTTCAGATATACGATAGAATTCAGTACCCGAACGGTATTGCTTTCTTTACCCTTGGCGACCTGTTATCCCATATTACTGAGTATTGTTTCAAGGCACTTATCTATAAAGTTGAGGAAAAGAAGGGAGTTACTGGAAAAACAGGCTCTGATGGATCCTGGCTTAGATCTGCCAAATCGCCGTTTTTTTGAGCAGAAAATGGAAAGTGCTTTTCGTGCGACACGTAAAAAGAGAACGCATTCTTATCTTATGCTCATTGATGTTGATAATTTTAAAAAAATTAATGATACCTATGGGCATGAAGTAGGTGATGCGGTGTTATCTCGTATATCATCAATATTACGAGACTGCGCTGGCGAGAAGGACGTACCAGCAAGATTTGGTGGCGATGAGTTGGCTATTATTGTTAACAATAGTAATAATAAGCTTGTTATAGCTATGGTTCATATAATTCAGAAAAAAATTAAAGATCTTTCATTACCTTCTCACAAAGATATTTACTGTACTGTCAGTATTGGTATTTCTTGCGCAGAAAATAAAGAATCAATCATCGAGTGGATCAAAGAGGCTGATGAAATGCTATATGAAGTTAAACGTAACGGGAAGAATGGATATTGCATGCCGAATAATTGAAGATGATATGATTTCTTTTCTCATGAGTTTATGCTTATAAATTTTAAAGATAGTTTATGATCGGCATTACCAATACGGATAAATTTATTCGGAACCACAGACACCATCTCAACTAACGTTTGATACCTGCCACCAAATTAGTGGCACCACTTAACTGTATGATTTTATTATAATTAATGACGGTCTCGTGTTAATTGCTTTTCCCTTTTGAGTCATTTGATTTGAATAATCGATCAATTTATGAAATATGATAGGTTTCGCCTATTGTTCGATCGTTATCGATCATTTTAAACTATTTCTCTTTCATTATTAATTATGACACGATTAGGATTATTCCTAGTTCCGGTGTTTTTTTAATGATAAAGAACAGTGTGGAAATAGATTTCTGTAGATTTGTTTTAGAACCATCTTTTAAAAAAGATGGTTCTATTCATTCTTGGGAAATTCTCACGAAAAATGTTAAAAAAAAGCATTGCAATGATTATCTTGCTAATGAAGTTGGTTTTTGTTTCACTTCATTAAGCGATAAAGAAAAAATCGATGTGTTTAAGAAACAGATATTGACAATTGAAAGACTTGATACATCAAAATTGAAGTCCAAGCCAGTTTCGTTGAATGTTGATAGTCTTATTAGCGATTGTATTTTGAACGATAAATATATTGGTGATTACTTAAAAAACCAAAAAAACATTGCTTTTGAGATTAACGAGCATTTTCATGAATTCAATACTAAATGCTCTATGGTTGACTTAAAGTGTCTTTCAAAATTGTGTCCAGTATGGCTGGATGATTTTGGGAGCGGCTTAACAAGCTTAACAATTATAGATATGTTTAATTTTGAATGTATAAAAATTGATAAAGATTATTTCTGGGAAATACAGAGTGAGAGCGAATTCTTTAACGTAATAAATAAAGTAAAATCATACTGCAATTTCGTGATTGTTGAGGGAGTTGAGACAATAGAACAAAAAAATAAAGTACATTCTGTTGTTGATTGCGCTTGCCAGGGAAGGTTGTGGATGAGTGATTACTATTATATTGAGATTTAAAATAAATGACAACAAAAGATGATAAATGTCCATTTTGTGGTGCAAATTTAATTAATGAGGACCGCTGCCACAGTTGCCATGCCTTTAAGATTAAAGGTTATGTATCAAGAGACGCACGCAAGACAATTAATTTGATATCTATCTGCACATCTTTACTGGTAGCATTCTTTGGGATCTTGGTTATGTTTCTGGTATCTTTCGGTATCGGGACGTATATTGCTATCATTGCGTTTTCGCTTATTTTATATTTCATTATGAAAAGAATTCTGTATATAAAAGAAGAAAAAAAAGGGAAGATGGTATGGAAAAGAGCAATCATTACATGGTAGGTAGTAATTAAATAATATAATGGTGCTGCTGGTTCCAATGCAAGCCTCGGATTTCGAGGCTTTTTTATTTTCTTTTCAAATGATGAGTTATAACACCGGAAATATTTAACCCGACTCACAGGGAGTGAGTATTATTGGCTAATAATTCACTATCCAGATGAGCTGAAAGACTCAAAGCTGGTTATCAAAACTAAAAATATACTAATGAATTTCAATAGGTTAGAGATTAGACTAAAAACATTAACCACGCATCAAAAACACCTATTTTCCTTTTTTAATCAATAAGTAATGACGTTATTAGTTAACTACTGCTGCGCCACATGCAGTGGTTCGAAGCCGCAGACCTGATCGTCAAAGGCATGGAAGGCGCTATCGCCGCCAAGACCGTAACCTATGACTTCGAACGTCTGATGGAAGGCGCTAAACTGCTGAAATGTTCAGAGTTTGGTGACGCGATCATCGCGAACATGTAATCCCCTTGGTGGATTAAGTAAAAGCGGGAGCCGATGGGCTCCCGCTTTTTTGGCGTCTGGAAAATCTTTTCCAAAATTCCTCTCCACAACTAATTAAAAATCACGCTGCTTTTTTATCCCTCATGACTCACTCTTTGCTGCAGTTGATCTCCTCCCTGAAAACAGTGTCAGGCTAAACTGAAGTCTCCGGTCTTTCTTCCATCTCACAGAGAGGCACATCGCCATGAAAAAGACCCGCTATACCGAAGAACAGATAGCATTTGCGCTGAAACAGGCCGAAACCGGCACTCGGGTGGAGGAAGTCTGCAGAAAGATGGGCATCTCTGAAGCCACATTTTACAACTGGAAGAAAAAGTTTGGCGGCATGGGCGTGACAGAGCTGCGCCGCCTGCGCCAGCTTGAGGAAGAGAATCAGCGGCTGAAGAAACTGGTGGCTGACCTGAGTCTGGACAAGGAAATGCTGCAGGAGGTACTGAAACAAAAGTTCTGAGGCCGGCTCAGAAGCGTCAGGCGGTGCATTTTCTGCGGGAGGCTTACCGTATCAGTGTCCGGCGGGGATGCGGACTGCTGATGCAGAGCAGAACCGTTTACCACTGGCAGAGCCGGCGGGATGATCGGGCGATAACCCTGCGTATCCGGGAAATAGCGGAAACCCGGATCCGCTACGGTTACCCGCGTATTCATATTCAGTTGCGGCGGGAAGGCTGGCCTGTTAACCACAAGAAAACACACCGGATTTACTGTCTGGAAGGCCTCAACCTGCGCAGAAAGCGCCCCCGCAGGCATGCCAGTGCAGCACATCGTCAGCAACGTCCGGTCCTGACCGGTGTCGATCAGTGCTGGAGTATGGATTTCGTGTCGGATAACCTGTTTAACGGACGACGTTTCCGGGCGCTGACTGTAGTGGATAATTTTAGTCGGGAGTGTGTGGCGATCCATGCCGGAAAGTCGCTGAAAGGTGAGGATGTGGTCGGTGTGATGGAAAGGTTGCAGGTGCTGGGCAAGCGCCTGCCGGTACGTATTCAGACAGATAATGGCAGCGAGTTTATTTCGAAAAGTCTGGATAAATGGGCGTATGAGCACGGTGTCACAATGGACTTCTCCCGCCCCGGAAAACCAACGGATAACCCGTTTATTGAATCATTTAACGGCAGTCTGCGGGATGAATGCCTGAACATTCACTGGTTTCTCTCGCTGGAAGATGCGCAGGACAAACTCGACAACTGGCGCAGGGAATATAATCATGAGAGAACGCATTCATCATTAAATGACATGACTCCGGCTGAATTCATCCGAAGTCTCCGGAAAGACGAAGATCTCTGATTTAGCACTGCACTGAATTTGGGCCAGGGTCAGTTTCCGGTTCGGGCAGGGCCTTGGCTGACACTGATGCACGATGATGATTAGGAGCTGAGCATGTCGCCGGCGGCCTTTAACTTGAAGAGGATTTCCTTCAGGCGTTGGCCAGGAGTGACAAGGTAGTGTTTTACAACCTGGCCAGGCTTCACAGTCACTTGGGAGGCGCCAGTCCGTAGGACCTTGAGCAGGCCTCGACGAGAGGACAGAATTTGTCTACTGCTGTGAGGTCAGTCCACAACGGCTCCGACGTGTCTAGATTATCCGTGGCGATTTAACCATTACATTATTTTTTCTCAGCGTGGAAACATACGATCGCGAAAGTTTTTTGGCGAGCACCCATACTGTTTTTTAAATGCACGACTGAAATGGGCACAATTGATAAAACCCCAGTCAAAGGCAATTTGAGCAATGCTTCTATCACGTAAAGCAATGTTACTCAAATCGCGGTGACAAAGCTCAAGACGTTGGTACCAAATGTACTGAACCAGAGACATAGGTTCAGATTCAAAAACCCGGTATAAAGAACTAATGGACATATCAAGTTCAGTAGCGATTTTAGACACGGATAGTGCTGAATCAGCCACATGAGTTTTGATATGCTGTTTGATACGTTTGAGATGGTAGGATTTGATATTGCTTAGCTGTATTTCACTATACTGAGGAAGAGTTTGCAGAGAACCTGCAACCATATCAAGAATTGCATTTGATATTGATAAATGCGCAGCAGATGGTATTTCTTCCAGCTTTTCTCCAATTGAAGTGAGAAACTGGGTCAGAATTATATTCATTGTATTACTGCTTGGTACTGCACAAGCACACAGCTGTTCTGGAGAAGTTAAATGGTGTTTCAATTGAACGCGTGGAATGCGCAGTACTAATTTCTTAAAATGATTTTCGAAACCAAAACAGTAGGGTTTGGTTGTATCCAATAGAACGAAATTTCCCGGCTGTATGCGAACAATTCGCTCATTTTGCTCCAGATAACCGCAGCCCTGCAATTGGAGGCTGAATAGAAAATACTCCTCATCACGATCATCGTTGCGGATCTGTCTATTGCTACGGGTAACATTCTGCTTACAAGCATCCAGTTTCATCACATCAATTTCAGCTACCCGTAAATGATCTAATTCTGCTAACAGACCACCATCCACCGCCATTTTGTCGATCCCTACATCTAGAGAAACGAATTTGTCACAGATCGTCTGCCGCCAGAAATCAAAACGCTGATTGAGTGGTAGTGCCTGGGTGGTTATGTACTGATGCATTTCTACTCCGTTTCTTAATTTCACCTAAAGCATTATGCAAGAATCGTACTGGAATTATGATGGAAAGGGCTTAAAGGAACATAAGACAAAAAATTCGATAAACAGAAGCAAAATCTTGATGTTCACTCAACTCTGTTGTCCTAACTTGCACTATCTGGTTGCAATGCATGCATCCTTATAGTGCAACAATGCAACCAGTAAAATGAAGCAAGTTTTGCAGTAAATCAGATTATTGCCGAGTTGTTGGCTATTGGAATAATGTCTTCGTTCTAAATCACAATGATTTAAATTTACTAATAAAAAATAAATTTAATGATGGGAAGGGTGAAGATGGCATGAAAATAAAAAGCAATAGGCATTTTGTTTCAGCAGTATGTATCGCATCAATTTTTTATTCGGCAAGCTCAATGGCGGCTGATGCATTTGATTTTAATTCACCCTGGTTGTTAGGTGACTGGGGTGGATACAGGAATGAATTATCAGAAAATGGAATGGATTTTTTCTTAAATTATAGCAATGAAGCTGCATCTAATATCGGTGGTGGCTATAACAGCCACTCTACTGTGGACTACTCTGATCAAACTGTAGCAATATTAAACTATGATCTCAATAAAACGGACAATGTGAATGGCGTATTCAGTGTAGCGATTAGCAACCGAAATAATAAAAATCTATTAAACAACAATAGACTAAACGATCCGCGAGGTACGTTGACTGAGCAGTCACAAGAAATCTGGGGAGGGGGTTCGGTAACCCGATTAGCACGACTGACGTATCTTCAACGAGCAAATATTCTGGGACAAAATTTTAGTCTCAGAGTCGGAAAAATGTCACCCGCTGAAGATTTCTTTTCCACATCTTGTGAGTTTCAATCATTAATGAACTGCGGCACAGTGCCAGGAATTAGCAGTATCTGGTATGGCTGGCCAGTAGCATCATGGAGTGCTGTAACGACATGGAATATCACACCGGATCTGTATATCAGAACTGGCGTATACCAAAAGAACCCGAGTGATAATACGAATGCCAGAGCCCAGTCACTTAGCTTTAAAGGTGGAACGGGGGAAATATATCCTACGCTCATCGGCTGGACTCCCCGCTGGGGAAGCAATAATTTAGCCGGAAATTATTTTATTGGTGTGGCTTATTCAAATGTCAACGGATATGACGTTTATGAAGGTGCCAGTGGCGGTGCCGAAGCGCTCAATCCTGATAAAGGATATAAGCAGCATAATAATAAGCTTTCAGCCTGGGCCCGGTTTGAGCAACAGGTTACCGGCCACAGTGGCGATCAACCACAAGGTCTGACCCTGTTTGCCAATGGCGTGCTAAATGATAAATCGACCACCGTCTTGCAATACGCTTATGGTGGTGGATTGTACTATCGTGGTCCATTCGAAAGCCGTCCTGATGATTTGATCGGTCTGGCCTCTACATGGGTGAAAATTAACAGCCGATGGTCAAAAAATCGCGCTATAGCCAATTCATTGTCGGGTATCAGCGATTATGACAATCCTGCCTATATTCCCCCTGGGAGTGGATCACTGACGACTGAAATATTCTATCGCTGGCAGGCTACAGATTGGATCTCCTTCCAACCTAATTTGCAATATTACCATTCACCAGGCGGTGTCAAAAATGTACCTGACGCCTGGGTCGTAGGCCTGCGCAGCAGTATCACTTTTTAATAGGGAGAGAAAAAGCATGTTAACCATGAAAAATGTTGCCCTGGGGATGAGCATTGCTCTCGCCAGCTCCGTTTCCCATGCCGCGACCCTACCAGCATGGCAGGACGAGACACTCAGCCCCGATCAGCGCGCATCTGCGTTGACGCAGGCAATGACGTTGGATGAAAAGATTCGTCGGGTACACAGTGAAATGGCGATGCCTGTTTTCGGTATTAGCGTTCCGGCTGGTGCGATCGGCTCTGCAGGTTATGTCCCCGAGGAAAAAAAATATGGCATTCCTGCATGGCAGGTAACCGACGCTAGCCTCGGCGTAGCCAACCCGGCGAATGTTCGTCCTGGTGATGGTGCCACGGCGCTGCCCGCCGGTCTTTCCAGCGCAGCAAGCTGGGATCCGGTACTTAACTACAAGGACGGGCAATTAATCGGCGATGAGGCATGGAGGAAAGGTTTCAATGTTCTGCTAGCAGGTGGTATCAATCTGGCGCGCGATCCACGCAATGGCAGGAATTTTGAATATTACGGCGAAGATCCTTTGCTGGCCGGTATCATGGTTGGGCAGAGTATCAAAGGGATTCAGAGCCAGCACGTGATGTCTACGATTAAGCACTTTGCGATGAACGATCAGGAGTCAGCTCGCTTCGGCATGATTGCAAATATCTCTGAGCCGGCCATGCACGAAAGCGACCTTTTGGCGTTTCAGATTGCCATCGAACAAGGTCAGCCTGGCGCGGTGATGTGTGGATATAATCGGGTGAACGGAATATACGCCTGTGAAAATCCAGACTTATTGCAGAAGACCCTTAAAGATAAATGGGGATATAGAGGATTTGTGATGTCAGACTGGGGAGCAGTACATGACACCGCTGCTGCGTTAACCGGCTTAGATATTGAGATGGGGAGCCAGGTTGACAATCTGTTGTTCGGAAATGTCTTTTTTGACAAGTTGCTACGGGATAAAGCTCAGACCACTGAACAGTATCGAGTGCGGCTGGATGATATGAACCGGCGCATTCTTCGCTCTATGTTCGACGTAGGGTTATTTGAACATCCGCCGATAAAGTCGCTTGTTGATTATGAATCTCATAAGCAACAGGTACGTCATGCGGCAGAAGAGGGCATGGTACTGCTGCGTAATGAGCGAAATGTCCTGCCGTTAAACCATATCCCTCGTCATATTCTGGTGATAGGGGGACATGCTGATGCCGGGGTAATTTCAGGTGCGGGGTCTGCACAGGTTATTCCGGTCGGGGGCCCGGCACTCTCTATTCATACCGGCGGGGGGGGCATGATGGCCGAATTACGCAATCAGGTTTATTTGAAATCGTCTCCTCTTGACGCGCTCAAAAAGGCACTTCCAGACAGCAAAATAACCTTCAATGACGGACGCAACCCGGCGGAAGCAGCTGCACTCGCCCGTGATGCTGATGTGGTTATCGTGTTTGCCACACAGTGGATGATGGAAAGCTATGACGCCTATGATCTGAGTCTGCCAGAAGGCCAGGATGCACTTATAGACAGCGTTGCTCATGTCAATCCACACACCGTGGTGGTGTTAGAAACAGGAGGCCCGGTTCTGATGCCCTGGTTGGATAAAACGGCTGCGGTGCTGGAAGCCTGGTATCCCGGTTCTGCCGGCGGGGAAGCTATCGCCCGGGTGCTAACGGGAGAGGTGAATCCTTCAGGTCATTTACCTATTACCTTCCCGAAAAGCCTGCAGCAATTGCCTCGTCAGGAGATCGCTGGATTTGGCACGGATGCGGCTAAAGTCGATGTGGACTATAACCGTGAAGGTGCGGACGTTGGCTATAAATGGTTCACTCGTCAGAAAGAGTCACCTTTGTTCCCGTTCGGATTTGGGCTCTCTTACACCCAATTTACCTACCGTGATCTTCGCATTGAACAACATGAGCCGTTAGTGGTCAGTGTCGCTGTGACCAACGCAGGAAGAATAGCGGGTAAAGCCGTTCCTCAAGTTTATCTTACTGCGGTTAATGGTAAACAAATGGCACGTCTGTTGGGTTGGCAGAAAGTCGCATTGCAGCCGGGTGAGTCACAACGGGTGAGTATCCAAGTGGATCCGCGTTTGTTAGCGAATTACTCCGTACCCGATGGTGGTTGGAAAATTTCTTCTGGAAATTACCGGGTTGCGGCAGGAGACTCGTCAGCGCACCTGCCACTCACGCAGTCGGTAGAGATGGCGACCAAAACCTTCGGTGATAGCCCGGTCAGTCGTTAATGTCCTCTTTTCAGACAGGCTTAAAAAGCCTGTCTGATCGGGCATCAGGACAATAAGTCATAATCGTGGGGAAATGTGGAACAGCAAAGGTAATTCATTTAATAGAGAATCCCACATTTACATCGTTCCTGGGGTAGGAAATCAAATGATTTCGTCCGTGTTGTCTTCATTACTGGCGATAGTGCCAATTTTCGGTTTGATTTTAGCAGGGTGGAGCGCTGGAAAAACGCAGATCCTTGGGCCTAATGCAGGTGGTGAACTTAACCGTTTCGTCATCTGGCTAGCGATGCCAGCCATGCTCTTCGATATTGTGGCTAAGGCAAAGTGGTCAGAACTTTGGCAACTGGACTTCATTGCTGTATTTGGTCTTACTGGATTGATCACCATGGCTCTGGTCGTTAGCATTTCAGTATTTAAAAACGGCCAGAACCTGACTGATGCTGTGATTGAAGGATTGAACGCGAGTTATCCCAACGTGGGATTCATGGGATTTCCCATGGCACTGTTGATTCTGGGGCCTCAGTCCTTACTGCCCACCACAATTGCTGCCGTTATGACAATATGCGTATTTTTCGCTATAGCGATTATTCTTATAGAAATCGGCCAAAACGTGGGCCAGACTTCGGGAAGTATGTTTACCAAAGTTACGAAATCCTTGATCCGAAACCCATTGTTGATTGCCCCCATGGCTGCAATTCCATTTTCCTTGTTTGCCATCACAGTTCCAGAACCTATCAAAAACTTTCTTAATATGCTTAGTGCCGCTGCCTCTCCCTGCGCACTCATTACTCTGGGCTTGTGTTTAGCCGTTAGGCAAAAATCCTCAGAACCACAGCCCACAATTTCGAGATTTCTTATTGGCTGCAAACTAATATTGCAGCCTATGTTAGCTTGGTTTCTTGCCTACAAATTGTTTGGGTTAGACCCGTTGGTTGCTCAAACAGCAGTACTACTGGCTGCATTACCAACCGGCACCGGGCCTTTCATGCTAGCAGACTATTATCAGCGGGGAAAAAAAACGTCGTCTGAGGTCGTTTTAATCTCTACTCTGTTGTCTGTTTTTAGTATCGCCTTGGTTCTGGTAATTGCCAGGTGATTATCCATTTAGTTGGGAAACAGAATCAATTTATACAGTAAACGCGGCGCAGCAATAGTAAACAATATATCCGATGATAAGTTAAACATCTAAAAGAGATTGAGGTGATTTATGGCTGAAGTAGTAACCAGATATACTGTGGCTGCGGTGCAGGCCGCACCGATTTTTATGGATCTTGATGCTAGTATTGAAAAGTCAATTCGCCTGATTGCGCAGGCCGCGCAGGCCGGTGCAAAACTCATCGCCTTTCCGGAAAATTTCTTGCCGGGTTATCCATGGTTTGTCTGGTTAGGGGCAACCGCGTGGGCAATGCCATTTCTCGCTAAATATCGTCAGCATGCATTGGTTATTGGCAGCGAACAATATCAACGTCTTGAGCGCGCCGCTGCGGAATATCAAATTCATGTGATCATGGGTTTTACCGAAAGGGATGCTGGTAGCCTGTATATTTCACAGGCCATTATTACCGATGAGGGAAAAACCATCGCTACGCGTCGGAAGCTAAAGCCTTCCATGATGGAGCGTACTGTGTTTGGCGAGGGTGATGGTAGCGATATTGCTGTACATAATACGTCTCTGGGAAAAGTCGGTGCTTTATGTTGCTGGGAGCATTTACAGCCCCTGGCAAAATATGCCATGTACAGCCAACATGAACAGTTACACATTGGCGCCTGGCCGAGTTTTTCACTCTACAAAGATATCGCTCATGCGGTTAGCGGTGAGGTCAATATTGCGATATCAAGAACCTATGCGGTTGAAGGTCAGTGCTATGTCATTGCGCCTTGCGCGATTGTCAGTCAGGATATGATAGATTTGATGTGTGATACCGAAGAACGCCAACAGCTATTGAAAGCAGGAGGCGGCTGGGCGCGTATATTCGGGCCAGATGGTTCTCAATTGGGCACTCCGCTGGGTGAAAATGAAGAAGGATTACTGTTCGCTGATGTTGATTTGGCGTTGAGTGACATGGCCAAAATTTCTGCAGATCCAGTCGGGCATTATTCCAGAAAAGATGTCACCCAGTTAATCTTCAATTCTCAATCGCTCCGTGGAGTACATGCTTGGCCTGAAGGTGCAGCATGGGAAAATACCGAACATCCAGAAGAAGAATAAATTCAACTATTCGCGCGAAAATGCTAATTGTAAAATCGGTCCACCTCAGTTGAGATCGAAGCTTTACATGTCCGCGCAGTGCGGAAAATCGGAAATAAGCGAATGCGTAATATTTACGACGAGATGTGCCTGCGGGGTAAAGCTAAAATGAGTAGGCAGAAAAACCAGCCTTTAACATGCTGGTTTTTTCTGGGTTTATTGGTCGGAACTAGAGGGATTTAACCTCCGACCTCCGACACCCATAATAGCAGGTAACATTAGGGGGTATGTTTACAATGACATAGTTGAAATGCTTTGCTAACACCTTAAATCTAATGATCTTGGGTAGTTGGTGGCACAACTGAAGAGTACATAGGACCTGTGTAATCAATGGGCTCGCCATTTATTTCTTCAGCCATTCTGTTTTTTTCAGCCATCCAATTTTGAAAAACATCTAGTCGTTCATTGAGTAACGGATGGTTCTCGGAAGAAGCTGCGATAAGAAATGCAATTGCCTGGCCTACCTCAACGCAAGCAAGTAGGGTATGGTTTACATACCAACTATTAGGCCATAAACACCAGTAAGTTCCCATGCATCGAACATATCATTGGGCGAATCAATTTTTGTTAAATGGTTAAATATGGATTTCTCGTTTGGGTGGGCACCGAAATCGATACAGGCATTATAGTGGGCTTTAACATATTCAGCCATCTCAGATGACTTATCTTTTAATCCATTAACTGCCTTGTTTACACTAAAAGTATTACGGCATTTATCTAACATGGATTGAGACTTATGCCTATTCAACCAAATCAGACCCTTACTATTATCATTAGCTATTAGGAAAGCATAACAAGAAAATTCAAGAGCTGTACGTAATATAGGGAAAACAGAGACTATATGGCCAGATAAGGCTTATCGTACCGCGGCTAATAACATTACATAGGAGTTTAAAGCAAGAAAACCAGCAGCCGAGTGCATTTCTAATTCCTTAGATAGGATCTCATTCTGAAATATTTCATCCATATTGTAAACCATATACATCAATTGGGGAGGGGTAGTGAAATGATCTTGAGCATTCTCAAGAGTTGCGAGGAGATAATCCTGGATAGAATTTGCATTTGCTTTCAAAATAAACCCTCCAATTCATATTTTTTGGGGAGATTTTAGCTTTAGTTCAATATTCATCCACGATAAACATTTCCCCAAAACAAACAAGATATTTCGGATATTCAGTAAGTTAATCTTGTTGAGTTAGGGTATACATTGTTAAGTAAAAAGGTAGTAAAGTTATATTATTCAATAGATTAATGGTTCTTTTGTTATGTACTGCTGCGCCACATGCAGTGGTTCGAAACCGCAGACCTGATCGTCAAAGGCATGGAAGGCGCTATCGCCGCCAAGACCGTGACCTATGACTTCGAACGTCTGATGGAAGGCGCTAAACTGCTGAAATGTAGCGAGTTTGGCGACGCGATTATCGCGAACATGTAATCCCCTTGGTGGATTAAGTAAAAGGGTAGCCTATGGGCTCCCGCTTTTTATCGCATTCAGGCCGTTATTTTGCCGGACGCTCGCTGTGCGGTGCCATGGCCGATTTCCCGCAACACAATGTCCATCAAAGCCATGCGCCTCGTGACAGGGATAGCTCAGTTTACCGCGAGATCGCAAGTGGGTATGGATTGAACGCCAGGGGGCTTACTGATGGCCCGACCGGCTTAAACCGGCGCCGTTCGGCGAGAATGTGATGTAGCCTAAACTCAGGCTATCCGCTCACCTTCAGATTAAACAGCCGGGACAGCGCCGCTCTGCCGCTATCCGTCACTTGCACTTCCCGATATCCCGGCGTGCGGGTTATCCATCCCTTCTGCTCAAACAGTGCCATCAGCGACGAACCGGCGTCACCTCCCAGATGAAAACGTCTTTCGCTCCAGTCAAGACAGGGACAGCAAGGCTTACGTCGCGGGCGGGTGTTCAGTACTGCGCCAAGGCGTTCAAGCTGGGCTTTACCGGCTGATGTCAAGGCCAGTCCATCGGCCACCAGCCATTTTTCCCGCAGCATATACTCATAAATATTCACCGCCAACTCGCCCGCCAAATGGTCGTAGCAGGTGCGAGCGTAACGAAGATTAACTGGCGTGCTGGGGAGAAGCGTCTTATGCGCTTGCATAGAGACGCCCATCAGGTTTTCCAGCAGCGCGGCGATATGCGCGCCCGCCAGGCGGTAATAGCGGTGACGCCCCTGCGCGAGACACACCACCAGCCCGTTGCTGAGCAGTCGGGCAAGATGCCCGCTGGTGGTGGAGGCAGACACCTCGGCAACCGTACTGAGTTCGGTTGCCGTCCATGCGCGCCCATCCATCAGCGCGCACAGAATACTGACCCTTGAGGGGTCAGAGAGGGCGGAGGCCACCATCGCCATAGCGGTTTCCAGCGCCTCCTCTGGCTCACTGTCTTGCTGCGTTTTCAGGAGATTCATTCAGAAAGTATGGCCCATTTTTTGGTCACTTCCGCTGCCCGGGTGTCATCATCGGTAATGAGAATGAGCCGGTTACGGTGGTCGCTGTACTGTACCAGAATATTAATGCCATTGCGGGCAAGGGTGTCTGCGATGTCGCCCAGTTCCCCTGGTCGTTCCTGAGGTAACTTTCTGATCAGAGGACGGCATACACTGCTGACGGCAAAGCCGGCCTCGGTCAGTACCCTGCGGGCTTTCTCAGCGTCTTCCACCAGAAAATGCGCATGTCCGGCATCAGGCGTGGTGAATACGCCACCGCCTTCGAGCCCCACGCCGTTGTTACCCAGCGCCAAACCCATTGCGCCAAGCGAGCCCGGCGTGTTGCTGAGAATCACGTGAATGTCATACATCTGACTGTGCTCCCCGATCCGATGCGTAATCCCGGAACACGCGGGCGACGCGTATTCTGTAGTATGAAAAAATCGATGCTTTGCCTTCGCGCTGGGCAGCCAGATGCCGCTCATTTTGCTGCCAGTTGGCCACCGATGCTTCATCTTCCCACCAGGATAGCGAGAGGATTTTGCCGGGCGTACTCAGGCTCTGAAAGCGCTCAATGGCAATAAACCCCGGCGTGTCTGAAAGCAAAGGCGTCAGCCCGGCCGCAAGCTGTAAATATCTTTCCTGTGCTTCTGGTAAGGCGTCGGCCTCAAAAAGTACTGCAATCATCAGTCTGCTCCGTGGTGAATTTCCCCGCAGTCTACTGACGGCCCAAGCAGGATGCTTCGGTCTGTAGCGAAATATGCCTGTTAGGAAAAAAAACGGTCTGACGGTGGGTACCACTACCCGATACGCCTTTTTCAACATCAGACCGGCCTCTGGCGCACGGTTAACGAGCGTCAGGCTGCAGTAAGCTACGGCAGGGCGGACGATGGCGACAGGCGGGAAGCAGGACAGGAGGGCCATCACCGCCCGACGTTATCTCATACTGGCTTATCGCCACAGTGGCTGGTATAGACGCTCACGCCATGGCCATCAGGATCCAGCATTGAGAAGTAATCATGGCCATACAGCGGTGCTTCGGCAATATCCGCAGGGGAGTAGCCGTTAGCCATTAATTCGGCACGATATTTTTCGAGATCGGCTCTGGTGTGTCCGGCGATCATCAGATCAATCTTTTCGCTAATAAAATCAGGACGCTGGCCAACGCGGCTGGCGTGAAGCGCACCCGCCATGGGATCGTCTTTCGCGGCTAACAGGAGATGGGTGCCGCCGCGAAGCTCAATGATTGCCATTTCCGGAAATTTGTCGATACCGCGTAGTCCGAGCCCCTGGTAAAAGGCATAACTCGACTCAATGTCTTTCACCTTCATGACAAAATGTGCGAT
Source organism: Klebsiella variicola (assembly GCF_000828055.2). Taxonomy (NCBI): domain Bacteria; kingdom Pseudomonadati; phylum Pseudomonadota; class Gammaproteobacteria; order Enterobacterales; family Enterobacteriaceae; genus Klebsiella; species Klebsiella variicola. Next base: position 3,361,247 of record NZ_CP010523.2, on the reverse strand, counting down.
GGCTGCAGATGGTACAAATTCTTCCATTTCATTGCCTTATAAATATGTTGTAGTGGAAAAATGCAGTAGCAATCTTGTTGCTACCGGGTCGCAGTGCTAATCTGACTGGCCAGTCGAAAATATTATGCGACTGATCAGTCGAAAAAGACAAGGGGAAGTTGTGACGCGTAAAAAAGAGATCGATAAAGAAAAGGTGTTGGATGCCGCGGAAAGCCTGATTCTTGAGTCGGGTGGCCGATTATTCACCCTAGATGCCGTCGCCGAGCGTGCCGGTATCAGTAAAGGTGGCCTGGTGTATACCTTTTCTTCCAAGGACGGTCTGATCCACGCTGTCCTGGAGCGTGAAGTGGCCCGTTTTCAGGAGGCAGTCCGGCAGCGTCTTCCTGCCGCTCCGGTGGGACCGATCGAACTCGTACTCGCGCATATCGAAGAGGCTTTGGCGGAAGAGGACGTATCCACCCAAATGGCGGCGTTTCTTATCACCGCGCTCGTTCATGCTCCCGGCATGCTGGAACCCGTCCGAAGTCTTTACCGATCACTCCTCGATCCGCTTCGTTCGGTGAGCGGGGAGTACGTTACCGTGCGCCACGCGCTTCTTGCCGTGGAAGGCGTTTTTTTGCTCCGTGGGTTTGGCCTGGCAGATATCTCTGCCAACGAGATAAAATCAGTATTACGCTATGCCCATACCCAGGTTTTGTCAGCCTTAGCGGCATCCACCGGCAAGGCCTCGCACGCTTCCTGATTAACCCGGGCGCTGACAGACCGATGGATGGCACCACGTGGCTGTAGCCGCGCGGAGCCATCTGATCTGTCCGTGCGGCAACGCGCCAGCGCACCGGATTACCGCGCCAGAAACGCGTTACTCTGCGTTAAAGATAATAAATTCAGGCTGGTAACTGACCGGGAAATTGACCGATCGGGCGATAAAACAGACGTGATGGATCTGCTGATGAATGGCCGTGGCGGCGTCGAGATCGGTTCCTGGTAATACGGTGATTTTCGGCCTGAGGGTGGCAGAAATAAAGCGACCCGCGCCCCCTTTTAATACTTCACCCGTTGCCACCGGCGAGTCCTGATATTCCATGACCGTAATGCCGGCATCGGAGGCCAGATGTAAGTACCACAGCATGTGACAGGCTGAAAGAGAAGAGAGCAGGAGATCTTCCGGGTTCATTTTGCCGGGATCGCCGCCCAGTAATGGATCATTTGAACAATGAATGGGTTCTTTTCCCTTTACCGCGATATCCCAGGTCCGGGCATAAGCCTTGTAACCCGAAGTACCCGTGCCCTGATTGCCGGTCCATGTGATATGGCTGGTATAAGCATGTTGCATAGATTTGCCTTTTCTCTGTGGAGGGGGGATTTATGCGCTTTTCATCGCTGAGGCATCTTCCCGTTTTATTGCGTTGCCTGAGCGAAGCTGCCGTTGGAATCGCAAGGTTGTCATGACACCGCCGTGAATGGCATAATGGTATACCATTTATGCGTGATGTAAAGAGAGCCAAATGAACACCGCTTCCCGTTCGACCGCCGATATTCTTGCCGGTGAGCTAAAAGCCTTAATCAACAAGGGGTCGTTGCGAGATGGCGACCGTCTCGTTGAGAGGGACCTGGCCAGTCAGTTTGCGGTCAGCCGTATCCCAATGAGAGAAGCGATACAGCAGCTTGAGCGCGAAGGTCTGGTTGAGATTTACAGAAATCGTGGCGCGGTGGTGAAAACGCTGACTGCCGCTGATATCGATGAAATTTATCAGTTGCGGGCACTCCTGGAAGGCGAAGCCATTTTTCATAGCCTGGAGAATATGGACCCGGAAACGCTTGCCCGGGCAGCGCTGGTGCATCAGCTACTGAGCAGCGCTTCGGAACCCGAGCAGCAGGGGAGATATAACCGGGAGTTTCATGAACTGCTTTATGGGAAGTGTAATAATCAGCGCCTGCTGAAGATGATCGGTGAATTGCGCGAGCAGATTGAAAGATATGAGCTTTTTCAGAACAGACTGCTGTCGGATACGCTGAAATTCCAGGATGAGCATCAGCAGATCCTGATGGCCTGCCAGCAAAATCATCCACAGGAGGCGCGGGCGTATACCGTGAAACATATTCTCTCAGCAGGCGAAATCCTTCGCGCTTATATCTTAAGCCGTTAATGGTTGTGCAAAGCGGCTGCGTTGATCGCGCATAAATTGCCATCCGTATCTGCTCAATGCTATAAGAAAAGAGCCGTTTTAATCGTGCTTATGTTTTATCGGTAAGGAATCAGTGAAGGTCAGATAATGATTACGTCAGTTCAGCCTACCACCACCGTCACCACCACCACGACCGTAACCAGCGGTGGTGTGGGCGTATCTGTGACCGGCTCCTGACAAACAGATCCTCACTCCCCGCCAATGTGGACGGGGAGAGACCTCTCCGTTCGTGACACACTGAATGGAGACCCATCATGATTTCATCTGAGCATGCCCTTTTAATTATCGATATGCAGCAGGGGCTTTTCCATGGCCCGGTTTCTCCGTATCAGGCCGATGCGCTTCTGGCGAACGTTTGCCTGCTGATTGAAAAAGCGAGACAGGCTGAGGTGCCCGTCTTCTTTGCCCGCCATACCGGGCCGGACGATTCTCCGTTCTCAGCACAAAGTCCATTAACCCAACTGCTGCCTGAGATGGGTGTTAACGGCGAGCGGGATATCGTCTTTATTAAAAGGTACCCCTCCTGTTTCCAGCACACTGATCTTGCGCATCGGCTCGCCCAGTCCGGCGTAAAACAGCTGGTTATTGCCGGGATGAAAACCGAATTCTGCGTGGACACGACCTGCCGTGCGGCATCGGCGCTGGGATGGCGGACGGTGCTGATCTCGGATGCGCACTCAACCATGGATAACGAACGGTTGTCAGCGCCTGACATTATCGGTCATCACAATATCACGCTTGCCGGGCCATTTGTGTCGCTATCGACCGCCGCAGAGTGGCACTTTTCTGCAGAGAAATAAGGGTGAAGAAAGGGAGCTCGATGGCTCCCGTTTGCCACACCAGTTCATCCGCTTTTACTGTGCATGGCGGCGCAGGGTGGAGGCGGGGTGCCGCCGCAGCGCCTCTTCCGGACGCACAGGGCGCCGCACCAGTTCGCCGCCGCAGTTTGGGCAACGACCGTGCAGCCGCGCCGTCATGCAGTCCCGGCAAAAAGTACACTCGAACGAGCAGATAAACGCCTCGGGTGAGTCTGGCGGCAGATCTTTATCACAGCATTCGCAATTCGGGCGTAACTCGAGCATTAACTTCTCCTGTGGTTAACGGCTGTATCAGAGACGGCGGGTCAACGCATGCTGTTTTTATATCACGGCCCGGACTGGCTGCCGAGGAGGGCGGATTAACTTCCGCCTCAAAGCGTTGCCTTCCCGGGTTGCATCCCCGGCACAAGGATGACTTTGCGGCATGCCTCTTCGCGTTTCTCAAAGATCTGATAGCCGCGCGCGGCCTCCTCCAGCGGCATATGGTGAGTGACGATCTCCTCCGGGGTGAGCAGCCCTTGCTCAATCAGCGCCAGCAGGTCCGGCAGCCAGGCATGGACGTGGGTTTGCCCCATCCTGAAGGTCAGTCCCTTATCAAAGGCATCACCAAACATAAACCCATGAATGAAACCGGCGTAAACCCCGGGCACGCTGACGATACCGCCGCGACGCACGGCGGCGATGCACTGACGCAGGGCTTTTCCGCTGCTGCCCTCGATTTTCAGGTTGCTGAGGACGGTTTCCGTGAGGCTGCCTTTCGCCTCGAAGCCCACAGCGTCAATCACCGCGTCGACGCCGCGATGTCCCGGCGTGTTATCGATAATCCACTGCGCCGGGTCGTCATGGGTGTCGAAGTTTATCGGGATCGCGCCATAGCGTTGCTGCGCGAAATCGAGTCGGTAATCGTTATGATCGATGATAAATATCTGCTCTGCGCCATTGAGCCTGGCGCAGGAGGCGCACAGCAGGCCTACCGGGCCGGCGCCAAAAATAGCCACGCTGCTGCCGGGTTTGACCTCGGCGTTTTTTACAGCCTGCCAGGCGGTGGGCAGAATATCTGACAGAAACAGCACCTTTTCATCGGGTAAGGTGTCAGGCACTTTAAATGGACCGGTATTGGCTTTGGGGACCCGTACATATTCTGCCTGGCCGCCCGGGATGCCGCCGTACAAATCGCTATAGCCAAACAGGGCCGCCGGTGGCGAAATGCCTTTTCGGTTGAGTGTCGCCCCCTGGCCGCTATTGGTGCTTTCGCAGGCGGCATACTGCTGCAGGCGACAAAAGAAGCAGTCTCCGCAGGCGATCACAAACGGGATAACCACCCGGTCGCCTTTGCGGACCGCGGTGACCTCGGAACCCGCTTCCACCACTTCCCCCATAAATTCATGGCCGAAAATATCGCCGTGGTGCGTGCCGGGGATCTTTCCGCGGTAAAGATGAAGATCGGAACCGCAAATCGCCGTCGCGGTGACGCGCAGTATAATATCGTCCGGCGCTTCAAGGGCCGGGTCGGGCATGGTGTCGACGCTGACATGATGGGGACCATGATAAGTGAGTGCTTTCATTGCATATTCTCCTGGAGAGAACGGCTGGCCGCATCAGGTGCAAAGGCATATTGACCTGACGCGATGGCCACCGATAAACCACCGTAAAAATAAAGCGTAGAGTACAAGTAATGGAACTGCGTGATATTTCAGTTGTTGGGTGTATTTTACGCTTCGCTTATTTCACGTTTGGTTTGTTGGGTTATTTGCATATTCGGATGAAGAAGGCTAGCCTTAATCAGGCATGATATTCGCTCCATTTTTTTATTTGATAGCCGCTCCCCCAGCGGCTTTTTTTATTGGTTATCTTTAGAAAAGTTCTGAATTTCATGCTGACGAAGCCTCGCCGCGCCGCTTCGTTATATACCTCAACAGGAGTACTCCGATTGTATCGATAATACGAGGGCTGTAGGTATTATTTCCCTGCACACAGTAAGTTAGCGGTGATGTGCCGTCTGGTTATTTTTAATGTGTGTTGTAGAATTATTCCGAATTACTGCTGAAAGACGTCGGGAAAACGGAATAATAATTTGACTAACCAGCATTACCCGCTAGAGTTAAATATCGAACGACGAGTGATACGGAATATTTTCGTATCGTACTGACATAACCGATATACATGAGGTGAAATATGGCAGAGCATCGTGGTGGTTCCGGTAATTTTGCTGAAGACCGTGAAAAAGCTTCTGAAGCAGGTCGTAAAGGTGGTCAGCACAGCGGCGGGAACTTTAAAAATGATCCGCAGCGTGCGTCCGAAGCGGGTAAAAAAGGCGGACAAAACAGCCACGGCGGTGGCCGCAAGTCCGATAATTCCTGATTATCCTTTTCCTTGCACCCTGAAGTGAAAGTATCTCCTGCGAGTCTGTATAGACTCGCAGTTATTTTCTGACTCCAGAAGGTATTTCTATGAATATGAAAAGCATTGAAGATGTATTTATCCACCTGCTCTCAGATACCTACAGCGCAGAGAAACAATTAACCCGCGGGCTGGCTAAACTGGCCAGAGCGGCGTCCAGTGAAAAACTCAGCGCGGCGTTCAATGCTCATCTCGAAGAAACCCAGGGCCAGATTGAACGTATTGACCAAATTATTGAGCAGGAATCCGGCCTGAAAATCAAACGCATGAAATGCGTGGCCATGGAAGGATTAATCGAAGAGGCCAATGAAGTCGTTGAGAGCACGGAAAAAAATGAGGTACGAGATGCTGCGCTAATTGCCGCTGCGCAAAAGGTCGAGCATTACGAAATTGCCAGTTACGGCACCCTGGTCACCCTGGCAGAACAGCTGGGCTATAAAAAAGCGGTCAAATTGCTGGCCGAAACGCTGGAAGAAGAAAAGCAAACCGACGTTAAATTAACCGATTTGGCGGTAGGTAACATTAATAAAAAAGCGGAAAAATAAACGCTCCCTGACACGAGGAAATGACCATGAATCACGTTGAACATTATCATGACTGGCTACGCGATGCGCATGCCATGGAAAAGCAGGCAGAATCCATGCTGGAATCGATGGCTGGCCGTATCGATAATTATCCGGATCTCCGTGCCAGAATTGAACAGCATATTAATGAGACCAAACGGCAAATTACCGTGCTGGAAGAGATCCTCGACCGCAACGACATTTCGCGCTCGGTGATTAAAGATTCGATGAGTAAAATGGCGGCTCTCGGCCAGTCCATCGGCGGAATGTTTCCTTCCGATGAAATCGTCAAAGGCTCGATCAGCGGGTACGTCTTCGAACAATTTGAGATCGCCTGCTACACCTCTCTGCTGGCGGCGGCTGAAAAAGCGGGCGACACCGCCTCCATCCCGGCTATTGAGGCTATCCTGGCGGAAGAGCGGGAAATGGCCGACTGGCTGATCAAACATATTCCTCAGACCACGGAGCAGTTTCTCCTGCGTTCAGATGCTGACGGCGTAGAAGCGAAAAAATAACCCAGGAGGCAGGCCTATGTTTCGTCATGTGAAACAACTGCAGTATACCGTGCGCGTTGCTGAACCCAATCCGGGGCTCGCGAATTTACTGCTCGAACAGTTTGGCGGCCCTCAGGGCGAGCTGGCCGCCGCGTGTCGTTATTTCACCCAGGGATTAAGCGATGACGATCCCGGCCGCAAAGATATGCTAATGGATATCGCGACAGAGGAGCTGAGCCATCTGGAGATCATTGGCACCCTGGTCGGCATGCTGAATAAAGGCGCCAAAGGAGCTCTGGCTGAGGGCACCGAGAGCGAGGCGGAACTTTATCGTTCACTCACCGCCAACGGCAATGACAGCCACATTACCTCGCTGCTGTACGGCGGCGGTCCCCCGCTGACCAACTCGGCGGGCGTGCCGTGGACGGCGGCCTACATTGATACTATCGGCGAACCCACCGCCGACCTGCGGTCGAATGTCGCGGCGGAGGCGAGGGCGAAGATCGTCTATGAACGCCTGATCAACGTGACCGACGATCCCGGCGTGAAAGACGCGCTGGCGTTCCTGATGACCCGCGAAGCGGCGCATCAGCTCTCTTTTGAGAAGGCGCTGCAGTCGATTCGCAACAACTATCCACCGGGCAAACTGCCGCCCATTAGCGAGTACGCTAACACCTACTACAATATGTCTGAAGGTGGAGAAGTACGCGGCAGCTGGAACAGTGACAAACACTTCGATTATGTCAAGGATCCGCAGCCGGCCGTGGATGGCGGAGATGGCAGCGCTACTGTCGGCCTGACGCCAGAGCAGGAAGCGCTGTGCAAAGCGATGCTGAAGCGAACGCAGTCTGACCCGCAGGGCGATCCTTTGACCGGCGCCGAACTCGGCGCCGGTAAGCAAAACACTTCCTCATCGGCTAAGTGATGTTCGCATGAGCCCCGGCTGCGGCCGGGGCGATTCACAATGATGGGTGTGGAATATGTTTGAATTCGACGCGTTTCATCTGGCCCGATTGCAATTCGCCTTTACCGTTTCCTTCCATATCCTCTTTCCGGCCATCACCATCGGCCTTGCCAGCTACCTTGTGGTGCTTGAGGGGATGTGGCTGCGAACCCGGGATAACGTCTGGCGCTCACTCTACAATTTCTGGCTGAAAATTTTCGCCGTCAATTTTGGGATGGGCGTGGTCTCCGGATTAGTGATGTCCTATCAGTTCGGCACCAACTGGAGCGGATTTTCCCAGTTTGCTGGCAGCATAACCGGCCCGCTGCTGCTGTACGAAGTGCTGACTGCCTTTTTCCTCGAAGCGGGATTCCTCGGGGTGATGCTATTTGGCTGGAATAAAGTGCCGCCGGCACTGCATTTTTTTACTACCTGCATGGTGGCGCTTGGCACCCTGGTCTCCACTTTCTGGATCCTCGCCTCCAACAGCTGGATGCAGACGCCGCAGGGTTTTACCATCGAAAATGGTCATCTCATTCCGCAGGACTGGCTGGCGATTATCTTTAACCCCTCGTTCCCGTATCGTTTGTTTCATATGGCGATAGCCGCGTTTCTCAGCAGCGCCATGTTCGTCGGGGCCTCTGCCGCGTGGCATCTTCTGCGCGGCAACGACTCGCCGGCCATCCGCAAAATGCTGTCGATGGCGATGTGGATGGCGCTGCTGGTAGCGCCAATCCAGGCGGTGGTGGGGGATATGCATGGTCTTAACACCCTTGAGCATCAGCCAGCGAAGATCGCCGCCATCGAGGGGCACTGGGAAAACCGACCCGGCGAGGCCACGCCGCTGCTGCTGTTTGGCCTGCCGGATATGGAACAGGAGCGCACCCGCTATGGCCTCGAGATCCCCGCTCTCGGCAGCCTGATCCTCACCCACAGTCTGCATAAGCAGGTGCCGGCGCTGAAAGACTTCCCGAAAGAGGACCGACCCTATTCACCCGCCGTTTTCTGGTCGTTTCGCATCATGGTTGGGATGGGCGTGTTGATGATCGCCTTAGGGATCTGCAGCGCCTGGCTGCGCTATCGGCGGCGATTGTATCACTCGCGTCCCTTTCAGTGGTTTGCGCTCTGCATGGGGCCTGCCGGCCTTATTGCCCTGGTTGCCGGGTGGGTGACCACCGAGATGGGTCGCCAGCCGTGGGTGATCTACGGCTTGCTGCGCACCCGGGATGCGGTGTCGTTGCACAGCACGCTGCAGATGGCCATCAGCCTGCTGGTGTTTATCGTGGTCTACTGCGCGGTATTTGGCGTGGGGTATTACTACATTTTCCGGCTGATTAAAAAAGGGCCGCAACCGGTGACGGAGCTGACCTCGCAAACCGCCGGCACCCCGGCGCGTCCGCTCTCGGCGGCAGAGCCGGTGCGTGATGAGGAGAACGCATCATGAGCATCGATATCTCGGTGATTTGGTTTGTCATCATCGTCTTCGCCACGCTGATGTATATCGTGATGGATGGTTTCGATTTGGGTATTGGGATGCTGTTCAGCGTGGTGCATGATGGCGAAGAGCGCGACGTGATGGTCAACAGCGTGGCGCCCGTCTGGGATGGAAATGAAACCTGGCTGGTACTCGGCGGGGCGGGGCTGTTCGGCGCCTTTCCGCTGGCCTATGCGGTGATCACCGATGCGCTGGTCATCCCGCTGACGGCGATGCTCATCGGCCTGATTTTTCGCGGCGTGGCGTTTGAGTTTCGTTTTAAAGCGGTTCCCTCGCATCGTACCTTCTGGGATTATGCCTTCGCCGGCGGCTCGCTGCTGGCGACCTTCAGCCAGGGGATTGTCGTCGGCGCGTTTATCAACGGCTTTGCGGTGGCTGACCGCCGCTTCGCCGGTTCAACGCTGGACTGGCTTACCCCCTTTAACCTGTTCTGCGGTCTGGGGCTGGTGGTGGCCTATCTGCTGCTCGGCACCACGTGGCTGATCATGAAAAGCGAAGGCGCGCTGCAGCAGCGGATGCGTGAGCTGACCCGCAAGGTGCTGCTGGCGCTGATGGTGGTGATCGCGGTGGTCAGCGTCTGGACGCCGTTGGGCTGGCGCTATGTGGCGGAGCGCTGGTTTACGCTACCCAATTTCTTCTGGTTCGTGCCGGTGCCGATTCTGGTGTTGGCGCTGAGCCTGTGGATCTGGCGCCTGAGCGCGCGCCCCGCCAGCCACGCTCGTCCCTTTATCCTGACGCTGGGCCTGATTTTCCTCGGCTTCAGCGGGTTGGGGATCAGCGTCTGGCCGAACATTATCCCACCGAATATCTCCCTGTGGGATGCCGCCGCGCCGCCCTCCAGCCAGGTGTTTATGCTGCCGGGGGCGCTGCTCATTATCCCGGTGATCCTGATGTATACCGCCTGGAGCTATTACGTCTTTCGCGGCAAAGTCTCCGGCAGCGAGGGCTATCACTGAGCCTGATTCGCGCCGGCAGGTGAGGATTTGCCGGCGCGCCGCGCCAACCGCGCGGGAATGACCGAGACAGTCGCGGACAAGCCGGCGACCCGTTCCACCCCCTCGGGCAGGGTATCGATATGGATGCGTACCGGCACACGCTGCGCCAGCCGCACCCAGCTGAAGGTCGGCTCGACCTCCGGCAGGCCCAGGGCACCGGTCTCATCATTGGTATCGCCGATCCCGTGTCCGATACTCTCGACATGGCCGGTAATGACCGGATCATACCCCATCAGCGTGATATGTGCGGTATCGCCAACGTGGATGTGGCGCAGGCGGGTCTCTTCAAAATACCCCACCACCCAGAAACGCTGGCCATCAATAATGGCCACTTTCGTCACCCCGGCGGTGGCATAGTCGCCCGGGCGTAGCCGCAGATGGGTGACGTACCCGGCCACCGGCGTCCGCACGGTGGCATGCGCTAAATTCAGTTGCGCCAGCGCCAGTGCCGCCAGCGCGCCCTGGTAGTTAGCGGCCGCGACGCTGGCCGCGCTGGTGGTCTGTTTCAGATCTTCGCTGGAGATGACGCCCTGGATCTGCGCCCGTCGTCTGGCGGCATCCTGGCGCATCGCCATCTCCTGGCGTCGGGCTTCCACCTCCGCCTGGGCGCTACTGACCGCCAGCTTCAGCCAGCGCGGATCGATGGAATAGAGCACATCTCCCCGATTGACCCACTGGTTGTCTTTTACCGCCACGCTGGCCACCGGTCCCGAGACATCGGGAGCGATCTGCACCACGTCGGCCCGTACCCGACCATCGCGGGTCCAGGGCGTTTGCGCCTCCTGTTTCCAGAGAATGAAAGCCAGTAGCGCGGCGGCGGCAACGGCGCCTAAGGTCAGGGCGTAGCGGCCCAGGAGTGTGAGATAGACTGTCATACGGCAAACCCCAGCGTGTTAACTTCCTGCAGAAGCAGAAAAAAGAGGACGATATAGAGGGAAAGCCCCCACAGCGGGCGGCAGGGCAAGCGGCCCAGGCCCCGGACGGAGAAAATAAGCGGTTGCAGCAGCAGCGTCGCGAGCAGGGCGACAAGGCCGACAACCAGCAGGCCGGGGAAAAATACCCCGCCCATCGCGAGATCACGCATGTTTTTGGCTCTCCTCAGGCCGGTGTAAGGCGCAATACAGGGAAATGAGCGCTTCCGCGCGCTCATGTGAGGCGGCATCAGCCGGTAAACCGTGGGCCAACAGCGCGTCAACAGGCTGCGCGAGGGCCTCTATGTCCGACTCCTGTCTAAGGGCGTCAAGCAGCGTCTGCACGGCGGTAGCCGTTTCGCGATCCATCGGCTGATAGCTACGGCGCAGGTGGATCACCGCCAGGCCGGTACGAATATCGTGCAGCATCTTGTCCAGCAGCTGACCTGCGGCCGGCCCGCTCTGCGGTAGCCGCGGCAGCAGTAAAGCGGTCCGGTCGATCATAAGATTGGTCCAGCGGTGGGCATTGTGCGCCAGTCGGCCCCGCGCGGCGCGGCGGATATCGTGACGGCACAGCGTCAGCAGACGATGGACAGCGGCATCGGCCTGCACGGTTTGCAGCAGGCGCATACCAAACGCGGCATAGCCGATGGCGACAAACAGCGCGATAGAGGTATTCATCGCCGTCGCGAAATCCCCCTGATAACTGGGGCCCAGTTCGCACAATATCGGCAGCGTCAGGGTGATGCCCATCGCCATAAAGGTGGTCGGCGGCCGCGCCTGCAGCGAACCGGCCAGCAGATAGACCGGGGCGAGCATCGCCGCCAGCAGGACAAATTCGCTCACCTGCGGCAGCAGGGCGAAGCTATACAGCAGGCTGAACAGCACGCCCCACACGCAGCCGATCAGGTATTTCACCAGCTGCGCCGCCGGCGCATCGAAGCTGGCGAACAGGCTACAGCAGACCCCGAGGATCGAGACCGCAGTGCCGCCATCGGGCCAGGCGGAGCCTATCCAGATCAGGCAGCCGCTGAGGATGATGACGAAGGCGCCGAAGGCGGTCCGCAGAGCGCTAAGCGGATCGCGATGGAAAACATAGCCCTTTACCGCGCGGGCGTCAGGTGGCAGGGTTGGCGATCGGCGGTGATAAATCGCCTTCGCCAGCCGTTCGCTCTGCTGCAGGAGACGGATGGCTTCCGCCAGGTGGCGCACCAGGCTAACGCGCAGCGCCTCGTTCAGCGTCTGCGCAGGGGCGCACCGGTTGATGAGCTGCTCGCAGCGGGAGAGTAGTCCGTCGGCGGAGAGCGCCGTTCTGTGGGCTTCCGGACCTCTCAGCCAGACCTCTGCCTCCGTTAGCAGCGTCTGCAGGTCGTCAGGTGGCTGCCCGCACCTCTGTAAACGGTCATACAATTCGCCATTAACAATTAACAGTCGCGCCAGCCGGTCGTGGATCGCTTTTCTGGCCTGGCGGTGGGGAGCCGAGAGGTCGTCATCCCAGGGAAGATGGTGGTTGATGCCCTGCAGAAACTGCAGGCTCAGCGCCAGCCGCAGGGTTTCCGCCGCCACCGGCTTACCGGCCAGCGTATCGGCGATCCGCTGCCGGGCGGTTGCCAGCGTCTGTGCCAGCGTGCTGTTAAACCGCCCGGCGATGCGCACCGGCAGCACGAAGCGGTGAATCAATCCGGCGCACAAGATACCGATGGCGATCTCTTCCACCCGAATGACCGCGAGGTCAAAGATGGTCCCGGGCACGGAGACGGCGGGGAAACCAATCAGGCTCGCGGTGTAGCCCGCCAGCAAAAAAGCGTATCCGCGCGGCGTGCGCTCAAGCAGCGACAGACACAGGCAACCCGCGATCCACAGGCCCAGCATGGCGCTACACAGGATCGGCTGGTTAACGAAGGTGGGCACGATGAAGACGGTGGCCGCCGCGCCGACGAGGGTCCCGAGCAGGCGATAGACGCTGCGGCTTAGCGATGCGCCCACCGAGGTCTGCGACACGATATAGACAGTGATGATGGCCCACGAAGGCCTTTGCAGACCGATGGATAGCGCAAGATAGTACGCCAGCATCGCCGCGGCGAAACTCTTTGCGGAAAAGAGTATTGCCTGGGCATCACTGCGCAGGACGGCTGAAGTCGATTGCGGCATGAAAGGGCGCGCGACGGCGCCTGCGGCACGCAGCCAGGAGGCCTGGCGAAAGCGGTTAATGTTCATGCTGCGGATTATTGCTGGCTTGCGCTTGCGGCGAAATACTCTATTCTGTCAAAAAATACCTGAATCTGGCCAATCGTATGCCATCACCTTTTGCCAATACGCTGTACGATCCGGACGCCGCGTCCTGCCCGGCCGTCGCCTGTCATCTTGATTTTGTCGAGTATGAAGCGGAAGTGCCGGTGCATACCCATCGCAAAGGGCAGTTGATTATTGTGCTGTATGGTGCAGTGAGTTGTCGGGCGGAAAATAACCTGTGGATTGTGCCACCTCGCTGCGCGGTATGGATCCCGGGTGGTATTCCGCACAGTGTGTCCGCCACCTGGAACGCGCGCCTCAATTATCTGTTTATTGAACCCGGCGCTGCCGCACTGCCTGGCAGCTGCTGCACTTTGGCGCTCTCTCCCCTGATCCACGAGCTGGTGGAGCGACTCACTCGTGAGGGGGCGGATTACGTGGCGGATAGCCATGCCGGGAGACTCGTCCGAGTGACCCTTGACGAACTGGCGACCATGCCGGCGCAGCGCCTGAATCTGCCCGTCTCAGCACATCCCAAAATTCGGGCGATGGCCGACCGGCTGGTCAGCCATCCTGACGATCGCAGCACCCTGTCGGTGTGGGCGAAGCGTCTGGCGCTGAGTGAGCGCTCGCTGGCCCGGGTGATGCTGCGGGAGACCGGCCTGACCTTCGGGCGCTGGCGCCAGCAGCTGCATTTGATTATTGCCCTGCAGGAGCTGGCCAGCGGCGTTTCGGTACAAAACGTGGCGGCTAAGCTGGGGTATGAATCGGTAAATGCCTTTATTACCATGTTCAAAAAAACGATGGGGACGACACCGGCGCACTATTTTGCCGAGCGTCAGACCGCGGCTCGTTAAGAAAACCTTGTCGGGCCGCGACGGCTGGCGTGGCACCCAACAAGGCGGCAGGGGGCGCTTACGCTTTCGGCGGCTTGATCTTAATAATAAATCGTTCGTTAACCCGGGTGATCCTCGCGCCAATGTCGCCAAACTCGGTGGCGATTTTAAAAAAATCGTCCGCGGCGACATCAAAATCGAGTTCAATTTTCGGGTGCTGTCCTGTCGCCAGTAATTCATAGAAATGGTCAAGGCTGCGGGCTTTTTCGCTGGGCATCTTATTTCTCCATGGTAAACCAATCAGCAGGGCGTTTATTGTTTAAAGCGTTTTTCCGGATTATTCAGCAGGATGACAGTGGCGCCTGATATAAGATGATGCAATGTCATTAAGGATACGGTGGGGCGATATTATTCCATGTTGTTAAACCTGTGGCCGCGCGTTTCCCCAGGATGCCATGAGGCGCGGGACAACCCTGCGGCGCGGGTTGATGATAGACATTTTATGATGACAAATTGATGACAGTAAAATGAACGTACAATAGCGCCGGGCTTTCTTTTGACTAAATAAATTTATTCGGTGGCTGTTAAGGCAGAACTTAACTACTTTATGGTGAGGGGCGTCATTCGGCAATGGCTAACAGTGAGGGAGCAACGATGCAATTACTTGATTTATTCGCAGGTTTATTGTGGTTAAGCAGCGTTATTTTCCTGCTGTATCTCCTCGATGTGGTCATCACCCGTTATCTGTATCGTAAATAACCGGGAAGGGGATGCGCGAGGACGCTCGGCATAGGGTACTGCGCCAGAGGATGTTATTATGACGCCGGACTGATTCAGAAAGGAATGCGCGGTGGCCGGGAAAATTGATTACGATATTGAAAAATACCAGTTTACCGAAGCCGGTGAGTCGCCACGGCTCAGAGCGCAGTGGCGTGAGGTCTATCTGGAGTGTCGTCAGCAGCAGGCCGGGGCTGAGGAGCGTCTGCGCATTGCGCTATTGAATGTCGACTATGTCACCAGCTTCGAATTGCCTTTTCGCCTGCTGCTGGTGCGCGCGCCGCAGCTGATCGCCGACGTGCGCGATCAGCTGCAGCTCAATCGTAAAGCCGCCGTTTTCAACGGCAAACGTTACGGTTGTGTCTACAGTCTGAAGCAGGATTTACAGCCGATTCCGGAGTCCTTCCATTACCACCTGTCAAACCGTATCCGTCGCGTCGATCCGCAGGGACCGACGGCAGCCCCGTACCAGCAGATTGCCCGCGAGATAAAGCCGGCCCGGGAGCGGCTTCGCCATGCGTTACTTGCCGGCTTGCCGGTTACCGCGCTTGATGCGCTGTTCTGGTTCGGCAGTCAGCGGGTGGCGGCGGACATTGCGCAATTGCGCCGGTCCGGCATGGGAATTGTCACGGAAGAGGTGGAAGCCAGCGATAATCTGTTCAACACCACCCGGCGAGTACCGGTTTATCGTCTGACCAGTAAATGATGCGGCGAGCCTTCGCCCAGTCGTTGCTTCGGCAGGCAGCTCACCATTGCCCCGTCAAACCAAACGCACTGCATGCTGCCGGTGTGCCGCGGCGCAGGGCCCAGCCATGCGCTGGCGATGAGCATGAATAGCATCAGCCCCAGCGGAATAACGTTTATTTTTTTCACTGCCTGTCATCCACTTCACTCTTCTTCGCTGCAGGATAGCGGGAAAATATGACGTTTTGTCGACTGAGTCACACTTTTTTGTTGAGGACTCATGGCATGCCAGGCGAAGCGGCGCCTCAGGACGCAGCGTTATTCATATTCGGCATAATGATATGACTAAAACTGGCGGCTTGTATTTTTCATTTTTATTACCCCTCTCTTTTTTTACCTGGCAGCACAAAGCGTGAGACGACCAGGCTTTACGCAGAATACTCTGGTAACTGGCTGGTTTGAAACAATATTTTAATTGACTTTTCAGAGGGAGTTACAGCAGTGGCTAATTTATATTAATTCAATTTACCGATCAATAAATTATATCTTGATAGTTTTTAACTATCGAATGATTATTATCGATCACTTTAAACTATTTTTGTTGGCGGAAAATATATGACATGCTTTAACCCTTTCTTATTTTTGGTATTTTTTAAATGGTTGAAGAAAACGTGAAAAATACCTCTTATCGCTTCGTTCTGGAGCCCGCTATTAGCGATGACGGCAGCTACCACTCGTGGGAGTTGCTTACTAAAGATATTATAGCACCCGCACAAAATACCACCTCTGCGTCGACGTTTTCTTTCTCCACGCTTACCGAACGCGATAAGCTTGCTCTATTTATTCGGCAAATCGAGTTACTTTCTGTATTTGATTTCGCCCGGGTCGATAATAAACCGATATCGCTGAATATTGATGATTTATTAAGCCACTTTATTCTGACGGATCGCTATCTCTGTGATTTCCTGCGCTCCTGTAAACACATTGCTCTGGAAATAAATGAGAACTTTCACGAGTTTATCGCCGGACGTGAGCTGACGGCGCTGAGCACGCTGGCGGCGCTTTGCCCGGTCTGGCTGGATGATTTTGGCCGCGGACGGACGTCCTTCCCGCTGCTGGAGCGCTTCCGCTTCGATTGCGTCAAAGTGGATAAAGATTACTTCTGGGATAAAGAAAACGACCCCGCTTTTCCCGGGCTGTTGCAATCTATTCATACCCTGACCAGCCATGTGATCGTTGAGGGGATTGAAACCGAAAAGCAAAAACAGTTAATCAGCGCCGCCGGGGATATCATTGGACAGGGCCGTTACTGGAAGGATGAATATATCTTTCTGTGCTGCTGACCCGGGATCTGATTTCTGTTTCTTACCATCCTTTTTTTATCCAGTTTTAAATTAACCCTTTGTTACAGATAGTCTTTATTAGCGCAGTGATAATCGCCTCTCATTTTCTTTTCTGAAGGATCATTCACTGTGAATACTCGCTTGCGTAACACCCTGCTCGCCATTGCGCTGACCACCTGCTTTACGGCAGCCAGCCAGGCGTCGACCTCCGCCGATATACCGTCTGTCTCGCAGGATCCGGTCGTCCAGCACCTGAAGCTGAGTGAAGAGCAGGTCGCCAAAATCCAGGCGCTGCGTCAGGGATTCGAAAATAATGTAAGCCAGATTAAAATCAGCGGCTATCAGGATGGTGCTCTGGCAGACGTTATTCACTCCGGAAAATGGGATGACGCTAAGGTCAAACAGCAGCTGGCCGCCTTTGGCCAGCTGGACCAGCAGGTGCGGTATTATCGTGTGAAATACTACTTCGACGTGAGCCAGGTGCTGACCCCCGAGCAGCGTGAGCAGGTGAAAAAAGACCTCTCCGCCGCGATCAACTAACCCTGCGTCAGCCACCCGCTGCAGGTGATGCTGGCCCGGAAGATGCCGCCGTGCTCCGGCGGCTATCATCTGATTTTACTGACCGTGGTTTTTTTCCAGCCGGGCAAAATACTCCGGCGCAAACGGACGCGGATCGACATCGGCAAACGGTGCGCGTTCGAAGTGTGATTTTAGCGCCCACGGCACCGTGCAATCGAAAATCGTCTTGCAACTGATACCCTCTCCGCGGATCGACGGGCTGTATGCCGGGGTCTGGGAAGGATCCAGCTGGTGACCACGGATGCCGGGGATCGTCGTGATGCTGACATCCCCCTGCATACGGGTGGTCATGGCCCACAGGATATCGTCGCTGTCAAAGATATCGACATCTTCATCGACCAGAATGATATTTTTCAGCTCGGAATAGGTCGCCAGCGCTACCAGCGCGGCCTGCCCCTGACGCCCTTCGTCGGCGGGCTGGCGTTTTTTCACCTGCAGGATCCCGAGGAATTTACCGCCGCCCGCGGTGTGGGCGTAGACATTTTGTAAAAAGCCCGGGATAGCGGCTTCAACGGCATTCCAGATACTGGCTTCCGTTGGCAGCCCGGCGAGGGTGGTATGCTCTTCGCCCGGCCCTACCAGCGTCTGCAGAATCGCATTGTTTCGCATGGTCACCGCTTTGACTTTTATCACCGGCAGCGATGGATTGGCGCCGCCGCAGTAACCAGGAAATTCCGGCATCGCATGGCCGCTGTTGGTGTGCTGATCTTCTCTGACGCGTACCCCCGGCAGCAGTTCCCCTTCGATAACGATCTCGGCGCGAGCGATGGCTTTCTCCGGGACGCTGACGCCCTGTACCAGCTCTACCGGACGCTGACGCAGCGCACCGGCGACGCCCAGTTCGTTATAGCCAAACGGTGTGGTTGGCGCTTCAAAGCAGGCGCCGATATAGATAGCCGGATCGAGTCCCATATTGATGGTTATCGGCAGCGGTTTGCCGGCGGCCTCGGCTTTCTGGCGAAACACTTCGATATGGCGGCCAGCGGCGAGAAACATCGACAGCTCATCCCGGCCCTGGACGCACAAGCGGTGGATGGTGACGTCGGTGAGCGAGGCGTCGTCGGGATCGCTGGCCAGCGCCAGGCCCAGGCAGAAGAAGGGACCGGCGTCGATCGGGGTGTTGGTGGGCGCCGGGAGCAGGGTGCGCAAATCAAAATCCGGATCGTCGGCCAGAAAGACCTGTTCCTGACAGGGGGCGCTGCTGGCCGGAACGACCACCGGCGCGACCGGTTTTTTCACCGCTTTGCCTACCTCCAGCGCCAGCTGTGAGGCTTCGCAGCCCAGCAGCAGTGCGGCCCGCTGGCGGCTGGCGTGCATGCCCACCAGAATGCGCGAGTGCGGATAGCCCTTAATATTGTTAAACATCATCGCCGGGCCGATGCGGGTGGGGCGCTTCACGGTGCCGCCCGCGCCGATGTGGCGATAGACGCCGGCCAGCTCAGCGTTAGGGTCAACCGGATGATCGGTTTCGAGGTACTGATTGTCATGCTGTTGTAGCAGCGCGATAGCGTCGCGCAGATCCTGAATCGGTGCGGTCATGATGTTCTCCTTAGCGTGTCGATGCGCACAGTATGCTTCGCAGGCTAATGGTTATCAATTGCATCATTCATGCATTATTGATAAGATTTTTATTATTAATTTACTTCGCGGAGTTCGGCCATGTCCTTGCGAGCGTTACGCCATTTTGTGGTCGTTGCTGAAGAATTACATATGCATCGGGCGGCAGAGCGGTTACATATCGCCCAGCCCGCCCTCAGCCAGCAGATTAAACAACTCGAGCAGCGCCTGGGCGTGGTGCTCTTCTCCCGCGCTAACCGGCGCCTGACCCTCACCGCCGCGGGCGAGGCCTTCTTGCAGAAGACGCGGCTGGCGCTGGAGATGGCCGATCAGGCGGTCCTGGACGCCCAGCGCACCGCGCGAGGCGAGCAGGGGCGATTGCATCTGGGCTATGTCTCCAGTGCGATGTATGACAGCAAACTGCCGGGGCTCCTGCGCGAGCTGCGCGCTGACTGGCCGGGGATTGAGCTGTCGCTGGTGCAGGGGGATGTGCAAATGCTCTACGAAGCGCTGCTGGATCTGCGTCTGGATATCGCCATCATCCGCGCGCCGCTGGCGTCACCGCCGGACGCGCTGGTGGTCAGGCCATTTGTGCGGGAAAAACTTTGCCTGGCGCTTTATCAACAGCATCCGCTGGCAGGCGTGGGGGCGCTCAATCTGGCCTCGTTGCGCACTGACAACTGGATCTCGCTTGACGATCCGCAGGGCACCGGACTGGAGCAGGTATTTATTGACGCCTGTCGCGTCGCGGGTTTTACGCCGCAGGTGGTGCAGCGAATTAACGATGTCACCTCGATGATTAGCCTGGTCTCCGCCGGGGTGGGGGTGGCGCTGGTGCCGGTCTCGGCGCGGGCCTTACGCCTTGATAACGTGGTGTATATCGATCTTCAGGATCGGCTGGCGGAGAGTGAGCTGAGCATGGTTTACCACCGCCATTTCCGTTCGGCGGTGGTGCGGAAAGTTATCTCGCTGCTTAATGCCGCTGAGCAATAATCCCGCTTAGCGGGTCTTCAGGCGGCCAAAGCTGACAATCCTTGAACGGCCCAGCTCTTTCGCCCGGTACAGCGCGGCGTCCGCTGCGCGCAGCAGGCTGTCGCTTTGGGTGTGCTGCGGGTAGCTGGCGATGCCAATCGACACATCCACCTGGCCTATCTCGGTCAGGCCATCGCGCAGCGTCATATTGTGCACCTGGGTGTAGATCTCGCTGGCGCACTGGTGCGCCCCGGCTTCGTCAATGCCGGGGAGCAGCACTAAAAACTCCTCGCCGCCGTAGCGGAAAGCCATGCCGATATCGCGCACCGCGCGCTGCACAATGGTCGCGACGCTCTTAATCACCAGATCCCCGGCTTCATGGCCGTAGCGGTCATTGATGGCTTTGAAGTGATCGATGTCGATCATCAGGCAGCTCAGCGGGGTGTGGGTATGGACCGCCAGCGCCATCTGCGAGTGCAGCGCTTCATCAAGATGATGGCGGTTACGCAGGCCGGTCAGCGAATCGAACAACGCTTTTTCCAGCAGGGCGCTGCGTAAACGCTGATTGGCGAGCGCCAGCCCCAGCGCTTCGGCCATCAGCTCCAGGTAAGCCCGGGAAGGGGCGTCACTGGCGGTGACGTTCTGAAAGCTCAGCAGACCGATCGCTTCGCCCTGGGCGATGAGCGGTACGCAGAGCGACTGGCCGGCGTGCGCCTCCGGCAGATGATAGCAGGTGATATCGGGCTCACCCTGCACCGGCGGATGGCTGAGTCCCCGCCGTATCGCCCAGCAGTCGTCGGGAGCAAAGGACGTCGTCTCCCCGGCGGGCGACAGCCACTGCGCCACGCAGCGCATCTGCCACGGATCGGTATCCAGAATATACAGTTTACCGGGGATCGTCGGGGCGATGTTCGGCGCGAACAGCTCCGCCACCTTAATCACATCCTCTATGGTTTCACAGCCCTGCAGACGCTGGGTCATACGCGCCAGCAGTTCACGGATCGCCCAGTCGGCGTCGCGCTGCTGCTCCAGCTGCTGGCGGGCCAGGCCGTTCTCGCGAAAAATGCGGATCGCCTGGGCCATATCGCCAATCTCATCCACCTGGGTGAAGTGCGGCGTCTCCACCGCATAGTCCTGGGAGGCGAGACGCTGCACCACGTCGCTCAGACGGACCACCGGGTACAGCACCCGGCGTTTGAGAATGAAGCCGAGGACAAACAAAAACATCAGGGCGGTCAGGCCGACCATGATTTCCGACAGCGTACGCCAGATCCGCGAGCGCTCGGTGGCCTGGTCGATAGCGATGGCGGCGCGATGCTCAAGCATCTGACGGAAGCGATCGATCTGCGTCTGCATGCGCTCCAGTTCGGTCTCATACGCTTTGCCGTACAGCACCGCGATGGCCGCTGGCGCATCGCCGCGGGCGACATGCGTCAGGGCCGCCTGCTGTTCATCCTGAAGCTCATCGGCGATCCGCAGACCATCCTGGAGTAGCGCCAGCTCCTCGCGGCTGGCGCCGTTATCTTTCAGTCCGGCCAGCCGCTGCTCAATGCTTTTGTCGGTCTGCTGCAGTTGCTGATACTGCGTAAGCGTCTCCGGCGAAGGCTTAACCACGTACAGCCGGGCGAGGTCAGACAGCGCCCAGGCGTCGTTTTCCACCTCGTCGGAGAGGGTATCAAAGACCTGGCGCTGTTGTACCGCCTGGCGTTCGACGCGGTCGGCGCTGGAGGCCATAAGCATGGCGCTGCCGGATGCCAGCGTCAGGCCGACGGTGATCCCGTAAGCCCAGTTGGTGATGGTGGCGATTCTCACCCTGTATTTCCTTGCATGCAGATGAAGCTGTTTTAATTATAGAACTCGCCCCCCGCCATGACGGCGGCCTGCCTCAGGGGCGGTGCTCGCTGCGGGGGTGTTCGAGGGTCTGAAGAATGATGGCGTGCAGCGTTTCCGCATGGTGGCGCAAAACGAGAAAGACATCGCTATCCAGAGCGCCATTTATAACATCCGCTTCCATAATCTGTAAGGCCTCCTGCCAGGCCATTCCTTTACGATAAGGGCGATCTTCTGTCAGCGCGGTGAAAATATCGGCGATAGAGATAATACGGTCGGCGAGGGTCAGATGATCTTTTTCGAGATGCAGAGGGTAGCCGCTGCCGTCCAGTTTTTCATGGTGATTCGACGCCCAGTTAATGATGTCGCCGAGCTCGCTGTAGTCGCTGAGGATCTCGCCGGTCATATAGCTGTGCTCGCGCACCTGGTTCAGTTCGTCCTCATCCAGTTCGCCCTCTTTTTCGAGGATGGAGAGCGGGATAGAGATCTTGCCGATATCGTGCAGATAGCCGGCAATCTGAATTTGCTGGCAGATGGGCTCCGGCAGTTGCATCCAGCGGGCAAGCTGGCGGGCGATTTCCCCCACCATGATGCTATGGGTGGCGGTAAAGCTGCTGTAGGTGTCGACAATTTTGGCAATCAGCAGGCAGATATCTTTCAGACCATGAATATCCAGATACAGCGTGTTGATGGGACCAATAATTTCCAGCAGCCGTTGAATATGGCCGGGATGAAGGTGCTGCCAGAAGTTCGCATTTTCAGCGACCTCGCACAGCATATCGCACAGCGGCGGATCGATCTCCCGGTGCAGGGAGACGAACTGTTCCACCACCGCCCGTGTGGGCCAGCCGGCCACGTGACTCCCGGCAGGCAGCAGCCGTTCAAAGGCATCGGCGAAATAGACAATATGCTGTTCGCGGCTACCCCGGTGGTCCGGGCTAAAATGGTGATCGCGAATGAAGGAGACAATGGGCAGAAAGGTCACTAACCCTTCCAGCATCGCCGCCCCCTGGCGCTGATGCGGATCGTGGATGTTATCGATGGCATCCAGCGAATGAATGGTGCGTTTATCTCCCAGCACGCCGATATCGTGCAGCAGCGCGGCGCAAAAAATGGTCTGCTGCCGCTCGGCAGGCAGCCCCAGCCTTTGCGCCAGCGTCAGGGCGATTAAGGCCGTTCGTTGCATATGCCGGTGCAGTTCAGGGTTAATGATCTGAATGACTCTGGTCGTCAGCATTAGCGCTGATTTCAGGGCAATACGCATTTCTGTTCTCCGTACGCGTTACCTGGCGGGCAAAAATGACCTCGCGGGTGACGGAAGTGTCGATAATCTGATCGCAATGCGTGTTGTGTAGTTGGCTGCTGAACAGGTTAATACCCAGAATGTATCAGGTTCATAGCGCTGCCCGATTCAGAGCCTGCCGTGCACCAGATTTGGGCGATGTTGATGCGAGAACCTTATTATTGTCTGATAGTTAACCATTTCCCCCCCAAAAAATAAATAAATTCTGGCAAGCCCTTTGCATTAAGCAAGCGTTAGTTTGATTAATGTCTATGAAGGGAGTGACCTGTATGAATTTTAGAGCATTACTTACCATTGCGTTACTGACGATGAGCAGTCTGGCATTTAGCGAGACGCGTCTACCGCATATCGTTATTTTAGCCACCGGCGGGACGATTGCCGGTTCGGCTGCCAGCAATACCCAGACAACGGGTTATAAAGCCGGGGCGATTGGGGTGCAGACGCTGATTAACGCCGTGCCGGAAATGAGTAAAATCGCTCATGTCGAGGGCGAGCAGGTGGCGAATATCGGCAGTGAGAATATGACCAGCGACATTATCCTGGCACTCTCGAAGCGGGTGAATGCGTTATTGGCCCGGGATGATGTCGATGGCGTGGTGATCACCCACGGCACGGACACCCTCGATGAAACCCCTTATTTCCTCAATCTGACGGTCAAAAGCAACAAGCCGGTGGTCTTTACCGCGGCGATGCGTCCGGCGACGGCGATCAGCGCCGACGGGCCGATGAACCTGCTGGAAGCGGTCACAGTCGCCGCCGATCCTGATGCCCGGGGTCGCGGGGTGATGGTGGTGCTGAACGACCGCATCGGCGCGGCGCGCTTCGTCACCAAAACCAATGCCACTTCGCTGGATACCTTCCGGGCGCCGGAGGAGGGCTACCTTGGCGTCGTGGTGGGCGGAAAACCCCAGTTCGAGACGCGCGTGGATAAAATTCACACCCTGCGCTCGGTGTTCGATGTCCGCCAGCTGAAGACCCTGCCGAAGGTGGTGATCATTTATGGTTATCAGGACGACCCGGAGTATATGTACGACGCGGCGATCGCCCATCATGCCGACGGTATTATCTACGCCGGAACCGGGGCGGGGTCGGTGTCGGTACGTAGCGCTGCGGGCATCAAAAAAGCGCAGCAGGCGGGCATCGTGGTGGTTCGCGCCTCCCGTACCGGCAGCGGCGTCGTGCCGCCGGATGACAGCCAGCCTGGGCTGGTGTCCGACTCCCTCAACCCAGCGAAAGCACGTATTCTGTTGATGACTGCGCTGACGCAAACGAAAGATCCACAGCTGATCCAGCAATATTTCCACACCTACTGATCCTCTGCGGCCAGGGCGTCGCTCACGCCTTCGCTGCGGTTTGCCCCACAGTGACCCGATGTCGGGTCACTGTCCGCGCTAAACGCCGCGCTTTATGCGTATAAGGCGTAAAGAAATATTTTTTTTACGGCGGGTGTGGGCGGTATTAAAGTGCAAACAACTGGCAAGACGCTTATTTTTAAAGCATCTTTAAATAAGTCTATTCTTAATTATTCCCTTCAGGCGATTTTAATATTCCTTATGCCGACGGATAAAAAGTGTTTCACTCTGAAGCGGGAGTGCTTTAATTCTTTCGCGGTACAGACGACGATCTTGTGGACGCGGGCAGGCTGCGGGCCACGTGGCTGAGCGGGCTCAGTCCCCGGCAGACAAGGCGTTCTCGCGGCGGGTTTCGGTTATGCCTGTTAGTAACGCTGATGATTAGCGTGAAAATGATATGCACGATGAATATATTAAGAAGAGGATAAGATTTAAGTTTACATTTGGTAACATTTGTGCCGCAATTATGTTTTTTTGTCAGCAAGTTGTTTTTTACTTGCCGGAGGGAATTTCAGCGGATTAGTATTGTCGAACTTGCTGTACGTACCGCCTAATGATGATAAATGGATTCTGTTTTCCTTAAGCGTTACCACATAATTAATGTTTACAGGAAAAATCATGGCCTGCGTATTTAATAAACAACTTTTACACCCGCGCAACTGGCTGACCTGGTTTGGGCTCGGCATCCTCTGGTTAATCGTGCAACTGCCTTATCCGCTGCTGCATTTTATTGGCACCAGCGCGGGTCGCCTCTCCCGACGCTTTCTCAAACGCCGCGAACATATCGCCCGGCGCAATATTGAGCTCTGCTTCCCGGACATGTCGCCGGCGGCGCGCGAGACCCTGATCGATCAAAACTTTATGTCGCTGGGAATGGGGCTTATCGAAACCGGCATGGCCTGGTTCTGGAGCGACGAGCGGGTCAAAAAATGGTTTGATGTCGAAGGATTTGCCAACCTTAATCATGCGCTTAGCGGCGGCAAAGGGGTGATGGTGGTCGGTGTGCACTTTATGTCGCTGGAGCTGGGCGGGCGCGCGATGGGGTTGTGCCGTCCAATGATGGCCACTTATCGTCCGCACAACAGCCCGCTGATGGAGTGGGTGCAAACCCGTGGTCGCCTGCGTTCGAACAAAGCGATGATCGATCGCAACAACCTGACCGGTCTGGTGCATGCCTTAAAATCAGGTGAAGCGGTGTGGTTTGCTCCCGACCAGGATTACGGTCCTAAGGGCAGCGTGTTTGCGCCGTTTTTCTCCGTCCCACAGGCGGCGACCACCAACGGCACCTATGTTCTGTCTCGTTTATCGGGTGCGAAAATGCTGAGTATCAGTATGGTGCGCAAGCTGGATCGCCAGGGCTACAGCCTGCATATTAGCGAAGTAATGAATGATTATCCGGGTGAAGATAAGCAGATCGCTGCCGGCTATATCAACAAGGTGATCGAGCGCGAGATTTTGCGTGCCCCCGAGCAGTATCTGTGGGTGCACCGTCGTTTTAAAACCCGCCCGCTGGGTGAACCTTCCGTCTATTAACCTTCCCGCACAGGCTGCGCTTTCAAAATCCCGACAGTTGGGGTAACGTGAGCCGGATCATGTTTTAGTCGTGCGCGAAGGAGTGCAGAGTGTTCGCTGAGTTTGGTGTTCTGAATTATTTGACCTACCTGGTCGGGGCGGTGTTTATCATCCTCGTTCCTGGCCCTAATACGTTTTTTGTGCTGAAGACGGGCATTGCCCACGGCGTGAAGAAAGGCTATCTGGCAGCGGCGGGCGTCTTTATTGGCGACGCGGTGCTGATGTTTCTGGCCTTTGCCGGCGTGGCGACGCTGATTAAGACCACGCCGGTGCTGTTTAACGTCGTCCGCTACCTCGGGGCGATCTACCTGCTGTGGCTGGGGGGTAAAATGCTCTACGCGGTGCTGACCCAGCGCGATGGCCAGGCCGACGCCAGCGCGGAGCCGGCGAGCGCGATCCTCAAGCGCTCTCTGACCCTGAGTCTGACCAATCCGAAAGCGATTCTGTTCTATGTGTCGTTTTTCGTGCAGTTTATCGATGTCAACGCCAAAGCGCCCGGCGTGGCGTTCTTTATTCTGGCGCTGACCCTCGAGGTGATTAGCTTCTGCTATATGAGCTTTTTGATCCTCTCCGGCTCGTTTGTCACCCGCTACGTTAAAACCCGCAAGAAGCTGGCCAAACTTGGCAACAGCCTGATTGGTCTGGTTTTCGTTGGGTTCGCCGCGCGCCTGGCTACCCTGCAGTCCTGATCCCCTCGGGCCGGTTACCCGCTGACCGGCCCGCCGTCTCTTATTCTGCCCTGTAACAAAAACCCTTCATTTTTTATTGCATTGGTGTTACATATACAGCCGTTTATCGCTCAGCATAAAGGAAGCCCCGATGATTCTGCAAAAACTCCTCAGCAATAAAAACTGCAAAAAATACTGTCTGTCGCTCGCGGCGGTGTTTGCTATCGCGCTGGCGGTGGTGGGGCGGGCGACCTTCGGGGGCGTGGTGAGCGAGTACAATATGCCGTACTCAGAGTGGACGACGTCCATGTTCTTCCTGCAGGGGGCGATGGTGACGGTTTACAGCATTGTCTTTACCGCGCTCTTCGCTATCCCCCTCGGCTTTATTTTCCTCGGCGACGAGCGCCAGGATTAAGCGTCAACGGGCGAACCATGGTTCGCCCTGTCTTATCGGCCCATCAACAGCCTGAAGGATTAATCATCGTCATGATAGTGATGATGGTGGTGATGGCGATGGGCGTGGTACCCATCGTCAATAATGCATCCCGATAACAGCGTGCACAGCGCAATAATCAACGGTAACACGATCGGTTTTTTCATCCCTTACTTCTCCCGCTATTCTGCTTTCCCCGGGGCAGAGAATGCCGCGGTGGATAACGTGAGTGTAAAGGGTTAACTTGTTGATGGGATAGGATAACTCCGCAATATCGCCGCCGCGATCACCACCAGCCGAACTGGCTGCCGGCCACCGCCACGATGGCGACAACCAGCATAATAATGGTGCTTTTTTTCATTATGCCCCACCCGGCGCCGCATAGCCGCCGACAAAAAACCAACCGAGAAAGACGACGGCGATGATAAAGATCGCCACCGGGAAAAGAATACCCAATTTCATGATAGTGTCCCTGTACCCACGAATGATGCCCTGCATGATACTGGATATCGCGGTACTTTAGTCAATATGAATGAAATTCTCCTGACGGCGGGACTTCTTATCCTGGTACATCGCCTCATCGGCGGCGCGTAAGGCCGCTTCAACATCGATACTCTGCGGATCGCAGATGATCACCCCGAAGCTGGCGCCCTCATAGTCGATACGCTGTTCGCCGAGGAAGTAGACGCCGCACAGGGCCTGGCGCAGGGTCGTGACATACGCCTGCTGCGCGGCAGGTTGCTGGGCACTACCGACGATCAAAAACTCATCGCCGCCAAGGCGGCCAACGATATCCTCACGGCGCGCGACGGCGGTGAGTCGTTCGCCGACCTGTACCAGAAAGCTGTCGCCGCACGGATGACCGAACCGATCGTTAATGGCTTTGAAACCGTCGAGATCGATAAAAATCAGCGAGACCTGCTGCTGCTGGGCGCGGGCGGAGGCAAAGCGTAGCGCCAGCTGCTTAAACAGCGCACGGCGATTAGGAAGCTGGGTGAGCTCATCGGTCGACGAGTGCAGCTCCAGCGCGACGTTAGCCGCCTGCAGCTGTTGCACCAGGGTGTCTTTTTCCACGTAGTGGGAAATGAGCTTCGCGAACAGGCCCATCACCTGTTCACCTTCGAGATTATAAGGTTGCTTCTGTCGGCTGGTGGCGCAGAGGGTACCGAACAGCGAGCCATCGGCCAGGCGGACGGGAATGCTTAAAAAGGTGGCGATCCCCAGCTCCTGGGCGGCGATGCAGGAGTGCCAGCGATGGGCCACGTCGTTGCTAAACGTGCACTGATCCTCAAGGGCGCGTTTGCACAGGGATTCATCCCAGGGGACGGAGAATCCTTCCGGGATCTGCATTTCGCTGCTGTTATGGGCGAACATTACCTGCTGCCGCTGGGCGTTGATATCGATGCGGGTAAGATAGGTGGACTCCATTCGGGTCACCGCCTCCAGCATCTCCAGCAGCTGGCGCACCAGGGTTTCCAGGGACTGTTCCGCAGCGAGGGTTTGCGACACCCGGGCAAGAATAAAATCTGACATGAATAATACAGCTCCAGCACGCCAAACGTCACCCCAGCATAATGGGCTGCAAACGGACATCAGCGTCGAATAAACAGTGATATTTTTAAATTTATCACATCTGTTTGGGGAATACTTGTCCACGCGGCAGGAAAAAAAGCCCCGTCGGGGGCGACGGGGAAAAACTCATTGATTATGGAATGATCTGTTCTCTGGTCAGTTCGAGAACAGGGGCTACTCTACGGGGGAAAAGTGCAGGCAAGATGGAGAAAACGTGGAGATTCAGGCTAAAATCCCCGGGCATTCAGGAAAGGGAGGAACGATGAAAAAGTTACTGGCTATTCTGCCACTGGTATTAGCCGGCTGTGCCCAGCCGCAGTCCACCGCGCCGACGAAAACCATCGGCATGGCCAATCCCGCGTCGGTGTACTGTCAGCAATCCGGCGGTACCCGGGTGCCGGTGCAAACGCCGCAGGGCGTTAGCACCCTGTGCAAACTACCCAGCGGCGAAACCCTCGACGAGTGGGCGCTGTGGCGCCGGGATCATCCGGCTAAATCGTAACCGGCAGGGCCGCCAGCCAGGCGGCCAGCACCCGGGCATGATTCTGCTCGGTGTTCTTCGCAGCGTACAGCAGCGTCAACGGCTGGCGCTGCGCCAGCGCCGCCAGCCGCAGGCCCGTTTCACGGTGGGCGTCGAGCTCCTGGCGATAGCGCTGGCTGAAGTGGGCGAAATCGATCGCCTCGCCGTGAAAGGCTTTTCGCAGCTCAGCGGAAGGCGTTAACGCCTTACACCACTCATCACAGGCCAGCGCCTCTTTTTTAATCCCCCGCGGCCAGAGACGGTCGACCAGCACCCGGTAGCCGTCGCTGCTTTCCTGCGGGTCATACACCCGTTTACATTGAATCATCATCCTGCTCCCTCTGTGCCATCCAGGCGAGCAACTGCGGGATTTGCCCGTCGGAAAATACCGTGATGCCGTGAGCGCGCAGCAGATCGGCCGCGACCCCGGCGCCCGCTTTGCGTCGTCCGCGAAAGGAGCCGTCATAGACAAACTGGCTGCCGCAGGTAGGGCTGCCATCGGTGAGTAACGCTGCCTGACAGCCCGCTCCCCGGGCGGCACTGAGCGCCAGCCAGGCGGCCAGCTGGTAATGTCCCGTGACGTCGCGGCCGTCGCTTTCCACGATCCGCGCCCGGCCGGCAAGGACATCCCCGCCAGCGCCGCCGACGATCTCCGCCGGCAGACGGGGCGTGGACAGACCGGCCGCCAGCTCCGGGCAGTGGATCACCAGCCGCCCCGTCTGCTGCCAGCGGGACAGCGTCGCCGCCAGCTGTGCCTTCTCGCTACCGTTATACCGCACCTGGAATCCCATCAGGCAGGCGCTGACCAAAAGCTTACTTTTCATCCTTTCTCCCTTTCACGCTTGCTCCAGTATACCTTACCCGCCGGCGGGGGCGGTGGGGCGAAAATAAGGATTGTGTTCCACTGGAGGGATCGCTATCCTGACGTGCCTTGTGCTGCTCGTCTCGTCCAGACATAAGGAACCTGCTATGAAAACCCCTTTACGCCTCGCCCTCGTCGGCGATTATCACCCCGATATTGTTGCCCATCAGGCCATTCCCCTGGCGATAGACGATGCTGCCGCCGTGCTGGAGCAGCCGGTGAAATATGACTGGCTCGCCACCCCATCGATCGTCTCCGGCGAGGCGCTGGCCGAGTACGATGCCGTCTGGGTCGTTCCCGGTAGCCCGTATCGTCATCCGCAGGGGGCCTTTACTGCGATCCGCTATGCCCGCGAAAACGGCATCCCTTTCCTCGGCACCTGCGGCGGCTTTCAGCACGCGGTGATTGAATACGCCCGTAACGTGCTCGGCTGGCAGGATGCCGGTCATGCGGAAACTGACAGCGAAGGGCGGATGGTGATCGCTCCCCTTAGCTGTTCGCTGGTGGAGACCTCCGCCGTCGTCGAGCTGCGGGCGAATACGCTGATTGCCCGCGCCTATGGCCGGGAGAGCATTGAAGAGGGCTACCACTGCCGGTACGGGGTGGACAGCGCGTTTGCCGGAGAGCTGGAACAGGGCGATCTGCGCGTCACCGGCTGGGATGAAGAGGGTGAGATCCGCGCCGTCGAGCTGGTGACGCACCCGTTTTTTGTCGCCACGTTGTTCCAGCATGAACGCCACGCGCTGGATGGGCGTCCCTCGCCGCTGGTCCAGGCGCTGATTCGCGCCGCGGCACAATAAACCCACCGGCAGCGGGCGCTGCCGGTCATCTTCAGGAATGGATTTCCCGGTCACGTCCGGCGAGGGCGCCGCAGACCGCCATCACCAGCGAAATCAGCGCCACCGCCAGCAGCGGAATATGCCAGTCGCCATTGGCATCGTGGATCTTACCCATCAGCGGCGGCCCGCAGGCGGCCAGCAGATAGCCGACGCTCTGCGCCATCCCTGACAGCGCCGCGGCCTGGTGCGCCGAGCTGGCGCGCAGGCCGATAAACGTCAGGCCGAGGATCATGGTAGCTCCGGAGCCAAAGCCGAACAGCAGCGTCCAGCCGATCGCCAGCCCTGGCAGCAGCCACAGCCCGGCGGCGCTGATGGCGCACATCAGGGCGACCAGCACCGCGATCCCACGCTGGTCGCGCAGCCGATGCAGGATCAACGGTATCGCCAGACCTGGCGCGGCGGTCGCCAGCTGCAGCAGGCCATGCAGCGAGCCGGCCTGCGCTTCGCTATAGCCCATACTCTGTAGAATCGACGGCAGCCAGCCGATAATCACGTAATAGACCAGCGAGTTGATGCCGAGGAACAGCGTCACCTGCCAGGCCAGCGCCGACCGCCAGATCCCCCGGTTGTGCATGGCGCCTGAGCCGGTCAATGGCGCCTCCGCCCGGTGCCGGGACTGCGGCAGCCAGCTGAGGATCGCCAGCAGCGGGAAGACCATCAGCAGCAACAGCGCGCCGCGCCAGCCGAATCCGGCCATTGCCACGGGAACCACCAGCGCCGAGCCGAGCGCCGCCGCGCCGCCCATCGTCAGGGAATAGGCGCCGGTCATCCGCGCGACATGCTGCGAGAAATCGCGTTTAATCAGTCCGGGCAGCAGCACGTTACCCAGCGCAATACCGCAGCCGATCACCGCCGTGCCGATAAACAGCAGTGCAGCGGAGGGCAGGGAGCGCAGGGCAATGCCGGCGCAGATCAGCAGCATCGCCAGCAGCAGGCTGCGTTCCATGCCGAACCGGCGGGCAACCCCTGCCGCCAGCGGCGAAACAAGGCCAAAGGCCAGCAGCGGCAGGGTGGTGAGCAGCCCGGTCTGCGCGGTGGTCAGGCCATAGTCGCTACGAATCGCGTCCAGCAGCGGCGCCGCGCCGGTAAAGACCACGCGCAGGGTGGTGGCGATGAGCAAGATACCGGCAATCAGCAGCGCGGGGCGGCGGCCGGTAGAGGAGATCACAGAAGACATATCATTCTCAAGGTAACTAACGAGGGGGTTACGATAGCGACTTTGTCCTCTGTTTAAATCAAGCTAAAATGACAGATTATCGCTAATATCGGACAACATGATGATCGGACTGGGTCTGGATGGTTATGAACCGGACAGTGGCCACGAATCGGCCATTGCCTTTCGTATTCGGGTGGTGGAGGCGGAGCAGTATATTCCGGCGCATTCTCACCGTAAGGGGCAGCTGATCCTCGCCCTGCACGGCGCCTTGACCTGCGAGGTGGAGAACGCGATGTGGATGGTGCCGCCGCAGTATGCGGTGTGGGTCCCGGGACAGCTTTTCCACAGTAACCGCGCCACCCCCGGCGCCCAGGTGTGTTTCCTGTTCATCGAGCCGGGCGCCGCGCCGATGCCGGACCGCTGCTGTACGTTGAAGATTTCTCCGCTGGTGCGGGAGCTGATCCTCACCCTGGCGGAACGCGGCGGGGAGTTGCTGGCCGCCCCTGCCACGGCCCGGCTGGTGCAGGTTCTGTTTGATGAGCTGCCCCGGCAGCCGCAGGAGCACCTGCAGCTGCCGGTATCAAACCACCCGAAAATTCGTCAGATGGTGACGATGATGGCCGAGGATCCGGCGCGCTGGCAGACCCTGAGCCAGTGGGCGGCGGTGTTTGCGATGAGCGAGCGCAATCTGGCCCGCCTGGTAGTGCGCGAAACGGGGCTGAGCTTTCGCCGCTGGCGCCATCAGCTGCAGCTGATCCTCGCGCTACAGCTGCTGATCCGCGGGCAGACGGTGCAGCAAACGGCTCAGGCGCTGGGCTATGACTCCACCACCGCCTTCATCACCATGTTTAAAAAAGGACTCGGACAGACGCCGGGCCGCTATCACGGCAGCCTGGCTACGACTTCCCAATAAACAATGAGATGATCCCGGCGGCAATCAGCGGTCCGACCGGGACGCCGCGAAACAGGGCGACGCCGAGTACCGTGCCGACCAGCAGCCCGGCCACCAGATGCGGCTGGGTGCCCATCAGCGCTACGCCGCGCCCGCCGAGCCACGAAACAAACACCCCGACCGCAATCGCCAGCAGTGATTTCCAGTTCATAAAGGAGTGGATCAGCGTCGAGGGCGGCAGCGTACCGCTGGCGATAGGCGCCATCACGCCGATGGTTAAAATAATGATCCCGACAGTCAGCCCCTGTTTCTCAATCCAGGGAAAGAAGGTATTCAGCGGTGTAACGCGCACGATAATCAGCACGAGGATAGAGATCGCTACGGTGGTGTTATGGCTGATAAAGCCGAGCGCCGCCAGGCCCAGCAGGATCAACAGGGTGGTATCAAACATGTACAGAGGTCCTTGCCAAAAAAAGAAAGCCAAAAAATATCCCGCTTACTCTACGCATCGTGGCGTGAATAAACAGGATTTTCACGCCATGCGGCGAAAATCAGGGCGGATGCCCGGTTAGCTAAGGCGGCGAAAGGTCGCGATCTCCGGTCGGGCGATATGTAAATAATCCTCGGTATCGAGAATGATCGACCGATCCAGGCGTCCGGCGTTAAAGGCGATTTGTGGAAAGCGCTCAAACAGCAGCGGGTCGGCCACCAGCCGCAGCGCCGGATGGAAGCTGAAGGGGGGAATGGCGCCGAACACGCAGGCGGTGAGGGCATCCACTTCCGCCGGACTGGCCAGCGAGGCTTTGCTTCCGCCGATATGTCGGGCCAGGCTGGCGAGATCGGCCTGCTGATCGGCGGCGAGGATCGCCAGCACATGCTGGTTGACGCCGTTTCCTTTTACTTTACAGACTAGCGCTTTTGCGCCCTGGCCAAGCGCGGTGCCGCGGATCGCCGAGACGGCTTCGCACTGACCGACCGCGTCGTGCGCCATCACCCGGTAGCGCGCCTGGTGTTCGTCGAGCAGCGCGCACAGGCGCTGGTGGATATTACCTTCTACTGCTTCAAGCATAGCGTCCTCCTGACATCATCAAGCCGCCAGCTTAGCGCTGTTGCGTCAGCCTGCCAACGGTGGGCCGGGAAATTCACCATTCGCTCATTATTGCTTCACAGTGCTGTGGTGCAATCTCGCAGGCGCAGCAGATGAGTTTTGTAAATAAAAAAAAGAATGATTTTCATTTTCAATCGAACTTTTTTTATTTCGCTCAGTCTCTATCGGACGACACAGAATATTAATAATTGCCGTAATGAGGTTAGGATGATGCACGATGCAACCATGCAGGGTTCCCCACGCAAGAAGTTTAATAAAATAAGGGAGCTCAACAGACGGCGGAATTACTTTACTAAGAAAGTACGTAATGCCCTGCGGGTGGGAGTGGCGAAAGCGCTCTGGGACCGCCGACGCTGTCAGCCGGTGGATTTATCGTCCGCGAAAACTGTCTTACTCATGCGTAATGAGGGGGCGATCGGCGATGTGGTGGTGGATTCCGCGCTGGTAAAATGCCTGCATCAGTCAGGTTATATCGTTGATTTTCTACTGACGACCTCTAACAGCCAGGTGATGCGCTATAACCCGCGGATCCGCCATATTTATGAGGCTGAGCCGGTCAATTCCGCTGATTTTTTGCGTAAATTTAACCATAACGTTCCCCGCGACGTCATTAATGAACTGGCTAATAATAAGTACGATATTATTATTGACCCTTCGCTGTTCGATATTCCCGTGCATCGCCTGCGGCTTTTTCGACAAATAAAAGCCAAATCAGTACTCGGGTTTAATAAATGGCCATCGATTAAACATTACTCTCACTCTTTTGATTTTGACTGCCAGCGCTGGCACGTAACGAAGACGTTCGCGTTGATCGCCGACTATCTCCAACTGGACACCCGCGCTCTGGACACTTACGACCTGGCGGTGCCCGGGCCGATTATGCAGGAGGTGGCGCAGTATCTGGCGTCGCTGAGCGGAAAAGCGGTAGTGATTAATATTTTTGCCGGCCATGCCGACCGGAGTCTCTCCCAGACGCAGCTGGCCGAACTGCTCGACAAGCTGCGGGCTCGCCATCCGGGGCTGGCGGTTATTCTGCTCGATCACCGGCGTGAGATCCGCATCTCGCTGCCGCCGGA
Organism: Klebsiella variicola; assembly: GCF_000828055.2. NCBI lineage: Bacteria > Pseudomonadati > Pseudomonadota > Gammaproteobacteria > Enterobacterales > Enterobacteriaceae > Klebsiella > Klebsiella variicola. The sequence continues at coordinate 3,326,279 of NZ_CP010523.2, read as the reverse complement.
GGTGGTGATTAATCCGTTTAACACGCTGCACCATGCGATGGCGCTGATTGCCCAGGCGGAGCTGATTATCTCTCCGGACACCTCGGTGGTGCATATGGCGGCGGCGTGGAACAAACCGCTGATCGCGGTCTATAAGGACGTTCTGCTCAATAACCGGCTGTGGGCCCCGGGCTATGACAACGCCAGGCAGATCATTGTTAAATGCGGGAAGGTCCATCAGCATCGCGAGCTGGTGGATCGGATAATGGCGGCGCTACCGGAGACGCTGTGAGGCGATGAGGGGGGCTGGTAGGGCTCACCTGCTGGCCGTATGCAAGAGCCAGCAGGTGAGCGAAGGTTGCATTGCCAGTCTGCAACCGCCGCTATTGTACTGTTGCCCGCAGCTCTGACACATCCGGGAAAGCTCTTAAAGAGATGGCCACCGCCAACGATGGGCGGCATCACTCTTCAGTGAGCCACATATCCGCTTCTTCAAACATCTCCTGCACCGTACGGCTGATCAGTTCTTTTTCATGCTTGCTGGCGTCGGTGTTGATCGCCGGCAGCGTCATCATCGGCTTCACCCGCACTTCCGCTTCCGGGAAAATGCGCTGCATGCGTTTGGTCAGTTCGTTAAGAATGGTCTCTCTGGCACCCGGCAGCCCGGCAAAATTGCGCTTGTCATAAATCAGTTCCACAAACATCTTCTGTCCTCTGTATGCTGATCGCGGGCGATAGTTTTACTGTATTAATGTACAGTGTCAAGCGAATGCCGCGGTGCTGCTCATCCGCAACCTCGTGCGGTAGACGGGCTGCGCGCAAAAGCAGCACCTCGTCCGCCGGCGGTCAGGCAGGCCTCACTGACGAGCGGAGGGGATTTCCGCGCTGCAAAGGCGTTATCGCTGATTGCGTAGGCCTGGTAAACGCAGTGACCTTCACCCGAAGCGATGTCATTACCTGCGTACATTCATTTCGCGACGGGTAGGTCTGAATATCGGGTGGTGTAAGCCGGGGAAAGCATTTCACGCTTCATCGCCCAGGATTTTTCGATCCCCTGACCGGCAAACCAGACCTTTCCTTTCCCGGATTGATTTAATTGGTCGATAACGTCCATTAACGCAGCACTATTTTTGCGCGGAGCGTTATCGTCAAATAAGTTTAGCTGCGCTATGCCATTACTGAAGAAATCAGCAAGCATAACACCGGCTTTCATATATCGATAACCATCAATCCAAATTCTCTGCAGGCAGTTTGTGGCACAATTTATAATGTCACGGGTATCATTCGATGGCGTTAATAACCTCATTGACGCTTGATTGCCATAATATGTTTCATTAACGGCGTGCGGACTCGTCCGGACAAATACGCTAACGAAGCGGCAAAATTGATGCTCACTGCGTAATTTTTCTGCTGCTCGCTCAGCATAGGCGCAAATGGCTTGATGCATATCTGAATACTGCGTTACCCGGTTGCCAAAAGAGCGACTACAAATAATCTGTTGTTTTGTTGGGGAAAATTCTTGTAGCTCAAAACATGGCTCACCACGCAGTTCGCGAACGGTCCTTTCCAGCACCACATTGAAGTGCTTTTTTATGACCCATAATGAGCTTTCAGCCAGATCCAGAGCGGTATTAATACCCATTAAATTAAGTTTTTTACTCATTTTTCGCCCAACGCCCCAGACCTCTTCAACAGGGACAAGGGCGAGTAGCCTGCGTTGGCGCACAATATTGGATAAGTCGACAACGCCGCCAGTGCCGCGCCATGTCTTGGCGGCATGGTTAGCGAGCTTGGCTAATGTCTTGGTTTGCGCAATACCTACGCCCACCGTTAAGCCAGTATTTTTCAATACGTTAGTTCTTATTTCATGGCCGAAGGTGGATAAGGGGACGCAATTCATTACTCCGGATAAATTAATAAAGGCTTCATCGATGGAGTAGATTTCTATTGACGGAGACATTGCCGTGAGCGTTTGCATAACACGGTCACTGAGGTCGGCATAAAGCGCATAGTTAGAACTGAAAAAATGAACACTGGAATAATAAGGGTTATTTTTTATTTTAAAGAAAGGTTCGCCATTTTTTATACCGAGGGATTTTGCTTCGGCAGAGCGAGAAATAATGCAACCATCGTTATTGGACACGACCACAACAGGCTTCCCCTTTAAATCAGGGCGAAAAACCGTTTCACAAGAAGTATAGAAGTTATTGACATCGACGAGGGCAAACATAATTATTTATGCGCTTTAATGCTAAAAATGACCACGCCAAATATTTCTAACTCTTCGGCATTATGAAACGAAATGGAAGCGTAATCGCGATTGTGGGGCACTAGCTGTAAAAAAGGATGAGTGCGAAGTTCTTTCACGGTGAATTCACCTGCGATAGCCGCAATGACGATATCACCATGTACGGCAGACAGTGAGCGGTCAACCACTAAAAGGTCTCCATCACTGATGCCGGCATCACGCATAGACTCTCCGCTGACTTTGATGAAGTAGGTAGCACTCGGATGTTTTATCAATAATTTATTGAGATCCAGCCTGTCCTCAACATAATCCTGAGCGGGGCTGGGAAATCCGCAGGGCACCCTCTCGGAGAAGAGGGGGAGCATGAGTGGGGGCGAAATCTCAGTTGGCCGAGTAAACTGCATGGTATCGATCCTCGAATACTGTTTTTATATACAGTATTATTGAATGTGCTGATGGATCAAGGCGCACGTGACGTTGTTTTTATAACTGCATGAATATAATGATGATTTATGTAAAACATGCCATGTGGTGTTGTTGCTGAACTGCCATCGCTGTGTAGCGCGACCAGTACGCCAATGTTGACGTTTGCCCGGTAAGACGACCGCTGTATTACATGGAGCATGATCGACTCTTTTTTCACCCTCTCTTCGGTATTTAATGTTATTGAGAAGGCAATAAGATATGAGAATATCTCATTAAAAGATATTTATAAAATATTGTCGCCTTTACCTTACAGAATAAATAAATATTATTTATTTTAACTAAAACGGCTTGACAAATTTGATGTTGAGGATAAATTTGAGCAATCGCTCTAATTTATTGTCATCATCTGCGGGATCCAAAAGTGATACGCTGTGATTAACCATGACACTACATAACCAGGGGATCTACTGACATGAAAATTTTTTTCCAGGGCACCAGACTTAAAAAAGCAAAAATACTAACGGTTGCCTTTTCTTTCGCCTTTTTCACCGCATCGGTGCTGGCAAAGCCCTCGCAATCAGAGAGTTATAATGTCGCTGTTTATCGCGGGGAGGCCGGGTGCCCAGGCTGTTCTGAAATGGTGGTAAAATCGCTGGTCGCGACAGGCCTGCCTCTGCACATCTCTTATGTTGGCGAAAAAGAAAAGCTGAAATTAAATGCGCAAACACTGAAAAAATTCGATCTCTATATTCAACCTGGCGGCGGTCAGGATATACCCGGCTCTTATCAAGCCCTGGGTGATGAAGGGGCAGAGGCTATCCGCAATTTTGTGAAAAGTGGCAAATCCTTTCTTGGTCTTTGTATGGGAGCCTATCTTGCCGACAAAGACTGGATAGGGCTTATTGATGCGCCTTTAGAATCAGAGGTGGGGAGACCCGGTTCGCAGGCCGTTGATGAAGGCGATTATACCCTGCAACTGACATGGAATAATAAACAAGAGCCTTTTTACTACCAGGATGGGCCTTATCTCAACAGTAGTATCTCAAGTACTGGATTCCAGCCGATCGCTTACTACAAGAATGGAGATATCGCCATTGGTAAGTACCGGTATGGTAAGGGAAACATCATCCTGTCAGGTCCGCATCCTGAAGCCGATGAGACCTGGATAGACAGCGCTGCGCCAGGGAATACGACGGCAGAAAGTAAAATGCAGCGTATTTTAAGTTATCTCAATATAAAAAAGGGTTAACTGATACGCTACCTTGCTTCACCCACTCAGAAATCTTTTTTAAGTATTTTAAAGGCAAGCTCAGATATTTCATTAAGAAAAATGCTGCGTCTGTCTTCTGAATAATCGAGGATCAGCAAGCTGGAATACCCATCAATTAATGTGTTTATTTGTCTGGCTGAGGTAGCGGCGTTTTCCGCAAGGAACTCGCCTTCCTGCATCCCTACGCTAATGATGCCTTCAAGAATAGTGATCCATTGCAGGGAGTGATCGTGCACTAATTTAGCATAATCCGCATCGCGTGCTGCCATTGGCCATAGTTCAAGGTAGAGCAGCCAGTGTGCCGAAGGTGCATCGGGTAACAGCGTTCTGATATAGAGGTTTACTCTTTCACTAGCGCTCATTTTTTCTGACGCGTTTAAAAACGCATGACATTCTTGTATGTCATTTTCAAACATATACTGAATAGTGGATTTCTTGAGCGTTTCCCAGTCTCGATAATAGTGATAGATATGACTTCTGGAAATATTCATTTTCTGCGTCAAATCACGGGTTGAGACATTGCTAAACCCTTTTTCTCTGAACAGTTGTAGCGCAGCTATTTTTATCAACTCAGAAAAATTGGCCGTTTTCAATATTTCAACCTTAATCACTATCCATTAAAGCGCGAACTATATCATAATTTCTGAAACCTTGCACGTGTTCAACATTCGGGGATAGCTGTTAGCATTGTGTTTTTTATAGCATTAACAAAATAACGAAAATCTATTTTGTGGGTCTGGTATAAATTCAGCTGCAGGGAGGTTGCTTTATTATTAGCTATGCGCAGGATGCTATTCCTGCCGCGTGCGGTAGTGGCCGCAACGGTGGAGTGGAAAACCGGGAAAGAGAACGTCGCTATTACCCGGTGAGCTATCATGATGACAACGTGCTTATCGGCAAGGTAGGCGATAAGCACGGCATTTTTCAGACCGAGCGTGGTTTGCCGCCGCGTGGGTAGCCGCTGCGCCACCACACGCTTTTAACGCAATTGCGCGCAGGCGCCCGCTATCCGCTGGCAGGCTTGGGTTAGCAGGCCATCTTCTATCGCATACGCAATACGCAAATACCCCGGCATTCCAAACGCGGAGCCGTGTAAAACGGCCACCTGGGTTTGTTCTAATAGCCAGTTCGCCAGCGCGCTGTCGTTGCGAAGGATTTCGCCGCCAGGGGTCATCCGGCCCATGAGCGCCTGGCAGTTAGCAAACACATAGAATGCCCCCTGGGGAGCGGTGGCGCTCAGGCCATCGGTGGCGGCAATCATTCCCAGCACCTGCTGGCGGCGTTTATCTAACACGTTGAGCCAGCCGTCGAAGAAATTGGCTGAGTGGTTAAGCGCTGCGACCGCCGCAGCCTGCGAAATACTGCTGGGGTTGGAGGTGCTTTGTGATTGCAGGATCTGCATGGCGGCAATCAGCCATTGCGGCCCTCCCGCATAGCCCAGACGCCAGCCGGTCATGGCGTGGCTTTTGGACACACCGTTTACCGTCAGGGTACGTGAAACCATCTGCGGGGCGGCCTGGGCAAAAGTGGTAAAAGGGATATTGTCATAGCGCAGCGGCTCGTAAATATCGTCGGCCATCACCAGCACCTGTGGGTAATCCGCCAGCACCGTAGCCAGGGCACGCAGTTCCTGCTCGCTGTAAATCGCCCCCGTCGGGTTGCCCGGCGAGTTGAGGATCAGCCAGCGCGTTGATGGGGTGAGGGCGGCGGCCAGTTGTTCCGGCGTCAGCTTCCAGCCGTTTTGTTCATCACAGGGCACAATCACCGGTTCGCCATCGGCCAGAGAGACCATATCCGGATACGAGACCCAGTAGGGGGCGGGAATGATGACCTGCTGCCCGGCGTCGAGGGTGGCCAGAAAAGCATTGAAAATAAGCTGCTTGGCGCCACTGCCTGCGATGATCTCTTGCGGACGGTAATGCAACTGATTGTCGCGAGCGAACTTGGCGGCAATGGCCTCCTTTAACGCGGCGGTGCCGGAAACGGCGGTATACTTAGTCTGATGATGCACGATCGCTTCAATGCCCGCATAGCTGATATGGGCCGGGGTAGCAAAATCCAGTTCTCCTTCGCCCAGGTTGATAACCGGCTTGCCTGCGGCTTCCAGTGCCCGTACCTGGTCAGAAATGACCGCTGTCGGTGAAGGGCGTACAGATTGCATACGACGGGCGATTTGACTGTTATTCATAAATCCTCTTTTGTATCTAATGATTCAATTAATACAATTAGGTCCCCAACCTCAGCAGGAAACTCGCCGTGTCACCGATCTTTATTCTCGATAACACCTCTGCGCCCGCTCGCTACGGTATTACCGCCAGCCTGTGGGCTAATCGTCTTGGACTGCCTCTCTGGAGCCTTCGCCCCGACTTCGCCGGCGATGTTCCCGACAGCCATCAGCACGTCATTCGTGCCGGGTACTGCGTGACCAGCGGCCTCTGGCGCAGCGATACGCTGCGTGAAGAGGTGCGCGATATCGCCAGCCTGCCTGAGTCAGATGCTGTCATTGTGCTGGCGTCCTCGCAGGCAGCGCTTATCGCCGACCTGCCGGGCCAACGGCTGTTCAGCGATGACCGCAACCAGCGCCTGACGCTCAGCGACGGGCAACATACGGTGTTAGACCTCACCGCCGATCGCTATGGTCGCTGGGATGCCGGGGAGCCATCCTCTGCCGGGACGCCCTTGCGCATCGCACTGATTGGCCGTGAGTCAGACCACCGTCTGGTCTACCCCGCCACGCTTGGCTCACTGGGTGATGCCGCGGCGTCGCTGGGGCTGAACCTGGAGGTCCATTTCTTCGCGCCGGTCAGTCTGTCCCCTGGGTTACACGACCTCCACGACGTCCAGGGCGTCGTGTTGCCAGGCGGTTCCTCGATGGCCGCCGTCAAGGGACAAATCCGCGTGGCGGAAGATACGCTTGCCCGCGGACAGCCCACGCTGGGGTTATGCCTGGGAATGCAGAGCATGATGACCGCAGTCGTGCGCCGACGTCCGGGTTGCGAATCAGCCATTCCCGCCGAAGTGGCTCCGGATGAGGCTCTGCACAGCTTTGTTCCCTTTGTCGATGGTCGTCATCGCTGCGGCGTATTCCCTTTTTCCTTCGGGTTGATCCCCGGTGATATCCGCGAAATGCACTACAACCATCGCTACTGCTTTAACACCGACTTATTGCCAGCGCTGGATCGCAGCGGGGTCAGCGTCAGTGCGCAAACGGACGATATCGTGGAGGCCATCTCCCAGCCGGAACTGCCGTTCTGGCATGGTGTGCAGGGGCACCCGGAACTGATGTCCCGCCCGGATGCGCCCCATCCGCTGTTCGTCGCCTTTTTACGGGCGGCGCTTAACGCGCAAGCGTAACGCCGCTACGGCTGTCGCTGGCAAGCGCCGACATGACGTGAGTCAGCTCCGCCAGCGCCGCGTCGTCGATCGGTTTTAACGGTGCGCGTACGGTGCCGCCGTTAAAACCGCGCAGCGCCATCGCCGCTTTCACCAGCTGCGGCTGACCATGTTTGCGCGCCAGCGCGCGATACGCGTACCACAGCTGATGCAGATCGCGGGCCGTGGCGGCATCGCCCCGTTCCACGGCCCGGAAGGTATTGATAATTAGCTCCGGCAGCGCGCCGCTGTTGGTGGTGCTGATGCCGTCAAACCCGGCCATCATTGGCCCGAGGAAGGCCAGATCGGATGCACAGAACAGGCGCAGACGCCCACGCAGGCGGTTAGCAATCTGGTCGATGGCGGTGGGGGTGAGATCGCCCTGTTTGATGCCGACCACGTTGGGGATCTCTGCCAGTTGTTCGAGCAGCGCCGGGGAGAGGGTGATGCCGATGCCCGGCGCGTTGTACACCAGGATGCCGGTCTTGGATAAGGGAGCCATCTCTTTGAAGTAGCTGACGATCTGTTGGTCAGTGATTTCGCTGACAAAGGGCGCGGTCACCATCGGCAGGCCGCCCAGCTCGCTTGCCAGCAGCGTCAGCTCACGGGCATCGCGCGGGTCGGCGCTGGCGCTGCACAGCATGACCGCCACGCGGTCATCCACACAGGCCATGACTTGATGAAACAGCTCACGGCGTTCTTCGACGGTCATCACCGGGAATTCACCGTAGGTGCCGCCAATCAGCAGACCGTCATAACCCAGACCAATCACGCGTTCAATATTTTCACGTAACGCCGGAAAGTCGATCGCCCCGCTGGCGGTGAACGGGGTAACGGTGATGTTGAAAATACCGCGCAGGCGTTCACGGCATTCATTGATATCTTTCATTTTTCTTTCCTTACAGCAGTGTGAGAGGGCGAGCCAGGGAACCCAGCTGACGATATCCGGTTTCGGTCACCACCACGGTTTCACTGACGCCGACGGTAAATTGACCGTAGATCCGCAGAGCCGGTGGAATGTGGAAGGTCATTCCTGGCTGCAGCTCAGTGGTGACGCCACGATACAGACTGAGAATGCCGCCTTCGCCCCAGTCCGGCGCAAAGGCGATACCGATGGAGTAACCGGTGCGTTTTTTGAAGTTTTCGGTGAACCCGGCGCGATCAATCACCTTCTGGCAGGCCAGGTGCGGCGCTTCGCAGGTGGCGCCTGGACGAATGGCATCAAGGGAGGCCTGCAGGGCTTCCTGACACACTTTTTCCATTTCGATGGCGATAGCGGGCGGCCGCCCCAGCCAGGCGGAGCGCATCATCGCGGCGTGGTAGCGGTCGTGAGCCGCTGACATTTCGAGAAATACCGGGTCGTTATCCTGCATCACCCGACGACGCCATGTCCCATGCGGCACGCCGCTGCGTGGGCCGGTCGAGACCAGCGGTTCCATGCCGACATATTCGGAACCGGCGGCAATGGCGGCCCCCATCATCGCCGCGACCAGCGCGTTTTCGTCTGCGCCGCGGTGAATCGCCGCCATGCCCGCGCGCATGCCCGCGTCTACATAGCGCGCTGCGATGGCGATTTTTTCCACCTCCGCCGCCGATTTCACGGCGCGCAGCGGCTCGATGACGCCCGCGGTATCGGCAATGGTGCCGAGCCTGGCCTGCAGGGCTTCATAGACGGCAACCGGCAGGAACCAGCCGCGCTTGTCCAGTCCAATCCGTTTGTGGAGCCAGTCGCGCTGTTGCAGCATGCCCACCAGGAAATCCACCGGGTTATCGCCATCCTGGTAGATGGCGGCGTCAGAAATAAAGGTGTTGGCGATAAAGTTAAAGTATTCGAGCTGGCGAATCACAAACACCGGATCCCCTTCTACCGGCAGCAACAGCGCCTGGAAGGTGTAATAGCCCGGTGTTTGCTGCCCGGTGAGCCAGAAAATGTTTTCCGGGCCGGTAACGATCATGACGTCCACGCCCGCGCGGCTTAAGCGTTCGCGGGTGCGTCGAATGCGTTGCGCATATTCATCAGCGCTAAAGGCGGACTCACTGCCCTGAATCACATTGTTAACATCTTGCATGAGTAAACTCCTGGAGTAAGTGGGCCTGCGCGGCATTAAACTGCACGCCCAGACCGGGTGAGTCATTGACGGTGACCAGGCCATTGCGGTATTCCAGCCCGCTGACGGGATCATCCGTTAAGCCATCGGCGCCATACAGCTCGGCAAATGCCGGTTGCACGACACGACACAGCTGGAGCGCGGCGGCGGTGGCAGCATGGCCTTCATTCATCTGGCCAATCATGAATGGCACGTCGGCGAGTCGCAGCCGGTTGGCGGCGGCCAGCGTCGGCGCAAGGCCACCCAGTTTCACCAGTTTGAGATGCCCCCACAGCGCACCTTTGGCGGCGATCAGCCGGGTGATGGCGGCATCACTGTTGAGGCTTTCGTCGAGCATGATCGGGATGCCGTAGGCGTACAGCTCCGCAAGCTGGCTGTCGTTTGCCGGGCTTAACGGCTGTTCGATGTAGCTGAGCTTCAGCTCGCGCAGAGACGGGAATGCCGCGTGAGCCTGCGCCAGAGACCACTGGCCGTTCACGTCAATCGCCAGCGAAATCTGCTGACCGAACCGCTGGCGCAGCCGTTGCAGACGGGCCAGGTCGATAGCGAAATCCGCCACGCCTGTGCGCAACTTCAGCTGGGTGAAACCGCGATCGACATAGCGTTGCGCCTGCTCCAGCATCTGTCTCTCGCTGCCCCAGAACAGGGTCTGGTTGGTGTGCCACGCAGGCAGGCCATCCCGCGCCCCCAGCCAGGCGGCAACGCTTACCCCTTGCTGACGCGCCAGCAGGTCGTGCAAGGCCATATCCAGCACCATGCGCGATGGCGGCAGGAGCGTGCAGTCTTCACCATCTAACGCGGCGAGTCGCGCGGCGGGCGCCTGGCGCCAGTCCCAGCGATGAAGTATCTGAAGCAGGTTGTTCAGCACCTGCTCTTCGCGGTAGCCATGCAGGTAGCGAATGTTGAGCCGCACTTCGCCAATCCCGATCACTCCCTGGTCTTCCAGACGCAGCCAGAGCGTATCGAGCGCCGTTACCGGACCAGAGGCAGCGGTATGCAGCGTCACACCGGCGTAATGCAGATCTCCCCGAAAGAGCTGTGCTTTCATAAACCGGGCTCCGGCGGCAGCATGGCGAGCGCAATATCGAGATAGAGGTAGGCCGCGGCGATAAATTCATCGACAGGGACAAATTCATCGGGTTTGTGAGCCACGGCCAGCGAACCGGGGCCAATCACGACGCCTTTTGCGCCCAGCGAACGGAAATGCACCAGGTCACATCCCCCCTGAAAACCAAACGGGCCGGGTTCGCTCTGCCCATGACGGCGACAGGCAGCAAGGCTTTGCTCGACAATGGCTTCGCGGCTGTCGGTTTGCGTCGCGCCGCCGGTAGTGGGCTGCCAGGCGATAATTTCGGCTTCCACACCTGCATGTGCGTATGCGTGGTCGAGCAGTTGCTGCAGTTCGGCTTTGACGACCTCTTCGTCTTCGCCCGGAACCATGCGACGGTCAAGCAGCAGCTCACAGCTGTCTGGCACCACGTTGTCCGCATGGCCGCCGTGGATGCGGGTTACCGTCAGGCTGGCGTTGCCGACCAGATCGTGGCAGCGGCAACGCACCTGCTGGTGGTGGGCTTCTTCAATCAACCCTAACAGGCGCGCTGACTGGTAAATCGCGTTAACCCCCAGCTCCGGCGTACCGGAATGCGCGGTGACGCCTTTAACCCGCACGCGAGGACGTAAGCTGCCTTTGTGGGCGGAGAAGGTGGCATTCGAGGTCGGCTCGCCAATCACCGCGAAATCAATCGCCGGTGGATTATCGCGGACGTAGAATTTCGCCCCTTCGCTGGCGACCTCTTCATCGGCGGTGAACACCCCCATCAATGTGCCGGACCACTGCTGACGGTTGGCAGCCAGCAGACGCAGGGCTTCAACCATCGCCACCAGCGGGCCTTTGGCATCGCAGGCGCCGCGTCCATACAGGCGTCCGTCACGCTCGGTGAGCGTGAAGGGATCGCTGGCCCAGCCGCTGCCCGCCGGAACGGTGTCAAGGTGGGTGTTAAAGGCGAAACACGGCCCCGGTCCATTGTTCAGGACGGCGATAACGTTGGTCCGCCCCGGTGCGTATTCGCTAAAGGAGAGATCGAACCCGGCGGTCAGCAGCCAGCCTTCCAGACATTCGGCGGCTTCGCGCTCATGGCCCGGTGGATTCTCCGTGTTGATGGCAACCAGCGTCGCTAAGTCCTTTTTCATACGAGCGCTGTCAACCTGATAACTGGACATAGGAACTCCGTGATTAATGTAATATTTGCGTCAGGAAGCGCTGCGCGCGGTCGCTGACATGGCCGGCGAAGAAATCGCTGGTGTTGGCGCGATCGATAATTTCGCCGTCTTCCATAAACAGAATCTTGTTAGCGGCCCGACGGGCGAAGCCCATTTCGTGAGTCACCACCATGCTGGTCATGCCTTCTGCGCTAAGCTCCGCCATGACTTCCAGCACTTCACGGATCATCTCCGGGTCGAGGGCGGAAGTGGGCTCGTCGTAGAGCATCAGCTCGGGCTTCATCGCCAGCGCCCGGGCAATCGCCACGCGCTGCTGCTGTCCGCCGGAGAGCTCGTCCGGAAAATGGTCTGCACGTTCGTTGATGCGCACTTTTGCCAGCAGGTTGTCCGCCAGTTTGCGGGCATCAATACGGTTCATTCCCAACACCGTCATCGGGGCCAGCATGATGTTTTCCGCTGCGGTCAGGTGCGAGAACAGCTCGTAGTTCTGGAACACCATGCCAATGCGCTGACGCAGTTTGTGCGCCGGCACATCGCCCCGGCTGATGTGCTGGCTGGCGAAGAACACATCGCCGCTGTCGGCGGGCGAGAGCATGTTGACGCAGCGTAGCAGGGTGGATTTTCCCGAGCCGGACGGGCCAATCAGCACCACGGTTTCTCCGCGTTGCACGGTCAGAGAGCAGTTTTTGAGTACGGTCTGGCGACCAAAAGTCTTATCAATGCCGATCATCTCCAGCAGCGGTTTCTCACTCATGGTTCCTCCCGGACGGTTTTCGGTAATTTAAACAGGCGAGTCAGCCGCTTCTGGCTTTTGCTGCGGCGCTGCCTGGGATCCAGCACGCGTTCCAGCCACGACTGGAAGATCATGAACAGGCTGGTGAGCAGCAGGTAATAGATGCCCGCAGCGCAAAGCGCTTCGAAGTAACGGAAGCTGGCGCTGGCGGCCTGGTTAGCGACCAGCAGCAGTTCCTGAACGGCGATAACCGAGACCAGCGCGCTCGATTTCAGCATGCTGATCATCTGGTTACCCATCGGCGGCAGAACGATGCGTGCGGCCTGAGGCAGAACGATTTTTCGCATGATCTGGCCGTGAGTCATCCCCAGCGCCATGCCGGCGGTGCGCTGGCCGCTTTTCACCGCCTGCAGGCCAGAGCGCAGAATTTCCGCCATGTAGGCGCCTTCATTGAGCGAAAGGGCCAGCACTGCACAGGTAAACGCGGAGAAGCGTAAGCCGAAGCCTGGCAGCACGTTGTAGACAAAGATTATCTGGAACAGCACCGGCGTCCCGCGAAACAGCCACAGGTAGAAAAAGGCCAGCCCTTTCCCGGCGCGAAACGGCGCTTCCTGCAACAGCGCCAACACCAGGCCCAGCACCACGCCACACAACAGTGAGCAGAGGGTAATCAGTAGCGTCATCCACGCACCCCGAATAAATTCGGGGGAGAGGAAGTACTGCCACATTAAATCGATCGACATAGCGTTCTCCGGTTAATGGCAAACGGGTTAGAAAAGGGCAACGGAGTCTGGGAAGTTCCACTTCTTAATCAGTTGCGTGTAGGTGCCATTTTTGACGAGGCTCTGCAGACCTTGCTCCAGCAGGGCCTGGGTTGCGGTATCGCCTTTACGCACGGCAAAGGCGATGTGAGTATTCGCTTCGAACTCGGCGCCAACCGCTTCGAACATGCCGGCTTTTTCGGTAAACAGGGCGACGGTGCCCGGCGTGGAGAGGAACTCGGCATCGGCACGTCCCTGGGCGACGGCCACGGCGGAATCGGTGGCGGCGGGGAACGTCATGACGTTGATGGCCGGTTTTTGGGCCTCCACGCAGCGCTGATTGTCTGCCCGCGCCTGGCTCTCTTCGATCCCGCCGAGCGTCACGGCGATGTTTTTGCCGCAGAGGCTCAGGTCACGTCCGGTGATGTTGGCCGGGTTACCTTTGCGGACCACCACGCGGCTGCCGATTTTCAGATAGGGTACGAAGTCAACCTGCTCGGCACGGGTCGGATTGACGTACATGGCGGAGTTGATGATATCCAGACGTTTACCCTGCAGCGCCGGAATAAGCCCTTTGAATTCCATCGGCATTGGCGCTGGCGTCAGTTGGATCTCTTTGCTTAGCGCGTTGATCAGGTCGATATCGAAGCCGGTAAGCTTGCCTGCTTTCACGTATTCAAAAGGCATGAACGTCGCTGCCGTTCCATAGGTCAGTTGACCCTTGGCGATGGTTTCCACCGCCGCATGGCTGACCAGCGGCAGGGCGGTCAGCGCGAACATCAAAGTACGCACATGGCGAAACAGAAAAGAATTGCTGGACATAGTCGTCTCCTGGCTAAGGTTTAAATTGAATTTAGTGAGTCAATAAATACAATTATGCGTGTGAAAAAAACGTCTCATTCTGGTGCGTATTGCACGTTAAGCGTGCACTCCTTGCTTTACTTTGCTGCGTTTTGTTGCTCGTGATATTGTATATATCGACCACAACAATGCACTTCAGGGAATCGTGAATTCATGCAGCCTGACTCCACTGCGAGCAGTCGCCGGATAGCCCGGCAAATACTCGACCTGATATCTGAAGCAAGATTCGATCCAGGTCATCATTTACGTGAGCAACATCTTGCCGATGCGTTGGGTGTTTCGCGTACGCCGGTACGTGCCGGGCTCAAGGAACTGACCCGAATGGGGGCGGTTGAAGCGCGGCCAAACCAGGGTTTTTTCCTCCTTAAACGCAGTAATGAGCTGGATCAGCTGGAGATTGAGCAGTCCAAGAGCAATGACCAGAAGTTGTACGAGCAACTGGTCCATGACCGCATTGCAGGTATCCTGCCGGAATCCTTTACCCAGACCGAAATCAGCCAGCGCTATGATGTTGATCGCGGCGTGCTGACCCGTACACTGGTGAAGCTATCGGAGGATGGCCTGATTGCCCGCAATGCAGGGCATGGCTGGCGCTTTCTGCAAACCCTGAACTCCGATATCGCTCTGCGCAATAGCTACGGTTTTCGCCTGATGATTGAACCGATGGCGTTGCTGACGCCCAACCTGCATGTTGACCGGCAGATGCTTAAACGTCTGCGCGCCCGGCATCTGAGACTCATCACCCACCCGGACATTACGCAGGTCCCGGCCAAAGAGATTTTCGAAACCGATGCGGCGTTTCATGAGTTGCTGGCAGAGGCCAGCGGCAACCTGTTTGTATTACAGGCTATTCAGCAGCAAAACCGGCTGCGCCGCCTGCTGGAATTTGGTAGCTATCACAATAAGCGTCGCGTAAAAGAGTGGTGCGAAGAGCACGTTGCCATCATTGATGCCCTGCGAGAGAACAAACAGGAACAGGCGGCAGAGTTGATGAGAAAACACCTGCAATACGCGTTTGACCAGGTCAATGTAAAAAGCCCACGCGTATAACTGGCATCACTATTGCACATAATGCTCCTGAAAATACAATCAGGAGCATTTATGAATTTGCAGATACAACAGCGTGTGGCACTGGTTTGCGGTGCGGGAAGTGGTCTTGGACAGGCTATCGCCTGCTCGCTGGCGCAGGAAGGCGTGAAGGTCGCCGTGACAGGCCGCAACAGAGAGAAGCTGGCGCAAACGGTGGAACGCATCACTCAGCTGGGCGGTACCGCCCGCGCCTGGCCGCTGGATTTTGCCGTCCCGGAACAGTTTGATACGGTCATCGCCGATATCCGCGAGCACTGGGGCGACATCGATATTCTGGTCAATAATTCCGGTGGCCCACCGCCCACGCTGGCACAGGGGACGGACGGCGCCGTCTGGCAACAGCAATTTTCAGTGATGGTCGCCTCGTTAATCCAGCTCACCGATAAACTACTGCCCGCCATGCGCAGCCGTGGCTGGGGACGCATTATTACCTCCACCTCGTCCGGTGTGATTGCCCCTATTCCCGGTCTCGCCCTGTCGAATGCGCTGCGCATGAGCTTACTCGGCTGGTCGAAAACCCTTGCCGCTGAAGTGGCGGCCGACGGCGTCACGGTGAATGTGATGGTGCCTGGGCGCATTGCTACCGACCGGGTGGGTCAGCTGGATGCTATCAAGGCGAAACGGGAACATTCCACTGCGGAAGCGGTCGCGGAGAAGAGTCGTCTGAGCATTCCGGCGGGACGTTATGGCCACCCCCATGAGTACGGCGCTACCGCTGCCTTTTTGGCAAGCCAGCCTGCCAGTTACATTACCGGGGCGGTGATCCGGGTCGATGGCGGATTGATTGGTTCGGTTTAGTGGGGAGTCGCGTGCAATGCCAGTCGCTGGTGTCGTTGACTGGCATTCACGCCTCTCTCGCGCTCATTCAGAATGAGGTGTTAACTATTGCGTACCGGGTGCGGGACAGGACGCCAGACCGGTTATCTTGTTTCTTCCCGCGTTGATGATCCCTGATGGTTCACCATGAAAAGTGCTGAAAGGGTGAGCAGTATGGCGCCGCTGATCAGTATCCACCCGGCGTGCTGAAAGGCGGCTAAGCTACCCTGCGTATGCGCCAGTCTGACGTAGCACGCCGTCACCAGGGCCGCGCCAGCCATCGCGCCAACACGCTGCAGGATGTTGAGAATCGGTGCTGCATCAGAAACATGACGGGTACCCGCCATCGCCAGGCCTGCCGCCATCGCCGGCACTGTCGCAAGGGCTAAACCGAACCCTCTGATAGCGAGTGCGCTACCGACCAGGAGGTAGCTACTGCCTCCATCAATCATGGCCAGCGGCCATGTCGCTAACACCGAGATCAAGCCGCCAACGATCAGCACCACGCGAGGACCCAGCCGGTCTGAGAAATAACCGGCGACCGGGAATCCTATGGCAGAACCGATTAACTGCGGGGTAAGGAGCAAACCCACATCAGCCAGTGCTTCATGGCAAACGTCGCGGAAATACAACGGGAGCAGGAACTGTCCACCAAAATTCACCGCACCTCCGATAGCCATCAGCAACGCCGATAATGTGAAGCCACGATGTTTGAAAAGGCTGAGATGAAGTAAAGGCGAGTCAATGCGAAAAGAGCGAAAGATAAACAAGCCGATAAACAGTGCGCCCACGCTGAGTAAGATAATGTTCCCGCTATTTTCACCACTATTCAGGCTGACGCCTTTAATACCCTCCATGAGCAGGGGAAGGCTACAAAGAATCAGTATTAACCCCATCCAGTCCAGGGAGAGCGGCTTATCATTTTTTATTGTCGGGCGAGGGAGTAATTTCCATCCCGCAAGCCAGGCACAGAGAGATAAGGGGACATTAATAAAAAACAAGACTCGCCATCCGCAGACCTGAAGCAGCACGGCCCCCAGAGACGTTCCCAGTAAGGGAGCAATGACGATAGCCACGCCTATCGTACCAATGATCCGCCCGAGGCGCTCACGACCGACCACCAGACCCAGGATCGTCTGCCCGGCCGGCACGAGTAACCCGCCTGCCAGACCTTGCATTATTCTGGCGGTGAGCAGCACCTCGATATTCGGGGATAACGCGCAAACTGCCGAGAAAACACCAAATAAAATAAGTGCATAGAGCCAAAGTTGGGTGGCGCCAAACCGTTTTACCGCCCATGCGCTAACCGGAACGCCTGCGGCCAGCGCCATGAGGTACGCGGTGGCTATCCACTGGATGGAGGCGTCCGTCACCCCAAGGCCCTTTGCCATGGCCGGAAGCGCAGCACTGAGCATGGTGGATGAGAGCATGGTAGCGAATGCCCCAAGGCTGATGATGGCGGCTTGCATCCACAAAACCGGCGGGATGGCATTGATGGGATCAGCATGGTTTGTTTTCTTAGCCTGCGTATCTCGATTGATATTCATGGGATGACCTTTAGGTGCGATGCGTTAAAAATCTATCATTGATCAATTTTTCTATCAGTGATAGATTTATTTTCATCAATGGCGCCGGTAGGCTCCTGGTCAGGAGAAGATCTCTTTTCATCTACCACGGGCTCGGTTGGATGCATTAACAACAGGATGAACACCATGGCTAAAATTCAGCGGGATCAGGTCATTAATGCTGCATTAGCACTCTTAGATGAAGTTGGGCTGGAAGCGATAACGACGCGAAAGCTGGCGCAAAAGCTGGGGGTAGAATCCGCAACGCTGTACTGGCATTTCAGGAACAAGGCCAGCTTACTGGAAGAGATGGCCGCAACTGTTTTGGCCAGGCACCATTCGCTTCCGCTGGCTGAAGACACGGCCGAGTGGGCAGACTGGCTGGCAAATAACGCGCGCAGTTTCCGCCGCGCGCTTCTCGCTCATCGGGATGGCGCACTGCTCCATGCGGGGACAACACCGGCGCGGGTAGGAGGGGAAACGTTCTACCCAAAGGTGGCTTACCTTATGCGGGCCGGCTTTTCTGAGGCCGAAGCCGCAATGATATTACTCACTATTAGCGAATATACCCTGGGATGCGTATTGGAGGAGCAGTCTCGTACAGACAGACATGATGATGAAAGATTGTCTACACCCTCAACAGAAATCAGTCGTATCGATGCGCTTACCCACCAGCATCCCGATACGTGTTTTGAGTTCGGTCTGTCTTTGATCATGAAGGGGTTATTAAAATAACTCGTTCCAGATTTCAGCTATTGCGACAGCGTTTTAATGATTTTTTATCCGGAGTGTTATTCTCCGGACATTACTGAACGGTGACCTCCCGATGGCGGGAGGGTGATTTGTTCATGGCGCAAGAATCACCGCAGCGTCGGGGGATCAGGATCCCGTTTTATATTGATTAAAAAAATGCAACAACGCGTCGGGTGTCTCGTCCCCAAAGAGAATGCCTGCCATTGCCTGCGCGTCGTTGGCCGCACTTTCGACGCGGATAAACATCTGTTCTTCATAAGCGGACAGCGCGGCTTCAGGATTATCTGCATTGGCCGCAATCGCGAGTCCCAGCTCAGCGCCATCCTCTAACGCGAGATTAGCGCCTTCGCCGAACGGCAGCATAAGATGCGCGGCGTCACCCAACAGCGTTACGCCTGCTGTTCGCGGCCATCGAAGTCCGGGAGGTAAAAAGTGAATAGGGCGCAATACGGGCTCACCATCACCCTCCGTAATCAATGTTTGCAGTGGATGCGCCCAGCCATCGAATTCATCGACTATGCGTTGCACGTCAACCTGTGCATTAGCGGACGTCACGTCAGCAAACCAGGCCTGGGGCCGGCACAGAGCAATGTAAACGTGGATCACGCCGCCAGGCTCCCGGTGCGCCATGATACCCTTGCCCGGCGAGAGCGCAAAAAATGAGCCGCGGCCTACTGCTTGCGCGCAAGCCAGATGATCAGTATCAACGTGACTAAGCCAGCGCTCGACATACGAAAATCCCGCATAGGCAGGGACAGCATCGGTGACCAGAGCGCGGACACGCGACCAGGCACCATCTGCGCCCACCACCAGGGAGACCCTGGTGGTGGCGCCATCCGTAAAGTACAAACTATGCGTGCCGTCATCATGGGGGACGATATCTGCCACTTTACGGCCCCATTGCACGGTGTCCGCAGGAAGCGACTCCAGCAGCAGCGTGCGAAGCGCGCCGCGAGAGACTTCTGGTCGGCCGCCCAAACCATCATCGAGCTGCTCGAACAATACGTTGCCCTCTTTATCGAGTACGCGCGTGGATTGACCACCAGGAAGAATAAGGGCCCGGAAGGCATCGTACAGGCCTGCCGCTATCAGCGCCCGCTGGCCATTATGATCGTGGATATCCAGCAAGCCACCTTGTGGGCGGGCCTCGGGAGAGGCTTCAGCTTCGTAGACCACAGAGGAAATGCCGTGGACATGTAAAACACGTGCGAGCATGAGGCCGCCGAGTCCTGCTCCGACGATGGCAATGGATGAGGTCATTTTTTCGCTCCAGGTAAGGTATGGCGGGTGTCGTTGTCCGGCTGTTCCTGGTTTCGATACCGCGCGAATAAGGGGGGTGGACGTGAAATCTCATCCCGTGGACCAACGGAAGCCTGAGGGTATGCTGAGCGGTATTGCCCATAATGTTCCCGGACAATTGGGGGGCCGGGCCCCCCGCCTGACTGTCCTCTCTGCGCTCAGCTTACACTTAGACGAGCAAGGTTCTCTATATTGACCATTGCTGGTTAATCGTCAAGGCCGTCATTCAATACCCCTTCAGCGGACGCCAGCCTGTGGCCATGGTCACCGAACTTCACCCACTCAGGTTAAACGACGTCGATGACGCGGATCCCTCTGTTTTTCGCCATCTTTATGCACTCCGCCGTATCTTCTCCGCCAGGAAAAGCCAGCAGTACGTCAGGGCGGCTATCTTCCAGCATAAACAAATTGCGCCTTGTCTCTGCATATTTTCCGTGCAGCGCCCAGTTTGCCGGGTAGCGGATCACGTGAACGTCGATCCCGCGCGCCCAGTTTTCTATCGCGCCGCCCAGCGCCTGGTGCCCTCCGTGAATCAACACGTTAATCGTCTGTGTACGGGCATAGAGATCCAGCACATGGGTGATGGTATGGGTGTCGGCATAAAACCGACCCGAGCAGATTAACACTCGCATTTTTTGTACCTTAACGTTGCTTGCCTTGAAAAGGATCTCGTCCGCGCGCTGGCGGTTATTGTTTTTTAAACATCCGGCGGCGTTTCAATAAACCGCAGCGAGGTATCGCCCAGGCGGTCAATGACAGGGTAGGCGACGGCGGCGATATGGTGATGCACGCGGCGGTAGTCCCGTAGCACCCGCTGGAAAATGTCGCCGGATTCCGCCCAGGCATTCTTGTCCTCCCGCAGTTTTTTGAAGTGCTCGCGGCTGGCGGAGGCCTCCAGCTGGCGGATGGTTTCTTTGCGCTGCACCAGCTGGTGGGCAGCAGACAAGTCTTCACGCAGGAATGCCGCTATTCCTAAGTTCAGGCTGGTGAGGAGCTCCGCATGCAGCAGGCGAATATGGTGTAATTCAAAGTCGTTAAAATGTTCTCCCCGGCGTGCGCGGCGCGTGGCCAGCTGGGTCAGATTGCTGGAGAGAATATCGCCCGCGTGCTCAACATTGATGATGAACATCAGGATCTCCTGGGCACGATCGGCATCCGCATCATTCAGCCCGTCCTGACCAATGTCGGCGAGGTAGGCGCGAACCGCCGCGCTGAGCAGATCGACCGACTGCTCCAGCTGGCGGATGTCATCGGCAGCCTGTTTTTCCTGGGTCACAAACAGCACCAGCAGTCGGTCCAGCATGATGGTTAGCATGTCGGCGGCGCGCAGCGATTCGCGAACCGAATTGGACAGGCCGATATAAGCCACTTCCAGACCCGCATCGTCGAGATACATCGGCATACCCGGGTCGCCTACGCGCTCTTCTTCCGGAAACAGTCGCTCCAGGAAGCGAGCCATTGGCGCGTTCAGGCCGATAAACAGCAGCGCGAGCGCCACGCTAAAGGCGGTATGAAACCACACCACCAGCTGCGGCGTGTTCAGCCCGGATTTACGGGCGATCGCCATCAGCAACGGCAGAAGCAGTAACGCCAGCGCGCAGCCGGACAGGCGGACCATCAGGTTGCCAACCGGCAGGCGGCGGGCCACCGCGGACCCGGCGTTTAACACCGGCGGTAACGCGCCGCCGATGTTGGCGCCAAGCACCAGCACCAGGGCCGTAGCCGGGGTCAGCGTGCCGGTACCGGCGAGGGAGGCGATCAGCAAAATCATCGCCACGCTGGAGTGGCACAGGAGCGTCAGGAGCGCCGCCACCAGCAGGGCAATGAAAATATCGCCCTGTAGCCCCTGCATCACGGCATGAAACACCGGCGTGACCTCAATGTCCTGCAGCGTGCCACCCAGTAAATGCAGCGCCAGCAGCATCAGGCCGAGGCCAATCAGGGCGCAGCCCACGCTTTCAAAGCTGGAATGGTCGCGTAGCTTGAAAACCACAAACCCGGCCAGCAGAAGCAGCGGAATGGCGATTTCCATGTTAAAGCTCATCAGCTGGACCACCAGCGTGGAGCCGATGTTGGCGCCGAGCATCACCGCAAGCGCGGGGGCAAGGCTTAGCGTACCTGCGGCGGTAAATGACGTCGCCATCATACTGACCGCCGTGCTGCTTTGCAGAATGCCGGTAATGCCAATGCCGGAGAGCAGGGCGGTCCAGCGGTTAGTGAGGTGGCGTCCCATCCAGTTGCGCAGCGGCGTGCCGAAGCCGCGCTGCAGCGCCGTTGAAATCATATGGCTGCCCCAGAGCAGCAATGCGATGGCGCCAGCCAGGTGAATTAACAGAGTGGTTCCGGACATTATGAATTCCCCCTCTACAGGGCGGGTAGTGAAATAAAACGCAGTAACCTGATCGAAAAACGATGTATGGCGCTGGCGAGGTTCAGTAATGCTTTAGTGTGTTGATAGTTAATCTTCCCTCCGGCGTACCATGCCAGGGCACGGACGCGAAGGGTGCGGGTTATTTTCATTAAAAATAAGACAATCAACGCGATGGACTTATTTTTAATCAGGAAAATGATGGAATGTCGCTTTTCCATAATGCTTCCAGCCTGTGTGGCCTGCCTGAAAGGTGCCGCCGAAGCGGCACGTGAATCACCGTCTTTAACGCAGAATTAGTGCCACTGCCTGAAGCGACGGATGTAGAACGTTTTCATGCCCTGCGCCACGCAGCAGTAGGCGAGCAGGGTGCCGACCAGCCACGGGAAGTACTGCCACGGCAGCGCCTGCAGCCCAACCAACGGCCCGAGCGGAGAGAACGGCACGTAAATTCCAATAGCCATAATCAGACCGGTCATCATCAGTACCGGCCAGGCGGCGGTGCTCTGAATGAACGGAATTTTCTGGGTACGCAGCATGTGCACCACCAGCGTCTGCGACAGCAGGCCTTCAACGAACCAGCCGGACTGGAACAGGGTCTGCATGTGTTCGCTGTTGGCGCTGAACACAAACCACATCAGCGCAAAGGTCGTCATGTCAAAAATGGACGAGGTCGGGCCAATCCAGACCATAAAGCGGCCGATGTTTCTTGCATCCCACTTGCGCGGTTTGCTCAGGAACTCTTTGTCCGTTTTGTCCCACGGCAGCGCGAGCTGGGAGATGTCGTACATCAGGTTTTGCAGCAGCAACTGGATCGCGAGCATCGGCAGGAACGGAATGAACGCGCTGGCCACCAGTACCGAGAACACGTTGCCGAAGTTGGAGCTGGCGGTCATGTTCAGGTATTTCATAATGTTGCCAAAGGTCTCGCGGCCTTTGATAACGCCTTCTTCCAGCACCATCAGGCTCTTTTCCAGCAAGATGATGTCGGCCGATTCCTTGGCGATATCGGTGCCACTGTCGACCGAGATACCCACGTCGGCATCGCGCAGAGCAGGGGCATCGTTAATGCCGTCACCGAGAAAGCCCACCGTATGACCGTTGGCCTGCAGCGCCTTCAGCACGCGTGATTTCTGCAGCGGCGTTAGCTTGGCGAACACCGTGCGCTCTTCCACCAACTGCTGCAGGGCCGTGTCGCTCAACGCCTCAATCTGCGGGCCGAGTACCGGTTCGCCTGGCTCCAGTCCCACCTGGCGGCAAATCCGCGTAGTGACAATCGCGTTATCGCCGGTCAGCACTTTGACTGCGACGCCAATATCCATCAGGGCAGCAATCGCCGGACCCGCGCTCTCCTTAGGTGGATCGAGGAAGGTGAGGAAGCCGCGGATAATCAGATCGTGCTCATCAGCGGTGCTGTACAGTCTTTTCGCTTCGGCTTTCGGAATGTCGCGCGTAGCGACCACCAGAACGCGGAAGCCGTCTTTGTTGTAGTCGTTCGCCATCGCCAGCATGGCGTCACGGCGCTGATCGTCGAGGGGGATAACCTTGCCATTCTCTTCCATGTGGGTGGCGATGCTCAGCATCTCCTCCACGGCGCCTTTGCACACCAGCAGATGATTGCTCTGGCTGTCTTTCACCACAATCGACAGGCGACGGCGCACGAAGTCGAACGGCATCTCATCGACTTTGCTGTACCCCTGAGGTTGCACAAAGCCCGACTCATTTTCAGAGAAGTAAATGACCGCCTGATCCATCAAGTTTTTGATGCCGCTTTGATAGTGGCTGTTGAGCCAGGCCAGCGCCAGCACGGACTGATTTTTCTGACCGTGCGTGTCGACGTGGTGCTCAAGGATGATCTTATCCTGCGTCAGGGTGCCGGTTTTGTCGGTGCACAGCACGTCCATCGCGCCCAGGTTCTGAATCGCGTTAAGGCGCTTAACCACGACTTTACGCTTCGCCATGGCCACCGCGCCCTTGGCGAGGTTGGCGCTGACGATCATTGGCAGCATTTCTGGCGTCAGACCTACGGCGACGGCCAGAGCAAACAGCAGGGCATCCCACCATTCGCCCTTCATCAGGCCGTTAATCAGGAACACTACCGGCACCATCACTAGCATAAAGCGGATCAACAGCCAGCTGACGCTGTTCACCCCGCGGTCAAACGCCGTTTGCGCCCGGGTGCCGACAATCGCTTTTGCCAGTGAGCCAAAGTAGGTCCTCGGCCCGGTCGCCACCACGACCGCCTGAGCGGTGCCGCTGACAACGTTGGTCCCCATGAAGCAGATGTTAGGCATATCCAACAGGTTCTCGTTGTCAACCGCCTTGTCGTGCGCGGATTTCTGCGCCACGTCGCCAAGGGTGTCGTACTTCTCAATCGGCAGCGCTTCGCCGGTCAGGACGGCCTGACTGATAAACAGGTCGCGTGATTCGATCAAACGGACGTCGGCCGGGATCATGTCGCCCGCATAGAGCTGCACGATATCGCCCACCACCAGCTCGCGCATCGGGATTTCACGTGGCGTTCCTTTTTGCCCGGCGTGTTCGCGACGAACGACCGTCGCGGTGGTGCGAACCATCGCTTTCAGCGCTTCGGCCGATTTGGCAGAGCGGTGTTCCTGCCAGAAGCGCACCAGTCCGCTGAGGGCAACCATGGTGCCGATGATTATCACCGTCGTCAGGTCGCCGTCTTCGCCATGGCTGGTGGGCAGCCAGTAGTCGGTGAAGAAGCTGATCCCGGCGAGAATGGCGAGCACATAAATAAACGGGTTGTTAAACGCCATCAGTAGCTGGATCAGCGCGTGCGGTGGCTTGTCATGAGTCACTTCGTTCAGGCCATCCCGCTCCAGCCGGGCATTTGCCTGGGCTTCCTGCAGCCCTTCCCGGGTAGTGTTGAGGTTGACCAGGGTTTCTGCGATACCGTTTTGGGCTTCCTGGGCGGCACGCATAGACAGCGTGCTTTTTTTATTTCGGTTCTTGATTTGTACAGTCATGGTGCTGCTCCTGTCGCCGGGCGGCAGCAGGCTTTTTACGGTAAGACCCGGATTAAGGGCGGCCGAAAATAGCCCGATGTCGCATCAGCGATCGGTTTTAATTAATTTCGCACAGGGCTTCCCGCTGTTTACTATTAAAAAATAAACAGGCGTGAAGTTTATATTTTGTTTTATTTGGACGTGATTATTCCTGCCGATGTACAAGTATAAATACATCAGTGAATAAACAGGTACCAGCAGTGACTTAACTCAGCGTGACGCACGAAAACGGGCTGCGGCATAGCGCGCAGACACGGCCTACGGCGTAACGGCTGAATCAGGCGACGAAGGGGCGACTTTGTGGGTCTTCGCCATCAGAGAAGCGGCAACGACGCTCCAGCTGGCCGGTGACAGGACTGACGCGCCAGTTAGTAATGCGTTGATTCAACTCGCTGATTTTCGAAGAGAATATAGAGCTTTGCTGTTTTTTGCGCGCAGACGACACCCGATCGCGGGGCGGCCGGACACGCAGCGTTGATGTCATGGTTTTGACACCAGGAAAAAGGGTAGATTTGAAGTTCATAACACACCTCGGGACCGTGAAAACTCTGGTCGAGGTGGGACAACACGAGAGCATCAGGCTCCGGCGAGACACACCAAAACGAAGAAGTGATCACAATCGATTTTATGTTTACTTGTCCGAATAACCGTTAAGGCCATATTCGGACCGCTACTAAATTCAGTATCCATTAGTCTCTTATGTCAGATTAGGAAAGGCCACAACTTAGGCCCATGAAATCTACCCATAGCCAATGTTATTGTCAACCCATTCATATCAATTTAAATCTTCGTTTATATTTTGTGTAGAAACATCAAATCGTAGATTTAATCATTGGTGTTTTTCGGACGGTCGTAAAAAGGAAAAATAGCGGTCAGTGCGTTCAATTGTGGACGACCCTCTGCGCTGCGTCAGATAACGCGCTTTATCCCTGCACCGCAGCCGGAAAAACCGCCGCCAGCCATTCAATAAAGACGCGGAGCCGGGGCGGCACGTGCCGGTGCCGGGCATAGACGACGTGAAAGGGATAGGGGGCCGGGCGCCAGGCGCTGAGGATCTCCACCAGCTTGCCGCTTGCCAGCGCGGGTTTTAGCGAATAGGTAAAGGTCTGCACAATGCCTAAGCCCGCCTCGCCGGCGGCAATATGCGCGTTGCTCTCATTGATGCCGAGATGGGGCTCTGTCTTGAGCTCGGTACTGACGCCGTGACGCGTAAAGCGAAACGGAAACGCTCTGCCGCTGGCCGGCGACAGATAGCTGATGAGCTGGTAGCCATGATGGAGTTCATCCGGCGAGGCGGGTGTGCCGCAGCGCTGAAGATAGCCAGGGGTGGCGCAGGTGACCAGCGTCGCCTCGCCGATTTTACGGGCGATCAGCGTCGAGTCATCCATCGGCCCGCCGCGGATGGCGCAGT
This sequence comes from Klebsiella variicola, assembly GCF_000828055.2. Classification (NCBI taxonomy): domain Bacteria; kingdom Pseudomonadati; phylum Pseudomonadota; class Gammaproteobacteria; order Enterobacterales; family Enterobacteriaceae; genus Klebsiella; species Klebsiella variicola. The sequence goes on along the minus strand of NZ_CP010523.2, from coordinate 3,299,971 downwards.
CAATATTGCCGCTGATGAGGTCCGCGGGTTTATCGGCCACCTGTAAATCGATACGGATATCCGGCCAGGAGGTCATAAAGTCCGCCAGCAGCGGGATCAGCACATCGCACGCGGTCGACCCACCGATGGCGATCCGTAGATGGCCCTTCGGCTTATTGTGGGCGGTATTGAAGGAGGCGTCGATCTCTTCCAGGTCTTCCAGCAGGCAGCGAGCTTTTTCATAGTACTCCCGTCCTTCCGGCGTCACGGTAATACGCCGGGTGGTGCGCTGCAGGAGGGAAACCCCCAGGTGCGCTTCCAGTTGCTTGATGGTTTTGCTGAGCGTGGCGTTGGGCATATCCAGCGAGTCCGCGGCGCGGGTAAAGCTGCCGGCTTCGACAACGCGGGTGAAGGCTTTGAGGGCTGAAAATCGGTCCATTATTCGCAGTATCCTGGTTAGCGGGCGTCCATTATCCACGGAGGGGAAAAGTGTTTTTCAGATTAGGCCATTTTTCCGCCTCTTTGAGGCGATTACAGTGCTTTCCATACCCGGCGGGGCGCTTTCGCGAGCCTGGCCTGTTTATACTCTAACCAAGGAAATGCACCATGAGCAAAAAACTTGCGGATAAAGTGGCGTTAGTGACCGGCGGCAGCACCGGGATTGGCCTGGCGTCGGCGAAAGCGCTGGCGGAGCAGGGCGCGAAGGTGTATATCACCGGCCGCCGACAGGAGGAGCTGGATGTGGCGGTAAGATTCATCGGGCCCGCCGCCCGCGGGATCCGCGCCGACGCCGCCGTGTTAAGCGACCTTGACGCGGTATTTGCGACCATTGCCGACGAGTCCGGCCGCCTGGATGTGCTGTTCGCCAATGCTGGCGGCGGGGATATGCTGCCGCTCAGCGCCATCACCGAAGCGCACATCGAGCGGATATTCGCCACCAACGTGCGCGGGGTGGTGTTCACCGTCCAGAAAGCGCTGCCGCTGCTCACCGACGGCGCCTCGGTGATTTTGACCGGCTCTACGGCGGCGGTCAAAGGGACGGCGAACTTCAGCATCTATAGCGCCAGTAAAGCGGCGGTACGCAGCCTGGCGCGCTCCTGGGCGCTGGAGGTGAACGATCGCGGGATCCGCATCAATGTCGTCAGCCCGGGGCCGGTGCGTACCCCGGGTCTGGGAGGACTGGTCGCGGAGGCGGACCGTCAGGGCTTGTTCGACGCCCTGGCCGCCAGCGTACCGCTCGGGCGGCTGGGCGAGCCGGAGGAGATTGGCAGGACGGTGGTATTTTTAGCGTCTGACGAGTCGAGCTTTATTAACGCCGCAGAGATCTATGTCGACGGTGGAATGGCGCAAATCTAAGCACAGTCTGTCGCCAGGCGAGCTGCCCCGGCGGATACCGGGGGGCTCGTGGTTATGGCGATCGCTTACTCACCGCTCGGGTGGGCAGCTTATTGCGCGCCCAGCTGTTTCATCAGCGTCAGGTTATCTTCAATATGCCAGTTGGCGGCAATTTTACCGCCGCTGATCTGATAGATATCGGTGGCGATAAAATCGATATTTTGTCCCTTACCCTTCCGGGTGCCGAAGGTCCCGGTAAAGTGGCCATGAAAATGTAAGTGTGAGACCACCCGGTCACCGGCCACAATCATTTGTTCGACATCACAGCGTAAATCCGGCACCGCCTGACGAAACGCTCTGGAGGCGAGGATCGCGCCTTCCGGCCCTTGTCGGCGCCCTTCCGGGGGCGTTTTATCGATAAAATTCCCCGCCAGCGCCGCCCGGGCCAGCGCTTCATCACCGGTATTCCAGAACGTGGCGTATTGCCTGGCGACATATTCATTGGCGGCGCGTGTGGCAGGGGGAAGGCCGCTGTCAACGATGAGCTGGGCTGGCTTCAGCAACCCTTGCGGGGCTGAAAACGCGGAGCCGGATATCCCGGCAAGCAGCAGCGCTGTGGCGCAGCGCCGCAGCGCGATGCCGCGTCTGGCCTGCGCGCAGACAACAGCGAAACTACGGCTGGCAGGTAACATTTTGCGGGTCATTTTCACTCTTTATGCTCCGTATAGAAGGGATAGTCGGTATAGCCCACCTCTGTCCCGCCAAACAGCGTGGCGGGATCGCTGACGGTCGCCAGCGGCCAGCGGTGCTGAAGCCGCTGCGGCAGGTCAGGATTAGCAATAAACGGGCGGCCGAAAGCCACCAGATCGGCGAAACCGGCGGTGAGGATACGTTCCGCCTTTTGCTGATCGTAATTGCCGGCCACGATCAGGGTGCCGCTGAAGGTCGCGCGCAGCGTGTCACGAAAGTGTTGGGGAACGGCTGGCGCATCGTCCCAGTCCGCCTCCGCCAGGTGGATAAAGGCGATACCTTGCTGTTCGCACCAGGCCGCCAGGGCAAGGATGGCGTCGATCACCTGCGGGTCGTTCATCCCGCGCTGGGTAATGAAGGGGGAAAGGCGGATGCCCGTCCGCTCGCGGCCAATAACGTCGCCGATGGCGGTCAGCACCTCCTGGGCAAAACGGATCCGGTTGCTCAGGCTACCGCCGTACTCATCAGTACGCTGGTTGGCGGTACGCCGCAGGAACTGGTCGATCAGATAGCCATTGCCGCCGTGCACTTCCACACCGTCAAACCCCGCCGCTATCGCATTGCGCGCCGCCTGACGGTAATCGGCGACAATACGCTGAATATCCGATCGGGAGAGCGCCCGCGGCGGTGGGCAGTCCACCATCTGGCCCCGGCCTTGCTCATCCACCACCCAGACCTGGGCGTCCGGCGCCAGTGCCGACGGGGCCACGGGTTGCCCATCCGCATGAAAACGAGCGTGCGACATCCGCCCCACGTGCCAGAGCTGAGAAAAGATAACGCCGCCAGCCTGGTGAACGGCCCCGGTCGTCAGCTGCCAGCCGGCAATCTGCTCAGCGGAATGCAGGCCAGGCGTCCAGGAGTATCCCTGTCCCTCAGGAGAGATTTGCGTCGCCTCCGTGACGATCAATCCGGCGCTGGCGCGCTGGCGGTAATATTCCGCCATCAGCGCGGAGGGGATATTTCCGGGCTGCAGGGCGCGCGCCCGGGTCATGGGAGCCATGACGATGCGGTTTTTCAACGGCAGCGTGCCGATGCGGTAACGATCGAAAAGTGAGAGGCTGTTCATACGGGTGTCCCTTGCGAGTGGAATGAAAATCACTTTACAGTCGGGATCTGATTTTGATAATTAGGCTAAAATCAGATTCACTTTTCAGGAAATACGAAAAATGGGCAAGCTGGAAGATATGGCGCTGCTGGTGGCTGTCGCCGAGGCGGGGGGACTCTCCGCCGCCGGCAGACGGTTATCGCTCTCACCGGCCACCATGACGGCCCGCCTGAAGGCGATGGAGGAGCGCTACCAGACCCGCCTGTTCCATCGTTCCACGCGCGCGATCACCCTGACCAGGGCGGGGGAAGATTTTTATCATGCCGCGCGGCGCGTACTGGAGGAGGCCCGTCACGCCGAATCGTTGCTGACGCAAAAGGAAGGGGTGCTGAGCGGCAATATTCGTCTTTCCGCCCCCTCCGACTTTGGCCGACAGTATCTTAGCCCGGCCATCGTCGACTTTTCCCGCCGTCACCCGGAGGTCACGTTTTCCGTGTTCTTAGGTGAGCGCGTGGAGGATCTGGTCGCCAACCGGCTGGATATGAGCATTCGCGTCGGTAACCTGCCAGACAGTAGTTTGGCGATCCGCCATATCCGCCCCAACCACCGGGTGCTGGTGGCTTCGGAGGCTTATCTTGCCACTCACGGAACGCCTGCCGCCCTCGACGAGTTGCACCATCACCGCTGTCTGGCGCTGGAGCGGCACGGTGTGGTGATGAATGAATGGCGCTTCGAGGAGGCGGGAAAGGAGCGCGTGGTGCGGGTGACGCCGGCGATGGTCTGCGACGATGGGGCACTGCTGCGGCAGTGGGCGCTCAGCGGGGCGGGGATCGCCGGTAAATCATGGTGGGATGTGAAGAGGGATGTCGAGGAGGGACGGCTTCAGGTGCTATTTGCCGAGCGCTTCACCGGATTCAGCCCCTTAGACCGCAAGGAGGTTGGGCTGCAGTTTGTCTTTCCCCAGCGAAAGCTGCAGCCGCCACAGGTGTCGGCGTTTATGGCGTTTTTTATCGACTGGCTGGGAGAGTCATCCCCCTCCAGCGCGAGGCGAAGGTGAGCAGAACATGACCTCAGCGCATCTGGCTGAGGATAATACGATCGAAAAGACGGTCGCCCAGCCAGACACGCATCCGGATAAGCAGTTTGGCATACTTACCGACGGCATAACGGGGGCGTGGATTTGAGGCCTTCACCGCGACCAGGACCACCTCGGCGATCGTCTGCGGGTCGCTGCCGGTGCCATGGCCGTACGTTTTTTGGATCGACAGGGCGACCCCTTTTACCAACTGACCATACGGTCCTGTGGCCGAACGTTTGACAATACTTTCACTGGCCGCATCGCCGAAGCCGGTTTCAATCACTCCAGGTTCGATGATAACCACCTTGATGCCGAAGTCGGCAACTTCCAGCCGCAGGCAGTCTGACCACCCCTCAAGTGCATGTTTGGTGGCGTGGTACCATGCGCCGAGGACGCTATACATCTTCCCGCCCATGGAAGAGATATTGACAATATATCCGCGACGGCGGGCGCGCATCGCGGGAAGCAGTAGTTGCGTGAGATGCGCCGCGCCGAAGAGATTGACCTCAAACTGGTAGCGAGCCTCATCGATACCGATCTCTTCGACCGGGCCATACAGGCCAAAACCGGCATTATTGACCAGTACATCGACCCCTCCGGTCTGAGACAGAATGGTGTTCACGACCGCCAGCCGATCGTCCTGTCGTGAGAGATCCATCTGCAGGCATTGGGCCCCTAGCGAAGCCAGATCGTCCATTTTCCCGAGCTGCCGGGCAGCAACGTAAACCTGGTAACCCTCCTGGATAAGACGACGGGCAATGGCTTTCCCCATCCCTGACGATGCGCCGGTGACCAACGCGGTTTTCTTTTCCTGAATAAACATAAGCACCTCGGCAAGTAGACTGCGCTGAGTGTGCCTGCTGTCAGGCGCGGTGTCGCTGGCACGGTACGCCACAATACTGGCAAAGCGCGCCATGACGCGCGCTTAGTTGAGGCGCATCATGTCTCTGAGGGTTTCTGGCGTCTGGCCGGTCCACGCCATAAAAGCCCGATAGAAGGAATTCGGATCTTCAAAACCGAGCAGAAAGGCGATCTCATAACCGGAAAGCGTGGTATTGAGAAGATAGTGGCGAGCCAGCGCTTCGCGACAAGCGTGAACAAGGGCGCGATAATTCTCTCCCTCCTGCTCCAGCCTGCGCTGCAGGGTGCGTTTGCTCATTCCCAGACGTTGCGCCGTATTGTCGATAGAGGCGTCGTTGCCCGGCAGAAGCTCCAGCAGGACTGCATGAACACGTTCAGCCGTTGAGGCCTGATCGCTAAGCTGGCTGAGACGACGCTGCAGCTCCGGCTCAAAGACCTGCCACATACCCTCGTTCACCGTCAAAAAGGGCCGCAGGGCATCAGCGGCGGCAAAGCTGATGGTCGCCCGCTTTCCACGCTGTATGGTCGTGCCGAAGAAGGCTGAAAAGTGGTGGGTCTGCTGGCGGGTGAGGGGCTGTGAGAGCGTTACTTTCACGGCCTGAACCGGTTCGCGGGTGGCCAGTCGGTTCAGACGAAGTAAAAATGCCAGCTCTGCCACTTCCAGAGAGGCAGGGATTTCTGTTGCTCCCAGCCAGCGCGGAGACACTGTCAGCGTGCCGTTCTGCACGACCGTCGTCTCCAGCACCATGGGGGCAATAAGCAGTTTATACTTGGCCAGCCGCTGGACCGCCTGCATCATGTGGGTACTACACAAGGCGGCGAACAGCGGGGGATCAAACACTTCCGCAGAGACCCTTTCTACAAAGGGCAAAGGAAAGGCCTGATCGTCGCTTTCTTTTTCCAGCACGCGCCAGAAACGCAGATACTCATCGGTAGTCAGACCGCGATTGATGTCTGAAAAGGTGTCGTCCGGCAAACCGGCCTGGCGGAGGAGATGTTCAGGCTCCATCCCTGCGTCTTTGAGCAGCGCTCGCCAACGGAGATTGAGAGAAAAAGTGCGGTTGCGTGCCATGGTGAAATTTCCAGCAGTGAACAGGGCTTTGATGTGCAACGCCCCCTGATAAGAGCATACCTTTTCCCACCCGCCAGTGACATTCCTCTTGCGCCATATTTGAAGTAAAGCACGCCAGCAATGAGAAGGGGGAACGGATGTGGCCCGCGGGGTCGTTAGCCACCTATAGAGTCTTGATCTCAAATATGATTAGATAGCTTTCACTTAAAACCAGTAAGTAGCTGCCATGAATCTCAGGGAAAAAATCATTAATGAATTCGGCGGGTTGTCGCCCGAGCTGCAACGCGCCGCCGAGTTCTCACTGCAAAATGCCAGCCAACTGGTGGTGTTATCGATGCGTGCCTTCGCGGCGGAAGCCGGGGTAAAACCGGCGACGCTGCTGCGTCTGGCGCAGCGGCTGGGTTACCGCGGCTGGAGCGAGCTGAAAAGCGATTTCATTGACGACCTGGGGCTGCGCAATGATACGTACGTATCAAAAGCGGAAAAAATGATGGCCCGCGGCACGCAAACGCAGCTGTATAAAGAGGTTTTTCAGGCGCATCAGGCGAATCTGACTTTTACGCAAAACGAAAATGCGCAGGAGATGGAGCAGGCGGTGACCTTGCTCGATAGCGCGGAGAATGTCTATATCTGCGGATTCCGCGCCAGCTTTCCGATCGCGTGGTCGCTGTTTTATGTCTATCGACTGTTCAACCGGCAGGTATCGTTAATCGATGGCCTGGCCAGCAATATCGAAGTTTTCACCCGCGAACTGACCAACCGGGATTGCGTCTTACTCACCAGCTTTGCGCCCTATTCACGCGAATCACTGGATGTTTTACGGGCAGCCCGGCAGGCAGGGGCGAAGATCCTCGCCATTACCGACTCGCCGGTTTCCCCCTTAGCGCAGGCGGCAGACTGCACGCTGCTGTTTTCCATCGACAGTCCGTCATTTTTCCCTTCCGTGGTCTCCGGCATGGGGCTGGCGGAGTGTTTACTGGCGATGCTGGTGGTGCGCCACGGCCGTGAGGCGGTGAGTAAAATTGAAAGTGCCGAACGCTATCTTATCGATTCTGGCGTCTATGTGATCCCCGGTAAATCCTGATAAATGATTCAAATGTATCTGGTATAAGAATTATGGATGCATTTATATCTTTATTTCGTTGACGTGATCCAAATGGATCCTGCAAGATACGCTCAATTAATGTAGCGGATTCAGGAGCAGAACCCAGTATGAGTCATGTCATTCACCGCAGCCTGCGTAGCACGCCGATCGTGGCCTCACGTGCCCAGGGGGCCTATATCTTTGATGCCCAGGGAAAGCCGTATCTTGATGCCTGCGGCGGGGCGGCGGTTTCCTGCCTCGGACACGCACACCCTGATGTGCTGGCGGCGATGCACCGCCAGATCGATCAGCTGGCCTATGCGCATACCAGTTTTTTTACCAGTGATGTCGTGGAACAGCTGGCCGAACATCTCACCCGCACGGCACCCGGCGAGCTTAACTATGCCTACTTTGTCTCGGGCGGATCCGAAGCAATAGAGACGGCGCTGAAGATGGCGCGGCAGTACTTTGTGGAGATCGGCCAGCCATCGCGCACCCGATTTATCGCCCGTAAACAGAGCTATCACGGCAATACGCTGGGCGCGCTGGCGGTGGGCGGTAACGAATGGCGCCGTCGCCAGTTTGCCCCCTTATTAATGGATGTTATCCGCGTCTCAGCCTGCAATGAGTACCGCGATCGCCGGGCTGACGAGACCCAGCAACAGTATACCGAACGTCTGCTCAATGAGCTGGAGCAAGCCATTCTTGAGGCCGGCCCGGAAACGATTATCGGTTTCTGTGCGGAAACGGTGGTGGGGGCGACGACGGGGGCCACGCCGCCGACGCCGGGCTATCTGAAGGGGGTGCGCCGCCTGTGCGATAAATACGGCATCCTCTATATCGCCGATGAGGTCATGTGCGGTATGGGGCGGACCGGGACGCTGCACGCGTTTGAGCAAGACGACGTGGTGCCTGATTTAGTGACCATCGCCAAGGGACTCGGCGGGGGTTATCAGCCGATTGGGGCGGTACTGGCGAGTGAGACCATTGTTTCCGCGCTGAAGGCGGGCAGCGGGTTGTTCCAGCATGGCCACACTTACATTTGTCATGCTACCGCCGCGTCGGCAGCGCTGGCGGTGCAGCAGGTGATTGCGCGCGATAATTTACTGGCTGCCGTCAAACAGCAGGGCGCCTATCTGCAACAGGCCCTGCGCGAGGTGCTGGGTGAGTTACCGCATGTCGGCGATACGCGCGGACGCGGCCTGTTTGCCGGCGTCGAGCTGGTGCGCGATAAAGACAACAAAACCCCGTTCGATCCTGCCCTGAAGCTGCATGCTGCGATCAAAGCAAATTGTATGGCGCGTGGGTTGATGGTCTACCCCATGGGCGGCACGATCGATGGTCAGTATGGCGATCACATCCTGATCGCGCCGCCGTTTATCATCACCCCGGCGCAGATCGACTTTGTGGTCGATACGCTGAACAGCGTGATCCGCGAAGAGACGGGAAAATTATGATCAATCGTTTACCGCCCCTGGCGGAACAGGAATGGGACGAGCGGCAACGTCAGTTAGCGGAAGAGATCATCAATGGGCCGCGCGGCGCCTTACTGCCGCCTTTTGAGCCGCTGCTGCGTAGTCCCGAGCTGATGGCGCATGCCCAGCGTATGGGGGAGTATTTACGTTATCGCAGCGCGCTGGGTCAGCGTCTTTCTGAACTGGCGATTTTGCTGACAGCACGGCACTGGTCACAGCCGGTAGAGTGGGCGATCCATGCGCCAATAGCACGTGAGAAGGGCATCTCTGCCGCGGCGGTGCGGGCGATTAAGCAACGGCGCCCGCCAGACGATCTCCGGCCCGATGAGCAGGTGATCTATGACTTCTGTCAGCAACTGCATCAGCAGCAAAAGGTGAGTGATAGCACCTGGCAACAAGCCGTTGATTTATGGGGTGAGAAGGGCGTGGTGGATCTGATTGGGATAAACGGTTATTACAGTTTTCTCTCCATGGTGATGAACAGCGCCCAGACGCCCGTACCGGATACCACCGACTCTCTATTTTCTGAATAAGTTAGCCTTTTCATTCGGGCGCATAATAATGCGCCCTGCATATCAAGTGTTGTTATTGGTTCTTCCGGCGATATATATCGCAGGCTGATATTCATTGCATGCCATTTCATTGACGCTGAGGGTAATTATGACTGGACTATTTAATAAATTAAAACTGACGCTGGCTTTGGTTATTTGTTCTGCCAGTTTTGTGACAGCAGCCCAGGACAAAATAACAGTGGGCGTGGATACCGCTTTTGTCCCTTTTGAATTTAAACAAGGTGATAAATATGTCGGCTTTGATATCGATTTGTGGGACGCTATCGCAAAGAAAATGCATATCAGCTACGAATTAAGGCCGATGGATTTCGGCGGCCTCATCCCCGGGCTGCAGTCGCGTAATCTGGACGTGGCGATGGCCGGCATAACCATTACCGATGCGCGTAAACAGGTCGTGGATTTCAGTGATGGGTATTATAATGCCGACCTGTTAATAGCCGTGAAAAGTACTGATAATTCCATTGCCAAATTCAGTGATTTGACCGGGAAAAAAGTTGGCCTTAAGCAGGGGACGGCGGCGGCCAGCTTTATGAAAAGCAAATATAAAGCGAATTATATCGAGTTTCCGAATATCGATAACGCCTACCTTGATCTGCAGGCCGGCAATCTCGATGCCGTCGTTCACGATTCGCCAAATGTCCTTTACTATGTGAAGACGGCGGGTAATGGCAAGGTCAAATCCACCGGTGAGACGGACAGCATTCTGCCACAGCAATATGGCTTTGCGATGCAGAAAAACAGCAGCCTGACGCCAAAAGTGAACCAGGCTCTGCAGGCCCTGCGTGCCGATGGCACCTACGACAAGATTTACGTAAAGTGGTTTGCTAAACAGCCGAAATAACCCTGCCAGGTCGGAGCGATCCGACCTCATTTCTTCTTGACGGGTAGAATGATGAATTTTGACAGTCGCTATATTTGGGATGCTTTACCGCTGCTGATGCAGGGCTTGCAGCTGACGCTGATTATCTCTTTGTCCGGTTTGTTAGGTGGGTTAATCATTGGCTTGCTGGCGGGAACCTGCCGCGCATTAGGCGGGACAATATCAAAAACGGTATCGCTGGTGTTTGTGGAATTAATCCGTGGAACGCCGATCATGGTGCAGGTGATGTTTATCTACTTCGCCCTGCCGATGGTGTTGCCAGTGCGTATTGACCCGGTTCCTGCCGCAATTATTACCATTGTGATTAACTCCGGCGCTTATATAGCGGAGATCACCCGGGGCGCGATTCTGTCGATCAATAAAGGTTTTAAAGAAGCCAGCCTGGCGATGGGGTTATCGCCACGCAGCACCCTATTACATGTCATTATGCCGCTGGCTTTTCGGCGAATGATCCCGGCATTAGGCAATCAGTGGATTATCAGTATAAAAGATACCTCGCTCTTTATTGTGATTGGCGTGGCAGAATTAACCCGCCAGGGACAAGAGATTATTGCCGGTAACTTTCGGGCGCTGGAGGTGTGGACGGCGGTGGCGATGATTTATCTGTTTTTGACATTGTGCCTGAGCTTCCTGCTGAAACAACTTGAGAAAAGGATCCATATTTTATGAGCATGGTTGAATTTAGCGCGGTGGCGAAAAACTTCGGCGCCACTCAGGTGCTGCACGATATCAATTTAAAGATTGAAGCGGGCGAGGTGGTGGTGATCATTGGCCCGTCCGGCTCGGGAAAATCGACCCTGTTGCGCTGCATTAACAAGCTGGAGGAGATCTCTTCGGGAACGCTGCTGGTGGCGGGCATGCATATTACGGATCCGCACGCGAATGAGTGTGATATTCGCCGCGAAGCCGGTATGGTGTTTCAACAGTTTCATTTGTTCCCGCATCTGACCGCCCTTGAGAATGTCATGTTCGGTCCGGTTCGCGTGCGTAAGCAGAGTAAGGCCGCGGCGCGGGAGCAGGCGCTGGCGTTGCTGGACCGCGTGGGTCTGCGTGAACGCGCCAACCACTATCCGGCAGAGCTCTCGGGGGGGCAGCAGCAACGCGTGGCGATAGCTCGTGCCCTGGCGGTAAAACCCAAAATGATGTTATTTGATGAGCCAACATCCGCTCTCGATCCCGAACTGCGGCATGAGGTGTTAAAGGTCATGCGCTCGCTGGCCGAAGAGGGCATGACGATGGTGATTGTGACCCATGAGATTGGCTTTGCCAGAGAGGTGGCTTCCCGGTTGATCTTTATTGATGGCGGCACCATTGCCGAAGATGGTTCACCTGAGGTGCTGCTCACTGCCAGCAGCAATCCGCGTCTGCAAGAGTTTTTGCAACACGTATCCTGAACATAAGTGAATGATAACAATATGAAAAAAATCGCAATCCGTGGTTCCGCCTATGCGGTCGGTCAGCAGCTTGGCGCGTTTGGTCGTGAGGCCTGGCATACTAAAATCAGGCAAACAGCGCTGTGGCAAACTGTAACCGCCCTGAAAACGGCGGAGCAAACCCAGCGCATGCGCGCAGCCGTCCAGGCTCAGTGGCCGCAGATCTGGCAGGAGCTGGAGGGCATGGCGGAGGGGCTGCAGGCGCCGGTGGATGAGGTGTTTGCCTGGAACTGTCGCGGCGATCTGGTGCGTTCGACGTCGGATGGCTGCACTACCCTGGCGGGGATAAGCGCTGAGGGCGAGTTAATTATTGCGCATAATGAAGATGGCTTCCCGCAGCTGCGCGGTGACTGCGCCATCGTCCACGTGACACCGGATGTGGGCCTCGCCTTCACCAGCTTCGCCTACCCCGGCTCCCTGTGCGGGCACACCTTCGCGGTGAATGAGAAAGGGATAGTCAATACGGTCAACAATATTCGTGCTGTGCATCGTCCGGAGGGGATGCCGCGCCAGATACTGGCCCGCGCATCGCTGAATGCCACCACGTTAGATGAGGCCATTACCCTGCTGACCGCGACACCGCGCGCGGGCGCGTTTCACCACACACTGGGTCAAATGGGCGATAGCCGTCTGTTTAGCGTGGAAGCTACCGGCTCCGGCAGCTCAGTGCGCCAGCTGACCGCCACCTTTGGGCATGCCAACCATCTGATCCATCCCCAGCTTGAGACCATTGAACAGATCGTGACCGGGAGCTCCGGCTCACGCCAGCAGCGCCTGGACGCGTGGCTGGCGACGAACCCGTCGCTGGATGGGGTAACAGCGAAAGCGATGCTCTCCGACCAGCAGGATCCGCTGTTACCGATTTACCGGCTGTCTGCGGAAGATCCGGATGACGAAAATACGCTGGCGACGGCCATTTTTACCCTGAGCGCGACCCGGGTCGCATGGCAGGTCTTCACCCTGGATCGTGAAAACGCGGTTTTGCAGGGCAGCCTTTAGCCGACTGAGGGCGCTTTCAGCAGGGCGATCAGCAGCGTACTGCACGCCATGATCCCCGCCGCCAGCCACACCATGCCTGACAAGCCCGCAGTGGCGATCAGCTGGCCGCCGACAAGCGCCCCGGTGCCGATGGCGGCATTAAAAATAGCCACGTAAATGGCTGACGCCGGCTGGGCGACCGCGCCTGCGCTGCGCAGCAGCCAGGTCTGTAAGCCGACGAACACGATCGCGATACCGGCGCCCCACAGGGCTAACAGCAGCCCGCTAAAACAGAAAGGCAGGGGCGCAAGCCGTCCGGTGCCGAGGATCGCCAGCACGCCCCCGCTCAGCAGCAGTGAAGCAAAAATCAGCCCCTTCAGATGACGGTCGATAAGCTTACCCGCGATAACGTTACCCACCAGCCCGGAAACCCCTGACAACAGCAGCAGGCCGGAGAGAGCGGTCGCCGGTACTCCCTGCAGTGTTATCAGCAGCGGTTCAACGTAGGTGAAGGCGGCAAAGTGAGCGGTAATGATGCAGGCCGTGGCGCCATACAGGCCGCAGAGCAGCGGATTACGGAAGATATCGCGATAAACACCCAGCCTGACGGGGGTGGACGCGGCCAGCGCGGGCAGCGTCGAGCATAGCACTGCCGCTGCGGCCAGTGACAGCAGGGCCACCGCCAAAAACGCGTGTCGCCAGCCCGCCAGGGTGGCGATAAAGCTCGCCAGCGGTACCCCCACTACGCTTGCCGCCGACACGCTGCCAAAAATGATTGCCGTAGCCAGCCCCAGCCGGTGTGGCGGGACCAGCTGCGCGGCGACGATGCCAATTAAGGCCCAGAAGGCGCCATGCGCCAGGGCGCCAATCATGCGGGCGCTCATCAGGGCGAACATGGAATAAGACCGGGTCGCGGCGAGGCAGGAAAGCGCCAGGGTCAGCATCAGCCCGACCAGCAGCGCCTTGCGTGAAATACGCGCCGGCATCGCGCCGGAAAGCAGGGCCGCCAGGGCGCCCACCCAGCCGTAGGCGGTGACGGCAAGCCCCATACCGGATTCCGTCTGGTGAAAATCCGCCGCCAGGGCGCTGAGCATGCCCACCGGCGCCAGTTCGCTGGTGACGATCGAAAAGGCGCAGATCCCGAGCGCAATGACGGCTATCCAGACGCGCGCCGGGGTTGGGTTAAGGGGTAAAGCAATCTCTTTCATGTCAGGCGTATCCTAAGAGGGGGGAAGCCGCGCATGGTGCACGGACGTTCAGGTGAGGAGAGAACCGGCGATCGGATGGCCAGTTTGTCTCCGCGAGTGGCGTGCAGTATCATCCCTGCGAAAACGATAAAAAAGAGCAGAAAACGGAGAACCGTTTTCCATAATTGGAAAGTAGATGACAGCAGAGTTTAACTGGGATGATGCGCGCATCTTCCTCGCCATCGCCCGGGCGGGAACGCTAAGCGGCGCCGCCGACAAGATGAACATGGGGATTGCCACGGTGTCCCGCAGGCTGGATCGGCTGGAACAGTCGCTGAAAGTCCCGCTTTTCAGCCGCCATCAGAGCGGCTATCGCCTGACCGACGATGGCGAAGCCCTGCTCGCGCGGGCGGAGGCGCTGGAATACGCAGGCCTGGCGTTCGGCGAGGCGGCGCAACTGCAGGGGCATGTCGCCGGGGTTGTCCGCCTGGCTACCTCGGACAACCTGGCCACGCATTTTATTCTGCCCTCCCTGAAAGGGCTCCTGGACCACTATCCTGACCTGCGGGTGGAGGTGCTGAGCGGCGTGCAGCCGGTGAACCTGCATCGTCGGGATGCCGATCTGGCGATCCGCATGGTCAAGCCTGACGCCGGGCATTTGACCTTAAAGCGGCTGGGGACGGTGGGGTTTGGCGTCTATGGCGCCGCCAGCTATCTGGCCGGCGCGGACGGCCTGTCGCTGAGCGAGTCGGACTTTGTGGGATGGCCGGAGACTCACCAGCACCTGCCGGCCGCCCAATGGATCACGCGCACCCTGCGAGGGCGACCGTGTAAAGTCGAAGCCAATACGCTCGTGGCCCAGGTTTCCGCGGTATCAGCGGGGCTTGGGCTGGGCGTCCTGCCGCACTTTATGGCGCGGGCCAACGGGCTGCAGTGCCTGCAGCCGGAGATCGGTGCGGATCAGACACTTTGGCTGGTGATGCATTCCGACCTGGCCGGGTCCAGACGCGTGCGGGTTATCGCCGACCATCTCATCACCCTCTTTGCGGACCATCAAGACCGGCTGGCGTTGCCCTGACGCTAACGCTCAGGGGATCACCCGCGCCGTTCTCAGCTGCGAAAACAGGCTGAAAAACATCTCGTCTGTGGCCTGCATCCGCTGGAAGCCAGCCCGGCGCAGTTTACTGCCATCGCCAAACATATCGTACTGCCAGCCGAACACGAAATCGGCAAACTGACCGTCGCTCAGACGCAGAATGTCCGCTTCCACCAGCCGCTCTCCGGCCAGCTCGTGCCAGACGGCACGGTAGTCATTGAATAGCTGATGAAATGAGAGCCTGACGGGCGGGGCGCATTCCAGTTCAAACCACTGCGCGATGCGCGGCCACAGCTCGCACCAGCGCCAGATATCACCATTATTGACGTTGAAGGCCTCGTTTTCCCCCGCCGGTGAGGTGGCGGCCCACAGCGTGGCCTCCGCCAGCAGATCGGCGTCAGTATGATCGACAATGCTGTGCCAGGTGGTTAACGTGCCGGGAAAGCGCAGCGGTAAACCCAGGGCTTTGCACAGTGACGCGTACAGCGCGATGCTCAACGCAAGATTCATGGCGTTACCCGGCACCGGGCTGCCCACCACGCCGGGCCTGATAGCGCTCCAGTGCCAGGTTTTGCCTTGTTGAAAGTGGCGGAGCCACGCAAGTTGAGCGGCGTTAAATTCAGCCCCGGGTACGCCGGGGTCGCTTTCCCGCGCCGGGGTTTTAAAGGGGCCAAGATGGGCGCCATACACTTTATACCCCTGCATCAGGCTGACCGCCTGCAGCGGGGCGTTTTGTTCGACGTGGCTGACCAGATTACGCAGCATGGTAACGTTCGGCTCCACCATCTCGCTCCAGTTTCCGGCATTCATCCAGGCACTGTAAAAAATGTGGGTCACGGTGGACAGCGGCTGGAGCGCTTGCGCACTGTGCCGGGCATCGCGTAAATCGACGTGAATCATCGGGATCGCCCCCGGTTGCGACAGAGCGCGGTGGCTGAGGCCGATAACCTCCCATCCACGATGTAACAGGGTGTTGACCAACTGGCGGCCAACGATGCCGCTGCTGCCAGCGACCAGTGCGACCTGAGAGGATGTCTTGTTCATGGTGTTTCTCCTGGGAAGGTGACCGACACAGTGTGCTAGATTATTTTTTTGCCACCTATCCCATGAAACGGATGACACTTATCAGCAGAATCATGAAATGAATAATAAGCTCACCGCCATCGCCACCTTTCTGCGCGTTGCCGAAGCCGGCTCATTTTCCGCAGCCGCCCGGCAGCTCGGGATGAAGCAATCTGCCGTCAGTCAGCAGATCGCCGCGCTCGAACAGGAGCTTGGCGTGGTGTTACTCCATCGTACGACGCGGGCCATGATGCTTACCGAGCAGGGGGAGCATTACCGGCGTGATATGCAGCGGGTGCTGAACGCCATGCAGGAGGCGGAAAGGCGGCTCAACCCGGCGGAGCCTCAGTTTCAGGGACGAGTGCATGTCCAGCTGCCAAGCGGTCTCGGCAGTCTTCTGCTGCCGCATCTGCTGGCGCTGCAGAAACAGTATCCTGAACTGCACCTGATGCTGTCGCTCGACGATCGGATCGCCGATCTGATTACCGAAGGGGTGGATGTGGCGCTGCGTCTCGGCCATGAGCCGCCGCCATCCCATGCTGCGCGGGTTCTGGCGCGGATTGAAACGGCGCTCTTTGCGGCACCAGGTCATTACGCCGTCCAGTCCGTGGACGACCTGGCGGAGTATCCACACGTTCGGTTTAGCGGCATCCCGCTTGATGCTCCGCTGCGGATAATTTCCGCAGACGAGACGAGAGACGTGCAGGTTAAGACCGTTTTTCGGGCCAACACCAGCGATGCGCTGTTGCAGGCGCTGGAATCCGGTATCGGCATCGGAGGGATGCAGCGACCGCTGGCGGCCAGGGCACTCAGGGCTGGAAGGCTGGTGCCGATCCTGGCTGACTGGCGATTACCGGACCGTTTCCTGTATGCCGTCTATCCCGATGCCCGTTTTATTCCGCCGCGGGTCAGAAGCGTGATCGCCTTGATTGAGGCGCGACTGCCGGAGATCGCTGTGGGGAGCTGAGGGTAAGGCGCTCCCCCATTCAGAACCGTCCACGGTATCGTGCCGCTCCCCAACAGGTGGTTTCTGATGTTAAGGTGAGACGTTTATCACCACAGGAGAACGCAAATGATTGTCAGGACCTGGCACGGCTGTGTGCCATTGCAACATGCCGAGGGGTTTGCCCGCCACCTTGAGCAGACCGGCGTGGATCACGCCCGGGGTATCCCCGGTAACAGAGGCGCGCTGGTGCGCCAGGAAAACCAGGGCGAATGGGCGCATTTTTTTCTCGCCACCTACTGGCAGGATCTTGCGGCGGTCAAAGCCTTCGCAGGCGAAGACTATCACGTCGCGGTCACTTATCCGGACGACGACGCATTCGAACTCCTCTCCGACCCCTACGTGTTTCAGCATGAAGTTGAGGCCGTGTCGCCACTGTAGGCTGATGACCGGGCAGGTGGAAGATCGGCCAGCAACAGACGGTTGCTGGCCGCGTGAGAGCGACGTCTACCTTGTATGGGCAGCCAGCCGCCGCTGGGTGAACGTGGCATGACGGGAACACTCAGCGCGTGAGGGCCGCGACAATGGAGGCCTCCATTTTCTCCGGCGTCGTCAACGGCGCAAAACGCGTGAGGGGTGTGCCGTCGCGAGCGATGAGGAACTTGGTGAAATTCCACTTGATCCGTCCGCCGAGTACGCCGGGCAACGCTTGTTTCAGATAACGAAACAGCGGGTGTGCGGCGGGGCCGTTGACGTCCACTTTCTCAAACATCGGGAAGCTCACGCCGTAGTTAACGTGACAGGTCTGCTCGATTTCATCCGCACCGCCGGGTTCCTGCTTACCAAACTGGTTGCACGGGAAACCAAGCACTACCAGCCCCTGAGCCGCGTACTTTTTGTAGAGCGCTTCCAGGCCAGCGTATTGCGGTGTGAAGCCACAATGGCTGGCCGTATTCACCACCAGAACCACCTTGCCAGCATAGTCAGACATTGAGAGGGGCTGGCCGCGCAGGCGGGTAGCCGTCAATTGATAAAAAGGGGTCATAGCAGGCTCCTGAGAGTAGAAACAGTTCAACGCTGACGATCGCGCGAATGTTTGAAGCAGATTAGGCAGTTATGATACACAGGGTTAGGGATTTGTACCTGGAGTGTTAAAAAAACGCCAGATGTCATAGAGAAAATCGCGAACAGGAACGGCTGAAAATGATGAAATATGTCTTATCGCTGGTGGTGGTGGCGATACTCGCAGGATGTACCAGCACGCCAAACTTGCCGCCTCGGGATACCATTGTGGCGATGAAACCCACAGAGTCCGGTATTGTCGCCAGCTCAGCGAAATACAGTTACCGCTTTGTCCGTGACGGTGTGCCTCAGGAATATCAGCGTTATAAGACCTTTTATGAACGCTTTCATCAACAGGCTTCCGGCGTGCGGGTTAACTTTGTCGTGGAACAACATGAGGTGACGGCGGAATATCTGGTGGTGATGGATCAGCGCAAACTGGATGCCGGGCAGCATAGCGAGCTGGTGAATCAGTATCATGCGGTGCAAATTGATAACGATCGCCTCGGGGTGTTGTTTAAAGCGACAGGATTTTGGACTGCATCGGACGCGTCAGATCTGGCCGCCGCCTACCAGTTAGCGCACCCCGTTGTGGTATCAATCAATGATAAGACCAAAACGATTAGCTCGCTTGGCGCCGTCGCCATGGCCCCGTTGTTTCCATTTTACATGATGTATGGATGTGCCATCGGGCCTTGTGTCTGAGGAAAACAGCCAGCAAGTCACTCGACTCACTGGCTGAGTATTTAATTAAGCTTCACTTTTAGATGACTGCTTGTGAAACAGTTCGCGGAATACCGGGTAGATATCTTCCTGGTCGCGGATATGCTGCATGGCGAAATTATCAAAGGTCGCCTGCAGATGTTCATACTCGCGCCACAGGGTTTGATGCGCCCGGCGGGTAATTTCGATGTAGCTGTAATAACGCACCACCGGCAGGATTTTCTTCGCCAGCAGTTCGTGGCACAGCGGGGAGTCATCGGCCCAGTTGTCGCCATCCGACGCCTGGGCGGCGTAGATATTCCACTGCGCCGGGTCATAACGGGCCTGCACCACTTCATCCATCAGCTTCAGGGCGCTGGAGACGATGGTGCCGCCGGTTTCCTGAGAATAGAAGAATTCGTGTTCATCCACCTCTTTTGCCTGGGTATGGTGGCGGATATAGACCACATCGACGTTTTTATAGGTCCGGCTGAGGAACAGATACAGCAGGATATAAAAGCGCTTGGCCATGTCTTTGGTGGCCTGGTCCATCGAGCCTGAGACGTCCATCAGGCAGAACATCACTGCCTGGCTGGAGGGCTCCGGCCGTTTTTCATAATTTTTGTAGCGCAAGTCAAAGGTGTCGATAAACGGCACCCGTTCAATTTTGGCGCGCAGCTCAGCAATCTCTTTGCGCAGGCGCTCCTCCTCCAGCAGCTGCACCGGTTCGCTGCGGCTGATGGTCTCCAGATCCTCCTCCAGGGCGCGCAGTTCACGGCGCTTGCCAGCGGTCATCGCCGTACGCCGGGCCAGCGAGTTCTGCAGCGAACGCACTACGCTGATGTTGGCTGGCACCCCATTCGAGGTAAAGCCCGCGCGATGGGTTTTAAACTCGTTAAGCTGCCGGTGCTGATTCTTCTTCAGGTTCGGCAGGGCGAGATCTTCAAATAATAGATCCAGGTACTCATCTTTCGAAATCTGGAAGACAAACTCATCCTTCCCTTCGCCGTCGGCGCTGGCTTGCCCCTGACCGCCGCCACCGCCGCCGCCACCGCCCTGCGGGCGCTCAATCCGGTCGTTTTGCACAAAATGATCGTTGCCCGGGTGGACGCGGTTGCGCAGGCCGCCGCGACCCTGATGAAACATCGGCTCGTTGATATCGTCCGTCGGGATCGAGACGGATTCTCCGCTCTCAATATCGGTCACCGAGCGCTTGTTGATAGCCTCGGAAATCGACTGTTTAATCTGCGCCTTATAACGGCGCAAAAAGCGCTGGCGATTGACGGCGCTTTTGTTTTTCCCGTTCAGGCGTCGGTCTATGAACCAGGTCATATGCCCTCCTGTACTGCATTAGCCAACTTTGCTTATCATCATTCAGCTGCAGTTGACCCGGCGGCGTGCCGCCGGGCTTGACGCATCAGGACGATTTACGAACCCGCAGGTACCACTCGCAGAGCAGGCGAACCTGTTTGCGGGTGTAGCCTTTTTCCATCATGCGGTCGACAAAGTCGTCGTGTTTTTTCTGCTCATCGGTTGATGTTTTGGCATTAAACGAAATGACCGGCAACAGCTCCTCGGTATTAGAGAACATTTTCTTCTCGATAACCGTGCGCAGTTTCTCGTAGCTGGTCCAGTTCGGATTACGTCCGCTGTTGTTGGCTCTGGCGCGCAGCACAAAGTTGACGATTTCGTTACGGAAGTCTTTCGGGTTGCTGATCCCGGCCGGCTTCTCAATTTTCTCCAGCTCAGCATTCAACGACTCACGGTCAAACAGCTGACCGGTATCCGGATCGCGATACTCCTGATCCTGGATCCAGAAGTCGGCGTAGGTGACATAGCGATCGAAAATGTTCTGCCCGTACTCGGAGTAGGATTCCAGATAAGCGGTCTGGATCTCTTTGCCGATAAACTCGGCGTATTTCGGGATCAGATAGCCTTTGAGGAATTCCAGGTAGCGCTCGGCGTTCTCCTGTGGGAACTGTTCGCGCTCAATCTGCTGCTCCAGGACATAGAACAGATGCACCGGGTTGGCGGCCACCTCGACATGGTCGAAGTTAAACACCCGTGACAGGATCTTAAAGGCAAAACGGGTGGAGAGCCCGTTCATCCCTTCATCCACCCCGGCGTAATCGCGATACTCCTGATAGGATTTCGCTTTCGGGTCGGTATCTTTCAGGCTTTCGCCATCATAGACCCGCATCTTCGAGTAGATGCTTGAGTTTTCCGGCTCTTTCAGACGCGACAGAATCGAGAAGCGCGCCAGCGTTTCCAGGGTGCCCGGGGCGCACGGCGCGTGGGTCAGCTCGCTGCTGTTGAGCAATTTTTCATAGATGCGGATCTCTTCGGAGATACGCAGGCAATAAGGCACCTTGACGATATAGACGCGGTCGAGGAAGGCCTCATTGTTCTTGTTATTACGGAAGGTCACCCATTCCGATTCGTTGGAGTGGGCGAGGATTATCCCGTTAAACGGCAGGGCAGAGATCCCTTCGGTCCCGTTGTAGTTCCCTTCCTGGGTGGCGGTCAGCAGCGGATGTAGCACCTTAATCGGCGCTTTAAACATCTCGACGAATTCCATAATCCCCTGGTTGGCACGGCACAACGCACCGGAGTAGCCATAAGCGTCCGGGTCGTTTTGCGCATAGTGTTCCAGTTTACGGATATCCACTTTACCGACCAGCGCCGAAATATCCTGGTTGTTTTCATCACCGGGTTCGGTTTTGGCGATGGCGACCTGCTCAAGAATCGATGGCCAGACTTTGACCACGCGGAATTTAGTAATATCGCCGCCAAACTCGTGCAGGCGCTTGGCCGCCCACGGCGACATGATGGTGCCGAGGTAGCGGGTGGGCACGCCATACTCTTTCTGAAGGATCTGGGCATCCTCCTGCGGATTAAACAGGCACAGCGGGTGATCGTTGACCGGGCTACGCTCGCCGTTGGCGCTCAGCACATAGATGGGCACGCGCTGCATCAACGCTTTCAGCCGTTCAGCCAGCGACGATTTACCACCGCCCACCGGCCCCAGCAGATAGAGGATCTGTTTCTTCTCTTCCAGCCCCTGGGCGGCATGCTTGAGATAGGAAACGATCTGCTCAATGGCGTCTTCCATACCGTAAAACTCTTCAAAGGCCGGATAGCGTGCGATGACCCGGTTTGAAAAGAGACGGGATAGCCGCGGCTCGAGAGCCGTATCAACCATGACGGGTTCACCAATGGCCATCAACAGACGTTCTGCCGCATTGGCATAGGCACTGCGATCTTGCCGGCAGATGGTAAGAAACTCCTGCAGTGTGAACTCTTCGTCCTTGGCAGCTTCATAGCGCTGGCGATAGTGATCGAATATATTCATGGCATGCCGTCCTTTCGTTTTTTAGCACAGGTTGAGAGCCGTTCATATGAGTAGTGGGGGCCCCCGGAAGACATAAGCTGAACGTCGCTCTCCAGATATCCAGCAACCCTTATGCCAGGTTGCGGGTGGAGTAGCGTGAATGTGCCCTGCAATTACACCTTCTAAATTTAAGCGTAGATGCATTTAGAAATCTTGCATGCCGCAGAAAATCAATTTCAATGACATATCAATAACTCATCCTGAAAATGACGCTTTTTGACACGCCAGGACGCGAAGCTGTCACCGGGCTGTCACCTCATGGTAAGAGAAGGGTGGGAAAGTGAACGATTTGTGTCATGTCGGGTAAAGAATTTGAGGCATGAGGTCTACGACGGTAAACTGCACGGGCTGATAATTTGACAACGGGAATATGGATTGTGACTAAAATCAAACTTCTGGCACTCGGCGTGCTGATTGCGACGTCCGCCAGCGCGGCGCATGCCGACGGGAAGTTCACTCTTGGGGCTGGCGTAGGCATCGTCGAACATCCGTATAAGCAATATGATGCGGATGTCTACCCGGTGCCGGTCATTAGTTATGAGAGCGATAACTTCTGGTTCCACGGTCTGGGCGGGGGCTACTACCTGTGGAACGACACCAACGATAAGCTGTCAATAACGGCCTACTGGTCGCCGATGTACTTCAAGCCGGGCGACAGCGACAGCGCGCAAATGCGTCAACTGGATAAACGTAAATCGACCGTGATGGCCGGTCTGTCTTATGTCCACAACACGCCCTATGGTTTCCTGCGCACGACGATTGCAGGCGATACGCTGGATAACAGTAATGGTATCAACTGGGATCTCGCCTGGCTGTACCGCTACACCAATGGTAACCTGACGCTGACGCCGGGCATTGGCGTGGAGTGGAACAGCGACAATCAGAACGAATACTACTATGGTGTCTCGCAGCATGAGTCCCGTCGCAGCGGCATGCGCAGCTACGATCCGGACAGCAGTTGGAACCCGTATCTGGAGCTGTCGGCTAACTATCGCTTCCTCGGCGACTGGAGCGTATACGGCATTGCACGCTATACCCGTCTGTCGGATGAAATTACCGACAGCCCGATGGTGGACAAATCCTGGAGCGGCCTGATCTCAACCGGGATTACCTACACCTTCTGATTGTGCATCATTACAGTGCGCTTTATGCATCAAAACAGGGCTTCACGCCCTGTTTTGCTTTATGGTGGTGCAGAAAGCTAAAGAGGAGGAGACGGTGAAAAAAACAGTACGCTTTGGCGAGCAGGCGGCGGTTCCGGCCATCGGGCTGGGCACGTGGTATATGGGCGAAAACAGCGCCCAGCGTCCGCAGGAAGTGGCTGCACTGCGCGCGGGCATCGACCACGGACTGACGGTGATCGATACGGCGGAAATGTATGCCGACGGTGGGGCGGAAGAGGTCGTCGGGCAGGCGATCCGCGGCCTGCGCGATCGCGTGGTGCTGGTGTCCAAAGTCTATCCCTGGCACGCCGGCGGAACGGCGATGCGCCGCGCCTGTGAAAACAGCCTGCGCCGGCTGCAGACCGACTATCTCGATATGTATCTCCTGCACTGGCGCGGGGATATCCCGCTGCAGGAGACGGTCGAGGCGATGGAGAGGCTGGTGGCCGAGGGCAAGATCCGCCGCTGGGGCGTCTCTAATCTGGACACCGACGATATGCAGGCGCTGTGGCGGACGGCGGGTGGCGAACGCTGCGCGACCAACCAGGTGCTCTATCATCTCGCATCGCGGGGCATTGAATACGATCTCCTGCCCTGGTGCCAGCAGCACACTCTGCCGGTGATGGCCTACTGCCCGCTGGCGCAGGCGGGGCGCTTACGCGATGGACTTTTTCAGCATACCGATATCATTAATATGGCTAACGCGCGGGGGGTGACAGTCGCGCAGCTGCTGCTCGCCTGGGTGATTCGTCATCCGGGAGTGCTGGCGATCCCGAAAGCGGCCAGTATTGAGCATGTGGTGCAGAATGCTGCCGCGCTCGATATCGTCCTCAGTGCGGAAGAGCTCGCGCAGCTGGATCGCCTCTATCCACCACCGCAGCGAAAAACCCGGCTGGATATGGTTTAATCAGCACCTCAGCCAGCGGAGAAAAAAGCCCCGTCGGGAACGGGGCTTTTTGCTGTTAGCGTTTTTTCAGGCTGATGGTCTGCGCCAGGCGAGAGGGGGTCTCTTCGCTGGCTTTCTGCGGCTGGGTCACGCAACAGGTTTCGACGCAAACGAAGGTTTTGTAACCATCGTCCGGCATGTCGCCCATGCTGACGGACAGCGCCGGGCCCGGGTTCCAGGCCACCACGTTGTGCTGATGATGATGCACGACGTCGATAGTGCGGTTAAGCGCATCGTCATGGATCACGCTGCAGCTGTCAGCGTTAAGGTAGACGCGGTCGGTGCGGTCCGGGAAGGTCTGCACGCCGTTGCTCAGGACGCCTTCTTCGGCATTCTTCACTTTATCGATATAGCGCTCGCCAAGACCACTCACTTTCACCGCCGCGATATCGCCGACGTTGAAGTAGGTATGCAGGGCAGAGGTGGTCTCGAATTCACCGTGGGCTTCCAGCTCGATTTCGCAGGTTTTGCCCAGCTTAAAGCGGGCATAGAGGGTGAATTCGTGCGGCCAGAGCTTCATGGTTTCGGCGCTGTGCTGGAGCGCAAAGGTCAACATGACGCCGCTGTCGTCTTCGTCATGACCTTCCAGGGTCCATGGCAGATTGCGGGCAAAGCCGTGCGACGGCAGACCCTGCTGCGCGGAAGGGCCAAACCAGGGCCAGCAAATCGGCACGCCGCCGCGCAGGGCGACGCCCTGTTTAAATGGGGTGTTGTTGCTCAGCCACAAGACTTCTTCTTCACCGGCGGGTTTCCAGGAGAGCAGGTGCGCTCCCTGCAGCGCCACAGAGGCTTTCACCTGCGGATGGTCGATGACAATCAGCTCCAGGTCGTCCAGCTGGCGACGGGAGATCACGGGAGAAATGGTTTCATTCACCGGGAGAGCAAAAATTTTATTTATCATTGTGCAATCCTATCTCTGCAGACAAAAAAAAGAGCGACCGAAGTCGCTCTTACAGATTACTTTTTCATCTCAACTTATTTGGAGATGTGAGCAATCAGGTCCAGAACTTTGTTGGAGTAGCCAGTTTCGTTGTCGTACCAGGAAACCAGTTTCACGAAGTTGTCGTTCAGTGCGATACCTGCTTTAGCATCGAACACGGAAGTGCAAACTTCGCCGTTGAAGTCGGTAGAAACAACGTCGTCTTCGGTGTAACCCAGAACGCCTTTCATTGCGCCTTCAGAAGCGGCTTTGATGGCTTTCTTGATTTCTTCGTAGGACGCTGCTTTTTCCAGACGAACGGTCAGGTCAACAACGGATACGTTCGGAGTCGGAACGCGGAACGCCATACCGGTCAGTTTGCCGTTCAGTTCTGGCAGTACTTTACCTACTGCTTTAGCAGCACCGGTAGAGGACGGGATGATGTTCTGAGCTGCGCCGCGGCCGCCGCGCCAGTCTTTGTGAGACGGGCCATCAACGGTTTTCTGAGTCGCGGTGGTCGCGTGGACGGTGGTCATCAGGCCTTCAACGATACCGAAGTTGTCGTTGATAACTTTAGCCAGCGGTGCCAGGCAGTTGGTGGTGCAGGAAGCGTTGGAAACGATGTCCTGGCCAGCGTAAGTTTCGAAGTTAGCGCCGCGAACGAACATCGGGGTGTTGTCTTTGGACGGGCCAGTCAGAACGACTTTTTTCGCGCCAGCGGTGATGTGTTTACGAGCGGTTTCGTCGGTCAGGAAGATACCGGTTGCTTCAGCAACAACGTCAACACCAACTTCGTCCCACTTCAGGTTAGCCGGGTCACGTTCAGCGGTAACACGGATTTTTTTACCGTTAACGACCAGATGACCGTCTTTCACTTCAACGGTACCGTCGAAACGACCGTGAGTGGAGTCATACTTCAGCATGTAAGCCATGTACTCTGCGTCTAACAGGTCGTTGATTGCAACGATCTCGATGTCAGAACGTTTCTGAGCAGCACGGAAAACAATGCGACCGATACGGCCAAAACCGTTGATACCTACTTTGATAGTCATATATTCCACCAGCTATTTGTTAGTGAATAAAAGGTTGCCTGTAAAATTACAAAAACCTTACGCAGCGTCAAGCGGAATCGTGTCAATCATTGCGACAAATCAATCCTGAGCACACCTTGCGCGATTGATTTGCCTCACTCTCCCTTTGAGCCCAATTCCATATGGGGGCTGCGCGCGGAATTTTAAAGGGCATTTAAGATAAAAACGTGATTTAAGTCACAATTATCTGGCTGCCTGTTGGCACCGCATAAGTTTAGAACAAAAGTGCACGCTTCATTGTTAATGTTTTGTTAGAATTGGAGCGAAAGTTGTCCATTGCAAAGCGAGATGTAAGCCCATGGCGAATACACCCTCCCCGGAAGAGCTGAAAAACGGCTTAAGCGAAATGCAGTTTTACGTGACGCAGCATCACGGCACCGAACCGCCTTTCACCGGACGGCTGCTGCACAACAAGAAAAATGGCGTGTATCACTGCCTGGTGTGCGATGCGCCGCTGTTTAACTCCCAAACCAAATACGACTCCGGTTGCGGCTGGCCGAGCTTCTATGAGCCGGTGAGCGATGAGGCCATTCGCTATCTGACCGACAATTCGCACGGCATGCAGCGCATTGAAATCCGTTGTGGAAATTGTGACGCCCATCTCGGCCACGTATTTCCGGATGGCCCACAGCCGACCGGCGAGCGCTATTGTGTGAATTCGGCGTCGCTGAGCTTCACTGATGAGCAGAATGGCGAGCAGATTAAGGGTTGAAGAAACGATTCAGCAAATTATTCCAAGCGGAGTGGAGCGGAAGATGGATATTGAGCAAATTATCGACAGTATGACGCCGGAAGTTTACCAGCGTCTGGCGACGGCGGTGGAGCTGGGAAAATGGCCGGATGGCGTGGCGCTGACGCCGGAGCAAAAGGAAAATAGCCTGCAGCTGGTGATGCTGTGGCAGGCCCGGTATAACACCGAAGCCCAGCACATGACCATCGACACCCGCGGGCAGATGGTGATGAAGAGTAAACAGCAGCTGAAGGAAGATTTCGGCATCGTGCCAAAGCCGATCGCCACCGTTAAGCTGCAATAAAGCGCCAGCCGGCGGCGCGTGGTTCCGGCGTCGGGGTCACCCCGCGCCGGACAGCATCAGCGTGAACGACCGCGCGCAGCGGCCAGATCGGCATGCTTACTTTTTGTTCATCATCGCTTTCAGATCGGCAAACGGGTTGTAGGTGGCCTCACCGACGCTCTTTTGCGCATCTTCGCCCGCCACCACCGTGGAGCCATACTGATCGGCTTCGGTGTACTTGGAATGTTCGTGATCGTGACAATACAGGCACAACATCTCCCAGTTACTCCCATCTTCCGGGTTATTGGAGTGGTCGTGATCGATGTGGTGCACCGTCAGCTCGCGCAGATTGGAGTAGACAAACTCCCGTGAGCAGCGTCCGCACACCCAGGGAAAAAGCTTGAGCGCCTTTTCGCGGTAACCCACTTCCAGACGCGCGTAATTTTTGGGGATATAGGCCATGGCCCCCTGCCTCCTGTCAAACGGTTAAGCTGCGCCAGCGCGTGGCGCAGCGGATAACTGGCATCATAACCTATCCCGGGCTGCGCGATATACCTGCATTGCAGGCGATGTTGTCTGCGTCACGCAGCCCGAGGGGAAGGGGCGTGACTAGTGTTTGATCCCCAGCGATTCCGCCAACTGACGGGCCAACTGATTCTGGTCATCGGCGCCATATTCCCAGAACATGGCCCCGGCGAGGCCCTTCGCCTTGATATAGTCCGCCTTAATGGCCACCGATCGCGGGTTCTCATAGGACAGGGCGAACAGCGGCTTGCCCTCCGCGGACTGCACTGACAGCCACGGAACCTTCGCTTCATCGTCCCAGTGCTCGGTAAAACGTTTTTGCGGATCGTTGAGCAGTTTGCCCACGATATCGTTGTATTTTACGTAGGTGTCTTTGCTCAGGTCATAACCCAGCGAGGCAAACAGCGCGACCTCCTGTGGCCCAAAATAGGGCTGGGTGACCGGATTGTTTTGCGCATCCGCTTTCGTCCAGTCAATCCCCGGTTCAACTGCCCGTTTCGGTACCCGGCCATAAAAACCAATCCCGAGGTTCATCTGGCTGGGTTTAAGCCCGGCGGCCAGGTAATTGTTGACCACAAAATCGGCGCTGTATTTATCCGCCGCAGCGACCGTTGGCCAGTGGCTGGAGTCATACAGGTTCGAGTTGAAGTACTGCGTGCCGTAGGCCATGTCGTAGGTCATCAGGTTGATGTAGTCGAGCGATGGCGCAATCGCTTTAACGTCCACCCAACTTTTCGGACTTTCTGCGTTAGCCCCCACGGCAATAGTGACCAGTTTCCTGGTACCAAACGCTGCGCGCAGCTCTTTTAACAGCGCGGTAAAGTTATCGCGATCGGCCGGTTGACTGGCAACCAGCCCCCAGGCGCCGTTGACCGGAAACTCCCAGTCGAGGTCAATCCCATCCAGACCATATTTTTCAACAATTTCCTGCGCAGACTGAATAAACACCTTACGGGTTTCTTTGCTTGCCGCCGCGCCGGAGAAACCGCGCGCCCCCCAGCCGCCGACCGACAGCAGGACCTTGAGGTCCGGGTTCTGTTTACGCAGGGCCGGGAGCTTTTGCAGATCCGCCTGCACCTTCGGCGACAGCCAGATCTCGTGCAGATGAGCGGGATCCTTCAGGGCCGCATTAGTCTCGTCTTTTTCATCGTTATAGATAAGACCAAACGAGTAGTTGAGATGGGTGATCTGCCGGACGTCCAGCTTATCGATATCGCCGCCGGGCCCGGCAGTGACGTCGCCGCCGCCGTTAAAATAGCCGACGGACATCAGAGGTTGGGCAGAGAGCGCGGAAGCGCAAAGCAAGGGCAAGGCTGCCAGCAAGGGCAAACGTTTCATAGTGGTTCCTCTTTGACATAAAAAATAACCACGCCACGGAAATGGCGTGGCGAAAAAACAGCCTTGCCAGACTACCAGCAATAACCTGTTGAAACTGCGAGAGAGTTCAATTTATGGACGATAGCGAGGCGGCAGAAGAAGACCCGGCGCGAGGGCGCCGGGGGGAGGGATCAGGCCTGAGATTCCCGCCAGTCATCGAGGGTATACAGCGTGGCGCCCGCGGCGGCCATCTCCATAAACGCCTGGCTGCTGTCCTGCGGCTGCAGGTTAACGCCGCGACAGCCGTCGATGATGACATTGACCATATAGCCCAGCGCCAGGGCATCCAGCACGGTGAATTTGACGCAGTAATCGGTGGCGAGGCCGAGGACGGTCAGTTCCACGATGCCCTGGCCGCGCAGCCAGCCGTCCAGTTCAGTTTTCTGCCGGTGACCGTTGTCAAAAAAAGCGCTGTAGCTGTCAATGACCCGGTTTTGCCCCTTATGGAACACGGCGTTGATCGCCTGCTGTTTGAGCAGCGGATGCAGCGCCGCGCCTTCGCTGTGCTGCACGCAGTGATCCGGCCAGAAGGTCTGCGCCAGGCCGTCGAGTTCGCCCTGGGTGTAGGGTGCCACCTGGTGCTGGCTGGCGAAGCTGCCGTGATCCGCCGGGTGCCAGTCCTGGCTGGCGACGATGGGCTCGCCGCGCGCCAGGCTCCAGTCGATAAGCGCATTAGCCACCTCGACGGTACTGTCGCCTTCAGGAACCGCCAGCGCGCCGCCGGCGCAAAAGTCGTTCTGCAAATCAACCAGTAACAGCGCTCGATGTGCCATACGTCCTCCTTAAGCCTCGTCGGGGGTTAGTTCGCCACGCAGATTTTGCTGCATCGCCGCGCGAATGGCGTCAACATCCAGCTGCTGGCTAAGCAGATAGTGTAGCTTGGTCAGCGTCGCTTCCACCGTCATATCGAAACCACTGATGACCCCCGCCTGGGCGAGGGCGTTGCCGGTGGCATAGCCGCCCATGTTCACTTTCCCGGACATGCATTGCGTCAGATTGACCACCACAATACCGCGCTGGCTGGCTTCCGCCAGCACCTGAATAAACTCGCCATTCTGTGGGGCATTGCCGACGCCATAGGAGCGGAGGATCAGCGCTTTCACCGGCTGGCGCAGGAAATTGCGTACCACGTCGGCGGAGATGCCGGGGTAAATCGTCACCACGCCAATCGGCTGCGGGGTGATGGGGTGCACGATAAGCTCTCCGCGGCCCTGCGGCGCCGGCGGGGTACCGAGACGGCGAATATGGATCCCGGCTTCCAGCAGCGGCGCGAGGTTTGGCGAGGCGAAAGCGTCGAAGCCGTCGGCGTGGGCTTTAGTGGTGCGGTTGCCGCGAAACAGTCGATTGTTGAAGAACAGCGCCACTTCGTTAATCGGATAGTTGGCGGCGACGTAGAGGGCGTTGAGCAGGTTAATCTGACCATCAGAACGCAGCTCGGCCAGCGGGATTTGTGACCCTGTCACAATGACCGGCTTGCCAAGGTTTTCCAGCATGAACGACAGCGCCGAAGCGGTAAACGCCATGGTGTCGGTACCATGGAGGATCACAAAGCCATCATACTCATCGTAATGGCTGCGGATATCGTCGGCGATGTGCTGCCAGTCCTCAGGGGTCATATCGGATGAATCCATCAGCGGATGGTATTCATGGATCGTGAAGTCCGGCATCTCCGGACGATGGAACTCAGGCATCAGCGCCAACTGACGCTGCAGATGGCCGGAAACGGGTACATAGCCGTGTTCAGAGCGCTGCATACCGATGGTCCCACCGGTGTAGGCAACGTAAATCGATTTTTTTTGCATAGCATCGCTTAGGTTGGTCGTAGACAGGCGCAGTATAAAGAGACGCAGGAAAAAATACAGTGTCGGTCGCTGGCTTTGTGGCGGTGTTGGCAGGTGCGGGAAAAAGGCTGCCCCGGGAGACGGGGCAGCCGCTGCGTACTAACGGATGTTGGCGCAGGTCAGGCAGAAGGCATAGCGGTTCTGCGGGTCGTTAAACGCCGCCAGCTTGTCGCTCTCCGCTTTCACCGTCTCGGCCGCCGCGGCGACTGGTGCAGGCAGCCAGGCCTGAATGGCCGCCGGCAGCGAGGCGCGTACCGAGCCGGTCAGGCTATCCAGCACCATCGAGAAGAAGGTCGGCTCTTCCTGATAGTAGTTGAGGTGCCAGGTTTTCAGCTTGGCCAGCTCGGCGGCTTTAGCCACCGCATCGTCGAAGTCGCCGAGGCTGTCGACCAGGCCGTTGGCTTTGGCATCTTCCCCGGTCCAGACGTGTCCCTGGGCAATCTGGTCGATTTTCTCCGGCGTGCTCTTACGGGCGTTAGCCACCAGTGTGATAAAGCGCTGATAGCCATTCTCAATGCTCAACTGCATCAGCTGCTGCACTTCCGGCGGCAGCGCTTTGGTGCTGGAGACATCCGCCAGCGGCGACGTGGCGACGCCGTCGGTATGGACGCCAATCGACCCGAGGGTATTTTCCACGGTGTTGATTACGCCAAAGATGCCGATGGAGCCGGTGAGGGTGCTCGGGTTCGCGACGATGTAATCCGCTGGGGTGGAGATCCAGTAGCCGCCAGATGCAGCCATGCCGCCCATCGAGACCACTACCGGTTTACCGGCGGCTTTGGCTGCCGCCAGCTCTTCACGGATAATTTCTGAGGCGGTCACGCTACCGCCCGGGCTGTTAACGCGCAGAACGATGGCCTTAATTTTCGGGTCGAGGCGCGCATCGCGAATTTGCGCAGCCGTGGTATCGCCACCAACGTTGCCCGGGGTCTCCTCGCCATCCATGATGGCGCCGTTGGCAAAGATCACCGCAATGGCGGAACCTTCGTCAGACGGTGTCTTCACGTTGTAGTCGTAATAGCTGATCGCCCGGTAATTGTTATCCGTTTTGCTCCAGCCAAACTGTTTGGTCAGCGCCTTTTCCACTTCCGTGGAGGTCGCCAGCTCATCCACCAGCTTATTGTCCAGCGCATATTTTGCCGTATCGCCGCCCACTTTACGCAGGCCATCGATAATGCCCTGGGCGCCCGGGAATAGCTGCTGGGCGGTGATCTGGCGGTTGGCGGCAATGGTGTTGAGGTAGTTCTGCCACAGTTCGCCAATCCAGCGGCTGTCCGCCTCGCGGGCGGCAGGGGACATATCATCGCGAATGAAAGGCTCGACGGCGGATTTATAGGTGCCGACGCGGAAGACATGGGTGGAGACCTTCAGCTTATCCAGCAGTGATTTGTAGTACAGCCCATTGGTGGCGAAGCCGTGCAGGTCAACCTCGCCCTGTGGTGAGAGCCAGATTTTGTTGGCAAAGCTCGCCAGGTAGTACTGGCCCTGGCTGTAGCTGCTGCCGACGGCATAGACCGGTTTGCCGCTGTCGCGGAACTCACGCAGCGCTTTACCGATGTACTGCATGGACGGCTGATCGCCGCCAACGAAGTTTTTCAGATCCAGCACAATACCGGTGATATTGCGGTCATCTTTCGCCTGGCGAATGGTCTGCACGATATCGAACAGAGAGTTCTCCTGCAGACGGTCCGAGCTGGCGCCAAACAGTTGGCGGCCAATTACGCCGAGCTTGCTGCTGGCGGAAGGTTTATCCACCACCACGCCGGTAATATCCAGCAACAGCGCGCCGCGCGCGGCATGTTCGCTGGTAGTGGTGCTGAACTGGCTCCAGATACCGATACACACCAGCACCAGCACCAGGAAGATCGCATTCAGAGCCAGTTTGCGAATAAAGTTGAGTATCCGCCACGTCCATTTAAAAAAGCTGGCAATCAGTCGCCAAAGGGTTCGCATGTCTTCTCCCTAACGTTATCTAAAAAGGGCAGGCCGCAGGGGCCGCCGCGTCTGGCTATCCTAAAGAGTGAGCCGTCGGTTGTCAGCAGGAATCACCGACCACGCTGTAACAAAATCCTTGTGCATGTTAATTTTATGAAAAATGACATCACAGGAGTTATACAGATGGATGCTCTCGATCTACTGCTTAATCGCCGGAGCGCTTCTCGCCTGGCGGAACCTGCCCCGGCTGGCGAACAGCTGGAAAACATTCTGCGCGCCGGGCTGCGCGCCCCGGATCATGGCACCCTGCAGCCGTGGCGCTTTTTTATTATCGCCGATGACGGCCGCGAGCGCTTCAGCCAGCTGCTGGAAAAAGGGGCCACAG
Source organism: Klebsiella variicola (assembly GCF_000828055.2). Taxonomy (NCBI): domain Bacteria; kingdom Pseudomonadati; phylum Pseudomonadota; class Gammaproteobacteria; order Enterobacterales; family Enterobacteriaceae; genus Klebsiella; species Klebsiella variicola. The sequence goes on along the minus strand of NZ_CP010523.2, from coordinate 3,266,791 downwards.
AGGCCGGCCAGGATGAGAAGGGAATAGAGAAAGCCCGCAATGCGCCGTTCCGCGCGCCGCTGATCATTACAGTGGTCGCGCACTGTGAAGACCACCCGAAGGTGCCGCGCTGGGAGCAGGAGATGTCCGCTGGCTGCGCGGTGATGGCGATGCAGATGGCGGCCCTGGCCCAGGGATTCAATGGCATCTGGCGCAGCGGAGCATTGACCGAGAGCCCGGTGGTGCGGGCCGGCTTCGCGTGCCGCGAGCAGGATAAAATTGTCGGCTTCCTCTATCTGGGGACGCCGCAGCTAAAAGCCTCAACCACCATTGCCCTGCCGGATACCGCGCCGTTTGTGACGCGCTTCTGAGTCGGTGCTTGTGATGCCGGGTGGCGGCTGCGCCTTACCCGGCCAACGCATCCGGCTCTGACTGTCTGTAGGCCCGCGCAAGCGCAGCGCCGCCGGGCAAGGACAGCGGGCACGGAGCCGATTTTGTGCCGGGTGGCGGCTCGCGCCTGACCCGGCCTACGTTCGTACGACCTGTCGTTAATTTATTCACTTTTCTTGCTGAAACTGCCGGTGCTGGCGGCCTCAACATCGCTGAGACGTTCCCGGCAGGCCGGGGCAGCCCGCATGGATGCGGGCTGAGGGCCGTGTTTTGCAGGGACGCTGCCTCGGCCCGACCCGAAGCCTGCAGGGATAAGTCGAAGGGACCGCGTAGCGGCGATTTTGCTGGCCGGAGCCCGGGGGTACAGGGGGCGGCGGCGACTGGCCGCCCCCTGTACCCCCGGCGCCATGAGTGACATAACGCAGACGATTAACCGGGAGCGCAAACTACGCTGAAGCCACAGATAACATAAACAACCACACTGCAGTGCTTCCCCTCACCCTGGCCCTCTCCCGGAGGGAGAGGGAACCGTCCGGCTGGCCGCGCAAGCGCAGCGCCGCCGGGCGATGGCAGCAGGCTCGGAGCCGCATCTATGCCGGGTGGCGGCTTGCGCCTGACCCGGCCTACAACCCCTACCATTCGAATCAATCGCGGTTTTTGTAGCCCGGACAAGGCGCGCCAGGCGCCGCATCCGGGAGTTCGACGGCGATGACGTTACTTCTGCGTTTTGGCGAATTCGTCTTTGGCTTTCTGCAACTGCTGCTGGAAGGCCGGGTTGGTGTGCAGCGTAGCGACCACCGCGGAGCCGACGATGCGCGCCGCATCGACATCGCTCTGCCAGTGATAGCCGCAGATCACCCGGCTCTCGCCGAGCTCATAGCCGCGCTTCAAAATTTCATTTTGCCGCTGCGGGTTGATCTCCGCCAGCACCAGGGCGGTGGCCCAGCCGATAGAGGTATGCCCGGACGGGTAAGAGCCGTTTTTCGACAGCTTGTCCTGCTCGGTGGTGTTGCAGGTGGAGACGCCATAGAACGCAAACGGGCGAATGCGCATGTATTTCTCTTTCGCGCCGCGGGTCGCCAGATCGCCGGCGTCTTCAATCATATTGGTCAGCAGTTTGTGGAGCTGAGGCGCGTCTTTCTCGGTGATTGGGGAACCAAAGGCGCTGGAGAAGGCATTGGCCACGCCGCCCGCGCTGAGGTTGGCATCCTCTGCCGCCAGCTTCCCGCGCTCGGTATTGCGCAGCAGACGCCCCTGCTCATACATCGCCTGATCGTTTAAGAACGCGATACTGCCCACCGCCGGCGGCGGCGGCAACAGCGCCAGGCTGTCGATGGCCTGGGCATTGGTCAGATAGTAGAGATCGGGCTTGGTGGTGACATCGTTCCCGGGGGGAACCAGAGCAAAGGCGTTAACGGAGAAGAAACTGGCCAGGCAAAGAGCAAGAACACGCTTTTTCATTAGAATTTCCTTACGTCATAATCATTCCAGAGAAGACAGTTCTGTGTTGTCACATTTCTGTCATCTTTAAGTAAAAGTGAAAATGGTCGGGAAAAAATTGCCGTGTCTCGCAAAAACGGCTTTTTGTCTGCTTAATGAGCAACCATACGCGATTTCAGACTGTCGTACTTACCACCCTGGCGTTTGGGCGCTAACATAGCGGGATTGCAATGACAGGAGATGTCCATGAGCGAGCAAGCCATTCGTTTAACGCAATACAGCCACGGAGCCGGTTGTGGTTGTAAAATTTCCCCGAAGGTGCTGGAAACCATCCTGCATAGCGAGCAGGCGAAGTTTGTCGATCCGAACCTGCTTGTCGGCAACGAAACCAGCGACGATGCCGCCGTCTACGATCTTGGTAACGGCACGTCAATCGTTAGCACCACCGATTTCTTTATGCCGATCGTCGATAATCCGTTCGACTTTGGCCGCATCGCCGCCACCAACGCCATCAGCGATATTTTCGCCATGGGCGGGAAACCGATTATGGCGATTGCCATCCTTGGCTGGCCGATCAACACCCTGGCGCCGGAAATTGCCCGTGAAGTGGTCGAGGGCGGGCGCTTTGCCTGCCAGCAGGCCGGGATCGCGCTGGCAGGCGGCCATTCCATTGACGCTCCGGAGCCGATCTTCGGTCTGGCGGTCACCGGCGTGGTGCCCACCGAGCGCATCAAGAAAAACAGCACTGCGCAGGCGGGCTGCAAACTGTATCTCACCAAACCGCTGGGGATCGGTGTGCTGACCACCGCGGAGAAAAAATCGCTGCTCAAGCCAGAGCATCAGGGACTGGCGACGGAAACCATGTGCCAGATGAACCTCGCCGGCGCCGCGTTTGCCGCCATCGACGGAGTGAAGGCGATGACCGACGTCACCGGCTTTGGCCTGCTCGGCCATCTCAGCGAGGTGTGCCGCGGGGCCGGCGTGCAGGCGCAGCTGCGCTATGCCGATATCCCAAAACTGCCGGGGGTGGAAGGCTATATTGCCGCCGGCGCGGTGCCGGGCGGCACCGGGCGCAACTTTGCCAGCTACGGCCATCTGATGGGTGAGATGCCGGCGGAGTGGCGGGACCTGCTGTGCGATCCGCAGACCTCCGGCGGCCTGCTGCTGGCGGTGACTCCGGAAGCGGAAGCCGAAGTCCAGGCCGCTGCGGCGGAGTTCGGCATTAAGCTGGCCGCCATCGGCGAGCTGGTCACCGCCCGCGGCGGACGACCCATGATCGAGATCCGTTGATTCGATGCGGTTGTTTATTGCGGAAAAACCGAGTCTCGGTCGGGCTATCGCCGATGTGTTGCCTAAACCGCACCGCAAAGGCGATGGCTATATTGAGTGCGGCAACGGGCAGGTGGTCACCTGGTGTATCGGCCATCTGCTGGAGCAGGCGCAGCCGGACGTCTATGACAGCCGCTATGCCCGCTGGAATCTCACCGACCTGCCGATTGTGCCGGAGAAATGGCAGCTACAACCCAAACCCTCGGTCACCAAACAGCTCAATGTGATCAAGCGTCTGCTTGGCGAGGCGCAGGAAGTGATCCATGCCGGCGACCCCGACCGTGAGGGGCAGCTGCTGGTGGACGAAGTACTCGATTACCTGCAGCTGGCGCCGGAGAAGCGTCAGCAGGTGCAGCGCTGTCTGATTAACGATCTCAACCCGCAGGCGGTGGAGCGGGCGATCAATCGCCTGCGCGCCAACAGCGAGTTCGTGCCGCTCTGCGTGTCGGCGCTGGCGCGGGCGCGTGCCGACTGGCTGTACGGCATCAATATGACCCGCGCCTATACTCTGCTGGGGCGTAACGCCGGCTATCAGGGGGTACTGTCCGTGGGGCGGGTGCAGACCCCGGTACTTGGCCTGGTGGTTCGCCGTGATGAAGAGATTGAAAACTTCGTCGCCAAAGACTTCTTCGACGTGAAGGCGCATATCGTCACGCCGCAGGAGGAACGTTTTGTCGCCACCTGGGTGCCAAGCGAAGCCTGCGAACCTTATCAGGATGAAGAAGGGCGTCTGCTGCATCGTCCACTGGCTGAGCACGTGGTTAAGCGCATCGAAGGCCAGCCGGCGCTGGTGACCGGCTATAACGATAAGCGCGATTCCGAACCCGCGCCGCTGCCGTTCTCGCTGTCGGCGCTACAGATTGAGGCGGCCAAACGTTTCGGCTTCAGCGCGCAAAACGTGCTGGATATCTGCCAGAAGCTGTACGAAACCCACAAGCTCATTACCTACCCGCGTTCGGATAGCCGCTACCTGCCGGAAGAGCACTTCGCCGGCCGTCATGCGGTGCTGAATGCGATTGCCGTCCATGCGGCGGACCTGCTGCCGCAGCCGGTAATGGATCCGGAGATCCGCAACCGCTGCTGGGATGATAAAAAGGTCGATGCGCACCATGCGATTATCCCGACCGCCCGCAGCAGCCAGGTCAAGCTCACCGATAACGAAGCGAAGGTCTACCACCTGATCGCCCGGCAGTATCTGATGCAGTTCTGCCCGGACGCGGTGTTCCGCAAATGCCAGATTGACCTCGAGATCGCCAACGGCAAGTTTGTCGCCAAGGCGCGTTTTCTGGCAGAGGCTGGCTGGCGGACGCTGCTGGGCAGCAAAGAGCGCGATGAAGAGAACGACGGCACGCCGCTGCCGGTGGTGGCCAAAGACGATGAACTGCTGTGCGAGAAGGGCGAAGTGGTGGAGCGTCAGACGCAGCCGCCGCGCCACTTTACCGACGCCACGCTGCTGTCGGCGATGACCGGGATTGCCCGTTTCGTGCAGGATAAAGATCTGAAGAAGATCCTCCGCGCCACCGACGGTCTCGGCACAGAAGCGACCCGCGCCGGGATTATCGAGCTGCTGTTCAAGCGCGGTTTCCTGACCAAAAAGGGGCGTTATATCCACTCCTCGGACGCTGGCCGGGCGCTGATTCACTCCCTGCCGGAGATGGCCGCGCGTCCGGATATGACCGCCCACTGGGAATCGGTCCTGACGCAGATCAGCGAAAAGCAGTGCCGCTATCAGGACTTTATGCAGCCGCTGGTGGGGACGCTGTTCCAGCTGATCGATCAGGCGCGGAGCACGCCGGTGCGTCAGTTCCGCGGCCTGGCCGCGCCAGCCGGGGCGAAAAAACCGTTCACTAAAGGTAAAGGCAAGCCGAAAGGGAAAAAAGCGGCAGACGATGCTGCGCCGCCGCCGCAGTAACCCGCCGGTGGTCGCGAGGATGCGAATCCCCGCGGCCACCGCTTCTCCGCCAGCCAGGTCAATGGTCTACACTAAACAGCCGGGCAGGGCTTGACGACTTTCCCCCCTGAATGCGTCTTCGCGCTTGCCGATAATGTTGCTCATTTCTCTCACCGGCGATAAGGAGGACCCGTGAAATATATCGCTATTAGCCAACCGGGCGGCCCGGAGGTATTGCAGATCCGCGAAGGAGAAATCCCTGCTATTGGGGAGAATGAGGTGCTCATTGAGGTGAAGGCCGCCGGCGTCAACCGGCCGGATATCCTGCAGCGCCAGGGGCTGTACCCTATGCCCAAGGGCGTCACCCCCGTACCTGGCCTGGAGGTGGCGGGCGTTGTGGTTGAGGTCGGCGCGCAGGTCACAGCGTTTGCGCCCGGCGATCGCGTTTGTGCGCTCACCAACGGCGGCGGCTATGCCGAATACTGCGCCGTGCCGGCAGGCCAGACGCTGCCGATCCCGGCGGGCCTCAGCTTTAGCGAAGCGGCCGCCATTCCGGAAACGTTCTTCACCGTCTGGGCGAATGTCTTCCAGCTGGGTAAGCTGCAGCCTGGCGAAAGCATCCTGATCCACGGCGGCGCCAGCGGGATTGGCACCACCGCGGTCCTGCTGTGCCACGCGCTGGGGATGACCGTCTATGCCACCGTTGGCCAGGACGAAAAAATCGCTGCCCTACGTCCCTATGCTACGGCGATTAACTACAAAACCGATGATTTTGCGGAAAAAATCGGCCAGCTGACCCACGATGAAGGCGTGGATGTCGTTCTGGATATCGTTGGCGGCCCTTACTTTAACCGCAACCTTGGACTACTGAAAAAGGATGGACGGCTGGTGATCATCGGCTTTATGGGCGGACGAATCGCTCATGAGGTTGATATTCAGACCCTGATGCTCAAACGAGCCACCGTCACCGGCTCAACCATGCGCGGCCGGACGGCGGCGGAGAAACAGGAGATTACCGAGGCGCTGCGGCGCCACGTCTGGCCGCTGCTTGAGGCAGGGAAATGCAAGCCGATGATCTACGCCAGCTACCCGATGGCGGAGGTTGCCGAGGCCCATGCTTGTCTGGACAGTGGTCAGCATCTGGGGAAAGTGGTGATCACGATGACGTCGTGAGACGCATCCCGGCGGGCAGCCGCCGGGATGGAGTCAGGGGAAGTTAAATCACGCCCTGGGCCAGCATGGCATCCGCGACTTTCACGAAACCGGCGATATTCGCACCGCGCACGTAGTTTGTCTGCTTCGCTTCGCCGCCGTACTGCACGCAAGCGTGGTGGATATCCAGCATGATGTGATGCAAACGGGCATCCACTTTTTCCGCTTTCCAGCCCATGCGCGCGGCGTTCTGCGCCATCTCCAGACCGGAAGTCGCCACGCCGCCGGCGTTGGCCGCTTTGCCCGGGGCAAACAGCACGTCAGCTTCCAGGAACAGGTCGGTTGCGGCGATGGTGGTCGGCATGTTGGCGCCTTCCGCCACGGCCTTCACGCCATTGGCAATCAGCTGGCGGGCGGCATCGACGTCCAGTTCGTTCTGGGTCGCGCAAGGCAGGGCGATATCCACCGGCACTGACCACGGCTGCTGGCCTTCAAGATAGGTGAGGCCAAATTCGCGGGCGTAGTCGGCCACGCGGCCATGGGCACGCTCTTTAATGTCGATCAGACGGGCCAGTTTTTCTTTGGTGAAGCCCGCTTCGTCAACGACGGTGCCGTTGGAGTCGGAGGCGGTGACCACCCGCGCGCCAAGCTCCATCGCTTTCTCAATGGCGTATTGCGCGACGTTGCCGGAGCCGGAAACCGCCACGCGAGCGCCTTCGAAGCCGAGGCCGTGACGTTTGAGCATCGCTTCGGTGAAGTAGATCAGACCGTAACCGGTGGCTTCCGGACGGATCAGGCTGCCGCCAAAGGAGAGGCCTTTACCAGTGAAGACGCAGGCGCTGTTGTTGGAGAGCTTGCGCATCATCCCGGCCATAAAGCCGACTTCGCGGCCGCCGACGCCGATATCGCCCGCCGGTACGTCGGTATCCGGGCCAAGGTGGCGATAGAGCTCGGTCATCAGCGCCTGGCAGAAGCGCATCACTTCGCCATCGCTCTTGCCTTTAGGATCGAAATCGCTGCCGCCTTTTCCGCCGCCCATCGGCAGGGTGGTCAGGGCGTTTTTGAAGGTCTGCTCGAAGCCAAGGAATTTGAGAATCGACAGGTTAACCGACGGGTGGAAACGCATCCCGCCTTTATACGGGCCGATGGCCGAGTTGAACTGCACGCGCCACGCGCGGTTGACCTGGACCTGATTGCGGTCGTCCACCCACACCACGCGGAACTGGATCACGCGCTCCGGTTCCACCAGACGTTCCAGCAAAGCAAGCTGACGATAGCGCGGATTTTCCTCAAGGAAAGGCCACAGGGTGGTCATCACCTCCCGGACGGCTTGAGCAAATTCGGTTTGATGAGGATCGCGCTGTTGAACGCGGGTGAGAAAGCCTTCCAGAGTGCACGTCTGATCCATAGATATAAGTTCCCCTTATGGTTGTGGTTGCATGTATTTATTATGATTCGGTCCTTGAAAAAACCGATTTTCCGACTATAACACCGCTAATCCTTAGGCAAGCAAGGAAAAATTAAGCCGACAACAAAATTTATAATTGTCCGCCCGTCATAACTAAAAACGATGACGAGGCGGCGGGCGGATCAGCGGCCGGAAAGGGTCGGGCGCTGGGCGATAAAGGCATGCAGCAGAGGAATATCGGCCGGGGCGAGATCGAGGGTTAAGGCGTCAGCGGGCAGGCACCAGCGCAGCTGAGTGTGATAGTGGGCCAGCGGTATGCCCTGAAAGTGCGGCACCCACCAGGCGTGCAGATGGATCTGGCGGCCGGAGACTTCCCGCTGATGGCTGGCGATATAGCATGCCGGGTGGGCGATGATGCCCATCTCCTCCTGTAGCTCGCGGGCCAGCGCCTGCGGCTGGCTTTCACCAGGCTCCACTTTGCCGCCAGCGAACTCCCACATCCCCGGCTGGTCGGCGTGGGGCGGACGCTGCGCCAGCAGAATCTGGCCATCCTGTTCAATAATGGCTGCGACAACATCAATCATTTTTAGCATAAGCATCAAGGTGAATAAGACGAATCTGGCCTATTATCACCGCCATAGACCTTGACTGACAACCGCCAACCCTGCTGGAGACCTCCGTGCTTGATAGCCACCTGCATCCGCGCCTCAAACCCCTGCTTAATGCTGTCGCCGGCGCGCTTGACCGCCCGGGTATTTCACCGGACGGGCTGACGCTCCTCGGTTTTGCCATCGGCGTGCTGGCTCTACCCTTTCTGGCGCTGGGGTGGTATAGCGCGGCGCTGGTCGCTATTCTCCTCAACCGCCTGCTGGATGGTCTGGACGGCGCCCTGGCGCGGCGGCGCGGGCTCACGGACGCGGGGGGCTTTCTCGATATCGCACTGGATTTTCTCTTCTACGCCCTGGTGCCGTTCGGCTTTATTCTGGCGGATCCGCTGAACAATGCCCTGGCGGGGGCCTGGCTGCTGTTTGCCTTTATCGGCACCGGCAGCAGCTTTCTCGCTTTTGCCGCACTGGCGGCCAGGCATCAGATCGCCAATCCCGGCTACGCCCATAAATCGCTGTACTATCTTGGGGGCCTGACGGAGGGGACGGAGACCATCCTGTTGTTTGTCCTCGGCTGCCTGTTTCCGGCGCATTTCGCCTGGCTGGCGTGGCTGTTTGGCGCGCTGTGCTGGCTGACGACGGCGACGCGCATCTGCAGTGGCTACCAGACCTTAAAGCGGGTAACGACCACAGCGTAAACGGGGTATCGCGCGTCGCCGAAAAGGGGCGACGCGCTGAGGCGGGGCGAGTTACTGACTGCTTTCCGGGCCGCGCGCTCCGCGGGCGACCGGATTGTGCGGGTTGCTGCTCCATTCGTACCAGCCGCCGTCGTACACCGCGACGTGCGGCCAGCCCATGGCGCGGGCATACATAAAGGTTTCCGAGGCCCGCCAGCCGGTCCCGCAATAGAACGCCACCTGCTGGCTCGGCAGAATGTTCCACTGGCGCCACAGGGTAGCGATATCGTCAGCGCTGCGCATGGTGCCGTCCGGGTTATGGAAGTCTTCCATGTGCGTGGAGTCGCTCCCGGCGTGGCCCCAGCGGGCGCCGGCGATGTCACCCTTCGGCTTGATATAGCTGTAGCCGCTGGTGGTGCCGATAAACTCCGGCCACGAGCGGACGCTGACCAGCGAGGCGTCCTGACGATGCAGCAGCCCGCGGGCTTGTTCGGTATCCAGCATCAGCTGCGGCTGGCCGGGGATCGGCGCGCCGAAGTCCTGCGCCGGCTGCTGCGCCGGCGGCATGCCGCGCTCGACCGGCAGCCCGGCGTCGGACCAGGTCTGCCAGCCGCCGTCAAGCAGGCGCACGTCTTTGACCCCGGCGTACAGCATGATCTGCGCCACCCGCGCTGCGGCGTAGACGTCGCGACCGTAGAGGATCACCGTGGTGTCATGCCGGATGCCGTGCTTCGCCAGCATCGCTTTCAGCTGTGCGTCGGACACTTTATTCCACAGCGGTTCACTTTCCACCTCATTGGTATCGATATAGCCCGCGCCAGGGATATGGCTCAGCAGATAGAGTTTCGACGCTCCCCAGGCGGCTTCGAACACTTTCCAGTCGCCGGTCGGGGCGGCGGCTACGCGTTTTCCCTGCTGCAGGTCGTGCAGCCACTGGGGGTAGACCAGCTGTTCAAAGTGCGGCAGCTTTTGCAGGCGGTCGGTCTGGCTCAGCGCATCGCTCAGGGTACTGAGCCGGGTGAAGCCCGCTTGTTTCAGCCGCGCCGCGACGCTGGCATTATCTTCCGGGTTGCCGTACAGCGCGACGGGGGTATCCGGCTGGATCTGGTGCTGCTTAGCCCAGGCGCGGAGCTGATCGTCGCTCATGGCGCCGAGCCAGCGGGCGGAAAGATTCAGGGCCTGCGGCTCATGACCTTCGGGGCCGTTGGCGCGCTGAGGCCAGCCGTTGTAATAAGCGCTCAGGCGGGTGTCAATGGCCACGCCGTGCTGCTGTTGCAGGTGGGAGAGTGTGAGCGCTGGCATGGTTTCAGCGGCGCAGGTGGTGGAAGCAGCAAGCCCCATAAGCAGGGCGAGTGCGGTCAATTGAGAAACACGTTTCATCGAAATGCCCGACGGTAAAAAGTGGAGGGCGTATTCTCCGCTCGCCAGGCGCCGATTTCTTTGCGGTAACGCAGGTTTGCACGCTATTGCTCTTCATTGCCAGGTCTCCATCGCCAGGCAGCGTCCCGCCGGCGGACCGTCCTCGCGATCGTGGGTCACCAGGATCGCCGGAATGGCCTGGCGGGCCAGTTCCTCAAAAACCCAGCGGCGGAACGCGGCGCGCAGGGTGGCATCCAGACGGCTGAAGGGTTCATCGAGCAGCAGCGCCTCGGGGCGCGCCAGCAGGGCGCGCAGCAGGCTCACCCGCGCCCGCTGCCCGCCGGAGAGCGTGGCCGGGTCGCGTGGGGCGAAGCCATGCAGCCCGGCGCGGCTGAGCGCTTGCTCCACTGCGGCTTTTCGCGCCTCGCCGCGCACACTCTCCGGCAGCGCCAGCTGTAAATTTTGCCCGACGCTGAAATGGTCGAACAGTAACGGGTCCTGAAACAGGATGCCGATGCGTCGATGCTCCGTCGGCAGCGTATCGCAGCGACGTCCATTGAGCCACAGCTCGCCCTCGGCGCGGAAGTCGCCGGCCAGGGCGCCAATCATCCAGGCAAACAGCGTCGATTTTCCGCTACCGGAGGGGCCCATCAGCGTCAGCACTTCTCCAGGCGCCACCGAAAAGGCCACCTCCCGCAGCAGCGGCTGACGTTTCACGCTCAGGGTCAGATGGTTTACGGTTAGCACTAGCGAAGTCCTCGTCGATAGCGGCCCGCCAGCCAGGCGAGAAGGGCCGTCAGGGTAAAGCATACCGCCGGCAGCAGTAATTGCCACAGCGCCTGGGCGGCGAGCGTCTGCACCTCGCCGCCGCTGCTGAGCGCCACCGCCTGACTGGTGAGCGTCGGGATACGGCCTGCCCCCAGCCATAGCGTCGGCAGATACTGCGCGATGCTCACGGAAAAGCCCACCGCCAGCGCGGTCAGCAGCGGGCGGGTCAGCGAGGGCAGGGTCAGCAGCCAGAAAATACGCGTGGGCCCCCAGCCGAGCGTGCGGGCGATTACCGCCATCCGCGGATCGCGCTGGCGCCAGGCCGGGCGCAAAATAAACAGCATCCATGGCACCACCCACAGCAGATGGCCCCACAGGACGGTCCACCATTCGCCGTCTAGCCAGGCGTACAGCGCCAGCCGGTACTGGCCAGCGGCCAGCGGCAGGGCCGGGAGGACCAGCGGCAGCCAGACCCAGCCATCTCCCCGCGTCGGGCCGCAGGCCAGCCACAGCAGGCAGACAGCCGCGCCGAGGGCGCAGGCCACCAGCGCCAGGCCAAGGCTGTTGCCGAGGGCATCCATCTGCGGTGGCGCTGAGCGCGCCAGCCCCGCCAGCAATAGCGCGCCCAGCAGACCGCTCAGCGGCAGCAGCGCCGCCAGCAGGCGGCCGGGCAGGGCATGAGGATGAGGGTGACGAATACCGCGCAGATTGGGCTGGTACTGGCGCTGTATCCGCCACCCTCCCCAGGCCACCAGCGCCAGCCCGCCGAGGATCGTCATCAGTAACAGGCTGGCCAGCGCCCCTTTGGCCTGCTGCAGGTCATCGCCCTGGCTTAACCACTGCCACGCCAGCACGGCGAGAGTGGGCGGATTGCCGGGCCCCAGCACCAGGGCGACATCGACCGCCGACAGACTCCAGGCGGTGGCGGCCAGCAGCACCATGCCGAGGGCGGGCAGCAGGGCGGGCAGCACCAGCCAGCGCAGGCACTGCCAGCGGCCGTAGCCGAGGCTCTTCAGCGCGGTCGCCTGGTCGGCGAGGCGTTTCTCCCCCAGCAGGCCATAGATCACCCACAGCACAAAGGCGCTCTCTTTCAGGGCCATCGTCAGGCCAAGCCCGATGCCATACCGGTCGACCGGCGGCGTCAGAAGCGGCAGCCACTGCCAGATCCAACCCCCTTCGGCGAACAGCAGCAGCGCCGCCGTCGCCAGGGCAAGATGGGGTACCGCCAGCAGCAGCGGCAGACGGGAAGCCAGTCGCCGCCAGCGGAGCGAGGGCCAGAGGGCAGCGACGACGGTCAGGGCGATCAGCAGCGCGCCGCCGACGGACAGCAGCGTCGAGACGAGCGTGGCGGCCAGCGCCTGGCCCAGCTGCGGGTCGGCGAACAGCGCCCGCCAGTGGGCCGGGGAGCGCGCAGCGCCCACCAGTTCCCCGGCGGCGGGGAGCAACGGCAGATAGATCGCCGCCATCGTCCCCCAGGCCAGCAGGATCAGTGGGTACCGTAGCGGCGCAGCCATTCCTGCTCCAGCGCGTCAACCCATGCCGCGTGCGGCTCGGCAAGCACCGGCGGTAGATCCTGCGGCACGGTAGCCGCCAGCGCCTGACGCTGGCCGTCAGGCAGACGCTGCGGGTCCAGTACGCTCGGATCGCCCCAGACGGCGGCATCGGCCTTGCGCAGCTGCGCTTCAGACGAGAGCAGGAAATTGGCCACCACTTTGGCTCCAGCGACGGCGCGGGCGTTAGCCGGGATGGTAACGAAATGGACGTTGCCGAGGGTCCCCGCGGTGAAGCCGAAGCTGTAGCTGTCCGTCGGTAATTCGCCGCTGGCGGCTTTCTGCCGGGCGTGCAGCGGGTTAAACGTGAGTGATAAGCGGAGGGTGCCATTGTTGAGCATGGTATCCATCCGTGCCGGCGACGCCGGGAAATCCTTGCCCGCCCGCCACAGGGCCGGGTGCAGCGCATCGAGATAGCGCCACAGCGGGGCGGTGACCGCCGCGAAGGTCGCCGTCTGCGGCGGCTGGCGCAGGGCGGCCGGCTGGTCGGTGAGGGCGATCAGCAGTTGCTCCAGCAGGGCGGTGCCGGTGAAGTCCGGCGGCCGCGGGTAGGTCACGCTGCCGGGATGGGCTCTGGCGAAGGCCAGCAGCGCCTGCGGGCTGGTGGGTGGCTGCGGCGTTTGCCCGCGGCGGGCGATAAACGTCAGCTGGGCGCTGCCCCACGGCGACTCCGTACCGTCGGTGGCGACAGAAAAGTCCTCCCGAACCGGCTTTTGCAGATCGACAAAGCGCCAGTTGGGCAGCGATTCGGCCCAGCCGGTGAGCAGCAGGTTGGCCTGCTTAAGCGTGCGAAAGTTTTCGCCGTTGATCCACAGCAGATCCACCGACCCGCCCCGGCGACGGCCGGCCTGCGCCTCTCTCTGGATGCGTTTCACTGCGTCGGCGGCGTCGGCGATGGGGACAATACGCAGGTCGATCGCGTAGTGGCGTTTGACCTCCTCGCTGACCCACGCCAGATAGCGGTTGACGGCCGGGTCCCCGCCCCAGGCGTTAAACCAGACGGTCTGCCCGCGGGCTTCCGTCTGGATCTGCCGCCAGCTGTCGTTGGCATTAACCGCCAGCGGCCAGAGCAGCAGCAGGCACAGACAGAGGCTGAAATCACGCAAACGGCGCATCGTTACTCCTTATTCTGCGGGGAAGAGGTGGGCATCTGACACAACCCCTGGGCCGGGATCGCCATCGCGGCATTGAACCGCGCTGATAAATTTTGCAGGCCGATCAGGGCGGTCAGCTCGGTGAGCGCCCTGGCGTCAAAATGCGCGGCCATCGCGCTGCGCAGGGCATCATCCACCTCCGGCGGCGTCTGGGTGGCGGCTTCGGCATAGGCCAGCGCCAGACGCTCTTTTTCGCTGAACAGCGTACTGCTGCGCCAGTCGGCGACCGCCAGGAGCTTGTCCTGGCTGCCGCTCCGCGCCGCGAGGGTCATGCTGGTGATATCGATACAGAATTCACAGTGGCACAGTTGGGCGATGCGGGCGCTGACCAGCGACCGCAGCACCGGATCCAGCGGCGAGCGGCGGCGTTCAATGTAGCCCACGAACAGAGAAACCAGGTAAAACAGCCACGGGATCCGTCCCCACCAGCGAATGGGGCTTAGCACCTGGCCGTAATGCCGGCGGTGCAGCCAGGCCTGCGGACGAAGGATCAGGGGGACAGAATCCAGCGGGGGTAAGCTCATGGCGACGATCTCTTATGACGTTCACGGTAAATATTTTTGGCGATAGAGATGACCACCGCCAGGGCAAAGAGCAGCGAAAGCCCGGTGGCCAGCCAGAAGGTGCCCCCGGTGAGCAGACTCCCGGCCCAGGAATAGACGATAGTCGCCGGCAGCTGGCCCACGCCGGTGGCCAGCATAAAGGGCCAGAAGCGCAGCGAGGTTAGTCCGGCGGCATAGCTGACCGGGTCAAACGGCACAAACGGCAGCAGGCGGCAGACCAGGATCGTCTGCGGGCCAAAGCGAGTGAAATAGCCGTCGACGCTGCGCAGCACCGCGCGGCCGGTGAGTTTTTCCACCACTTCGCGCCCCAGCGCTCTGGCGATGCAGAAGCAGAGCCCGGCCCCGACCATGGCGCTGAACCACGACAGCGCACCGCCCCAGAAGGCGCCGAACAGGGCGGCGTTCGCCAGGGTAATCAGGAAAGCCGGCAGCGGAGCGACGATCGCCTGGAGGATCATCAGCGCAAATGAGACCAGCGCGGCCTGCGGCCCCCAGGCGGCGATAAACCCTCTGACCTGCTGCGGATCCAGGGAGGCTAACGCCGTCAGACTCTGCTGCAGAAAGGCACGCCCGCCGGGGAACCACCACCAGGCGGCCAGCCCTGCGACGGCCACCACGGCAAGGGCCAGCCGGGCGCGGCGCAGGTGACGGCGATCAGGTTGGGTCATGACGCACCTCCTCGCCGGGTGTTGCCACACGGCGGGCGCGGGCAAACCGTTTGCCCATCTGCACCAGGGCAAACAGCAGCCCGCCGGCGAGGCTCAGTTTGAGCGCGAAGGCGAGAGTTACGCCCTCGCGGGCCAGCTCGCTGGCCATTACCGAATAGATGACCAGGCCCGGCAGGGTGGTCACGGCGGAGATCAGGGTAAAGGGCCAGAAAGGGATCGCCGTCAGTCCGTAGGCGTAATTCTGAATGTTGTAGGGAAAGAGCGGCACCAGGCGGGTGAGGATCAGGAAATCGCAGCCGCTGCGGGCGATACCGCGCTCAATCGCCTGAAAGACGGCGGTATGGCCCACATAGCGCTGCAGCAGATCGCGCCCAAGCCAGCGGGCGATTAAAAACGACAGCGCGGAGGCGAGGGTGGCGGCGGCAAACGAGAGCAGGGAGCCTGTCAGCGGGCCGAAGAGCATCCCGCCGGCGATCACCAGCAGGCTGCCGGGGATCAGACACAGGGTGGCAGTGATAAATAGCGCAACATAGACCAGATAGCTCCAGGCGCCATGATGGCGGAGGGTCTCCTGCAACAGATGCAGGTGAGTCAGCAGATCGTGGAGACCAGCGCGGTGGCTGATAACGGCCAGCGTGGTCGCCAGCGCGAGAAGTACCAGCCCTTTACCAATGGCCGGATGATGGCTTCTTTTTCATGAGGGGGTCTCCTGTACAGCCTGGACGCGGTGGACGTCAAAAAGTGCGCGCGACAGTATCCTGTTCCGACGACGGTCACAATGGTTTACCGTCGCTTTGTTGATTTTGCTCAGGAAATTCTGCCCCCCGCGCGGCGGGAGGCGAGAGAAGGGCGTAAATTATGGCCGGAAGGTGGCCCACACCGGCGCGTGGTCGGACGGTTTTTCCATTCCGCGGATCTCATAATCGATTCCGGTCTCCACGCAGCGCTGGGCCAGAGGCTGGCTGGCCAGCAGCAGGTCGATGCGCAGCCCGCGGTTATCGTCGAAGCCTTTGGAGCGGTAATCGAACCACGAGAAGTGCTCCTGATTGTCCGGATTAGCCTGACGCCAGGTATCCACCAGGCCCCAGCCCAGCAGGCGATCCATCCACTCCCGCTCTTCCGGCAGGAAGGAACATTTGCCGGTACGCAGCCAGCGTTTGCGGTTCTCTTCACCAATACCGATATCGAGATCGGTGGGACTGATGTTCATATCGCCCATGATCAGCACCGGATTCTCTTTGTTGAGTTCGGTCTCCAGATAGTTCTGCAGATTCTGATAGAACGCCGCTTTGGCCGGGAATTTGGTTTCATGATCGCGGCTTTCACCCTGTGGGAAATAACCGTTAATCACCGTGACGTTGCCGAAAGGCGACGGGATCTCCGCCATGATGATGCGGCGCTGAGCCTCTTCGCCATCGTCCGGGAAACCGCGGCGGACGGCAATCGGCGTGTCTTTGGTCAGCAGCGCGACGCCATAATGGCCTTTTTGTCCATGATAAAAGACGTTATAGCCGAGTTTGGCGACCTCTTCGAGAGGGAACATATCGTCGTGAACTTTGGTTTCCTGCAGGCCAATCACGTCCGGCTGGTGTTTTTCGACGATGGCGGCCAGTTGGTGTGGGCGGGCGCGCAGGCCGTTGATATTAAAAGAGACGAATTTCATAGTCGCTGCCACTGTGCAAGGTGAATAGTGCAGGGATGGTAGCAGAAATTCGCCTGGCTGGCTGCCATCGGATGCGTCATTCTGCCAATCGCTGCGCATGAGCGTGCCGTAGTTGCCCCTTTTACGGGCATGCCGCGCCAAAAAAGGGCAAATATCTACGATAAATTTCGCAGAGGATCACAATTACAGAATTATATCTTACCGTTGCATAACTTATCTTCTTTAATCACTGTTTATCCCCCTTTATCGGATACTTATTCACTAAATATGCATTTTATGTGAATAGCGTTCGGCTGTAACTCATTGATTCTGCGTTATCTCAACCGGTTTATGCATTTTTATCGCTG
Source organism: Klebsiella variicola (assembly GCF_000828055.2). Classification (NCBI taxonomy): domain Bacteria; kingdom Pseudomonadati; phylum Pseudomonadota; class Gammaproteobacteria; order Enterobacterales; family Enterobacteriaceae; genus Klebsiella; species Klebsiella variicola. The sequence goes on along the minus strand of NZ_CP010523.2, from coordinate 3,249,848 downwards.
GCTGGCACGAACCGTGCAATCTACATTTACAGCGTAATAACTCATATTTATTAACATTATTGCTACTTTTAATTTACCGGAAGAGGTCGATATGTCTCAGTCAATTACGCGTAACCACTTTGATGAATGGATGATGCCGGTCTACGCGCCAGCGGCGTTTATTCCGGTGCGGGGCGCCGGGTCGCGGCTGTGGGATCAGCAGGGCAAAGAGTATATCGATTTTGCCGGCGGCATCGCCGTGAACGCGCTGGGGCACGCCCATCCGCGTCTGGTGCAAGCCCTGACTGACCAGGCCAGCAAATTCTGGCATACCGGCAACGGCTACACCAATGAGCCGATCCTGCGTCTGGCCAAAATGCTTATCGATGCCACCTTCGCCGACCGGGTCTTCTTCTGTAACTCCGGCGCTGAGGCCAATGAGGCGGCGCTCAAGCTGGCGCGTAAATATGCCCACGATCGCTTTGGCAGTGAGAAAAGCGGCATCGTCGCCTTTCAGAACGCTTTCCACGGGCGGACGCTGTTCACCGTCTCGGCAGGCGGTCAGCCGGCCTACTCCCGGGATTTTGCCCCGCTGCCGCCGCAGATCCAGCATGCGGTGTTTAACGATCTCGAGTCGGCAAAGGCCTTAATCAATGACCAGACCTGCGCGGTGATCGTCGAGCCGGTGCAGGGCGAAGGGGGCGTGGTGCCGGCCAGCGGCGAATTTTTACGCGGCCTGCGCCAGCTTTGCGACCAGCACAACGCTCTGCTGATTTTCGATGAAGTGCAGACCGGGGTCGGGCGCACCGGCGAGCTGTATGCCTATATGCACTACGGCGTGACGCCCGATGTGCTGACCACCGCCAAAGCGCTGGGCGGCGGTTTCCCTATCGGCGCGCTGCTGGCGACAGAGGCCTGCGCCAGCGTGATGACCGTCGGTACCCACGGCACCACCTACGGCGGCAACCCGCTGGCCGGGGCGGTGGCCGGCGAGCTGCTGTCGATCGTCAACACCCCGGAAGTCCTCTCCGGCGTCAGACAGCGCCACCAGTGGTTTTGCGAGCGTCTGCAGGCGATCAACGCCCGCTATGATCTGTTCAAGGAGATCCGCGGCCTGGGACTGCTGCTCGGCTGCGTACTGAACGACGCCTGGGCCGGGAAGGCGAAAACGCTCAGCAACCTGGCGGCGGAAGAGGGGGTGATGATCCTGATCGCCGGCGCTAATGTGGTGCGTTTTGCGCCGGCGCTGAACGTCAGTGAAGAAGAGGTGAATAGCGGGCTGGATCGCGTCGAGCGGGCCTGCGCGCGTTTCGTGGCAGGAGTCTCATCATGATGGTTATTCGACCGGTGGAGCCGGGCGATTTGCCCGGGCTGCTGAAGCTGGCAGCGGAGACCGGCGGCGGGCTGACCTCGCTGCCGGTGGATGAAGCGACCCTCGCGGCGCGGATCGCCCGCTCGCAGCAGACCTGGCGCGGCGAGCTACCGAAAAGCGAGCAGGGCTATGTCTTTGTGCTGGAGGAGAGCGAAAGCGGCGCGGTGGTGGGCATCTGCGCGATCGAGGTGGCGGTGGGGCTCAACGATCCCTGGTATAACTACCGGGTCGGCACCCAGGTCCATGCCTCGAAGGAGCTCAACGTCTATCAGGCGTTGCCGACGCTGTTTCTCAGCAACGACCATACCGGCAGCAGTGAGCTGTGTACCCTGTTCCTCGACCCGCAGTGGCGCAAAGAGGGCAATGGCTATCTGCTGTCGAAATCGCGCTTCTTATTTATGGCCGCCTTTCGCGAGCGCTTCAATGAGAAGGTGGTCGCCGAGATGCGCGGGGTGATTGACGAGCAGGGCTACTCGCCGTTCTGGGAGAGCCTGGGCAAACGCTTTTTCGCCATGGAGTTTTCCCGCGCCGACTACCTGTGCGGTACCGGACAGAAGGCTTTCATTGCCGCCCTGATGCCCAAGCATCCGCTGTATATCGATTTCCTTTCCCCTGAGGCGCAGGCAGTGATCGGCAAGGTTCATCCGCAGACCGCCCCGGCCCGGACGGTGCTGGAGAAAGAGGGGTTCCGCTACCTGAACTACATCGATATTTTCGACGGCGGCCCGACTCTGGAGTGCGACATCGACAGTGTGCGGGCGATCCGCAAAAGCCGTCTGGTGACCACCGAGGCCGGTGAAACCCCACCCGGTGACTGGCCGCTGTGCCTGGTGGCGAATGAACAGTATCACCAGTTCCGCGCTCTGCTGGTGCATGCCGACCCGGATGGCGACACCCTGACCCTCAGCGCCCGCGAACTGGATATGCTGAAGTGTCATGCCGGCGACCAGGTACGCATGGTGCGCCTGATCCCTGAGGAGAAAACCGCATGAGTCTGTGGATTAATGGCGAGTGGCGGCCCGGTCGTGGGCCAGGTTTCAGTAAACAGGATCCGGTTAACCTGAAGGTTGTGTGGCAGGGCGAAGCGGCGGATGCCGGGCAGGTTGCTGAGGCGGTGGCGGCTGCCCGCCAGGCGTTCCCGGCCTGGGCGCGGCTGCCGTTTGCCGACCGTCAGGCGATCGTTGAAAAGTTTGCCGCCCTGCTGGAGGCCAGTAAGGCTGAGCTGACGGCGATGATCGGCGCCGAGACCGGAAAGCCGCGCTGGGAGGCGGCCGGGGAAGTGACGGCGATGATCAACAAGGTGGCGATCTCGGTGAAGGCCTACCACGTCCGCACCGGCGAACAGCACAGCGATCTGCCCGACGGCGCCGCCACGCTGCGTCACCGGCCGCACGGCGTGCTGGCGGTGTTTGGCCCCTATAACTTTCCCGGCCATCTGCCGAACGGGCACATCGTACCGGCGCTGCTGGCGGGCAATACTGTGGTCTTTAAACCCAGCGAACTCACCCCGTGCAGCGGCGAAGCGGTGGTGAAACTATGGCAGCAGGCCGGCCTGCCCGCCGGGGTGCTCAACCTGGTGCAGGGCGGTCGGGAAACCGGCGAGGCGCTCAGCGGTCAGGCGGATATCGACGGGCTGCTGTTTACCGGCAGCTCAACCACCGGTTTTCATCTGCATCGCCAGCTGGCCGGGCAGCCGCAGAAGATCCTCGCGCTGGAGATGGGCGGCAATAACCCGCTGATCGTCGACGATCCGCGGGACGTGGATGCCGCGGTGCATCTGACCATCCAGTCCGCCTTTATTACCGCCGGCCAGCGCTGCACCTGCGCCCGCCGTCTGCTGGTCCGGCGCGGCGAGGCGGGCGATGCCTTCCTCTCCCGGCTGGTGACGGTGAGCCAGCGGCTGATCCCGGCGGCGTGGGACGCCGAGCCGCAGCCGTTTCTCGGCGGGCTTATCTCTGAACCGGCCGCGCAGAAAGTGCATCAGGCCTGGCTGCAGCGGGTCGCCGCTGGCGCGGTCACGCTGCTGGAGCCACGTTTATTGCAGGCCGGAACGTCGCTGCTAACGCCGGGGATTGTCGACATGAGCGACATGGCCAATGTTGAAGATGAAGAGGTGTTTGGCCCGCTGCTTGGCGTCTGGCGCTACGACACGTTCGAGGAGGCGATTGCCTTAGCCAACGCCACCCGCTTCGGCCTCTCCTGTGGGTTAATCTCTCCGGAACGGGAGAAGTTTGATCGACTGCTGCTCGAGGCGCGGGCAGGGATAGTCAACTGGAACAAACCGCTGACCGGGGCGGCGAGTACCGCGCCGTTCGGCGGCACCGGGGCGTCCGGTAACCATCGTCCGGGGGCCTGGTATGCCGCCGATTATTGCGCCTGGCCGATGGCCAGCCTTGAATCGCCGACCCTGACGCTGCCCGCCAGCCTGAACCCGGGGCTCGACTTTCTGGCCGGGGAGGCGTCATGACCGCCCGCGAAGTCAACTTTGACGGTCTGCCCGGGCTGACCCATCACTACGCCGGGCTCTCCTTTGGCAACGAGGCTTCCACCCGGCACCGCCACCGGGTGTCGAACCCGCAGCTGGCGGCAAAGCAAGGGCTGAAAAAAATGAAAGCCCTCGCCGACGCCGGCTACCCGCAGGCAGTGATCCCGCCTCAGGAGCGGCCCAATGTGCCACTCCTGAGGCAGCTGGGCTTTAGCGGCAGCGATGAGCAGGTGGTGGCCCGGGCGGCGCAGCAGGATCCGGATCTGCTGTCGGCGGTGAGTTCGGCCTCGGCAATGTGGGTGGCGAACGCGGCGACGGTCTGTCCCTCCGCCGATTCGCTGGATGGCCTGGTGCACCTGACGGTGGCGAATCTGCAGGATAAATTCCACCGCGCCAGCGAAGCACCGACCACAGAGGCGCTGCTGCAGGCGATATTCCCCGACCGCACGCGATTTGCCATCCACCCGGCGCTGCCCGCCTCGGCCTGGTTTGGCGACGAAGGGGCGGCGAACCATAACCGTCTCGGCGGCGAGTATGGCGCCCCCGGCGTCCAGCTCTTTGTCTATGGCCGCCGCCGGGGGAGCGAGGAGGCCCCGCGTCGCTATCCGGCGCGGCAAACCCTTGAGGCCAGCCAGGCGGTAGCGCGCCTCAATCAGGTCAATCCCCGTCAGTTGATCTTCGCCCGCCAGCATCCGACGGCGATCGACACGGGGGTTTTTCATAACGATGTTATCGCGGTGAGCAACCGTCAGGTCCTGTTCTGCCATGAGCAGGCCTTTGCCGACCAGACCGCGCTTCTCCAGCAGCTGGCGCAGCGGGTGCCGGGTTTTACGCCGCTGGTGGTCCCCGCCAGTCGGGTCACGGTGGCAGAGGCGGTTGCCACCTATCTGTTCAACAGCCAGCTGCTGAGCAGGGCGGATGGCAGCATGGCGCTGCTCCTGCCCCACGAAGCGCAGGAGCATGCCGGCGTCTGGGAATACCTCAATGAGCTGCTGGCCGGGGACAACCCCATCGCCGCGCTACAGGTGTTCGATCTGCGCGAGAGTATGGCCAACGGCGGCGGTCCGGCGTGCCTGCGCCTGCGGGTGGTGTTGACGGCCGAGGAGTATCAGGCGGTCAATCCGCACGTCCTGATGAACGATACGCTGTTTGCCACCCTCAATGACTGGGTGGATCGCTACTATCGCGATCGCCTTACCCAGGCCGACCTCGCCGACCCGCAACTGCTGCGGGAAGGGCGTGACGCGCTGGATCGGTTGACCCAGATCCTGCAGCTCGGTTCGGTTTATCCATTTCAGCAATAAGGGGGCGCGGTGGAACATTTTTTGGCATTAACCCTGGCGGGGCGTTTGCCCCACCATTTTCACGGCGAGACGGCGCACTTTCGCTGGCACTGGTTGGGAGAGGGGATCCTCGAGCTGACGCCGCATGCGCGCTGCGAGCGCGGGCTGGTACTCTCCTGCGCCATTCATGGCAACGAAACGGCACCGGTGGAGATAGTCGACCACCTGGTGCAGCGACTGGTCCGGGAGGCACTCCCGCTGCGCTGGCGGTTGCTGGTGATCGTTGGCAACCCACCGGCGCTGCGGGCGAATAAGCGCTATCTGCACAGCGATATGAACCGGATGTTTGGCGAGCGCTGGCGGCAGTTTCCGCTCAGTGAGGAGACGCAGCGGGCGCAGCGGCTGGAGCAGGCGGTGGCCCGCTTCTATCGCGACCACGATGGTCCTCGTTGGCACCTCGATCTGCATACCGCGATCCGCGGCTCGCTACATCCGCGCTTCGGCGTGCTCCCGGCCCGCGATACGCCGTGGGAGGAGGATTTTCTTCACTGGCTGGGCGGCGCCGGGCTGGAGGCGCTGGTGTTTCATCGTCAGCCAGGCGGGACCTTTACCCACTTCAGCTGCGAACGGTTCGCGGCGCTGGCCTGCACCCTTGAGCTGGGCAAAGCGCTGCCGTTGGGTGAAAACGATCTGACGCAGTTTGCCGCCGCCGAAGGCGCGCTTTCCCGGCTGCTGGTGGGGGATCTGGCCATTGCCGACGCCCCGGCGCCGCTGCGCTACCGGGTGGTACAGCAGATCACCCGCCATAGCGATGATTTCCACTTGCATATGGCGGATCAGACGCTGAACTTCACCCCCTTCGAACCCGGCACGCTGCTGGCGGAGGAGGGCGAGACGCGGTATGTGGTGGGGCCTGAGCCGGAGTATGTCCTGTTTCCCAATCCGACAGTGGCTAAGGGACTGCGCGCCGGCCTGATGCTGGAGAAATTATCCTGAGGGCAAGCCGTCCGCCGGGCGGCCTGCTTTATTTCGCGCGTCTTTTTTCACCATCTTATTTTTTCGTGCGCCAGTGTAAATTTGCAGATTATTCCTGGTAAAATGCTTTGTTTTTAATCTCCCCTCCTTTATACTCTCCATAATTTCTCTGCAAAACAGTGGGTTATTTATTTTTTATTGCAATTCTTCGGCTAAATTCCTTATTTTCTCCATAATTGGCGAGAAACTGTTTTTTACACTTTCATTGTTTTACTCTTGCTCTGACTAATTGACGATTAACGTCGTAAAGTTAATCTCGTCAACACGGCAACGCGCCGTAAGAATAACGTAAAGTAAGGATTGAATGATGAAGAAACTCACTGCACTGTTTGTTGCCTCTACTCTGGCTCTGGGCGCGGCTAACCTGGCACACGCCGCCGACACCACCACCGCGCCGAGCGACAGCAAGCCGATGATGATGCATCATAAAGGCGGCCCGGGTCAGCATGACATGATGTTTAAAGGCCTGAACCTGACCGATGCGCAGAAACAACAGATCCGCGACATCATGAAGAGCCAGCGTGAGAACATGAAGCGTCCGTCCCTCGACGAACGCCGCGCGATGCACGATCTGATCGCCAGCGACACCTTCGATAAGGCGAAAGCGGAAGCGCAGATCGATAAGATGGAAGCGCAGCATAAAGCGATGGCGCTGTCCCGCCTGGAAACGCAGAACAAGATCTACAACATTCTGACTCCAGAGCAGAAAAAACAGTTCAATGCTAATTTTGAGAAGCATCTGACAGAACGCAACGCGCCGGCAGGTAAAATGCCTGCACCTGCTGAATAATGTAGCGAACTGAATCAAGACCGCCGGTCTTGCCCAATAATGCCATCAGGCGTTGGGCAGGGCCGGCGGTTTTTTTATTGGTGGTTTCTCAGCCAAGCGGGTGCAGCGGGTAGTTGCCGCTGAGCAGGGGCTTACAGAGGATCTTGTAACCATCCTGGTCGAATCCGGCGGGCAGACGGGTCAACTCCGCGGCCTGGTCGAGCGAGTCGACGGCGCCCAGCCACAGCCAGTTATGAATGACGTGATACTGCGTCATATCCGGGCCGCGCTCCTCCAGCGCCACTGGCCCCGCCCACGGCCAGCACACCAGCTGCAGTTTACTCATCTGCGCCAGCAGGCGCTCGCTGTGCGCCTCCACGCTCTCCTTTCCACAGCAGGCGCCGGCGCAGCGGCCCAGCGCGGAGCGAAAGCAGGCGCGGCCGCGGCTGAGCGGTTCCAGACCAAGCAGGCCATAACAGAGGCGCTGTTCGTCGGCAAGGCTCTGCAGCATCTGCAGCGCCGCCCGCCGGTTGGCGAACAGGCCATAGAGATGCTGCTGGTGCGAGAAATCAACCTCGCGGGCATAGACAATCTGCGGCCGGTGGTCCGCAAGTCGCCAGGCGCAGAGCTGCTTGTTACGCCGTAGCCGCTTGTTAAACAGCGGCTGCTGCTCTTTAATCAGCCGCGCCTCCAGCAGCAGCGCTCCCAGCTCGCCTGCGGTGCGCTGCCAGGTGATACGCCGCGACTGACGCAGCATCGCGGCCTCTTCGGGCGTGCGCAGGTGAGATAACACACGGCTGCGAAGGTTGACGCTCTTACCGATATAGAGCGGCATTGTGTCGCTGTCGCCGTGAAACTGATAGACGCCCGGCAGCTTTGGCAGCGCCTCCAGCCACGGGCGAAGATGTTCGGGATATTCATAGATCGCCGCCGCTTCAAACTCCAGACGCGGGGCAGATTGCTTTCTGGCCACAATAACTCCTGATACTGTCTATCTATCCAGTATAGCAGGCGGTTTTTGCGGCGAAAAGCGCAAAAAATAACCCCGGCGCGGGCCGGGGCGGGGAGGGACTATTTTTTCCAGAAATCGTCAAAGACGGTGATCGGTGGCCGACGCTTGTGTTCGGTTTTCAGATACCAGCCTTCGATCGTTTTGGCGATACTAGGATCCAGCGTTTTGCCTTCCAGATAATCGTCGATGTTCTCGTAGGTGACACCCAGGGCCACTTCATCCGGCAGGGAGGGGCGATCGTCTTCCAGGTCGGCGGTCGGCAGCTTCTTATACAGATGTTCCGGGCAGCCGAGATGGGCCAGCAGCTGTTTGCCCTGACGTTTGTTCAGGCGGAAAATTGGGTTGATGTCGGTGCCGCCGTCGCCATATTTGGTGAAGAAGCCGGTAATCGCTTCCGCCGCATGGTCGGTGCCGACCACCACCCCTTTGGTCATTCCGGCGATGCTGTACTGGGCCTTCATCCGCTCACGGGCTTTTTCGTTACCGCGAACAAAGTCGCTCAGTTCGATCCCCGCTTCGCGGAGCGCCTGTTCACTGGCCAGTACCGAGGCTTTGATATTCACCGTCAGCACCCGGTCAGGCTGGATAAAGGCGATGGCGTCCTGGCAGTCCTGCTCATCCGCCTGCACGCCATAGGGCAACCGAACGGCAATAAACTGCAGGCTGCTGTCGCCCGTTTCGGCACGCAGTTCATTAATCGCCATCTGGCACAGTTTCCCCGTCAGGGTGGAGTCCTGGCCGCCGCTGATACCCAGCACCAGCGATTTAATAAACGGGTAGGTCTGCAGGTAGGACTTCAGGAAATCGACGCTGCGGCGGATCTCGCCGGCGACATCAATCTGCGGCTTTGCGCCCAGCGCCTGAATAATCTCTTGTTGTAGCGTCATCGCGCCCTCCGAAAGTGAATCTGTTTGGCAAGCTGTTGGCTTAAAGCTACCTCTTTGCCGCTGAAACGACAAGGACCGGGGTTTTGACTGCCGGAAAAGAAGGCAATCAATGACATAGGATTTCATTATAGATGCCACTGCGCGGGAGAAACCGCCGGTCGGCAGCGGCGCGTCAATCCTGTTTACGCAATAACACAATCAGACATGATTTCGCTGTTCGGCTTGAAAAATAACACTATTTATTCCAGGCTTATCGTTACACAGTAGAAAAGAGGAACCAAAATGAACAAAAGCTTAGCAGGAATACTGGGCGTCACCGTCGCGTTAACCTTACTGGCGGGCTGTACCGCTTACGATCGTACCAAAGACCAGTTTACCCAGCCGGTGGTGAAAGATGTGAAGAAAGGGATGTCGCGTCAGCAGGTGATGCAGATCGCTGGGAAACCTTCAACGGAAGTGACCATGGTTCATGCCCGCGGCACCTGCCAGACCTACATCCTCGGTCAACGGGATGGTAAAGTAGAGACCTACTTTGTGGCCCTCGACGACACCGGCCATGTGATTAACTCCGGCTACCAGACCTGCGCCGAGTATGATACTGACCCGCGCAACGCCAAGTAAGCTTCCTACTGTTTACTGAGCCCTACGTAAGCCCGACCACTGGTCGGGCTTTTTTGTGAGTACTGATGCTTATTTAATTGCGCGAATTATTTGGGTGAAAATGTGAGGGTAGTCAAAACCAGAGGTCAATGAGAGACAATTCTGTTCAACAGCGAATTATCCTGGCGGCTCAGCTTGCCGTATACTCAACCCATAAACAGAATTAACCGGATGTTACCAGTCTTACCGGCTCTCAGCGGTTGCTGAAGGCCCTGGTCTCACACATTGAGGAAGCGTTCATGGAAAAGAAACACATTTATCTCTTCTGCTCGGCAGGCATGTCTACATCACTGCTGGTCTCCAAAATGCGCGCGCAGGCAGAAAAATACGAAGTCCCGGTCATTATTGAAGCCTATCCCGAAACCCTGGCAGGTGAAAAGGGACCGGAAGCCGACGTGGTATTATTAGGACCACAAATTGCGTATATGTTACCGGAAATTCAGCGCCTGCTGCCGAATAAACCGGTAGAAGTCATCGATTCTCTTCTGTATGGCAAGGTGGATGGTTTAGGTGTATTGAAAGCCGCCGTCGCGGCCATTAAGAAAGCTGCAGCACAATAATTTTAACTTTTAAAACTCGATGTATTTTGACGCCTGGCGGCACCCTGTTGCCGGACGTCAAAAAATAAAGAGTTTATTTTCCCGTCAAAGAGTAATTTCATACATCATCGCCGTAATAGTTTATTGCGGCTTTTAAGGGTATTGACTATGAGTAAAGTGATCGACTCGCTTGAAAAGGTACTCCTTCCTTTTGCAGTGAAAATAGGAAAGCAGCCGCATATTAATGCGATTAAAAACGGATTTATTAAGTTAATGCCGTTGACCCTCGCCGGGGCCATGTTTGTATTAATTAACAACGTTTTTCTGAGCTTCGGCGAAGGCTCTTTCTTTTATTCCATGGGCATTCGACTGGATGCCTCCACCATTGAAACCTTAAACGGCTTTAAGGCTATCGGCGGGAACGTCTATAACGGTACCCTCGGCATTATGTCGCTGATGGCGCCGTTCTTTATCGGCTCCGCGCTGGCGGAAGAGCGCAAAGTTGACCCGATGGCCGCGGGCCTGCTGGCGGTGGCGGCCTTCATGACCGTGACCCCGTATAGCGTGGGCGAAGCCTATGCGGTGGGCGCCAACTGGCTGGGCGGGCAGAACATCATCTCCGGGATGATTATCGGTCTGGTTGTCGCGGAACTGTTCACCTTCGTGATCCGTCGTAACTGGGTGATCAGACTGCCGGACAGCGTGCCAGGGTCAGTATCGCGCTCTTTCTCCGCGCTGATCCCGGGCTTCTTGATCCTCTCCATCTTCGGCATTATCTCGTGGGCCCTGTCGAGCTACGGCAGCAACTTCCACCAGATAATCATGGACTCGATCTCCACGCCGCTGGCGGCGATGGGCAGCGTGGTCGGCTGGGCATACGTTATCTTTAACTCCCTGCTGTGGTTCTTCGGTGTGCACGGTTCCCTGGCGCTGACGGCGCTGGATAACGGCATCATGACCCCGTGGGCGCTGGAAAACATCGCGCTGTACAACCAGTACGGCTCGGTTGATGCGGCTATCGAAGCAGGCAAACAGTTCCACTTCTGGGCCAAGCCGATGCTCGACTCCTATATCCTGCTGGGTGGCTCCGGGGCAACGTTGGGTCTGATTATCGCCATCTTTATCGCTTCCCGTCGCGCTGACCATCGTCAGGTGGCGAAGCTGGCACTGCCGTCAGGCATCTTCCAGATTAACGAACCGATTCTGTTTGGTCTGCCGATCATTATGAACCCGGTGATGTTTATCCCCTTCGTGCTGGTCCAGCCGATTCTGGCAGCCATTACGCTGGCGGCTTATAGCCTGGGGATTATCCCTCCGGTGACCAACCTGGCGCCGTGGACCATGCCGACCGGTCTGGGAGCGTTCTTTAACAGTAACGGCAGCGTGGCCGCCCTGCTGGTAGCCCTGTTCAACCTTGGCGTCGCGACTCTGGTCTACCTGCCGTTTGTGGTGCTGTCGAATAAAGCGCAGACCGTCATCGAGCAGGAAGAGAGCGAAGAAGACATCGCTAACGCACTGAAATTCTGATACCGCGCGGTACGGGCAGTGCCCCGTACCGCCTGATAAATGAGGGAAATATTATGTTTGATCTGGACAACATCGACGCGGTAGAAACCCCGGAAAATGACCTCGAAGAGGTGGTGATGGGGTTGATTATCAACTCCGGACAGGCCCGCAGCCTGGCCTATGGCGCGCTGAAGCAGGCGAAGCAGGGCGATTTTGCCGCGGCGAAAGCGATGATGGAGCAGTCGCGCCAGGCGCTGAGCGAGGCGCATCGCGTGCAGACCCAGCTTATCGAAAGCGATGAAGGCGAAGGAAAAATGAAGGTCAGCCTGGTGCTGGTGCATGCTCAGGACCATCTGATGACCTCGATGCTGGCCCGTGAGCTGGTCGCCGAATTGATTGAGCTGCACGAGAAGGTACAATAGGCCATCGCGACGATGAGGCAGCCCAGGATGATGACCACCGAGATCAGTACCGCCAGAGAACAACAGCTGTTCAACGGGAAGAACTTTCATGTGGTCATCTATAACAAAACGGAAAGCGTGAGCGGGCTTCACCAGCATGATTACTACGAATTTACCGTGGTATTAACCGGGCGCTATTACCAGGAGATCAATGGCAAACGGGTGCTGCTGGAGCGCGGGGATTTCGTCTTTATCCCGATGGGGTCGCACCACCAGAGCTTTTACGAATTTGGGGCGACGCGCATCCTTAACGTCGGCATCAGCAGACGCTTCTTTGAGAAACATTATCTGCCGCTGCTGCCGTTTGGCCTGGTGGCCTCACAGGTTTACGCCGTGCAGAGCGCTTTTCTCGGCTACGTTGAGTCGGTTATCGCCTCACTCAATTTTCGCGAAACGGAATTTGACGAATTTATCGAGCTGGTTTCCTTTTATGTCATTAACCGTTTACGCCACTATCGCGAAGAGCCGGTTGCCGATGTTATTCCGCAATGGCTAAAAAATACCGTTGAGGCCATGCACGATAAGCTGAAATTCGGTGAGGGCGCGCTCGAGAATATGGTTCGTCTCTCGGGAAAAACGCAGGAATATTTAACCCGGGCGACCCAGCGCTATTATGGTAAAACGCCGATGCAGATAATTAATGATATCCGTATTAACTTTGCCAAAAAGCAGCTGGAAATTACCAACTATTCGGTGACGGATATTGCGTATGAATCCGGGTACAGTAGCCCGAGCCTGTTTATTAAAACCTTTAAAAAACTGACGTCGTTTACGCCGAGCAGTTATCGCAAACATTTGACCAGTATTAATTAAACCCGCGCGGTTTTATCCGCCAGGTTTATACCGTAAATCATTCAAATTAACTGTCCGCATTGTTGCGGAGAGCGGCCTGCGTCCAGGCGTAGCGCCCAAGGGAGAAAAAGATGAGCCAGAAATTAAAAGTAGTCACTATTGGCGGCGGCAGCAGCTATACCCCGGAATTACTGGAAGGCTTTCTGAAACGTTACCATGAACTGCCGGTCACTGAACTGTGGCTGGTGGATGTGGAAGAGGGCCAGGAGAAGCTCGATATTATCCATGCGCTGTGCGAGCGGATGGTGGAAAAAGCCGGCGTGCCGATGAAGGTCTATAAAACGCTGGATCGCCGTGCGGCGCTGCAGGGCGCGGATTTTGTCACCACCCAGCTGCGCGTGGGCCAGCTGAAGGCGCGTGAAAAAGATGAGCGTATTCCGCTGAGCCACGGCTACCTGGGCCAGGAGACCAACGGGGCGGGTGGGCTGTTTAAAGGGCTGCGCACCATCCCGGTGATTTTTGATATCGTAAAAGATGTGCAGGAGATTTGCCCGGACGCGTGGATCATCAACTTCACCAACCCGGCGGGCATGGTCACCGAGGCGGTCTATCGCCACACCAGTTTCAAACGCTTTATCGGCGTGTGCAACATTCCTATCGGCATGAAGATGTTCATCACCGACGTGCTGCAGCTCAGCCCGAGCGATGAGCTGAATATCGACCTGTTCGGTCTGAATCATCTGGTGTTCGTCCGCGACGTGCTGGTTAACGGCGTCTCGCGCTTCGATGAACTGCTGGACGGCGTGGCCTCTGGCCGCCTGACCGCGAACTCGGTGAAAAATATTTTCGACCTGCCGTTTAGCGAGGGGCTGATCCGCTCCCTGCGCCTGATCCCATGCTCCTATCTGCTCTACTACTTTAAGCCAAAAGAGATGCTGGCGATTGAGATGGGCGAGTACTATAAGGGCGGCGCGCGCGCCCAGGTGGTGCAGAAGGTGGAGAAACAGCTGTTCGAGCTGTATAAAAATCCGGATCTCAAGGTCAAGCCGAAGGAGCTGGAGCAGCGCGGCGGCGCCTACTACTCCGATGCCGCTTGCGAAGTGATCAACGCTATCTATAACGACAAGCAGACTGAGCACTATGTGAATATCCCGCATCATGGCCACGTGGATAATATCCCGGCGGACTGGGCGGTCGAGATGAGCTGCACCTTAGGTCGCGACGGCGCGAAGCCGACGCCGCGCATCACCCATTTCGATGAGAAGGTACTGGGGCTTATCTACACCATCAAGGGGTTCGAAGTGGCGGCCAGCCAGGCGGCGATCAGCGGCGAGCTGAATGATGTGCTGCTGGCGCTGAACTTAAGCCCGCTGATCCATTCCGATCGTGACGCCGAGCAGCTGGCGCGGGAGATGATTCTGGCGCATGAAAAATGGCTGCCGAACTTTGCGGCGACTATCGAAAAACTGAAATCTTAACAGGAGCGGCCAATGGAACGCGTATTGATCGTCAATGCCGACGACTTCGGCCTCAGTAAAGGGCAGAACTACGGCATTATCGAGGCCTGCCGCAACGGCGTGGTGACATCGACCACGGCGCTGGTCAACGGCGCGGCCATTGACCACGCCGCCCAGCTAAGCCGCAGTACCCCGGAGCTGGCGGTCGGCATGCACTTTGTGCTGACGCTGGGCGAGCCGCTGTCGGCCATGCCGGGATTAACCCGCGAAGGCCGGCTGGGCAAATGGATCTGGCAGCAGGCAGAAGAAGGTCGCCTGCCGCTGGAGGAGATCGCCCACGAGCTGGCGTGTCAGTACCGTCGTTTTGTCGATCTCTTCGGTCATGAGCCGACGCATCTCGACAGCCACCACCATGTGCATATGATCGCCCCGATCTATCCCATCGTGGCGGCCTTTGCCCGCGAGAAGGGTATCGCGTTACGTATTGACCGCCAGGTGGCGGCGCAGAGTGGGCTCGATCAACAGGCGGCGCGCAGCAGCGCAGGCTTCAGCAGCGAGTTTTACGGCGAAGCTGTCTCTGAGGAACTGTTTCTGCAGACGCTGGATGCCTCAATCGCCCGCGGGGAGCGTTCCCTGGAGGTGATGTGTCATCCGGCTTTTGTCGATCAGACCATTATGGGCAGCGCCTACTGCTACCCGCGGCTGGGTGAGCTTGATGTGCTGACGTCTGCCGCGCTGAAAGCGGCGGTAGCCGACCGGGGTTATCGTCTGGGAACCTACCGCGACGTGTAAGCCCGATGGGGGAAAGGGAAAGTGAATCAAGCCCGGCACCGTGTGCCGGGCTTTTTACTACGCCGGAATAGCGGCGATTTTTGGACTTCTCGACCACACGCGATGCGCCGTCATCAGGGCGAGCAGTGTGTCCGCCGCTGGCGTGTCGAGAGCATCGGTGACGATGACCCCCTCTTCACCCTGGGCTGGGACCTGCAGAACGGACGTCAGCTGTCGCGCATCCCCTGCCAGCAGGATCGGCTTCAGATGCTTATAGGCTTCCAGCAGGTAATAGCGCGCGTCGCCGCTCTGGCTCAGGGCGCTGAGGTCGCCGCCAGGCACCACTACCGCATCCACCGTCAGCGATGGGGAACCGGCGAAGGTGCCGGCGATCGGCAGGGGAGAGCCATCGTCGGCGATGACTTCGCCCATCCGCGAGTAGAGCAGCTTGCTGTGCACGCCCTGGGCCTGCAGCGCCTGCAGGAGATGGACCAGATCCTGCGCCAAGGTGCGTTCGTTGAGCAGGACGGCCACTACACGGCCTTTCACATCCCCTTCGGCGTCGGCGTAGAGGCTGAGGCTGGGGTCTTTCTCCACGCCGTTGACCGGGGAAGGCAGGGTAATGTTACGCTGATCGTCGCTCAGTTCGATACCTAAGTTCGCCCCGACCGCTTCCGCCAGCTTAGTATCAATGTGGGCCAGATGATCGACCACCCGCTCGCGGATCCAGGTGCGGACCACTTTGCTGAGTTCAAAGCTGAAACCATCGATAATATGCTGCTGCTCAATCGGCGTCTGGCTCAGCCAGAACAGACGCGGCTGGGCGTAATATTCGCCGAACGAAGGGCTGCGCTGGCGGATTTTTTCGCCGTCGACGCGCTCGGCGAGGGACTCAAAGCCGCCGCGTTTGGCCGCTGGCGGCGTCTCGCGCGGCCAGTTGTCGTTAATGGAGTTGGGCTCATAGTTGGCCGGATTGGTGTCAATGTCCATCCGGTGCATCCCGTCGCGCTGGAAATTGTGATACGGGCAGGTTGGACGGTTGATGGGGATTTCATGGAAGTTCGGCCCACCCAGGCGGCTAATTTGCGTGTCGGTGTAAGAGAAGAGGCGCCCCTGCAGCAGCGGATCGTTGCTGAAATCAATGCCCGGTACGATATGCCCGGGATGAAAGGCCGCCTGTTCGTTTTCGGCAAAGAAGTTGTCCGGATTGCGGTTGAGGACCATCTTGCCAACCCGTAAGACCGGCACCAGCGCCTCGGGGATCAGCTTGGTGGGATCGAGCAGATCGAAGTCAAAATCAAACTCGTTCTCCTCGGGGATGAGCTGCAGGCCAAGCTCAAATTCCGGGTAGTCCCCGGCTTCGATGGCCTCCCACAGGTCGCGGCGATGAAAATCGGGGTCGCGACCGGTCAGCTTCTGCGCTTCATCCCACACCAGCGACGCCTTGCCGGCGACGGGTTTCCAGTGGAAGCGAACGAAGGTGGCTTTGCCCTCGGCGTTGATCAGACGGAAAGTGTGGATCCCAAAGCCTTCCATGGTGCGATAGCTGCGCGGGATGCCGCGATCCGACATCGCCCACATCACATTGTGCAGCGTTTCCGGTTGCAGGGAGACATAGTCCCAGAAAGTATCGTGGGCGCTCTGTCCCTGCGGGATGGCCCAGTGGGGCTCAGGCTTCACGGCGTGGACAAAATCGGGGAACTTTATCGCGTCCTGGATGAAGAAGACCGGTGTGTTGTTGCCGACCAGGTCAAAAATCCCTTCGTCAGTGTAAAACTTGGTAGCGAAGCCGCGAATATCGCGGACGGTGTCCGCCGACCCCGCGCCGCCCTGCACGGTGGAGAAGCGCACAAAGACCGGGGTGATCTTATCGGCTGCCGAGAGAAAATCGGCTTTGGTCAACGCTGTCAGGCTTTTGTAGGGCTGGAAGTAACCGTGGGCGGCAGAGCCGCGGGCATGAACGATACGCTCCGGAATTCGCTCATGGTCAAAGTGGGTAATCTTCTCCCGCAGAATGAAATCTTCCAGCAGCGTTGGGCCGCGGGCGCCGGCGCGTAGCGAATTCTGATCGTCGGCAATACGTACGCCCTGGTTGGTGGTCAGCGGATAGTCTTCTCCGCCTTTACGCTGCGGCTCCAGGGCGTCAAGTTTGCTGCTGTGGGTATCAGGCGCTTTCAGGCTACCAGGGGCGGTCGGTTCGGCGCCTGGGGCGGTGGGTTTCGGCGTGGGGCGCCACTCCTGGTCATCCGGCGCCAGCGAGTCGAGCCCCGGTTTCGCTTCTTCGCTGTCGTGGACCGGTGCCTGCTGGTGGTGAGGGTTTGGGTGCTTATCAGACATTACTCGTCTCCTGCTTTCATTGCTAAAAGTGGTCGTTGATAAACCAAAACCCTTCTAACTATAGAACATTACGCTGCCTGCGCTCGGCGCAGGGGCAGGGAGTTATCCTAAAATGCGCATCGGCGGCAGGGGGGCGACGAACGGGCCCACAATCGGCTATGATAGAGGTTTCTGTTTCCCGCTCTGTTTAGTGAATCCATTTGTTATGAAACCATTGCGCCAACAAAATCGCCCTGTCATTAGCTACGTGCCGCGCGTGGAGCCTGCGCCTCCGGAACATGCCGTGAAAATGGACCATTTTCGCGATGTCTGGATTTTGCGCGGGAAGTATGTCGCCTTTCTGCTGATGGGGGAGCATTTTCGCCGCTCGCCAGCGTTCAGCGTGCCGGAGTCGGCCCAGCGCTGGGCTAACCAGGTGCGTCAGGAAGGTGAGATTGAAGCCTGAGTCTGCTGCAGAAATAAAAAAACCGCTGATAATCAGCGGTTTTTTTGTGCTTACCGTTTAGCGATGCGCCAGCTCGGCCTCTTCTTCGCTATCGAAAATCGACTTGTCGGTCTGGCGCAGCCACTGGCTGGTCAGGGTCCCGGCGGTCATTGAGCCGTTAACGTTCAGCGCGGTACGCCCCATGTCGATCAGCGGTTCGACGGAGATCAGCAGCGCTACCAGGGTCACCGGCAGGCCCATCGCCGGCAGAACGATTAGCGCGGCGAAGGTGGCCCCGCCGCCCACCCCGGCGACGCCCGCCGAGCTGACGGTGACGATGCCCACGAGGGTGGCAATCCACATCGGATCCAGCGGGTTAATGCCCACGGTCGGCGCGACCATGACTGCCAGCATGGCCGGGTAGATACCGGCGCAGCCGTTCTGACCGATGGTGGCGCCAAAGGAGGCGGAGAAGCTGGCAATTGACTCCGGTACGCCCAGGCGTCGGGTCTGCGCTTCCACGTTCAGCGGAATCGACGCGGCGCTGGAGCGGCTGGTGAAGGCGAAGGTGATCACCGGCCAGACTTTACGGAAGTACTTCAGCGGGCTGATGCCGTTAATCGCCAGCAGCAGGCCGTGGACGACAAACATAATGCCCAGCGCAATGTACGAAGCTACCACGAAGCCGCCAAGTTTGATGATGTCCTGCAGATTCGACCCGGCAACCACTTTGGTCATCAGGGCCAGTACGCCGTAAGGGGTCAGCTGCATCACCAGACGAACCAGCTTCATCACCCAGCCCTGCAGGGTATCGATGGCCGTCAGCACGCGCTGGCCTTTTTCCACATCCTCTTTCAGCAGCTTAAGCGCTGCCACGCCGAGGAATGCCGAGAAAATGACGATACTGATGATGGAGGTCGGGTTAGCCCCGGTCAGGTCAGCAAATGGGTTCTTCGGCACAAAGGAAAGGATCAGCTGCGGTACGCTGAGATCGGCCACTTTTCCCACATAGTTGCTCTGGATGGCGTTCAGACGGGCTGTTTCTGCGCTGCCCTGAACCAGACCCTCGGCGGTGAGGCCGAACATATTGGTCACCAGCACGCCAACCAGCGCAGCGATAAGCGTGGTGAACAGCAGAGTGCCGATGCTCAGGAAGCTGATTTTTCCCAGCTGAGAGGCATTATGCAGCCTGGCCACCGCGCTCAGGATCGAGGCGAAGACCAGCGGCATCACAATCATTTGCAGCAGCTGGACATAGCCATTACCGACGATATTGAACCACTGGATGGAATCCTTCAGCACCTGGCTGTCAGACCCGTAGATCAGCTGCAGCGCCAGACCAAAGACCACACCAATGGCCAGACCAACCAGCACTTTCCTGGCCAGGCTCCACTGTTTATGGCGAGTTTGCCCCAGCGCAAACAGTAATACGGCGAACACGACTACGTTCGCTATTAATGGAAAGTTCATCCCCGTTCTCCTGATATTTTTATAACCTGGGCTGGTGGATAACCAGCTCTTATGACGGCAAGGTTAGCAGAAGGCGTTATCAAGGACTTATATTCAAATGGAATGGGTTATAACCAAATGGTGTTTTCCGGCGGTTTATCGGCCACTCTGATGACTAATGAAGCGATTGAAGGTGATTTGCAGGGAATTGATCACTCCGGAAGACCAGCGTATTGCGCTGTTGTCCGCCAGCGTCTGCGGCATCCAGACGGCATAGACGAACAGCGCCATGCATAAAGCGCGCTCCAGTTGGTTACCCTTGCGCGGCGCGAGGATCGGCAGCCGGAAGCGCCAGCGGCAGGGCCACAGCAGCGGCACCCCGGCGGGGGTGAGCATATCGGCGAGGATGTGGCTGAGATAGCCCAGCACCAGGCCCTGGAGGGCGTCCGCCGGGACAATCCAGCTGTCAGGCACCTTGAGGTAGAATAGCGTCAGCGCGCCAAAGACGGCCAGCAGGCTATGGGTGAAGCCGCGGTGGCCAAAGGCCCGCGCCACGGGCTTTGAGATCCAGCTCAGTCGTTGGCCGAGAAATGACTTAGGGTGATCGATGTCCGGCAGCAGGCAGGTCAATACCGCAGAGGGCACAATATGCCACCAGTCGCCCTGCGCCAGCACCGGCGTTAACTCTGCGTTTTTGGCAAATACTGCGCAGGCGATTGAAAAGAAGAGATGGCCTTCCGCCGTCATGATAACACACCCTAAACTGTCGATTCATACAGTATAGGGTTTTTATACAGTGTACGGAAGAGGTGACGGTGTAACTCTTTGTCACAAATTCTCAGCGTGCCAGCCATCCGCCATCGACGGCCAGGGTATAGCCGTTAATATAGTCGGCGGCGGCCGAGGCGAGAAACACCACCGGCCCCTGCAGGTCTTTGGGTTCTCCCCAGCGACCGGCGGGAATGCGCTCGAGGATCGCCTGGTTACGTTCTTCATCTTCGCGCAGCGCCTGGGTGTTATTGGTGGCCATATATCCTGGCGCAATGGCGTTGACGTTGATGCGTTGGCCGGCCCATTCGTTGGCCAGCAGACGGGTCAAACCCAGCACGCCGCTTTTCGAGGCGGTGTAGGAGGGGACGCGGATCCCACCCTGAAACGAGAGCATCGAGGCGATGTTAATGATTTTGCCGCCATCGCCCTGGCGAATGAACTGCCTGGCGACCGCCTGGCTGAGAAAGAAAACCGCTTTTAGATTCAGATCGATCACCGCGTCCCAGTCGCTTTCCGTGAAGGTCAGGGCATCATGGCGGCGGATAATCCCGGCGTTATTGACCAGAATATCGACCCGACCCATCGCCGCGACCGCCTGGTCGACCAGCACGCTCATCTCATCCTGAAGGCTGAGATCCGCCTGAATGGCATGAAAGCGGCGACCCAGCGCCTGAACCTGTGCTGCCGTGTCATGGGGAATTTTACGGTTGATGCCGACGATATCGCACCCGGCCTGCGCCAGGCCCAGCGTCATTCCCTGTCCCAGTCCGGTATCGCAACCGGTCACGATGGCGACCTTACCCGTCAGGTCGAAGGCGTTCATTACCATATTCACCTCTGTCAGCTGATCTTCAGGCGTACGATGACGCCACCTGTGACCAGCATAGAGGCAGGAAAACAAAATTACAATAAAAATGAAACGATGTTTTGATTTTATTGCCGGCGGCGTGACAGCGATCGCGTCACCCGCCAGCGTCCTTACCCGAGCAGGGCTTCGGCAGTCAGGGCCTGCAGTGACGGGAGCTTGACGTCCGCCAGCACGAAGCGCGGGTCGCGGCTGTTCTCCGCTTCCGGTACCACGATAGCGCGCATGCGCGCGGCTTTGCTGGCGATCATGCCGTTGACCGAATCCTCCAGCGCGACGCAGCGCTGCGGGTCGACTCCCAGGGCAGCGGCGCAGTTGAGGTATACCTGCGGGTGCGGTTTGCTCCAGGGCAGATGTTCCGCGGAGGCGAGCGCATCAAACTGGTCGCGCAGTTCGAACATGTTGAGCACTTTCTCCAGCATCACCAGCGGCGAGGCCGAGGCCAGGCCCACCTTCAAGCCCTGCGCTTTACACAGGGCCACCGCCTCGCGTACGCCCGGTAGCAGCGGGCGTGAGGCTTCCACCAGCTCGATGGCCCGGCGGATAATGCGCGCGGTGGCTTCTGCGCGATCGACGCCGTGCCACGGCTGCTGGGCATACCACAGATCCACCACAAGGTCGATTCGCAGACCAAGCAGGTCGGGCAGTTCATCGCGGCGGCGGGTATCCACCCCCAGGCTTTCCATGACCTCGACCTCCGCCTGATCCCAGAGCGGCTCAGAGTCAATCAGCAACCCGTCCATATCAAAAATCGCGGCCTCAATGCGGCGCTTCGCTGACATATGTCCTTCTCCTGTTGCGTAATCAGATAAACGAATCGGCATTCATGGTATATCATACCGCGCGTTATTGGGCGAAATTCGCCGTGGAAGATAGACTTATACCCGACACATTCGGGTCAGCGAGGAGCGCCTGCGCCACGCAACAGGCGGCAGGCGAATCACCAACGCGTCTTTAACAAGGGGAACTCATGACGTACCAACAAGCTGGACGCATAGCGGTTATCAAACGCATTTTGGGATGGGTCATCTTTATTCCCGCCGTGCTGTCGACGCTGATTTCTGTCCTCAAATTTATGTATGAGCACAGTGAAAAGAAACCCGGCATTGACGCGGTAATGATGGATTTTGCGCATGTCATGATTGAGATGATGCGCTTTAACACGCCGTTCCTGAACTTTTTCTGGTACAACTCGCCGCTGCCGGATTTCCACCACAGCCTGAACATCGGCTTCTGGATCATCTTCATTCTGGTTTTTGTCGGCATGGCGCTGCAGGCCTCCGGCGCGCGGATGGCGAGGCAGGCGAAATTTCTTCGCGAGGGGATTGAGGATCAGCTGATCCTCGAGCAGGCCAAAGGCGCAGAAGGGTTATCCCGTGAGCAGCTCGCTGAGCGGATCGTGGTACCGCGCCATACCATCCTGGTGCAATATTTCCCGCTGTATGTGCTGCCGGTGATCGTGATTATTATCGGCTACTTCTTCTTCTCGCTGCTGGGCTTTCTGTAAGCCAGGTGCCCGGTTAGCCGGGCACCATATTATTCTGCCGGCAGAGCCCGCGGTTTACCCTGATTATCGACGGCAACGTAGATAAACAGCGCTTCCGTCGCCTTATAGCGCTGGCCAATCGGTTCAGAAGAGACTTTTTTCACCCACACTTCGATGTTAATCGTCACTGAGGTGTTGCCGCGCTTCACGCAGCGGGCGTAGCAGCACACCACGTCGCCGACGGCGACCGGGCGTAAAAAGGTCATCCCATCCACGCGCACGGTCACCACGCGACCCTGAGCGATCTCTTTGGCCATGATGGCGCCCCCGATATCCATCTGCGACATCAGCCAGCCGCCAAAAATATCCCCGTTGGCATTGGTATCCGCCGGCATCGCCAGGGTGCGTAAAACCATTTCGCCCTTCGGGGCAAGATCTGTAGTTGTCATGCTCTACTCTGTTGTGGTCAAAGACGATCAGCGGGATGCTACTATGAAAACGGGGCGGAGAGAATAGGGGAAAGCGCCCGCAGAGGCGGGCGCGGCACTTCAGAAGGAGAGGGTAACGCCGGCATAATACGCGCGGCCAGGCTCATTGTAGGTCGAGGCGCCGGCGTTTTCGCGATACAGTTGTTTATCAAATAGATTACTTATTCCGGCATTCAGGCGAATATCCCGGTTTAGCTGATACTGAGTACCAATACCCACGATGGAATAGGCGCCAACCTCGGTGGTGGCAAGGGTCCCGGTTTCGTTGCGGATCTCCGCATACTGACGCGGCTTCTGACGGCCATAAAGCGTCCAGTTCACATTCGCAGACAGGGCGTCGTTTACCTGCCAGTCGAGCATCGTGTTAACGGTATATTTCGGGATAACCGACAGCGGGTTGCCAGTCTCTTTACTTTCAGATTTGAGCATCCAGGTGGCATTGGTCCGCCAGCTGAGGACATCTCTCAGCACCGGGATCAGCAGATTTCCTTCCAGCCCCTCGACCACGGCTTTGCCGCCGTTCTGCCACTGCAAAATATTATTGCCGCTGGAGGTATAGCCCAGTACCTCTGTTCCGGAGACGATTTTGTTTTTGTAATCGTTGCGAAACCAGGTGACTCCGGCAGCGTAACCATTAAGGTTGAATTCGATACCGATCTCTTTGTTAATACTGATCTCCGGATCGAGGTCAGGGTTGCCCAGCAGATAGCAGCTGCCTTCAGCTATAGTGTTCGGACAACCGTTGCCGCGGGTGGAGAGCAAATAGCCTTCACTGGATTGATAGAGGTTAGGCGCTTTAAACACGCGCGCGATACCGGCCTTCAGCGTGAACATATCGCTCAGCGCCTGAGACAGATTGAGGCTTGGGCTCCAGTTGCTGCCAAACTGATTATGATAATCGAAGCGGATGCCGGGGATCAGGTTGGTGCCAGGCACGGCTTCGATATTATCTTCCAGATAGATACCGGTGAGGGTGGCGCTGTTTTTGGTACTACGTTGCGTAGGGTCGCCCGAGGTCCCAGGGATAGTCTCGCCGTTGCTGTTAGTGGCCTGCATTGATGCCGGGTCGTCGAGCTGATCATGGTTCCATTCCATTCCCAGCGTCAGCGTCTGGTCCGCCAGCCAGAAGAAAGGCACATTGAATTCCGAGGTAGTACGCCAGGATTCCAGACGGCTGGTGGCATAATCCTCACTGTTGATCATGCCCTCGACGCGGCCGGTGGAGCCTTCCTGCAGGCGGGTATTGTTGGTTTTCTCGTAGTAAACACCGGCTTTGGACTGGCCCCAATCCCATAGACCGTTGTAGGTCAGTCCCCAGGACTGGCGATAGAGGCGATTAGTTTCGTGGCCGTACAGGGAGTCCACCAGCCCGTTCGGGCTAAGATTGCCGTTGCTGTACTGGGTATCACCAGCATAGATATTCCCCTGGCGACTATAGGCGTAGCTGAAATCGAGGATCTGTTGCGGGGTCATTTTCCATGACAGCAAGGCGTTAATATCTTTATTGCGTACCCCTTCGCGCCCCGCAGCGTAAGAGCCGTTTTGCGCATGGTTAATATCCCAGGCGTCGGGTTCCGTTTTATTGATATTGCCATACAGGCGCATCGTCAGCGCTTCCCCGGCCAGTGGGCCGCTGAGATTGAAGTTAGCGCGATTGGTCGTGCCTTCCTTGTTGTTTTCCGGCTGGTTGGTAAAGAAAGACAGCGAACCGTGCCAGTTGTTGGTCGGGCGTTTGGTAATGATATTGACCACTCCGCCCGCCGCGCCGGAACCATAGCGCGCGGCTGCCGGACCGCGGAGAACTTCAATCCTTTCGACCATCTCTGCAGGTACCCAGTTGCTGTCGCCCCGGGTATCGCGTTCGCCGCGCCAGCTATAGCGAACCGCGTTACGTGACGTGACCGGTACCCCATCTATCAGGATCAGGGTGTTCTCCGGCCCCATGCCGCGGATATCAATCTGGCGGTTGTTGCCCCGACTGCCGCTGGCGCTGTTGCCGGTCAAGTTCACCCCGGGCATTTTACGGATGATGTCTGAGAGATCGTTGACCGGCGGCTGCTTAGCAATATCATCTGCCGTGATAATCGACACCCCGGGCTGTTGCTTAAGCACCTCTTCCGCCGTACTGCGCACAATCATCGTTTCGGTATCTTGTTCTGATTCTTCAGCAAAGGCGTTAGGAGCGAGGAGACTGGATATGACCAGCGCCAGGGTCGTGGGGACAGAATATTGCGGCGATCTCATGTAAATATCCTTTTTAAAGTAATGCAAAATGAGATCGAGAATATTAATGATAACCATTATCATTACAATGTAACGAGATGAATCTCCATAAAATCCTCACAATTACCGCAACTTTTTATGCAGTTGAGAGAAATCGTGAAGAGAGCCTGCACAGTGTGACCGGAAAGTTGTCAGCGTATGCGCTGAGGTTGTGTGGCTGCAGGGAATGTTTGCCAGCGCAGTGAGATTATAGGGGGCGAGCGCGGCGCGCGATGGCGCGCCGGCGGAGGCGTTAGTGGTGGTCGTCCTGCGGCATATGGCGGTAGATGTAGATCCCGCTCAGCAGGGTAAAGACCAGCGTGAGGGCGGTTAAGCCAAAGACCTTGAAGTTCACCCAGATATTCTGCGGCAGCCAGAAGGCGATATAGATATTGGCCAGCCCGCAAAGGATAAAGAACACCGCCCAGGCCAGGTTAAGCCGCGACCAGACCTGCTGCGGCAGGGCCAGCTCTTTGCCCAGCATGCGCTGGATCAACGGCTTTTTCATCACCCACTGGCTGAACAGCAGCGCGCCAGCGAACAGGGCATAGATCACCGTCACCTTCCATTTAATAAACTCATCATTGTGGAAGAAGAGAGTTAACCCGCCGAAGACGGCCACCAGCACAAAGGTGATCAGCGCCATTTTTTCGACTTTACGGTAGCGTACCCAGCTGTAGATCAGCACGATAGCGGTCGCGACGATCAGCGCGGTGGTGGCGGCGTAGATATCGTAAAGCTTATAGAAGGCAAAGAAGACCACCAGCGGTAAAAAATCCAGAAACTGCTTCATACATCGATCCCGTCTTTCAGGACGGACCGGGGAAGACCCCGATCCTGGTTAAGATTAGTTGCGGATAAGCATATACACGCGGAATAAATAGATCAGCAACAGGGCGGATATCAGGTTGCTGATGGTATTGATGACCACCGCGCCGACGTTTGGCGTCAGGACAGCAAAGCTGGAAGCGAACAGTAACAGCAGGGTTTTTGCCACCAGCCAGCCAATGATAGCCGGCGCCACCAGCCGCAGATTGGCCCACGCCAGACGCATGCTGCTGCGCATGGCGCTGAGGATACCCATTTTGTCCTGCACCAGCATGATCGGCGCAAAGGCCAGCACGATGGCCAGCAGCACGCCGGGCACCAGGACCAGCATCATCCCCATCTGCACCAGGAAGGTAGTGAAGAGGATCAACAGCAGCAGCTTCGGCAGCACCGGGGCTGAGGCGCCGATGGCACGCAGGGCGCTAACGCGATGACCGGCGGAGACCAGCTGGATCAGCAGCAGAACGCCGCCGGCGAGGATCGCATTGCCCACCAGACCCGAGAAGGTTGATGCCGCCGAGGCGCGCAGCAGAACCTGCTGCTGCTCCGGCGTCATGTTCTGCACCAGCTCAAACAGCCCGGCGCTACCGGCGAGGTTATCGCCTTCGCTGAGTATCGACAGCTGCTCGTCACTGGGTGAAAAGGCATGGCCAAGTACTACCGTAATAAACGCGCACAACAGCGCAATCAGCAAAATGGTAATGAACTGATTACGAAAAAAATTCCCGGTGTCACGGTAGACGGACTTCGCCGTGATAGACATGCATTCTCCTTGAGTGTCGCAGGTGTTAACTAGCCGGCGATTGTACCGCAAATCGTTCCGTCGTAGCACTCTCTGCACCATTCAGGGCAGGTATATCTTTGTAAAGAGGCCGCAATGGCGGTAGGCCATAGTGCGCCCGCGCCCGGTTGCAGGCGTCATTTTCCTCACCATTCTCACCGGACATGGCGAATTCGCGGCACGGTGAGGGACGGTTTTCATAAATAGTGCAGTGGACGGCGTCACCGATGTCGCCTGACAGCGCCGCGCAGCGGCTCTGACGCTGGTTGGTGCCGCTCATGCAGCGCAGGAAAGGGGTCAGCGGCTCGGTCAGCGCGGAAGGCACCAGGCCACCCGCGTCGTCGGCTTCCGCCCAGTAGAAAGAGACACGAAAATACGCACAACAGGCACCGCACGTCATGCACGGGTTGATTTCACTCATAATTACACCTGAAAAAAACGCATCAACACAGATTGTCGGCAGTTAACTTATCCAGCCGCTTTTGCGGCGGCAAGAGGGGGAGAAATATTTTTTTCACGGAAAGTGAAAATTGATGTGAGAAGGATTCAGGGTGTTTCGATCGGTAGCAAAAATTAATCTGGATCAATAAATGTTAAATCTAAGGTTTTAGTGTGATCTAAAACAGATCAAACGTAACTCGTTATAGGTATATTTGGCCGCGCTGAAAAACCATAATGAGGAAGTGGATATGAAGAAGTTAGCAGCGGCGGCATTAATTCTTAGCACGCTTTCCACCGGCAGCGTCTGGGCGCATGAAGCGGGTGAATTTTTCATTCGTGCCGGGACCGCCACCGTCCGACCGACGGAGGGCTCTGACAATGTGTTAGGCAGCCTTGGCAGTTTCAACGTCAGTAACAATACCCAACTGGGTTTAACCTTTACCTATATGGCCACCGATAACATCGGCGTGGAGCTGCTGGCGGCAACGCCGTTCCGCCATAAGGTCGGCACCGGGCCAACCGGGACTATCGCCACCGTCCATCAGTTGCCGCCCACCCTGATGGCGCAGTGGTACTTTGGCGATGCGCAAAGCAAGGTGCGCCCGTACGTGGGGGCGGGTATTAACTACACCACCTTCTTTAATGAAGACTTTAACGATACCGGCAAGGCGGCCGGGCTTTCCGATCTGAGCCTGAAGGACTCCTGGGGCGCGGCGGGGCAGGTCGGCCTCGATTATCTGATTAACCGTGACTGGCTGCTGAATATGTCGGTGTGGTACATGGATATCGACACCGATGTGAAATTCAAAGCCGGCGGCGTGGACCAGAAAGTCAGCACCCGTCTGGATCCGTGGGTGTTTATGTTCTCCGCGGGTTATCGATTTTAAATCCTGCTGAAAACTGGCCAACGGATGGCCAGTTCATTGTCACGTCACACCTGTCTGCCGCAAGCCTTCGCCATCGATAGCGGATCACACTTCCGTCCACTGGCGCAGCAGGTTGTGATACATGTTGAGCAGGGAGAGGACCTCTTCTCCGTCGCCAAAGCGGGCCTTCAGAGACTGGATGGTGCGGTCCAGGTCGTAAAGCATCGCGCGCTGCTTATCGTCGCGGACCATCGACTGGATCCACAGGAAAGAGGCCTGACGTACGCCGCGGGTAACCGGGGTGACGCAGTGCAGGCTGCTGGCGGGATAGAGCACCAGATGCCCGGCCGGGAGCTTCACCCGGTGCTGGCCATAGGTGTCTTCAATCACCAGTTCACCGCCCTCATAGCTCTCCGGCTCGCAAAGAAACAGCGTCGCTGACAGGTCAGTGCGCATCCAGCCCGCCTCGCCGTTCTGGCGAACGGCGCCATCGACATGAAAACCGTAGGTCTCCCCTGGCCCATAGCGGTTAAACAACGGTGCGGAAATCGTCCGCGGCAGCGCGGCGGAAAAAAACTGCGGGTGGCCGCGCAGCGCGTCGAGCACGGCGGCTTGCAGGCGGGCATACAGCGGCGTACGGGTATCGATCTGTTGGTTCTGTTTGACGGCCGCCCCCTGGCTGCCCACCGTAACCCGTCCGTCGACCCACTCGGCCTGCGCCAGCTGCCGGGTAAATTCCGCCACCTGGTCTGCCGATAGCACGTCAGGAATGTGATACATCATCGCGGTGTTCTCTCTAAAAGGTGGGGCGCAACGGCCCCACGCACAGACTCAGAAGTGGACGTTCGCCGTCAGCATAAAGGTACGGGGTTCGCCCGGATGATAGCGATAGCCGCTCTTGTTGATGGAGGCCACGTAATCGGTATCAAACAGGTTGTACATATTGAGCTGCAGATCGAGGTTGCTGTTGACCCGATAGCCCAGTTTGGCGTCGGCGACCCAGTAGCCCTCGGTGTGATCCGGGGTACCGACCGCGCCATCGCTGCCCCGGCGCAGGCTTCCGACATAGCGCACACCGCCGCCGACGGACAAATCGCTGGTGGCCTGATACTGCGTCCACAGCGTAAAGGCATGTTTCGGAGTGTAGGCCAGCGCGGAAGAACCATCCTGCGCCACATTCTGCCCCTCCGTCACCGTCGCATGCTGCTGCGTGTAGCCGGCGATGATCGTCCAGTCCGGGGTCAGGTTTCCGGTCGCGGAGAGCTCATACCCCTCCACGCGCTTTTTGCCGTACTGCGACCAGGTTCCGTCATCGTTGGCGGCCACTTCGTTTTCAATATCGGTACGGAATAACGCCGCGCTGAGCAGCAGACGGTTGTTGAAGATTTGCCACTTGGTGCCCAGCTCGCTGGATTTCGCCTTCTGTGGCTTAAAGTCGGTTCGGTTGGCGCTGTTGCCGCTACCGCTGGCGGCCAGGGCGAAACTGCTGCCCCCCGGCGGCTGCTGTGAGATGGCGTAGTTGACGTAGACATTGCCCTGCTCGGTTAAGCGGTACAGTGCCCCGGCTTTCCAGTTAACCAGATTGCCGGATTTGGCGGTATCCACGGTGGTGACCGGGCTGCCCGTCGACTGGCCGGGCGGGCAGGCGATAGCCCCGCGTCCGCTGCCGCCGCAGGCGGTGGCGCTGTCATATTTAGTATGATAATTGTCGAGACGTAGCCCGCCGTTGACCTCAATCCGTTCGGTCAGCGTCAGCGTATCGAAGGCATAAATCCCGAAGGTATCGGTCTGGCCGTTGGCGTTCGCCCCGTTTCTGTCCAGCCCGCCAATCGACAGGTTGCTCACCGGATGGTAGAGATTCACCGCCGGCGCGGTCATGGCGTTAACGCCATAGTTGGTCTGGTTTTCCCGGGTAAACTCCACGCCGGCGCTGACGTCATGGCCTATCGAGCCGGTATTGAAGGTCGAGGTGATATTGGTCTGGTTGGTCAGAATGCGGTTGCTGACATCTTTGGTATTAACCAGACGCGACCAGCTCCAGGTGTTGACGTCATTGATATCGGGGGCGGTGATATTGCTCGCGCCGCCCATCACCGCGGTCAAAAGATACTCCTGTTTCACCCGCGACCAACGGGTGGTATTGCGCACGGTGGTATTGTCCGTCAGATCGTGTTCGAAGCGCAGGGTGCCGCTGTCGGTGGTGGATTTATCATAATCGGAGTCGGTGCCATAGAAATTGTTGGTATCCACCTTCCCGGCGGAATTGAGCGCGGCATATTTCGGCGAAGGTGCCGAATAGCCCGGCAGGCCGACGGTGGGGATCCCGCCATCCGGGGTGTTGTTCTGCCGGACGTGCAGATAGTTCAGATACAGACGAGTTGGGGTATCGAGTCCGAAGGCCAGCGATGGCGCGATGCCATAGCGTTCGTTTTCAATGCGGTCCCGACCGGCGTCATGAGTTTTTTCCCCCATCAGGTTCAGACGGAACGCGGCGTTGTCGCTAAACGCCTGGTTCAGGTCGAGCGTTCCCCGACGCGACCAGGCGCTGCCGATGCTGGCCGAACCGTCGATCCCGGAGTCAAGGCGCGGCTGCTTGCTGATCATATTGATCGATCCGGAGGGCGCGCTGCGGCCATAGTCCGTGCCGGCGGGTCCTTTGATGACTTCCACCTGCTGGGTATTGAAGGTATCGCGCGTCACACTGCCGATGTCGCGGATGCCGTCCACATAGATGCTGTTAGAGGTAT
Organism: Klebsiella variicola; assembly: GCF_000828055.2. Classification (NCBI taxonomy): domain Bacteria; kingdom Pseudomonadati; phylum Pseudomonadota; class Gammaproteobacteria; order Enterobacterales; family Enterobacteriaceae; genus Klebsiella; species Klebsiella variicola. The sequence goes on along the minus strand of NZ_CP010523.2, from coordinate 3,219,095 downwards.
CCACGCCGCGCATGTAGATGGCATCCCCGGTGGTTGAACTGCCATTCTCGCCGGCATAAAACGCCCCGACGCCGGGGACGTTTTTGAGGGCGTCAGTCAGGTTGGTGACGCCCTGATCTTTAATCACCTGTTCCGGGATCACGGTGATGGTGCGGGTGGTATCGACCAGCGGTTTATTGAACTTGGGATCGGCGGAGGCGCCGGGAGAGTAGAGTGAGGGCGGAGTGGCTTCCACCACCAGCGTCTCTTCACTATTTTTGACTGATTTTTCCGCTGCGGTGCCCGTTGCCGGTGAGGCCCCCAGACACAGACCCGTAAACAATGCCAATGAGTTGAAACTGCCAAACGGCAGAGAAGCGTTTTTTTCCATGATAAATGCAGGCTTATTTTTTGTTATGAGCACATACCACACCGCGCAAAAGCGACGTTTTTCGTCGTCTGGCTTGCGCTGACCCGGTGTGATTCTATAAATGATAAAAAGAATAGTTATCATTCGCCTTAATATTTACATAGAAATGTTGACGTTTAAACATATTTCTTCATCGCGATTTACATAGTTCATAAATTTTGAACGAAAAGGGCGGGGATGAAGCAAAAGAGCGGCTGGAAGAGGCCGATGACAGGCCGCGCCGCGAGGTGACAGGCGCCAGGGCTAACCCGGCGCTTCGTGGTTTTTGGCATAAAAGATGCCCTCCTTCTGCGCGAGGAGAACGCCGTTCTGGAAATTGGTGTAATGAAAAATAGCGGCCCACCGATCCCTCTGCAGGCACTGTTCCGCGACCGCGTTATTGGAGGGACGACCAGCGAGCGTTCTCCCGCCGCGTGACGGAGAACAATGCCGCGCCGTATGTCGTCTGGAGCAGGCGCCGGGCCACTGCTGGCTGCGGCAACTGGTGCGTGAGGTGTGTCGCCAGTAAAAAAAAGCCCGCACAAGTGCGGGCAAAAATACTGGAAGCAATGTGAGCAATGTCGTACTGAATACCTGAGTTATTTACTCAACTATTCAGTAATGAGAAAGATAATATTTCTCATTTAAGATATCAACCCCATCTTTTGTGCGGAAGCGATTTTTTATCCGAGGGTGAAAACCGTACGCTTCTGACTGTCGTCCCGCGGCCAGGCCGCCGCGATCTCCTGCAGCGGCCGCGGGGTGGTGGCGATGGTGAATTTACCCGGCACCGCCGCCTGCAGCATTTCACCTGTCGCCGCCAGCAGCTGCGGCATCGACAGGCTACCGATACCGCTGCCCATCAGCACGAGCGGTGCGGAACGCAGAACTGCGCCATTTAACGCGATATCGGCGCCAGCCAGGGACCCCACCTGCACATAGCGCACCGGTCTGCCGGCTGGGGTATATTTCGCCAGGGCCGGCAATAACACTTCCGCGCTGTGTCCCCACAGGTAATCGATGACCACGTCAATCTGCGCAGCGCTGGTCGCTGAAAATTGCCCGCTCAAGGTTTTATCATCAGCGGTTAACTGAATACACTCATCGGCGTCCAGCGCCGCCAGCGTCTGCGCATTCCGTCCGGTTGCAATGATTCTTTTCGCTCCCAGATAGCGGGCAATCTGCACCGCCAACTGACCGGCGCTGCCGGTGGCGCCGTTAATCAGCACCGTTTCACCGGCCTGGATCTGGGCGCGAGTCACCAGAGACGCCCACGCGGACATGCCGGGATTGGCCATCGCCGCGGCGCTAACATCATCGAGCGCATCCGGCACCGGCAGGCAACTCTGCAGGGCAACCGGCGCCTGCTGCGCCATACTGCCGAAGGGGACGGTGGGGAAGGCGAAATAGACGCGCTGGCCCTGAGGTGTGGTGCCGACGCCATCGATACCGGGCACAAAGGGCAGATTGCCGTCGAAGCTGTAATGGCGTCCGGATGCGCGGGCCTTAACCACATGGCTCAGCGCGGCGGCGCGGACGTCAATGATCGTCTGGCCGGGCGCGGGCTGCGGGTCGATAAAATCGGCCCAAACCGGGCCTTCTGCGAGGTCAAAAACCACGGCTGCTTTCATAAATTATCTCCTGTCGGGAATTATGTGTAAAATACACATATTGTTTGCAGCACTATACGCGGAAAATTAATATATGCAAGATGCACATAATGACTACGACATTACCGACTTTCACGGCGCGCTACTGGATATCATCAGCGTGATGAACCAGCCGCTGCGCGACGAGCAAATCCTCCAGGCGGCCGGCGTCCAGCTGGAACAGATGCTGTTTCCGCTGCTGGTGGCGGTAGGACGCCATGGCCCGGTGGGAGTTGTTGAGCTGGCGGATCATTTAGGGCGCGATTACACCACCGTCAGCCGCCAGGTGAAAAAACTGGAAGCCCAGGGACTCGCCTGTAAGCAATCTAACCGTCATGACCGACGGATCAGCGAAGTGACGCTTAGCGCCAGCGGACAACAGATGATCGACAGTATTGCGGTAGCGCGGCGGCGGTTAATGAATCAGGTGCTGGCGCAGTGGCCGGAAGAGGAGGTGCAAGCGCTGTTTCGCTTAACGCGCAAATACGCCGACAGTTTGCAGCAACCGAGCTAAATTCTCGCGTGCTGCCGCCCTGGCGCAACAATCATCTTGTTCGTCACAAATCACGGGTCAGCTCGTCGATGTTGTCGGAAAGTATCTCCAGCAGGGATCGTACATAGATATTGTTATTTCCCTGATGCCACATCGCGCTGAGGGGAAGGCCTTCGATATGTTTTTTGGGCGTGAGCGCAAGGTATTTCACGCCGTCCGCATTCATGTCTTTATAGGACGCAGGCACCAGAGCAATGCCGAGTCCTGCGGCAACAAAACTCAGGATAGTCTGCTTCTCTTCAGCATACTGCGCGATAACAGGCATGCTGCCACCTTCCTTGAAAATATTCATTGTCAGGTCATGGCTGTGACGCCGGGTGCGTCTTTCCGGCAAGATAACAGGCTCGTGCCGAAAGTCATCGATACTGACTTCATCATAACTGACCAGCCGGTGGTTAGTGGGCACGGCGAGCACGCAAGTTTCATTGGCGATAAATCGCGTTGTCAGCATGGCATCAATGTGTTCCGGCGGGCGCACAAAAACCACATCCAGCCACCCTGAAATGAGTCGGGGGATAAGTTTGTGAGATTTATCTTCTGTAAGATGAATATCTGCTTCAGGAAAACGCCTGACGAAAAGATTAAGCAATTCAGGAAGTAATCCTTTGGCTGCGCTGTCGATAGCCCCGATCCGCAACGTTCTTTTCTGCAACAGGCTATTTTTCCGGAATCGCTGCCGTAGCGCATCGAAATCAGCAATGACCGTTTTGGCCTCATTTAAAAAGGCGGCGCCTTCAGGTGTTAGCGACACGTTGCGGGTCGATCGATTCAGTAGCCTGATCCCCAAATCATCTTCCAGCAGTTTGATGAAGCGACTCAGTGACGCAGGCATCATTTCGAGTTTACGGGCAGCCCGGCCAAAGTGAAGCTCATCACCTAATACCACAAAGCAACGTAGCTGATTTATATCCATTTTTTCACCAAAACCTGATTATACAAATTATTTATATAAAGCTGTGCCGATGATAAAGCGGTTCAAAACTTCATACTGGGATTATTACAAAACGATAACAACCCTACATCACTATGGAGCATCCCGTCATGAATAACGACCTCGAAAAGAAGGTGATGCGCAAAGTTACCCTGCGCATTATTCCTTTCATCATGCTGCTGTACTTCATTGCCTTCCTTGACCGCGTCAATATTGGCTTTGCCGCCCTGACCATGAACCAGGACCTGGGGTTTTCACCCACCGTTTTTGGGCTGGGCGCCGGCATTTTCTTCCTGGGTTACTTTCTGTTTGAGGTGCCGTCAAACTTAATTCTCCATAAAGTGGGTGCCCGTATCTGGATCGCCCGCGTCATGATCACCTGGGGGTTCGTCTCTGGCTGCATGGCTTTTGTGCAGGGCACGACGAGCTTCTACATTCTGCGTTTTCTGCTCGGCGTGGCGGAAGCCGGTTTCTTCCCGGGTATCATTCTCTATCTCAGCTACTGGTTTCCTGCCGCCAGGCGTGCGCAGGTCACTGCCATCTTTATGGCCGCAGCTCCCCTGTCGACAGCACTGGGATCGCCGGTTTCGGCCGCACTGCTGGAGATGCATGGCTTCCTTGGCTACGCCGGCTGGCAGTGGATGTTTGTACTGGAAGCTTTGCCGGCGCTGGTGCTCGGTGTTGTGGTTCTGTTCTTCCTGACGGATCGTCCGGCCAAGGCCAAATGGCTGACTGATCAAGAGCGTGCCTGGCTGGAAAACACCATGCATGCCGAGGAGCGGGCGCGGGCGGCAAAACAGAGCCATTCCAGCGCATGGCGGGGACTGGCGGATATACGCGTCCTGGCGCTGGCGCTGGTCTATTTCGGTACCTCCGCCGGGCTGTATACGCTTGGCATCTGGTCCCCGCAGATTATTCGCAGTTTCGGTGCTTCCTCGCTGGAGATTGGTTTCCTGAACGCTTTTCCGGCGGTGATCGGCGTCATCGCCATGATCCTCTGGGCGCGTCATTCCGATCGAACCAAAGAGCGCAGCTGGCACGTCATTGGCGCCTGCCTGCTGGCGGTTGCCGGGCTGATATACGCCGGTAACGTCAGCACATTGTTTACCGTGATGCTTGCCTTAACGCTGGTCACTGTGGGGATTAGCGCATCAAAACCCCCTCTGTGGAGCATGCCAACCCTGTTCCTCAGCGGCCCGGCTGCGGCCGCTGGCATTGCCGCTATCAACTCCATCGGCAACCTCGGCGGTTTCGTCGGCCCGATGATGATTGGCGTGATCCGCGAGCAAACCGGTAGCTACAGCTGGGGCCTGTATTTTGTCGCCGGATTGCTGGCGCTCTCGGCCCTCGTGGTCGTGATTCTTTCTGCCAGAGCGAACAAATCACCGACGGCAGAGCTTCCACATCCTCATACTCATTAACTGGAGAAGTAACGATGCGTCACTACAAAATTGCTGCCATCCCTGCGGACGGTATCGGACCGGAAGTCATTTCGGCAGGTATTGAAGTCTTGCACGCGCTGACGCGCCACGATCCGCAACTGAAATTTGATATAGAGACCTTTGACTGGGGGTCAGACTATTACAAAAAACATGGCGTGATGATGCCGGAAGAAGGACTGAACATGCTGAAAGCATTCGATGCCATTTACTTCGGCGCGGTGGGGGCACCGGATGTCCCTGACCACATCACACTCTGGGGCCTGCGGCTGCCTATTTGCCAGGGCTTTGACCAGTACGCCAATGTGCGACCCACCAAAATTCTGCCGGGCGTCACCTCACCGCTGCGCAACCGCGGGCCTGGCGATCTTGACTGGGTCATCGTGCGCGAAAACTCCGAAGGTGAATATTCTGGTAACGGCGGCCGTACGCACCGTGGTTTACCTGAAGAAGTCGGTACCGAAGTGGCAATCTTTACCCGTGTTGGGGTGACACGCATTATGCGCTATGCCTTCAGACTGGCGCAGTCCCGTCCACGTAAGCTGCTGACCGTGGTGACCAAATCCAACGCCCAGCGCCATGGTATGGTGATGTGGGATGAGATTGCCGCTGAAGTGGCGCAGGAATTCCCGGATGTGCAGTGGGACAAAATGTTGGTCGATGCCATGACGCACCGTATGACGTTGCATCCCCAGACCCTGGATACCATCGTTGCCACCAATCTGCACGCCGATATCCTTTCCGATCTGGCTGGCGCGCTGGCGGGTAGTCTGGGCGTAGCGCCGACCGCGAATATTGATCCTGAACGCCGCTTCCCTTCCATGTTCGAACCGATCCATGGTTCCGCATTCGATATCACCGGCAAAGGGATTGCGAACCCCATTGCCACTTTCTGGACCGCGGTACAGATGCTTGAACATCTGGGCGAACGCCATGCCGCTGCGCTGATTATGGAAAGCATTGAGTATGTGTGTGAAAAAGGCATTCTGACGCCAGATGTCGGTGGCTCAGCCAATACCGCGGAGGTGACACGCGCCGTGGTGCACTACATTGACGCTAAAGCTGACATTGCCGAGACCGCATAACCATGAATAACGAACAGGCTGCAGAGATCCTGCAGGATATCTTTCAACATGCGGTCAACAGTGCCCGCGCCGGGCCGGTGACCCTGGCTAACCTGCCGGAAAAACCTCGCGGCCGTTGTGTGGTGATCGGTGCGGGTAAAGCGTCCGCGGCAATGGCGGCTGCCGTGGATGCGGCCTGGCCGGATGTGGCGGTGTCGGGCGTGGTGGTGACGCGTTACGGTTACGCGGTTCCTGCGGGCCGCATCCGCATTATTGAGGCGGCTCATCCCGTATCAGATGCCATGAGCGAGGTTGCCGCAATGCTGATTGTGGAGACGCTGCGCGGTTTAACTGCCGATGATCTGGTGCTGGCATTGATTTCAGGGGGAGGATCGGCGCTGATGGCGCTGCCCGCCCCGGGGTTAACGCTGGCAGATAAGCAGACCATCACCCGGGCCCTGCTCCATAGCGGGGCCAGCATCAAAGAGATGAATCTGGTACGTCGTCATCTCTCAGCGGTGAAAGGCGGAAAGCTGGCGACCATGGCGCAACCAGCGCGCATCGTATCACTGATTATCAGCGATGTGCCTGGCGATGATCCGACGGACGTAGCGTCTGGCCCCACCGTTGCCGATAACAGCGCACCACGTGATGCGCTCCGGGTACTGCAGCGGTATGGCATTGCGATCCCGAAGCCCGTTAGCGAACGGCTAAACCAGCCGGCCGGCCCGGTGGAAAACGCCGCGACAGGCGAGGTCAGGCTTATCGCCACGCCGGCGATGGCGTTAGCGGCGGCGGGGCTGGCCGCACGACAACATGGGCTCACCCCCCTTATTTTGGGGGATGCGATAGAAGGTGAAAGCAGGGAAGTGGCGGTGGTCATGGCCGGTATGGCGAAATCGGCGAAGCAGTATGGTCACCCGATTTCAGGGCCTGCTGTACTGTTGTCAGGTGGCGAAACCACGGTGACAGTAAACAACACTCCGCCTGGAAAAGGGGGCCGCAATACCGAGTTTTTACTCAGTCTGGCCTGTGCGCTCCAGGGGGAACACGGTATCTGGGCCATGGCGGGAGATAGCGATGGTATTGATGGCACAGAAGATGCCGCAGGTGCGATCGTCTTCCCGGATACGCTTGCGCGCGGCAAGCTGAGCGGTCTTAATGCAGTGCAATATCTGGATGGCCATGATAGTTACTGCTATTTTCACGCGCTTAATGATTTGCTGATCACCGGCCCGACGTTAACCAACGTCAATGATATTCGGGCAATATTGATTGCCTGACTGTATCGCTCTCCTGTGCCAGGGAGAGCGATATTTTTCCCTTTCAACATAGTTCAAATCTTCGGCATCCGCCCGCCATCCATTTCCACGTTAAAGCGCATCGCCTGGCGCCAAGGTGTCGATCATCGTTCCGTCTGATGTGTTGGCGTGCAAGATGACATGGAGGGGAAGGTAACGCGAGGAAATCGCCGCCTGGCGCAATACCAGGCGGCTAACGATCAGGCGGTTTTGGTCGCCGCCTTCAGGCTCTGGACGAAGGCTTTCAGTTCGTCGAGCATGGTCTGCGGCTCATCGAGGTGGCGTTCGATGATTTTGACGATGGCGGAACCGGAGATAGCCCCGGCGGCCCCGGCGTCAATGGCGGCGCTCACCTGCTCCGGCGCGGAGATACCAAAGCCCTGCAGCGGCGGCGCGGCGTGATATTCCGCCAGCTTCTCCACCAGGTGGTGCAGCGGCAGTGCGGCGCGATTTTCCGCACCCGTCACTCCGGCGCGCGACAGCAGATAGGTGTAGCCGCGGCCATAAGAAGCAATCTGGCGCAGTAAATCGTCATCCGCATTGGGCGGGCAGATGAAAATCGGCGCGATGTTATGGCGCATCGCCGCCTGGCGGAACGGGGCGGACTCTTCCACCGGCACGTCGGCCACCAGCACCGAGTCGACGCCGACGCGGGCGCACTGGGCATAGAACGCATCGATGCCCGGGCTGAAGACGAGGTTGGCGTACATCAGCAGGCCGATTGGGATGGTCGGATGCTTCTGGCGGATCGCCGCCAGCATCTCAAAGCACTGCGCCGGGGTCACTCCCGCGGCGAAGGCGCGCAGGGCCGCGCCCTGAATGGTCGGGCCGTCCGCCAGCGGGTCGGAGAAAGGGATCCCCAGCTCAAGGGCATCGGCGCCGCCTTCGATCAGCGCATCGATAATTTTGAGCGACTGCTCCGGTCCCGGATCGCCGAGGGTGACAAAGGGAACGAAGGCGCCTTCCTGGCGATTTTTCAGTTGGGCAAACAGCGTCTCATAGCGTTCCATCAGATTTCCCCTCGCGCTTTCAGGATGTCATGTACGGTGAAAATGTCTTTGTCGCCGCGACCGGAGAGGTTAACCACCAGCAGCTGCTCTTTTTCCGGGTTCTCGCGCATCATCTTCAGCGCGTGGGCCAGAGCGTGAGAGGACTCCAGCGCCGGGATAATCCCTTCGTGGCGGGAGAGCGCTTTAAACGCGTCCAGCGCTTCGTCGTCGGTGATCGACACATAGTCAGCGCGACCGGTGCTGTTCAGAAACGCGTGCTGCGGCCCAACGGACGGGAAGTCCAGCCCGGCGGAAATGGAGTAAGACTCTTCGATCTGGCCGTCGGCGGTTTGCATCATCGGCGACTTCATACCGAAGTAGATCCCCACGCGGCCATGCTTCAGCGGCGCGCCGTGCTCGCCGCTTTCGATACCGTGCCCGGCCGGTTCCACGCCGATCAGGCCGACGTTGGTTTCATCAATAAAGTCGGCAAACATGCCGATGGCGTTTGACCCACCGCCAACGCAGGCGATCACCGCGTCCGGCAGACGTCCCTCTTTTTCGAGGATCTGCGCTTTAGTCTCTTCGCCAATCATGCGCTGGAATTCACGTACAATGGTCGGGAACGGATGCGGACCGGCGGCGGTGCCCAGCATATAGTGCGCCTTCTCGTAGCTACCAGACCAGTCGCGCAGCGCCTCATTACAGGCATCTTTCAGCGTGGCGGAGCCGCTGTGCACCGGGATCACCTCGGCACCCATCAGGCGCATACGGAAGACGTTCGGCGACTGGCGCTCGACGTCCTTGGCCCCCATGTAGATACGGCATTTCAGGCCGAGCAGGGCGCTGGCCAGCGCTGAGGCGACCCCGTGCTGACCGGCGCCGGTCTCGGCGATAATTTCGGTTTTACCCATCCGTTTGGCCAGCAGGGCCTGGCCCAGCACCTGGTTGGTTTTGTGCGCGCCGCCGTGCAGCAGATCTTCGCGTTTCAGGTACAGGGTGGTGCGAGTACCTTCGGTCAGATTCCGGCATTTGGTCAGGGCCGTCGGACGTCCGGCGTAGTTTTTCAGCAGGTCAGTGAATTCCGCCTGAAAGGCCGGGTCCTTCTGCGCGCTGACAAAGGCTTCTTCCAGCTGGCGCAGGGCGGGCATCAGGATCTGCGGCACATACATGCCGCCGAATTCGCCGAAGTAGGGGTTCAGTAAAGTGCTCATTATTGCTCCTTAATATGCGCGCAGCGTCTGGAATACGGAGGCCAGCTTGCTGGCGTCTTTCATCCCGGGTTGCGACTCTACGCCTGAATTGAAATCGAGTCCGGCACAGCCGCTTTTGGCCGCTTCCACACAGTTATCGGCACCCAGGCCACCCGCCAGCATGACGTTGCGCAGATCCTGGCCCTGCAGCAGGCTCCAGTCAAAGCGCTGGCCGCTGCCGCCCTGGCCGTTGTCGAACAGGTACTTGTCGACATGGCGGAGAGTACGGGCCGGGAGGGTTTCACCAACGCTCAGCGCTTTCCAGATACGGACGTTGTCCGCGAGGGCGTCGCGCAGCGCGTCGATATAGGCCTGGTCCTCATCACCGTGCAGCTGGACGGCGGCCAGCCCCAGAGCCTGCGCGCGGGCGACCACCTCGTCCAGCGGCGCATTGCGAAACACGCCGACGTACTGCAGCGGCGCAGCGGCGATCACCGCTTTGGCCTGGGCGTCATTCACCGCCCGCGGCGAAGTCGGGACGAAAATCAGGCCACCGTAGATGGCGCCGGACTCCCAGGCCACCTGGGCATCCTGCGGGCGCGTCAGGCCGCACACTTTATTCTCGCCGAGCAGCACACGTTTAACCGCCGCTTCCAGATCCGCCTGTTCCATCAGGGCGGAGCCGATCAGGAAGCCGTTGGCGAAGTGGCTCAGCTCGCGCACTTCAGCATAGGTATGGATGCCGGATTCGCTGATCACCGTGACATCCGGGCCGAGACGCGCCGCCAGCTGACGGGTGCGGTTAAGGTCAATCGACATATCGCGCAGGTCGCGGTTGTTAATGCCCACCACCTTCGCCTTCAGGGCGATGGCGCGCTCCAGCTCCTCTTCATTGCTGACTTCGGTCAGCACACCCATATTCAGGCTGTGCGCCACCGCGGAGAGCTGGCGGTACTGCTCATCGTCGAGCACCGAGAGCATCAGCAGGCAGGCATCGGCCTGATAGTAGCGCGCCAGGTAGATCTGGTAAGGGTCGATGGTGAAGTCCTTACACAGGATCGGCTGCGGCGCGACCTTGCTGACGATCGGCAGAAAATCGAAACTGCCCTGGAAATATTTCTCATCACACAGCACTGAGATCGCCGAGGCGTAGTGTTTGTAGATGCTGGCGATCGCCGCCGGATCGAAATCTTCGCGAATCAACCCCTTCGACGGCGAGGCCTTTTTGCACTCGAGAATAAACGCGGTGCGGGTGCCGGCCAGCGCGTCATAGAAATTGCGCTGCGTCGGGACCACTTCATTCTGAAAACTGGCTAACGGTTGTTGTTGTTTGCGGGCTTCTACCCAAATCGCTTTGTCGGCAACGATTTTTGCTAAAACGGTCTGCATTCTTTACCCTCTTGCCGCTAAGGCGGTCACTCTGTCATAGGCCGCGCCGCTGTGCAGCACATCCAGTACCTGCTGAGCGTTAGCTTTCAGATCTTCATGCCCGTGTAAACGCATCAACATGGCGACGTTGGCGGCGACGGCGGCTTCGTGAGCGGCTTCACCTTTACCTTGTAGCAAGCGCGTCAGAATGTCACGATTTTCTTCCGGCGTGCCGCCCGCCAGCTGCGCCTGATGGTAAGGCGTCAGGCCGAAGTCGTCAGCGGTCAGCTGATAGCTTTTGATTTCCCCGTTATGCAGTTCGGCCACCACCGTGGGCGCATGCAGCGAGACTTCATCCATCCCACCGCTGTGCACCACCGCCGCGCGCTGATAGCCCAGCACGCGCAGGGTCTCGGCGATCGGCAACACCAGTTCCGGGCTGTAGACGCCAATCAGCGCCAGCGGCGGATGCGCCGGGTTGATCAGCGGCCCCAGCACGTTAAACAGGGTGCGGGTCTTCAGCTGCTGACGGACCGGCATCGCGTGGCGGAAACCGGTGTGGTATTTCGGCGCGAACAGGAAACAAACCCCCAGCTCATCGAGCGCCGCGCGGGATTTATCGGCGTTCATATCGAGATTGATGCCGAAGGCCGCCAGCAGGTCAGAAGAGCCTGATTTACTGGAGACGCTGCGGTTACCGTGTTTCGCCACTTTCAATCCACAGGCCGCAGCGACAAAGGCGCTGGCGGTGGAGATATTGATGCTGTTGCTGCCGTCGCCACCGGTGCCGACGATGTCGGCAAACAGGTAGTCCGGGCGCGGGAACGGCGCGGCGTTTTCCAGCAGCGCGGTGGCGGCGCCGGCAATTTCCTGCGGCTGCTCGCCGCGCACTTTCATACTGACCAGCGCGGCGGCCAGTTGCTCAGGCTTCACTTCACCGCGCACGACGGCGGAGAACAGCTGGTGGCTCTCCTGCTGGCTCAGGGTTTCCGCCTGGTACAGCTTCTCAAGGATCGGCTGGAGGGTGTTAGTGTGCTCCAGCTTCTGCAGCGCCCAGGCCAGGGTCTGCTCCAGCAGCCGTGCGCCCTGAGTGGTAAGGATCGATTCCGGATGGAACTGGAAGCCGCACACCCGGTCCGCATCGTGACGCACCGCCATCACCATACCGTTGAAATTGGCGTTAATCGTCAGCCCGGCGGGAATATTGCTGCCAACCAGCGAGTGGTAACGCGCCACCGGCAGTGGGTTAGCCAGACCGGCAAACATGGCCTGGCCGTCGTGCTCAATGCTGGATGCTTTGCCATGGAGGATCTCGCCCGCCTGGCCGACATAGCCGCCGTAGGCTTCGACAATGGCCTGATGACCGAGGCAGATGCCGATGATCGGCAGCTTGCCACGCATACGGGTCAGCAGTTCCGGCATGCAGCCAGCTTCGCTCGGCGTACCCGGGCCCGGGGAGAGCATCAGCACCGGGTTGTCCATGGTGCCCAGACGCTCAATCAGCGCCTGCGCCGGGACGGAGTTACGGTAAATCACCACGTTATGACCATTGGCCCGCAGCTGGTCTGCCAGGTTATAGGTGAAAGAATCGATATTATCGAGCAGCAGAATGTCAGCCATCAGAAAATCTCCTTCGCGTGATGGGCCTGGGCAATGGCGCGCAGCACCGCGCGGGCTTTATTTCGGGTCTCATCCGCTTCCGACTGGGGAACCGAGTCGAGCACAATGCCGGCTCCGGCCTGGACGGTAGCGATACCCTCCTGCACGTAGGCGGAACGGATGACGATGCAGGTGTCGAGGTCGCCGTGGGCGGTGAAATAGCCCACCGCGCCGCCGTAGCTGCCGCGGCGTTTACCTTCGGCGGCGGCAATCAGCTGCATGGCGCGGACCTTCGGTGCGCCGCTGAGGGTGCCCATGTTCATGCAGGCGCGGTAGGCGTGCAGCACATCGAGGTCCTGACGCAGTTCGCCGACCACGCGGGAGACCAGATGCATCACGAAGGAGTAACGGTCAACCTTCGTTAAATCGGCGACATAGCGGCTGCCCGGGGTACAGATGCGGGCCAGGTCATTACGCGCCAGATCCACCAGCATCAGGTGTTCGGAAAGCTCTTTATGGTCGGTGCGCATTTCCAGTTCGATGCGGCTGTCAAGATCGCGATCCAGCGAACCGTCGGCGCGGCGGCCGCGTGGCCGGGTGCCGGCGATAGGGTAGATCTCAATCTGACGGCTGACGGCGTCATATTTCAGCGAACTCTCCGGCGAGGCGCCGAACAGGGTGAAATCGTTGTCCTGCATAAAGAACATGTACGGGCTGGGGTTGCTCTTCTTCAGCACATCATAAGCGGCCAGCGGCGACGGGCAGGGCAGCGAGAAGCGACGGGAAGGAACCACCTGGAAGATTTCCCCGGCGCGGATCGCGCGCTGCATTTTGCGCACCACCGCACCGTACTCTTCATCGCTCTGGTCAACGTCGCACTGCATTTCGGCCACAGTGGTAACCGGCAGCGGCGCCGGCGGCTCGTTCAGTTGCTGACGCAGCTGGCTCAGGCGCTGCTCCAGGCGCTGTTTTTCACTCTCCAGCGGGGTGAACAGGCTGGCCTGAATGCGGGTATGCTTGGTCTGATGGTCGATGACCAGCAGAGTTTCAGCCAGATAGAAGCAGTAGTCCGGGCAGGCGGTGTCGCTCTGCAGCGGTGGAAGATCTTCAAAGCCGGCGACCAGGTCATAGGCGAACAGGCCGCCGAAGAACATCGCTTCACGCTCGTTGGCCGGGACGGTCACCAGCTCCTGCAGGAGACGGAAGGCGTCAAACACCGACAGTGAGCAGAGGCGGGCGTCTTCATCGAGCAGGGTGCTGACCGCGGGGAAGGTCAGGATGCGGCCGTTGGGCTGGCGCTGATTGGCGATCCCGGAGGGCAGCGCGCCGTCCAGCAGTTCCAGCAGCGCGGCGCCGTTAGCGGAAAGTGCCTGAATAGTGACAGTGTCACCAAGAGCGGTGATGCGCAGCGCGCTGTCGACCAGCAGCAGGCTTTTTAAGTCATCTTTGCTGTCGATATCAGCGGATTCCAGCAGCAGCGTGGCCGGACGGGCGCCACACAGTTGGTGGAATAACGCCGTCGGGTTCTCCCGGTAGATGGCGTCGCTGGTGAGAAGCTCGAGTGCCGGTTTGGATGTTTGCATTATTGTTCTCGCCTGTTCGTATTATTTTTTGTCCAATAAAAAGCCCGCTCATTGGCGGGCCGGGTATCTGTATGCTGAATGCAAAACGCGATCACGCCGCCCGTTATCAGGAGGTGCGCCACCAGCTGTGCAGAGTGATAAAGTGCATTTTCATCGTGATACCCCTTCATGTGAACTTGCGTACTAGTTAACTAGTTCAATGGAATAAAGTCAACCCTTGTTTGCAGATTTTCTCTGCCTGTCGGTATGATAATGCGCTTATTTACGTTGATGTCCAGCAGGAGTCCTTTTGAGCGACAGCCAATACGCAGTGATTTACGATCTGCACAGCCATACCACCGCCTCTGACGGGCGGCTGACTCCGCAGGAACTGGTCCATCGTGCCCATGAGATGCGCGTAGGCACCCTGGCGATCACCGACCATGACAGCGTGGCGGCGATCCCGGCCGCCCGGGAAGAGATCGCCCGTGCCGGATTACCCTTAACGCTGGTAAACGGCGTCGAGATTTCGACGCTCTGGGAGAATCACGAAATACATATCGTGGGTCTGAATATTGATATTGCGCACCCGACGATGACCGCGCTGCTGGAGGAGCAGAAAGCGCGACGCCAGCTGCGGGGCCAGATGATTGCCGAGCGTCTGGAGAAGGCGCGCATCCCTGGCGCCTGGGAAGGGGCGCTGCGGCTGGCGGACGGTGGCGCCGTCACCCGCGGCCATTTTGCCCGTTTTCTGGTGGAGGCCGGCCATGCGAAAAACATGGCGGAGGTCTTCAAAAAATACCTTGCCCGCGGGAAAACCGGTTACGTGCCGCCGCAGTGGTGTACAATAAAACAAGCGATTGATGTCATTCATCATTCTGGCGGCAAGGCGGTGATAGCCCATCCCGGGCGCTACGATCTCTCCGCCAAGTGGTTGAAGCGGCTGTTGGCCCACTTTAGCGAGCAGGGCGGTGATGCCATGGAAGTGGCCCAGTGTCAGCAGGCGCCCCATGAACGCGCCCAGCTGGCCACCCTGGCCGTGCAGTTTGGTCTGCTGGCGTCACAGGGCTCCGATTTTCATCAGCCCTGTGCGTGGATCGAGCTTGGCCGTAAGCTCTGGCTTCCTGCCGGCGTGGAAGGCGTCTGGCACAGCTGGGAAGCGGCCGCCAAATAAAAATTGAGAGGGAAGTATGAGCCAGTTTTTTTATATCCATCCGGATAACCCGCAGGCGCGGTTGATTAACCAGGCGGTGGAGATTGTGCGTAAGGGCGGGGTGATCGTTTATCCTACCGACTCCGGCTACGCCCTGGGCTGCAAAATTGAAGACAAGGGCGCGATGGAGCGGATCTGCCGTATCCGTCAGTTGCCGGACGGCCACAACTTTACCCTGATGTGCCGCGATTTGTCCGAGCTGTCAACCTACGCTTTTGTCGACAACGTGGCGTTTCGTCTGATGAAAAACAACACGCCGGGCAACTACACCTTTATCCTCAAGGGGACCAAAGAAGTGCCGCGCCGGCTGCTGCAGGAGAAACGTAAAACCATCGGCATGCGCGTCCCGTCTAACCCTATTGCTCAGGCGTTGCTCGAAACTTTAGGCGAACCGATGCTGTCCACGTCGCTGATGCTGCCCGGCAGCGACTTTACCGAGTCCGACCCGGAAGAGATCAAAGATCGTCTGGAGAAAGTGGTGGACCTCATCATTCACGGCGGTTTCCTCGGGCAGCAGCCGACCACGGTTATCGACCTGACGGAAGATACCCCGGTGGTGCTGCGCGAAGGCGTCGGCGACGTGAAGCCTTTCCTCTGATCGTCATCGTCGGGCGGTGGTTCATGCTCCGCCCGGCACCCCGCGTTTCCTTCCTGACGGCACGACAATCAACCACAGCGCCAGACCGATCAGCAGTGCGCCGAGAATCAGCCCTTTTTGTATGGTCTCTCCGAGGCACAAATAGCCCCACAGCGCCGCAAAAGGTGGGATCAAAAAGGTCACGGACAGCGAACGCAGCGGTCCTATATCAGCAATCAGGCGAAAATAGAGAATATACCCTGCTGCCGTACAGACCACGCCCAGCATGACTATCGCTATCCACGGCAGGCTCTGCCGCCAGTCTATGACCGGACCATACCAGCCTGACCAGAGAAAGAAAGGCAACAGAAACAGCGTGGCGCCGACCTGGCTGCCCAACGCAACGCGCTCAGCCTCAAGGCCGCCCCGCTGCTGGATCCAGCGGCGGGTCAGAAAGCCGGCCAGACCGTAACAAGCGGTCGCGATCAGGCAGGCCCCGATCCCTGGCAGCAGGAGGGCGGCGCTGAGGCTGGAGGTTGGGCGCGCAATGACTGCCACGCCAATGGCGCCCAGTAACGCGCCGCCGCCTTTGCGCAGGGTTAACGGTTCTGCAAAGCATAACGCGCCGATAAGCATTCCCATCATCGGCGCCGTGGCGTTGAGCGTGGCGGAGTACCCTGCCGGCAGCCACTGTGCGGCAAGGCAGTACATCAGAAAAGGAAGGCCTGAATTAATGACCCCCAGCTTCAGAGTGGATATGAATTTTCCCTGATACCCGCTCCATTTACCCTGCACGCCGAGTAACAGCCCGAGCGCGATAGCGGCAAACAGTACGCGAAGAAAAGCGCTGGTCATCGCCCCGAAGGCCGGGGTGGTGATGCGCATAAACAAAAAACTGGCGCCCCAGAGAGCGGCGAGCAGCAGCAGGCGGCCATAGTCGATAACACGCATGATTGACTCCTTGTATTCACGAAGGAAGTCAACTGTAGAACTCACGTGCAGCGTCCGACAAACGCGTTATGCTTACATGATTAAGTTATTCTTAACTGAGATGCCATGTCGATGAAACTTCCACCGCTGAATGCGCTGCGCTGCTTTGAAGCGGCGGCACGGCTGCTTAGTCTGAAGCAGGCCGCCAGTGAGCTTTGCGTTACGGCAAGCGCCGTCAGCCAGCAAATTGCCCGCCTCGAGGAAGCGCTGAATACCCCGCTTTTTATTCGTACTCCCCGACAGTTACAGTTAACGGAGGTGGGGGAGATCTACCTGCGGGCCGTTCAGCCCGCCTTTCTCCAGATAGCCGCCGCCACCCAGCGCCTGCAGGTGCCCGCGGGGCCAGAAAAGGTGACGCTCAGCTGTACCAGCGGCTTCGCCATTCAGTGGCTGCTGCCGCGGCTGGCTGATTTTGAACGACGTTATCCAAAGATTGAGATCCAGATCGGCACCACCAACCGGCGAGTAGATTTGCTGAGTGAAGGGATCGATTTTGCCGTGCGTCATGGTGTCGGCGGCTGGCCGGAACTGCAGGCTTACCGCCTGCTGGATGACGACCTTATCCCGGTCTGTAGTCCGCAACTGATTGCTCCGCGCCGGTCCCTCGCCGGTGCGGGCGATCTGCTGCAGTATCCGCTGCTGCACGATGAGCATCGTGAAGACTGGGCGCTGTGGTGTGAGGCCGTGGGGCTGGAGCCGGACCGCGCGCGCCGCGGTCCGGTGTTCACTGATTCCAACGGCGTGACGGAGGCGGCGTTCGCTGGTATGGGGATGGCATTACTGCGACGTTCATTCATAGCGCCTGCGCTGACGCAGGGGCGGCTGGTTAATCCTCTGGCGCAGCCCATCGCCTGTCCGCTGGCCTATCATCTGGTTTACCACGAGACCGCGCTGCTGGCGCCTGCCAACCGCTGTTTTCGCGACTGGCTGCTCGGCCAGCGCCCGGCTGTTATTGAGGAGGGCGCGCAGTGAGGAGGATCACTGTCCGGTAAAGATCTCTATGTGTGAAGGCGCACAGGAGAATGAGGAAAATCTGTTCCATACTCAAGGCGCGATGCGGCGAACAGAAGCTTTCCCGACGAAGTTAGTGTAGTATGTTCGGCCACGATTACGGGCTCGCGGTGAATGTTTTGCGCATGCCAGCGAGACTTTACGTAAAAAGTATATACGTAACAATGAGTTGTTCATACAGGCCTCATTGTTTCATAAAGCATACCAGACGCCTGGGAAGGCGACACCTTAAGGAAGCTCAATGAGCGAGAAACTGCAAAAAGTGCTGGCCCGCGCCGGCCACGGCTCCCGCCGTGAAATTGAAGCGAAAATCGAAGCTGGCCGCGTCAGCGTCGACGGAAAAATCGCCACCCTCGGCGATCGTGTGGAAATCGTCCCCGGTTTAAAAATTCGTATCGATGGTCATCTGATCTCGGTGAAAGAGTCTGCTGAGCAGATCTGTCGCGTGCTGGCTTACTATAAGCCGGAAGGCGAGCTGTGCACCCGCAACGATCCGGAAGGGCGCCCGACGGTGTTTGATCGCCTGCCAAAACTGCGCGGCGCGCGCTGGATTGCCGTTGGCCGTCTGGACGTGAACACCTGTGGCCTGCTGCTGTTCACCACCGATGGCGAACTGGCCAACCGCCTGATGCATCCGAGCCGTGAAGTCGAGCGTGAGTACGCCGTTCGCGTTTTCGGCCAGGTGGATGATGATAAGCTGCGTCAGCTGTCTCGTGGCGTGCAGTTAGAAGATGGTCCGGCAGCATTTAAAACCATCAAATTCACCGGCGGTGAAGGGATTAACCAGTGGTACAACGTCACCCTGACCGAAGGGCGTAACCGCGAAGTGCGTCGCCTGTGGGAAGCGGTCGGCGTGCAGGTCAGCCGTCTGATCCGCGTGCGCTATGGCGATATTCTGCTGCCGAAAGGCCTGCCGCGCGGCGGCTATACCGAACTGGACCTGGCGCAGACCAACTACCTGCGCGAGCTGGTGGAGCTGACGCCGGAAACCAGTTCTAAAGTTGCCGTCGAGAAAGACCGTCGCCGGATGAAAGCCAATCAGATCCGTCGGGCGGTGAAGCGTCACAGCCAGACCAGCGCTAACCCGCGCCAGGGTAACAACAGCAATCGTCGTTCCAGTACTCGCAATAAGACCAACGGTTAATGTTGTGCGTTCCGGTGGATTGCCGCCGGAACGCGTCCTGCCTTTCGCCGTATCAGGCCCTCAGTAGTCAATTCCCATCTGCGCTTTGATCCCGGCATCAAACGCATGCTTGACAGGACGCAGTTCGCTGACGGTATCCGCCAGTTCAATAATATCGCGATGGCAGCCGCGGCCGGTAATGATCACCGACTGATGGGCAGGACGCTCACGCAGGGCGCTTAGCACCGACTCCAGCGGCAGGTAATCGTACGCCACCATGTAAGTCAGCTCATCCAGCAGCACCAGATCGAGCTGGTCGTCAGCCAGCATACGGCGGGCATGCTCCCAGACCGCCAGACAGGCGGCGGTGTCGCTGTCGCGATCCTGGGTGTTCCAGGTGAAGCCTGTCGCCATCACCTGAAATTCGACGCCGTGGGGTTCCAGCAGGTTACGCTCACCGTTAGGCCAGGTCCCCTTAATAAACTGGATCACGCCGACTTTTTTGCCGTGGCCGACGGCGCGGGTCGCGGTGCCAAAGGCGGCGGTGGTTTTGCCTTTGCCGTTGCCGGTAAAGACCATCACAATGCCGCGTTCGTCCTGGGCTGCCGCCACCCGGGCGTCAACTTTATCTTTCAGCCGCTGCTGGCGTTCGCGGTAGCGTTCATCACTCATTGGGCAATTCCTGGCTTACGGCCCGGTTGGGCGTCAAAGGTCATTCCCGTCTTGCGGCGACTGTCGTCACCCATCAGCCACAGATAGACGGGCATAATGTCAGCGGGGGTCTTCAGTTTTAGCGGATCTTCCGTCGGGAAGGCGCTGGCGCGCATCCCGGTGCGGGTGCCGCCGGGGTTGATGCAGTTCACCCGCAGATGACGGCTTTGGTACTCGTCGGCCAGCACCTGCATCATCCCTTCGGTGGCGAATTTGGAGACCGCATAGGCGCCCCAGTTGGCGCGGCCCTGACGGCCAACGCTGGACGAGGTGAAGACCAGCGAGCCCGCATCCGAACGGAGTAATAAAGGAAGAAGCGCCTGGGTCAGCATAAAAGTGCCATTGACGTTCACCTGCATCACCTGCTGCCAGACCTCCGGCTTCTGCTCGTCCATGGGGCAGATGTCGCCGAGCAGGCCGGCGTTGTGCAGCACGCCGTCAAGACGGGGATAGTGCATACTTATCTGCTGCGCCAGCTGCTGGCACGCCTGCGGCGTGCAGGTTAGCAGGTCGAGGGTAAACCAGCGGGCGGGAAGGCCGCCCTCGCGTTCAATCTCCTGGGCGACGGCGCGCAGTTTTTCGTCGTTGCGGCCAAGCAGAATCACGCTGGCGCTATAGCGCGCGTAGGTCAGGGCCGCTTCACGACCAATCCCGTCACTGGCGCCGGTGACCAGGATGATGCGATCTTTCAGCAAGTGGCGTTGCGGTTGATAATGCACGGCGACTCCTTGGGCGATCGGTTCCCGATCGCGCTTCATCTTTGGTATCTCACTTTTGCGCTGTTATGCCTGAAAGTGCTCGCCATTGCAATCGGCGAAGCGGAAAGTATTCAGAAAATTAATATCTTGCAACGATTTCAGTCTCGCTGAAAAAAAACGGAATCCGCTGCGCACAAGACACAAAGCACAAAGACTTCTCGCCAGGGGCTGATGTACACTGTGCAGCAACGTCAGTGCTTTACACAAGGTGAAAACGTGGAATTACTTGCTCAGTACGGCTTATTTTTAGCCAAGATCGCGACGGTTGTCGTCGCTATCGCGGTGATTGCCGCTATTATCGTCAACCTGGCCCAGCGTAAGAAGCAGCGCGGCGAACTGCGGGTGACCAATCTTAGCGAGCATTACAAAGAGATGAAGGAATCGCTGGCGGTGGCGCTGCTTGACGGCCCGCAGCAGAAACAGTGGCATAAAGCGCAGAAGAAAAAGCAAAAACAAGAGGCGAAGGCCGCGAAAGCGCGGGCGAAGCTGGGTAACGTGGAGCCGGAAGGCAAGCCGCGCGCCTGGGTGCTGGATTTCAAAGGCAGTATGGATGCCCATGAGGTCAACAGCCTGCGGGAAGAGATCACGGCGGTACTGGCGGCGGCGAAAGCGCGTGACCAGGTGGTGATTCGTCTGGAAAGCCCCGGCGGGGTGGTGCACGGTTACGGGCTGGCAGCCTCTCAGCTGCAGCGGTTGCGCGACAAACAGATCCCGCTGACGGTGGCGGTTGACAAAGTGGCGGCCAGCGGCGGCTATATGATGGCTTGCGTGGCCAACAAAATTGTGTCGGCGCCGTTTGCGATCCTTGGCTCCATTGGCGTGGTGGCGCAGATCCCTAACCTCCATCGCTTCCTTAAGAACAAAGATATTGATATCGAACTGCATACCGCCGGGCAGTACAAACGGACGCTTACTATGCTGGGCGAAAATACCGAAGAAGGGCGGCGCAAGTTCCGTGAGGATCTCAATGAGACGCACCATCTGTTCAAGGATTTCGTCCATCGGATGCGTCCGGGACTTGATATTGAGCAGGTAGCTACCGGCGAGCACTGGTACGGGGTGCAGGCGCTGGAAAAAGGGCTGGTGGATGCGGTTGAAACCAGCGATGAGCTGTTGCTGGGGCTCATGGAGAGCCACGAGGTGATCGGGGTGCGTTATCAACAGCGTAAGAAAATGCTCGACCGCTTCACCGGTAGCGCCGCGGAGAGCGCCGATCGACTTCTGCTGCGCTGGTGGCAGCGCGGTCAGAAACCGCTGATGTAAACAACATAACGCGAGGCCAGGGCCTCGCGTTATCGTTTCCACCGGCCTTAATCGACCAGGTGATACTTGTCCGACAGCTCGTGGGCGAGGTACTTAAACATGTTAAATACCGCCGTACTCTTCGGCGTCGGTAAACCCTGCTCGTCAAGATAAAACTCACCGCTAAACACCAGGACATTGTTGCGCTGAACGACGTCGGTGGCTTCGATACCGGCTAACGTATCCTCATGTTCGCGAATAAGTTTGTTGGCTTTTTCGAGCAGCGTCTGGCGATCGATAGGTTGGGTTGTACCTTGCATAACGGACTCCTCTTTTTCTCCGCGCGTAGTTTACGCCGCGCGGCGGCGTGGGGCAAATTTTCCATGGACAAAACAGGGGTAATCGTAACCAGTGGAGAAACAGCCGTTTACTGGCAGGTTTCGCTTTTGCATGCTAATAAAGTTGCGTAACGAATTTTATCAGGTACAGTGTGACGCTTTCGGCGATCTGGCAACAGATTTGCTTGACATTCGGCCAAAAATTCTTCGTGCTATGTCACCTGACGCAAAAAAGTCAGCAAACTCAAACGCCTGGTTTTACGGAGATGAAGCGGGTGTTCAGGGTTGATATTCACCGACGGTGCCGCAACATATGAGGCAGTCGCCAGTGGAGGGTGTATGAATGTGCGATGTATTCCTGGATGAATCAAATTAGGTAAAGGTGAATATGGGTAAAGCTCTCGTTATCGTTGAGTCCCCGGCAAAAGCCAAAACGATCAATAAGTATCTGGGTAATGACTACGTGGTGAAATCCAGCGTCGGTCATATCCGCGATTTGCCGACCAGTGGATCAGCTTCCAAAAAGAGCACCGACTCTACCGCCACCAAAGGGGCTAAAAAGCCTAAAAAGGACGAACGTGGTGCTCTGGTTAACCGCATGGGCGTGGACCCATGGCATGACTGGAATGCGCACTATGAAGTACTTCCGGGTAAAGAAAAGGTAGTTTCAGAACTCAAACAGTTGGCGGAAAAAGCTGACCACATCTATCTCGCAACCGACCTTGACCGCGAAGGGGAAGCCATTGCCTGGCACCTGCGGGAAGTGATCGGCGGCGATGAACAGCGTTACAGCCGCGTGGTGTTCAATGAGATCACCAAAAACGCTATTCGTCAGGCCTTCGAAAAGCCGGGCGAACTGAATATCGATCGGGTTAACGCCCAGCAGGCGCGCCGCTTTATGGACCGCGTGGTGGGCTATATGGTCTCGCCGCTGCTGTGGAAGAAAATTGCCCGTGGTCTTTCTGCCGGGCGCGTGCAGTCCGTTGCGGTCCGCCTGGTGGTGGAACGTGAGCGTGAAATCAAAGCCTTCGTCCCGGAAGAGTACTGGGAAGTTGATGCCAGCACCACCACGCCAGGCGGCGACGCGCTGCCTCTGCAGGTGACCCATAAAGACGATAAGCCGTTCCGTCCGGTCAGCCGTGATGAGACCATGGCGGCGGTATCGCTGCTGGAAAAAGCCAGCTACAGCGTGCTGGAGCGAGAAGACAAGCCGACCAGCAGCAAGCCGGGCGCGCCGTTCATCACCTCCACGCTGCAGCAGGCGGCCAGCACCCGTCTCGGCTTCGGCGTGAAAAAGACCATGATGATGGCTCAACGTCTCTATGAGGCGGGGCACATCACCTATATGCGTACCGACTCCACCAACCTGAGTCAGGACGCGCTGAACATGGTTCGCGGTTATATCAGCGACAACTTTGGCAAAAAATATCTGCCGGAGAGCGCTAACCAGTACGCCAGCAAAGAAAACTCGCAGGAAGCGCACGAAGCGATTCGTCCTTCTGATGTGAGCGTGCTGGCGGAAACGCTGAAAGATATGGAAGCCGATGCGCAGAAGCTCTATCAGCTGATCTGGCGCCAGTTTGTCGCCTGTCAGATGACGCCGGCGCAATACGATTCCACCACGCTGACCGTGGCGGCGGGCGATTTCAAACTGAAAGCACGCGGTCGTACCTTACGTTTCGACGGCTGGACCAAAGTCATGCCGGCGCTGCGCAAGGGCGATGAAGACCGGACGCTACCGGTGGTCAAACAGGGCGACCGCCTGAGCCTGGTGGAGCTGACGCCTGCGCAGCACTTTACCAAGCCGCCGGCGCGCTTCAGCGAAGCTTCACTGGTCAAAGAGCTGGAAAAACGCGGCATCGGCCGTCCTTCCACCTACGCTTCGATCATCTCGACCATTCAGGATCGCGGCTACGTGCGGGTGGAAAACCGTCGTTTTTACGCGGAGAAAATGGGCGAAATCGTCACCGATCGGCTGGAAGAAAACTTCCGCGATCTGATGAACTACGACTTCACCGCGCAGATGGAAGATCGTCTCGACCAGGTAGCCAACCACCAGGCCGAATGGAAAGAGGTGCTGAACCACTTCTTCGGCGATTTTACCACTCAGCTGGAGACCGCAGAGAAAGATCCGGAAGAGGGCGGCATGCAGCCGAACCCGATGGTGCTTACCAGCATCGACTGCCCGACCTGTGGACGTAAAATGGGCATCCGTACCGCCAGCACCGGTGTTTTCCTCGGCTGTTCGGGCTATGCTCTGCCGCCGAAAGAGCGTTGCAAAACCACCATCAACCTGGTGCCGGAAAACGAAGTCCTCAACGTGCTGGAAGGCGATGACGCGGAAACCAACGCGCTGCGTGCCAAACGTCGCTGTCAGAAGTGCGGGACCGCAATGGACAGCTACCTTATCGATCCTAAGCGTAAACTGCACGTGTGTGGTAATAACCCGACCTGTGACGGCTATGAGATTGAAGAAGGCGAGTTCCGCATCAAGGGCTATGACGGTCCGGTAGTGGAGTGCGAGAAGTGCGGTTCTGAAATGCACCTGAAAATGGGGCGTTTCGGCAAGTACATGGCCTGTACCAACGACGAGTGTAAGAACACGCGTAAGATCCTGCGCAACGGCGAAGTGGCTCCGCCGAAGGAAGATCCGGTGCCGCTGCCGGAGCTGCCGTGCGAGAAGTCTGACGCGTACTTTGTGTTGCGCGACGGGGCGGCGGGTGTCTTCCTGGCGGCCAACACCTTCCCGAAATCACGGGAAACGCGTGCGCCGCTGGTGGAAGAGCTGTACCGCTTCCGCGATCGTCTGCCGGAAAAACTGCGCTATCTCGCCGATGCGCCGCAGCAGGATCCGGAAGGTAATAAAACGCTGGTGCGCTTTAGCCGTAAAACGAAACAGCAGTATGTGGCTTCCGAAAAAGAGGGCAAAGCGACCGGCTGGTCAGCCTTCTTTATTGACGGTAAATGGACTGAAGCCAAAAAGTAATCGTGCAGTATCAGGCAGGAAAAGCGCGCTTTTCCTGCACTAACGACCGGCAGAGGCAGTGGATGTCTCTGCCGCGTCGTTTCCCCTTCTGGATGATCTTTTCTTCCCCTTATAACCACCTATATTATTTTTCGTTAGTATCTATACACTGTTGATATAAATGATATAGTGGTTATAGCTAATCCCTTTTTTATTATTAAAACGTCTTATACATCATCGCTTTCAGGATGCGTTGCGGCGCCACTACGGCCAACTGCCGGGAGGCTGGCCTCACGGTCGACAAGTTGCCTGAACGTAAAGTGTATTAAGCGGCTTCATTTTACGCGCAAACGGATATCAGCATGAAACTACAACAGCTTCGCTACATCGTTGAGGTGGTGAACCATAACCTGAATGTTTCATCCACCGCCGAAGGGCTTTATACCTCCCAGCCGGGCATCAGTAAGCAGGTCCGCATGCTGGAAGATGAGCTGGGCATCCAGATTTTCGCCCGCAGCGGCAAACATTTAACTCAGGTGACACCTGCCGGGCAGGAGATCATCCGTATCGCCCGCGAGGTATTATCGAAAGTCGATGCGATTAAATCTGTCGCCGGGGAGCATACCTGGCCTGATAAAGGGTCGTTATATGTGGCGACGACCCATACTCAGGCGCGCTATGCGTTACCGGGGGTCATCAAGGGCTTTATTGAACGCTACCCGCGCGTGTCGCTGCATATGCATCAGGGCTCGCCAACCCAGATTGCAGAAGCCGTATCGAAAGGCAACGCCGACTTCGCCATCGCCACCGAGGCGCTGCATCTGTATGACGATCTGGTGATGTTGCCATGCTATCACTGGAACCGGTCGATTGTGGTGACGCCTGAGCATCCTCTGGCCGCGAAGGGCTCGGTTTCCATTGAAGAGCTGGCGCAGTACCCGCTGGTGACCTATACCTTTGGCTTTACCGGCCGTTCGGAACTGGATACCGCGTTTAACCGAGCGGGTCTGACGCCGCGC
The DNA here is from genome assembly GCF_000828055.2 of Klebsiella variicola. Classification (NCBI taxonomy): domain Bacteria; kingdom Pseudomonadati; phylum Pseudomonadota; class Gammaproteobacteria; order Enterobacterales; family Enterobacteriaceae; genus Klebsiella; species Klebsiella variicola. The sequence continues at coordinate 3,193,112 of NZ_CP010523.2, read as the reverse complement.
ATTGTCTTCACCGCCACTGACGCCGACGTGATCAAAACCTATGTTCGCCTGGGGCTTGGGGTCGGGGTGATCGCCAGCATGGCAGTCGATCCGGTCTCTGACCCGGACCTGGTGAAGCTGGATGCGAACGGCATATTCAGCCACAGCACCACCAAAATTGGTTTCCGCCGTAGCACCTTCTTACGAAGCTACATGTATGATTTTATTCAACGTTTTGCACCCCATCTGACCCGGGATGTCGTGGATACCGCGGTGGCTTTGCGGTCGAATGAAGATATTGAAGCGATGTTTAAAGATATAAAACTCCCGGAAAAATAACCCTTAAAAAAATAATGGCATTCCCTGTGGGGAGTGCCATTGACTATCATGGTCCTAATTTAACATCTTAAACCTCGAACCAATCACAAAATTAATAATTTATGGCAACACGTTTGTCATTATGCCCGCCGCGATCAAATAACCGGTTAAATATATTCCATCAGGCCTAAATTCACTGGATTAATCTTTTATCCATAATTAAGATTTATCTGTACCTGATGATTTGAGCAATTGGTGGTGACAATATGATAAGTAATATCGATTACATGAAACTGGCGATGTCATACGAGAATGACAAAACCGAAATCGATCCCGTTCTGCGTAGTCGCGTATGGGGCGTAGTGTTGGTAGGGCTGGCGATGTTCTGGAGCATCATCGCGCTTACCATCTGCAACATCTGGATTGTCAGCTAAAGCTGTAGGTCATCGTTGTAGATACATGTCATTTTTATGACAGTGAAAGGAAACTGTAATATAAAATCAGTGACCGGCAATACAGGGAGAATATATTTTGCCGCTGGATTCATCCAATCTGAAATCACTCACAAGAGCTAATCATAGCCAGCTGGCCGATTAGCTCTTTTTTTGTCCTCGTGTACTAATACAATATCGTCTTTATCATCGCTTCTGCACTATTTTGGTGCTATTTCTCCGATTCCAGGATAATTCCCTATTAATCACTGTCGACCTCGGCGCATTTAGCAATTTGGGTTGTTATCAAAGTGTTATGCTCGGTATGTGTTATCTTTAATGGAGACCCTGAGGAGAATCAGGGTATGCCATCCCTGAGATAAAGGAGGAGCTATGTCGTCAACCCTACGAGAAGCCAGTAAGGACACGCTGCTGGTCAACGAGAAAACCTGGCATTACTACAGTCTGCCGCTGGCAGAGAAACAGCTGGGCGATCTCAGTCGACTGCCTAAGTCGCTGAAGGTGCTGATGGAGAACCTGCTGCGCTGGCAGGACGGTGACTCGGTGACAGAAGAAGATATTCGTGCCCTGGCCGGCTGGCTGCAACAGGCCCATGCCGACCGGGAGATCGCTTACCGTCCCGCGCGCGTCCTGATGCAGGACTTTACCGGCGTGCCGGCAGTCGTGGATCTGGCCGCCATGCGCGAGGCGGTGAAGCGCCTGGGCGGCGACACCGCGAAAGTGAATCCGCTGTCGCCCGTCGATCTGGTGATCGACCACTCGGTCACCGTCGACCGTTTCGGCGATGACGAGGCCTTCGAAGATAACGTCCGTCTGGAAATGGAGCGTAACCACGAACGTTACGCTTTTCTACGCTGGGGACAACAGGCCTTCAGCCGCTTCAGCGTAGTGCCGCCGGGCACCGGTATTTGTCACCAGGTCAACCTGGAATACCTCGGTCGGGCCGTCTGGAGCGAAGAGGTGAATGGGAAGTGGATGGCGTGGCCGGATACCCTGGTGGGCACCGACTCTCATACCACCATGATTAACGGTCTCGGCGTACTGGGCTGGGGCGTGGGCGGGATTGAAGCGGAAGCCGCCATGCTGGGTCAGCCGGTGTCGATGCTGATCCCGGATGTCGTGGGCTTTAAGCTCAGCGGCAAACTGCGCGAAGGCATCACCGCCACCGATCTGGTGCTGACGGTCACCCAGATGCTGCGCCAGCACGGTGTCGTCGGCAAGTTTGTTGAATTCTACGGCGATGGCCTGGATACCTTACCCCTGGCCGATCGCGCCACTATCGCCAATATGGCCCCGGAATATGGCGCCACCTGTGGTTTCTTCCCGATCGATGATGTGACGCTTAGCTATATGCGTCTGAGCGGCCGTAGCGAAGAACAGGTCGCACTGGTGGAAGCCTATGCCAAAGCGCAGGGCATGTGGCGCCAGCCGGGCGATGAGCCGGTCTTTACCAGCACCCTGGCGCTGGACATGGGCAGCGTTGAGGCAAGCCTTGCCGGGCCGAAACGGCCGCAGGATCGCGTGGCGCTCGGCGATGTGCCGAAAGCCTTTGCTGCCAGCGGCGAGCTGGAAGTTAACCATCCTCAGCGTCAGCGCCAGCCGGTGGATTATACGCTGAACGGGCATCACTATTCGCTACCGGACGGCGCCGTGGCCATTGCGGCTATTACTTCCTGTACCAATACCTCCAACCCCAGCGTGCTGATGGCCGCCGGTCTGCTGGCGAAAAAAGCCGTCGAGCGTGGCCTGCAGCCGCAGCCGTGGGTAAAAGCTTCCCTGGCGCCAGGCTCGAAAGTGGTGTCGGATTATCTGGCTCATGCCGGCCTGACGCCTTACCTCGACCAGCTCGGCTTCAATCTGGTGGGATATGGCTGTACCACCTGTATCGGTAACTCCGGTCCGTTGCCGGAACCTATTGAAGAGGCGATCAAAAAGGGCGATCTGACCGTCGGGGCGGTGCTTTCCGGTAACCGTAACTTCGAAGGGCGTATCCATCCGCTGGTGAAAACCAACTGGCTGGCCTCGCCGCCGCTGGTCGTCGCTTACGCCCTGGCGGGGAACATGAATATCGATCTCACCCGCGAGCCGTTGGGGCAGGGCAGCGATGGCGAACCGGTTTATCTGAAAGATATCTGGCCGAGCGGGGAGGAGATTGCCCGTGCGGTGGAACAGGTCTCCACTGAGATGTTCCGCAAAGAGTACGCGGAAGTGTTTTCCGGTACCGAGGAGTGGAAAGCAATCAAGGTGGAGGCGTCAGATACCTATGACTGGCAGGAGGACTCGACTTATATTCGCCTGTCGCCGTTCTTTGACGAGATGGGCGTCGAACCGCTGCCGGTAGAGGATATTCATGGCGCGCGGATCCTCGCCATGCTGGGCGATTCAGTGACCACTGACCACATTTCGCCGGCGGGGAGCATCAAAGCCGATAGCCCGGCAGGCCGCTATCTGCAGGAGCATGGGGTTGCCCGGCGCGACTTTAACTCCTATGGTTCCCGTCGCGGTAACCATGAGGTGATGATGCGCGGCACCTTCGCCAATATCCGTATTCGTAACGAAATGGTACCGGGAGTGGAAGGCGGTATGACCCGACATCTGCCGGACCGCGAACCGGTGGCGATCTACGATGCGGCGATGCAGTATAAAGCGGAAGGCATACCGCTGGCGGTGATTGCCGGTAAGGAGTATGGCTCAGGTTCCAGCCGCGACTGGGCGGCGAAGGGGCCGCGCCTGCTGGGGATCCGGGTGGTGATCGCCGAGTCCTTCGAACGTATCCACCGTTCCAACCTGATCGGGATGGGGATTTTGCCGCTGGAGTTCCCGCAGGGCGTCACCCGTAAAACGCTGCAGTTGACCGGGGAAGAGCGGATTGATATCAGCAATCTGCAGTCGCTTCAGCCTGGCGCTACGGTGCCGGTGACCCTGACTCGCCCTGACGGCTCGCAGGAAGTGATCCCTTGTCGGTGCCGTATCGACACCGCGACCGAGCTCACCTACTACCGCAACGACGGCATCCTGCACTACGTTATCCGCAATATGCTGTAAAACAAAGGGCCAGCATCGCTGGCCCTTTCTCTTTTATTCAATCGGTTTATTCCGCCGGCTTGCTGTTCAGCAAATGGCCCATTTTGGCGGCTTTAGTATCCAGGTAGTGAGCATTTTTCGGGTTACGCCCGACGATCAGCGGTACCCGCTCCACAATGTTGATCCCGGCTTCGGTAAGAATTTCCACTTTTTTCGGGTTATTGGTTAATAACCGAACCTGCTCAACGTTGAGCAGTTTGAACATATCGGCGCACAGGGTGAAGTCGCGCTCATCGGCGGCGAAGCCCAGCTGATGGTTCGCCTCAACGGTGTCGTAGCCCTGATCCTGCAGCGCGTAGGCGCGGATTTTATTCAATAAACCAATGTTGCGTCCTTCCTGGCGGTGATAGAGCAGGATCCCCCGACCTTCTTCGGCGATATGCGACAGGGCCGCTTCCAGCTGAAAGCCGCAATCACAGCGCAGGCTAAACAGGGCATCGCCCGTCAAACACTCTGAATGGACGCGGGCCAGGACCGGCGACTGCCCCGAGATATCGCCATACACCAGCGCGACATGATCTTGTCCGGTTGCCAGTTCTTCAAAACCCACCATCAGGAAATCGCCCCATGGGGTTGGCAGTTTGGCTTCTGCCACACGTTTAAGCTGCATGTGATTCTCCAGATTCTGTCAGCACCTGAATGTGCTTTCTGTTTGCCGCTATTTTGCCACAAGGCCGGGACGTTCTCCTAATCGCGAACGGTTAGCCGCGTGGAAAGCGCACAAACGAACTACTTTCCGCTATGATGTTCATCTACAAGGAGAAGGAGAGAAAATGCTGTTGATTGCCCGACGAACCGCTCTCGCGGCAGCGCTGCTGCTTGTTATGCCTGTTACGGTCTGGCTGTCTGGTTGGCTGTGGCAGCCAGGACTGCCGGTTGCTATGTTGAAAACCCTCTGGTGGGTGACGGAAACGGTGACGCAGCCGTGGGGAATTATCACGCATGTTGCACTGTGCGGCTGGTTTCTCTGGTGTCTTCGCTACCGGCTGCGCGCGGCACTGATCCTGTTCCTGATTCTTGCCGCCGCCATCCTGGTGGGACAGGGGGTTAAATCCTGGGTCAAAGCGCGGGTTCAGGAGCCGAGACCCTTTGTCATCTGGCTGGAAAACTCAAGACAGGTGCCGGTGACGCAATTCTATGCGTTGAAGCGTAAAGAACGCGCTAAACTGGTGCATGCCCAGCTGGCGCAGGCGCAGGACATTCCGCCGTTTTTACGCAAGCACTGGCAGAAAGAGACAGGCTTTGCTTTCCCGTCGGGTCACACGATGTTCGCCGCCAGCTGGGCGCTGCTGGCCGCCGGGCTGCTGTGGCCGCGTCGGCGTTGGGGCACGGTCGCCGTGCTGCTGGTATGGGCGACGGCGGTGATGGGCAGTCGCCTGGCGCTGGGCATGCACTGGCCGCTGGATCTCATTGTCGCCACGCTGATCTCCTGGCTGTTGGTCACGGTGGCCTGCTGGTTGACGCAGCGCCTGTGCGGGCCGCTCTCGCCGCCGGGAGAAGAGGCGCAGGATATTAAAAAACGGATGCCCGAAGCAGAATAATGTTGATTTTAGCGGCATCCGACCGCATATCCTGTACAGTTGCCATGCTTTTTCATTCCACCGCTGCGGCGAAAATGATACTTTATAGGGCTGAAAGCGGGCTTTTTTTCGCGCAACCCACATAACGGGAAGTCATGTGAAATATTTACTCATTTTCTTACTGGTGCTAGCAATCTTCGTCATTTCAGTGACGCTGGGGGCGCAGAATGACCAACAGGTCACGTTCAACTATTTACTCGCGCAGGGTGAATTCCGCATTTCGACACTGCTGGCGGTGCTGTTCGCCGCAGGCTTTGCCATTGGCTGGCTGATCTGCGGCTTGTTCTGGCTGCGGGTGCGTGTCTCGCTGGTGCGCGCGGAGCGGAAAATTAAGCGCCTTGAGCACCAGATTGCCCCCGTCAGCCCGGTCGCTGTCGACGCAGGCGTGCCTGCCGTGAAGGAATAACCTCTTATGCTGGAGTTGTTGTTTCTGCTTTTACCCGTTGCCGCCGCCTACGGCTGGTACATGGGGCGCAGAAGTGCACAACAGTCCAAACAGGACGATGCGAACCGCCTGTCACGGGATTACGTGGCGGGGGTTAACTTCCTGCTCAGCAACCAGCAGGATAAAGCCGTCGATCTGTTCCTTGATATGTTGAAAGAGGATACCGGCACCGTTGAGGCCCACCTGACGCTCGGTAACCTGTTCCGCTCGCGCGGCGAGGTTGACCGCGCGATCCGTATTCATCAGAGCCTGATGGAAAGCGCATCGTTAACCTACGATCAGCGCCTGCTGGCCGTCCAGCAGCTGGGGCGCGACTATATGGCCGCCGGGTTGTACGATCGTGCGGAAGATATGTTCAAACAGCTGGTGGATGAGACCGATTTCCGCCTGAGCGCTCTGCAGCAGCTGCTGCAGATCTACCAGGCGACCAGCGACTGGCAGTCAGCGATCGAAGTCGCTGAACGGCTGGTGAAGCTGGGTAAAGAGAAACATCGTGGCGAAATCGCCAATTTCTGGTGTGAGCTGGCCCTGCAGCAGATGGCGGCCAACGATCTGGATAAAGCGATGGCGCTGCTGAAGAAAGGCGCCGCAGCAGACCGCAACAGCGCCCGGGTCTCAATAATGATGGGCCGGGTATGGATGGAAAAGGGTGATTACGCCAAAGCGGTAGAGAGCCTTGAGCGGGTTATTGATCAGGATAAAGAGCTGGTCGGTGAGACGCTGGAGATGCTGCAGACCTGCTACCAGCAACTGGGTAAAGCCGAAGAGTGGGAGGTTTTCCTGCGCCGTTGTGTGGATGAGAACACCGGGGCCACCGCTGAACTGATGCTGGCGCAGATCCTCGAGCAACGGGAAGGGGTCGAAGCCGCGCAAAACTACGTTACCCGGCAGCTGGAACGTCACCCGACCATGCGCGTCTTCCATAAGCTGATGGACTACCATCTCAACGAAGCGGAAGAAGGGCGCGCGAAAGAAAGCCTCGGGGTGCTAAGAAACATGGTCGGCGAGCAGGTGCGCAGCAAACCGCGCTATCGCTGCCAGAAATGCGGCTTTACTGCTCATACGCTCTACTGGCACTGCCCATCCTGCCGCTCGTGGGCCACCATCAAACCCATTCGCGGTCTCGACGGCCAATAAAGTCAAAAAAAATCCCTCCATTAGTTACAACATACTCATCGTTTTTCTCCTCTCCAGACGCGGCCCCGGCAGCGCCATCGTCCGGCCAGCGCTACTACAGCAGTCTGTTATTTTGTTAGCATCACAGGTAGAATGCTGCCCGTTTACCTTTTTTGCGCCGCCCTGGCGCCCATCAACACTAAGGTCTGGTCATGACGTCTACAGCTATCACATCTTCCCGCGCTGTCACATCCTCTCCCGTTGTGGTTGCGCTCGACTATGATAATCGCGATAAAGCGCTGGCATTTGTCGACCGCATCGACCCGCGAGACTGCCGCCTGAAGGTGGGCAAAGAGATGTTCACCCTGTTGGGCCCGCAGTTTGTTCGCGATCTGCACCAGCGCGGGTTTGAGGTGTTCCTTGACCTTAAGTTTCACGATATCCCCAATACCACGGCCCGCGCGGTGGCGGCGGCGGCCGAACTCGGCGTATGGATGGTGAATGTCCATGCCTCCGGCGGCGCGCGGATGATGACCGCCGCGCGTGAAGCGCTGCTGCCGTTTGGTAAAGAGGCTCCGCTGCTGATCGCTGTCACCGTACTCACCAGCATGGAGGCCAGCGACCTGCAGGATCTGGGCATTACCTTATCCCCGGCTGATTACGCGGCGAAGCTGGCAGCGCTGACCCAACGCTGTGGTCTTGACGGGGTCGTGTGCTCAGCTCAGGAGGCGGTGCGCTTCAAACAGGAGCTGGGGCAGGCGTTTAAGCTGGTGACCCCGGGGATCCGTCCGCAGGGGAGCGAGGCTGGGGATCAGCGGCGGATTATGACCCCCGAGCAGGCCCAGGCGGCGGGGGTGGATTATATGGTTATTGGTCGCCCGGTCACTCAGTCGGCCGATCCTGCCGCAACGCTGCGGGCAATCAACGTCTCGTTGTCAAAGGAGGCATAATGAGCGATTCCAATAGCCGCCTGGTCTACTCCACGGAAACCGGGCGTATCGACGAAGCGAAACCGGCGCCGGTGCGGCCTAAAGGCGATGGTATTGTTCGTATTCAGCGCCAGACCAGCGGTCGCAAGGGCAAAGGCGTGTGCCTGATTAGCGGCATCGATGCTGACGATGCCGCGCTGAACGCCCTGGCTGCAGAGCTGAAAAAGAAATGTGGCTGCGGCGGTGCGGTGAAAGATGGCGTGATCGAGATCCAGGGTGACAAACGGGATTTGCTCAAATCGCTGCTCGAGGCGAAAGGAATGAAGGTTAAGTTAGCCGGTGGCTGAGTGCTATTTCGGCAATAATTAAAGTAATGCTGAAATAACAAGGCCGCGGTGAATGCCGCGGCCTTGAATGATTTAACGTGCGTAAGTCAATTCGTGTGAATTATTCTTTTATTTCGTCAGGTAATTATATTATTTGCCAACCTGGTGACCAATAATACCACCGACCGCCGCGCCACCCAGGGTTCCGAGTGCGCTACCGTCAGTTAACACCGCACCACCGATGGCGCCGGCGCCAGCACCGATAGCGGTGTTACGGTCGCGTTTAGACATGTTAGAACAAGCGCTCAGAGACATTGCTACAGTGACAGCCAGAACGACGGCAGCCATTTTTTTGCTCGTTGAAGTCATCATTTTTTCTCCTGAATAATCTATTCATGGATACTACGCTCCTTTAAGCATAGCCTGAAATAGCAGCTTTAGGGCAATTCCATGAAGTTAGGGTGCGCAGGTGTCACGAAAATCACGCAGGTGATAGTCACTTCCTGTTATATCGCTAATAATAATTTTACTTTTTTTTAAATGTATCGTCAGGTAAAAAATCTTAATTAGCGGCTCGGAATACTCTCAGAGCGTAATATCGCCCCGAATGGCGCATTGGCATGGCTCGGGGCGGGTAAAGATCAGACGTATGGCACGATATCGACGGTCAGGCCGCTGTGCAGTAACTGGTCGCGGCAGGCGGCCGGCAGGCGATCGTCGGTAATAACGCGGTTAAAGCGCCCGGCGGGACCGAGGGGATAGGGATGAACCGCGCTGAATTTCGAGCTGTCGCTGAGAATAATCGCTTCACAGTGCTTTTCCAGCACGGCGTTAACCACATCCGCACGCATCATATCGCGACCGGTAAAGCCGGTTTCTGCCTGCCAGCCATCGATCCCGATGAAGGCTTTGCTGAAATGCACCTGCTGGATGAACTGGCGGGTCAGCGGGCCCACCATGCTTTCACTGCGTTTCTGGTAAATCCCGCCCAGCAGGATCACCTCTCCCGGCGTCTCTTTCAGCAGATGGGCGATATAGCTGCTGACGGTTATGATGGTGATATCGCCGCGTTCGGCGAGGGTGCGCGCCAGCAGGGCGTTGCTGCTGCCGTTTTCGATGAATACCGTTTCGCCGGCGCTCACCAGCGCCGCCGCCCGGCTGGCCAGTTCACGTTTAATGGCGAAATGGGTCATCATGCGGGTTTCAACATCTTCACTGTCCAGTGGGACTGCATAGCCATGGGTGCGGCGCAAATAGCTCTGCTTTTCCAGCAGATTCAGATCCTGGCGAATGGTGACCTCTGAGACACCGGTCATCTTCGCCAGATCGGCGACGCTCATCCGGCCTTTATCAATGACCACTTGCAAAATACTTTGTTGTCGGGCGTTCATAGCAACATCACTGTTAGGGGGCTATATGGCGAGCAACCGGTATGAGTCACCGGTTGCGGCATGGGCGATAATCAGATTTCCCAGGGAGCCTTGGGCTGGTTTTTTTGCTCAGCATCGTCCGCCGCCAGTGCCAGCAGCTCCGCTTTGAGGATTTCCAGATTATGGATCGCAGAGTGGTAATCACCGGCAACCAGAATATCCAGCACGGTATCGATACGTTGGGCGAGCAGGTGGGCATTCACATCTGACATGGCATTATCCTGGTAACAAAAACGAATGAAATCAATGATGCTAAAAATGGATGAAAAAGAGAAGCGAAAAAAACGCACAACCTTAATCGGTGCGACGGAAATAGCAGGATGGAGAGGAAAGAAGCAGCGGTTCCCGGAGGAACCGCTGTGAAGAGGCGTCAGACTGCCGGACGCGCAATAATGCTGCGGGTTTCCATGCGGACTTCGGCGATGGTGACATCGATAACGTCAGTCACTTTGTAGACCACCTCGCCCTTGATCTGCACGGTGCCGTTCTCCTGGCTGCACACCAGTTCGTCGCGAACGGCGTGGAGGAAGGGGGCCGGAATAAAGGCGACCGCGCCATTGTCCACCAGGCGCACGCGCATCCCGCCGCGGCTGATGTCGATGATCTCCGCCGCAAAACGGGTATCGGTCCCGGCTTTATCGTTGAGGAAACGGGCATACAGCCAGTCGGCGACGTCGCGCTCTGCCATCCGGTTAAGACGACGGCGCTCCGCCATCTGTACGGTGGCATCATCCTGCGGGCGCGCAATGGTCTCGCCTTTGATGATGGCCTTCAGCAGACGGTGGTTGATCATGTCGCCATATTTACGGATCGGCGAGGTCCAGGTGGCATAGGCCTCAAGGCCGAGGCCAAAGTGCGGGCCCGGCTCGGTGCTGATTTCCGCAAACGACTGGAAGCGGCGGATGCGGCTGTCGAGGAATCCGGTCGGCTGGGCGTCCAGTTCCCGGCGTAGCTTGCAGAACCCTTCCAGCGTCAGCACCTCCGTCGGGTCGACGTGCACGTCGTGGGTTTTCAGCAGCGCCGCCAGCTGTTCGGTATTCGCCGGGTCGAAGCCGGTATGGACGTTATAAACGCCGAAGCCGAGCTTGTCGCGCAGAACGCGGGCGGCACAGATGTTGGCGGCGATCATCGACTCTTCGACAATACGGTTGGCAATGCGACGTGGTTCCGCGACGATATCCAGCACTTCGCCTTTTTCGCCAAGAACGAAACGGTAGTCCGGACGGTCTTTGAACACCAGCGCATGGGTCTGACGCCATTCGCTACGACGCTGGCACACGTCCTTCAACAGTGTAATTTGCTGCGCGATCGCGTCGCTGCCCGGCTGCCAGCTGCCGCGGCCTTCCAGCCAGTCAGAGACATCGTCATAGGCCAGCTTGGCTTTCGACTCGATGGTGGCGGCAAAGAACTCGATGTTGTCTTCGATGGTGCCATCGGCCGCCAGAGTCATCTGGCAGGCCAGCACCGGGCGCACTTCGTTAGCGCGCAGGGAGCACAGGTCGTCTGACAGCTCGCGCGGCAGCATTGGAATATTGAAGCCCGGCAGATAGTTGGTAAAGGCGCGCACTTTTGCGGCCTTATCCAGCTTGCTACCTTCGGCAATCCAGGCGGTCGGGTCAGCAATGGCGACCGTCAGCAGCAGTTTGCCATCAGCAGTGGATTCGACGTACAACGCATCGTCCATATCTTCGGTGCTGGCGCTGTCGATAGTGACGAAGTCGAGAGCGGTTAAATCGCGGCGCGTCAGCCCTTCATCGAGCATTTCCGTGGCCACGCCGTCCGGCGCTTCTTTTTCGAGGTTATGGCGCGCCAGGGTTACCCACCAGGGGACGAAGTGATCGTCGCTGAAGGTGATGAACTGGGTCAGCTCCGCGTAAAACCCGCGGTCGCCTTTTAACGGATGACGGCGCATCTCGGCGACGGCCCAGTCACCCTGTTTGAAATCATGCTCAACGCCACGGGCGGCGCGGCAGGGAATGGCATCTTTCAGCAGCGGATGGTCAGGAACGATAGCGAGGCGATCGTCTTTCTTCTGGACTTTACCGACGAAACGGGTCAGGAACGGCTCAACCAGGGTTTCTGGTTCGGCGCTTTCGCGATCTTTTTCAGAATGGATCACCGCGACGATACGGTCGCCATGCATCACTTTTTTCATCTGCGGCGGCGGAATGAAGTAGCTCTTCTGAGCGTCCACTTCGAGGAAGCCAAAGCCCTTTTCCGTGCCCTTAACGACCCCTTCCGCGCGCGGCGTCTGGGAATGCAGTTGCTGTTTAAGCTGCGCTAGCAGCGGGTTATCCTGAAACATAATTAGGTATTTTCGTGGCTAAAAGAGCGGCTGACATTTTTACGCGAATATGCCTGCCGCAGCAAGCGCTGTTTCAGCAATTTACGTCTGCTGACGCACATTGCCGAGGGCGATTTTCAGACGATTCATCCATCCGCACAGCCCGCTCCAGGTCAACAGATCGATCGCTTGTTCCGCAGAGAGTCCATATTCCGCGAGGGGCGTTAACTGGGCGGCGCTAAACCGGTCCGGCGAGCGGGTTAACAGCTGCACCGCGGTCACGAGAGACCGGGACTGAGGATGCTGCTGGAGCCAGTGATGGAGGGCCTGGTCGCCCTCCCGCAGATGACTGGCGAACTCCTCTTCACCCTGCCAGTGGGGGAGCCAGGCGTCAAAACAGGTGGGGCTGCCATTGGTGCGCGCCGCGAGTAAGGCGACCTGCGGGCCAAAGGTATCATCCGTGCTGAGCTGGCGGATCAAGGTCTCCAGAGGCGTGAACAACGGTGGGTCGCAGGCCAGCAGTGGGGCCAGCTCACCCAGACCGGGCAGCGACTGCCAGCCGGCGATGCGCCGCTGGCGCTCATCATCGGCATACTGCAGATCGGGATCCTCAAGGTCGCTCTGCCACTCTCCTGGTGGCGCGGTGAACAGTTCGGCAGGGGCCTCCTCTTGCTGAGGCATGCCGGGGATCCAGCGCACCGGATAGCCCAGCGCCGCCTGCAGGACGGCAATCGCCCGGGCCTGGAAGCCCACGAAACCGATAATCTGGTTGATCAGGATAATATCCCGGCTGGTTAAACCCACTTCGTCCAGCTGGCTGCGCGAGAGGGCGTTAATGACGGAGGGCGAACTGGCGAGCTGACGAGCATACTGAGTGATCTGCGCCAGGCGACGGTTGCTCTCGCGCGAAGAGTCAGGGCCAGGGAGGGGAGCCAGGCGGGCGGCATAGTGGTTACACAACCGCTGGACACCATAAACCTGGGCGACAGTCAGCGCGGTGCTCAGGCGATCGTAGGCGGTAAAGGTCTGCAGGCGACTCACCGCCACCTGGTCGGGAAACAACCGCTCTGCCAGCTGGCGAGCGGGGTGCAGCCAGCCTGCGTGGATGTGTAGCCAGGCTTCCGGCAGCGTCAGGTCCAGCAAAAAGCGGTCTTCAACATGGGCGGCTTCAGGGACAAGCGGTAGAACATCCACCGGGCAGATTGTTGACTGGGTTTCGTGATACCAGTGGTTTTTGCCATTCACGCGGCGTGGCTCCATGGGCTTTCCTTGTTCGGTATGTGGCGAACCGCCGTTCCGCGGATCGTTTATGCAGAACTATCCTGGCGTAACCCGGAAGCAGGAGAAAATATTGATACGTGCTAACAAATAGCCGATTGGAATAACAGGGGGAGCGTAAGGGATGGGGGGAAGGAAGAACCCTCCTCACCGGGGTGAGGAGGGAAAGAACTTACTTCAGTTCCAGCTCGTTCATGGCGGCGATATTGAACCCGCCGTCAACGTGAACGACTTCACCGGAGATACCCGCGGACAGGTTAGAGCACAGGAAGGCTGCGCTGTTGCCCACATCTTCAATGGTGACGGTGCGACGGATCGGGGTGACCGCTTCGCAGTGCGCCAGCATTTTACGGAAATCTTTAATGCCAGAAGCAGCCAGCGTACGGATCGGACCGGCAGAGATGGCGTTGACGCGAACGCCTTCCGGACCCATGGCGTTAGCCATATAGCGGACGTTAGCTTCCAGAGAGGCTTTGGCCAGACCCATTACGTTGTAGTTCGGGATCGCGCGCTCTGCGCCCAGGTAGGAGAGCGTCAGCAGAGCAGAGCCCGGGTTCAGCATGCTGCGGCAGGCTTTGGCCATCGCCACGAAGCTGTAGGCGCTGATGTCGTGCGCGATTTTAAAGCCGTCGCGGGTGACAACGTCAACGTAGTCGCCGTCTAACTGGTCAGCCGGGGCAAAACCGATAGAGTGGACGAAACCATCGAATTTCGGCCAGACTTTTTCCAGCTCGGTGAACAGCGCGGTGATGCTCTCATCTTCAGCAACGTCGCACGGCAGCACAATGTCAGAACCCAGCGCGGCAGCAAATTCTTCTACGCGACCTTTCAGTTTTTCATTCTGATAGGTGAATGCCAGTTCCGCGCCTTCGCGGTGCATTGCTTGCGCAATACCGTAGGCGATGGACAGTTTGCTGGCGACGCCAGTGATCAAAATGCGCTTACCGGAAAGAAAACCCATAGCTTTAATCCTTATCGTTATTGCTTATTTTTACTTTAACAATCATAACGTTAACATTGTTATTTCAAAATAACTCAAATTTAGCCGGGAATTATATCCCACTGACGACCCCTTGTGTCACGATATTTTTCAGCCGCGCCCGCGGCGTGCGGAGCAAAAGCGTATCGCGATAGCTCCAGTATACTCTCTCTTCTGATGATTATTTGAGCGCGATCTCCGCCAGCAGCAGACACCCGTTGGCACTGAGGGGCTGCAGCTCGCCAGGGGATTCACCGCGCCAGCAGAGACCGCTGCCGGCCGCGCTTCGCTGCCCGGCCAGATCCCACTCGCCCTGAAGAACATAAGCGACTCCCTCAGTAGCAGGGCGTTGCTGGTCGTTTATCACCTTTACTCTCGCCGAGGCACGTCCGCGCTGGGTCATGATATTGAAGTCCAGCCCTGGCTCAACGATCCCGACGCTGGACAGCGCCCATTCGCCGGGGAACGCCCACGGCTGCCAGAGCGTCAGCGGATGGTCGATGTCCTCGCCGCACAGTCGTAGCGGTTGTCCCGCCAGCAGGGTGATCACCCGATCGACGCCGGGGAAGGGGGAAAAAGGACCATCCGCCTGCAGAGTGGCGATGCTGGCTCGCCAGAGAAAGGGGGCGTCTGTGGAAGGAACGGCGATAATTTCCCGGGTGGCACCGGCACCGTTCTTCCACGGCGTGATGGGTAAGGTGGCGATATCAAAAAAAAAGATCATGGTCTGCTCGGCGGAATTCAGAGGGTGGATGGTTTTTGTTACAAGCGTGTCGCAACATGCTTACAAATTATTTACAACAGGGCTCACAAATCCATCATCGAGCGCGTGTGTGGGTTTGTCAATGCTTGTATATACATGAGCAGTCATCTACGAATTATCTTATCGCAGTGACCAGAGCCATCATGACAAAACGCGATCGGGAGAATGAAAATGCAACAGCGTATTACTTTCCGCCAGGCCTGCCTGGTCACCCTGTTTTCGGGGCTACTGCTGTCTGGTGGCTCAACATACGCTAAAGAGTGGAAATCAATCACCATCGCTACGGAAGGCGGCTATGAACCCTGGAACCTGACGCTTCCCGGAGGGAAGTTGAGCGGCTTCGAACCTGAGCTCATGGCGAATTTATGCCAGCGGATGCAGATCGAATGCAAGCTGGTGGTACAGAACTGGGATGGCATGATTGCCGGACTTAACGCCGGAAAATATGACGTGATCATGGACGCTATTGTCGTCACCCCGGAGCGATCGAAGGTCGTGGCGTTTACCCAGGCCTACGCTGCCACGCCGGCCTCTTTCATTGCGGTAAAAGGGTCGCTGCTCCCTCCGTCTCCGACGGTCAAGCTTCATGATGATGAGAAAGAGATTCAGGCGGCGATTGCGCCTCTGCGCGCGGCGTTGAAAGGGAAAACTATCGGCATCGCTTCCGGCACCGTGTACACCCCGTTTATTGATAAGTATTTCAAGGATATCGCTGACATCAGGGAATATAACAACTCAGCGGATGCGATCCTCGACCTGCAGGCTGAGCGCATCGATGCGGTGTTTGATGATATTACCTTTGCCAACACCACCCTGTCGCGACCGGAGAATAACAATCTGGCATTGAGCGGTCCGCTGATGAGCGGGCCGATCTGGGGAGGCGGTGAGGCGATGGGCGTGCGCCTCACTGATCCCGATCTCAAAGCGAAACTGGATAGCGCCATTCAGGCGGCGCTGGCCGATGGGACGGTAAAAAAACTGAGCGAGAAATGGTTTAAAAGCGACGTTACCCCCTGAGTGAGGCTCTCATGTTGAATCTTCTGAGTTTTGGTGAAAACGGGTGGGGGACGCTGATCCTCAGTGCCACGCTGACCACGTTGCTGCTGTCGCTCGCCGCGCTGGCCGTCGGTGCCGGGGTAGGCGGCGTCATTGCCGCCGCAAAGCTGTCCCGGCATGCGCCAGCGCGCTGGTTTGGCGCCGCCTGGTCGGTAGTATTCCGCGGTATCCCTGAGTTACTGGTGATCTACCTGTTCTATTTTGGCGGCTCAGGGATGATTTCATGGGTGGGGCGACTGTTTAGCGCTGACGGTTTTATTGAGGTTCCGCCCTTTCTGATTGGCGCCCTGGCGATTGGTTTGATCTCCTCCTCGTATCAGGCGGAAGTCTACCGTGCTGCTCGCCTGGCGCTGATGCCCGGTGAAGTGGAGGCGGCTACCGCTATCGGCATGCCGCGCTGGCGGATCCTGCAGCGCATTCTGTTGCCGCAGATTATCCGTTATTCGCTGCCTGGGTTATCCAACGTGTGGCAAATGAGCCTCAAAGATTCGGCGCTGGTATCGGTGACCGGCATCGTTGAGCTGATGCGCGCCAGCCAGATTGCCGCTGGCTCGACCCGCGATTATTTCCTGTTCTATCTGATCGGCGGCGGCTGTTATCTGATCCTGACGCTGCTCTCTAACCGCGCGTTTACCCGGGCGGAGAGCCATCTCAACCGCGCCTGGCTGCGTCGCAGCGCCGCGCAGGCGTAAGGAGCCCGTATGTTTATCGATTTTGCCTTCCTCGGTGAGACGTTATTGAAGCTCGGCGCGGCGCTGCCGGTGACGCTGGGGCTCTTTATTTGCTCTTTTATCCTCGGCGGCGTACTGGCCCTCGGCGTTTTAGCGCTGCGAATGAGCCACTGGCCGCTGGCTAGCGGTTTCGCCAAAGGCTATATCCTGATCTTTCGCGGTTCGCCATTGCTGATCCAGCTGTTTCTCATTTATTACGGGCTGGGTCAGTTTGGGGTGATCCGTCACAGTTTCCTGTGGCCGCTGCTGCGCGAACCCTTTATCTGCGCCGTTCTGGCGCTGGCGCTCTGTACAGCGGCCTACACCGCGGAAATTCTTCGCGGCGGGTTGCTGGCGATACCGCCGGGTCAGATTGAAGCTGGTCAGGCTTGCGGCATGTCGCGCTGGCTGTTGTTGCGGCGGATCATTGCCCCGGTGATGCTACGTTATGCACTGCCAGCCTACTCCACGGAGGCCATTCTGCTGGTCAAGTCGACGGCGCTGGCAAGCCTGGTGACCGTCTGGGACGTCACCGGGGTGGCGCAACAGATTATTCAGCGTACCTACCGGACGATGGAGGTATTCCTCTGCGCGGCGGCCATCTATTTGCTGCTTAATTTCATTATTGTGCAGCTGTACGCCCTGCTAGAACGGCGATTAACGCCGCATACCCGGCAAAACCCGGCGACCGTGTCGCTCAAGCCGATAACCAAAGGAGAGTAAGATGCTCGATTCACGTCCGGTGACCTTATCGGTCAGCGATATTCATAAGTCCTTTGGCTCCCTGGATGTCCTGAAGGGGATCACCATCCAGGCCCGGCAGGGCGATGTCATTTCGATCCTCGGCGCCAGCGGCTCCGGTAAAAGTACGCTGCTGCGCTGCATTAATCTGCTGGAAACGCCCGATGCCGGGGTGGTCAGCGTCGGTGGCGAGACGATTGAAATGAAGCACCACGCCCGCGGGCATCGGCTGGCGGCGAATCCCCGGCAGATAGAGCGCCTGCGTTCGCGGCTGGGGATGGTCTTTCAAAGTTTTAACCTGTGGTCGCATATGACGGTCCTGCAGAATGTCATTGAGGGGCCGCATTATGTGCTCAAACGGGATAAACGGACCTGCATTGAACAGGCGGAGCAGCTGCTGGAGCGGGTGGGGATGTTGAACCGAAAGGATTTCTATCCGGCACAGCTCTCCGGCGGCCAACAGCAGCGCGTGGCAATAGCCCGCGCGCTGGCGATGGAGCCAGACGTCATGCTCTTTGATGAACCCACCTCAGCGCTGGATCCCGAACTGGTCGGCGAGGTGTTAAAGGTCATGCGCAGCCTGGCGGAAGAGGGGCGGACGATGCTGGTGGTCACCCACGAGCTGGGATTCGCCCGCCATGTCTCCAACCGGGTGGTATTTATGCACCAGGGGACGATTGACTGCGACGGTGCGCCTGAGGCGCTATTTGGCACTCAGGGTTCCGCGCGCTTTAAGCAATTTATCTCCAGCCATCAACAGCCAGGACAGGTCGTATGAATATGATCCAGTGGGGCGATGCACCGATACGCTGGCAGGAGGTGGCTTGTGTCGCCCGGGGCGAGGCGATCTTGAGCCTCAGCGAAAGCGCCTGGGCGCGTATCGAGCAGGGGCGGGCGATTGTCCAGCATATCGTTAGCGCCGGTCAGGTGGCCTATGGGATCAACACCGGGCTGGGGGCGCTGTGCAACATTACGCTGCCGGAAGCGCAGTTACACCAGCTGTCGCGCAATACGCTGCTCAGTCATGCCTGCGGGGTGGGGCCGCTGCTGGAGGTCGCCCCAACCCGGGCCATTATGTGCGCCGCGGTGGCCAATTTCAGCCACGGTAAATCCGGTATTTCCGCCGGGATAGTGCAGCAACTGCTGATGTTCTTGCAGCATGGCGTCACCCCCCAGGTGCCCTCTCAGGGGTCGGTTGGCTATTTAACGCATATGGCTCACATTGGCCTGGCCCTGATGGGAGTCGGCGATGTGCTATGGCAAGGACGAACGTGGTCTGCGGCAGAGGTCCTGTCGCAGCTGAATCTGCAGCCCATCGCGCCGGGAGCGAAAGAGGGGCTCAGTCTGGTCAACGGTACGCCGTGCATGACCGGCCTGGCCTGCCTGGCCTTAGACGACGCCGAGCGCTTAATGAACTGGGCCGATGTGACCGGGGCGATGAGCTTTGAAGCGCTGCGCGGCCAGCTTGTGGCGTTTGATGCCGAGATCCTGGCGCTGAAAGCCAGTCCCGGGATCCAGACCAGCGGCCAGCGGCTGCGTGAGCTGCTGGCGGGCAGCCGTCTGCTGGCCGAAAGCGAAGGTCTTCGCACCCAGGATGCGCTGAGTCTCCGCTCGATGCCTCAGGTGCATGGCGCCTGCCGCGATCAGTTTAGCCATGCGCAGACGCAGATAAATATCGAACTTAACGCCTGTACCGATAATCCTCTAATCCTGGGCACCCTTGAGCAGTGGCGGGTGGTGTCCCAGGCGCATCCCCATGGTGAATCGGTGGCAATGGCCTGCGATTTGCTGGCTATTGCCATGGCTGAGCTGGGCGCTATCGCCGAACGACGTCTTGACCGGCTGGTGAATCCTCTGGTGAGCGGCTTGCCAGCGTTTCTGGTCGCCCGACCCGGGGTGAATTCAGGCATGATGATTGCCCAGTACGTCGCCGCGTCGCTGTGCGCGGAAAATAAGCAGCTGGCGCAGCCGGCGGTGCTGGATAATTTTGTTACCTCCGCTTTGCAGGAGGATCATTTAAGCCTGGGTACCAGTGCTGCGCTGAAACTACAGCGCCTGCTCGGCAACCTCTATCAGATCCTGGGTATCGAATATTTACTCGCGGCCCAGGGGCTCGATTTTCACGAGCCGCAGACGCTGGCGGCGGGTACGCGTCGGGCGCGCGATCTGCTGCGCCAAAGCGTGCCTGGCTGGGAGGAGGATCGCTGGCTGGCACCGGACATCGCCAGCGCAGTGGCTATCCTCAAGCGGAACGCTGGCCACGCGCCGGCATGACGTCACCAGCGAGATAAGTGAGACGGGGCTATTTCCCGTCTTTGCGCCAGGCATCAGCGGTGAGAGCTTCACCGAAGTGGCCGGCGATCAGGCGTCGGGTCAGGTCGTGCAGCGGTGAGGCCAGCACATCGGCAGTGCTGCCGCGCTCGACCACTTCGCCGTTATGCATCACCAGCACTTGATCGCTGATGTGCTTCATCATTCCCAGGTGCTGAGTGACATAGATATAGGAGATGCCCTGTTTCTCCTGCAGCTCCAGCATCAGATTGATGAGCTGGGAGCGCATCGACATATCCAGCGAGGCCAACGCCTCATCGCAGACGATGACCTTCGGGCGCAGGATCAGCGCCCTGGCGAGGCCGAGACGCTGCTTCTGCCCGGGCGCCAACATATGGGGGTAATAGCTGACGTGGTCCGGCAGCAGACCGACCATGCGCAGCGTGTCGATAATCTGCTTTTGCCGCGCCTCGGCGTCGAGGTCGGTATTCAGCCGCAGTGGAAAATCGAGGATCTGCGAGATGCGCTGGCGCGGGTTCAGTGAGGTCGACGGATCCTGAAAGATCATACGAATCTTCTGGCTGCGGTAGGAGTAGTCCCCGAAAGTCAGCGGATGGTCGTCGATCAACAGCTCGCCGCTGGTGGGTTCCACCATGCCCGCCAGCATCTTGGCGAGGGTGGATTTCCCGGAGCCGTTCTCGCCGATAATCGCCAGCGTCTGGCGTTCACGCAGGGTAAAACTCAGCGGCTTGACGGCCTCCACCGTCTGGCGGTGAAACCAGCCGGTGCGGTAGCGAAAGGTCTTACTGAGTTGGCGAACTTCCAGCAATGTTTCGACCATTTCACTCTTTCTCCATGTTCAGCGGGAAATGACAGGCGTACAGATGGTTGCGCGCCCCGGTAAGACGCGGCGTTTCGATACACTCGCGCTGGGCGTAAGGGCAGCGCGGCCCCAGACGGCAGCCGATGGGCAGCTGCTCCAGCAGAGGGATCGCCCCTGGCAGGGTGTTGAGGCGGCTTTTATGCGGCATGGCGCTGCCAAAATCCGGGATCGCGCGGATTAACGCCTGGGTATAGGGGTGATGCGGCAGGGTGACCAGCTCTTCGCTGGGCCCGCTCTCCACCGTCTGCCCGCAGTACATGACGTTGATTTTATCCGCCCATTTGCTGAGCATCTGCAGATCGTGGCTGATCAGCAAAATGGTGGTGTTGTTGTTCTGATTGAGCCGCGTCAGCAGGCGGATAATCTGCGCCTGAGTCGTTGGCTCCATGGCGTTGGTCGGTTCATCGGCGATCAGTAGGCGCGGCTGGTTGGCCAGGGCGATGGCAATCATCACCTTCTGGCACTCGCCCTCGGTCAACTGATAGGGGAAACTGCGCATGGCATCTTTGTGATCTTTAATGCCGACGCGGTGCAACAGCTCGATGGCCCGGCGCTTACGCCAGCCCAGCCGTTGCCACCAGCGCCCCTTGTAGGTCCAGCCGGGGATACTCTGAATCAGCTGTTGGCCGATGCGCTCAGAGGGATCAAGACAGGACTGCGGCTCCTGAAAAATCATCGACACGTTATGGCCGATCAGTTTCCGCCGCTCGCGGTTCGACAGTCGCAGCAGGTCGATGTCATCGAAGCGCATGCGGTCGGCGGTGACCCGCCAGTTGTCTTTGGTCACCCCGCAGATAGCTTTGGCAATAAGGCTTTTCCCGGAGCCGGATTCGCCCACCAGGCCGCGGATCTCGCCTTCAGTCAGGGTCAGACTGACGCGATCGACGGCTTTCACCCAACCTTCGTTGGTTCTAAATTCGATAGTTAAGTGACGAATATCGAGTAACGGCATTATTGTACCCCGGCAATGATCGCCCGGCGAATACCGTCGCCCAGCAGGTTGACCAGCAGTACGCTGAGCATAATCGCGGCCCCGGGCAGCATCACAGTCCACGGTGCGACATAGATAAGCTCCAGCGCATCGCCCAGCATGGCTCCCCATTCCGGCGAAGGCAGCTGGGCGCCGAGATCAAGAAAGCCCAGCGCGGCAATATCCAGAATGGCCATCGACAGGGCGCGGGTGATCTCGGTCACCAGGCCAGAGGCAATATTGGGCAGGATGGCGAACAGCAGAATGTTCAGCGTCGAGGCTCCATCGAGGCGGGCGGCGATGATGTACTCTTTCTCCAGCTCATCGTGGACCAGGCTGTAGACTGAACGTACCATGCGCGGGAGCAGCGCCAGCCAGACGGCGAACATCGCATGGCTGAGGTGCGGCCCGGCAAAGGCGACGACGATAATCGCCAGCAGCAGCGAGGGAATAGAGAGCAGGGTATCCAGGATATGGTTCATCACTGCCGAGCGCAGGCCGTGAGTCGACCCGGCAATCACGCCCAGCACCAGGCCAAACAGCGTCGCACCGAGGGTGACGACAAAAGCCCCGCCGACGGTCGGCGCCGCGCCGCTCAGCAGCCGGCTCAGCACATCGCGGCCCAGGTCATCGGTTCCCAGGAAGAAGGACACTTCGCCATAGCGCGACCAGGACGGCGGCAGCAACTGATAGCCAAGGAACTGCTGATCAATACCATAGGGGGCGAACCAGCCGCCGAAGACGCAGAGCAGCAACAGGCCCGCGCAGCCGTACAGGCCGATCATCGCCGTGGTGTCACCATAGAATTTACGCCATACGGTGCGCAGCGCGCCGGGCGGACGCTTTTCCAGATAAACGCTATCGTAGGGCATATGAATCCGTTTTAAGTTTGTTAGTCATGCTTTAAGTCTTTTCAAAAATCCCGCTAATACCAACACCTTGCCAGCATTGAGTGCTTTAATTTTGTGTGTTCTGCATTGATTTGAAGGTTATCAATTTAACCAAAATGTGTACACTGATGTGTATATCATCTTCCGGAGTGTACACATTGCTTACCGACACAAAATTAAGAAAAGCTCTTGGCAAAAAGAGAGACCAGATCGAGGTCATATCGGACGCCCATGGTCTGAATGTCCGGTTGTCTACTTCCGGCAGTATAACATTCTTTTACCGCTACAGATGGAACGGGAAAGCCGCTCAGCTAACGATTGGCGATTATCCCACCACCTCCTTATCTCAAGCTCGCGAACGTAGACAGCAGTTCAGGGCCTGGTTGACAGAAGGACTCGATCCGAGACGGCAAACAGTTCTGGAGAAACAGAAAAAAGTCGAAGCGCTCACCGTTAAAGAGGCTTTCGGTTACTGGGAAAAGTATTACTGCATCCCCGAAGGTCTTGTGAAAATCAAGGTTAACCGACGGGACTTCAATAACCATATAGCGCCTGTGCTGGGGAACATGATTGTTGATCAGACCACTAAAGCGCACTGGCTTAACCTTTTTGATGGCATGGGGCGAAGAGTTGTCACTGGTCAGATGCTTGGGCTGATGCAGCGTACGTTCCGTTTTTGCTCCAATCGAGGGGTAATTAATGTGAACCCAATTGAGAGCCTTAGGCGCTCTGACGTAGGTCTCACAGCATCCGTCAAAGATCGCAGATTGAGTGATGAGGAAATCAAAACAGTTTGGAATATCCTTCCTAAATTGAAGTACAGACAACAGCTGATAATGAAGTTTCTCATCATGACTGGCTGCCGGAGTACGGAGATCAGGACAGCAAGATGGGAGTGGTTCGATTTTCATGAGCAAACGTGGACCATTCCGGCAAGCGATTATAAAACCGGGAAATCGGTCAGAAGGGCACTTCCCGAGGCAGTAGTAAGAATGATGTTAGCAGAGAAGGAAACGTCAGTTTCAAAACACGTTGTGACACTGTCACGCTACAGAGGGCCAGAAGATGACAGACCGCCACTACAACCAAACGTCGCTCTGTTTTCTGCTCAGATTATAGCTAAAACAGGCATGAAGCCCTGGTCTCTCCATGACCTCAGGCGAACAGTGGCGACACGCCTTTCTGAATTAGGTGCGCCGCCACATGTTGTGGAAAAACTGCTTGGCCATCATATGGCAGGTGTCATGGCACGTTATAACCTGCATGATTATCTGGATGATCAGCGTCACTGGCTTGCTGTTTGGCAGGATCACCTTGAGAAGCTGGTTGGTCAGCCTCTGGTTTGATCCCCACGTTATCTTCCCAGGCCAACAAGTCTGAAAGTCTCCACCTTTTAGGGCTGCCATTTATTTTAGGCTGCGGGAATGGCTGAGCAAAGTAAGAGGGCATCCGGGATGGGGTGCTCCAGAAATAAAGTGTGCTGCGCGATATTTTGTATCTGGACAGAACGTCATCGGTTATCAAAATTTCATCTGATTTATGAGATGTATTAGTCATAAAAACCCCTTAGTTACATTGTCCAGGCAGATGGTGTAGCCGGCGCGCGCAGCTCATGGCTGTGGCCACATAGCTACTTTTTCTGTTAACAACTTCTACAGTGATCTTTGAGCCTTGAACCACCACCGTATAAGTTCTCTTTGTTTTCTGTCGCCCGTAGGCTCCATAAAGCTCAACGTGTTTTGCCAGTGCCGCATCGCACGCTTGGCGGCCCAGAGGGGAGTGTCTGCTTCGGTTAATCAATCGCATATACATTCCTTTATCGGGAGAGTTTCCCCTCCCAATCTGGTTAACCCACGTATTCCGGTTTCATGTCGTCCAGGGCGATGCGGAACTGGTCATACAGTTCATCACCGAGGTGGCGTTTCGCGCCGTTGAGAATGCCTTCAGCTTTAGCGAACAGTTCGACGGCTTCCGGTTCTCCGGGATTAGGTAGAGAGTTGATCGCGGCCTCAACTTTGTTTCGGGCGTCTACCATGAAATAACGCTGCACGGCTTTACCTTTCAGTTCGGTGAAAAGAACAGTGCCCAACACAGCTTTCTCTTTATCCAGATCCGCCCTGATGGCTTTTGCTGCATCGACCGATTCGGCGCGCTCAATGCGGTCACGGAAATCATCTGCCAGGGAATCAATATTGAGAGCTGAATCCTGCGCGCTGGTGGTGATGTCTGTTCCGCTGGTGATCTCTGCGACAGACATTCTTTGCGCCGGCGCCGGGTTTATTTCTCGCTCGGTCCTTTGTTCAACTTCATCCGGGCTGTAAACACCCAGGATGACTTCCGGGCAATACAGCCGTGCCCAGTATTTGACGCCCAGATAAGCGATCTGCTGTTTCGGGTTAGAAACCCACAAAGGAGAATTACGTGTGACGACTCCAGAGAGATAAAGTGGCTCCCCCCAGGTGATTTCTGATTCACCGCGCAGAATCGCGCCGACCTGGACGAATAACCCGATTTCGTCTTCATCAGTCCAGCCGCGCACCCGTTCTGTAACGCTGTATTTCCCATTTTTACCGTGTTTTTCCCTGGTAATTTCCTGCGTCCTTGTGCAACGTTCCCAGTCGCCGCCGTAGCGATAATGAAATCGACCGTTAATAGCGCTGGAACTGGCGATTACCGCGTTGACGAGCTGGGCTTCATATCCGAGCACACCGTTTACCAGATGCGTTTTTTGCGCGACTGCATAGGGATTCATGCCCCACTGCATAGCCTGCATAACGATGGCCATGCAATCGGCTGGCTTACCTGCAAGGTGAGCTGGCACAGTCACTTGTGAATCAGCCATAAGGTTTGCGAAAGCAGTTAACTGACCGAGAGCCTGAACGTTAAAGATCGCGTTGCTAGCTGAAATGGTGTTTGGTGCCTGCTGTTCGGCTGTAACAATGTTAGTGTTTTCCATGACTGTTCCCCCTTATGCCTGTACGCGCAGCGCTTCGAGACGGCGCATATCAAAATCGTTAAGTTCTTCGGTGTAGTCTTCGGTAATCGGCGCCGGCCATTTGCCAGTGTCGAAACCGTTCGCGATGGCACGCATTGCTTTGCGATATTCCAGCATGCCGAGTTCCAGCAGTTCTTCGGATGCCTCGATGATGGCGATCCAGTGGTAGTTCTCGTCTTTGTTGACGAATATCCAGAAGAACTGGTCAAGGGCTGCGGTTTCGCAGTACATAGCCGCGCTCAGGTGGTAATCGCGCTCGATGATTTCCCGGTGCAGCTTCGCGCGCAGGCCTTCCTGCTTAATGTTCCACATACTGATGGTTTTCAGGTCCGCACCAATGCGCAGGCCGCCCATGTCTATTTCAAGGTCAGGGCGCACGCGAACTTCCAGCCCGGTTTCCTCATCAATGCCGAAATAGCTCACCTCGACGGCACGGCTCGGGTGCGTCAACAACTTGCCGGCGGTAGGGTGATTCAACAGTGCTTTCTGAATGGCCAGTGCCGTAGCCAGCTGCTGGCGGGTAACCAGCACTTTTCCTTCCGGGTTCTCGCGCCATGCATCCAGCAGCTCGTCGGCAAACACGGCATCCGGTTTTACCGATTTCACGGCTTGAATCAGATCGGCCTTTGTGCCAGAGACTTTCAGGGGCTGCGCCTTCTGTGCTTCCTGAGCAACCATGTCAGGATTAATAAGCGCCAGCTGTTCCAGTAAGACATCGCGGCCACCGCTGGTTTTCACCTGGGCGGGCAGGGTGGCGTTGTATTCTTTGATGCAGGCCTTCATTGCGGTGGCGGTTTGCTTCTGACCGTCTTCAATGCGCTGGAACTCAGCAGGTAAAGACATATAACCTTGGCCGGTTTCTTCAACTGATGTACCCAAGGGAACCTGGGCGGGCAGGTTCGCGTTGTATTCCTCCAGGAATCTCTTGATGTCCTCTGCGCTGAGCAAAACCGGAAGCCCGTTGTTGTATTCATCGATAAATGCGCGGATCGTCGCCGTCGTGGTGAAGGCGCCTTCCGGAATTTCCGGCTCGATACTGAATTCTTTTTCCAGCTGATCAGGCTGCAGCGCCAGTGCATGCACCAGATTGCCCATATCCAAAACAGGAGAGCGCACCTTCTGGATGGTTTTGGATACGTGGCGCGCCTCGAAATACATCAGCGATACCCGTGCATCTTTAACCATCGTGGAGCTGATACCGTTAGCGGCGTGGTAGATCTCATTTGGCACGCCTTCATATCGACCAGGCTCGAAATACTCCGGCCATGCTGGCGCTGCTTGTTCAGCCACTTCCTCTTCATCGCTATGAGCACTCTCGGAAACCTGGCTTTTCAGCACTTCGGCGGTAAGATCCGGGCAGCGTTCAGCCAGTATTTTGCTCATGTTCACGGCAGTTGTTTGCGCAGGAGGCTCATCAGCGCCTTCGCCTGCTGATACCGCATTATCATTTTCGTTTTTGACCGGCTGAGCCGTTTCCATCTGCACATCGCTGGTGGTTTCCCCGGAATTAGCTGGATGTAATTTTTCTTCTGCAGCGCGCTGGCGCGCCTGGTCCACGATAGAAAATGCTGGTGCTGGTGCTGGTGCTGGTGCTGGTGCTGGTGCTGGCTTGCTATCCATCAGACCATCAATCGAAAAAACACCATTGCCCATGTTTGAAACTTCAGGCTGTTTGGGTTTGGTCAGGTCTTCGGTTATCCACTTCGGATCCGTGGGGTCACTGATGCCTTCGACATATTCGCCACGTTCGGCGGCCAGAACCTGATTAGCGTCAGGGCGTTTCTTTTGAGCTTCTTTCACCAGTTCGGTGCCAATTACCTGAAAATCAGTTGGGAGAGTTTCCAGGTCAGGCACACCTTCATCTCCATCGATAGCCTTTTTCACAGCGTCCAGAGTGACGGCGTCAGATGAAACATGACCAGCTTTTTCAAGCGTCTCAGCAGAAGGGGCGTCATACTTATGCTCGGTCAGGTTCGCATTGATATAGGTCTGCAGACTTACCGGGAAATGATGAATATCGCTGGTGGCGCCACGAATAAGGGCAAAAATGGCGGCGCGGGAATAATCCAGGATGCCTGCAACCTTGCGCAGCGCTGCAGACCATTCCTTGAACGGACTTTCTTTCTTCTGGACGATCTCTTTGGCCCGGCGGTGAATTGATGCCGGGAAATTGTAGATATCGAAATCCATTGGCATTGTGGCCAGGGCTATTTCTACATCGAGCGTATCAAGGGTATGGGTGTAGTCAGGGTTGCGATCGGTTTTATTACCGCCGCCAGCATTCGTAACTGCATCGGTTTTCAAAACCGAAGAAATGCAGTTACCGGCAGCCCATTCCCTGGTGAGAATGCCGCGGTCGATCGCGTTCGTGGCGAACCACAGCTTAGCAAACTGGATACGCTTACCGAGCTCATGCCGTTTCCCTTCCGGGAAGACTTTTTTATTGGCGCTGGTGAATTTCCAGAGCGCCGGCATATCGTATTTTTTGATTTCAGGGACATTCTCGGCGGCCAGAATCAGATCCTGGACGGCTGCGTTATCAGTGTCCATTTCAAGAGCTGACAGCTCCTGCCGGTGAGGCATGCTGATATGATAAACGTGACGTTCTTCGGCCATATACTGCGCCAGCAGCTGAGCGCGAAAGGGGAGTTCTGCCACGTTAAAAAGCGCGCTCGAATCGTCCTGGTATTCATCGCTACCGAAAGTTTCCACGGTCTCACCTTGTGCCGCGTCGCCAGTAGTATTGGCATCAACCAGCACGCCACTAACGGGCTCAGCGGATACTCCGGCATCATCGATGTGATGATCCGCAGGCGCCTGACCTGGCTTCAGAGCCCAGGTGCGACTATCATCGCCGAGCTGGTAGCGCTCGCACCATGAGTAATCGAGAACACCTTCCGCCGGCAGGTCATTGAAAACCGGGAAATCGGTGCGAATTGGTTTTTGATAATCCTTACCGCGGCCTGTTTCGATCCCAGCGTCTTCCAGATCGACGTCCAGCTGTAGAAGGGCGCGAGCTTCTGATTTATTAGTGCGCCAGATTACGGCATCAGCTTTACCCGATTTTTGAGTCGCTTTTATCAGATAAAAATATTCCATGTGATAGCCTCTATTTTGGATGTAGAATCCCCCGGGCCATTGGTAGCGCCCATTCAGGGTGGTCATTGGTTTTGGTAATTTCCGGTGTAACTTTGGTCGGTGGCACCGGACGTACAGCCCGCTTCGGCGGGTTTACGTTAGCCCTCGTGAGCCATCTGGTCGTGAGAGGCGCAACGTTCTGAGCAATACTCTTTTTCTTTCCGTGCGAGCTGGTTCCCCTGGAGGTACAACAGGGTGCTTACCACTGGTTTTCCCTCGATTGCTTTACAGCAGTAACCGAATTTCTTCTGCATTCTTCCCCCTACATTTGCACCGTGAACCCTGCCGGATGCTCGTCCAGTACACCTTTCAGCGGATAACATTCGGCTTTCACGTGTTGCTCTTCTGCAGCTGCCTTGCAGTCATTCTCACTGTCGTAAACGCCGAGCAGGACATCCTGATTACCGCCCGTCAGCATGCTGACGGTGAGAACCAGGGCAAACATCGTGCTCATGAAGGGTCTCCTTTTTGCGCGAGCATGTAGCACACCCGGCGGATGAAAGCTGACAGCGGACTTAAACGAACAGCCTGCTGACGAGCGGGTTTGCGTGCGAAATCAATCATAGAAATAACTCCCGCAGCGCGCTGAAGAGCGCAATCCAGATGAAGAGTCCAATTACTGCCGAAATGACCATGGCTCTGATGCCGTGCTTACTCATTTCAACCTCTGCCTTGTCGCCGGCCAGCGGAACGTTTGAACCTACTGCGCGTTAATCTCTCCACCTCATCCGGTGATTCGTATGCCGCCGGCAGCTACTTCGTGGGCTCCATGCCTGGGTGGTTCGCGGTGCGTCTTGGTAAGCCTGATTAAATCACTGGTTTACTATTATGTCAATAATGGGTTTATATGTAGTGTAAATCACAGGTTTGCATAAGCGTTTTTGAGAGATAGCCAGTGAATCGCAGGCAAAAAAAACCGACACTATGGTCGGGAGTTGGGAGATTGGCGCTGTAGGAATGAGTATATGGATTAATATGGGTATGAAAACTCGTCTCTTTGACCTGGTTAAGGTTTTTTCATGTAGAGATTTACTAGGAGTGTAATCACAGGCATGGCTATAGAAAGCAAGAGGATACCAAGCATCCATACTTTCAAGCCGCTAACCTGTGAATTAACAAAATCCTCTCCAGCCTTTTTGGCTAATTTTTCATCAATATCAACGAGTTTTTGTAAAATTGTCGAAACATCTGTCTTGGTAGCGGAGGTTGTACCAACCAGATTTCTTATGTCTGACCTCGCTTCAGCCAGATTAGCCTTAATATCTTCAACGTTGGCTTCTAATTTAGCAACTCGAACTTCAAGCATACCACCACCTCCATCGCCGCCATCATGATCATTATGATGAGGGCTTGTGTCTCGATCTGCAAGGTGAGAAGCTTTGCTATATTTCGTTATTTTTATAATGGAACCCATTACTCACTCCATTCTGACGCTACTGCCACATAAATATCATATGTGTGCGCAATGTTTGCCGAATCACATAAAGTTGTTAAATCTTTATCTTTGTATTCAGAACCATACTCATACAATGTGATCGCAACTCTGTAGTAACCGTTACCTTCGACCCTGAATCTTTCGGTCGAAGAGGTGGAAAGAGCAAACTCACCAGTTTTAGCAAAAAAAGTCGCATACTTATTAGGTTCGGTTATGTCGTTAGGGTAGCCAACCTCAATTCCTTGCGAGTCGTAGAATCTTGTAAATAAAGAGTAAAAATGATCATCACTTAGACCGATAAGACCGAATTCAATAGTAACGTGAAGTATCGTCTCGTTATCCGGTAAAAAAAGATACGGTGTTGGAGCTAAAAAGCTATCTTCATGGATGGAGTGATGATCTCTAGAAACATAAGCATATGCAATTTTAGCAGTAGAATTTATCACTTCACTCCCCTGGTAGTTCTGTTTGTAACCCGTCTACTCTGCATCACCCTTTATCCTTCGCCCCATATACTTTGCATACAGCTCATCGAGTTCCTTCAGCCGCAACGACACAATCCGCAATATGTTCTGCTGTTCTTCTTCTGGCAGTTGGCGATAGAGCTCTAGTAGACGCTGTTCATCCGGCTTAAGTCCGTCTTTCTCACCAACGTCTTCTCCGAGTAGCCAGGCGACAGAAATACCAACAGCGTCGGCTATTGCTAGTGCTGATTTCTTACTAATCACGCCTTTCTTGAACCAGCCGTTCACGGCCTGAGGGGTGACTCCAGCTATTCGTGCCATGTCTGCCTTGGTAACGCCGCGATCAGTGATCTCGGTAAGGCGTTCTACCAGAACGAGGTTGGGTTCTTCTTTTCTCATAGAATCATTGTAAATATTTGGTTTATACACACAATAAATCCAGAATTTGCATAGAGTATAAATCTGTGGTTTACTCTTGTTGTTAAACAGGAGAAACTCATGTCCGCACTAGATAAAGCAATAAAAGCCGCTGGTTCAGCTAGGAAACTAAGTATTGCGCTTGGTGTAACTAGTATGTCCGTTAGTCACTGGAAGAATCGGAATCATGGGATCGTCCCGCCAAGCTACATCTTCCCTATTTTCAACATAACAGGCGTAACTCCCCACGAATTGCGCCCAGATCTCTATCCAAATCCAACAGACGGCCTGCCGAAACAGGAAGGCTGACCATGCATATCATGTCCTTTCAACAAAATACCGGATTCAAGACTGGCGCTTTGATAAAGCGAAATCAGCCGATAATGGCAGAGCACGACAACATTCGCTCCGCCGTTCGCGCCTGGGCAGCGGCTGAAGGTCAGGATGTTGTGTCGGCACATATCATCGATGAGTGGCGGAACCAGGGTGGCGAGGAGATCGACTTTCCTGAAGACATAAGCCGAGCCCGACAGAAGCTTTTTCGCTACCTGGACAACCCGGCCGAGTCTGAGCGCTATCGCGAGTACGTTCGTCTTCTTACTCCGGCAATCATGGCCGTTCTTCCGCTGGAGTACCGTCACCGCTTATTGCCCGAAGAGAGTTTTATGTCCCGACTGGCTCGTCTGGAGAAAGAAACCAGCGAAGCGAAGGTTGCCGTTGCTATGGGGGCACCACGCCATCAGAAGCTGAAAGAACTGAGCGAGGGAATAGTCGAGATGTTCCGCATAGACCCGGAGTTAACAGCGCCACTGATGGCCATTGTCACTTCAATGCTGGGAGCTCTGTAATGGGGAATATCAAAAAAGGTGAAAGCCGCGGTGCTGCAACACCTACGGCTTTCGTTGCGAATTAACTGGATCAATTCACAGGGGAAATTATGAACACGAACCAACTGAATTTCAATAACGGGGGCGCCCATGGCTAAAAATTCTATCGACGCATACGGCGCCAGCGGCAAAAGCAATGTTCTGTTTTTCGAACCGGAAAGTTTGCATCTGGTTACCGATACAACACACCCGCTGTACGACGAAAGAGTACACCTACCGCTTAGTGAAGCTGTGATCCTCAACATCATGGAACTTGGGGTACTCGAACCGATTATCGTGTGGAAGGACCCGGAGACAGGGAAAACCTGCGTGGTGGCAGGTCGGCAGCGCGTAAAGAACGCTAAGGAAGCAAACGCCAGGAGAAAACGGGCAGGGCTGGAACCCTGGCCGGTACCAGGTATAGCTAAGCGCGGCTCAGCAATTCAAATGGCCAAATACATGGTCAGCGAAAACGAGATAACGCAACCAGACACCCCACTGGGCCGGGCCAAAAAAATGGCTCAGCAAATGGAATACGGTCATGACGAAAATGACATTGCCCTGCTTTTTGGCTGCAGCGTAAAAACGGTACAGGCAACCGTGGCTCTACTGGATGCAACGCAGGCCGTCCAGGCGGCGGTTGAGGCTGGAAAAGTCACTGTCACTCAAGCGCGTCAGCTGGTCGATATGCCACCGGAAAAGCAACGGGAAACGGTCAAACAGTTAGAGGCAGCGGCAGAGGGTGTAACTGGCCACGAGAAAGCTCGCCGTCAGCGCGCTGTCCTCGGCGACACAAAGCCGCGTCTCAAATCCCGTAAGGAAATCACCCTGCAACTTCAAACCGCCAGCGGCGAATACGCAGCGGCTTTGCTGTGGGTGCTTGGTGATGAAAACACACCAGTTTAAGCAACAACGGGGTCTCTATGCGTGATTACGGCAAGGTGCATACATCATTTTGGATAAGCGATGGAATGCGCCGGGTATCGGATGATGCCAGGTTGCTGGCACTGTATCTGCTCACCGGGCAACACACGAACATGATTGGGTGTTTCCGGCTGCCTGATGGATACGTTTCGGAAGACTTAGCCTGGACTCCTGAAAGGGTTTCGAAAGGGTTTGATGAGCTATCGGCTAACGGTTTCGCAACGCGTGATTCGTCATCGAAATGGGTGCTAATTCGTAACTTTCTAACCTGGAATTCAGTTGAAAACCCAAACCAGGGAATTGCAGCACTTCGTTTGTTTGATCAGGTCCCGGACAAATCTACGGTGAAGCCAGAGCTGGCGCGGGTTTTAGCCTCGGCAATATCCCACATTGGTATCGCAAAACTAAAGGGTTCCGAAAGGGTTCTCGAACCGTTCCTTAACCAGGAACAGGATCAGGAGCAGGAACAGGATCAGGAAGAAGATAGTTCGGGGCATGGCTCCGCCACACCTCCAGACGATCAGAACCAGGACGAACGCGAAATACCTGAACCCCAAAAAATATACCCGAATGAGTTCGAGCAGGTTTGGTCGGTTTATCCCCGGCGGGCAGGTGGTAACAGCAAATCCGATGCCTTCAAAGCCTGGAATGCCCGAATCAGGGATGGAACCACTACGGCGGAAATCCTCTCCGGCGTGGAACGTTACGCGGCTTTCGTTAAAGCCGAGGGAATCCTGAACACGCAGTACGTGAAACAGGCGAAAACGTTTTTTGGCCCTGGTATGCATTTCAGCGAGCCGTGGGCGATTCAGCAGGCGCCAGGCGCACGAGATCCCAATCAGATTTCGGAACCTGACAAAACCATCCCATCGGGATTCAGGGGGTAGCGATGAAAAACATGATTGGTACCGGGAATGCACTGGAACGACTGAAAAAACTCATTCCCCCTGGTGTTCAGCCAAAATTCGGCAGCGTTGATGAATGGCGTGCCTGGCAAGCCGAAGAAGGCCGTAAGCGCTGTGAGGGACTGGAAAAACAAAACCAGCGCGCACGTGCAGAGAACATCTTTGGACGTGCAGGAATTCAGGATCTGCACCGCGGCTGCACATTCGCGAACTATCAGGTTGAGTCGGAAGGCCAGCGTCGGGCGCTCTCGATGGCGAAAAGTTATGCGCAGCATTTCGGCTCTGGGTTTGCGAGTTTCGTATTCAGCGGAGCGCCGGGCACCGGGAAAAACCATCTGGCGGCAGCAATCGGAAATCACCTGCTGGCTGGTGGCCGCTCTGTGCTGGTGGTAACCATTCCGGATCTCATGCTGCGTGTTCGGGAATGTTATGACGGCGGGCAGTCAGAGGCGTCCTTGCTGGACGACTTGTGCCATGTGGACCTGCTTATTCTGGATGAGGTGGGTATTCAGCGCGGAAGCAGCGGTGAAAAAGTCATCCTGAATCAGGTTATCGATCGCCGGCTGTCCTCCATGCGACCTGTCGGCATCCTAACCAACCTGAACTATGAATCGCTGAAGGAAACACTGGGTATGCGGATCCTTGACCGTCTCCAGATGGACGGCGGTATGTGGGTGAATTTTGAATGGGACAGCTATCGCAAAAACGTGCGCCATTTGCGTGTCGTTAAGTGAGGTATGTATGGCTAGAGCATTGTCAGCAATTGAGCGCAGAGAGTACGTCCGCGCAGTGATTCGGATCACCAGGCATCAGGGGCGCCTCACGACCGCCGAGGCAATGAACAAACTGGGTCTGAGCCGCGCTACTGTCCAGCGGTATTTTTCCGAAGCAGAAGCGACCGGCGAGGTTGTCCGGCATGGTCGTTTGGGATTGTTCCGTGATCAGCGCGCCGTCATCGATTTTGACATGAAACGGTTAGGGATGGTGCCAAAGGCAGCGTCAGGGATGAATTACAGCCTGCTTGGTTGTCCTGTATTCCAGCGTTTCCTCGATATTCAGGAAATGATTTTTACCTGTACGCCGGCATCG
This sequence comes from Klebsiella variicola, assembly GCF_000828055.2. Taxonomy (NCBI): domain Bacteria; kingdom Pseudomonadati; phylum Pseudomonadota; class Gammaproteobacteria; order Enterobacterales; family Enterobacteriaceae; genus Klebsiella; species Klebsiella variicola. Next base: position 3,158,395 of record NZ_CP010523.2, on the reverse strand, counting down.
TCATCACGGGAGGCCTTATGACAATTGTGAAAACCCATACCGGCACCGTGATCACAAAAGACGGTCCGCAGGTAAAAAAACTTCACCAGACAGAGCGGATGTGGGTCGTTGGCAAAAACGAGTTTTACCACAAAGAAACCGGGCGCCGTCACTTTGCAGAAAATACGCGCCGCCGGCTGCTGCTGGACACCATCAAGCCTATCGGGGTGAAGCATGTTTAAACAGAACGAAAAATGTATCGCTCAAATTGCTGAGTATATCCCGCGCGCCTGCCGGGGTATGCAACTGCAGGAAGCCAAAGCGCGTCTGAAGAAAAAAATCGCGCTCTATACCGATGACGGCTGTGATGCTGCAATTCTTAACGCGGCATTTGCATCAGCTCTTAACAGTCATACGTGGGAGTCATTTTTTTCGTGCATTGCCGCGCAGCTGCACGAGGAGGCCAGCCATGATTGAAATCACCGAACTGGCGCAGACAGCCAAAAAACGCTGAATGTGGTGAGCATCTTTCCCCAGCGGAGACCATAGAGCTGGTAGAGGCGCTTGAGAAGGCGCAGGGGATGGAAACCTACTGGAAAACTCAATGACGGAGGAAAACCGCCCAACGTGAGCAGCTAGTATGACCCGTGGGCGGGATTTATTTTTTATTTTTTTCTTGTCCCGATTAACCCTAATTCTATAGCCCTATTATGAACCTCTATTAGGTGCGCTTTGACTGCATCAGGGACTGTTGAACTACCAAGTGTAAATTGCATATTATAATCAAGGAGTGATTCTAATTCGCGGTTTTCATCATTAACCTTATTGAGTTCATTTTCCATTGATTTATATCTTTCCTGGTATGCGCTATTTTCCCCCAGAGCATGATTGAGTTTAGCTTTTTCTTGTGAAAGATGTAGGGAAAGTTCATCTCTCTCCTTTGTTATTTCTCCCATTCTTGATTGTGATTCTGTAATTTCTTCTTTCATTTTTTGAATTTTTTTCTCGTCACCAGTTTTAACTTTTTCATAGGTCACGTCATGCTTGGCTTTCAATCGCTGTAATCTTGTAGCGCGTTGAATCATTCTAGCCTGTTTGAAGTTATCGATTGAATCTGCATTATCAAGAGGTTTGCTTTGCAATTTTGTTATAGCATTATTAATCCACGGGAGTGCAAAGCATAAAATAAGTGACGACAATGCAGGGAATACAATTACGTTCCACCAGTTGCTATTTTGTGAAATGTATTCTATTTTGTAGTAAATCCCATTATCAGCAAAAAACAAATAAAGTATTTGCTTCCAGTTAAATGCGCACCATGAAATTGCGAAGGCACCGAATGCAGGGTTTTTAACGCGATTCATTGCTGTGTTGAATGTCGATGTCGTGAATTCTTTAAGTGATTCTAACATGATAATCCCATATGTTTTTTATGGCAGTATACCGTTATGGTAGCACTCAGTCACCAGGCAAAAAAATGCCCTGACGAACCGGGCGAAACAGGGACGATGGAAAGTGCCGTCCTTGGCTGGGTGTCACAGGATTTACAGCATGAAGTCATCGCAATGTCGTCCTGCTGTAAAAAGGGCGATGGTCAGAAAGGGAATAACTGCCACCGCCAAACTTGCACTGGAACTACGGTTATCACGGTCCTGGGGCGTGATTAGGTTGTGCCATAAAAAGGACACTAGTGTTTTTGCCAAGGCTGTTTGTGGTGGTCATCGGGAGGTGTCAAGGTTGGGTTGCCAGGCAGATTTCTGGGATACTAGTGGAACTAGACTCTGGGGGAAAAACACAGCAAGATAGAACTAGCGGTACCAGCGCTTGCGCGAGTACCTCATGGAGCGAGTTAGCTACTACCGCGAGCAGAGCTTACAACTTCCGCGAGCGAGCGATGCGCGCTACATCGAAATGGTAGAATTGAATAAAAAATAAGGAGAGTAATGGAGCGACAAATTTTAGTTTTTCGCGGCGAATTCGATTCTTACGTTACTTGCCAGCCATATGTTGGAAGAATCCCTCCTGAAATACGGTCCATAGTTTTAGAGAATGAAAAATATTCTTTAACAGTGTATCCGTACGAAGGAGAAAACTATCTGGTTGCCCACCAGAGCGAGATAAAACAGGAATCACTTGAGGAAGCGATCAAGCTTTATAAACCGAAGCCATTAAATTGATTTTACGTTATCAACCAGCCATAACCATGTCATCGGAGCTTGAACAACTCCGGTGACTTCTGCGCTCTACATAAAGCACTTTAGCTTTCTGGAAGTAACGCGTGCGACAACAACTACCACGACGATTTCTTAAGCTTCGCTTCCGCCTTGCCTGCGATAAGGAGTCGCTTTCGTCCTGGCGCACACTATCAGGAGGATGGCAGGCAGAACACCAGAAGTTCCACCTAATTAACCAAACCTGCATCCGTGTTTATTAACTCTTGTTCCTTGTTATTAACCATTACCCATCTTTTGTCAGAAGGACGGTGCAATATGTCATATGGATATTTCCAAATAATTTGGATTTTAATGCTGCAAAACCTTCGGTTACTTTAACTAAATATCATATTTTGCTATTTCATCACTGCATTGATCAAATAGGGACTTGTACAACACACAAAATATGCTTTTGGCCAACGTGCAAAGCTTTTACCTCCGTCAACCGGTAAAAATAAACAAAAGCACCAAAGTTTCGATTTTGATTATCTCCTTTGAAAATAGGGGCTTGTAGGACGATCTTCATCTGCCATCATATCTTCCGCTACCGTGAAATTTTCACATGTAAGTGATTTAACATTAATTTATACTGTATAAAAACACAGTATATGGTTTTGCTTCCGGGAGGTAGGGATGCGCAATGAGAGTAATGAGTACTACGATCTGGTTAAACGTTCTACAGGTGAAGTTGTTGGCAGCATCAGGACAGCAGGCCGGGTTCTGGTATACACGGCAAATGGTGTTACTTCTATGCGACCACTGCTTGAGGACGAGGGAGTATTTAATCTCAACGCAATGACCAGTTTTCTGCATCGCCTCGGCTACCGGGTTATCCCGCCTTCTGATAATATGAAATCAACGGCCTGAACAACCGTTGACCTACTGCGCCACGGAGAGAAACCATGGCGCAATTGCACTTAATAAAGCAGTCACAAGGTTTACTGATCCCTGCCACGCAGGAGACCAGCGATTTCTTGCAATCAAAATGCAAGCTCGGTTCCGTTCTGGAGGCCGACTTTAAGCTTGTCCGCAATCCGGCGTTTCACCGCCGCTATTTTGCTTTACTCAATCTCGGCTTTGAATATTGGGAACCTACCGGCGGGGCGATCTCGTCTAACGAGCGCAGGCTTATCACAGGTTACGCCAAATACCTTGCTGCATATGGCGGGAGTGAATCGGCGTTACTTGATGCCGCCGGGCAATATCTCGACCGAATAGCCGAGAAGCGATCCGGCTATATCAGTATTTGCAAATCTTTCGATGCTTACCGGGCGTGGGTCATCGTTGAAGCCGGCCACTATGACGCCATTCAGCTGCCGGATGGCACACTGAAAAAACACCCTCGCAGCATTTCTTTCGCCAGCATGGACGAATGCGAATTCCAGGAACTGTACAAAGCATCGCTCGATGTTCTCTGGCGGTGGATCCTCTCTCGTTCGTTCAACAGCCTGCAGGAAGCTGAGAACGCCGCAAACCAGCTTTTAAGCTTTGCGGGGTGATGCCGATGAAATACTCATGGTTTCACCATCTCGAATGCACAACGCAGCAGGCCGAAGAATTGGTAGCGAGATATCGTCAGCGGGGCGTAAAGGTCGAACGAAGCTTAAACCCTGACTTTATGACATGGACCGTCAGCGCGCAGCTGGTGGAGGACAAAAAACCGCCGCGGCCAGACTCTCGCTGGCGCAACAGGATGTGGGGGTGAGTATGGCGAACCTACGTAAAGCGGCCCGAGGCCGCGAATGCACAGTACGTATTCCCGGGCACTGTAATGGCAATCCGGAAACCAGCGTACTGGCGCATTACCGTCTGGCGGGAACCTGCGGAACTGGATGCAAGCCGGACGATACCCAAGGGGCAATTGCCTGCAGTGCTTGCCACGATCTCATTGATGGCAGAAAGAGAACCACCGATTACACCCGCGACGAACTGCGCCTGATGCATGCAGAAGGCGTGCTCAGAACTTTGGCTATATGGAAACAAGAGGGGTTACTGAAAGCATGAAACTCGAAGCATCCTTAAAACATTTCAGCCCTCAGGGTATGCACATCAGCGACGACGTGAAAAGCACAACACCAAATCGCCTGACCGGAACAGATGTTATGGCGGCTATCGGTACCACCAGCAGTCGTGCGCGCTTCGGCCTGGCCGCTTTCTTCGGAAAGGCTGGCATCAGCAAGGCGGATGAGCAGTTGGCCGTCCAGGCGCTAGCGCGGTATGCGATTGAAACCGCACCGAAGAACGTACGCAAAACCGCGGGTAAAGAGCTGGGGCACTGCTGCCTGATTTTGGCGAAGTTTGCTTTTGCGGAGTATTCCCGGTCCGCGGAAACAACGGGAGCCTGCAGGGTATGCAATGGCACCGGGAAAATTGAAACAACCACTACGGAACGCAAAGTCTCTAACCCGTGGGGCAAAGCTCCATATTGGGCGAAAAAATCCCGTGCTGTCCGTCCTTCCGACTGGGATAAGTGGACTGAAGTAACAGCCAGCATAAGCGCTCAATGTGAAGCTTGTGACGGTAAGGGAAAGATAAACGCACGCTGCCGCTGCGGTGGTACAGGCCAGGTTCTCGACCGCAAAGCGACAAAAGAGCAGGGAGCTCCGGTATATAAAATCTGTGAGCGCTGTTCGGGGAATGGTTTTTCAACGATGCCGTCTACTGCTGCTTATAAAGCGATTCTGACGCTTATCCCAGACCTGCACATCAGAACATGGACACGCAACTGGAAACCTTTCTGCGATGCGCTGGTGGACCAATGCTGGAAGGAAGAGGAGAAGGCAGATAAAGAATTTCAACGAGCAACAGCTGATTGAGTAAATGGTCCCATTATTTTGCATTTTAAGCGCACGATACTTGATTTTGTCCGAAGTTGTCGTGTATATTTTGAATCGTGGAATAAAACGCCTGAACGAATCATTCATATAAACCCTGCTACTGCAGGGTTTTGTGTTTTTGAAAACAAATGCCTGAAATCGGCTATAAAGTGTGATCTGAATCAAAATGCCATGCGCCAATCTTAAGGAATATTAAGAAACTGTAAATATTCTTTATAGGTGATGGTCTTATGGCGTTAAAAGATATTTTTGTGCGAACCGAACCTCGCAGACGGCATTATGGCGTTGCATTGTTTATCGGGCTTATTTCTGGGGTGGTTTCTGCATTTGTTAAATGGGGTGCTGAAGTACCATTACCACCTCGTAGCCCTGTCGACATGTTTACCAGTGCCTGTGGACCAGAGTCATTAATTCGAACTGCCGGGCAAATTGATTGTTCCAGAAACTTCCTTAACCCTCCTTATATTTTTCTGCGTGACTGGTTAGGGTTAGCCGATCCAAATGCGGCTGTCTATACCTTCGCCGGACATGTGTTTAACTGGGTGGGTGTAACGCATATCATATTCTCCATCGTGTTTGCGGTTGGGTATTGTGTAGTTGCTGAGGTGTTTCCAAAAATCAAGCTGTGGCAGGGTTTGCTTGCAGGTGCACTCGCACAACTGTTTGTCCATATGATTTCGTTCCCGCTTATGGGCCTAACCCCACCGTTGTTCGAACTACCATGGTATGAAAACGTTTCTGAAATATTTGGACATCTGGTGTGGTTCTGGTCAATTGAGATAATTCGCCGGGATCTCAGAAACAGAATTACGCACGAACCTGATGCTGAGGTTTCTCTGAATTCAGCATTCAGATAATCCAGGCTGTAAAAGCCAGACCCGCATAAAATGCGGGTTTTTTATGCCTGCGATTGGTAGCTGTTCGACAGTGCTGTTCGCTGTGATGGCAGCCGTAATATCGGCGTCTTTCACAGTCGTTGTATTGACGCTGGCTATGTTTGCAGCATAACGTATTGATGTGGTGAATCCCCCTATGCGGAGGGGCGACCAGTCAGTTACAGAAACCTGTAAATGCAGCGCGGGCCATGCCGACTGGGGCATGCTCATCGGGAGGCACCCGGCACCACATTGCCACTAAACATATTTAAGATTTATGGCAGGTTTACTTTTGCGGTTGCCCTTCTATGTTTATAGAACGTAACGGCAAAAGTGAATGCTTCCTGGTAAATCGGTAGCTCGGACTATTAGGAGTGCCTTCGATTCGTTACTACCTAGAATGCCTACTTTCTGCCCGCCTTCAGGCGGGCTTTTTTACGCCATGAATAAGGCGTTTAAGTAAGCAAAGGAAAACATCGTTTGAAGGCTGCGCTTTGCGTAGCCTTACTTTTTTCAGGCCCACGGGAATCATTATCGATAAGTCTCGTTGTTCAATTAGCCCGATGGGCCTGCCCCCCTAATTCAAACAGCACCCCGTTAGCCCGGAGGTGGAGACTATGAAAATGAACAATCAGAACGAGAATATCGTTACCCATTTCTTTGCGTGGTTGGCTGCTGTTGCCTCAATGCTGGGGATCACTACTCAGGACATGGTTTATATCCTCTTTGGTTTCATCGGCGTGGTGATTTCTCTCGCGTCGTTTGTGTTGGGGAGAATGGATGCGCGGAAAGAGCGAAACGAAGACAGTAAGCGAACGCAGTTGCTGGCTGATTATCTCCATGGCGTGCAGCAGAAACCAGTTCGTGAGCGCCCATCGTCTGCTGAAGTGATCACAGAATCAATGAACAGGATAAACAACGATGGCGCAGTTGACTAAAAGAGCCGGTACCACCGGCGCGGTTTGTTCTGTGGCAGCGATTATCGCAATAGTGCTTAATGCTGGTCACGTGCGTACCAACGAGCGTGGGCTCGATCTGATTGGCAACGCTGAAGGTTGTCGGCGTGATCCCTATGTCTGCCCGGCAGCTGTGCTAACCGATGGCATCGGAAACACACACGGAGTTAAACCCGGTGTGCGCAAAACTGACAAGCAGATCGCCGCTGACTGGGAAAGAAACATCCTTGAGGCCGAGCGTTGCGTAAATACCTATGGCAATGGCCGACGGCTGAGCGACAACACATTTTCAGCGGTAACGTCGATCACCTTTAACGCAGGCTGCGCCAATATGCAGAAATCGACATTGTTTGCGCTACTCGTGAAAGGTCATGTTACGCAGGCATGTAACCAGTTCCCTCGCTGGGCGTACGGTGGTGGGAAAGTTATTCCCGGCCTTGTGACTCGTCGCGCAGCAGAGAAACAGCTCTGTCTGGAAGGTGTGAAATGAGCCGATTAACCGCCATTATCAGCGCTGTTGTGATCTGCCTGTTAGTCAGCCTCGGCTGGCTGACCAGTCACTACCACGACAACGCCACCGAGTTCAAAAGGCAGCGTGACGAGAAGGTTAAAGCGCTAAACCTTGTGAACGAGACCATCACCGACATGACAACTCGGCAGCGCGATGTTGCAGCGCTCGATGCCAAATACACGAAGGAATTAGCCGATGCAAAAGCTGAAAATGATGCTCTGCAGCGTAAGCTTGATAATGGTGGTCGGGTGCTCGTCAAAGGCAAGTGTCCAGTGTCAGCCCCAACCCAAACCGCCGGCGCCGCCAGCATGGGCGATGATGCCACCGTCGAACTCTCTGCAGTTGCTGGACGAAACGTTCTCGGTATCCGGTCCGGAATCATCAGCGACCAAACAGCCCTGAGAGCCCTGCAGGACTATATTCATACGCAATGCCTCAGATAAAAAAGCGAGGCCAAGCCTCGCTTAGATTACTCACCCAACTTTGCGGTAAGGGTAGCCAGCTTTTTTGATGTGGGCATCAAAATACTGGCCTTTTGACGACGCATTCATTAGTGCTGTGTATACGGTAGATGGAACCCTTGCGTATTGATAAATGCCACCGCTATGGAATGCAATTTCCAGAGTTGAAGTGGCGTGGTCGTAACCAACTGAATGGAGATTTGAAGATGAAACAGGTTGACGATTCAAAACGGTTTCCTCTTTTGAGTGGGAAGAGTCCCGAGGAGATCGTAAAACTATTCAACAGCTACAACTTTGTCGACGATCATGGTCATCGACTGGATATGTGCCAGGACTTCAAAGACTTGGTTGAACTGGTTAGCCATGCCTGACAGCGTTAAGAAGTAACCTGGCCAGCAACCTGCAGGGCTACAGAAATCCGCTTTCCTTCAGTGTTTTAGCCAATAAGTAATTGGTGATTACTCCAAGAGAAACCCCAACAATCCACGGCACAGCTGAATTAAGCATTAGCGAGTTGTTCACATTAATGCTGGCGGTAATGCAGGCATAGGTATTTGTAAAAGCAAACCATGTAAATAGTATCTGTTTCATTTGGTTATCTCCATGCTTTCCTTCCCAACAATATCCACCTACGAGCTAGTAAAAGCAAACCAGGTACAACCGAAAAGGGTATGAAATGAGTGAAGCAAAACCGCAGGACGGCAGCACAGTAAAGGGCTACCGCACATTAACCGCTGGCGACATTGAGCGAATGAACCGCCTTAAAGGCGTCAGCCGCCACTTCTGTAGTTTGCTTGATACCGAGCGAGGTGAATTGTTGGCTGTCCGTAATGGCCCAGCAATGTTAAGCGCTGAGCAGGCTCGGGAGATTGATGAAGCTATGCGTAGCCTGGCAATCGCCCGCACCAAAATGCAGGAAGCCTGTATGTGGGCATGCCGCGCAGTTGCCCGGACAGATTCTGACTGTTAATCCCACTAAGGGATAAATCACCAACTAACCCCATCCGAGGATAAAGCAATGAAGCAATAAGCGGATAAACCGTAGCCGAAAGGCAATGCAGCAGTCATGATGCTGGCCTGAGTCGCCATAGAGCGAGCCTGTGTAGTGACGGGTCAAGGTTCTTATATCAAAACAAGCTCCGGTAAAGCGGCGCGAGCGCCAAACGCGCACCGGTTATAAGCGGCGATGATGCGACAGCAACTCAAGGGCATGAGCGTGGCCACTTCGGATAGTGGCAAAGCGTTACAGGATCCATTCATTGAGTGGCTTCGATAATGTTTTTCGATACAATCATCCTAAATTGCATGGGGTGATCATGAACGCAGAATACATTTCATATGAATCATTGATAGCGGAACGGGATGCAGCTGAATGGGGTTTTTGGTCGATGATTGGAGCTTGGGTGTCAGCAATGGCTACTTTAACGGCTGCTATTGTTGGTTTTCTGGCTATCAATGTCTGGCGTAAGCAGGAAGAGGCGAAGGAGTTAAAGAACTTTAGGGTTGCAGCTTTTAGGTATCACAACTCACTTATTTTCGCGCCACAATATATGAAGGTTAAGGAAAACGACTCTCATATGGCTAGGGCAAAGAATGTTTTCGATGAGCACCAAAACCTATATGTTTCTACCCTTATGATGCATGATGTAAGGACTAGAGGTCATGCATCACGAATCCTTAACAATATTTCAGATATATATAAAAGATATAGGGATTCGGAGATTAGCAATCATGAAGCTCATGAAGAGATTATGCAAATAATTAAGACCGAGCCACTATTTGGCATGTGTAAATAACACCCATCATCAATTGTTTTAAAATATAATTAAATTCAAAGAGTTATATTGATATATACTTATGAGTATTCGGTTAAGGCCAGAATCTCCTGAGAACTTCACTAACCCAGAATGAAAAGACCGAGCTTTGTCTGGTATGTGTTCAGCAGGTTATCTGCATCAGGCAGTCGCTGTTGTCCCGATAAGGGCTGACCTTAGAGAAGACACACCGATCCCCGGAATGGAGGTTCCGTTCACGTGGCAGGCTAGTCTGGAGTTAAACGCGAAGCTTTACTCTGCGCTGGGTCGGTGCAATCTGGATAAGGCGGGGATTAGAAGTATAGAGGATAGCCGGTCAGATAATAGTGAGCTAGGCTCAATGTGAATCGCTGAAAAAACTCAGAAAACAATAGTTTAATCAGAAAGAGTTTGATGAGTGGTTTGTGCATGTAGCCTCCTTTGAGAAAGAGAAGAGGACGATTCCTCTTCTATACTCGCCACTAATACCTGTCGCGATGAGTCTTTGCCCGAACCAGCCTTCTTTCCCCTCTTATCCTCGCCACTAATTATGACAGGCTGTCTAACGTGTTGGACAACGTCGAGCATTCCAGAGGAATGTTCTGCATGGCAGAAACTGAAGATCGCCGACCATTCCCTCCCGTCAACTTCACTAGCGAAAACTGGCTGCCGTATACCCGGCTGATCCCTGCTACCGAAATCGGCGAATGGGTAAATCAGAACATCCTCTCCGAAGAGGGCCGAATCCATAACCCTGCAGCATTCGAACAGTTTAAGCTGGAAAATAGTATTTCATTGATAGTATGCCTGCCTGTTAGCAGAGCTGCATCCGCACGCAGTGTCTTCGACAAGCAAATCGAGTTCCCTGTTGTACTATTAAGTGTCGGTAGCTCATTTTTTTGCTCTATAAGCTTTCTCTTTTAAGTGCTCCAGTATAGGTTTGACACTATCAATCCAGTCGTTTTTTGATGTGTCGACAGTGTGAATAAAAACATTGGCAGCCCCTCGTTCTAATAAGCCTCTGGCTTGTACATCTTTGTGGAGTAAGACAAGGGTTGGCTTTTTTAATGATAGAGCGATGGCTGTCTCTATCTGATTCCATTCAGTAGGTAAAACAACGTTATTAACTTTATTTTCTTTAATGGAGCCAGCAGTTATGTATATCTGGGGTAAGGCGAATATAATTACACATTCACATCGAGTCATTAGCTCAACAATATCATCAAAGGGTGTTTGTAAGCATGGTTGACTAATCCCAATTGTATTGCCGTACATCATTAAATCTGGGAGTGTGTCGTCAAATTTTCCTAAAGCATCTTTTAATTCTTCAGGTAGCCAATTAGGCCGTGATATGAAAACCTCCATCAACCCGCTCTCTTTGCTCATAAATCAATCTCCTGCATAAAAGTACTTTTTCGTTGAGAACAAAAAAACCTCTCAACATTATCGTTCTTAAATCGAATGAAAACTAGAGGTACTAATGGCAAAACCGGACTGGGGCGAGCTTCAGCAACGGTTCCTGTCCGACCATGCCGCAACCGGCGTATCACCGAAGGATTGGTGTAAAGCGCAGGGACTGAACTACGCTACCGCCCGTCGATATATCAAGAAGCCTTCTGCGCAAACTGCGCAAAAAAGTGCGCAGAAAAAAGTGCGCACTGCACAAAAGGAAAAATGCGCAGAAGAGCTGGTGGACGATGATGGTCTTACTGCTCAACAACGCTTATTTGTCGCGGAATACTTGAAGGACAACAACGCCACACAGGCCGCCATCCGTGCCGGATATAGCAAGAAGACTGCTGAACAAATTGGTTATCAGCTGCTTCAGAAAACTTCAGTTGCGCAGGCCATTGCGCAGCAGCAGAAAGCGTCGATTGTGCGCACGCTCGGTAGCGCTGATGAAGTGCTTGAGCAGATGTGGCGCCTGGCAACCTTCGATGCCAATCAGCTTTCTCAGTATCGCCGCGGGAGCTGCCGTTACTGCTGGGGCTTCGGTCATCAGTATCAGTGGCGCGATGCCGTAGAGTACGAAGAGAAACGCCTCGAGGCACTTGAGCGAAAACGTCGAGAGCCTTTGGATGATGGCGGCTACGGTTACGACCACACCAGCGCACCTAACCCGAAATGTCCTCGCTGCAGCGGCGATGGCATAGGACAGCCTTTCTTCGCCGATACGCGCAAGCTGGCGCCAGATGCTGCGCTTGCCTATTCCGGCGTGAAGCTCGGAAAGAACGGCGTTGAGATAACCGCTATCAGCCGCGAACGAATGTTCGAAGCGGTAATGAAGCGTCTCGGCCTGGCTGATAGTGAATTCGCCCAGCGTCTACAGCAGATTGAAATCGAGCGCCGGCAGCTGGAGATCGACAAGCTCCGTAAAGAGCTGGCCGCTGACCCGGAAGATGACGAACCAACGCCAGTTGCGATCAATATCAACGTAGTCGATGCGCGATTGAGGGAAGAGGATGGCGATAGCTCCGACGCTTAACGTTCCCCAGGCTCGTTTTCTGGCTATGCAGCAGAAGTTCAAAGCCTATGTAGCTGGTTTTGGATCCGGTAAGACATGGGTTGGCTGCGGTGGAATATGCAAAGGGTTCTGGGAGTTCCCCAAAATAAACCAGGGCTACTTTGCCCCGACTTATCCTCAGATCCGCGATATTTTCTACCCCACGGTGGAAGAAGTTGCTCACGACTGGGGACTGAAAGTCAAAATCGTTGAAAGCAACAAAGAGGTCCATTTCTACAATGGGCGCCAGTACCGCGGCACGACAATTTGTCGGTCGATGGAAAAGCCCGACACGATAGTAGGCTTTAAAATAGGCAATGCGCTGGTGGATGAACTCGACGTTCTGAAAGCGGATAAGGCGCGTCAGGCGTGGCGAAAAATAATCGCGCGTATGCGTTATAAGGTTGATGGTCTGCGTAATGGCATTGACGTGACTACCACACCTGAAGGATTTAAGTTCGTCTATAACCAGTTTGTTAAGGCTGTGAGGGAAAAGCCTGGACTGAGGTCGATGTATGGTCTGGTACAGGCTTCGACATTCGACAACGAAAAGAACCTGCCGGATGACTATATTCCTTCGCTTCTGGCGAGTTACCCGCCGGAATTGATCAAGGCATATCTGAACGGCCAGTTTACTAACCTGACCAGCGGCACCATTTATCATCAGTTCGACAGAGTGCTGAATAATTCCAGTGAGGAAGAGCAGCCAGGTGAAGCGCTGTATATCGGGATGGATTTCAACGTCGGGAAGATGGCCGGGATCGTCCATGTATTGCGGCTCGGCTTACCACACGCGGTAACAGAGATTATCAACGCTTACGATACGCCAGACATGATACGCATCATCAAGGAACGTTTCTGGCTGTATGCCGACGGTGACTACCGCAAGGTCCGCGAGATTTATATTTACCCGGATGCCTCTGGTGACTCCAGGAAATCAAACAACGCCAGCAAAACAGATATTGAGCAGCTCCGACAGGCTGGATTTAACGTCATCGTTGATGATGCTAACCCGCCGGTAAAGGACCGCATCAACTCCATGAACGCCATGTTCTGCAATGGTAATGGCGATCGCCGGTACAAGGTGAATGTGGCCCGTTGCCCGGTCTATGCCGACTGCCTGGAACAACAGGTGTGGGATAAAAACGGCGAGCCGGATAAAAAGAGCGATAACGATCACCCCAACGATGGCGCCGGTTACTTCATTGTGAAGCAATTCCCAATCGTTCGACCTGCATTCTCTATTTCACTGGACACGACATTCTGATGGCCAATAACGATATTACTTATGTTCGCCCTGAGGTCAGGGCGGCGATGCCCGTGTGGAAAAAAATTCGTGACGTGTGCAAAGGGGCTGATGCTGTAAAGACCGCCGGGAATGAATACCTCCCTTTTCTGGATCCGTCCGATAAGTCTGCACGCAATAAAAAGCGCAATGCTGATTACATTCAGCGCGCCGTTTTCTACGCGATAACGGGCAATACAAAGGTGGGGTTACTGGGGCTGGCATTCAGAAAAGACCCGACCATGACCGCGCCGGATAAACTGAATTATCTTCGTGATAACGCCGATGGTGCTGGTGCCAGCATTTATCAGCAGTCCCAGCAGGTTACAGAAAATATTCTGGAGGCCGCGCGCGAGGGGCTTTATACGGATTATGCAGCTGAGACCGACGAGGCGATCATCCTTCGTTATCAGGCGGAAAGCATCATTAACTGGCGCACCAAACGCATCAATGGACGCGATCAACTGGTGCTGGTGGTTTTACGCGAATGCATGGAAAAGGAAGATGGTTTTGCGTACAAGGATGAAATCCAGTATCGGGAACTTGCCCTGGAGGACGGCAAGTTTATCTGCAGGGTGTGGCGAAAGTCGGCCGATGCAGGGTCTTTTTCCGTCGATTCTGAGTATCACCCGAAGCCTAAAGGTGAGGATTTTTGGGATGAGATCCCCTTTACCTTCGTTGGTGCACAAAATAACGATCCCAGCATCGACGAGTCGCCATTAGCCGCCCTCGTTGAAATTAACCTTGGTCATTATCGAAATTCGGCGGATTACGAAGACAGCGTATTTTTCTGCGGTCAGGTTCAGCCGGTGATTTCCGGGCTTGATACCGCCTGGCGTGACTGGCTGCAGGATAAGGGAATTCGTGTCGGTTCTCGTTCTCCATTCCTGCTACCGAAGGAGGGGAGTTTTACCTATGCTCAGGCGCAACCAAACACCCTGGCTAAAGAGGCGATGGACAGTAAGCGTGATTATTCTGTTCAGCTTGGCGCCCGGCTTATCGAGCAGAACGGCGCGGTTAAAACCGCCACGCAATCCAGCGGCGAGCAAACCGCATCCACATCGGTGCTCGGCATTTGCGTTTCCAATGTCTCGGAGGCCTATACGCTGGCGCTCGGCTGGTGCGCCAGATATCTCGGCATAAAAGGCGAGGAATACCGTTACAGCATCAATCAGGAGTTTATCGCCAAAGTCGCAGAATCCGGCATGGTAACGGCAATCGTCAATGCCTGGCAGTACGGTGCGATTCGCGACACGGATATGGTCAGAGCTCTGCAGAGGCTTGACCTGATAGATCCCGCTGATGACCCTGAAACTGTCATTGACGCTATTCGTAACGGCGCGCCTAACCTGATTGGTGGCAATAATGGCAACGGCGAATGACAAACTGCAGGATGAATCCATAGCCCACGCTATATGGGTGAGTCGCTACAGTACCGGCGTTGCCAACAGGATGATAAAAGTCCTGAATGACAGCGACGCCGAACTTACCGCAAGGTTGCTGGTGGCTATTGATACGCTGGACGCCGAGAGCTTTACCCTTTCTAGGCTGGAAGCGTTACTGGTAAGCGTCAGGGCAATAAACAAGGATGCGATACAGTCGATGTATGCAGCTCTTACTGCCGAGTTGCAGGAACTGGCGAAGCACGAAGCCACTTTTCAGATGAGCCTCTTCCAGTTTGCTATTCCCGACGATGTTCTTGCTCTTCATCCGCTGGTGGGCATCTCCCCGGATGCGGTTTATGCCGCGGCGATGGGGCGTCCATTCCAGGGACGTTTGCTGAGTGAATGGGCCAGCAACCTCGAAGCTGATCGGATGGCGCGCATATCCAATACGGTGCGGCAGGGATTCCTGCTGGGCGATACGCAGGAGCAAATCGCAAAAAAGGTCCGTGGCCATGCTAATCGTGGTTACCAGGATGGCGCGCTGCAGATGAGCCGGGCCAATGCAGCCAGCATTGCAAAAACGGCAGTAGGGCATCTTGCATCGACAGCCAGGCAAAGCTTTGCGTCGGCGAACGACGACATTCTGAAGGGTAAGCAGTGGTTATCTACTTTGGATAACCGGACATCAAAGGATTGTCGGATCCGCGACCGTCTCAAGTACACGCTGGATAATAAACCGATAGGGCACAAGGTGCCTTATTTGCAGGGGCCTGGAAAAATCCACTTTTGCTGTCGGAGCACTGAAACTTACATCCTGAAATCGTCCGAGGAGTTGGGTATCAAAGTCGGCGAAATCAAGGATAGCTCGCGCGCCAGCATGGATGGACAGGTTCCGGCTGATACGAATTACCAGGACTGGTTCTCCCGGCAGTCGTTCACGCGACAAGCTGAGATTGTCGGAGAAACGCGCGCCAGGCTGATTCGTGATGGCGGCATGTCTCCCGATGAGTTCTACAACGACAGAGGCGAGTGGCTGACGCTGGACCAGTTGCGCTCAAAGGATGATCAGGCATTCAGAAACGCCAGGCTTTAACCAACATATCTTATTCAATCAGGCTGCCTTCGGGCGGCCTTTTTTATTGGGCCAGGCCCACAGTAACTATCCCAAGGGGACAACATGCTTATTCGTAACATGCTCATTAAATATTATTCGGCAGCTGGTGGTGAAGGTGGTGATGGCGGTGGATCCGGTAGTGGTGCGCCCGAGATTACGCCGGAAATCCAAAAGCTGATCGATGAGCAGGTCAGTGCTCAGGTTTCAGGCCTGAAAAATAAAAATAGTGAGTTACTCGGTAAGCTCAAAGAGTCCACTGAGTCGCTTAAGCGTTTTGAAGGTATCGATCCTGACGCGGTGAAAACTATTCTCCAGCGTTTCTCTGATGATGAAGAGGCGCAACTGATCGCCGCCGGGAAAATTGACGAGGTACTGGATAAACGCACTGAGCGGCTACGTGCTGATGTTGATAAGCAAATCAAAGCCGCTAATGAACGCGCTGAAAAGGCGGAAGCGTTCTCCAACAAATTCCGTGATCGTGTCCTGGGTGATGCTATCCGCAGCGCAGCGCTTAAGGCTGGCGCGCTGCCAGAAGCATCCGACGATCTGATTCTTCGTGCTAAAGGCACATTCCAGCTCAACGACGAAGGCGAGGCCGTAGCAGTTGATGCAAATGGCGATGTTCTGTTCGGTAAAGACGGAAAAACTCCGCTCACCCCGGTTGAGTGGGCTCAATCTCTGAAAGAGACGGCCCCGCACCTGTTCCCGCGCGCCGAAGGCTCTGGGGCTGGTGGTCATAAACCCGGTGGCGGTGGCGGTAGTCTGAAACGTTCAGAAATGAGCTCAAGCGACAAAGCGGACTACATCCGCAAACATGGCCAGCAGGCCTATCTCAAATTGCCTAAGTAAGGACTAATCAATGTCTACGACCGTAAACAACGACCTGATTATCTATGATGACCTCGCGCAGACTGCGTTTCTTGAACGTCGCCAGGATAATCTGGAAGTCTTCAACGCCGCTTCAAACGGCGCAATCATTCTCGACAACGAACTGATCGAGGGTGATTTTCGCAAGCGCACCTTCTATAAAGTTGGTGGCTCTATCGAATCACGCGACGTTAACTCTACCGACCCGGTAACGGGTAAAAAAATCGGTGCTGGCGAATCTGTCAGCGTCAAGGCGCCGTGGAAATACGGCCCGTATGAAACCACGGAGGAGGCGTTTAAACGTCGGGGTCGCGACGTTAGCGAATTCTCCGAGGTGATCGGCGTCGACGTCGCTGATGCAACGCTTGAAGGGTATATCAAGTATGCCCTACAGGGCCTTGTTGCAGCTATTGGCGCAAATGCTGACATGACTGTATCAGCGGATATTGCCACTGATGGTAAGAAAACGCTGACCCGTGGCCTGCGTAAATACGGCGATAAATTTAACCGTGTTGCGCTGTTCGTTATGCATTCCACGACCTATTTCGACATTGTTGATCAGGCTATCGATAACAAAATTTACGAAGAAGCTGGCGTGGTTGTTTATGGCGGACAGCCAGGTACGCTGGGTAAACCGGTGCTGGTAACTGACACCATGCCGGTTGACGCGATTCTTGGTCTGGTGGCTGGTGCGGTATCTGTAACGGAATCACAGGCTCCGGGCTTCCGTTCTTACGACATCAACAACCAGGAAAACCTCGCAGTGGGTTATCGCGCAGAGGGTACGGTTAACGTTGAACTGCTGGGTTACAGCTGGGATGAGACGAAGGGCGCTAACCCTGACCTGACCAAAATCGGCACTGGCGCGAACTGGAAGAAACATTTCACCAGTAACAAATCCACTGCAGGCGTACTGATTAAGCTGGAAGCCCCTGCGGGGGAGTAACCCTGTCAGTGGATAAAACTTCCGCAACTGCTGACAGTACCGACGCGGTGACCGTTTCGCTCAAGTACACCAGAAATGGTGCCGGAGTCTCCGGGGCAGCTGTGGCGTGGACGTCTACTGGCGGCACGCTAAGTGCTTCGACGTCACAGACAGGGTCTGCTGGTGGCTCGACCGTGAAACTCACCTCTGATACGGCTGGCTCCTTCACGGTGACGGCTACCGTTGACGACGTGGTGAAAACAACTGAAGCGATCGCGTTCACTGCTCCAGCGGGTGGTTAACTGACGGGGCGAAAGCCCCGTTTCTTTTGGTGAGGATCCGATGACCGTTTATATAACAATCCAGGATGTTGACGAGTTGCTGGGGGATACCTGGGCTGCCGCCGACAAAAAGGGTAAAGCCGTGCTACAGGCAAATACCTGGATGACGGCGCTGAACCTTCAGGATATCGAGCCGGAGGATATCCCCGAAGAAGTTAAGCAGGCCGGAGCGTTTATCGCTTCCGTAGCCGCTGCAGGCAATCTGTATCAGCAAAAAACAGATTCCGGCGTGGTGACGAGCAAAAGCGTTGAGGCCGACGATGTGAAGGTTTCCCGCACTTTTGCCGAGCTTTCAACCACCAGCACTGAATTACTCGATCCTGATTTGCAACTGGCGCTGGATATGCTCAAACCGCGGATGATTAACCCTTTCCAGACGTTCTTTGTGAGGGCGTGATATGTCCGATTTGAAGGTGGTCCCATTCCAAAAGCCCAGCCATCACAACATTGATAACGACCAGGTTATTCGCCTGCTGAAACAGGCTCTGGAGCGAGCCAAAAACGGCGGCTGCCACAGCGTCGCAGTGATACTGCTTGATGATGAGGGTAACGCGATTGATTGCTGGCATAACGGTGGGCGCCCCTATGTGATGGTTGGTGCTATGGAGTCGCTTAAAACTGACTTTATTCATGCTCATATTGAGCGGCGGTAAGGGGGTAACATGCAAAATCCGGATGTGCATTATGCCGGTGACGGGCTCGGTCCTCGCGATGTGTTTGTGAATGGAAACCCGATCAGACATGTCGTTTATGCAAACCCGGCAAAGGGCGTTGTTGAGTTTGCTCCGCTCCCGCTGCGGGTTAAGCGCAACGGCGAAATTTATACCCGCAAACTCCACGGTACAGTGATCGTTAAACCTCAGCAGCCTATTGGTGGGTGCAATGGGCATTCGTGACGAACTCCAAACTGAAGTCGCCGCAGCCTTCGATACAGACCTGCAGGATGCCGTTAAGGATTTCACTGGGTCATACACCGTTCGGGGTGCATGGGACCCGGTAACGGAAACCGGCACTGAAACACAGGTGACTTACTCGGGGCGTGGAGTGCTGGCGCGCTATAAACTGCGCCGTATCGATGGCGTTAACATTCTGCATGGTGATGTGAAGCTAACCGCCCTGGTTAACGAGGTGACTGATAAGCCGGCCGTCGGGCATATCATCACCGCACCGGATCCGATTACGGGTGAGCTTCAGCGCTACGAGGTCATCACCGCTTCTGCCGACTCTGCTGGCGCTGCGTACTCCATTCAACTGCGGAGGGCGTGATATGGCTAAGGGCTGGAACATTGACCCGGCGGCATTCGCCGGGCTGGTGGCCGAAGATGTCAAACTACGCCAGCGGACAATCGCCATTCAGCTGCTGAATGAAATCGTTCAGCGGTCGCCGGTAGGAAACCCGGAGCTGTGGGCCATCAACGCGACCGCGGTTCAATACAACAAAGCTGTTGGGGAATGGAACGAATCTCTTTATGCCGATCCTGCCAACCTGACAAAGACAGGCCGTCTCAGAAAGAAAGTCCGTGTTAATGACAGCATGGATATCAGGCGGCCGGCTGAGTATCGCGCAGGAACCTTCAGGGCATCGCATTTTGTCAGCATCGGCGAACCCGATCACTCCGTCCCGACCGAGCCGGATCCGCGTGGGACAATGACGTTTCTTAATGGCAAAAATATTATTGACCAGGCGCCAGCCTACTCGGTGATTTACATCCAGTCGAACCTGCCTTACTCCGTGCCTCTGGAGAATGGCCACTCAACGCAAGCGCCGACAGGCGTCTATGCCGTCTCGTTTAATGGTGTGATTCAGGCCTACAAATGACCCTTACAGAAATCAGAAACGCTGTCATTTCCCGAATGGCGGCACAGACCGCTATTGCCTCTGATGCGGTGGATTATCCCAATGGTCCTGTATTTGACCCCAGCAACCGCGATATCTGGGCCCGCCTCACCAACATTGCAGGACAGGCTGGCGCAACCGAGATCGGGGATGGGCCAGTCGTCCACAGGACGGGCTTACTCATCATTCAGCTGTTTGTTCCGGTCGGATCCGGGACGTTGCTTATCTCCCGAACGGCCGACCAGCTAACGGAGCTATTCGAGTTTAAGGACGACGGAAAGCTGAGTTATTTCGCTGTTTCTGCTGTGCCGGCGGGTGAGACCGATGGCTGGTTACAGCTCAATCTTCAAATTCCTTATCGCGCTCTGTAGCGCACAAAAAACAGGAGGCTCCTGTGAGCTCAGGTGCAAAAGTAGTAGCCGCGTTTATTCGCGAGACAACACCAGGAATCACGCCTACAGCAGGGGCGTGGAACCTGCTGCGTCGTTCTTCATTTGGTCTGAAACCAACGCAGAACACCAATGATAATGACGAAATCGCTGGTGACCGCATGGCGCAGGGTGTTTCACGCGGCACAGTGGATGTCGGCGGCGATGTCGGCACGCGGTTTCGCTGGAACCAGCATGATGATTTTCTTGCCAGCTGCTTCGGTTCCGAATGGGTAAATAACGTGCTGACGATGGGTAATGGTCGCATTACGTTCTCCGTGGCGACTTTTGCCAGTGATGTGGGGATCGCCCAGATTGCCCGCGGTTGTCAGGTTGGCACCTTCCAGATGGAAATCCCGGCCGATGGTGATATCACTGCAACCATTACATTTGCAGGGCTGGACTGGGAGACGAAGGGGGACGATACCAGCTATTTCACCACGCCAGTGGATTTAGCGGGGGCGCTGCGTTACTCCTTCAAGGAGGTCACGAACATCCGGCTGAATGGTGTTGATGGCGGGACAGGCTTCTGCGTCGACACCTTTAACATTCAGTTCAACAACAATATGCAGACTCAGCGCTGCATCGGTACCGGTTCGGCGTTCGCCGGCGCCAACATTCCGACAACCTTTACCCCGTCAGGTCAAATCACGCTGTCATGGTCAAAGGCAGCCTGGGAGGTTTACAAAAAAACGTTCACCGGCGAAACGGTGCCGTTTAGCTTCACCCTGGAGAATGCTGAAGGCGCCTATACCTTCGATTTCCCGGAAGTGCAGATCTCTGGCGACTGGCCGGATGCGGGGAGCACTGACATTGTTCAGGTTCAGCTGGATATCACCGCGGCCAATACTCCGCCAACTATCACCCGCGTTCCCAAAGTGCCGGCGACGGCAATCAGTGTTGCGCCAGCCACTTCAACTGGAGCAGTGGGATCTACTGTGACGTTAAACCGCCACGCTTACGCCAGTTGATTCAACTGATGCCGTCCAGTGGACGACATCGGATCCGACTATCGCCAGCGTGGTTTCTACCGGGCAGAAAACAGCGAAAGTCACACGTAACGCAAGCCGGTACTGCAATCATCACCGGTAAGGCCCGCACCTTTACCGCAACGTCTGAAATCACCGTTACCGTGCCTTAATTTACCTGGCCCGTTCTGCATTCATCGCGGATCGGGCTTTTTTGGGAGTCTTTATGCTGATTATTTCTTCTCAAATTGATTTGAACGGAGAACGCTGGTTTTTCCCTTACAAAAAGCCAGCAGGAAGTAAAAAGAAATTTCACGCCGGAAGACGAAGGCGCTATTTAAACTCCGTCTGCTGGTGGCCAGTAAGCGAGAATCCACAATACCGCTTCACGCAATGCGCTGGTGCGGCGCCATATCGACAAAAATGGACGCGAGCTACCAGGTCGGTACGGATGCTTTCGATCTCGCCAGTGTGGGCGAGATTGACTCGGTTGATGATCTTCTCATCGACAATTGCGCGCGCTTTCTTCTGAAAGACTGGGAAGGCGTGGGGGAGCTGGTGGATGGTACGGAGACGGCCGTAGCGTATACACCGGAGCGTGGTGTTGCGTTACTGAAGCAAAAACCCCTCTCTGTACTGGCTTATTCTGGCTGAGGCGGCGAATATTGCTCAGGGTAAGGAGCAGCAGACTCAGGAAACCGTAAAAAAAGCCATAGAGGCCCAAAAAGTGGCTAAAGGAATTCGCCGGCGAACAGGGTGACAAAGCAAAGTGGCGCAGGGAGAAAACTAAAATCTCCCGCCCATTCCAAGAGCCCGAAATCGATGCAGTCACTGGGGAGATCCTTCAACGCTTACGCCATGATATCGCGCGGCAGAAAGTATGCCGGCATGGCCGGAGTGCCGCTCCCTCTATCCCTGAAACGATATTGAGCTTTACCTGGCATCGCGCACCATCCTGATCGACCGCATTGAGTTTGACGCGGCGATACTGGCTCTCGATGATGCCTGGAGGGCTGAGTGGGCCGAAGAGCAGAAAAGAACAGGCAAAAATTGAAGTAGTCATTTCATTGTCTCCATCTATTCCTGTTGCTAACCTGTGAGCAAAATGTTAATGATGGGGATGGGGATGGGGATGTGGAACCGCTTTTAGGTTTTATGCTTTTTGGGCTAGCAGTTATTGTTGTAGCAGTTATTGCTGCAAAACGAAATGGGTTAGGTATTGCGTTCCTTTATCTTATTGGTATGTGTGCTATAGGCTTCGGCTTGGTCGTTTTAGCATCAAATATCACAAATGGAAACGGCGTTATCGCTGGTTTTACTGCATTTATTGCGCCGATTCTTGGTCTTCTTATTGTCTTATCATCGTCTACATCTGAACGCCGAGCAGTGCTTAATGGTGAGTCTGGTGAGTATAAAAAATGTCCTTTCTGCGCCGAGCCTATCCGCAAAGAGGCCATTAAATGTAAACACTGTGGAAGTGATATTGAACAGACCTGAGTATTACCAGTGAACCCGTTTCGATAATATAACTATCAACATATTGTATTCGTAAAAAAACCTCGCTACGGCGGGGTTTTTTATTGCCCGGAGATAGCTAAATGACAGAACAAACCTCCCGCCTGGCCATTGTGATTGATAGCTCCGGGGCAGAAAAGCAGGCTGACAATCTCGCAACTGCACTGGTAAAAATGACGCAGGCAGGCGAACGTGCTGTTACCAGTGCAGGGAAAGTGACAAAGGCTACTGATGAAGAAAAACATTCTCTTCTGAACTCTTAGATCGAATTGACCCGGTAAACGCAGCTCTGAATAAACTGGATAAACAACAGCAAGATCTTGCGAAATTCAAATCAAAGGGGATGGTAGATACCGATACATTCGATCTTTATTCAAAGAAAATCGAGGAAACACGAAACAGGCTAACTGGATTTCGCGACGACCTTAGCAAAACCGGACAATCTGCCGCACAGACTGCCTTTGCCATGCGCATGATCCCGGCGCAGATGACTGACATTATCGTCGGCTTATCTACGGGTCAGTCGCCGTTTATGGTGCTTATGCAGCAGGGCGGGCAGTTGAAAGATATGTTCGGCGGTATTGGCCCCGCGATTAAAGGTGTTGGCGGGTATGTGCTGGGGTTGATTAATCCTGTCACTCTGGCTGCCGCGGCTGTCGGTGTTCTTGGGCTGGCCTATTACAAAGGCTCTCAGGAGCAGGACGAGTTCTATAAATCATTGACCCTTAACGGTAATCTTGTTGGTAAAACCACCGGGCAACTAGCAGATATGGCCGCTCGGGTTTCAGTAGTTGCCAACTCAACTACTGGCGTGACCGCAGCCACACTTAACCAGATAGTTTCATCCGGGAAAGTGGCTGCAGAGTCATTGGAACGAGTAACAACTGCCGTGGTTGAAATCAGTGAAGCCACAGGCATCGCCACTGAAAAGCTGGTGGGTGATTTCAACGACATTGCTGCTGACCCGGTTGCGGCCATTACCAAACTTAACGACCAGTACCACTTTCTGACACTGGCAACCTACAACCAGATTAAAGCACTGCAGGATGAAGGTAATCAGCAGGATGCTGCACGGGTGGCTACTGATGCTTACGCCAATGCCATGCAGCAGCGCGCGAACGATATTCATCAGAATTTGGGGATTCTTGAACGTGCTTGGGACTCGCTTGCTAAACGGCTAAAGGAGCATGGGATGCCATGCTTGATATAGGTCGCGAGCAAACCGGCACCGAGCGGATCTCTCAAATTCGTAAGGAATTAGATTGGATAGATAAGGCTGCAGGCGGAAGCTATTTTTTTGGTGGAAGAAAGGCTGAACTCGAAGATGAGCTAAATAATCTGCAATCTCAAATCACAACAGAAGGCGTTTTAACTGAAATAATCAGTAGTCATGACAAAGCTGAACAGCAAAGAATTAAAACGCAGCAGGAAGCAGATCGCGTTAACCAGCAATATCTGAGCAATGCGGATAAGCGCAATAAAGCCATTAAGCAGCAAAGCGAGTTCCTGAAGGCAGGCGCAATTACTGCAGAGCAATATTCAAAAAATGTTTCTCGTATTAACGAGATGTACAAAGATCCGAAACCACCCAAGACGCCAAAGAGTAAAACATATACCGAGGACGCAGCAACCCGGCTGCTTGATCAGATAAACCAGCAGACTGCTGCCATGCAGTCCCAGCTGGATGCCAGTGACAAGCTTAACAGCGCGACACAGGCTCGTATCAAGTTCGAGCAGCAGATTGCTGACCTCAAATCTAAAACGCAGCTCACCGCTGACCAGAAGTCGATTCTTTCCCGTTCAGATGAAATCCTCCAGGCGTATAAGCAGCAGGAGGCACTGCAAAATTCCGTAAAAACCCTGGACGATTACCGGAAGATGCAGGAACAGGTAAAGACGAAGGATGAGCGGACCAACGATCTGCTTAAAACCCGTCTTGAACTGCTGGAGAAGGCCAAAGCAACGGGGCAACTTAAACCCGGTGAATATGAAAAAACGCGGGCAGATATTTATCAAAACACCGATATGCAACTGCCCTCGACGGTTCGTAATGTTGTAGGAAACCTGACACCCACAGGAGGGCGACTTTCTGGAACTTTTGAGGGGATGCAGGGGCAAATCAATGAATATGACCAGGCGCAGCAGGAGCTCCAGCGCTGGCTGGCAGCTCAGGAGGAAGCTTATGCGAAGGCCGGCGAAATAACTGCCGAGGGTGAGGCCAGAATGACGTCGATTCGTCAGCGTGCAGCGGATGCAAATCAGGTCATCGAGGCTCAGAAAAACACCATCATATCTGCGGCCACGCAGTCTTTGTTTGACAGTACCGCCGACATCATGCGAACGGGGTTTGGTGAGCAATCGGCAATCTACAAGGTTGCTTTTGCTGCGAGCAAGGCATTCGCTATCGCTGACTCTATGGTGAAAATCCAGCAGGCTATAGCAAGTGGGGCAGTAAGCGCGCCTTATCCGGCCAACATCATCGCTATGGCCTCAATCGCTGCGCAGACTGCCAGTATCGTCTCAAATATCCAGGCTGTTTCAGGAGTTGGCTTCGCCTCCGGCGGTTACACCGGCCCCGGTAGCAAGTATCAGCCCGCAGGTATTGTTCACAAAGGAGAGTACGTCTTTGACCAGGCGTCAACGAACCGGATCGGCGTGTCTCAGCTTGAGGCACTTCGAAATGGCCAACCGCTTGATGCAACTCTGGGGCGTACAGGGTTTGGTACTGGTGTTCAGAACGTTAACAGCGATAACCGTAGGCAAACAACTGTACACGCGCCGATTAATCAGGAGTTTCATCTCCAGGGTATTACTCCGGAGCAGTTGAGCGCTACACTCAATCAGAATAATCGACTGCTTTCCAGGCAGTTAAAAGGTGAACTCACAAAGGAGGTTACCATGCCACAAGGGGCTTTTGGCAACGCTCTAAAAGGAAACTATACACGACACGGTCCTAGGTAAGCTAAACTGCATTAGCTGAGACTTGATTAGGTAGGTAAGTCTAACAATCTGAGTAGGTGCAAGAAAACACAAGGATCTTATTAATGGAAGCGTTGTTAACATTTACATTTAAAGACTTTATAGCTTTTATGATTCCTCTTTTTATTGGCGGGCTTATCTTCAATAGGAGACGTAAACGTAAGGAGGTCCGAGTGAAGTTTTCATTTCTTTGGCTTGTTTTGATAGTCGGTGGAATTCTTGAAATATGCGATGATATCTACACAACTTATTCCTATAGGCATAATCACTTATATAATAATGATACGCTTACAACCGTGTTTAACTATGATTTTGCAAAAATTGTTTTTTGTGGGGTTTTGATCTTTGTTTCTATTGCGCTTCTTCTTCAGGAGTTGCTTTTAAACAAGCAGTCACATTGACGTATATTGCCTGTCGGCGCATCGCCATTTTTTATTTTGATATGGGGCTGTGCCGAAACAATGTAAGCTCATATTAAAGTCAATAAAATTAATATATTGATAATGCTGTTTTTTTTTGATTTCTTTTAGCTCTTGAGGTGAGTTGATAAATATATCGCCTTGTGTGTTTGTTTCGATTTAATAAGATTTTTATCTTCGTTAATTTTAACCAAAAAATCAGAGATTTCTTCGATTCCATAGTGCTTTATTCTGAAATGAATACCCTCCTGAGGTTAATGGTGAAATTTTATTCGAGATACTTTACCGGGAGACTGCATGACTGATATCTACTACCCACATGACAGCCTCCCTATGCCATTACAGGAAGGATACGGATTTCAGCCTGTAAGCCCGTTAAAACGAACCCAGTTAACCACCGGTCGCGCGAGGCAAAGGCGAGCTTTTACGTCCACGCCGACGCAGGCCAGCATCACCTGGTTTATGGAAACCGATGCGCAGGGCCTGGCGTTTGAGTCCTGGTTCCGTGATGCGTTATCTGACGGGGCTGCATGGTTCATGATGAAGCTGCAGACGCCGGCAGGCATTAAGTTTTACAAATGCCGCTTTACAGATATTTATCAGGGACCGGTACTGGTGGCCCCGATTTACTGGAAGTACACAGCGACGCTTGAATTATGGGAACGCCCCCTTGCTCCTGCCCCATGGGGTAATTACCCGGAATGGATCGTCGGCAGCTCACTGCTGGATATTGCGCTGAATAAGGAGTGGCCGAAGCATGACGCAGATTAAACGCCTCTACGCCAGCAGCGGACCGGAGGTGATCATTGAAACGCTGCAGATCACCATTGGCTCTGATGTTCACTACCTTTGCCAGGGTTACGAGAACATCACGGCAACGACGGAGAACGGCGATACCGTAACGTTTTCAGCCTGTGCGATAGACATTGCGCTGCCGGCGCGCAATGCGGACGGTACGCAAGATTTGAAATTTGCCCTGTGCAATATCGATGGTGTTGTGTCCACGGCGATCCGCAATGCCCTGGCTAACAGATTGCCTGCATCGCTGACGTACCGGCGTTATATCTCCACGGATTTAGCGGCCCCTGCGGAAGTGCCGTATACGCTGAAAATCAAGTCGGGCTCCTGGACGGCGACAGAGGTGCAGATTACCGCAGGTTATATGAATATCCTTGATACCGCCTGGCCGCGTTACCGCTACACGCTACCTGTATTCCCCGGACTGCGTTATATCAGCTAAGGAACCCCAATGTTTAACCCTGATAAATACCGTTCAGTCATCTGGCTGAAGGGCGGGCGCGTATACCCGCAACTCGACTGTTTCGGCATTGTGAATGAGATACGCCGCGACCTGAATTTACCCGTCTGGCCCGATTTTGCCGGGGTAACCAAAGACGACGGCGGCCTCGACCGGGAAGCGCGCCGGATGATGCTTACCCTTGAGCGCTGCGAACCCTGCGAAGGGGCCGGGGTGGCCTGTTATTCCGGGTCGACTGTCACCCACGTAGGGATCGTGGTCAGTATCGATGGTCTGCTGCATGTGGCGGAATGCAATCCGGGAACGAACGTCACCTTTCTGCCGTTGCCGCGGTTTAAGCGGCGATTTGTCAAAGTGGAGTTCTGGCAATGACCATTCGTTTTTACCCGTCCCGGCTTCCCGGTGAGCCACTCGAAACGCATGAGCATGGTGTAACCAGCATTCGCAGCTGGCTGGTGGCAAATGTTGAAGGCTACGAGGATCTGGATGTTCCACCGCTGACCGTTGAGGTTGAGGGGCTGTTAATTCCGCCAGGCGAGTGGGCTAAGTGTGTGATTCGCCCTGATAGTGATGTCCGGCTTTATCCGGTCCCCTTCGGGCTGGAGGCCGCGACCATTGCGTGGATAGGTGTCGGTATCTCCGTTGCCGCAGCAGCCTATTCGCTGTTTATGATGAGCAACATCGATACGGGCGGCTATACCTCATCCACAGGGCGGAGTCTCGACCTGAACCCGGCAAAGGCAAATACGGCAAAACTCGGTGATGCCATTCGTGAGGTGTTTGGCCGGGTGCGTATCTACCCTGATTATGTGGTGCAGCCGGTTACCCGGTTTGATGCCGCCGATCCTACGAAAATGCGCGTCCAGATGCTGCTGTGTCTCGGTATCGGTGATCTGATTTATACCAATGGCGATATCCGGGTTGGCAGTACGCCGGCTTCAACGCTACCGGGATTCAGCAGCACCCATTACCCGCCAGGCGCGGACGTTTCCGGTGATGAGCGCAGCGAAAACTGGGTCAACTCCACCGAAGTGGGCGGGACGTCATCCGGCACCGGGCTGGATATGGCCCAGACGTCGCCGGACGCAGACGACATTATCGCAGACAGCATGACCGTCTCCGGATCGAGCGTGACGTTTACCGGGCTGGATACGGATGATGATGACGATAATGACGATAACGCGCTGCCGCCCAGCTGGGTCGCTGGCGCCGTGGTCGAACTGAAAGCCCCGGCTAACTACCAGATCACTTCGGCGGCCGGATACAGCGTTATCGCCAGCCCGCTGCTGACGGAGATCGCGCCGTTGGTTGGTATGCCGGTGACGCTGGGGTTTAACTCTGTCGATTACGATCTGTTTATCGCGTCATATACCCCAGGTCAGGCTGCGGTGCCCGGCACCGGGGGAAGTGCGGCAAAAGTACAGGCCAGTGCGGCCCCGACCACCTACGACTTTTCGACCAGCTCCAGCACGTTCACGATCACCTGGCAGGGGGTTACCTACCCGGTGTCGCTGGTGGCTAACTACGTCTCTATGTCGGGACTGCTGGCGGCCATCACTGAGGGACTCACTGGCTCCGGCCTGGTTGCGCAGGATAACGGCGGAACTGTACTGATAACCGAGTCGGCCAGTCCGTTCGCGGGTGGGGCGATCACGTCCTCTTCGCTGCCTGCAGCTGTTTTCGGTGATGCCCCGGTTTACACCTCCGGCACGGCATCAACCGGCGGCAGCCCGGCGGTAACGGCGAATGTGACGCTTGCCTATAACAGCGCCACGGGAACAGCCTTTTCCGGCATGCCTGAGGGGGTGCAACGGCTTTCACTTGCTCACCGCGGGAATGAGTACCGGATTGTCTCTGCCGACGGCACGACGGCGACGGTTGCGCGCCTGGTTTCCGGTGCCGTTGATGAGTCATGGCCGGGATTCTCCGCCCGGACGATGATCGACTATGAGGCCACTGGTCTTAACGACACGCTGAGCTGGCTGGGGCCGTTCCTGGTTTGCCCTGAGAATGAAGTGGTGGATGCATTCGAGGTGAATTTCTCCTTCCCGAACGGCATCTGTGGCTTTGACAGTAAGGGCAAAAAACGGATCCGCCACGTGGAGTGGGAGATACAGTATCGCGTCTACGGTTCCGGATCGGGGTGGTTGAGTCACCAGGGCGAGTATGCGCTGAAAAACGTCAACGGGTTAGGTTTCACTGAGCGGATCACCCTCAGCTCTCCGGGGCTGGTAGAGGTTCGCTGCCGTCGGCGCAATGAGCAGGGATCAAACAACGCGCGAGACAGTATGTACTGGCAGGCACTGCGCGGGCGACTGCTGACGCGCCCTTCATCCTATCCCGGCGTGTCGCTGATGGCGGTGACCGTCGAGACTGGCGGGAAGCTGGCGGCGCAGTCGGACCGACGTGTAAACGTTGTGGCCACGCGCGCCTATGACTCAGGAACGGCCAGAACTATCTCGGGTGCTCTGCTGCATGTCGGAAACTCGCTGGGGCTGGAGATGGATGTCGACACCATCAACGCGCTGGAATCCGCATACTGGACGCCACGGGGCGAAAATTTCGATTTTGCCACGGGCGACAGTATCTCAGCGCTGGAAATGCTGCAGAAGATAGCCAATGCCGGGAAGTCACGTTTTCTGCTGAGTGATGGTCTGGCTACCGTAAACAGGGAAGGGGTTAAGCCCTGGACCGGCGTGATCACCCCGCATGAGATGGTGGAGGAGCTGCAGAGCGGATTTACCGTACCGTCCGACGATGATTTTGATGGCGTCGACGTGACGTACATCAATGGCGTCACCTGGGCAGAGGAGACCGTTAAATGCCGGACGCCTGATAATCCCACGCCGGTGAAAATCGAAAACTACAAACTCGATGGGGTACTCAATCAGGATCACGCCTACCAAATCGGGATGCGTCGCCTGATGAAATACCTGCAGCAGCGGGTGACGTTCCAGACCACAACCGAGCTGGACGCGCTTTGCTACAACACGGGAGATCGCATCGTGCTCACGGATGATATTCCGGGTAACAACACGATTTCCTGTCTGGTGGAGGCGATGACAACGGCTGGTGGCGTGACAACGTTCACCGTTACGGAGCCGCTGGACTGGTCTTTCGAAAATCCCCGCGCGCTGATCCGCTATCAGGATGGCTCTGCATCCGGGCTGATGGTGGCGAGCAGGGTGGGTGATTTTCAGCTGTCAGTCCCGCACCTGAGCGAGTTTGATGATCCCATGCGGGTTGACCTGTCGTCGGCAACCATCGAGCCGATCCGCCTGGTGTTCTGCGGCTCAACGCGCCACGTCTACGACGCCATTGTAGAGGAGATCGCTCCGCAGTCAGACGGAACCTGTCAGGTCACCGCTAAAGAATACCTCGAATCGTTCTACCAGTACGACGACGCCACATACCCCGGCGACGCTGCTTAATACCAAAAAAAACCCTTTCAACTTTATCTTTCGCTCAAACCCTCGTTTGCGCGAACGCCTTTTTTGGAGCAAAAAACATGGCCTTTAACCCGGAGCTGGGGAGCACGTCTCCCGCTGTGCTGCTTGATAACGCTGAGCGTCTGGATAAGCTGGTCAATGGAGATGCGGCCACCGTTCCCGACCGCGCAGGTGATCCGCTGTACTCATGGCGTGGAATCCATCAAAATCTAATCCCGCTGAGTCGCCAGTACATGACACTGGCGGCGGCACAGGCGGACATCGCGAATATTCCGGTGGGGTCGACCACGTATTACCGCAGCCCGGATGACAGCGCTTTAGCTGTAGAAGTGATCAATAACTCCGGTACGCTGCAGCCTACCGGGCGGAAAATGCCATCTTATTCTTCGCTACGCGGGGCGAACATTCTGTTTGATGCTCTGAATGAATATTCAGCAAATGATCCTAAATTCGGTGCGTGGGACTGGTATCGCGGAGCAGTGGTCACTTTCAGCACTACTGATGCCAATATTCCGTTACCGACTCCAGTGGCACAGTATTCCGGCGTATGGTCTGCAGATAAATATTATGACCTTGCCCGCCTGCCTGTAAGGGTTGGTGATAAGTTAACCTTTTCCGTACTGGCGTGGTTCCAGGATGCCGGTGCTAAGTTCCATATTTTCTGGATGTCCACCGCGGGCGCTGTTATTTCGTCTAAATCACAGCTTGCTCTGGCCGCCGGTATAAATACGCCGGTTATCACAGATGTCATTCCATCCGGCGCATCCTACGTCAGGATCCGGGTTGAAAATACTACGGCAGGGATATTTAAGGTCGGTGCTTATGCTGCTGCGTTGGGGGCTATTCAGCCTGATTTTGTTCGCGCCACGCCGGATAAAACTTATCTGTCAGCCGTCATATCATCCGGTATTTCGGGGTTAACATCACGCGTCGATGCGCTCCAGGGGGCTATCTCTGTTGGTTATGCTTATGCAGCTGCCTGGCAAGTCGGGAAATTTATCAACCCAACTACAGGGGCCATCACTGATAACTCTGCGCTGAACTGCGCAATCATTCCGCATTCCGACGGGGATGGCTGGCTGGTGACAGCCCTTGTGACAGGATCGGCGACTGCTCTGGCCGTGTACATGAACAGCGCCGGGATGGTATTGGGTGTTGAAGGGCGGGGAACGGCAACCCCGCAGCAGTATACAAATTATCGTCTTAACATTCCTGCCGGGACAACACAGATCGGTATAACCGGTCGTAATTCTGCGGAAATTGCTGTTAAAAAACTTGCTGTCGTTGAGACGGCCACAGTACTGGCATCGATCGATTCTCTGGATGTCAGGGTACAAACAATAGAGGACTCTCTTGTATATGATTTTATTAAACAGGACGTCACGATTACCTCAGGAGCATATATAAACCGTGCTGATGGCAGTGTGGTGGCAAATGCTGCATTTGACTGTGCAATTTTTAATTACACAGCAGGAGACCGCTGGAAAGTCACAGCGAGGGTTAACGGCAGTGGAGTTTCGCTCGCGGTGTATATGAACAGTGCCGGGACGGTTATCGGCACCGAAGGGAACGGTACTACAGAATCGGTGGACTACACCGATTACGAGCTGACACCTCCTTCCGGCACCGCCAAAATCGGGATCACCACCCGTATAGCCGTCCCCATTATTGCCAAAAAATATGTAGTCGTTCCCGGTGGTAGCACGGTCAGTCCGTGGTCTGGAAAAGTCATCGATGTGATGGGTGACAGCAACGTTGCTTATAACAAATGGCAACCTCTTGTCGCGGCAGAACTGGGCTGCACTTTTCTGAATCACGGGGTCGGTGGTTCGAAAATAGCCAAACCGGATAGCTCGTCAACGCAAATCAGCATGTGTGACGATGTGCGAATTAATGCCCTGGACACATCAGCAGCGGCGTGGATTTGTGGCCCGTGGGGGACAAATGACTGGGCGCAAAATATTCCGATTGGAACTATCACCGACACAGTAAACACAACTGTTTATGGTGCGCTGAACATCATCGCTCAGAAGTTACGTGCGCGGTCCCCAACAAAACCTATCCTGTGGGCCACACCGTTCAATGGGGACTATGATTCTCCACGCTCAGCGGCATGGGTTGACGGTGAAACAAATGGCTATGGGCGGGTTTCTGACTATGCGGCGGCGATACGCGCCGTAGCATTGCGATATGGATTCCCCCTAATAGACCTTAACGCTGACTGTGGCTGGACAAAATTCAATAGCACCAGTTTTTTGTTAACCGAGGGGGATACAAATCCGTCCCGCATCCACCTCAATGCGGACGCGGGCCCCGTGCGTATTTCCTCACTGATAACCGATCGGCTTGCAGCCCTTCAGAAACTGGTAGGTTAGATACCAGTCCATTGTCGCTGCCTTAAACCTGCTGCACTCAGCCGGGCAAGAAAAATCTGGAAACACCAGGAATTTTCTTGGAAGATACACCGTGCGCAAAGACGCACACAGCAATAATGTCATTTATCACCTTTCCCCCGGCGTGCCTCCGGGGGAGTTTTTTAATCCATAGATAATAAGAACTGTGAAACAGAAACCTTCTCTGCTGAAGTAAGCACGCCCTCCATCAACAAAACCGACTTGATATACTTGGTCGTTGTTTCGTTGTTGTTATCAGTTTTCCTCCCCAGCAGGACATTATTTGTTCCGGCCACTCGGGTACCAGGGAAAGCAGCTGATGATGATATCAGTGCCCCGGTCTGCGGGTTGTAAATATCAACGGTTACTGTCCCCTGGGTTATCGAGGCAGCAAACGCGAACAGATCACCTACGGCAATTGATGCCGGGAATGCTGCATAGGCATACCCTGCGGAGGACTGGCCATTATTCTGGCCTACACAAAAGAGATTTCCGCTCACGTTCGTGAAGCCAATTGAAAAGCCACTCGCTACTGAACCGCTTCCTGAAAAATCTGCGATCATATGGGCATTCAGCGAGGCCCCGCCGGCATTCCGTTTAGCCACACCACAGATTGTCAGCGTCAGAGGTGCTTTCTGGCTTGTATCCAGATAGTCAGTATTGTTAACAGAGATATAACCGTCAGCATTATTCAGAGAACCATTGATGACGGCCGGAGCGTTTTTGTTATAGGAGTTATAAGTGATATCTGGCGCTGGCTCTCCAAAATAATAACCCGAGAGTGGTGTTGCACTGACATCCGGGAGCCCGACGAACCAGTTTGAAATAGTAAAGTCATCAAGGGTTTTCATCCCCGGTATGACGGGACCGTTCATATCAAGTAAAATGGCTGTAATAGGCATAATTACTCCTGAAAAAATTCGTTTTTGATTTTATTTGTCAATATATATGCGCCAAGAGAGCTCAGGTGCAAACCATCCTCCCAGGCCCCATTGCTGTTATCGTACGTTTTCGGGAATAGCTGATATCCACTAATGAAGTTGACGTTATACTCAACAGCCAGTTCACGCATGACAGCATCGTACTCTGACAGAGCTGGAGTACCAGTTGCATTACAGCGACCCGGTGACACCAGGCAAATACAGATACCGGGCGTAGCTTCCCGAAACTTTGTAATTATTTCCACCAGACCATTTTTATATTGCGTTGTCCCCTTGCTTAACCTGAAATCGTTTGTACCAAGGATGACGAACAACAAATCAATATCGAGATACTGTGCAACAGGTTTGATCCACTCAGAAAAATTAAAGAAATCACTTCCTATAGCCCCGCCATTCCCCATCCTTGAAACCGTTACGCCGGAACGCACAGCGCTGTTCTTTCCATACATCCCCAAAATGGATACAACCCCACTTCCCAGGCTCTGAATCGTTACGCTATGGGCTGTTGCGGATAGCCCACTGATATCGTGCTTTTTAGCTGCTCCGGTGTTCGCACCATTGACTGTTATAGGTGTGCCGCCATCAATTGTGATGGTAAACGAACCGGAACCATCATAATAGAAAACTGAAAGATCGGTTGCTGTAATACCGGTCCAGGCCAGAGACCCAACAGTATTGTTATTGTAATACCCATTCCCATCAGGTCCGCATCCATACGGTGGCGGGTTCGTGTTATTACTCCCTCCATCATATTTCGTAAAGTTTGTTGCAACGACAGGCGATATGCCAGCCATGACACCATCAGCGCGGTTAGAGCAACTTATCCAGGCCGGGTCTTTATATATCCCACCAAGAACATTAATTAATGATTGTGGAATCGTGTTTTTTTCGTTCCATGAGTCACCAAAAAATGCGGTATTAACACTCGCTGCCTGCCCACTGAAAACACGACCTTTTTTAAAGTTGAACTTATACTGGTCTCCTTCAATAAATGAACTGTCTGATTTTGCAGAAGCCCCACCGACAAGATTTAAGATATACTTTTCAATATTTGGCCCAAATCCATAACCGTCATACATACCGTTATGGAACCATGCATAAACATTTCCATTTCTGTCGTGAACAAACGGAAAGTAATTTGGAGAGTAGTCTCCCTGGGGGAGAAATTTTTGTGCCCAGGCGTTAGGTACTGATTCAATGATTGTTCGTGCATTAGCGCCAAAATCAGCAACGTCCCAACGTCCGCCATCAAACCACGCGTAAACATTTCCGTTTCTGTCGAAAAAAACAGGAAACCATGTCGACAGGTATTGACCCGGGACGAGTCGCTGATTGAGCTTTTTGTCGATGGTTTCTTCTGAGGGCAACACATTCCCGGTGGGTACCAGTGTTCCGGCTTCATTTAAATACTCAATTGCTACTGCGTCGTCAGTGCTGCGGACATAGCAAACTGAGTTCACCGGTATCTGACCATTGTTCACGGCTGCCTGTGCTTCCGATAATGTCGAATAGGGTAATCCCAGCGCAGTAATACTTTTGCGGGCGTCTTCAGTAACCTGATCATTTTTCGCCATCATTCCGCGCCAGGTATCCAGCTCAACGCCAGCGCGATCCGGCTCAGTCAGCTCGGACCCATTGACCAGCTTATCCAGACGCTCGGCGTTATCGAGCAACACAGCGGGAGACGTGCTCCCCAGCTCCGGGTTAAAGGCCATGTTTTTTGCTCCAAAAAAGGCGTTCGCCCAAACGAGGGTTTGAGCGAATGGCCGCGGCTTTTTACAATCAGCTATTTCAAGGAGTTAGATAGTGCTGATTGGCTATGCGAGGGTATCAACCGGGGATCAAAACCTCGATTTACAGAAAAACGCGCTGATCCGTGCAGAATGTGAGCTGGTTTTTGAGGATATGGCCAGCGGGAAAAATTCCCGGCGGCCAGGGTTAAAGCGAGCGCTGCGGCGGCTCCGCCCGGGTGATGTGCTGGTGGTCTGGAAGCTGGATCGGCTGGGCCGCAGCGTACGCGATCTGATTACGCTCGTGTCGGAGCTGCAGGCGCGCGGGGTGAATTTCCGCAGCCTGACCGACAGCATCGATACCAGTACGCCAGCAGGCCGCTTTTTCTTCCACGTCATGAGCGCCCTGGCGGAAATGGAGCGCGAGCTGATCGTCGAGCGTACCCGAGCCGGTTTAGCCGCAGCGAGGGAGCAGGGGAGAGTAGGCGGACGCCGCCGGGTAATGACCACTGAGGTTGTGGAGCGGTGCCGCAGAATGCTGGAGAACGGCGCTACCAGGCAGCAGGTAGCCGATGTGATAGGAGTGGGAGTGAAGACGATTTATAAATATTTTCCAGCCGGTTAAGTTTGCTCACCTGCGTACCGTATGCAAGAGATCGCAGGTGAGCAATTTGCTATGAAAGCATTGCCATAGCTGAAAAATTTTAACCTCGCATTGTTCGCAAAACCATCAAACAGCTAAGGTCTGAAAACACTTTAAGACTTACCTTACTCGTTACATCAATGTGTTACGGCAATGACATAAATTGATAGCCAGAACCTATATTGATCTGTCGCTCTGTTAAAACTACTGTATATAAAAACAGTATCAATCTGAGCGAGTCAATTATGCAGTTTTACACGCCCGTTGAGTTACGTGAGATCATGCTGATCCCGTTGTACAGTGACATTGTGCAATGTGGTTTTCCAAGCCCTGCACAGGATTACGTTGAGCAACGCATAGACCTGAATGAGTTACTAATCAATCACCCCAGTGCGACGTATTTTGTCAAAGCCGCCGGTGACAGCATGAAAGACGCCGGTATAGGGGAAGGGGATCTTCTGGTTGTGGATAGCTCAAGGACAGCAGTTCATGGCGATATCGTTATTGCTGCTGTGGATGGGGAATTTACCGTTAAGAAGCTGCAGCTGCATCCACGGGTTCAGCTTAACCCAATGAACCCTGCATATTCGCCAATAGTCGTCGGTAGCGAGGATACTCTCGATGTGTTCGGGGTCGTAACTTACATCATCAAATCGGCTGGCTGAGATGTTTGCACTTTGCGATGTGAACTCATTTTACGCATCGTGCGAGACCGTATTTCGTCCTGACCTGAAAGGGCGTCCGGTGGTCGTTCTGTCAAACAACGACGGCTGTGTGATCGCCCGTTCGCCAGAGGCGAAGCCCTTCGTCAAAATGGGTGAGCCTTATTTCAAGCAAAAGGACATGTTTCGCCGGCACGGTATTATCGCGTTTAGCAGCAACTATGAGCTTTATGCCGATATGTCCAACCGAGTGATGACAACACTGGAGGAACTCTCTCCACGCTGCGAAATTTACAGTATTGATGAGGCATTTTGCGACCTTACAGGAGTTCGGAATTGTCGCGACCTTACCGACTTTGGCAGGGAAATTCGCGAGACGGTTCTGCGCAGGACGCACCTCACGGTCGGCGTCGGCATAGCCCAGACTAAAACCCTGGCAAAGCTGGCCAATCACGCTGCGAAACAGTGGCAGCGACAGACCGGAGGAGTGGTGGATCTGTCTAATCTGGAAAGGCAGAGGAAGTTGATGGCTTTGCTTCCGGTGGATGAGGTCTGGGGCGTCGGGCGCCGCATCAGTAAAAAACTGGAGGCCATGGGGATTAAAACGGTACTTCAACTGGCGGATACCGATATCCGTTTTATCCGAAAGCATTTTAATGTGGTTCTGGAGCGAACCGTGCGGGAGCTACGCGGGGAACCCTGTCTCGGTCTGGAGGAGTTCGCGCCGGTAAAGCAGGAGATTGTCTGTAGTCGCAGCTTTGGGGAGCGGATTTCCACCTACGAAGAGATGCGCCAGGCGATATGCTTATACGCATCCCGTGCCGCGGAGAAACTCCGTGGCGAGCATCAGTACTGCCGCTTTATCTCTGCATTCGTCAAAACCAGCCCCTTTGCTCTGAATGAACCCTATTACGGAAACAGCATATCGGTAAAGCTGCTAACGCCGACCCAGGACAGCCGGGACATCATCACCGCGGCGACGAAATGCCTCGATGCAATCTGGCGAGACGGACATCGTTATCAGAAAGCAGGTGTAATGCTTGGAGATTTCTACAGCCAGGGCGTAGCGCAACTTAATCTCTTCGATGATAACGCACCACGGAAGAACAGCGACAAGCTAATGGACGTTCTCGACCAACTCAACGCAAAGGACGGAAGGGGAACGCTGTATTTTGCAGGACAAGGGATCCAGACTGCCTGGCAGATGAAGCGAGAAATGCTTTCGCCTCGGTACACCACGAGATATAGTGACTTGCTCAAAGTCAGGTGATTCAGCCCATCAGTATTGCATTGTACTATCGCCGATTCTACTCCTACAGGAGTCCGTTCAGAGCGCAGACCGAGTGAAAACTCAGACCGAGCACCGAAGTGCGTGAGGCTATGCAAAATCTAGAACCGTTCGACTGCTCAAGCAGCGTCAGATTTTACGTATGAGTGCGTTTTTCAGCTCTGCTCTTGGCTGTTTCTGCAATCACAAACGTTTTCACACAGCTTGAGCGAGGAACGGACTTAACTTGATTGCTAGTCTTGATAAGTAGAATCTTTAGTTAAGATTTATTTTTAATATCAAATTTTTCAGAGATTTTCCCAAAGAGTTCAATAAATCGTGAATCAATTTTATCTACATCAAGATGCGACAAATCTGAAGCCCCTGAAGTATTCCAATGTTGGAATACTTCTTTCAATTCAGTTTGAGATATTTGCGTAGAAAAAACGCGCATATAGAACTTCCCGAACGAAATTGCGTGCAGTCGATCGGCATTCTTCAAAGCTTCTAATTGATGCGTTTTTGCCATTAAAAATGAATACCTTGCCAAGCCCAAAAGTAACGCTACAACTGTTACACCTTTAATAGCATCGAAAATCAGTCTAGTAGTATCAAGAGGTGATTCTACAAATGAACGCTCAGCTAAAAACCAAAGAATTAATACGAAAATGACAGAAGCTACTAATGCCCCATATCCAGCAAAATGCCATCTTGAAGATAATTGACGACCATCTTTTTCGCGCGCCTTAAGATCCTCAATTGTTTCACTTATATAATCGGCTGATTCATCTTTAAGAACTTTTGCTCGAATTTCTTTTCTCTCTTCCTGAGCTACTCGGGCTCCTTCGAAGCGGCTGATAGCATTTACAATTTCATTAACGAGGTTTGTCATATCATCAGAACGTGCGAATAATGCCTGGAACGCCCCAAGATCACTATCATTAAGAGCTTCTTTATCCAGTACCACTGGCAAAACAAGCTTATCCCGATTGCTATTAGCAACATAGGATATAGCACCAGTAACCTCTATATTAAAATAGTAAGACTTATCGCTATGTTCAGTAACAAGTGCGATAAATACATCAGCGTTTTTTAAATGCTTTAGTATATCCTCTTGCCAATGAGACCCAAGCCGAATCGATTGTTGGTCCAAAAATACATTGTAATCATATCGACTAAGCTCTTCGGTTAGTTTTTTTGCAATTAAAACATCTTCTCTTGCATAGGATATAAATACATTAATCATGAGACCTCAGCTTTTATCAGCGACAAACAGAACACCATTGGTGTCGTCATCATTACGACATCCATATCAACTTTCCTATCTCAGAACCGTAGTGGAGATAGGAAATAAAGATAGCTATCGAATACATATTACCAAATGTTAACGGACTTTAAAATGATTATTTCTAGAGGCCTCCATACTCCGTAGGAAGTCCAGTTTTACTTAGAAAATTCAAAATTGTCGCGTATACAAATGTCCGCTTGACACATTGCGGACATTATGAATTTATAGGCGCTCAATAGCTTCAATTAATTCCGGCGCCTGATTCTTAACGTTCCCCACCGCACGGGAGACGGGATGCCAGGTGAAATGGTCCGCTGGCACAGCACCATCAGCAATTATTTTCTCCACCTCTTTCCCTCCGATATCCTGCCTCATCCATTCCTTGGCCGCTTCTGGTACCAGGACCAGCGGCCGGTGGTCATGAATATCGACAAGCCCCTGATCGGCCGCAGCGGTCTCAACTCGTGCATTAATCAGCGGTGGTTTATCCCACCATCCCAGTGCATAGCCCCAGTGAATGGGTTCGAGATGCTGTTGTTCATCACATTCGCTCATGAGCAAAACCTTTGTCCTTGGCGCCATGTTGTAGGGCCAATTGGTTCTAGATCGTAGGTGAGGTCACGTTCAGTTTGTTCTGCAATATTAGCCAAGTATTCTTCGCGTGTCTGTGGTTGGGCAAATCGTCCACACATGTTCATCGCCAGTAGTCATACTGAAAGCATAGAAGGTGAGGCTCTGGACGATGTAGTTGTTAGCAGTTTAGTGACGTTCATTATAAACTGCTTACCAATGAAAATTATTTATTATTCATGGTCGTCATCAAAATAATTATCAGCCTGACT
The DNA here is from genome assembly GCF_000828055.2 of Klebsiella variicola. NCBI lineage: Bacteria > Pseudomonadati > Pseudomonadota > Gammaproteobacteria > Enterobacterales > Enterobacteriaceae > Klebsiella > Klebsiella variicola. The sequence continues at coordinate 3,117,731 of NZ_CP010523.2, read as the reverse complement.
AATTAATGTTCCATTTTCTGTGTCTAAAATAATATAATCTTCATCCAAGATAAAACTTTGAATTTCTGCATTCTCTCTTATTCCATCATGAAACCCTATTTCAACATTTAAGCTTATTGATTCATTAAAGCTAAAGAGAGCCGTTGATTCAAATACGAAAGCATAAGCTTTATCTTCAGGGTCCCAAGGTGAACGTTCGTAATCAGGAAAACGAAACACTGCTTCAATTGTAACCATTGCAGATAAGTCGTAAATTGCAGATTCTTTTGATACATCTGTAAGATTAGAGGATGTTAACTTTATATCTTTTATTTCAACTTGATCAATTTCAATTTCTTGGTATTCCGAACCTTCAGCTATAAATTCTATTTCATTGATATACTGTCGAATGGAGTCAATAATGGCTGGGTGCAGTTTATTAAAGATCCCATCAGCGAAAGAAACCACATCATCTAACTGTTCATCATTGCGAATAAGCATGTCGATAAGACTTTGAATACTAATGAGATGTAGGAAATTTGGGTTGTGCTCACATGCTGAAATTAAATCATTGTCTTCGCTTACAATATAAACTTTATGATTACGTTTGACAGCTATATTGTTTACCGCTTCAAGAGTGAATGCATCAGGGAACTCTTTTTTTTTGCCTGGTTGATCAAATGGTGGAGCATTAGAAAAGTATTTTTCGAAAACCAATAATGGACTAACGTTATTTACGGTTATTTCCTCAACACCTTCACTTGCTAAGAAATTTGAAAAACTTTCAAGAGCTTCGATTGTGACTTCTTCTAAGTTAGGCTTGATAAACAAACCGTCTCCAATACTTCCTTTTGATGTCCTCAATATAGGTGCGTATTGTTTTTTGTACTTTTCTAGCTCTCTTAGAGCCTCTTCAACCTTTTTCCGGATGTGTGCTTCGATTTCTTTTCGCGTTATGTCAGTTATAAGCACATGAACCTTACCATTCGATGCGAAAGATTGTAGTTTTTCAAGAATGTATAGACCAAATTGAAAATGCTTTCGTTCATAAGCAGAGGTATCGATGTAAACAAGACGAGTGATTAGTTCCATATGTATCACCTTAACACGGAGCGGAAGAAGTTACTCCGACAGTTTTCTAACCAAGGACTGTCGGAGTGGACGTAAAAATAAAGTGTACAAAATTGTGTATTAAAGTCAGTAAAATCGCACGATTTTAAAATTTAACCAATTGTTTTTAATTGATAAAATCATTTATTTTGTAGCTGCTATCGTAGGGCATACCATTCCTTATGTTTCAGCGGGTTAGCCATGGCACCGAGGATATCGGAAATCACGTTGACGATAATGACCAGTGCGCCAATCACCATGACGCCGGCGGAAATCGCCGCATAGTCCTGCTGGCGGATCGCGTTGATCAGCCAGCGTCCCAGTCCGGGCCAGCTGAACACCATCTCGGTGATCATCGCCAGGGTGAGCATGGTGGAAAACTGCAGGCCGAGGCGCGGGATCACCGGCGGCAGGGCGTTGTGCAGTACATGGCGCAGTAAAATTTTGCGTCGCGACACGCCGCGGGTGGCAGCCGCTTTGACATAGTTGGTGTCATACACTTCGCTGGTGCTGATGCGCATCAGGCGGATCACCTCGGTGGTGGGCGCCACCGCCAGGGTCAGCACCGGCAGCACCATATGCCGTGCGGCGCTGACGATCATCTCATGGCGCCATGGCGAGTCCGAGATCCATGCGTCAATCAGCGCAAAACCGGTGACGGTTTTCACCTCATACAGCAGATCGAAGCGGCCAGAGACCGGAAACCAGCCAAGAGTCAGCGAGAAGAAGAGGGTCAGGAGCAGCGCCAGCCAGAACACCGGGATCGAGAAACCAACCAGCGCGACGGCGCTGATCAGGGTATCAGGCCATTTGTTGCGCATTACGCCGGCGATCATGCCCACCGGAATGCCAATCAGCAGGGCAAAGCCGAAGGCGAGGATGCACAGCTCCATGGTCGCCGGGAACACCTCGCGCAGCTGCTCAGAAATCAACTGGCCGTTAATGCTGGAGACGCCAAAATCCCAGTGCAGCACCCCTTGAAACCAGAACAGCCACGCATTCCACAGGGAGGCGCCCTGTAGCGGCGCATGAGGGGTGAAATAACTCAGGCTGAAGCCGATAAAGGTCAGAAAAAAGAGGGTGACCAGCAGCAACAGCAGACGACGCAGGGTAAAAATAATCATGGTTTTTTCACCTCTTCGGTTTTCTCCCGCGATACGCCAGCGAACGAAGCGTTACCGAAGGGGCTCAGCACGAGGCCTTTCATATCATAGCGATAGGCCTGCAAACGCAGCGAGGAGGCCAGCGGCAGGACCGGCAGTTCGCGGGCGAGGATCCGCTGTGCCTCTTTGTAAGCGTCCATCCGCGAGGAGAGCTGTTGCGAAAGCAGCGCTTTTTGCAGCACGTCATCAAATTCCCGGTTGCACCAGTGGGCAAAGTTGGTTTGTGAGGCGATCGCCGCGCAGCTCAGCAGCGGCCGGAAAAAACTGTCCGGATCGTTACTGTCCGTCGCCCAGCCGGAGAGCGTCAGGTCATGGTTCATGTCCATCAGCCGCGCCTCCTGGAAGCGCCCCTCCACCGGCATGATGATCACCTTGACGCCAATCTGCGCCATATCCGCCTGGATCAGCTCCGCCGTTTTCAGCGGGCTGGGGTTCCATGCCTGAGAGCTGGTGGGCACCCACAGCTTGAGGGTCAGATTTTCCAGCCCCAGGGCCTTCAGGCGGGCGCGGGCTTCCTGGGGATTGTACTCAGTAATTTTAGCGTCGTTATCGTAGGCCCACGAGGCGCGCGGTAGCATGGATGCCGCCGTCTCTGCGGTGCCGTAGTAGATGGACTGCATCAGGCGCTGGTTGTTAATAGCCAGCGCCAGCGCATGCCGCACCTCAGGGTTGTCCAGCGGCGGCTTGGCGGTGTTGAAGGCCAGCCAGGCAATGTTCATTCCCGGGCGCAGCGTCAGGCGCAGGCGCGGATCGTCGCGCAGGATCGTCAGCTGGCTGGCGGCGGGCCAGGCCAGCACGTCGCATTCCCCGGTGAGCAGTTTCGACAGTCGGCCGGTACCACCGGAGCCGAGGTCCACCACCACCTGCGGCATCAACGGTTTGCCGCGCCAGTAGTCGGGGTGACGCTGCAGACGGATATATTGCCCGGAGCGGTACTCGGACAACTGGAACGGACCGGTACCGACCGGCTGGCGATCCAGCTGCTCCTGGCGGTCGTCTTGCGTTAAGCGGGCGGCATATTCGGCAGAGGTAATTGACGCATAGTGAGTGGCCAGATGCCAGAGGAACGAGGCGTCCGGCCGCTTGAGGCGAAACTCCACGGTCTGATTATCCAGCTTACGCACACTCTCCACGCTGTCAGCAAACTGCAGACTGTCGAAGTAAGGGAAGCTGCTGCCGTTGACGTTGTGCCACGGATGGTCGCGGTTAAAAATACGACCAAAGGTAAAAATCACATCATCCGCGTTGAAGTCCCGCGTCGGGGTAAACCATGCCGTGCGTTGAAACGGGACATGGCGGCGCAGGTGGAAGCGGTAGGTGGCGCCGTTATCAAGGACTTCCCAGCTCTCCGCCAGCTCGGGGACCAGCCGGTAGGTATAGGGATCGACGTCAAGCAGACGATCGTAGATCTGAGCGGCCAGCGTATCGACAATCAGGCCGCTGCTGACTTTCTGCGGATTAAAGGTATTCACCTGGCCGCTGACGCAATAGACGAAACCGCTGTCGCGGATATCGGCGCGGTCAGGGAGCACAGGGGCGGCAAAGGCCTGCCCACACAGCAGGGAAACGGCTGCCAGGAGAGATGACAATTTCAGGCGCATATTTTCTGTTTGATTATAGAGTTGAACTCTATCTTATTAAGATTTATAGACATTCACCACCGCCTTCAACAAGCCTGAGGGATAATGCGGTTACCGGGAGCGTATAGTATTCAGTCAATTGATTAAAATAGTAGCGGAACCGAGTCTGTATATTGAAACATGGTAACTTTTTATCGCCGATATCGCCAGTCAGGTCTGTTTGGCCGCGGTTTGCCAGACGATGAAACAGACGCTGACGCCGGGGAGATATATTCAGTATAGCGGGGAGAAAGCAGAGGGACTGACGGGCAGAGGGCGAGCCCGTCAGAAAATTAAACAGAGGGTTTCGCTCGCTTATCGTGACAACGTCACTTTTTGGTAATCCATATTCCGCAGGTCCTCCAGCAGCCCGGGGCCAACCGGCTGCCACTGCAATCGCTCACGGGTCCATGCTGAGCTGGCGCGCAGGTCAAGGGCGGTAAACGGCGCAAACCAGCCGAACCAGGCGTCGACCTGCGACTCATCCAGGTGGGTCAGCGGCAGGTTTAATCCCTGAGCAATTACCGTAGCAATATCGCGTAACGCGATCCCCTCTTCGTCCACCGCATGGTAGCGCTCGCCGGCCGCGCCCTGCAGCAGGGCGCTAACGTACAGTCGCGCGACGTCATTGACATGGGCGGCGGACCAGCGGTTGCTTCCCTCGCCGCGCAGGGCCACCGCCCCGTTGGCGACCGCGCGTTCGATATAGCTGGTCAGTAGCCCTTGGCGCACGGTGTCATGTACCTGCGGCAGGCGAACCACCCGAACATCCACTCCCGCCTCCAGCAGTTGCTGACCGGCGAGCTCAGAGGCGGTGCGCGGGCTGGGGTGCCCTGAGTTGAAGAACGACTCCCGGGCCGGGACGCCGCTCCCGTCGTCGCCCATCAATGTGCCGGAGGTGATGACCAGCGGCCGCGCGCTGCCTTGCAACGCCCGACCCATGGTCAGGATCGCCTGGCGGTCTTTCTCGCAGTTGGCGGCAAAGCGGCTGAAGTCGTGGTCGAAGGCGGTATGGATCACCGCGTCAGCGCCCTCGACGCCAGCCAGTAGCGAGTCCGGGGCGTCCAGCGTGCCGCGGTGCACCTCGACGCCTGCCGCTTTCAGGGTCTGCGCTGCGGTGTCGCTGCGCGCGAGGCCGATAACCTGATGGCCCGACGCCTGCAGGGCCGGAAGAATACGTGAGCCGATAAATCCGCTCGCGCCGGTAAGAAATATACGCATCATGGATCTCCTGAACGGGTTTCAGGCGTATCCTACCTGCGATGTCATACTATAAAAGTAGAGACATTATCGGGGTATAAATTCTAACAGGCAGAACCCACAGGCAGATGATGAACACTTCTGACAACCATGCTTTAGGCGATTTTCTCCGCGCCCGGCGCCAGCGCCTCGATCCGGCGACGTTTGGCTTCCCGGCGGGACGCCGGCGCACGCCGGGGCTGCGCCGCGAAGAGGTCGCGCAGCTCGCCAGTATCAGCCCGACCTGGTATACCTGGCTTGAACAGGGGCGCGGCGGGGCGCCCTCCCGCGAGGTGCTGGAGCGGATCGCCTGCGGTCTGCGGCTGACCACCCCGGAGCGCGAGCATCTGTTTATTCTCGCCTTTGGCCATCCGCCGCAGACGCGTCTGACGGTGACAGATGATATGACGCCGCGGCTGCAGCGGGTGCTTGACGCTTTTACTATTCCGGCGATTATCCGCACCGCCAGCTGGGACGTCATCGCCTGGAACGCCGCGGCGGCCAGGGTGCTGACCGACTACAGCCAGCTACCGCTGGCGGAGCGCAACGTACTGCGTCGCCTGTTTACCCGACCTGAAGCCCGCTGCACGCTGGAGGACTGGCAGACGGTGGGGCAGCTTATCGTCAACGCTTTTCGCGCCGACGTCACCCGGATGGGGGCGACGACGGAAACTGACCAGTTGATCGCTGAACTCACGCAGCAGAGCGTTGAGTTCGCCCGTTTCTGGCAAAGCCATGACGTCGCCGGCCACGGAGAAGGCTATAAGCGCATTCACCATCCGCAGATGGGCCCGCTCGATCTGGAGTTCACCTCTTTTGCCGTGGAAGGCCGCCCCGATCTGTCGCTGCTGGTTTTCAACCCGGCGACGACGGAGAGCCAGCGCAAAATTCACGGATTGCTTGCGGGGGCGGGATCCTCGCCGGGAGCGCGCTGAGGCGTAAATTCGTACAGCGCCAAAGCGTTGCTTTCCAGCGAGTCGACCCGCAGCCAGTGTCCGTCAAGCCGGGCATCTTCCACACTGAGCGCCGGACGAGCCCGATGCATCAACCACTGGTAATCCTCATCGTCGGGGCCGCTGCGGCTGCGAAAGGCGTCGACCAGCGGGAATAACGCGCCATGATGCTGATCGAACAGGTGCTGTTTGACGCGCCAGCCGCCCTCCAGGCCCTGCAGCCGCACGCTGTAGGGCTGGCTGAAACGCTGGATAAAGGCCGCTTCGCTGGAGAGCCAGGGATTGTAGACCACCGTATTGCGCAGCAGCAGCTGGTAGTGCCCCTGGTGGTGAAGCAACAGCAGGTTTTTATCCTGAAACAGGATCTCGCCGCGCAGCCGCCGCCAGAGCCACAGTACCCAGTAAACCGGGCGAGGCAGCCCGTGCAGATAGTGCAGCGCCAGGCTGGAGGTATCGAGCTTCCCGTTAGCGCGGGCTTCGCCCTGGAGGCCTGAATTTAACCAGAAGCCCGCCAGCCAGACCTGGTCCGCCACCCCCAGCAGATTATCCATCAACAGCGCGCCGCGAAAAAAGCGGCCGTTGGTATCCCGCGTATCGCCGGTCAGGGTATTCCAGGAGAGCAGCCACAGCGGCAGGTTAAGCTGTCGCTGGCGCAGGGCGCTGTGGATCTGCCGCAGCTTGTGCAGCGGATAATGTTCGCTGGAGGCCAGGCGGCTGCTGTCTGCCTGCGCCAGATCCAGTTGTTCGTTGGCATCTGCCTGGCAGGCGAGAAAATCCGCCTCCGCCAGCAGCGGTGAGTGAAACAACGGATCGTTACCGGGATCGCTGGGAGCAAAGCGGTGCCAGATCCCCAGCTGCGGCTGCGGCAGCAGGCGGTGAAGAACCTCGCGCTGCTGGCGCCAGGCCGCCTGGCGGGTCGCTTCGCTGGCCTGCGGCGACCAGTGCCAGACAAAGCGCCAGCTGTTGAGCGTGGCCGGCGGAAAATGGTTGGCGGCGAGCAGCAGAAACCGCTGCAGCAGGTCGCTGCGGGTGGTGACGCCGGTGTGGAGGATCACGTTCCAGCCCATCGCCGCCAGCCAGCTAAAAATCTGCTGCAGGTTATACCAGCAGGCGTAGCCGGCCATCTGCGGATCGTCCCAGCCGGTGCCGAACAGCCGGCTGCTGAGAAAGGGATCGTTGATATCGATGGCATACACCGGCAGGGCGCGGTGCAGCTGCTCCAGTTCCCGGCGCACATCCTCCCGTAGCAGGTCGTCCAGCTCGCGCACGGTCACCACCATCCGGGTATGGCGCAGCACAGCGGCGCGCGCCGGGCGATCGTGCAGGTTGATCTCCCGGGTCTGCGGCGGATTGATCGGCAGCGGGGGACTTTCCCGGTCGCGTGGTTCCGGTTCATTGAGGCGAGCATAGAGCCGGTCGACAGCGACCAGCTGCCAGCGGTCGGCCTGCGGCGGACGCGGTCGGGCAAGCTCCCGGGGATGCTGTTCACGATACTGGCGCGGCGTCACGCCGTGCTGGCGCTTAAACAGATCGCTCATCATACGGGTACTGGCGAACCCCTGTTCGCGGGCGATTTGCTGGGCGGGTTTGCGGGTGGTCAACAACTGATCGGCGGCGTGGCGCAGGCGCAGCGCGGTGAGGTACTGAACAAAACTCACCCCGACTTCTTTGTGAAATAAGCGTGACAGCCAGGCCTCGGAGACAAATTCCGCTGCCGCCACCTCCTGCAACGAGAAGCGGCGCTGATAGTTGGCGTCGATCCGCGCCACCACGCTGGCTATTCGCCGGCTCCAGTTCTCCGCTCCGCGGCGCGGCGTGGAGGCGATGGGCTGGCTGAAGCGCGTGGCCAGCAGGAGCGCTATCTCACTCAGCCAGCGGTTGGCCTCCAGTCGGTAATGGCCGGGATGCTTGACCAGGCCGCTCACCAGCAGCTGGCGCATCAGGCGGCGCAGGCCGTCCTCCGCATCCCGGGTGCGCGGCGTTATCTGATAGTCGACAGCAAAAAAAGCGCTGTCAAGGCGGGTCAGCCAGCTGGCGGAAAGGGTCAGGATCATCACTGCGTTGGTACCGGCGCTGCGCAGACTCCAGCGACGGTTGCGGTTAACGATCGCCAGCTCGTCGGCGGCGAGCGGCTGCGGCACACCTTCCGCCTCCGTCAGATTTACGCTCCCCTCCAGCACCCATAGCAGCGTCAGCAGATCGCCTTCTGTCTGGTTCAACTGACGTACATCGCGCACGGTGACGCTAAAGTCGCCTGAATGCTGCTCCACGTGACACTCCTCCGCAGACAAAAAACAACCCGTTATTTTTTGTCATAACTGATATGTATGAAAAACAGTCATTGATTTCTCGTCAATATAAAACAAAAAAGCGCACCTGAAAGCTGTTTCACCCGCATAAACTCGAAAGTGTCGTGCAAACACAACACAGGAATAACAAAAATGACACATCCGTTGCTTGAAGCCTTGCAGGTCAACGAGGCGCAATTTATTGCCCTGCGTCGCCAGTTCCACCAGCAGCCGGAGATCGGCTTTGAAGAACATCAAACCAGCAATGAGGTCGCTCGACTGCTTGGCGAGTGGGGATACGAGGTTCACCGCGGCCTGGCGGGCACCGGAGTGGTGGGCACGCTGCGCGTCGGCCACGGAAAAAAACGCCTCGGCCTGCGGGCGGATATGGATGCCCTGCCGATGCAGGAGCGGAGCGGGAAGCCGTGGGCAAGCCAGGTTGACGGGCGTTTCCACGGCTGCGGCCATGACGGGCACACCACCACGCTGCTCTACGCGGCTGAATATCTGGCGCGCACCCGCCAGTTTACCGGGACGCTGCAGCTGATTTTCCAGCCCGCGGAAGAGCTGTTGTACGGCGGGCGAGTGATGGTCGAGGACGGTCTGTTTGACCGGTTCCCCTGCGATGCCATCTTCGGCTTGCACAATATGCCGGGTCAGCCGCTGGGCAAGATCGGCCTGCGCGACGGGGCGATGATGGCCTCCTCCGATACGCTGCATATTGAGGTGAAAGGCGTTGGCGGCCACGGCGCGGTACCGGAGCATACCGTGGATGCCACGCTGGTCGCCTGCCATATCACCCTCGCGCTGCAGTCGATCGTCTCGCGGAATATCACCCCGTTCGAACCGGCGGTGGTCACCGTCGGCAGCATCCAGGCCGGACACGCGCCCAATATCATTAACGATCACGTGCTGATGAAGCTCACGGTGCGCACCCTCAATGAGCAGGTGCGCGAGACCGTGCTGCAGCGGATCCATGATATCGCCGTGGCTCAGGCGGAGAGCTTCAACGCCACGGCCACGCTGACGCACGTCAACGGCAGCCCGGTATTGCGTAACGATCCGGCGGCCAACGCGATGGTGCGGGAGGTGGCGACATCGCTGTTTGGCGCAGAGCAGGTGGGCGAGGTGAAGCCGTTTATGGGCAGTGAAGATTTTGCCTTCATGCTGGAACAGCACCCGCATGGCAGTTATTTCACCATCGGCGCTGGCGATGAGCCGGATCGCTGCATGGTCCATAACCCGGGCTATGACTTCAACGACGCGCTGTTGCTGACCGGGGCGGCGCTGTGGTGCGGTCTGGCGGAACACTATTTGCGTTAATCACCGGAAACAGGAGGGCCATGCGATGAGCACTGTCACCGTGAGCGACACCCCCTTTGTCGGCAGCGATCGCCTGCTGGTGGGGATTGTGCTAAGCGTTTTAACCTTCTGGCTGTTTGCCCAGTCGGTGATTAACGTGGTGCCGGCGATGAAAAGCAGTCTTGATATCTCCCTTGAAACCTTAACCCTGGCCGTCAGTCTCAGCGCGCTGTTCAGCGGCTGTTTCGTGGTCGCCAGCGGCGGCCTGGCGGACAAGTTTGGCCGGATGCGGATGACCACCCTCGGACTGGGGCTGAGTATCGTCGGCAGCGCCATGCTGGTGGTCGCTCAGGGGCCGGGGCTGTTCCTGGCCGGCCGGGTGCTGCAGGGGCTGTCGGCGGCGTGCATTATGCCGGCGACGCTGGCGCTGATTAAGACCTGGTATGAGGGGCGTGCGCGGCAGCGGGCGGTCAGCTTCTGGGTCATCGGCTCGTGGGGCGGCAGCGGTCTCTGTTCCTTCGTTGGCGGAGCCATTGCCACCGGGCTCGGCTGGCGCTGGATCTTCGTCTTCTCCATTGCCGTCGCTCTGCTGGCGCTGTTTTTGCTGCGCGGCACGCCGGAGAGCCGCAGCGCCAGCGCCAGCCAGCATAAGCTGGACGTCGGCGGTCTGCTGAGCCTGATTGCCGCGCTGGTGCTGGTGAATTTGTTTATCAGCAAGGGCCATGGCTGGGGATGGAGCAGTCCGCTGTCGTTGACCATGCTGGTCGGGGCGCTGGCGGCGGGGGCGGTATTTATCCGCAACGGCATGCGCAAAGGCGAGGCGGCGCTGATTGATTTTGCGCTGTTTCGTAACCGGGCCTACGGCGCGGCAGTGCTGTCGAACTTTCTGCTCAATGGGGCGATTGGCACCATGATGATCGCCAGCATCTGGCTGCAGCAGGGGCACCACCTGACGCCGCTGGAGAGCGGGATGATGACCCTCGGCTATCTGGTGACCGTCCTGGCGATGATCCGGGTGGGCGAGAAGCTGCTGCAGCGCTATGGCGCCCGGCTGCCGATGATGGCCGGGCCGGTGCTGACCGCGATTGCCATCGGCCTGATATCCTGCACTTTTCTCGATAAGGCGCTGTATATCGGGGTGGTGTTCGCCAGCAACGTGCTGTTTGGCCTCGGGCTGGGCTGCTACGCCACACCCTCAACGGATACGGCGGTGGCCAACGCGCCGGAGAACAAAATCGGCGTCGCCTCGGGGATCTACAAGATGGGCAGCTCGCTGGGCGGGGCGATGGGTATTGCCGTGACGGCGTCACTTTTCGCGCTGTTTTTGCCGCTGGGCATGGCCCATGCCGCCCAGTATGCCCTGTGGTTTAACGCCGTCTTATGCCTGGGGGCGATGGCGGTGAGCGCGCTGCTGCTGCCGCGCGCCTCTCACAGCTGATGTTTTTTCAGTAGCGCGCGGAGCTGGTGATAGGTTAACCCCAGCAGCTCCGCCGCCTGCTTCTGATGATACTTCGCCTGCTGCAGACTCCGCTGCAGCAGGCGTTTTTCCTGCTGGAGCTGAAAATCGCGCAAATCCAGCGGCAGAGCGGGCAGCTCGTCCCCGGACGCGGCCTCCGGCACGGAGGCCGCGGTCTGACGGAAAGGGTTGAGGATAATGGCGTCCAGCTCGTGCTCGCTGTCGCCGTGGCGATAGACCGAGCGCTCGACGACATTCTTCAGTTCACGAATATTCCCCGGCCAGCGGTAGCCGAGCAGCGTTGCGGTGGCACGTTCGCTGAAGCCGGGAAACAGCGGCAAACCGAGCTCGCGGCACATCTGAATGGCAAATTGGTTGGCGAGCAGCATGATGTCGCTCTGCCGTTCACGTAGCGGCGGAAGCTGCACCACGTCGAAGGCCAGACGGTCGAGCAGGTCGGCGCGAAAATGGCCTTCTTCCACCATCCGCGGCAGGTCAGCGTTGGTGGCGCACACCAGCCGGACGTTGACCTGCAGCGGCTGGCTGCCGCCCACGCGCTCCAGCTCGCCATATTCAATCACTCTTAACAGCTTCTCCTGCACCAGCATCGGCGCCGTCGCCAGCTCATCAAGAAATAACGTCCCGCCGTCGGCGCGCTCGAAGCGCCCGGGATGGCGCTTGCTGGCCCCGGTGAAGGCCCCGGCTTCGTGGCCGAATAGTTCCGAATCGAGCAAATTGTCGTTCAGCGCCGCGCAGTTCAGCGAGATAAACGGTCCCTGCCAGCGGCTGGAGAGGTAGTGGAGACGGTTAGCGATAAGCTCTTTCCCGGTGCCGCGCTCGCCGATGACCAGCACCGGTTTATCCAGCGGGGCCAGCCGGGAAACCTGTTCCAGCACCTCGAGAAAGCTGTTGGCCTCGCCCAGCAGATTATCCTTGTACTGCGCCATGATTAATTTCGCCATTAAGTAGTGTGATTAACCAGGTGACTGTAGCAATGCCCTGCACAATTCGCAACCACTCTGTTTAAAATCAATAAGATAAAAAGTTGGCACGTCATTTGTATTAGCTAAGCCACAGGTGAATGCCTGAAACCAGAACTATGAGGATTGAAATTATGGGTATTTTTTCTCGTTTTGCCGACATCGTGAACGCCAACATCAACTCCCTGCTGGAGAAAGCGGAGGACCCGCAAAAGCTGGTGCGTCTGATGATCCAGGAGATGGAAGACACGCTGGTGGAAGTGCGTTCCACGTCGGCCCGCGCGCTGGCGGAAAAGAAACAGCTGACCCGTCGTATTGAGCAGGCGGTCGCCCAGCAGGCGGAATGGCAGGAAAAAGCCGAGCTGGCGCTGCGTAAAGAGAAAGAGGATCTGGCCCGGGCGGCGCTGATCGAAAAGCAGAAGCTGACCGACCTTATCGCTCAACTTGATCATGAAGTGCAGCTGGTGGATGAAACGCTGGCGCGCATGAAGAAAGAGATTGGCGAGCTGGAGAACAAACTCAGCGAAACCCGCGCTCGTCAGCAGGCGCTGGCGCTGCGCCATCAGGCGGCGAGTTCGTCCCGCGATGTGCGTCGCCAGCTGGACAGCGGTAAACTGGATGAGGCGATGGCCCGCTTTGAATCCTTTGAGCGTCGCATCGATCAGATGGAAGCGGAAGCGGAGAGCCACCGCTTTGGCAAGCAGCAGACGCTGGATCAGCAGTTTGCCGAACTGAAAGCGGACGATGAAATCAGCGAGCAGCTGGCGGCGTTGAAAGCCAAAATGAATCAGTCCAACCAGTAAGTATGATTGCGCGGCGCGGCGTTGCGCCGCGGCTCACCCCCTGTAAGGAGTACACATGAGCATGCTTTTTCTCGCCATTCCGCTGACGCTGTTTGTGCTGTTTGTTCTGCCGGTCTGGCTGTGGCTGCACTACAACAATCGCGGCGCCAACGGCAGTCTGACGCAAAATGAGCAGCAACGGCTGCTGCAGTTGACCGATGACGCGAAGCGGATGCGCGAACGTATTCAGGCGCTGGAAGCGATCCTGGATGCTGAACATCCGAACTGGAGAGACAAATAATGGCCGGACTGGATCTGAATAAAAAACTGTGGCGTATCCCGCAGCGCGGGATGGTGAAGGGCGTTTGCGCGGGCATTGCTCAGCATCTTGATGTCCCGGTGAAGCTGGTGCGTCTGATTACCGTGCTGGCGATGATTTTCGGCCTCTTTTTCTTTGTCCTGGTGGCCTACATCATTTTGACTTTTGCTCTGGATCCGATGCCGGACAGTGAACTGTACGGTCACAAGGCGCCGAGCAATGGCGATCTGCTGGCCGCCGTGGATGCCGAACTGGCCTCCGGTGAACAGCGCCTGCGTGAAATGGAGCGGTATGTGACCTCCGACACCTTTACGCTGCGCAGCCGCTTTCGCCAGCTGTAAATCCTGTTTTTAACGAGTGAGGCAACGCATGAATAGCAAATGGCAACGCGCCGGGCAGCAGGTGAAGCCCGGTCTGAAAATCGTCGGTAAGCTGGCGCTGCTGACCGCGCTGCGTTACGGCCCGGCGGGCGTTGCCGGCTGGGCGGTTAAATCGGTCGCGCGTCGGCCGCTGAAAATGCTGCTGGCGGTGGCGCTGGAGCCGCTGCTCAGCCGGCTGGCCAACCGCGTCACGCGCGGGATGAAATAATGCCGCCGTGGGGAAGGCGCAAAAGGATTAACGTTGTCCTGCTTATCCCCGGCAGATAGCTTATGATGACGAGACATACCTTCAGGGCATAACGGACTGGCGATGAAGCGACTGAAAACTGAATTGAATGCGCTGGTCAACCGCGGGGTTGACCGGCATTTACGTCTGGCGGTGACCGGCCTGAGCCGGAGCGGTAAAACGGCGTTTATCACCGCGCTGGTCAATCAACTATTAAATATCCACACGGGCGCCCGCCTGCCCCTGCTGAGCGCCGCACGCGAAGAGCGGCTGCTCGGCGTCAAGCGCGTGCCGCAGCGGGACTTTGGCATTCCCCGATTCACCTACGACGAAGGGCTGGCCCAGCTGTTCGGCCAGCCCCCCATGTGGCCAACCCCGACGCGCGGGGTGAGCGAGATCCGTCTCGCGCTGCGCTACCGTTCGAATGACTCCCTGCTGCGCCATTTTAAAGATACCTCCACGCTGTATCTGGAGATCGTCGACTATCCGGGCGAGTGGCTGCTCGACCTGCCGATGCTGGCACAGGATTATCTGAGCTGGTCACGACAGATGACCGGGCTCCTGCAGGGACAGCGTGCGGAGTGGTCGGCCCGCTGGCGGCAGTTGTGCGCCGGGCTGGATCCGCTGGCCCCTGCCGATGAGGCCCGTCTGGCAGATATCGCCGCTGCCTGGACGGACTATCTGCACGCCTGTAAGCGCGAAGGGTTGCACTTTATCCAGCCCGGGCGCTTTGTCCTGCCCGGTGAAATGGCGGGCGCGCCGGCGCTGCAGTTTTTCCCGTGGCCCGACGTCGACGCCATCGGCGAAGCCAAGCTGGCGCAGGCCGATAAACACAGCAACGCCGGCATGCTGCGCGAACGCTACAAATACTATTGCGAAAGGGTGGTGAAGGGGTTCTACAAAGAGCACTTCCTGCGCTTCGACCGGCAGATTGTGCTGGTGGACTGTCTGCAGCCGCTCAACAGCGGGCCGCAGGCCTTTAACGATATGCGTCTGGCATTGACCCAGCTGATGCAAAGTTTCCATTACGGGCAGCGCACCTTGTTTCGCCGGTTGTTTTCGCCGGTTATCGACAAGCTGCTGTTTGCCGCCACCAAAGCTGACCACGTCACGGTCGATCAGCACAGCAATATGGTGTCGCTCCTGCAGCAGTTGATTCAGGACGCGTGGCAGAACGCCGCCTTTGAGGGGATCAGTATGGATTGCCTGGGGCTGGCGTCCATTCAGGCGACCCAGAGCGGGCTGATTGAGGTGAATGGCGAGAAAATTCCCGCCCTGCGCGGCGATCGGCTGAGCGACGGCCAGCCGTTGACCATCTATCCCGGCGAGGTGCCGGCGCGTCTGCCGGGCCAGGCCTTCTGGCAGCAGCAGGGATTTCAGTTTGAAAACTTTCGTCCGCAGGTCATGGATGTCGATCGGCCTTTGCCGCACATTCGCCTCGACGCGGCGCTGGAATTTTTGATTGGAGATAAACTGCGATGAGCGAACCGTTAAAACCGCGGATTGATTTTGATGGTCCGCTGCAAGCGGAAAAAATTCCGCCGCTGAAAAGCGCGCGCGCCTTTGACCGCCTTGAGGCGGACAACTTCGCGCCAGCGCGGCTGGTGACCGGCGAAGAGGAAGAGGGAGCGGCGGAAGCGGTGGTGGAGTCGGTCCTGCGACCCAAACGCAGCCTGTGGCGGCGGATGGTCAGCGCCGGACTGGCGATCTTCGGCGTCAGCGTCGTGGCGCAAGGCGTGCAGTGGACGGCTAACGCCTGGCAGACCCAGGACTGGATTGCGCTGGGCGGCTGCGTCGCCGGGGCGCTGATCGTCGGGGCCGGCGTCGGATCGGTGGCCACCGAGTGGCGCCGTCTGTGGCGACTGCGCCAGCGCGCCCACGAACGCGATGAAGCGCGCGATATGCTGCACAGTCACGCGGTCGGTAAAGCGAAAGCCTTTTGTGAAAAGCTGGCGCAGCAGGCGGGTCTGGATCAGTCGCATCCGGCGCTGCAGCGCTGGTATGCCGCGATCCACGAAACGCAAAGCGACCGGGAAGTGGTGAGCCTTTATGCGCAGCTGGTGCAGCCGGTGCTGGATGCCCAGGCGCGGCGGGAAATCAGCCGTTCTGCGGCGGAGTCGACGCTGATGATTGCCGTCAGCCCGCTGGCGCTGGTGGATATGGCGTTTATCGCCTGGCGTAACCTGCGGCTGATCAACCGAATTGCCACGTTGTACGGCATTGAGCTCGGGTATTACAGTCGTCTGCGACTGTTTCGCCTGGTGTTGCTGAATATCGCTTTCGCTGGCGCCAGCGAACTGGTGCGCGAGGTGGGGATGGACTGGATGTCGCAGGATCTGGCGGCCCGGCTGTCGGCGCGCGCCGCACAGGGCATCGGTGCCGGACTGCTGACCGCCCGCCTCGGGATCAAGGCGATGGAGCTGTGCCGCCCGCTACCGTGGATTGCCGATGATAAACCGCGGCTCGGCGATTTTCGTCGCGAGCTGATTGGGCAGCTGAAAGAGACCCTGCAGAAAAGCAAAACCAGTCCGGAGAAGTAACCTCCGCTCAGAGACATTGCCGGGCGGCGGCTTCGCCTTGCCCGGCCTACCGGGCAGGTTGGATCCCGGCTCGCCCAGGCGTTCATTTAACCACTGACCGCCTGACTTTACGGCACAACGCCCATTTTTCCGCCATGCTGTCAATAATTGTTGACAGTTAGCTTCCCGAAAACTCATTCCTGTCCTATTATTCTCCCGTCATTGGCACTTTTAGGGTGAACACTCCCATGCGTCTTGAAGTCTTTTGTGAAGACCGTCTCGGTCTGACTCGTGAATTGCTCGATTTGCTGGTGCTGCGCGGCATTGATCTACGTGGTATCGATATTGACCCTATAGGCCGAATTTACCTCAATTTTGCCGAACTGGAGTTCGCCACGTTCAGCAGCCTGATGGCAGAGATCCGCCGTATCGCCGGCGTGACAGACGTGCGCACCGTGCCGTGGATGCCGTCTGAGCGTGAACACCTGGCGCTCAGCGCGCTGCTGGTGGCGATGCCGGAGCCGGTGCTGTCGCTGGATACCAAAGGCAGGGTGGAACTGGCCAACCCCGCCAGCTGCCTGCTGTTTGGCCAAAGCCAGGCGAAGCTGCGCAACCATCCGGTGGCCCAGTTGATCGCCGATTTTAACGTTCAGCGCTGGCTGGAGAGCAGCCCGCAGGAGACGCATGCGGAGCATGTGGTGGTGAATGGACAGAACTATCTGCTGGAAGTGACCCCGGTCTATCTGGAAGGGGAGCATAACGAACGGGTGCTGACCGGCGCCGTAGCGATGCTGCGCTCAACCGTGCGCATGGGACGCCAGCTGCAGACCATGACCAGCCAGGACACTAGCGCCTTCAGCCAGATCCTCGCGGTGGGGCCGAAAATGCGCCACGTGGTGGAGCAAGCGCGCAAGCTGGCGATGCTCAGCGCGCCGCTGCTGATTGTCGGCGACACAGGTACCGGCAAAGATCTGCTGGCCCATGCCTGCCATCTGGCCAGCCCGCGGGCGGGCAAACCTTATCTGGCGCTCAACTGCGGCTCCATTCCCGAGGACGCGGTCGAGAGCGAGCTGTTTGGCGACGCGCTGCAGGGTAAGAAGGGCTTCTTCGAGCAGGCCAACGGCGGCTCGGTGCTGCTGGATGAAATTGGCGAGATGTCGCCGCGAATGCAGACTAAGCTGCTGCGCTTCCTCAACGACGGCACCTTCCGCCGAGTTGGCGAGGATCATGAAGTGCACGTCGATGTGCGGGTGATCTGCGCGACGCAGAAAAACCTGGTCGAACTGGTGCAGAAAGGGCTGTTCCGCGAAGATCTCTACTATCGCCTCAACGTCCTGACGCTGTATCTGCCGCCGCTGCGCGACTGCCCGCAGGACATTATGCCGCTGACGGAGCTGTTCGTGGCCCGCTTTGCTGATGAGCAGGGCGTCCCGCGGCCGAAGCTCTCCGCCGATCTCAGTACGGTGCTCACCCGCTACAGCTGGCCCGGCAACGTTCGCCAGTTGAAGAATGCTGTCTATCGCGCGCTGACCCAACTGGAGGGATTTGAGCTGCGTCCACAGGACATTCTGCTGCCGGACCATGACGTCGCGTCGCTGCCGGTGGGCGAGGAGGCCATGGAAGGGTCGCTGGACGACATCACCCGGCGCTTTGAGCGCTCGGTGCTGACCCAGCTCTATCGCAGCTACCCCAGCACCCGTAAGCTGGCGAAGCGGCTGGGGGTGTCGCATACCGCCATCGCCAATAAACTGCGTGAATATGGTCTGAGTCAGAAAAAGGGCGACGAATAATCCCGCCAGGCCGGCGACCCACGTCGCCGGCATTCGGCCTGCAAAGCGGGCCAAACCTGTATATACTGGTTTTTTAATCCTTTTTCCGGGGTGGTGCATCTTGGCGTCGCGTCGCGCGATCGGGCACTGGCTGACATTGCTGCTGCTCTCTGTTCTCTTTTCCTCGCTGCTGTTACGCCTTCATTTGCCGGCAGCGCTACTGCTGGGGCCGCTGATCGCCGGTCTCATTTTGAGCCTGCGCGGGGTGAAGCTGAGCATCCCTCGTCCCTGTTATCTGGCGGCGCAGGCCATCGTCGGCTGCATGATCGCCCGGGCGATTAATCCCTCTGTTTTTGGCGTGCTGTTCAACAACTGGGCGCTGGTGCTGGCGATCCTGTTGACCACCCTGGCGATTAGCGGCCTCACCGGCTGGTTGCTGGTTCGCTACAGCGCGCTGCCGGGCGCCACCGGCGCCTGGGGAAGCTCTCCCGGCGGCGCGTCGGCAATGGTGGTGATGGCCCAGGAGTACGGGGCCGATGTGCGGCTGGTGGCGCTGATGCAGTATCTGCGGGTGCTGTTTGTCGTCGGCGCGGCGGCGCTGGTGGTGCGCTATGCGTTGGGCAATGAAGCGCAGGAAATGACTCAGGATATTGTCTGGTTTCCATCGTTGACCCTGAATTTCCCTTTCACGCTGCTGCTGACGGCGCTAGCCTGTTGGCTGGGCATGCGGCTGCGCATCCCCTCCGGGGCCATGCTGTTGCCGATGCTGCTCGGCGCGCTGGTCCAGGGCAGCGGCTGGATGATGCTGGAGCTGCCGGAGTGGCTGCTGGCGATGGCCTATGCGGTGCTGGGCTGGACGGTGGGGCTGCAGTTTAATAAAGCCATTTTTCTGCTGGCGCTGAAGACGCTGCCGCAGATTATCGCCTCTATTCTTGGGCTGATCCTGATGTGCGCCCTGATGGCCCTTGCCCTGACCCACATTCTGCAGATGGACTTTATGACCGCCTATCTGGCCACCAGCCCTGGCGGCCTGGACACGGTGGCGATTATCGCCGCCGGCACCCGGGCGGATATGTCGTTCATTATGGCGCTACAGACGTTGCGGCTGTTTACCATTTTACTGACCGGCCCGGCGATGGCGCGGGCTATCTCCCGCTATGCGCCACGGCAATAAAAAAGCCCCCGCAGAGCGGGGGCTGAGTACATAGAATGTCCGCGGGCGTGATGCGCCCGGGCAATCTGTTATCAGGCTTTCAGGGCGGCCAGCGCGGCGTCGTAGTCCGGCTCTTCGGTGATTTCATTCACCAGCTGGCTGTAGACGACCTGATCGTTTTCATCGATAACGACCACGGCGCGAGCGGCCAGGCCAGCCAGCGGACCGGCAGCGATGGCGACGCCGTAGTCAGCGAGGAACGACGCGCCGCGCAGCGTGGAAAGGGTCACCACGTTGCTCAGGCCTTCCGCGCCGCAGAAGCGGGACTGGGCGAACGGCAGATCAGCGGAAATGCACAGCACCACGGTGTTGTCCAGTTCAGCGGCCAGCTGGTTGAATTTACGCACTGATGCGGCACACACGCCGGTATCAATGCTCGGGAAAATATTTAGTACTTTACGTTTGCCGGCGTACTGGCTCAGCGCGACGTCAGAGAGATCTTTGGCGACCAGCGTAAACGGCTGCGCTTTAGCGCCTGCCTGCGGAATGGTGCCCTGAACAGAAACGGGGTTGCCCTGGAAATGCACGGTTTGTGACATGGTTATCTTCCTGTTTACATATAGTTAACGTCACGAGTAGTGTATGACATCCGCCAGCTACACGGCAAACCCTATTTAACATTGACCAGAGAGGACAAGGGAATGCGCAACGTGCGAGTGTATGAGGAAGCCTGGCCGCTACATACCCCTTTTGTGATCGCCCGCGGCAGCCGCAGCGAGGCAAAAGTGGTGGTGGTGGAACTGGAGGAGGACGGTGTGAAAGGGGTGGGCGAATGCACACCTTATCCCCGCTATGGCGAGAGCATCGCTTCGGTCATGGCCCAGGTAATGGCGATCGGCGAGCAGCTGGAAGCGGGCCTCACCCGCGAACAGCTGCAGCGGCTGCTGCCGGCAGGCGCCGCGCGCAATGCCGTTGACTGCGCGCTGTGGGATCTGCAGGCGCGGCGCGAAGGCAAAACCTTGTCCCAGTTGCTGGGCGTGGCGTTGCCCAACCGGGTGATCACCGCCCAAACGGTGGTCATTGGTACGGCGGATCAGATGGCGGCCAGCGCCGCGGCGCTGTGGCAGGCAGGGGCTCAGCTGTTGAAAGTGAAGCTCGACGATCGACTGATCAGCGAGCGGCTAATCGCTATCCGCCAGGCGGCGCCGGAGGCTACGCTGATTGTCGACGCCAATGAATCCTGGCACAGCGAGGGGCTGGCGGCGCGCTGTCAGCTGCTGGCGGACCTCGGTGTGGCGATGCTTGAGCAGCCGCTCCCCGCCGATGACGACTCGGCGCTGGAAAACTTCGTTCATCCGCTGCCGATTTGCGCCGACGAGAGCTGCCATACCCGGGAGAGCCTGCCGCGGCTGCGCGGGCGCTATGAGATGGTCAATATCAAACTGGATAAAACGGGCGGTCTGACCGAAGCGCTGGCTCTGGCCGGGGAGGCGGAACGGCAGGGGTATGCGCGGATGCTGGGCTGTATGCTCTGCACCTCGCGCGGGATCGCCGCCGCACTCCCCCTGGCGCCGATGGCGCGCTTCGCTGACCTCGACGGCCCGACATGGCTGGCGGTGGACGTTGAGCCGGCGCTGCGGTTCAGCACCGGCGTGCTTCATCTTTAAGCCTGCCAGCGCAGCAGATCGGTCATCGCCGGCAGGTAACGCTCCGTTGCCTCGTCGGCGGAGACCGGTGGGAACTCGGCGGTGATGCAGGGGAGCCCGATATCCGCGCACCAGCTGCCAAAGGAGCCCGGCGTGTCGTAGCCCACGCTGCCCACCAGCGGCAGGGAGAAGGCGTCGGCCAGCCAGTGCCCCAGCGGGCTGTGGCCCGGGTCTTCGATACAGGCCAGCGGATCGTGAAAGGAGACCACCCACGCCGGATGGATCTGGTGGATCAACTGACACAGGGCCTGGGTCTCCCGCTCCGAACCCGGCTGCTCGCCGGTCAACAGCACCACGTCGCGCTCCTCTGCCGCGCTGTTCCAGCGATAAACCGTTTCCCCTTGTTTCCAGTTAGCGGCCGGAAAGTTACGGTTGAGGTCAACGCCGCGGGCATTGGCACGCAGCCCGAGCTGACAGCCGTCAGGGTTGACCGTTAGCACCACGTGGTGACGGCGCAGCTCGGGTTTCAGAGTGCGCAGGGCGCAGGAGAGGGTCACAATCGACGAATTTTCATCACCGTGGGTGCCGGCAATAATCAGGCCGCTACGGCTGTCGGCCTGCGGCGCAGGAAACCACAGCAGCGGCGCGCCCAGTTCCGAGCTGCCGTACTGCCGGGTTCCCGGCGGAAAGTCGCCGCGCTGGGGGCGAGGGCGTGAAATAGACATAGGGCTTCCTGTGTGTCGTTATTATTCAGTGTTGGCGAAAAGCGTGTCGGGATCAAACCCATTCCCTGAGGCGTGAAATCCGACGACACATCAACTTTCTATCATATGTCGTTTGCAATTTCAGGTGATGAAACAAATAATTATCGCTCTGTTGGCGGTATTTTTTTCATTTTAAAGGGGATCTTATGAAGTATCCTGTCGCTTTGACATGCGGCGCGCTGTGGTTAGCCAGCGTATCTTCTTTAGCCTGGGCGGCGGACGTACCGCCGGGCACGGTACTGGCGGAAAAACAGCTGTTAGTACGCCATATCAAAGATGAACCCGCCTCGTTAGATCCCGCCAAAGCGGTGGGCCTGCCGGAAATCCAGGTGATCCGCGATCTGTTTGAAGGTTTAGTCAATCAGGATGCGAAAGGCAACCTGGTTCCAGGCGTGGCGACCCGCTGGCAGAGCAACGATAACCGCGTCTGGACCTTTACCCTGCGCGATGACGCGCGCTGGTCCGACGGCACGCCGGTTACCGCCGAGGATTTCGTCTATAGCTGGCAGCGTCTGGTGGATCCGAAAACCACTTCGCCGTTCGCCTGGTTCGCGGCGCTGGCGGGGATCGCCAACGCGCAGAACATTATCGACGGCAAAGCCGCGCCGGAGACCCTGGGGGTTACCGCCGTCGATGCCCACACTCTGCGGGTGCAGCTGGATAAACCACTGCCGTGGTTCAGCAACCTGACCGCCAGCTTTGCCTTCTACCCGGTACAGAAGGCGAATGTCGACAGCGGCGCGAACTGGACGCGGCCCGGCAGCCTGGTGGGCAACGGCGCCTATGTTCTGAAAGATCGCGTGGTCAATGAAAAGCTGGTGGTGGTGCCGAACACGCACTACTGGGATAACGCCAAAACGGTGATCCAGCAGGTCACCTTTGTGCCGATCAACCAGGAGTCCGCCGCCACCAAGCGCTATCTCGCTGGCGATATCGATATCACCGAATCTTTCCCGAAAAATATGTATCAGAAGCTACTGAAGGATATTCCGGGGCAGGTATATACCCCGCCGCAGCTGGGTACCTACTATTACGCTTTCAATACCCAAAAGGGGCCGACGGCGGACGAGCGGGTGCGACTGGCGCTGAGCATGACCATCGATCGCCGGGTGATGGCGGAGAAAGTACTGGGAACCGGGGAAAAACCGGCCTGGCGTTTCACGCCGGACGTGACGGCGGGCTTCACCCCCCAGCCGTCGCAGTTTGAGAGTATGAGTCAGGCCGAACTTAATGCCCAGGCGAAAGCCCTGCTGGCTGCCGCCGGCTATGGCCCGAATCGTCCGCTGAAGCTGACGCTGCTGTATAACACCTCTGAGAATCACCAGAAGATTGCCATCGCGGTGGCGTCGATGTGGAAGAAAAACCTCGGCGTGGAAGTGAAGTTGCAAAACCAGGAGTGGAAAACCTATATCGACAGCCGTAACACCGGCAATTTCGACGTGATCCGCGCTTCGTGGGTAGGGGACTACAACGAGCCGTCCACCTTCCTGTCGCTGCTGACCTCCACCCACAGCGGAAATATCTCGCGCTTTAACGATCCGGCGTACGACAAAATCCTCGCCCAGGCGGCGGTGGAGAATTCGGCCAAAGCGCGTAACGACGATTACAACGCGGCGGAGAAGATCATTATGGTCAAAGCGCCGATTGCGCCGATCTACCAGTACACTAACGGCCGGCTGATTAAGCCGTGGCTGAAAGGCTACCCGATCACCAACCCGGAAGATGTGGCCTACAGTCGTACCATGTATATCGTGAAGCACTAACCGGCACTGGTTTCCTGATAACGCAAGGTAACCACGTATAAACCCAGAGCTGGCGCGTCTTGCCGCGCCAGTTTTTCCTTCTGTAGGGCGTCGCGCAGCGGTATTCGCCTGCTGTGTCGGTGGGTGGCGGGCAGCGGAAGCATATAGAGCGATGAACGTTCGGCGGCGGTACACAGACTAAAGCCCGTCTGGCGCATTGCGGCGCCAACCGTATCGGGAAGGTTAATTTCGACGGGCTGTAGCAGCAGGCTCATCCGGCCGGTTTCGGTTTGAGTTCTACTAGAGTGTAGCGCTGCTGGCGCTCGGTAAATTGCGGCGTAAAGGGGGCTACACCGGTATTGGCGGAAACAGGCAACGGTTTCTGGCGTAGAGCGCAGTCGCTAATAAACAGGGCGAAAACATACAGTAAACACAGAGCGTCATTCTTCATGGCGAGGCGTCCGGCAGAAAATGGAGTTCATCCTGCAAGTAGCGTGACTCTCGGACGGCCGAAAATAGGGGGCAGTGGGCAGTCGTTTTTAACCGTGTGGTGACTAACACAGCCTTTTTACTCATCTGTTGTCTGATTGATAGACATGTAGGAGATAGACCTGTTATAACTACCTGAATTGTTATATGGAAAGGCCGGAAATTAATGATGGGAAAGTTTTTTCGTTCAGTCCCTGTTGTGTTCTGGATAAGTTTTATTTGGTGCCCAGTCATTATGTTCAGCTTGGTGTATGCCAGAAATCATACGGGGACTAGTCTACTCATTATCATAACATTTATCAGCATGGTGATGGTATCCGGGTATATTATCGGGTGTTTTTCTTCTGTTACTTTTGCGAGTACAGAGAGAAAACGCCTCAGAGGTGTATTTCCTGGACGAAGAGGTAAACTGAAAGGAATCATTAGTGATTCAAGCACGTTAATCGTAATATTTTTTATCGCCGCGGCGACGGCGATTTCAGGTGTTGGTTTCAATTATGGTATTTTCTTGCTTGGTGTTCCGGCAATTTTTTTCTCATTACTGTTTTGTAATTATTATTTTTTATGCATGTCAAGGCTACGAGAAAATACTGTTAAAAAAATAAATCGAGCTCTTTTAATTCTGTGTTCAATCATATTGTTTATTTCGAAGATGTTAACGAATGGTTTTGTAAATGAAGTCTTTGATATTAGTGTTGCTAAAATTTCTTATGTTGGGTGGGCTTTTTCAATCTTATTTTCTATCCCATTTTTTGTGATTGCTTCCTATTTTAGTTGTATGGCTATAGGGGCGGTAACTGATTCATCGCGGGTTAAAAAATTAAAATACCTTCGATGGTGCATACTTCAATTCTTTGTCTGTCAGGTGTTTTTTTAATTATCGGTTATACTTCCTATTTCATTAGCGCTGGTGGATTGTTTAATGCTGTGGCGAAAGAAGTTTACCGTTATGATACCAGAAGCTCTTTTCAATGTAATGATAAATACTGGATTATTCCTGAATTAGGTAGAGAAGCCAGATATCTGATGGACACACCAAATAATTATAGAGCGATATATATTGAAAACAATTCTGTTCATGTGACTGCTGTGGTGTGTAAGAAAGATGGTGGTTATACCCGTTATCCTATTGAAAGTGCAGAAGATATATTAAAAAATCCCGCTTCCAAAGGAGCCTGACTGTCAACACATATTGGACGTTGAATCTGGATATGCCATCGATGCTGGAGCTTCCGGCGACGTGTCTTCAGCCTGTTCAGATGATTTGGACTTCGCCTGATAACCCTCCTGGCCATCGATTTTAATCCAGTGGATAAAGATAGCCAGGCCTTCGGGCTTACATCCTGCTTCCTGGAATATTTCCCTTTGGTATGGGTATAAATATCGGTCCACAAATCGCCGAGACTAAAGCCAATCAGCACTTTTTTCCCGGCGTCAACGGCATCATTGTAGCGGCGGATCAGATGTTACGCCTCATCGCCTGAAACCCGAATATCAAAATAGCGATATTCCGGTTTGGTGGTAGGACCGTTCAGTGCCGCGATGGCGCACGCAAGGAAGCTGTCGCCTTTTTTAGGGTGCACGTCG
The DNA here is from genome assembly GCF_000828055.2 of Klebsiella variicola. Lineage (NCBI taxonomy): Bacteria > Pseudomonadati > Pseudomonadota > Gammaproteobacteria > Enterobacterales > Enterobacteriaceae > Klebsiella > Klebsiella variicola. Next base: position 3,092,266 of record NZ_CP010523.2, on the reverse strand, counting down.
CGGATGCGGCGGAGATAGTCCAGACCGTTAATTTGCAGGGTAAAGTACGGCGCAGGGGGCGTTGAGGTTGCCATGGCTGACCCCCTGAAGTTGATAAAAAAGGGATCAGTGTCGAAGGAGCTGTTACTGGCATTGAAACCATCCGCATGAGGACATTGACTCGTTGTGCGAGAAAGCTGTCCTGGATATAGCCCGGCGATCCGCAGAATGCGAACCGGCCGTGATGCCAGGGACGCTGACGCCAGCGCGGCGGAAAATAGCGTCATGTGGCAACGATGCGCAGCGGCGTAGGAGAGGGAGGAGCATGCGTCAGGCTCCCGGCCATGTACGTTGAGCGCAAACAGCGAACATGATGGTTCCCTGATAGTTGTCCTCTGAATAATTTATCCCGCTACAGTGATAAATGTGATTGCTCCATCGCGACGCTGGTGTAAAATTTATTCAGTGATGCATTTTATTTTTTTTCGTTGCAGGGATATCAGGTGTACATATTTATCTTACATTATTTATCAAAATAATCATTGGTGGGTGATATAGGTTCCGGTATTGAATATTCATGATGCTCTATCTTTTGAATTGAATTGTTGACTTGGTGAATAAATTAAATTCTTAACCTGTTAAGTTGATCGGTAATCTACTTTTGTTTTATCATCATCCCGTTTTATTCCTGCTAATATTCAATGATCCTTCCTCAAGGAAAGGAACTGCTATGGCTGATACGTTCCAGAACGAAGTGCCCAAAGCGCGTATTAATCTCAAATTATCACTTCATACCGGCGGAGCGCAAAAGAAGGTTGAACTACCACTCAAGCTGCTTACCATCGGCGATTTTAGTCATGGGAAGGAGAACCGGCCTTTATCGGAAAGAGAAAAAATCCACGTCAATAAAAATAGTTTTAACAGCGTACTTTCGGAATTTAGCCCGGAAGTAAACCTCTCGGTGCCAAATACGCTGGCCGGCAATGGTGAAGAGGAGAACGTCAGACTGCGTTTTACCGATATCAAAGATTTTGAACCGGAGCAGATTGCCCGGAAAATTCCGCAGCTCCGCGCCATCCTGGCGACGCGTAACTTATTACGCGATCTCAAATCCAATCTGCTCGATAACGCCACTTTCAGAAAAGAGCTCGAGACAATCCTGAAAGATCCGCCGCTGTCCCAGGAATTACGCGGCGAAATGAGTGCGCTTGCCCCGAAATAACCGGGGGCGCGTCTGTTAATGGATTAACCGGGAAAATGCTAATGTCTGTTACCACAGAAAACAGCCCTGTCCAGGGGCAAACCACGCTACAGGAAAACACGGCGGGAGAGGCATGGTACTAGTGAGCGGCGAAGATATGCAGCTATCAGCCAGTAATAATATGACGCTGACGGCGGGTAAACAGCTAGATGTCGGTGTGCAGAAGGACTTTACGCTGGCGGCCGGTAAACAACTCAGCCTGTACAGCCGTGAAGGGGCAAAACCGTTCAGCTCGCAAAACGATATTGATATTCAGGCTCAGGGTGAAAATATCACCACTTGGTCGACACAGGACACGCATATTTCGAGTGGCAAGAAACTGGTCGTTACGGCACAGGATGAACTGACGCTGGTCTGTGGAGGCTGCTATATCAAAATCAAAGGCGGGAATGTTGAGATTGGTGGACCGGGCAAACTGCTGTTTAAGAATACGGGCATCAGGAAAGCGGGCACTGGCAATATGCAGGGGGTGATGAAGTCGTTTGAGCCTTCAACATTTGATGAGAAATTTATAATCAGAAATGCGCTAACAAAAGAACCCATGCCTGGCAGGGCATACAAAATCACTATGCCAGATGGTTCTGTTATTTCCGGTGTGACAGATGATTCTGGAGCGACGTCACTCAATTCATCTGATGTTATCGACAATATGATTATCAGCTTGGTTAAGGCGAATTAAGATGAGATGGAATCAGTCAGACAGAAAAGTGCTTACAATTATAGCCATTGTCGGTGTGCTCCTCTATGTCATTTATAAAGGCTTGCAGTTCCTGGCAGGGGCCAGTATGGGGGCCAGTTTTGGAGTGGGCCTGGGAGGAATGAGTGGCTCTCAAAAGGTTGAAGTGTCGCGGAAAGTTGAAACGGATGCTCCGCCACAAATTATTTATCGCATAGATAAAAATCGATACTTGACGCTGGAAAACTACATATCCTGTGATAAGGGTGGACAGGTATATTACAATGACTCTCAGCGGGGAATAAAAACACACCTGGGATGGGATATTGAATTTTATGATTTTTCCTATCGCCGGGGAAATAATTTAGTAGCTTATAAAGGCTCTGTTATTAATGGGGCAGATAATGGTTATCTGGCACTCCCCGGCGCATCTACCAGACAATATTGTGGTAGTGGAAGGTCAGAGCGAGGTTGTCCTTTGTTTTTCTTCTTTTCAGCAGATCATGGAAAAACCTTTATCTATAAAATTATAGCTGAGGAGTACAGTACCCCTGAACGGTTCAGTAAGCTTAAAGTGGTAGTGGCTAATGATGGGGTTTATTTAAAAGATGAGTCTCAAACAGAGAGTGTATTTTCTCACCCTATAGGTCTTCGCGATCTTCATTCAGTGAATAAATTAAGATTTTCAGACGGAAAATTAATCAGTGTTTATGATGATTGGCAGAAAAAAGTTCATGAGTTAGTGAGAAAAGAACTGATAAGAAAAAAAATGCCTTATGCAAATGATTATGGACCCACATTTCATATATTCGACTATATCAGAAAATTAACACCTCCTAAAACTCATGAGGAGAGTAATTTGATGGCAAATGAATTGTCAGATATTCGAATCAGGATTGAGGATGAGGTTTATAGTCACAGGATTGATTTTCCGAAACTTTCAACGAAAAGTATCGATGCTAAATATCTATGTAATAAAAGCATTGAAGCTAAAATCATCACATATACCAATGAGTCAAATGGGAAAAAGGAGGTGGTAAAAAATGAACAGTGATTCTGAACCCATCCGGGAACTTGAATGTAAATTTGATGATAATTGGCATCCGTCCTGGTACTCATTTCCATCTCATAAAAATTGCCAGATCAGAGGCGATTGTGATTTACCACCACATTTGCCTGGTATTATTATACTTGTACACGGTGTAAACTCGACAGGAGAGTGGTTTTCAATTGCGGAGAATAAACTTTGCGAAGGCCTGAATAAGAGGCTTGGATTAAACGGGACAGATTATAAACTGGAGGCCAACAAATATCTTTCTGACGATAAAATAAATTCTGAACCTCTAGTGTTTCGAGATTTACCTGAAGTTGATAAAAATAAGTCTCCAGTTATTCGTTTTACTGGGGGTATTCCTCACCTAAATAAAGGATTAACAAATGGGGAAGTTTGTCGTCGTTTTAGGGGACGTGACTTCGCACGGTGGCAAAGTCACATCAGCCTCATCCAGCTTCGATATATTCGGTAATAATGCCGCACTTTTGAATGATACCGTAAGTTGCCCGAAACACAGTACGAATAAAATTATTGAATGCGATGTTTCTGCGTATGAAGAAAACGGGCGTGGGATTGTATTGCATGGCTGCAAGACACAGTGTGGTGCGAGTGTCATCGCAAGCATGCCGGATATGGAGGTTGGCTGATGGGATGGTCTCTGCCGGAAGTGCCTGAAAAAGATCAGGCACCATCCTGGTCACCGTGGATCTGTCTGTTGATTATTATTCTCGGACTTTTCACTGGGCTGCTTATTGCGGTGCTGAAATCACTAACGACAGGGTTACTTTCATTGAGCAGTGGGGCTTGGTTACCACTGACGATCAAGACCTTTGCGGGAATTTCGGCAGCCATCGCGGTCTATACTTTCAGCCAGGAAATGCTAGCAATTCGTGTCTGGAACTGGAATGAGTGGTGCAGGAACATGCGTCTGAAGTGGCGTTTACGTGCACAACAGCATCTTGTCATTCTCAGCCATGTTTTCATCACTGCCGATACGGGATTGTTAGGTCGGCTTGCAAATACGCAGGAAGGGGAACAGACCTGGAACGCGACGGCAAGGAATTTATCCCTGAAGGACGCGGGCTGATACGTCATCTTAAACAGCAGCATTATCTTGCTGCTCAGGCTTGCCTTTACTATCCGGTTTACCCCTGTTTTTCTTTACGAGCAGCGTGACGCTCTGTCTGTAGACTTCGGCTGATATCCTGCCCCCTGTGCCTCTGTCCGCGCCGGCAGCCGGTTCGATAAAAAACAGGGGGTCAAAAGCCGCTGTACGTCACTGGCGGACGCACAAAGATCCTCCTGAAGCAGCAGGGGACAGCATGTATTAGCCGGCTGAAGGCGAGACCAGCGCTTATGCCAACGACGCTGTTGGCAATGCTGCAGGATAAATATCCCGGTCAGTCCCCCAACAGTCTCCGCTGGATAATGCAACGGCGGGGCCGCGAACGGACGTTGCAGTACGGTGCAGAGCAGGAGTTTATGTTCCGCCAGCGGCATCAGCCTGGCCTGTGTGGCCTGGGTCGGAAATGAGTGAAAATGCTGAGCACAGCGCCAGTCACCGGCCACTACCAGTTGCCTGCTGCCTGCAGGCAACCTCAGCTACATTCGCAATGTATCAATGACCGCTCTCAGCGCGGGCGACACATTGCGGTGCGGGTAATAGAGAAATGAACCTTCCAGACGCTGGCTATAACGCTGGAGCACCCGGATAAGTGTGCCCTGGGCTAGATCGTCGGTAATCAGCTCTTCCGGGACATAGGCCAGCCCCAGACCGAGCCTCGCCGCTTTGGCCTCCATATAGCTATCGGCGAAAGCCCACTGTCCCTGAGGCGGGTGGGTGATTTTTTTGCCATCCACATTAAGTTCCCAGGCGTAAAGGCTGCCGTCGCCGAACTGATAAGCGATGCAGGGGTGGGCGACTAAATCGGCGGGCGTTTGTGGAAAGCCGTAGCGGCGAAAATGTTCCGGGGTACCGACAACAGCCATCTCCATATCGGGCGAAATGCGTACCGCAATCATACCACTCCCGACTTCCGGGCCCAGACGCACGCCCGCATCGAATCGCTCCGCAATAATATCGACAAACCGGCTTTCGCTGATCAGTTCCAGTCTGATATCGGGATAGCGGTGTTTAAATACTGCCAGCTTCGGCAGCAGGACTTTATCAATGGCATGCTGGCTGGCATTGATGCGTACCGTACCGGAGGGCGTTTGACGATAGTGGGCCAGCGTGGCGAGTCCCATATCTAAGGCGTCGAAACCGGATTCGACATTGTGATAGAGCTGCTCACCCGCCTGAGTGAGCGACAACCGGCGGGTGGTGCGCACCAGAAGCTGAACGCCCAGCCGCTCTTCGAGTTCGCGAACCGCACGGCTTACCCCGGACTGCGCCAGGCCAAGTCGTTGCGCTGCGGCGGTAAAACTGCCTTCCCGCACCACCTGCATAAACAGATAAAGGTCATTATAGTTTTCCCGTTTCGCCATTCTCCCGCCTCGTCACCTGCATGCCATTTAGAACAATATGGTATTAATCTTAGCATTTTTCACCCCCTAATAAGAACCATTACTGCTGGCTACACTAAGCGCACGACAATAAAGCACAGCTGCATTGTCTACTGGAGACTTGCATTGATCACGTTTATTTAGGGGAATTTTGATGACGGTTTTCACCAAAAAACTGACAGCCGCGATACCCGCCATGCTGCTTTGCGCCTCATTAACTGGAGTGACAACGATGAGCTATGCTGAGACAATTAACCCGAATGCGCCTGTTTCACTGATTGAAAAATGGGATAAAACGTTTGCTGAGAGTTTGAAAGTGGATCACCGTAAGGTGACCTTCCAGAACCGCTACGGGATAACCTTAGTTGGCGATCTCTACCTGCCGAAGGATCGCGGTGAGCGCAAACTGGCAGCTATTGCCGTGAGCGGTCCCTTCGGCGCGGTAAAAGAGCAGTCCAGCGGCCTGTATGCCCAGACGCTGGCCGAACAGGGGTTTGTCACCCTGGCGTTTGACCCATCCTATACGGGCGAAAGCGGTGGCTACCCACGCAACATGGCCTCACCGGATATCAATACCGAGGATTTCAGTGCCGCGGTGGACTTTCTGGGCCTGCAAAAAGAGGTGGATCGCAACCGTATCGGTTTGCTCGGCATTTGCGGCTGGGGCGGTATGGCCCTAAACGACGCGGCGATGGATACCCGCGTCAAAGCGGTGGCGACCAGCGTCATGTATGACATGAGCCGCGCGATGGGTCATGGGGTAGGCGATGGCAAAGACCGCTACACGACAGCCGACCGCCGAGCGGTACTGCAGTACTTGAACGCGCAGCGCTGGAAGGATGCGGCAAACGGCACTTCCGCCCCCGGTGGGCATGACATATATGTTGATGAGAAAGGCAACGTCAGCGCTGCCGATCGTATTTTGCCGGAAACCTTGCCCGCCAACCCCAATCCGGTCCTGAAAGAGTTCTTCGATTATTACCGTATGCCGCGAGGTTTCCATGCGCGTTCGGTTAATTCAACCGGGGCTTGGAATGCGACGATGCCGCTGTCGTTTATGAATATGCCGCTGCTGAGTTACGCCAGCGAAGTGACTATTCCGACGCTTATTGTGACCGGCGAACAAGCCCATTCACGCTATTTTGCCGAAGATGCCTTTAAGGCGATCGGCAGTAAAGAGAAAGCGCTGGTGATTGTCCCTGGCGCAAACCACGTCGATCTCTATGACAACGTCGCGGGCAAAATTCCCTTTGCTACATTCACTCAATTTTTCAAAACCAACCTGCAATAGCTCTCCTGTGCCGGAGACATCCCCAAAGCCGCCTGCAGGCGGCTTTGTTTTGTCGGAGATAAATAATGTCTGGATTACATAACACCCGCGCATACTGGAGCGGCGTCCTGGCGATGACGCTCTGCGTATTTGTGCTCATTGCCTCAGAGTTTATGCCGGTCAGTCTGTTGACACCCATCGCGGGTGATTTACACATTACCGAGGGATTAGCAGGCCAGGGGATCGCGCTTTCTGGCGCACTGGCGGTATTGACCAGCCTGACGATTTCCCGTCTTACCGGGTCGCTGGACCGTAAATGGCTGTTGCTGGGGCTCACGGCGTTGATGGCGGCCTCAGGATTGATGATTGCCCTGGCGTCCAGTTTCCCGGTTTATATGCTGGGCAGAGCGCTCATCGGGATCGTCATCGGCGGCTTCTGGTCGATGTCGGCGGCAACGGCCATTCGGCTGGTGCCGCAACGCCAGGTCCCCCGCGCACTGGCCATCTTTAACGGCGGTAACGCGCTGGCCACCGTTGTGGCAGCGCCGCTGGGCAGCTACCTGGGGGCCACCGTCGGCTGGCGCGGTGCCTTTTTATGTCTTGTTCCGCTGGCGATGGTAGCCTTCATCTGGCAATGCGTTAGCCTGCCGTCGATGAAAAGCCAGCGCGCACCACAGCGGCAGGGAACCGTGCTGCGTCTGCTCCGCCGCTCGACGGTATCCCTTGGATTGCTGGCCTGCGGGCTGTTCTTTATGGGGCAGTTTACCTTATTTACCTATGTGCGACCGTTTCTGGAGACGGTGACCCGGGTCAGTTCTTCTGGTCTGCCCCTGATATTACTGGCGATTGGCGTCGCTGGTTTTGTCGGCACGCTGCTCATTTCGACCGTTCTGCACGCCCGGTTTTATCTGACTCTGGTGGCTATCCCTTTGATTATGGCTGCGATTGTCGGAGCGCTTTTGCTGGCCGGGCACCATACCGGTGCTGTCACCGTACTGTTAAGCCTGTGGGGCCTGCTGGCGACGGCGGCGCCCACCGGCTGGTGGACATGGATTGCGCGGACGCTGCCCGAAGATGCGGAGGCGGGCGGTGGTCTTATGGTTGCTGTGATCCAGCTATCGATTGCCCTCGGGTCAACGGCAGGCGGCCTGGTGTTTGATAGTCTGGGATGGCACAGCACGTTTGCACTGAGCGGTCTGTTATTGCTGGGCGCGGCAGGGGGGACTTTTCTGCTCTCTGTCAAAATCAGATCATCTCAGCGCACTGCGATTAATGAATTGAATGCATAAGTCAAATCAGGAATGACAGGCTAATCGTGACCGCGTTCTTGTCTTACCATGATGTTTTAACAAGAGGGGAGCTTTACCGTGGAATATTCTGTATTAAGTAACAACCTTAAAATGCCGATGCTGGGTTTTGGCGTTTTTAAGGTGACCGATAAAGCAGAGTGTAAGCAGTCAGTGCTGAACGCCATTCGTACCGGCTACCGCCTTATCGATACCGCTGCCGTCTACGATAATGAAGATGCGGTGGGTGAAGCCGTTCGCGAAGCCATCGCCGAAGGTCTGTGTACCCGTGAGGCGCTGTTTATAACCTCCAAACTGTGGGTCCAGGACATGGCCAACACCGGGATGGCGAAAGCCGGGATTGCCGCGTCCTTAAAAAAATCCGGGCTGGAATATTTCGATCTCTATCTGTTGCATCAGGCGATGGGCGATTATTTCAGCGCCTGGCGTGCGCTGGAAGACGCGTATGAAGCCGGGAAGCTGAAAGCGATTGGCGTCTCCAATTTCTACCCCCATGTGTTAGCTAACTTCTGCGAAACCGTCAGAATCAGGCCGATGGTGAACCAGGTTGAACTGCATCCTTATTTCGCGCAGCCTGCGGCGCTGGAAACCATGAAGCATTATCACGTTCAGCCGGAAGCGTGGGCGCCGTTAGGCGGTGGCAGACATAATCCGTATCAAGAGGCGATGCTGCAGGGGATTGCCGATGCCCATCAAAAAACCATTGCGCAGGTTATCCTGCGCTGGAACGTGCAGCGTGGCGTCACGGTGATCCCTAAATCCACCCGCCAGGAGCGTATTGAAGAGAACTTTGCCATCTGGGATTTCTCGCTCACCGCGAGCGAAATGGCGCAAATCGGCGCCCTGGATTTAGGCTATGTCGGCGAAGCGGTAAAACACTTTAATCCTGAATTCGTTCGTGGCTGTCTGGGGGTGAAAATCCACGACTGACCGCGGCACCGATTGGCTCCATCTTCATCTCCCCGCCTGCGCCGCGGCGACGGGCTCGGTATGCTGATTAGCGCCCACGCGTTTGCCGCGACGGTTGTCAATGCGGTAGTCGATCGTCACGGGCTGCGGGCCGGCGGGGGTGACGGTCAACTCCCTGACCATTTGGCCAGCGTCGGGCGGCAGGGTCAGCGAGGTTTCTCCCTGAGCGAGCATCTGGCCATTTTGCCTGACCTGCCAGGTCAGGCGGCAATCCTCGCAGGCTGCCCAGGTATCGTTAACCGCCCACAGGCGCACCGTCGCCGGGCTTCCCTGACGCCAGCTGGCGGTCACCGGCTCGATGGACGGCAGGATCGGCTGATAGGCGCGCTGCAGGGCATAGTAACCGGCCTTCGGCTGGCGCAGATAATCCACCACCCCCCAGTTGATGGAGGGCCATGTCTCGACAAACATAAAGTGGAACAGGGCGGTCACCGGCTGATAACGCTGGCGGCGATAGCTCTCCGCCGCCAGCGCCACCAGTCTGGCCTGATATGCCTGGGTGTTTTCAATCATCTCCTGAATATTGTTGCCTCGTGGAATACCGGCAAATTTAAAGGTCTGGAAAGGCTGAAAATTATGGTACTTCCATCGCACCCAGCCGGGGTCGTCAGCGGCGGTCGTTTTCGGCCACAGCAGATGAGCCGGGATAATGGTCTTCAGGGTGGAGAGCCGGGGCAGCGCCTGGGCGCCAAACTCGGTAATAATCCCGGTCTTCGCCGGGGCGAGCAGGTCGCGCAGGGTGCCGAAATACCACCCCGCCCAGTAGTGTTCTTCGACGGCGGAAAAACGATGCACAATGCGGGAGGTGTCTTCCGCCAGCGCATCGCCTACCCGCTGTGTTAGGGTCTGGTTTAAGGTTTTATGCCAGTCGGGGAAGCGTTTTTCCATCCACGGCGAGTTCCACGGCGGCTCGTTGTGGCCGCCCCAGACAATAATCGCCGGTGAATTGCCGAACTGGTCCATCATCGCCCGGGTCTGGCGCACAGCGTTCTCGGCGAAGGCGGCGCTGTCATCGTAACCCCATTGCAGGGGGACATCCTGCCAGATCATCAGTCCCATCTCATCGGCCACCTCATACAGCGCGCGCCCCGCCACGTGGCCGTGAACGCGGATGGCGTTGGCGTTCATCGCCGTGACAAGCCTGAAATCCCGACGGTACTTTTTCCGCGTCATGGTGCTTAGCCATGGGGAGCCAATATAGTTGCTGCCCTTAATGAACAGCCGTCTGTCGTTGATGCGCCAGCCCTGATTATCCGCCAGCGCTTCCACCTTACGTAATCCGGTGCGGGTGACGGCGGTATCCATCATCCCCCGGTTATCCGTTAGGGTGGCGCGCACCCGGTAGAGGTTCGGCTTGCCTGCGCCCACGGGCCACCAGAGCTTCGCGGACGGCATGGGTAGCGAGACGTGCAGGACGCCTGCGGTTTTCTCCAGAGTGACCGCGAAGGCCTGGTGAAAACGTGGGCCGGAAAAATTGTCCGGGGTAGCCGTCAGGCGTAGCGTGACGGGGCCGGGCGTCACAGCCCGATAGCGGATTTCGGCACGCAGCATGGGCTGCTCCAGCCCCTGTTGCCAGTCCGGGCGCAGGATCACCTCGTCGATGGTGACGCCGCGGCTCAGATGGAGCTTCACTGGCGCCCAGATCCCCCCGGAGTTGGCATCCTGCCCCTGAACCGACCAGGCGCCGCCCGGGCGGGTGTCGTGCTGATTCAGGATCCCTTTCATCAGCGTTTTGTGCAGCGGCCAGATCTTTTGCGGGTCTTCATAGGGGCTGTCGACCCGCACGGCGAGCTGATTATGGCGGCGTACGGCCCCGCTGATGTCCACCGGGAAGCGCTGAAAATAGCCCTCGTGTCGGGCCAGCGTCTTGCCGTTGAGCGCCACCTCGGCAAAGTAATCGACGCCGTCAAACACCAGGGTAGCCATGGCATCCGGCGACAGGCCATGCAGGGTAAACTGATGGCGATACCACAGGGCGCCCTGATGATCGTATCCAGCGCTGTACCAGTTTGCCGGTACTCGCAGCGTGCGCCAGTCGCCATCCGAAGCCTGCGCGCCGTCGAAGGCGCTGTCGTTAGCGTCATGCACCCGCCATTGTCCGGCCAGTGACCAGGTCACCGGCGCAGAACCGGCATGCGCCAGCGGCAGGCAAACCATCAGCAGCAGAAGGCGTTTAACGATCACGGAGGACCTCCTGCGATCTGCGATGTAGCCACCGGTGGCAGCCTGTGGTTGCCTCGGCCAGCGCGTCGCGCAGGTCATCTGGCACGGTCTGGCCGGGCGACGTCGCCCGGCTCTCCATTTGCTGGAGCACCCCGGCAAGGCGTTGAAAGCCGAGGGTGACCGCCTCGCCGCGCAGTTTGTGGGCGATACGGCGCCACGTCTCCCGGTCATTAGTATCAATGGCGTGGGTGAGGGCGATGATCGCAGCATCAAGCCCTTCAGCGAAGAGTCCCAGCAGCTCCTCGACCAGCTCAGGATCGTCTGCGCACTGTTTTAGCAGGTGGGCCTCGTCCGGCAGGCCTTTCTCTTCCTCCAAATCGCTATCTTCCGCTGCGCCGACGCGGGCGATGGCTTCCCGTAGCGCCTCAAGACTCACTGGTTTGGCGATATAGCCGTCGAAGCCCATCGCCAGACAGCGCTCTCTATCGCCCTGCATGGCATGGGCGGTCATGGCCATCGCGGGCTGATGTTGCCTGCCCAGCGCCGGCGTCTCTTCGCGCAGCAGACGGATGGCGGTTTCACCGTCCATCTCCGGCATTTGCAGATCGATCAGCAGGAGATCCCAGCAGGCTGCGCGCCAGCGCTCCAGCGCCTCCCGGCCGTTGCTCACCACCTCGCAGCGGTGACCCAACTGCTCCAGCAGCCGTCTGGCGACCTTTTGATTAACCAGGTTGTCCTCAGCCAGCAGGATATGCAGCCCGGTCTGGTCCCTGACCGGTTCCGCAACGGGGGCTGGCGCTGTCGCCACCACCGGCGTGGGAAGGAGAATACCGGCGATAACCTGATGCAGTTCGCGCTGCGCCACCGGTTTATGCAGATAGTGGGCGATACCGATGCGCTTAAGCATATTGGCGTCAAAATGGCGGCTCATGGAGCTGAGCATAATGATCTGGCTCTGCCGGGCCTCGGGCAGGGCGGAGAGCTCCAGCGCCAGGGATACGCCGTCCATATCCGGCATCTGCGCGTCGAGCAGGATCAGCGGCCAGGGCGGCCCTTCGGCGGCCCGGCGTAGCGCCTCGCCGGCGTTGTCCACGCAGCTTGGCATCAGCCCCATCTGGCGAAGCATGGTGTCGAGCAGGCGCAGGTTGGTGCTGTTGTCGTCAACCACCAGCACCCGCTGGTTGTTGAAGCGGCTCAGCGGAGCGCTACCGGAGGCCGCGGCGTGCAGGCCTTCCAGCGGCAGGGTGAAGGCAAATTCGCTGCCCGCCCCGGGCTGGCTCTCCACCATCAGCTCGCCGCCCATCAGGCTGACCAGGCGGGCCGAAATGGTTAACCCCAGCCCGGTGCCGCCGTAGCGGCGGGTGGTAGAGCTATCGGCCTGGCTGAAGGCCTCGAAGATCGCCTTTTGCTTCTCCGGGGCGATGCCGATGCCGGTATCGCGTATGCGAAAGCGCCAGCGGCTTTCGTCGTCGGCCGGCGCAATCGCCAGCAGAACCTCCCCCTGATGTGTGAACTTCAGCGCATTACCCAACAGGTTAGTCAGGATTTGCCGCAGCCGGGGGCCATCGACGGTCAGCACCTCCGGTACCGCAGGTGAGATGTCCACCAGCAGCTCAATGCCCTTTTCGCTGGCGGCAGGCATATGCGGGCGGATCAGCGACTGGATAAAGGGGCGGATCTCCAGCGGCTCTTCGTCCACCTGCATCTTGCCCGACTCAATGCGTGAGAAATCAAGAATGTCGTTAATAATGTGCAGCAGCGACTGGGCTGAGCTCATCACCAGCGAAAGGTACTCCCGCTGCTCCGCGGTCAGCGGCGTATCGAGGCAGAGCTGCGTCATGCCGAGAATGCCGTTCATCGGGGTGCGGATTTCGTGGCTCATATTGGCGAGGAAGGCGCTTTTCGCTTCGTTCGCCTCGCGGGCCTCCTTCGCCGCCTCAATGGCCAGCAGCTCTGCGGCTTTGCGCCGGGTAATATCCTGCAAGGTGCCGATCACCCGCTCTGCCTGCTGCTGCATGTTGAGGGTGACGATCTGCCCTGAGAGCAGCATCCAGCGCCAGCCCTGCGTCGGGTGCTGGACACGAAGTTCACATTCAAAAACCGGCATATGCTCGTTTTGCGAGGCGATCATCGCCTGTTGCAGGGTAGTGCGATCGTCCTCGTGGACCAGATTGAGCATAAAACGCAGCGGATAGCGCCACTGGGCCCGCGACTGGCCGACCATCGCCAGCAGGGTGTCATTCACCTGCAGGTTGTCGTGGGAGACCTGCCAGTCCCAGATACCGATCTGGATCGACTCCGCGGTGAATAAAAAGTCGTCATGAAGCTGGTGACGTGAGCGCCGGGCCTCGTCAAGCTCGGTGATGTCGGTATGCAGGCTGACAATCCCGCCATCCGCCAGCCGCTGATGCTGAATGTAAATCCGGCGGTTGCCCGACTGGCGGACCTCGCAGTGGTTCGTCTGGCGGCAGTTGCGGATAATCGCCTCGCGCAGCGTCTGTTGCCGGCCTGGGTCGATGTTATATCCGGCATCGATAAACTTCTCGGCCAGGCTCTCAAGAGTGGCGCCGACGGCGAGCCAGGGTGCGATCGTTGGATAAAACAGCGCCACCTTATCATTCCAGGCCTGCAGCCGTTCGCGATCATCGTAGATCATCACCGCTGAGGGCAGGAGGTTGAGGTCGGTACGGTTAGCGGCATGCATGATTACTGGCCAACAGTTTGATAGTGGAGCTCCGCCTGGCGGCGCAGATACTCAAGACCAGGGGCGATCGCCATTGCCCATGCAGTGAGGATCTCTTCATCGCACAGTGGATCGCTGGCGCGGACGGTTTTGAGCATCGCTTCCCGCCAGAGGGCAAAAAACCGCGGCGGTAGACGCAGGCCTTCCTCGCTCTGCTCGCGTGCCAGCCGTTCCAGAAAATCGGGTACGAAGAGGTCGCCGTTGACCGCCAGCATGGCGAAAAAGCTTTTAAAGATCATCTGCTGGCCTTCCTCGCCGGAGCGTTGGGAGAAGTGCTGCTCGGTTTCCGGTGACATATGGATAAAGGTGCTGTAGAAGGCCTGGAAGAAGCGCTGTTTGTCGTGCTCCGGTACGACACGATTCAGACTGGCTTCAAAAAGATCGCGATAAAACTTCATGGTGCGCTCCTAATGACCCGTTCGCCCGGCAGGCAGCGGCGGGGCGGGTTAAATTCGTCCGTCGCGCGGTGGGCAAAGTAGCTGTTGTCATCCGCGAGGCCGTTTTTGAACAACGGCCCGGCGTTGTGTTTGTAAAACAGCGCCTCCAGCACCATAGCGTTAGTGGAGAGGGTGAGGGTGGCGTTGACGTCGCCGGTGGCCTCGACCCGTCCTTCAAACCAGCCGCGCTGCGAGTCGTTAAGATGGGTAGTGACCGCCATCAGCGCATCGGTATACTCGGTTTCCCACAGCGTCCACAAGACAAAGACCGCTTTGGTGGTCACCTGCGCCAGCCGGGGGTAGTACTTCCCGTCGTCCCCGAGCGTATTCCAGGCGTAGCCATTCCCCCAGACGGTGTCTTCCACGTGCCAGGGCGCCTGGGTAAGCGAAAAATCGGCCCGGGCGGTTAGCACTTTATCCTGTGTCCAGCGCGTTTTCTGGCTGAGCCATATCCCTTCCGCCCGTTCGCGCATGGCTTTTTGTACCTCTTCCGGCACGCCGGGCGGCTGCCAGCCGAACTCCAGTCCCGGTAGCATGGCGGGCAGAGTGGAGAGCACCACGGGTTGCCAGGTGGTTCGCGGGTCGCGGTCGTCAACGGCGAGGCGACGCTGATACATAATCACATTCCGCGCTGGGGGAGAGAAGGCCTTGCCGGCCGGGAATCCCCACAGGCGAAACGCGCTGGCGGCGTATTCACTGTCTCCCAGCCGAAGCTCCTCGCGGATCGTCCGCTGGCCGTTCTGCAGTGAGGCGGACCACAGCTCTCCGTCTTTATCGATCACCGGACAGAAGTTCCAGCGCAGGATAATTTTATCAATGTACTCGCCGTACTGCGGCGCGCGTTCGGCGGTGAGCCGCAGGGCGAGCATGAGTCGGGCCATATCTTTTGCTGACCAGCCGCTGGCCGCCGGTTTGCCGCTGAAGTCGACAGGGGTCGCCGTCTGAGTGGAGTATAGCCTGCCCGGCGAACCGCCGTCGGTCAGCGTCAGGCGATTGAGGGTGCCGAGCAGGGGCGTCAGGCGGGCGTCGAATTCCGCTTCCTTTACCAACCCCAGCTCTCTGGCGGCGAGCAGGGCGATAAGGGTGTCGCCCATCTGCCACAGCGTCGCGCGCGGCTGTTTGTCGCTGCCGTTGACCAGGCCGGTTTGCGGCTGGGTATTGTTCTCGACGTACCGCCAGGCGATCTGCGCCCACGTCCGCTCCTGCGGCGTCAGGCTGCTGATACGGGCGGTGGTGTGCCAGCCGCCTTTGGTCAGCCAGCGCCACCCCGCGCCTTCGCGACTGAACAGCGCCAGGGCGATAAGCAGCAGGAGGATGGCGACGGTCAGCCAGCGAGCTAGGGTTTTAAGCATTGCGCGGTCACCGGCGGAAGTTTAACGGGCTCGTCAGCCTTGCAGGCGGCGCACTGGCAGGCCTGGCAGGCGGGTTGGGTGCGCTGCGTGGTTCCGGTCTGTTCGCACCATGTCTTGACGGCAGGGGTATTGCTCAGGAAGGGGCGGTTGCGCGGGCCGTTATTGGGCTCAAAGAGATCCACCAGCTTTTTGTCCCACAGCGACGGCGCGAAATCGCGGTTTTTCGGATTGTCGCTGGAAAACTGCAGCAGTTTGCCTTCTTTTTTAAACAGCAGCGCTTCCAGCATGATGCCGTTATTGTTGGCGGTGAACTCATTGATTGGCCCGTCGCCGTTTTCATACAGTCCCTCGTAATAGCCTTTTCCCGCTTCGTTCGCATTTTCAATGGCGTCCAGCAAACGATCGGTATAGGGCGAGTTCCACAGCACCCACATCCCCATCGCCGCTTTGAGCGACACCGCGGCGCTGTTCGGTACGAACTGGCCTTTGTCGGTTATGGTGTTCCAGTTAAAACCGTCGCTGAACACGGTGTCATAGACAAAGTACGGGGATTTATCGAGCTGATGCTCGGAGCGAGCGGTGAGGATCCCAGTGATGGCGTAGCGATTCTCCTGGGCCTGGTAGACCCGGTCGGCAAAGTTTTTCATCCATGGATGGGAGTACTCGCGCGGGCTATCGTTCCGGTCAGCAGGATTATCAAAGCCAAACTCCATGCCATACAGCACGTAAGATTCACTGACCACATAGTTATGCTGGCTGGTTTGCCGCGGGTCGCGAGAATCATAGGGGACCATCACGCAGTAAATTTCCGCCAGCTCATAAGGCTGGGGCCGGCTGGCCTGACAGGTATTAAATCCCCACAGTTGAAAGCCCGCCGCGCCGTACTCCTCGTAGCCGAGGCGTCCTTCCTGAACGTATTTGGGCTGGCCGTTTTCCAGATAAGCCCCATACAGCGTGCCGCAGGGGTCGACCACATGGCTGAAATCCCACCCCAGCACCACGTTATCGATGCTGTTGCTGTATTCCGGATAGCGCTCCTTGATCACCTTCAGCCAGACCAGCATTCTGCCGATATCCAGCGCCGAATAGCCGATTTCACCCGGTTTATTCTGGTAGTTCACCTTTTGTCCGCTCACGGTGTTATAGGCTTTGTTAGGTAATTCGTTACGGAATAAATCGAGCTTATTCAGCGTGGCGAGAAACTTCAGCATCCGACGGTCGAACTCCGCCTTGTCAATAATTCCCAGCTCACGGGCCGCGGTCATGGCGGCCAGATAGGAGGCGCTGTCCCACATGGTGGTCGAGGGGTATTTGTTTACCGCATTGACCAGCCCGGTGGTGGGCTGAAAGTTGGCGACGAAATATTGCCAGGCATTTCTGGCGATAGTCATCTCCCTCGGCGTCAGCTCCCCGCTACGCGGGGCGTATTCCGCAGCCGGCAGACCGGTCGTGGCCTGCGCGCCGGAGAGTGAGAGCCACAGCGCCATGAGTCCGGCCAGCAGGGGAAAACGGGAAAAATAGGTCAGCTTCATGGCGTTGCTCCTGCTGAGGACGAGGGTAGAGGGGCAGGGCTCAGGCAGGCCAGACACAGCATCTGCCCCCGGGAAATGTAGGCCAGGCTTTCCAGCACGATCGCGTTGGTATCGCCGTCAACAACGTCGTTGACGCTGCGGTTGAGATTTAACCCACGCTGCCAGCCCTTGCCCGGGACCTGCAGCGTCTGGACCTGCTGGCGCAGCGCTTCGCTCCAGCTATTGCGGAACAGGGCGTACCAGGCAAAGGCGGTGCGGGTAGAGGTGATCGCCGTTTGCTCCGGGGTGGCACTGCGCGGGGCGAAGGCGCTCTGCGGCTGCCGGTCCGCCAGCGCGCTGGCATAATCCGGCGCGGGCTCGGCGTAGTCGGTGCTGATCGGCGGCTTGCTGACCCTCAGGCTATGACGGCGCTGCTGGATTTGCATGATGCGCCAGGCGATCTCCGCACTCTGCGCGTCAAAGCCCAGCTCAAGCCCGGTGAGCAGGTACGGCAGGCTGATCAGCGAAGGTTGCCGCCCCCACGGCGTGCGCAGCCCCTCGTCGGGCACCATGATGCCGTCGATGTCGATCATCTGCTGCCCCTGCGGCGGGTTGGTCACCGCCAGCCCCGCGGCGCTGTCGATCAGCCGCAGCGTATGGCTGGCATACAGCCGGTAGCCAAAGCTGTCCCGCGGTTCATCCGCCGCCAGCGCCCAGTGGTGCAGCGGCGCCGCGGCCTGGCTGGCGGGGCTGTTGCTGATGAGCGCGCCGACCCGCCACTGATTAAACAGATCCCGCACCGCGGCGGCGTGCTGAGGATAGCGCCAGAGCAGCGTTTGCAGGGCGGTGAGCAGGCGTCCCATACCGATGGCGGAGGAGTCCGGGTTGCCGAGGATCTGCAGCGTGTCGGCATGGTACTGAGCGGCGGGCAATCCCTGGGCGTTGAGGGGCAGTTGACCGAGCGTAAACAGGGCGGCGGCAATGCGCTCATCGCCTTCGGCGGCGGTCACAATATGCAGCTGCTCTGCGGCGACCACGGCGAAAAGATAGCTGCCGACGCTCCACAGGCTAAGCCAGGGTTCGTCATCGTGCGCATTGGCCAGACCGTTTGGCTGAGTATTATTCACATAATACTGCCAGGCCACTCGCGCCCAGATCGCCTCGTCAAAGGTCAGCTCGCGCGGGGCAGGGAGCGGCGGAAAATCCTGGCTCAACGTCATCCCACCGCTGCTCTCGACGCGCGCAGGCATTTGTTTTTCCACCCATACGACAATCGCAAAACCCAGCAGGAAGCCAATGAGGATGGTGAGATAGCTGCGGGCGGAGAGCAGGGCGTCGCGGATCCTCATCGGCTCGCCTCCTGCTCTTCGGGGGGCGTCCACATGGCGGCGAAAATCAACGGCAGCATGGCGGCAATATTCACCGCGCCCCAGAAAATGTTGATGACGTACCCGGAGGGGTCGTCAACCTCACCGCGCGCCACCTGAATGCCGCCCCATATCAGCCCTGTCAGGGTGAGCAAAACGATGGCAATTTGCGGCTTGACGAGATAGAGAAAACGGCCCGTCTGTCGCTCTTTCGGCGTAACGTGAAATTTGATCTGCTCCCCGCGCAAAACGGTGTCCAGCGCCCGCAGATTCATCGAGAAAAAGGAGAGGTAAGAGGCCCGGCCGTCCCAGGCAGAAATGCCCCAGGTGCCGAACATAAAGGCCAGTTCGGAGGCAATAAAAAAGGGTAAAAAGTGCAGATAGAAAGGGGTAGACCACGCCGACACTGGGGGAATGCCGGTGAAGAGATAGATAACAGGCGAGATCAGGAACACGGTGTTCCACACGCAGGCCAGATAGGACCAGAAGGTGGTCGCGTACATCAGCGTTTGCGGCAGCGAGAGTTTAAAGCGGCGTCGGCTGAAGATGTTGTCATGGAACAGGATATCCAGCGATCCGGCGGCATACTTAAAGCGCTGGATCATCCACGTCAGCATATCCTGCGGAGAGAGCATTTTGGACTCGATCCGCGGGTGCATTACTGAGCGCCAGCGGCGAGCAGCGTCGCCGTGCAGCAGGATGGAGGTATAAATATCTTCTGAGACGTGGAACTTATAGGGCGTCAGTTCAGTATCAAAGGCCACGTGGGGGCGCATGGCGTCCTGCAGCGCTTCCCGCGTTACCGGGTCGCGAATATCCCGCGTATGACGGTCGATCTCGGCGTCAACGCTCCAGACGTAGCTGCGCAGTGCCGCCTGCATCACCGCTTCCCGTCGGTGAACGGAGGCGGCACCACAGCAGAACGCGGCGTTAGCCCAGTTACGGCGCCGTAAAATCACGTCGTAAAACATGCGCGGATCGTTGAAAAACGGATCGCGACCGATGGTCACCGGACCGACGATTTTCTGCGCCAGCCAGCCCACCCCGTAGCCTGCGCCGCCAGCTTTACGCCGCAGCCAGCATGCCAGATCCTCCCCCTCAGGGAGATCGAAAAACCACTGCGGGGTCTGCACCCAGGCGACGTCCGGATCGCGAAAGTAGCCGAGCGTGTGGCTCAGCAGGGTTGGGAAAACGCGGGTATCGGCATCACAGATGATCAGAAAGTCGCCATCGGTATGTTCCAGCCCGTTGCGCAGGTTACCGGCTTTATAGCCGATATTACTCTGACGGGTGATGTAGTTCGCCCCCTCCTGCTCGCAGACCGCCTTCATTTCCGGGCGACGCCCGTCGTCAAGGACATGCACCTTATAGTCGAGCGGACCGGGATAGGTCATCTGCATGGCGTCACGGATCGACAGCCTGACCAGTTCCACGTCTTCGGAATAGGTGGCGATAAACAGATCGACTTTAATCGGCCTCGACTCCACCGCTTCATCCGCTCGCAGACAGTCGTTGATCTCCGTCGGGGGGACGCCTGGCGGAGGATCTTTTTCCTGCCATAAATTAATGGTGAACAGAACTGTGCCAATCCACGCCAGGGTTTCCGCCAGCACCAGAGGGATTGCATACCACAGTGCGTCAGTGTTTAAGGACGCGGTCCAGCGCCAGTAAATATAATTGGCACCAAGAACCAGGGCGGCCACAGCGAATACCTGCCAGATCATTCTTACCCAGCTCGGAGTGCTGAGCGGCTCAGGCGGTCGACGATGTTCAAAACGGGAAAAATAAAAATCCATAGCAAGGATATCCTGATTCCGCGCTGAGTTTGAGTGACAGGTCTGTTATCGACCTGGTGCATTCAGCAGGACGCATTATGGCAGGTAAATAACAGTAAAATGAGTGTAGATGGCGGCGTAAAAATTTCAACAGCGTGAATTGAGAAGTGCCTGGATAGCTTAACATAGTGTGATGCATGCAGGGGGAATTTATAAAAAGGGCATTGCAAGATAGCGCATTCTACACTATCTAAATAATTTGTAATAAATGTTGCAGGGTAGACGACAGGATCCTCCATGAGCCAGGTTGCCTCAGCGATTTCGCAAAAAGAAACTGATAAATCAATAGTCTGGCGTTATTCTCTGGCGGGTGAACGCGACCTGCGTATCGACTTTATGCGCGGCATTGCTCTCGTTATGATGGTGGTGGCGCATACGGAAGTGATGTCGATATTTAATATTTTCAGCTGGGAGCGTTTTGGTTTGACCACTGGCGCCGAGGGTTTTGTGATCCTGTCGGGCTTTATGTTAGGGATGCTAAATCGTGTCAGATTACAAAAAGCTGTATTACTGACGGTGGGCTGGGGACTTTATCTGCGCGCATGGAAAATATATCAGGTTAATATTATTATTATTGTCTCTTTTCTTTTGCTGAGATATTTTCCGTTTATTAATGCCTTTGAAGTCACTCACTTTACCGATCGTTTTTCCGGGACCAGCTGGTCGCTCTATCCACTCACCCCGCAAATAAAAGAGACGTGGTTTAACATTATCCTCTATCTGCAGATTGGCCCACACCAAACGCAGATCCTCGGTCTCTATATTTTTCTGTTGTTACTCAGCCCGTTGTTTCTGGGAATGCTGCAAAAGGGTCACGTCTACCCCTTACTGGGCGTCTCGCTGCTGATCTACGGCTGCTGGCAACGCTGGCCGGTACGGGTGACGCCCTGCGAATTTGAATTCGCCTTTCCCCTGCTGGCCTGGCAATTTATCTTTGTGCTGGGAATGTGCTGCGGCTGGTACAAAGCGGAACTGATCTCTTTCGCCCGCACGCCACCCGGCAAAGTCGCCGTCGCGGCGCTGGTGTTCATCGCGCTTATCCTTGCGTTTGTCGCCCAGAACCATACCAATCCTTTTATGCCGCCCGCGCTGCTGATGCACGTGATCCCTCCGGCGGAGTTTAACGCCTTTTATCATACCTGGGCGGCGAAAAACGGCCTCGGGCCGGTACGGATCCTCAATGATATCAGTCTGATGGTCACTATTTATCTGTTATTGACCTGGTGTTGGCGTCCCCTGAACTGGCTGGCTGGCTGGTTCCTGATCCCGCTCGGGCAGCGTTCGCTCTACACCTTCATTTTGCATGTTTATATCGTGCTCGCCGTAAGCCAGTTGGTCACCTTCGATCTGTGGCACCAGGCGTGGATAGTGAACACCTTGATCCATGCCGCCGCGCTGGGCGTACTGTGGCTGATGGCCAAATACCGCGTCGCCGCACGCTGGATACCTAACTAAGGAAGGGCAAATGCGGGAGAAGTATATGCTGGCCTGCGCGCTATGGTGCGCCATCGCAGGTGCGGAAGGAGCAGAGAATAACGACGCACAACCGCTGCGTGATAAAAATGGTGAACCGGTGCAGGCCGGCGTGTTTACCAGCCGCTGGGGACGGCTTTTTTCCGGGAATGACAAGGTGTTTTCGGGAGCGCTGAGCTTTAGTTCGGGTTTAAAAGAGCAGTGGATGACCGTCCCCAACAGCTCAGACAGCGCAGAACAGAAGAAAAAATATAATCAGACGCTGAACCTCAGCCTGCAATACTCGCCTTACAGCTTCTGGTTCGCCAACGTGACATCCCGTTTACCGGTGACTGATACCAGCCGCTATACCGCCGATTTTCGCTATAGTTTTGGCTACGACGACTGGCATGCCAATACCGTCAGCCTGGTTTACAGTAACTATGGCGATAACCACTTCTGGACCTCAGGCAGCAAGCGTCACACCTATTTTGAGCAGGGAGCCATCACTCTGGCATATAAATTTTCCCTGCCGAAGCCCATGGAGAATACGCTGCTGATCAACAAAGGCGACGCCATCATGTGCCAGGTGGGCTACAGTTGGGTGCCGCGTTATTACGATCTGGAGAGTGACGATATACGCAAAAACAAAAACGTACTGCTCGGGGGGTGCGGATATACCTTTAAGCAACATTTCTTTATCCGTGCGACGGCGTTCTGGTACCCCGACAGCAGCCAGCAGCAACCGTGGAATGGCGACTACAGCTACAGCTTCGGTTACGCGGGCTATACGCCAGGATCGTTCTCTGTGCAGTATGCCAACTATGCCGGTACCCGCTATCCGGGGCACGACAGCGGCAGCGGCAAGTTTCGTGAAGGCACGATCAGCCTTATCTGGTTCTTGCCGATTTAGGAGGCGCGATGTCGGCACAGCACGTCCTGATTGTTGAAGATTCGCTGGTTTATCGTCGGCTCTTGAGCCGAATGTTGACGCAGTGGGGCTATATCGTCAGTGAGGCGGAAAACGGCGTCGCCGCGCTGGCGATCCTCGAAAACCAGCCCGTCAGCCTGGTGATTAGCGACTGGGAAATGCCGGAGATGAATGGCCTGACGCTGTGCCGGGAAGTTCGCCGTCGCCAGTTTGGTCACTACGTTTATCTGATATTGCTCACCGCTCGCGAAAATCCGGGCGATTTAACGCAAGGGTTTGCGGCAGGGGCCGATGATTTTCTCAGTAAGCCGGTGGAGCAGAGTGAACTGCGGGCGCGACTGCACGCCGGGGCGCGGATCCTCTCCCTTGAAGCCGACCTCGCCGCGCGCAATACGCGGCTAAGTGAAGCGCTGCGGCAGATTGAACAGGATCTGGAGCTGGCGGCGCGCATTCAGCAGTCGGTTCTCCCGGCTCATCAGCTGTGCTATCAGGGTTTTTTCTCCGACTGGATTTTCCTGCCGTCGGCCTGGGTATCGGGGGATATTTTTAATGTTTTCCCGCTGGGGGAGCATCTCGGATTTTACTGCGTGGATGTCTCCGGGCACGGCGTGGGGGCGGCGATGATGTCGCTTGCCGTCGCCCGCCAGTTTCTACATGGCAGGGCGGTTGAGCGTTTTCTTTTCTCTGCTGATAACCAGCCGGCATCACCTGCCGAGGTAGTGCAGATCCTGAATGGTCGTTTTTGTAGCGACGAGGCAGAGATTGTCAGCTATTTCACCCTGATCTATGGCGTCATCGACCTCACAACCGGTGAGGGGAAACTGTGTCAGGCCGGGCATCCCACGCCGTTTATCGTCACCGTTGATGGAAGTGTGCGCTCGGCCGGTAGCGGTGGGGCGCCGGTGGGGTTGATAAACCATCTCTCATGGGCAGATGTCAGTTTCTCGCTGGCGCCAGGAGAGCGGCTTTGCCTGTTCAGCGACGGTATCACCGAATGTGAAAACCGGAGCGGTGAACAGTTTGGCGAAGCGCGTTTACAAGCGTGGCTGCAGGACAGTGTGACGCAGCCGCTGCCCGCGCTGCTGCCGCGGTTTGCCCGGCACTTGATCCACTGGCGCAATGGCGACGCGCAGGAGACCCAGGCGATGGCCGATGATGTTTCACTCTTGATTATTGAACGTACAGGGGACAGTGATGAAAATTGAAACCGAACGGCAGGCCTCGGTGACGATCCTGACGCCGGCGGTGCGTCGGCTGGATGCTTCCGTCGCAGTAGCCTTTAAATCGGCAATCGCCCAGGAGATAGGCGAAGCGCCCGGCGATCTGATTGTTGATTTCAGCGAAATTGATTTTATCGACAGTAGCGGTCTGGGAACCCTGGTTTCTCTGATGAAGATGATGAACGGGAAAGGGGAGATGACGCTGTGCGCGCTGAATCCTGGCATCCGCAATATGTTCACGCTGACCCGTATGGATCGTATTTTCCGCATTTGCGAGGATCGCACCTCGGCACTTGCGCAGTTAAATGAGTGACGTGCCCGTGAATAGCAACATGATGTTTCCTGCCGAACTCACCTCGCTTTCACCGCTGGCGGAGTGGCTTGCCCAGCAAATGGCTTCGCTGCCTGTCGGGGAGGAGTGGCGTTTCGCGCTCGATCTCGCCGCTTGTGAAACGGCAACGAATATTATTCGCTATGCGCTGCATGAGGATCGGGAAAGTCGTTTTGGTGTGGAGTTTAGGGTCGCGGACCGACGGGTGACGCTGCGCTTTACCGACTCGGGGGAAACCTTTCCCGCCGAGCGCCTGGCGCTGGCGCGTGGTAATGAGCATTTCGATGTCGATCCGTTAGCGGAAAGCGGTAGAGGCTTGCGGCTTATTCTGCGTGCGGTGGACTTTTTTGACGTTGAAATGAATGCAGGGAAAAATATTACCACCCTGATAAAAGCGTTGCCTGATCCCGCTGTTAATTATTCAGCCGACAAAAACGGCGGTTGAGAAAAAGACGTCATCCGCCTGGCGGATAACAGGCATGCTTTACCCGCGCATACTTATTGTTGTGCCTGCGCAGTAGACTGCGCGCCCAGATGACGAGGGCGGATAGCATCAAATGTCATCATCGCCGATTTGCAGAAAATGCATTTCGCACCAAAGGGATTTTTTTCCGTCACATCAAACTGGGACGTTCTGTACTGGGAGCCATGGCAGCATGGGCATCTAAAATGGATATGTTCAATCATAATGTAAACCTTGTATGGGTAATGTTCTGTTGAAAAGACAAAGGTCGTTTTCAGGAAAATTAACGCGGCTGATTTTTGTTAGTGGTAAGCCGGGTATTGCGTCAGTCGGAGGGCTTTATTAACGAGCCAACAGGGATCTGACAGAGCCTGTTTACAGAAAAAGCAAAATACTAACGGGACTGCTCAAAGGAAGGTGGTATCAGGGATAACGCCTGGAGATGAGAACGCGTACTTAGATAATAACTTTTCGTCTGGTAAATCGACTTAACGATTAACGCACGAGCCGCAAATAATAGCAAATATTATTTTAGCCTTCCGGATGCCTGCTGCGCCAGGGGAGGCTTCATCAGCGCCGTCACCCAGTCGATAAATACCTGTACCCGGGCAGAGAGCTGCCGATTACTGGGATAGAGCAGGGAGAGCGGGAGCGGCGCAGGGCGAAAATCGGCCAGCACTTCCGTTAACGCGCCCGACGCCAGATCGGCCTCAAGGCGGGGCAAGGGGGCCTGATACAGGCCAAAGCCAAGCCTTGCCGCTTCGGCGCCAACGTCGGCATCGGAGGTCAGCAGCCGACAGGGCAAACTGACCTCGCTCTGGCGGCCATCCTGGGTAAAGCTCAGCGGCAAGGTACGTTGCGTGCGCGATGAAACAAACCCGATCATCACGTGGCCCGTCAGTCCTTCAATCGTATGCGGGGTACCGTACCGGACGAGGTAGGCCGGACTGGCGCAGGTGATTTCCTGCAGCCTGGCGAGCGGCCGGCAAATCATCTCGCTGTCGGGGAGATGGCCGCCGCGAATGACGCAGTCGACCCCTTCGCGAACCAGATCGACGTCGCGCTCGCTTTCACCGATCTGCAGCGTCATGGCAGGATAGCGGGCGAGAAACTGTGGCAGCGCGGGCAGCAGCAGGGTTCGCGCCAGATTGCCCGCCACGTCCACGCGGATAATACCGGCAATGCTCCCCCCGGCGCTGCGGTTGGCCTCCTCAAGGGCCGCCAGAATAGCCACGCAGCGCTGATAATACAGCTAGCCCTCCGCCGTCGGTCGTACGTGCCGGGTGGTGCGCTGCAGCAGCCGCGCCCCGAGACTGGCCTCCAGCGCCTTAATGGCCGCGGTCGCCACCGGCCGGGAAAAACCCAGATCCGCGGCGGCGGCGCTGAACGAACCTCGTTCGACGATGCGCACGAACAGGGTCAGGGTATCCAGTTTATCCATGACATTGTTCCAGCTGGCAAAACAATCCTGTCGGGCAATGCGATCTTATCGTCGGCATGCAGAAGCCTATAATCGCTCATGTTTTCAGCAGAGAGAAAAGGGGGAAACATGAACAATAGCGCAAAAATTGCCCTGGTGACAGGCGGCAGCCGCGGCCTGGGGCGCGCGACCGTTGAAGCGCTGGCTCAGCGCGGCGTGAATGTGGTATTGACCTATAACGCGTATTTTGCCGAGGCGAACGAGGTGGTTAAACGTGTTGAAGCACTGGGCGCCCGGGCGATTGCGTTGCCCTTCAGCGCCGGCGAAACCGATACCTTTGACGGATTTGTCAGCGCCTTTCAGGAGGCGCTGGCGGAGCTGGGGGCCGATCGGTTTCATTACCTGGTCAATAATGCCGGCAATGCCAGCGGCATGGGTTTTCTTAACGCCACGGAAGCGGAATTCGATGCGCTGTATCGTATCCACGTGAAGGGCGTTTTTTTCCTCAGCCAAAAACTGTTGCCGCTGCTGGCCGATGGCGGACGGATAGTGAATGTCTCGTCCGGGCTAACCCGTATCGTGATGGCGAACCGGGCGCCCTATGCGATCATGAAGTCCGCGGTGGAAACCCTGACCCGCTATATGGCGTTTGAGCTGGGCAGTCGCGCAATTACGGTGAACTGCGTGGCGCCCGGCGCCATCGCCACCGATTTCAGCGGCGGGGTGGTGCGGGATAACCCGCAGGTCGCTCAGGCGGTGGCGAACATGACGGCGCTGGGACGACCGGGGGTGCCAGAGGATATCGGGCCGATGATCGCCTCGCTGTTATCCGATGATCATCGCTGGGTGAATGCCCAGCGCATTGAGGTTTCCGGGGGAATGCGGATCTGAAGCGAGGGGACTATCCGGCCAACGTTTTGCTGAGTTGAGTCAGGTTAAGCTGCTGCGGGAACGGCTGATCAAACAGCGCCGTGCCGGTGGGAAGGAGAGCACCAGCGCGGCGATGGCCAATTCCCTTCGCCAGAGAAAACGCTTTCTCTACAGGCCGTTATTCCGCCAGCAGGGCGGCGAATTTCGCCAGCCACTGCGGGTGGGCCGGCCAGGCGGGGGCGGTGACCAGATTGCCGTCAACATGCGCCTGGTCGATACCAATATCCGCATAGTGCCCACCGCTCAGGCGCACTTCCGGGGCACAGGCGGGATAAGCGCTGCAAGTGCGGCCCTGGAGAATACCAGCGGCGGCCAGCAGTTGCGGGCCGTGGCAGACGGCGGCGATAGGTTTACGCGCGGCGTCGAATGCCTGTACCAGTTTAATAACCTCCTCGTTCAGGCGCAGATACTCCGGCGCCCGGCCACCGGGGATCACTAGCGCGTCATAGTCCTCGGCCTTCACCGCGGCAAAATTGGCGTTCAGGGTGAAGCGGTGCCCCGGCTTTTCGCTATAAGTCTGGGCGCCGTCAAAGTCATGGATCGCGGTCATGACATAGTCGCCAGCGGCTTTATCCGGGCAGACGGCATCGACCTGGTGGCCAATCATCTGCAGTGCCTGAAAAGGGACCATCGTTTCGTAATCTTCGGCATAATCGCCGACCAGCATCAGGATCTTCTTGCTCATCATTTTTACTCGTTGTGGGAGAAAGGTGTCTTAGATATAGCCTGGCGATCCGCAGAATGCGACCCCCTCAGGATGCCGAAGACGGTAGCGTGTGCATCTTGCTATCGGGGTCATGTTTTTTCTGGTAACGACAACTTTTGCCGACATCGCCGTGTGGTCAGTCACCCGGGGAAATAGCCTTTTTCAGCTACTGACGGCTGTCTGTGGTGGAAAATATCGCGGGTTCCGCAGGCCTGTGTGCCAGGGCTGCTGACGGTTCAGCGTGGACGAAAACAGGAGAAGTGGCTTAAATGCGTGCTTGATCTGCTAACGATAATATCAATTATCTCATGACAATATCATTCACGGGAATTGCCGCTATCATATTCATTTAATCTATTTTTTTATCGCCTTGATGATATGTGATGTGAATATTCATGTGTTCAATGTTAATTGAGGGTGTTGGCTTTGGACTTTATATTTGGCTGTAAGTCATTCATTGTTGTTACTATTAAAATAAACTTGTTTGCCTTGTGAATGCATTAAAGAAATATTCTTGTTAAGTTGATCGATAATCTGTTTTTGCTCTATTATCATCCGGTTTTTATCGTCAACTCTTCAATAATTATTCCTTAAGGAAAGGAACTGCTATGGCTGATACGTTCCAGAATGAAGTCCCCAGGGCGCGCATTAATCTCAAATTATCTCTTCATACCGGCGGCGCGCAGAAGAAGGTCGAGCTACCGCTGAAGTTGCTTACCATTGGCGATTTTAGTCATGGTAAGGAAAACCGGCCTTTATCGGAAAGAGAAAAAATCAACGTCAATAAAAATAACTTTAACAGCGTACTTTCGGAATTTAGCCCGGAAGTTAACCTCTCGGTGCCGAATACGCTGGCCGGTAATGGTGAAGAGGAGAATGTCAGACTGCGTTTTACCGACATCAAAGATTTTGAACCGGAGCAGGTTGCCCGGCAAATACCGCAACTCCGCGCCATGCTGGCGATGCGTAATTTATTACGCGATCTCAAATCCAATCTGCTTGATAACGCCACTTTCAGAAAAGAGCTTGAGGCAATCCTGAAAGATCCGGCGCTGTCCCAGGAATTACGCGACGAAATGAGTGCGCTTGCCCCGAAATAATGGCGGGGCAAGTCTGTTAATGGATTAACCGGGAAAATGCTAATGTCTGTTACCACAGAAAACGCCCCTGTTCAGGGGCAAACCACGCTGCAGGAAAATAGGGCGGGCGAGGGCGTTTACGCCTCGCTGTTTGAAAAAATTAATCTCGCCCCGGCGTCTCACCTCGGGGATATCAACGACTTTCTGGACGATGCCGCGCTCTCCGAAGCGCCGGCGGCGGAGCGTCTCACCGCGGCGATGCAGGTGTTTATGGATCGCATCCGTCAGTCCGGTCAGCGGGTGGAAAAGCTCGACAAAACGCTGATTGACCACCATATCGCCGAACTGGATTTCCAGATAAGCCGTCAGCTGGACGCGGTGATGCACCATCAGGAGTTTCAGCAGGTCGAATCCCTGTGGCGCGGCCTCAAACAGCTGGTGGACAACACCGACTATCGGCAGAACGTCAAAACGGAGATCCTGGACGTCGCCAAAGACGATCTGCGCCAGGACTTTGAGGACGCGCCGGAGCTTATCCAGAGCGGCCTCTACTGGCACACCTATACCGCGGAGTATGACACTCCCGGCGGCGAGCCGATCGGCTCGGTGATCTCGGCCTATGAGTTCGACGCCAGCCCGCAGGATGTGGCGCTCCTGCGCAATATCTCCCGCGTCTCTGCGGCCGCCCATATGCCGTTTATCGGCGCCGTCGGCCCGGCCTTCTTCCTGAAAGAGACCATGGAAGAGGTGGCTGCTATTAAGGATATCGGCAACTACTTCGATCGCGCGGAATATATCCGCTGGAAATCATTTCGTGAAACCGACGATGCCCGCTACATCGGCCTGGTGATGCCGCGCGTGCTGGGTCGTCTGCCGTACGGTCCCGACACCGTGCCGGTGCGCAGCTTCAACTATGTCGAGCAGGTGAAAGGTCCGGACCACGAAAAGTATCTGTGGACCAGCGCGGCGTTCTCCTTCGCTTCCAATATGGTGAAGAGCTTTGTCAATAACGGCTGGTGCGTGCAAATTCGCGGTCCGCAGGCCGGCGGCGCGGTGAAAGATCTGCCCATCCATCTGTACGATCTGGGCACCGGCAACCAGGTGAAAATTCCTTCCGAGGTGATGATCCCGGAAACGCGGGAGTTTGAGTTCGCCAGCCTGGGCTTTATCCCGCTGTCGTACTACAAAAATCGCGATTACGCCTGTTTCTTCTCGGCCAACTCCGCGCAGAAACCGGCGCTGTACGATACCGCTGACGCCACCGCCAACAGCCGCATCAACGCGCGTCTGCCTTATATCTTCCTGCTGTCGCGCATCGCGCACTACCTGAAGATGATCCAGCGCGAGAATATCGGCACCACCAAGGACCGGCGGCTGCTGGAGCTGGAGCTGAACACCTGGGTGCGGAGCCTGGTGACTGAAATGACCGACCCCGGCGACGAGCTGCAGGCCTCCCATCCGCTGCGCGATGCCAGCGTGGTGGTGGAAGATATTGAGGATAACCCGGGCTTCTTCCGCGTGAAGCTGTACGCGGTGCCGCACTTCCAGGTCGAGGGGATGGACGTCAATCTGTCGCTGGTTAGCCAGATGCCAAAGGCGAAGGCGTAGGTTCGGACGATGATGAAAACGGAACGTCCGTTGTGGGGCCGGGGCATTATGGTGTCGCCCCAGCATTTTCAACAGCAGGCTGCGTATGCAGCCTGGACTGCGGAAGTGATTGCCCGGATGGGGCTTAACCACCCCTGGGGAGTGATGGAGGCGACCTTCGAACCAGAGATGCTCAAACTGGGCCGCCTGCAGGCTCACAGGCTGCAGGTCCGGTTCCAGGATGGCACGATGATTGATACGGACAATGCCGATGCGCTGCCGTCCGCGCTGTCACTGGACGGCGCGTCCGGCGAGGCGGTGATCGTGCTGGCGCTGCCCCTGATGCAGGCGAATGGCGGCAACTGTCTGAAGCCGGAGGAGGTGGCCGAAAGGCCGGTGCGCTTCCGGCAGCGCTGGCGTGATGTCCGCAACCAGTTCGGGGATGATACCCGGCAGATTGCCGTCATGCAGCCGGAGCTGACCCTCCGCTTCGCCCATCAGGACAACAGCGATTACCTGACCTGCCCGCTTGTTCGCCTGCAGCGGGACTCGCAGGGGGCCTGGCTTATCGACGAGACGTTTCTCCCGCCGCTGCTGCAGATCCAGGGCAGCCGCTGGCTGGCGACGCAGCTTGAACAACTGCTTACTCAGCTTCGGGCTCGTCTGACGCGCCTGATGGCCATGCGTCGCGAGAGCAATGAACGGATGGCTGATTTTGCCGTGGCCGATGTCTCTCTGTTCTGGTTGCTGAACGCGCTGAACAGCGCCGAGCCGGTGCTGGGGTACTTTCTGCGTGACCAACAGAGCCCGCCGGAACGCCTCTATCCGGAGCTGGCGCGCCTGGCTGGCAGCCTGCTGACCTTTTCGCTTACCCATCAGGCGAATGCCGTCCCGATCTATCAGCATGACCAGCTGAACGCGGTTTTTCCGCCGCTGTTTGATTTACTGAGCGACCTGCTGGAGGCGAGCCTGCCGTCGCGGGTGGTGGCGATTGCGCTGGAGCATGATGCCCGGCTGCACTTCTGGCAGGCGCGTCTGCACGATGCCCGGCTGCGGGAAGGGGCTGACTACTACCTGTCGGTTCGTTCTTCGGTACCGGTCGCCCGACTGCAGGAGCAGTTTCCGCGACAGTGCAAAGTGGGCAGTCCGGATCATGTCAAAGCCATCGTCAACTCCTCGCGGACAGGGGTGCCCCTCACGCCATTGCGTCATGTGCCGGCGGCGATCCCGCTGCGTCTGGAAAATCAGTATTTCAGCCTCGATGTGTCCCACCCTCTGGCGACGGAAATGCTGCAGAGCGGCACCTGTATGTTTTACGTCCCGGGGATGCTCGGTGAGCCTGAACTTGAACTTTTTGCGGTACTACGAACGTGAATGAGCCTAAACGCGGTAACGCCGCGTCCATTGATATTGATGCGCTGCTGCAGAACACCTGGCTGCAGGTTATCAGCCTGCGCCACGGCCCGCAGTTCCGCGATGAGGAAGGGTACACGCTATGGCAGCGCTGTATTGCTGATGTCGAGCGCGTGCAACATGAGCTGAAGGCGAGCGGGCTTGATGACGCCAGCTGTCAGCATATTCTCACCGCCCAGTGCGCGCTGCTCGATGAAGCCGTGAAAGGGCGCGGCGTGGAGGATGAGGCCTGCCTGCAGTGGTATGACATTCCGCTGCAGGGGCACTTCCTCGGCACCATGGATGCCGGTGATACGCTGTGCGATCGGATGCGTGATGTGCTGCGTGAACCGGCGCCAGACCTGGCCGTGGTCACCTGTTTTCAGCGGGTGATGCTGCTGGGTTTTGTTGGCAGCTTTCGCTCCCTCAACGATCCCGAGCGCCTGAAGCTGATCAACGCGCTCAGTGAGCATGTCCCACCTTTTCAATGCCCGTCAACCGCTCCCGTACTGGTAGAGAATCGCGCCGGACTGGGGATAAGCGGCTGGCTGGCCTCCTGGCCCGTGCGAATTGGCCTGAGCGTGATGGTGGTACTCGTCCTGTGGTGGGGGCTGAACCACTGGCTCGATCACCTGCTGCTGACCCTGTTACCGGGGACGGTGAAATGAGCCCCGCGCAGCAGCGTGGGCTGGCGCTGTGGACCAGCCTGCTGAGTGCGCTGGTGTGCCTGCTATTTTTGCCGGTTCCCCGCTGGGGGGCGTGGCTCATTCTGCTGGTCACGCTGGCCCTGATCATCGGGATCTGGCGCATCGCCAGTCGTCGTACCGGACGTAACGTCGCATCAACCCTGGCCCCTCTCCCGGAGGGCGCTTATCGCCAGCCGGTGGTCCTCGTTTGCGGCGACCTGCCGAGTGTCTGGCCGCCAGCGTCACCGGTGCGAGTCGTCAAACAGGGCTGCTGGATCCGCGTGGAAAAGACGGAGGAGCTGCAGCAGGTCGCGCGCCAGGTATTGAGCCAGCGGCCGGAATGGGGGCCTCAGCTGTCGGTGCTGCTCTGCGTCTGCCCGCAGCGGCATGTGCAAAGCGATGCGCTGACCAGCGCTCTGCTGGCCCTGCGCTGGCAACTCAGCCAGCTGCGTCAGCAGACGGGGTATGCCGTACCGCTGGCGCTGCAGGGGCAGGTGGGCAGCGCGATGAGTCGCGACCTGTTGTGGCAGGCGGCGATGCCGGGCGAAGCGGTGAAAGTCTGGCAGCCCTCCTGCGCCCCCTGTTCCGTACCGGCCTGGGTAAGCGCCGGCGGGGCGGCCGCGCTGGAGCAGCAGGTGCTGATGAACAGCCTGATGGGCTGGTTTGAACAGCACGTCCATGCCGTGTTGACGGAAGAAAATACCGACCTGCCGCCTCTGACCCCAGCGGCCGTGCTGTGGGGGCTCGGGCCCTCGCTGCCTGGAAGTCTGGCGTCGTCGGCCTGGACGACGTGGTTATCCCGACATAGCGGCCTGTCGCGGGTAGCTGGCTGGCAGCCAGATGAGAGCGACACCGAGGACGCTTCAGCGTTGCCGGAATTCATCCTGCCGCAGTTACCGGCGGGACGGGGACTCACGCCACGAGGCAGGGCCTGGCGCGCGGCGCTTGCGATTTTCACCCTCGCCGCTGTCGCCGCGCTGCTCAGCAGTGGCTGGAACAATCGACAACTGCTGCAGCGCGTGGGCGTCGATATTGCCCGTTATGAGCGGATTGCGATGGATGATTATCGGCCAAAAGCCAGCGCTGTCAGGGTGCTGCGTGAAGATGCCGCGCTGCTCGATAGCTGGGCGCGTAACGGCGTCCCGCTGCGCCTGAGTCTGGGCTTGTATCGCGGGGAGCAGATTCGCCTGCCGTTGCTGGAGGCGATTCGCGGTTACGTGCCGCCTCCGCCACCCAGGCCGGTGCAGCGCGTCGCGCCGGACGTCATCCGCCTTGACAGCATGTCGCTATTCGATACCGGGAAATGGGTACTGAAGCCTGGTTCGACAAAGCGGCTGGTCAACTCGCTGATGGACATTAAGGCCAGGCCCGGGTGGCTGATCGTGGTGGCGGGCCACACCGACAGCGTCGGTGAGGAAAAAGCCAACCAGCTATTGTCGCTGAAACGTGCGGAATCGGTCCGCGACTGGATGCGCGATACCGGCGACGTGCCGGACAGCTGCTTTGCCGTTCAGGGCTATGGCGAAAGCCGACCAATTGCAACAAACGATACGCCGGAGGGCCGTGCGCTGAACCGTCGTGTCGAAATCAGTCTGGTGCCGCAGGTAGACGCCTGCCGGTTACCGGACCAACCCTCTGCGTCATCCCAGGATGATGGCGCTTCACTACACAATGGAGAGTAATTCCATGGCAATTCCTGTTTATCTTTGGCTGAAAGACGACGGCGGCGCGGACATTAAAGGGTCTGTCGACGTTCAGGATCGTGAAGGCAGTATCGAAGTGGTGGCTCAGGAGCACAACCTGTACATCCCGACCGATAACAACACCGGCAAACTGACCGGCACGCGTATCCATACGCCGTTCCTGTTCACCAAGGAGATCGACTCCTCCAGCCCGTACCTGTACAAGGCAGTGACCACCGGCCAGACCCTGAAATCCGCTGAGTTCAAGTGGTACAGAATCAACGATGCCGGCCAGGAAGTGGAGTATTTCAATACCAAACTTGAGAACGTCAAGGTGGTGAAAGTGAATCCCCTGATGCACGACATCAAAAACCCTGCCTACGAGAAGCACAACCATCTGGAACAGATTGAGCTGCGCTACGAGAAGATCACCTGGACCTATAAAGACGGCAACATCATTCACTCCGATAGCTGGAACGAACGCGCCACAGCGTAATTGCCCGTCATATTTCGCGCCGCTGGCGCGCAGGCGACGTTCGCTCATCCCGGCCGCATCGTTATCGCTGCGACCGGGGTTTATTGCGGGCGATCGCCTGATGCGGGCAGCGTTTCTCTGCCCGCCGTTTTTTGCTGAGCGCCTGAGATACGGGTTCTCAGCAAAGAAAAACACAATCTGCCTGCCTGACCCTGTGCGCTGTGGGTTCCTGTTCGGGAACAGCGACGGGCGGTAGCGTGTCCGGAACCAATAAGAGAGGATCTCATGGAAAATCCAGCCAGCCTGTTACGCCGTCTTAATCCCTGCTGTGCCCGCGCAATGGAGGGGGCGGCCTCCCTGTGCCAGACCCGGGCGCATGCCGAGATCCTGCCCGAGCACTGGCTGCTTAAACTGCTGGAACAGGGGGAAGGCGATCTGACGGTGCTGGCGCGGCGTTATGAATGGGATATGGATGCGCTGTGGCAGGATCTGCTGAGCTGGCTGGATAAACAGCCGCGCTCGGTACGTCATCGTCCCCAGCTCTCTGACCATACCCTGAGGCTGATGCAGGAGGCCTGGCTGATTGCCTCGCTCAGCGGCGAAGCGCAGATCCGCAGTGTTCACCTGCTGATGGCGCTGGTTGAAAAACAGAATCTGATCCAGTGCGATGGCCTGTGGCCGCTGTTAACGCTGGGCCAGCGTCAGCTGGAACGCCTGCGCCCCTTGCTGGATGCCCTGTCTGACGAACGTCCGCCAGCGCAGCAGGAAGCGGCGCTGGCGCAGCGCCATGGCGGGGACGTGGAATTTGTGGGGCGTCCTGCGGGCAGCGAACTGAATGCGGATGGGCTCAACCCGGCGCTGCAGAACGCGCTGGACAAATTCACTCTCGACGTCACCGCCAAAGCCAGAGATGGCCAGATTGACCCGGTGTTCGGACGCGACACGGAAATCCGCCAGATGGTGGATATTCTCTCCCGTCGGCGTAAAAACAACCCGATCCTCGTCGGTGAGCCGGGCGTGGGCAAGACCGCGCTGGTGGAAGGCCTGGCGCTGCGCATTGCCGAAGGCAACGTCCCCGACGCGCTGAAGCCGGTGTCGGTGCGCACCCTCGACCTCGGTCTGCTGCAGGCCGGCGCCGGGGTCAAAGGCGAGTTCGAGCAGCGGCTGAAAAATATCATTGAGGCGGTACAGCAGTCGCCTTCGCCGGTGCTGCTGTTTATCGACGAGGCGCACACGATCATCGGCGCGGGTAATCAGGCGGGCGGCGCGGATGCCGCCAACCTGCTGAAGCCGGCGCTGGCCCGGGGCGAGCTGCGGACCATCGCCGCCACCACCTGGAGTGAATACAAGCAGTACTTCGAGCGCGACGCCGCGCTGGAGCGCCGCTTTCAGATGGTCAAGGTGGATGAGCCGGACGACGACACCGCCTGCCTGATGCTGCGCGGCCTGAAGTCCCGCTATGCCGACCACCACGGCGTGCATATCACGGATGATGCGGTGCGCGCCGCCGTGACGCTGTCACGACGCTATCTCACCGGCCGCCAGCTGCCGGACAAGGCAGTGGATTTACTCGACACCGCTTCCGCCCGCCTGCGTATGAGTCTCGATACCGTGCCTGAGCCGCTGACCCGCATGAAGGCACAGCTCACCGCGCTGGCGATGGAGAAACAGGCGCTGCTGGAAGATATTGCGCTGGGCAACAGCGCCCGCGGCGAACGGCTGGCGGCCATTGAGCAGGAGGAGATCCGCCTTATTCTGGCGCTGGATACCCTTGAAACTCAGTATGGTCAGGAGCTGCAGCTGACGGAGGCGCTGCTGGCCTGTCGCCGCGATATCTCCCGCCAGGCGGAAATTAGCGACCTGCAAAACGCGCTTATTGCCGTCCAGCAGGGCAATCCGCTGCTCGGGCTGGACGTCGACGTCCGCACCGTGGCGACGGTGATTGCCGACTGGACCGGCGTGCCGCTCTCCTCGCTAATGAAAGATGAGCAGACGGAGCTGCTGAGTCTGGAAGAGAGTCTCGGCAAACGGGTGGTTGGCCAGGAGGCGGCCCTGAGCGCTATTGCCCGGCGCCTGCGCGCCGCGAAAACCGGCCTGACGCCGGAGAACGGTCCGCAAGGGGTGTTCCTGCTGGTCGGGCCGAGCGGCACCGGCAAAACGGAAACGGCGCTCGCCCTCGCCGATGCGCTGTTCGGCGGCGAGAAAGCGCTGATGACCATCAATCTCTCCGAGTACCAGGAGCCGCACACCGTCAGCCAGCTGAAGGGTTCTCCGCCCGGCTACGTCGGCTACGGCCAGGGCGGGATCCTGACCGAGGCGGTGCGCAAACGCCCCTACAGCGTGGTGCTGCTCGATGAGGTGGAAAAGGCCCATCGCGATGTGATGAACCTGTTCTACCAGGTCTTCGACCGGGGGGTAATGCGCGACGGCGAGGGGCGTGAAATCGACTTTCGCAACACCGTGATCCTGATGACCGCAAACCTCGGTAGCGACCTCCTGATGCAGCTGCTGGATGAACAGCCGCAGGCCAGCGAATCAGACCTGCACGAGCTGCTGCGCCCGGTGCTGCGCGGCCACTTCCAGCCGGCGCTGCTGGCCCGCTTCCAGACGGTGATTTACCGTCCGCTGCCGGCGGGAGCGCTGCGCGCCATTGTCGGCATGAAGCTCGGGCAGGTAAGTCAGCGTCTGGCTTGCCATTACGGAATCACCACCACCCTCAGCGAGAGCCTGTTCGACGCGCTGACCGAGGCCAGCCTGCTGCCGGATACCGGCGCCCGTAACGTCGACAGTCTGCTCAATCAGCAGATCCTGCCGGCACTGAGTCAGCAGCTATTGAGCCATATGGCGGCGGGGCAGAAACCGCGCCAGGTGACGCTGGGGTATCACGAAGAGGAAGGCGTCATGATGGCGTTTGACGAGGGGACAATATCCGATGAGTAGCGTGAAATCGTTGTTGTTCAGCCATAACCACCACCTGCTTTCGGTGAAGGGATGTGAAGCCGGGCTTGATGTGCTGGCCTTCGAGGGCGATGAAGCCCTGAGCCAGCCGTTCCGCTACCGTATCGAATTCACCAGCGCAGACCATGCCATCAGCAAAGAGATGATGCTGATGAAGGCAGCCTCCCTGACGCTGCAGGCGCCGGTGGCTCAGGGCTTCGGCATCAATGTTCAGCAACCCGTGCGGGTGATCCAGGGCGTGGTGACGGGGTTTGAACGGCTCAGTACCTCCAGGGATGAAACGCACTACGCGCTGACGCTTCAGCCGCGCCTGGCGCTGCTTAACCGCTCGCACCAGAACGCCATTTACCAGGACCAGTCCGTTCCGCAGATTGTGGAAAAAATCCTCCGCGAGCGCCACGGCCTGCGCGGTCAGGATTTTCTGTTCTCGCTGACAAAAACGTATCCGCGCCGCGAGCAGGTGATGCAGTACGGCGAGGATGACCTGCGCTTTATCACCCGGCTGCTGGGTGAGGTGGGGATCTGGTTTCGCTTTACCGCCGACACGCGGCTGCACATCGACGTCGCTGAGTTCTGCGACAGTCAGCAGGGCTATGAGAAGGGGCTGACGTTGCCTTCGGTCCCGCCGTCAGGGCAGCAGTCGGCCGGGGTGGACGCGGTGTGGGAGATGGCATGTGGCCACCGCGTTGTGGAGCAGCAGGTCAGTACCCGCGACTACAACTACCGCGAGGCGACGGCGGACATGAACGCGCAGGTGGATGTCACCCGCGGGGAGACCACCACCTTTGGTGAGGCTTACCACTGGGGAGATAACTACCTGACCGCGGGGAATGTCCATGACCGCCATCCGGCGCCGGAGTCCGGGGCGTTTTACGCCCGGCTTCGGCATGAGCGTTATCTGAACGGCCAGACCCGGATGCAGGCCACCACCAGCTGCCCGACGCTCTGCCCGGGACAGGTGCTGAAGGTCACCGGCGGAGAGGAGGTGGCCGGGGAGTTTGCTGATGGCGTGCTCGTCACGGCGATGCACAGCCACGCCCGGCGCGATGCCGACTTTGCGGTGGAGTTTGCCGGCATACCGGACAGCCCGGACGTCGGCTACCGGCCTGAGCCCGGCGCGCGTCCGGTGATGGCCGGGACGCTGCCGGCCCGCGTGACCAGCACCCGGGAAAACGACACCTACGGGCATATCGACAAACACGGGCGCTACCGGGTGAATATGCTGTTTGACCGGGCGCGCTGGGAAACCGGGTTCGAGAGCCTGTGGGTCCGCCAGTCGCGGCCGTATGCCGGAGACACCTACGGTCTGCACCTGCCGCTGCTGGCGGGGACGGAGGTGGCGATTGGCTTTGAGGATGGTAACCCTGACCGGCCGTATATCGCGGGCGTCCTCCACGACTCGGCGCACGGCGACCACGTCACCATCCGCAATGACAAACGTAACGTCCTGCGCACCCCGGCCAACAACAAAATCCGCCTCGACGATGAGCGCGGGAAAGAACATATCAAGGTGTCGACGGAGTATGGCGGCAAGAGCCAGCTGAACCTCGGCCATCTCGTGGATGCTGAAAAGCAGCAGCGCGGGGACGGTTTTGAGCTAAGAACCGACAGCTGGGGAGCTATCCGGGCACAGAAAGGGATATTTATCAGCGCTGACGGGCAGGCGCAGGCTCAGGGGCAGGTGCTGGCGATGGAGACGGCGGTCAGTTTGCTGAAAGGTGCGGTGAATCAGGTCACGGAATGGGGAAGCATTACGCAAACCCATCATAATGTTATCCCAGACACCGGCCCATTAAGCGCACTGACCACAGGCACCAGCGATCTTAAACAGCCGACATTGCTGATGTCGGCCCCGCAGGGGATTGCCGCAGTCACGCCGGAAACAACCCTCCTGCACAGCGGTAACGGGCTGTATCTGCAGAGCCTGGGGGAGGTCAACATCACCACGGCACAGCGCTGTTCTCTGAATGCCAGCCAGGCTATTTCACTGCTGGCGCAACAGGAGGGGATGAGGCTGGTCTCCGCCAAAGGTCCGCTGGAAGTAGAGTCGCACGGCGAGATTCTGTCGCTGACCGCGCTAAAAGATATCACCGTCCAGTCAACCCAGGGGCATCTGCAGTTGACGGCTAAAAATGGCATCACCCTGGGTTGCGGCGGCGCATATATCCGTCTTACCCCGCAGGGAGAGGTACAGATCCACGGACCGGGGGTGATTAGCCTTAAGGGACAGCATGATTTGCAGGGGCCGGTCAGCGAGGCGTTTCCCTTGCCTGAGCTACCGGCATCGGTGTGTAAAGAGTGCCTTAAAAAAGCCCAGGCGCTGGCGCAGGGCTTCGTGCCGCGGGAGGCATAGATGACCAGACAATGGATTGAAGAGGTCGCCGGAACCTGTCGGGCTTTCGAAACGGATTATCTGCATGTCATTATCGATCAGGCGGGGGTGGATTTTTCCGTTATTCCGGCGCTGAATTCGCTGTCAGTTGAGTGGCAGTCGCTTTTTCATGGACTTCCGGAAGCATTTATTGTCGATGATGCTCCGCTGGTGGCGCGCTTTACGCTTGATGATCATGAGCAAATGCGCTGGTTACAGGATATCAGCCAGCAACTTGCCATCCAGGCGCCGCTGCTCCTGTTCTGCACATACTGGCCCTTTTCGGCGCTGGCGAACTGGCTCACGCAGTGTATGGATATTCTGCAGGAAGGGCGCAGCGGAATTTTACGCTTTTACGATACCCGGGTATTTCCGCTGTTGTTTACACACATTCTCAGTGAAGAGCAGCAAGAGCCATTGATGCGTCCGGCCCTGTTCTGGGCGTGGCAGGATTTTGACGGCCAGGCGAAAGGCATCAAAGGCAGTGGTCTCCCGCCGGAACGCGATGAAAATGCGCCCAAAATAGAACTCAGCGATCGCCAGCTTGAGCATCTGATGTGTATCAGCGATGTCATCGTCATGTTGTCGCACTGTGCTCCGCCTGCGGGCATGTTTGACTCAAGACAGTCACTGTTTTCGGCCTGTTACCAGGGCATGGTGGAGGCGACACGCCAGGGTCTTCTTCTGGATGACGCTCGTGAAGACTGGGTAATGAAGAAGTGGTTTGCGGACGTAAAAACCAGTGAGAGACCTTCAGAATGAAAAGCCTGGTCTGGCTGAGTACACCCCTCTCTTCATTACCCTCAAACCGACAGGGAGAGTCCGATGAAATCTGCATTAATCAGCCCGCTGCTGGCGGGTCTGCTGCTGTTAACCGGCTGCGCACAGCCTGCCGCACAGGCTGGAGGCGGTGGTGGCGGAACAATAAAAGCCATCAACCACACAAAATGGGCGATCAACCACTTCAGTATCAACGGCCAGTCGGGCATCGATTCAATAGGCCCGTTCCAGGGGGGCGGGGGCGGCTGCTGCTTCAGCGTGCCCGCCCGCTGGACGCCGGGTATGACGGTGCGCGTTGACTGGGAAACCGGGCAGGGTTCATCCGCGGGTTTCCCGGGGTTTGCCGACAGGGCTAAATATAAAGCCTGGATAGCAGACATTGATGCCCAAAAACGCCAGCACAGCCAAACCGTTCCGCTGCCCGACTATAACGGCCAGGATGTGTGCGGCATTACAGTGCACTTTTTACCCTGCGATGACGTGAAGGTGACCACCAGCTGTTACACCTACGGCAGTCCGTCGTACCCGATAAAAGAGCCTGTCAGGATGAAGGAGCTCGCCGTATGTCCGGAGTAGCTCGCCTCCGTTTCCCCAGGATGGCATCACCCTCACTTAATCACCCTCAAACCGACAGGGAGAGTCCGATGAAGTCTGCATTAATCAGCCCGCTGCTGGCGGGTCTGCTGCTGTTAACTGGCTGCGCACAGCCAGCCGCCCGGGCCGGCGGCGGCACCATTGATGCCATCAACCACACAAAATGGGCAATAAACCACTTCAGTGTCAACGGCCAGTCGGGGATCGACATTAT
Source organism: Klebsiella variicola (assembly GCF_000828055.2). NCBI lineage: Bacteria > Pseudomonadati > Pseudomonadota > Gammaproteobacteria > Enterobacterales > Enterobacteriaceae > Klebsiella > Klebsiella variicola. The sequence goes on along the minus strand of NZ_CP010523.2, from coordinate 3,050,566 downwards.
AGGCCCGTTTCAGGGTGGCGGTGGCGGCTGCTGCTTCAGCGTGCCCGCCCGCTGGACGCCGGGTATGACGGTACGCATTGACTGGGAAAGTGGGGAAGCTTCAACTGATGATTTCCCGGGATATGAAAACTGGAATAAATATCTTGAATGGGAAAAGAAAATAAAAGCCAGTCATCGGCAGCACAGCAAAACTGTCCCGCTGCCCGACTATAACGGCCAGGATGTGTGCGGCATTACGGTGCACTTTTTACCCTGCGATGACGTGAAGGTGACCACCAGCTGTTACACCTACGGCAGTCTTTCGTACCCGATAAAAGAGCCCGTCAGGATGAAGGAGCCCGCCGTATGTCCGAAATAACCGAAACCCATGCCGCCTGGGTCCCGCCGCCGTTTCCGCCGCAGGGACGTCTGCCGGGCCGGGCGCTGCAGGTTGGGCAGAACTGCCATCAGCAGAACAGCGACGAGCGGCGCTATCACCAGGAACTGTGCCTGGCTGCCGGACGGCGCGTGGAGCCGCCGTGCTGCAAGACACTGCACATCAGCCTGTTTTTCGACGGTACCGGCAATAACTTAAATCATGACTTTTTTATCGCGAACCCGAAGCACCCGACCAATATCGCGCGTTTGTTTCGTGCCACCATTGGCGACGGCACCGCCGGCGGCGTCACTGATACCAAAAAGATGCCGCTGGATGGGGTAAAAGACAGTGGCGGAAAATACTTCAAGTTTTATATTCCCGGTGTGGGCACCCCGTTCCCGGAAGTGAATGACCCGGACTATTCCACCATGGGTCTGGTGGGGGCAGTTAAGGGTGAGGAGCGGATTAACTGGGCGCTGCTGCGGATTATTGATGTGCTAATGCGCCTGAGTAAGGACAAGGAAAACAACAGCATAAAGCTGTCCGAAGGAGCCAGCCGTGAATCCCTCAAAAAAATGGGTACCAGCTGGAACCGGCTGTGGTTTGGCGGCAGCCACAACCGCTATGAAGAGTTCACTCGTTTGCTGAATGATTTGGCCTCTGATTTGAAGCCCCTGATTATTCAGCCTGAGCCGGGCAAGCCGAAACTGACAGGCATCAATCTGTATGTCTATGGTTTTTCCCGCGGCGCGGCAGCGGCGCGCACCTTTGTGCGCTGGCTGAGCGAACTGCTGCCCCCGCCGGCGGCGGAAGGTGAAAAACCGCCGCAGTGCCTGCAGACAGGCGGGATGCAGCTGCCCGTCAGCGTGGAGTTTCTCGGGCTGCTGGATACGGTGGCCTCCGTCGGGGTGGCGCATGTGGTGCCGGTTGCCGACGGGCATATGTCCTGGGCAGACGGCACGATGGAGCTTCCGGATGATGAAACCTATGGCGGGCTGATAAAAAAATGTGTTCACCTGGTCTCCGGGCATGAGCAGCGTCTCTGCTTTCCGCTGGACTCGGTGCGGCGGGCAAACGGCAAATACCCGCCCTGTGCCAGAGAGGTGGTTTACCCGGGGATGCATTCGGATATCGGTGGAGGGTATCCGCCGGGGGATCAAGGAAAAGGCAACGATGAATTTGATCGATTTTTGTTATCGCAGATCTCGCTTCATGACATGTATGCCAATGCATTTCAAGCAGGTGCTCCATTAAAGGTTCCAGAACCATCGCTCCCAGAAAATTTGAAAAATGCTAACTGGAGGGCTATGGATCCAACAATGCAATTGGAGTTTGCTGTTTCACCTGAACTTATCAACCGCTTCAACGCCTGGCGCGAACTCACTCTGGGCCAAACCACGCCGAAAACGTTCGATCCCGAAGCAGCCTCTCACTACGAACCACCTGCCGCCGGCGGCAGTCTGGAAACCGTCATTGCTGAGCAGATGGCCTGGATCACCGCCTGGCGCATCGACCGCTATGCCAGAGGCTCGATGCTGAAAACGCCCTTCTATCAGCGCGCCACGAATACCGAAGCGCTGCCTGCCGCGCGTAAGGCGGCAGAAGAGATTCGTGATGAAAAACAGGCGGCGGTGCTCAGGGCTCGCCAGAACCAGATAGCAAACCAGCCTCCTGACAGGATGGATGAACTGGTTCTGCAGCCGGGTGTGAAGGATTTTGACCCAAAGATGGATCAAACCCAGCTGTTCGACGCGGCGAAGGAGTTCGGAAAGGATTACCACGACGGTTACCGTATTCCGGATAACCTGGCGCAGCTGGTGCTGGATACCGTGCTGCAGCCGGTGATTTTCGTTCTCAATACCGATGATGAAGCGCAGGAATACCGGCGCATGAAGCGTGACGGAGAAGCCCGGGTGGCCGTCCTCTTTCCCGATGCCGGGGAGGCCAGCAACGCGGAACAGCCTGCCGGGCTGGTGAGGGCGCTGTTTGATGACCAGATACATGACTCACGCGCCTGGTTTATGTATGCCGCGCTCGGCACGCGCGAGATGTGGACCGGTTACTTCCGCTACCGGATGATTTACTTCAGCGAGCGCTGCAGTAAACCGCTCTCGCCGCTGGTGCTCGCCGGAGACCTGGTGGGTTTTGCGACCGTGACCGCGGGTGTCGTGCTCAGTTTCCGGCAAAAGCGCCTGACCGGCAAGCTGGCCGGGCTGGCCGCGACAGGCGCCGTGCGCTCGCTGGAGGTGGCGGTGCTGGACAAGATAACCGGGGAAGCGCTGCCGGAGCTGCCCGGAGGGGAGCAGCTGCGGGCATTTACCCACGAGCCGGGAACCGTTGTCGCACAGCAAAAGGCGCGGAAAGCGGAACAGCAACTGGCGCGGGGGCAAGCCGCGCTGCCGGCCAGCTGGCTGGAGGACGTTCTGACGACAACGGTCTGAACGCGGATAAGGAGGATCCGATGAACAGGGAGAGTCCGATGAAATCTGCATTAATCAGCCCGCTGCTGGCGGGTCTGCTGCTGTTAACCGGCTGCGCACAGCCTGCCGCACAGGCCGGAGGCGGCGGTGGCGGCACCATTGACGCCATCAACCACACAAAATGGGCAATTAACCACTTCAGTATCAATGGCCAGTCGGGTATCGATTCAATAGGCCCGTTTCAGGGGGGCGGAGGCGGCTGCTGCTTCAGCGTGCCCGCCCGCTGGACGCCGGGTATGACGGTGCGCGTTGACTGGGAAACCGGGCAGGGTTCATCCGCGGGTTTCCCGGGGTTTGCTGATGAGGCGAAATACCTTGCCTGGAAAAAAGGGATTGATGCCCAAAAGAGGCAGCACAGTAAAACCGTCCCGCTGCCCGACTATAACGGCCAGGATGTGTGCGGCATTACGGTGCACTTTTTACCCTGCGATGACGTGAAGGTGACTACCAGCTGCTGGTCACCGAGAAATGTGAACTATCCGATAAAAGAGCCCGTCAGGATGAAGGAGCCGGCCGTCTGTCCGAAGTAGCTCGCCTTCGTTTATTCAGGCTGGCATCACCCTCACTTAATCACCCTCAAACCGACAGGGAGAGTCCGATGAAATTTGCATTAATCAGCCCGCTGCTGGCGGGTCTGCTGCTGTTAACCGGCTGCGCGCAGCCTGCCGCACAGGCCGGAGGCGGCGGTGGTGGAACAATAAAAGCCATCAACCACACAAAATGGGCAATCAACCACTTCAGTATCAATGGCCAGTCGGGCATCGATTCAATAGGCCCGTTTCAGGGGGGCGGAGGCGGCTGCTGCTTCAGCGTGCCCGCCCGCTGGACGCCGGGTATGACGGTGCGCGTTGAATGGGAAACCGGGCAGGGTTCATCCGCGGGTTTCCCGGGGTTTGCTGATGAGGCGAAATACCTTGCCTGGAAAAAAGGGATTGATGCCCAAAAGAGGCAGCACAGCAAAACCGTTCCGCTGCCCGACTATAACGGCCAGGATGTGTGCGGCATTACGGTGCACTTTTTACCCTGCGATGACGTGAAGGTGACCACCAGCTGCTGGTCACCGAGAAATGCGAACTATCCGATAAAAGAGCCCGTCAGGATGAAGGAGCCTGCCGTATGTCCGAAATAACCGAAATTCATGCCGCCTGGGTCCCGCCGCCGTTTCCGCCGCAGGGACGTCTGCCGGGCCGGGCGCTGCAGGTTGGGCAGAACTGCCATCAGCAGAACAGCGACGAGCGGCGCTATCACCAGGAACTGTGCCTGGCTGCCGGACGGCGCGTGGAGCCGCCGTGCTGCAAGACGCTGCACATCAGTCTGTTTTTCGACGGTACCGGCAATAACTTAAATCATGACTTTTTTATCGCGAAGCCGAAACATCCGACCAATATCGCCCGGCTGTTTCGGGCGACTATTGGAACGGGAACGGCTGGCGGGGTGCCGTCTGACGATCAGAGCAAGCTGTTTGATGATGACGGCGGGGGAGACGGGAAATATTTTAAATTCTATATGCCCGGCGTGGGCACCCCCTTCCCGGAAGTGAATGACCCGGACTATTCCACCATGGGTCTGGTGGGGGCAGTTAAGGGGGAGGATCGGATTAACTGGGCGCTGCTGCGCATAATCGATGTGCTGATGTTTAGTGCCACCGAAAAATGGCTGACCACCGCAGAGAGTCGTCGTTCACTGAAAGAAATGAGCACCAGCTGGAACCGGCTGTGGTTTGGCGGCAGCCATAACCGCTATGAAGAGTTCACTCGCTTGCTGAATGGTCTTGCCCCGAAACTGATGCCGATGCTGATTCAGCCTGAGCCGGGCAAGCCGAAACTGACAGGCATCAAGCTGTATGTCTATGGTTTTTCCCGCGGCGCGGCAGCGGCGCGCACCTTTGTGCGCTGGCTGAGCGAACTGCTGCCCCCGCCGGCGGCGGAAGGTGAAAAACCGCCGCAGTGCCTGCAGACAGGCGGGATGCAGCTGCCCGTCAGCGTGGAGTTTCTCGGGCTGCTGGATACGGTGGCCTCCGTCGGGGTGGCGCATGTGGTGCCGGTTGCCGACGGGCATATGTCCTGGGCAGACGGCACGATGGAGCTGCCGGATGATGAAACCTATGGCGGGCTGATAAAAAAATGTGTTCACCTGGTCTCCGGGCATGAGCAGCGTCTCTGCTTTCCGCTGGACTCGGTGCGGCGGGCAAACGGCAAATACCCGCCCTGTGCCAGAGAGGTGGTTTACCCGGGGATGCACTCGGATATTGGTGGAGGATATCCGCCGGGGGATCAGGGGAAAGCGAATGGTAGTGATGACCGTCTATTGCTTTCGCAGATAGTTTTAAATGATCTTTACTCTGCCAGCTTCCAGGCTGGGGCCCCTCTGAAAGTTCCTGTTGACACGCTGCCTGTCGATCTTAAAAAAGATGCATGGCGTGCTATGCATCCTGAACTTATTGAGCAATACGGAATTAATGAAAAACTAGTCAACCGCTTCAACGCCTGGCGCGAACTCACTCTGGGTCAAACCACGCCGAAAACGTTCAATCCCGAAGCAACCTCTCACTACGAACCACCTGCCGCCGGCGGCAGTCTGGAAACCGTCATTGCTGAGCAGATGGCCTGGATCACCGCCTGGCGCATCGACCGCTATGCCAGAGGCTCGATGCTGAAAACGCCCTTCTATCAGCGCGCCACGAATACCGACGCGCTGCCTGCCGCGCGTAAGGCGGCAGAAGAGGTTCGTGATGAAAAACAGGCGGCGGTGCTCAGGGCTCGCCAGAACCAGATAGCAAACCAGCCTCCTGACAGGATGGATGAGCTGGTTCTGCAGCCGGGCGTGAAGGATTTTGACCCAAAGATGGATCAAACCCAGCTGTTCGACGCGGCGAAGGAGTTCGGAAAGGATTACCACGACGGTTACCGTATTCCGGATAACCTGGCGCAGCTGGTGCTGGATACCGTGCTGCAGCCGGTGATTTTCGTCCTCAATACCGATGATGAAGCGCAGGAATACCGGCGCATGAAGCGTGACGGAGAGGCCCGGGTGGCCGTCCTCTTTCCCGATGCCGGCGAGGCCAGCAACGCGGAGCAGCCTGCCGGGCTGGTGAGGGCGCTGTTTGATGATCAGGTGCATGATTCACGCGCCTGGTTTATGTATGCCGCGCTCGGCACGCGCGAGATGTGGACCGGCTACTTCCGCTACCGGATGATTTACTTCAGCGAGCGCTGCAGTAAACCGCTCTCGCCGCTGGTGCTCGCCGGAGACCTGGTGGGTTTTGCGACCGTGACCGCGGGTGTCGTGCTCAGTTTCCGGCAAAAGCGCCTGACCGGCAAGCTGGCCGGGCTGGCCGCGACAGGCGCCGTGCGCTCGCTGGAGGTGGCGGTGCTGGACAAGATAACCGGGGAAGCGCTGCCGGAGCTGCCCGGAGGGGCGCAGCTGCGGGCATTTACCCACGAGCCGGGAACCGTTGTCGCACAGCAAAAGGCGCGGAAAGCGGAAGAGCAGCTGGCGCGGGGGCAAGCCGCGCTGCCGGCCAGCTGGCTGGAGGACGTTCTGACGACAACGGTCTGAACGCGGATAAGGAGGATCCGATGAATAAAGTCATTCGCAAAGGCGATACCCTGCGGGAGTATGGGGGCAGGGTGCTGATGGGGCATTATCAGTGTTTTGGTCTGGGATTCGCCTGCAAGGGCGACCCGGTCAAGTGTAACAAACACGGTATGACGACCATTGCTGAAGGCAGCGCACGAACCACGATTGATGGCCAGCCGGTTGCGCTGCACGGTCATCGCTGCGCCTGCGGCTGCACGCTGGTCAGCTCTAACCCAGACTGCGGGGTTGATCAGTGAGGCCGGTACCGGAGTATCCCCCGTACGGAGACGCGCGACCGCCTGGTACGGCCAGGTGGCTATCGGCTTCGGCCCTGCTGGTCCTGCTTAGCGGCGGGGTCAGCGCTTTACTTCCCTCGGCAGAAGGAAAAAGCGCCCTGGCCGCCACCGGGATCCTGTTGGCTCTGGTGCTGGCGGGTACCGGCTGGTTGATCCGGCTGCTGTACTACCGCATGAGCGTGCATAACGCCAGGTTCTATGACCAACTGGTAGCATACGAACAACAGCAATGGTGGGCGGAGCATCGGCAGCCGATCGGGTTACAGGAAGGTCTGTTGCTGGGGCCCATGGGCAAAACGACCACTGACTGGCTGCGGGTGCTAAGCCGTCACCAGCGTCCGCCAGAGGAAGAGAACGAGGGCGGCGGCAGGGCGCTGCGAGCGCCATACCTTTCAGTTTCTGAGGCTATCGCCCGCGAAAAACGGCTGGCGGAACTACTGGTGATGGAATGGCAACGACAGCGCAGTGAAAGAACGCTTACGCCGCCGCTGCGTTGCTACTGGCAGGGAACGGAGCTCGCCTGGCAGGCGTTTCGTGCACAGATGACCCTCACTGTTGCGCAGATGACACTACCCTCACGCCCGTATGCCTGGCGTGGGGAGGCCAGCCTCGCGGAGATAGCACACACTCTGGCGGAAGCTGACCCCGATGACACTGTGCTTATCGCCGGATGTCAGGTGGTTGTCGCCCGGACGGGGGCGGTGCAACCCGCCGGAGAGTCTGCGGTACTGTGGCTCGCCGGACGGGACGGTCCGGTGCACCTGACCAGGGGGGAAACCTATTGCGCAGAAAAAGGGGAGGCCCTGACTGCTGTAGCCGCTCGTGTGCTGGAGCAGAACGAACTGAGCGGCCCCCCGGAAGCCTGTGCGCTGTTTTTTCAGCCGGGACTGGAAGCGCTGGCGCATAGCGGTTGGGATATTAACCTATATCGCCAGGATGCCTGTTGGGGAGACATCGGCGAGATGGAAGGCTTGACCGTTCTGTCGCTGGCGGCGATCTACGCCGCGCACTACCAACAACCGTGTGGCTGGCTAGCCCGCGATCCCTTGAATACCCTCGCAATTGGAATTGTAAAACCTGATGGACAACGTCAATAAACCTGCCGCTATCTCTGTGGCGGCTACGGTTATCGTCTGTATTGCTGCGGTCACGCTTCTGGTGCTCCTGGGCGGGCTGGCATGGTGGCTGTGGGCGATGGATCGTGCCACGCAGTGGGAAACGCTGCGCCCGCTTATCGCCACGGGCTTTATTATCTGGGGGATGGCACTCAGCCTGCTGGTACTGGGGTTTATGGCCTTTCGACTGCTGATAAAAGATAAGGTTAAGCCTTCAGCAGCGCCTGTGCGGCAACCCACCAGGCCCGCCGGGCGCGAAGCCCTTTATGCCCCGCTGAAAAAGCACCTTCACGCACGTTACCGCCTGCGCTGGCGCCGCAAAGTCCGCCTGCTGCTGGTTACCGGGGACGATGCAGCAATCGAACAACTGGCGCCTGGTCTGCGTCAGCAGCAGTGGCTTGAAGGTAACCGCACTGTGCTGATTTACGGCGGTAACCTGATCACAGAGCCCGACCAAGAAAAATACGCCGCGCTGCGCAAGCTGCGCCGTGGCCGTCCTCTGGACGGGATTGTGCGGGTGATGCCGTCGTCTCTGACCCTGACGCCGCAGATAAGCGAGAGCGATCTGCGTGGGCTGGAAAAAATCAGCGAACTGCTGCGCTATGCCGCCCCGGTCTGGCTGTGGAAACTGTGCGATAGTGAGTGGCCGCAGGCTGACCGCGCGGTGCAGGCGGTAGGCGTTAGCTTCCCGTTACGCGCTACCGAGGACGATGTCGCCCGTCAGCTTGCGCAGATGTTGCCCACGCTGCGGGAGCAGGGGATGCGCCAGATCGCAGCAGATACCCGCCACGACTTTCTGCTGCGTCTGGGGCAGCGGCTTATCGACGGGGGGATCGCGCAATGGCGCTGGCAGCTGGCGCCGTGGCTGACCGCCTCGCGGCAGCGGCTTGCGCTGCGTGGCCTGATGTTTAGCCTGCCAGAGCCTCGTACCGTAGATCCGTATCAGGAAGCTGATGCCCTGCCTGCGAACCAGCCTCATCTCCTGACGCTGCCCGCGACCTGGCAGGGGATCGTCGATGACTGCCGCCGTTTACGCGGGCATCACGTGGGAATGGCATGGGAGCGGGGCCTGGCGTGCGGTCTGCTGGCCATCCTCGGCCTGTGGGCAGCGGGACTGCTGCTCTCCTTTGCCCTTAATTACAGCCAGATTGCTACAGTCGCGGGAAAAGCCCGCGACCTGGTGGCCCACCCCTCTGTTTCTGACTATCAACTGACGGCCCTCCATGCCCTGCGCAATGAGGCCGGCCGTCTCGTGCACGATGGGCAGAAGGGCGCTCCCTGGTATCGGCGCTTTGGTCTGGACCATCATCAGCAGCTATTAAACGCCGTCCTGCCCTGGTACGGTGTGGCAAATCATCGCCTGATACGTGACCCGGCCAATGCCGCGTTGCAGCAGGCGCTCAGCGCGCTGGTCAACTCCGCCCCCAATAGCGACCAACGAGCCCAGCTGGCGAAACCGGGCTATGACCAGCTGAAAGCCTGGCTGATGATGGCTCGTCCGGATAAAGCCGATGGCGCATTTTTCGCGCAGACCATGAAAGCGGTCCAGCCGACGCGAATGGGGATCTCGACCGGTCTGTGGCAAAGTCTGGCGCCGGATTTGTGGGCCTTTTATCTCTCCCTGCTGCCCGAGCGGCCAGAGTGGAAGATCATCCCGGATGCGCAACGGGTGAGTCAGAGCCGTCAGGTTCTGTTGCAGCAGCTAGGTCGCCGCAATGCCGAAAGCACCTTATATGAGAACATGCTCAAATCCGTGCGTCGTAATTTTGCCGATGTGTCGCTGGAAGACATGACCAGTGACACCGACGCGCGCCGCCTGTTTACCACCGATGAAGTGGTCCCGGGGATGTTTACCCGCCAGGCATGGGAAGGCGGCATTCAGCAGGCCATTGATAAGGCAGCCAGCTCGCGCCGGGAGGAAATCGACTGGGTGCTGAGCGATTCGCGCAAAACGGTGTCGACAGACCTGTCGCCGGAGGCGCTGAAAGCGCGTCTGACCCGACGCTACTTCACCGATTTCGCTGGCAGCTGGCTGAATTTTCTCAACAGTCTGCGACTCAACCCGACGACCAATATCGCCGATGTTACCGACCAGCTCACGCTAATAAGCGATGTCCGCCAGTCGCCGCTGATTGCCCTGATGAATACCCTTGCCTGGCAGGGGCAGGCGGGGCAACAAAGGGAGGGGCTGTCGGACAGCCTTATTAAATCGGCCAAAGACCTGGTGGGCGGGAAAGACAAGCCGGTCATCGACCAGTCGGCAACCGGCCCGCAGGGGCCTCTGGATGACACGTTCGGCCCACTGCTCCAGCTGATGGGGAAAAACACGGGCAGCAACGTCATGTCGGCCGATAGCACCCTGAGCCTGCAAACCTATCTGACACGTATCACCCGCGTGCGCCTGCGCCTGCAGCAGGTTGCGAATGCCTCCGATCCGCAGGAGATGATGCAAACCCTGGCGCAGACCGTCTTCCAGGGGAAAAGCGTCGACCTGACCGACACGCAACAGTATGGCAGCCTGATTTCGGCGAGTCTTGGCGAAGAGTGGAGTGGCTTCGGTAATACTCTGTTTGTGCAGCCGCTGACGCAGGCCTGGGAAACCGTGCTTCTGCCGTCGGCGGCCAGTCTGAATGACAAATGGCGCCGATCGGTGGTCGCCAACTGGCACACCGCCTTTGACGGACGCTTTCCGTTTGCCGCCAGCAAAAGTGACGCCTCGCTGCCGATGCTGGCTGAGTTTGTGCGCAAGGACAGCGGGCGGATCGAACGTTTTCTCACGACGGAGCTGAACGGTGTCCTGCATAAAGAAGGCAGTCAGTGGGTGCCGGATAAGGTCAACAGCCACGGCCTGGTCTTTAATCCGGCCTTTCTGCGCGCCATCAACCAGCTAAGCCAGCTGTCCGACATTCTTTTTACCGACGGCAGCCAGGGGATCAGCTTTGAGTTACAGGCCAGGCCTGCCCCGGAGGTTGTGGAGACACAGCTGACGATAGACGGCCAAAAGCTGCGCTATTTCAATCAGATTGCCGACTGGCAGACTTTCCGCTGGCCGGGGGAGACGTATAAACCCGGCACTCTGCTGACCTGGACCACCGTCAATGCGGGCACGCGTCTGTTTGGTGACTACAGCGGTACCTGGGGCTTTATTCGCTGGCTGGAGCAGGGTAAACGCCAGCAACTCGAACGCAGCCAGTGGATGATGAGCTTCACCGCTCCGGATGGCCGCACCCTGCAGTGGGTATTGCGCTCCCAGCTTGGGAGCGGCCCGCTGGCGCTTCTGGCGCTGCGCGGATTGACCCTGCCGGATCAGATTTTTAGTGTCGATGCGGCTGAGAGCGCACAGGCCCTGACGACGGGGGTAGGGAATAGTGACATGGATGAGATGGAATTATGAGTATTTTACAAAATTTGGTTGCCGCCAGTCAGTTGGATGAAAGCGTACTGCGCCAGCAGGCCCGGTCACGCCAGGCGCAGTGGCAGTCCTGGCTTGCGCCAATCAGTGACACCCAGCCCACCGGGAGCGATCCGGGCTATGACGATGATTTTCAGCGTATCCGCGAGGAGGTCAATAAGATCTCCGGTGTCGATACCGAGCTGATTTGCCAGCTGGCAGAAAAACTGCTGACTCAGACCTGCAAGGATCTGCGCGTGATCACCTTTTACGTGTGGGCGCGTCTGCAGCGGGATGGCGAAACCGGTCTGGCGGAGGGCGTTACGCTGCTGGCGGCAATGCTTGAGCGGTTTGGGGCTATGCTCCATCCCCAGCGTGAACGTAGCTGTAAATCGGCACTGGAATGGCTTGGCAGTCGCCGGATGTCGGACAGTCTGTCTCTTTATCCGGAAGTCGACATGACCACTATGCAGGTCATTATCGGGGCGTTATTGCTGACGGAAGCCTCTTTTGCCGGATTGGCTGAAGCATCTCGCCCCGATCTTTCCGGGCTATATCAGATACTGGAGAATCGCCTGGTGCAAAGCGGCGGAGCCCACAGTCTGGTGCCGCAGACCAGCCGCGAAGAACACGATCTGCTACCCCAACATGCAGACACCGCGCCGGTAATGCATACCGTCACGTCAGGTCGTGATTTGCTCGATCAGGCTAAGGTGTTGGCGAAATATCTGCGTGAGTGTCCCGGCGGATGGCTGGCAGGTCATCATCTGATGAAGAGTGTGCGTTGGGATACGTTAACGGAGTTACCGCCGCTGGATGCCTCCGGCCGGACACGGCTATTGCCTCCCAAGCCTGAGAGTAAAGCCCATCTTAAGCGGTTGTATTTACAGAAAAGCTGGTCGGAACTGCTGGAGCATACGGACACGCTGTTGGCGCAAGGCGTCAACCATCTGTGGCTGGATGTGCAGTGGTACGCCTGGCAGGCGCTGCTGAAACTGGATGCTGACAGTGTACGTGCCGATATCCTGTGCCGGGATATGAAAGGGCTGCTGGCTCGTCTGCCGGGGCTGGAAACCCTGGCGTTTAACGATGGTACGCCATTCGCCGATGAAGTAACGCTCAACTGGCTTAACGAGCGTGTTCTGGATGAGATGGCCGGATGGCAAGATGAGCCGGTAATGGCGGCGACCAGCGCTGATGAGGTGCTGTCGCTGGAGCCAGAAGTGCTCACCCGCGCGGACGATGAAGGTATTGAGTCGGCGCTGAACTGGTTACAGGCGCAGCCGGGCTATACCACCAGCCGCAATCGGTGGCTGATGCGCTTATTGATGGCGCGGGTCAGCGAGCAGTACGGAAAAAATGAAATGGCGCTGCATCTGCTGGCGGAACTCGACAGCCGCGCCCGGGAAATGACGCTCGAACAATGGAAGCCGGAGCTTATCTTTGAGGTCAAAGCCCGCCGACTCCGGCTGCTCAGAGGCAAGGCCGGGCGCAGTGAGGCAGAAAAAAATCGCTTGCTGCCAGAAATGGAGTCATTGCTTGCCGGGCTTATCGCTCTGGATCCCGCTCGCGCTGCGGTGCTGTGCGCATAATTCACGCATCATTCACATTGCACTCCCTGCACCTGCGGTTCTCTGCATATCTGAAAGATATTACTTCTTCTGGTGATTTATGGACGATTTAACCCTGCGTTATTACGACGCTGAAATGCGCTACCTGCTGGAAGCGGGTGAAGAGTTTGCCCGTGCTCATCCTGAGCAGGCGGCAATGCTCAATCTCGACAAAGCGGGCGCCCGCGACCCCTTTGTCGAGCGCCTGTTTGAAGGTTTTGCCTTCCTGATGGGGCGCATGCGCGAGAAGCTCGATGACGATCTGCCTGAGCTGACCGAAGGCGTGGTCAGTCTGCTGTGGCCACATTATTTACGTACCATTCCCTCGATGTCGGTCGTGGAGTTCACCCCCGACTGGCCGGAAATGAAAGAGCCGATGACGATGGCCAAAGGCTTTGAAGTGCTTTCCCGGCCGATCGGTGAAAAGGGCACGCGCTGCCGGTACACCACCACCAAAGCGATCGCTCTGCAGCCGTTATCTCTTGAGCACGCCCGGCTGGCCACCGATACGGATGGCCGGTCGGTGATCACGCTGCGCTTTACCTGCAGCCAGCTGACGGACTGGAGCCGGGTCGATCTCAGTCATATCCCGCTCTACTGCAACGCCGATGCACCGCTGGCCTGCGCCATGCACGAGGCCTTTACCCTCAATGTGGCCCGGATGTGGCTGCGCATGTCCGATGAGGTGGACAGAAGGCCGCTGGACGGGTATTTCAGCGCGCTGGGATTTGGCGAGGAGGACAGCCTCTGGCCTGAAGATGGCCGCAGTTTTCGCGGTTACCAGCTGCTGCTGGAGTATTTTACCTTCCGCGAAAAGTTCATGTTCATCGATCTGCGCGGGCTGGAGACGGTGGCTTTTCCGGCCGGACTGGCGTGGTTTGAAATCGACGTCGTGCTGGCGGAACGCTGGGAACATGACTTCCGCTTCAGCGAAAAGCAGCTGCGCCTGCACTGCGTGCCAGTGATCAACCTGTTTCCGCTGGAGTCCGATCCGCTGACCATCAATTCCCTGCAGACCGAATACCCGCTGCGCCCGATGCGCGTGCAGGACGGCCACACCGAAATTTACACCGTCGATTCCGTGATCTCCTCGCACCAGCAGGTTTACGCGCCGTTCTCAAGTTTTCGCCACAAAGGCGGCATGATGCGTCATGACGCGGCGGACTATTACTATCATACCCGGGTGCGCCGTGGCCCCTCCGGGCTGTACAACACCTGGCTTATCGTCGGCGGAGAAGCCTTCGACAATCATACCGTACCGGAAGACGAAAGCCTGTCGCTGACCCTCACCGGAACCAACGGCCAGCTGCCGCGTCGCGCGCTGCAGAGCACCGTGCTCGATACGGTGATGAAAACCACTTCCGCCAGCGTCGCGGTGCGTAACCTCTGCGCACCAACGCTGCCGTGCTATCCCCCGGCCCAGGACCGCTTTCACTGGCGGGTGCTGAGCCATCTGGGCAGCAGTTTTCTTTCCCTGATGGACAACGCTGAAGTCCTGCGCGGCACCCTGGCGCTGTATGAATGGACCGACAGCGAGATGAATCGTCGGCGTCTGGAAGCCATCCTCGACGTGAATCACCGCGCAACAGAGCGCTTTGCGCAGGGCCATCTGGTGCGCGGCGTGCAGATTGAAGTCACCCTCGACAGTCACGGCTTTGCCGGACGAGGCGACATATGCCTGTTTGGCGAGATGCTTAGCCGCTTCTTTGCGCTCTACACCGACATCTACTTGTTCAACCGCCTGATTATCATTCTGCAACCAACCGGAGAACGACTGGAATGGGAAGAGAAGCACAGCCGACGCATTCCCGGCTGAACCCGCGGCTGGAAGCCGACCTGCCGCGGATCAATTTTTACCGCTTCTGCCAGCTTCTGGAAAAGCGGCGTCCCGGCCAACCGCTGATGGGGGGAACCAGCCATCCAACTGACGATCCGGTGCGTTTTTACCCGCATCCGGGAATGGGATTTCCCGCCAGCGAACTGAAAGCCGTGGAATACGATGAGGCCGATGACAGCAGGCCGCCGGTCATTCGCACCACCTTTATGGGGTTGTACGGTGTCGATTCGCCGCTCCCGACGGCATATCTCGATGATATCGCCCAGCGCAGGGAAGGGCATGAAGCGCTGCAGGGCTTACTGGATATCTTCAGCCACCGGATCATGACGCAGTTTTACCGCATCTGGCGGAAATACTCCTGGCCCGCCACCTTTGAGCCTGGCGGCACCGATCGTCTCTCGCAGTCGCTGCTGGGCCTGGCGGGGTTGGGCATCCCCGGCACGACGCAGCATATCGCTTCGCCGGCGTCGCGCTTTCTGGCGCTAACTGGCGTGCTGCGGCAGCCTGGCCAAACCCAGCAGGGGATCCAGGCGCTGGTCACCCTGCTGGCCCCGGAGACCACCGTCAGGGTGAGCCCGTACAGTCTGCGTCCGGTGGCGATCAGCCAGCCGCTGGGGTTTTACGGCGATGATGACTTCTTACTGGACGGCAACACGCCGCTGGGTGACGAAGCGATGGACGCCAGCAGCCAGCTCCTCGTCGCCCTTACCACCGACAATCCCGCGGAGGCGCAGGGCTGGAAGCCTGACGGCCCGCTGTTTCGGGACTTTCTCATCCTGCTGCGGGTATACCTCGGCTGGCGATTCCGGGCCAACATCACCCTGACCGCGCCGACCCGACTGCTGGCTGCCCCGCCGCTGGGGGACGAGCCGTTCTGGCTCGGTATGAACGGCGTGCTGGGTGTGGGGGAGGGCGAGAGTCAGGACGATATTCCTCAGACCTTTACCACCGAGCTGGGTACCTATACGGGCCTGCAGCCTGCCACCTTTCTACAAGGAAACCGACGTGTTACGTACAAGTTTGACTAAAACCGCCTGCCTGCTGCCCCTGCTTGCGCTTTGTCTGAGCGGGTGCGGGCTCACCCAGCGCGTCTCGGAGGGGACCAAAAATGCCTTCAACGCCGTTTTTTATAAGAAAATTACTACGCTGCATCTGGACTTTACCGCGCGTGAAGCGCTCAACACCGATGCCAGAGAGAATCACTCGCTCTCTGAACCGGTGGTGGTGCGCATCTATCAGCTTAAAGATCGCCAGACCTTTGACCGGCTGGTTTACCAGCAGCTGCTGGAGGAGGGGGATATTCTGCTCGCCGCCGATCTCCTCGCCAGTCGCGATGTGGTGATCAGTCCCGGAGGGGATGCCAGTCTGAATATGCCGCTGGAAGCGGAGGCGACGTTCGTGGCGGTTGTCGGCCTGTTCCGCCATCCGGACACCGAAAGAAATACCTGGAAGCAGGTGCTGGGGCGTGAGGAATTGGATCCGTACAAGCCGCGCATTTTTACTGCCGAACGCAACCAGCTACGGCTCAGGCCTGAAGCGGCGAAGTAACGTCGAAAACAAACATTTGCGGCGGGGCCATCGCGCCAGTTCGCCCTCAATCTTCGTAACCAGCGAACGGGCGATAACCATCTTCACCACAGTACAGGGAGATAACGTGACAGCGAGGGAACGTTTTTTTAAGAAACTGCAGCAACAGCAAAATCCGCGGCGGACAGCGGCCCTCGACGGGTCGGCCGCCGCGGATATCGCCAGGTTTCGCCAGCAAATGGCGGCGCTGGCTCAGCAGGTAAGTCAGTGGTTTGATGGAACCGGTATCGAGGTGGTGATGTCGACCCGCCACCTCCACGACCTGAGCACTCTTGGCTACAGTCTCAACAGCGGTATCTGCCGCTACGATATCCCGACCATCCGCCTGCAAAACGGCGAGCGCAGCGTCAATATCGTGCCGCAGCAGCTGTTGGATGGTGTGGAAAAGGGGATCGTGACGCTGAGTCTCGAGACACCCGGCGGTACGGGCTCCCGGGAGGTGTTTTATCTTAGCCTGGCCCCGGAGGAGGGCTGGATGATCCGCAAGGCGCACCAGTCCCCGCAAGCGCGGCTGATGCTTACCGAAGATCGCTTTTTTATGGCGGTCGACAGCCTGGCCTGAAGATCCCTGACAGGCGATGACGTTCCCGCGGCGGCGGTGCAAAGCGCGCATCGCCGCCCGGGGATATCAGGCGCCAAACGCGCCGTCGATGGTGTGCATGGCGCCCGTGACAAACGACGCCTCCGGACCGGCCAGCCACGCCACCATTCCCGCCACCTCTTCCGGGCGGCCGTGGCGCTTAATGGCCATAAAGCTGTGCATCAGCTCTTTCATCGGACCGTTCTCCGGGTTGGCGTCGGTATCAACAGGGCCGGGCTGGACGACGTTGACCGTGATGCCGCGCGGGCCAAAATCCCGCGCCAGGCCACGCGCCAGCCCCTGCAGGGCCGATTTGCTGACCGCATAGGCCGCCATTCCCGGCACCGGCATGCGATCGCCATTGACCGAACCGATGACAATAATGCGCCCGCCTTCCGGCATGCGGCGCGCCGCTTCCACGGAGGCATGGTAGGGGGCATGAATATTGATGCGGAACAGGCGATCGATGGCATCGCTGTCCTGCTCGAGGGCATCGCCGAAAATGGCGATCCCGGCATTGACCACTAACACGTCCAGCGGGCCGCTGTCGCGGACCAGGCTTATCACCGCATCACGATCGGCGCTATCCGCCTGCACCGCCGTGCTGCCGGTCTCCGCCGCCAGCCGCTCGGCCGCTTCCGGCGAACCGGAATAGCTAAACACCACCGATGCGCCATCGGCGACAAAACGCCTGACAATCGCCGCGCCAATTCCCCGACTCCCGCCTAAAACCAGCACTGATTTGTTGTGAAAGGCTGTCATATCCCGTACCTCATGATATTGTAGTGACGATTACAATATGCTGCGGCAAAACAGGCTGTCAAGGATTAATATAGTGACTACTACAAAATCAGGGCGTACTCCGGGACGTCCTCGCCAGTTTGATGCGGAACAGGCCATTGAAACGGCGCAACGCCTCTTTCACGCGCGAGGCTATGACGCGGTGAGCGTGGCTGATCTGACCCAGGCTTTCGGTATCAATCCCCCGAGTTTTTATGCCGCTTTCGGCAGCAAGCTCGGGCTGTATACCCGCGTCCTGCAGCGCTACAGCCAGACCGGGGCCATTCCCATCGACGCCCTGCTGCGAGACGACCAGCCGGTGGCGGCGTCGCTCATCGCCGTGCTGCAGGAGGCGGCTCGCCGCTATGTGGCCGATCCGGCCGCCGCCGGCTGTCTGGTGCTGGAGGGGGTACATTGCCAGGATGCCGACGCCCGAGGGGCGGCTGGCGAATGGCATGCCGCGGCAAGAGCCAAAATCCAGCAGTATATCGCCCGCCATCGCCCGCAGGACGCGCTGCGGGTGACTGACTATATGGATACGCTGATGCTTGGCCTGTCGGCGAAAGCGCGGGAAGGGGATAGTCTGCCGCGTCTCCTGGAGACCGTGCGGCTGGCAGGCCTGGCGCTGGAGCACATCCTGCCAGCCTGAGTCGTCAGATGGTTTGTCCGCCCGACACCTCGATCCGCTGGGCGGTCACCCAGCGGTTATCGTCGCGCAGCAGGCTGGCGATCATTGGCCCAATATCCTCAGGAACGCCCACCCGTCCCAGCGCCGTCATGGCGGCAAACTGCGCGTTAACCCCCGCGTCGTCCCGCACCAGCCCGCCGCCAAAATCGGTGGCGATAGCCCCGGGGGCGATGGTATTGACGGTGATGCCGCGCCCGCCCAGCTCGCGGGCCATGTACACGCTCAGCATCTCCACGGCCGCTTTGGCCGCAGCGTAGGCGGAGAAGCCAGGATAGGAGACGCGGGTCAGCCCGGAGGAGAAGTTAACGATCCGTCCGCCGTCTGCCAGCAGCGGCAGCAGGGTTTGTACGAGGAAAAATACCCCCTTAACGTGGACGTTAAACAGCCCGTCGAACTGCGCTTCGCGCGTTTCGGCCAGCGGGGCGAATTCGCCGTGCCCTGCGTTATTGATCAGGTGGTCGAAAGTGGCCCGCCCCCAGACGCTGGCCAGCGCGCTGCCGAGGCTGTCGGCGAAGGCCGGGAAGCTGGCGGTTTGCGCCATATCCAGCGGCAGGGCGATGGCCTTGCGCCCCAGGGCGCGGATGTCGGCGACCACCTCTTCCGCCTGTTCGAGATTGCCGCGGCAGGTGACGATGACATCCCCACCCTGGCGGGCGATATCCAGTGCAGTCTGACGGCCAAGGCCGCGGTTGGCGCCGGTAATAAGTGCAATCTTAGTCATGTTCGGTCCTCTCTGGTATGTTGAGGCTCTACAATAGGGGCCGCGCGTCAGACCGGGTTGCCCAATCCTTGTTATTTTTTGCCCATTTCTCTCCGTTCACTCCCTTTTCCCGGGAAATAGCGCATACTCAGGCTTTAAAACTTGCCTGAAAGGATCTTATGCGCGACGCCCTGTTCGATCTCTGCCGCCGGTTTGCCGATGCTCATGTCGATAGCAGCGGGGTGGCGGTTACCCCGGTTCCCGGCATCACCCTGGTGCGGGCCCTGCATCCTGGCGACCTGCAGGCGGCCATCGCCAGGCCGCTGGTGGCCATGCTGCTCCAGGGGCGCAAGAGCGTGACCACCGGCCTGGCGAGCTTTGACTATGGCCCGGGCGAGGCGATGGTGATTGCCGCGGATGTCCCCACCACCAGCCAGATCACCGAGGCCAGTCAGCGTTTTCCCTATTACGCGCTGGTGCTGGAGCTGGACCTGGCTATCCTGCGCGAGCTGCAGGAGGCCGGGCCGTCAGGGCCGGATGAGGCGCCCCGCGTTGGTATCGAACCGATGAACGCCGATGTGACGGATGCCGCTTACCGGCTGGCAAGGCTGTTTGAACAACCGGGGGCGCTGGCGGTGCTGGGGGAAGGTCTGCGGCGGGAGCTGCATTACTGGCTGTTGCAGAGTGTCCATGGGCCGGCCATTCGGGCGCTGGGCGCCGTAGACAGCTATTCGGCGCGGATCCGCCGGGCGGTGGCGATGCTGCGCCGGGATTTTATGCAGCCAGTCAGCGTCGACGCCCTGGCCGACGCCGCCGGGATGAGCGTCTCTGTCTTTCACCGTCATTTCCGCGCCATGACCACGCTGTCGCCGCTGCAATTTCAGAAGCAGTTACGCCTGATCCACGCCCGCCGCCTGATGTTGGCGGAAGGGATGAGCATTGCCCAGGCTGCCGGGGAGGTGGGCTATATCAGCGTGTCGCAGTTCACCCGGGAATACGCTCGCCTGTACGGCGCGCCGCCGGGCCGCGATCGTCGACGGGAAAAAATGAGCGCCTGACCTGGCGCGCGGGCAGGCGGCAGCTCATCCCTGAGCCTGACGCCGGTCGTTTAGTCCGCGATTTTCGCCGTGATATGCACTTTGTTGCCCATTCGCGCTTCAGTGATGCGATAGGTAGTCGCGCCCTCGCGGGCGGCCTGCTGGCGGATTTTGCTCTCCGCATGGTCCAGGGTATCGCCGGTGGCGGTGATGGTTCTGGCATTTGCCGCCAGAGGCAGCAGACAACTCAATACGATCAGTGGAATTAACTTGTTCATCGTCATTCTGTCCTGTGAGAGAAAATCAGCGCGCGGTCTGCAGCCAGCCGGCAATGTCCTGGGTCGGCAGCTGGTGGCGGGCATTCCAGGTGTCGCCCATCGGCCACCACACGCCATCCCCCCGGGCGAAGGCGGCGCGATAGCGCAGCATGGCGTCATCCGGGTCTGTCCGTAGCTGCTCCAGCAGGGCGGGCAGGGTGTGGAGGGCTTTGCTGAACGTCTGCTGCGTTACGCGCTCCACGGTATCTGCCAGCTGCCGGTAAGAGGTCGTTTCGCCGGCAACAAACACCACCTCGTTGACGATCCGCGGCTGATGCAGATAAATCGCCGTGGTCAGGCGGCCAATATCCGCCGGTGAGGTGACGGTCACCTGGGTATCCCAGCTGCCAAGGGCGTGAAGGGTTCGGTTGGATAAATTCACTACATCGAAGTCTGATTCGAAGAGAAAGCTGGTAAACATCCCGGTGGAGACAATGACCCACTCCGTGGCCCGCTGCGCGCGCAGCAGGGTCCGGACATCGTACTGCTCGTCCCAGACCGGCTGACCGCTGCCTTTGCCGACCACATCGTAATTGACGCCAAACTGCCAGGGAAAATAGCGGGGTACCCCGGCCGCCAGCACCGCGCGGGTAATTTTCAGCTGTGTCCCCGGACCGGCGACAAACCCCATGCAGTTAATCACGGTGGTGAATCCGCGAAACTGATCGGCCAGCGTCTCCATGGCGCTACCGGCGATGTCGACGGCGAGGAAGGTGGCTCCGGCGTCGGCCAGCGCCTGATGGTTTGCCGACCGCAGCTGGCCGGCTTCATCCCTGGCCGCCGGCGAGACGATAACCGAGACCGTGCCCTGGCGCTGGATCACCGCAGGCACCAACGCATCGAGAACGGCGGCGCCCAGTTGTCCTGCTCCCAGCACCAATACCTTTTCCTCATGATTAAGATTATCAGTTTTCATTTTGACTCCTTGCTCAGTTAAGCCTTGTACTGACTGGCTACAGGCTCAGTGTAGGGGGGCGGGCATCATTCGATAAGAACAGGATTTCGGGTTAGACTGTTCGTAATAATGGGATAATAATTGCCGGGGGAGTACGAAATGGACAGACTGGATGCCATGCAGTTGTATGTTGCGGTTGTGGATGCCCACAGCTTCGCCCGTGCGGCGGAGGTGCTCGGGCAGCCGCGCTCCACGGTATCGCGGGTGGTGAAGGAGCTGGAAGCCTGGCTCGGGGCGCAGCTTCTCCAGCGCACCACCCGCAAGCTCAGCGTGACGGCGGAGGGTCGCCGGTATTATGAGGAGTGTAAAAGGCTGCTGGCCGAGATGGCGGCGATGGAAGCTTCCTTTCCCGGGCGCTCGGCTCAGCCCGCCGGGCGGTTCAAGGTAGGGATGCCGCAATCCCTTGCCCGCCACTGCATTCTGCCGAGGATCGGCGAGTTTTTGCAGCAGTATCCCGACCTGGAGCTGATCCTCTGCTCAAGCGACAACGTGGAAGATATTATTCAGGAGGGATTCGACTGCGTGATCCGTACCGGGCGGATCGAAGATTCCACCACCCTGGTGGCGCGTCCTCTGGCTCGCTACCGCTGGATGGTCCTCGCCTCGCCGGCCTGGCTCGCGGCCCACGGCCGGCCGCAGAGCATCGACGATCTGCACCACCACCGGGCGGTGGGCTACCTGAACCACCGTACCGGGCGGACCATCGACTGGCTTTTCTCCCTCGATGACGGCGACTGCGCGATCCGTATGCAGGAGACGCTGGTGGTCGACGATACCGATGCCTACATTCAGGCGGGCATTCAGGGGCTGGGCCTGATCCGCGTCGCCAGCTATCTGGCGCAACCTTATCTGCAGAGCGGCGCGCTGGTCGCCTGTCTGGAGCAGGCCGCTTCTGATCTTCCCTTGTCGCTGGTCTATCCGCAAAACCGCTATCTGCCGCCGGCGGTGCGCGCGTTTTATGACTGGAGCAGGCGCGTTCTGCAACCCCCGCTCAGCGAGGCCTGATCCCGGGGCATCGGCCCGGTTATTGACCGCGCATGGCCTGTTTTAACTTCGCCACCAGCCAGTTCAGCGCCGGATCCTGCGCCCGGCGTTTGTGCCGCAAAATGCACAGCGTAAATTCCGGATACGCTACCGGCGGAGCGTCCGCACGCAACGCGTACTGCGCCTGCCAGCGCTGCGCCAGCCCCTGCGGGACGGTGGCGAACAGCGGCAGGGTGGTCAGCAGCAGGGGAAAGGTGGAGAAATTCTGCGTGGCAAAGCGCACGCGCCGCGCGAGTCCCTGGCTGGCGAGCTGGCGGTCTATTTCCCCGTGGCCGGTTTCACGATAGGCCACCATCACATGTTCCCAGGCGACAAAGTCGCTCACCGACAGCGGCCCGCGACAGGGGATCTGCTGCGGCGACCACAGAGTGGTGACTCCCATGGTCATCACTGGCTCGCTGACCACCTCCCCGCGGCTCTGTTTGTTGACAGACACCGCGACATCAATGCGCTCCTCCTCCAGCAGCTGGCGAACCTGGAAGGGGTCGGCGGCTATCGACTGCAGTGAGACCCCGGGCGCCTCCTGCATCAGCCCGGGTAACAGCTGGGGCATCAGCCAGTGTTCGCTCCAGTCGCTGAGGCCGATGCGAAAAAGCTGCTGTGCGCGCGCCGGGACGAACTCCCCGGCGCCAAACATCGCCGAATGCAGGTTTTCCATCAGCGGCTGCAGGTCGGTCATCAGCGCTTGCGCCCGCGGCGTCGGCAGCATGCCTCTGGCGCTGCGCACGAACAGCGGGTCGTCAAACATCTCGCGCAGCCGCTTCAGCGCCCCGCTGATAGCCGGCTGGCCAAGGTGCAACACCTCTGCGGTGCGGGTGACGCTCGCTTCGCGGTACAGCACCATCAAGACCGTCAACAGATTCAGATCGATACGACTAAAATCATTTTCAATGATTTTCTTCATTATGATAATCAATTTGAATGTGGGTTATCCCGGCAGCATAGTGAATCTCACCCCGATAAATCAACCAGCGCAATGCGCGCGGAGGGTGTGATGCAAACTTACCAGACAGGCGATAGCCTGATTTTCAAAGTGCCGGAGCGCGAGATTACCCTGCAGCCGGCGGCGCTCTATCCACAGGCGTTCCCGGTAGCGGAGGCGGAGGCCGTTATTCAGCCGATTGCGCTGTCGATCCACAGCTGGGTGGTGCAGACTCCCCACGATCTGATTGTTATCGATACCGCCACCGGCAACGGTCGGGAGCGCGGCGGCAATCCGCTCTATCATCAACTTAACACGCCGTATCTGGAGAATCTCCGCGCCGCGGGAGTGAACCCGGAGGACGTGACCCTGGTGCTACTGACCCACCTGCATACCGACCATGTCGGATGGAATACCGTCTGGCAGGACGATCGCTGGGTGCCGCTGTTCCCCAACGCCCGCTACCTGTGCTCGGCAAAAGAGCTGACGCGGGTGAAAAACAGCGAACGCTACCGGGCGCTGTGGCTCGACAGCCTGCTGCCGGTGATCGAGGCCGGCCTGCTGGAAACCGTCGATGTGGCGGCCCGGCCGCGGGTCGGCGGGCGGATCGCCTTTGTGCCCACCCCCGGCCACAGTCCGGACCATGCCGCGCTGATCCTCGCCGCCGGAGATGATTACGCCTGTTTCTCCGGCGATCTCCTTCATTCCCCGCTCCAGTTTGCCCATCCGCAGTGGAATTCAGCGTTCTGCGGCGATCCCCGACAGGCGGAAGCCTCCCGACGGGAGATGATGGCGTGGGGGGCAAGCCATCATGCTCAATGGTTCACCGGGCATTTTGCCGGGTCTTCCTGCGGCTGGCTGGAGGAGGATAAGCAAGGTGACTATCGCTGGCGAGAGGCCGGGCAACAAGCTGCAGATAAGGGGAAACAGTGATGAATAATGCGCAAAGCGTGTTGGTTTTTGGCGCGACCGGTCAGCAGGGCGGCTCGGTGGCGCGGGCGCTGCTGCACCGCGGCTGGCGGGTTCGGGCGCTGGTCAGGGATCCTTTCTCCGCCGGGGCCGCTGCGCTGGCGGCACGGGGAGCCGAGCTGGTGGTGGGTACCTTTGAAGACCGGGCGGCAATGCGATCGGCAATGGCCGGGGTCGACGGCGTCTTCAGCGTCCAGCCCAGTTCGCCGGGAGGGACGGTGACCGATGAGCAGGAGGTACGCTACGGGATAACCATCGCCGATCTCGCCGTCGAGTGCGGGGTGAAGCATCTGGTGTACAGCTCCGGCAGCGCGGCGGGGGAGACGCCCACCGGCGTAGCGCATTATGACACCAAAGCGGAAATTGAACGGCATATCCGCCGCCTGCCGCTGGCGGCGACCATCGTGCGTCCCGCCACCTTTATGGAGCTGTTGGTGATGCCCGGTTTTGGCCTTGATGAAGGTCATTTTCATTTTTTTATGCTGCCGGAGGGGAGGATGCAGGTGCTGGCGGTGGAGGATATCGGCCATCTAGTCGCGGCAGTTTTTGCCGCGCCAGCGCGGTTTGCCGGCAAGACGTTTGAGATCGCCAGCGACAGCGTGACCGGCCGTCAACTGGAGGCGTTATTCTCCGCGGCGGCGGGACGGCCGATCCCCTATTCGCGATTTTCCGATGAGGTGCTGGCCGCCAGCCCTTTTCTGCACAAGCTGACCGGGCTGGTGGACGACGGGCGGCTGGCCGGGCACGCCGACCTCGACGCCATGCGCCAGCTGCACCCGCAGCTGCACACCTTCGCCGGCTGGCTGTCCGGCCCTGGCCGTCCCGCCTTCGAGCGGGCGCTGACCAGCGGGGCCAACTGGGCGTTTAATCGTTAAAGGCGGGCGTACCGGTCACTCTCGAGGCGTGCTGTCTCGTCGGTGGCTGGCCGCCGCTAGGCGGCAGTCAGGATCGCGTCGGCCAGCACCGCTAAAATCCGCTCTGCGCGCGGGGCATGGGAGGGCTGCTCCCGTAGCCAGGCAAGCGCGGCAATCAGATCGAACAGTTCGTCTCCGCTGAGATCTGGCCGTGCCTGCCCGGCCTGCTGCGCGCGGGTCAGCAGCGACGTACCGGCGGCGCGCAGGGCAACGCAGGCGCTGTGCAGGGCGGACTCAGGATCGTCGATGGCGCTCATCAGCGGGGCGATGATCCCGCGATGCTGATGGGTAAACGCCACGCTCTCGGCCAGCCACTCCAGCAGCGCCGCGGCAGGATCGGCGGCGAGCAGAAGCGACTCAGCCCGGGCGGTTAGCGCCGCAAAGCGGCTGCGGAGCAGGGCTTCCAGCAGGCTGTCGCGGTTGGGAAAGTGGCGGTAGAGGGTTCCCATTCCGACGCCCGCCCGGCGGGCGATATCGCGCAGCGAGGCCTCGGCGCCTTGCTCCACGAAGACGTCCCGGGCCACGTCGATTAACAGATCATAATTTTTTCTGGCATCAGCTCTCATTGGCGTTCCTTGACAATCGGAGCACTGCTCCATATATTCGGAACAGTGCTCCGTTAAATATAACGCATTTCCATATGAGGAGAAAGCGATGTCGACGCAGATGATGAAGGCTGTTCAACAGCACGCCTTTGGCGGGCCGGAAGTCCTGAGCTATGACGATGCGCCACTGCCGGTGTTGCAGGCTGGCGAGGTGCTGGTGCAGGTGCACGCGGTGGGCGTGAACCCACCGGACAGCTATCTGCGCGATGGCTATCAACAGCTGCCCCCGGAATGGCGGCCCGAGGTCCGCTTTCCCTTGATCCTCGGGACCGATCTCTCCGGGGTGGTGGTGGCGCGGGCGGATGACGTCCGGGAGGTGGCGGTCGGCGACGAAGTGTACGCCATGGCGCGTTTTCCCGAAGGGGCGGCAGGGGGCAGCCGCGCTTACGCCGAGTACGTTAGCGTACCGGTCAGCGATCTGGCCCGCAAGCCCCTAACCCTGAGCCATCAGCAGGCCGCCGCGGTGCCGATGTCACTCCTCACCGCCTGGCAGTTCATGATCGATCCCGGGCATGAGGTGGCGAATCCGCTGCAGCCGGGGCCGCATCGGCCTGCGCCGCTGGCGGGTAAACGCGTCCTGGTCAACGGCGCGGCGGGCGGCGTTGGTCATTTCACCGTACAGCTGGCGAAGTGGCAGGGCGCTGAGGTGATTGCCGTCGCCGCGGGGCGCCATGAAGCCTTTTTGCGTCAGCTCGGCGCCGATGCTTTTATCGACTATACGACCACTGCCGTTGAGGAGGCGGTGCGTGACCTGGATCTGGTCATTGATGCGCCGGGCGGGCCGGCCAGCGGCCGTTTTCTGCGTACCCTGCGGCCCGGCGGCGCGCTGTACCCGGTCTTTCCGCTCGGTTTTGCCGGGGCGGAAGAGGCGCGACAGCGCGGAGTGACGGTCTCGACCACCCAGGTACGCTCCAGCGGCGCGCAGCTCGCCCGGCTTGCCGACCTGCTGGACGCCGGGGTCATCCGGGTGGCGATTGACAGCGTTTTCCCCCTTGCGCAGGCGCAGATGGCGCACGAGCGAGCGGTGCAAGGTCGTCTGCAGGGCAAAATTGTGCTGTCGGTGATGGACTCGTCAGCGGAGTAACCCCCGGCGGCCAGGGTTACGTGTTTTCACTTCTCCCGGCGACGGACTAAAACAGCGCCAGCCGCGCAAGACGGTCCAGCGCGTTGCTCAGCGCGTCGTCGCCTGCCGTGAGGCTGATGCGAATAAACCCTTCACCCCCTTCGCCAAAACCAGTGCCCGGCGCCACCAGAATATGCGCTTCCTGCAGCAGCAGGCGGGCAAACTCCTGCGAACGGTAGCCGGGCGGCACGCCGAGCCAGAGGAAGAAAGTGCCTTGTGCGGCACGCGCCGGCCAGCGCAGCGCAGCCAGTCGACGCAGAACCCACTCCCGACGTTGATGATAGACCGCCGTCAGCTGCGCAATCCGTTCGGCCGGCAGGTTGAGCGCGGCGATCGCCGCATCCTGAATCGCGCCAAACACCGTGCTGTAGCTATGGGTGTGCAGCTTTTTAAACGCCCGGATAATCGAGGCGTTGCCGACCGCGAAGCCGAAGCGCCAGCCGGCCATATTAAAGGTCTTGGAAAAAGTATAGGTTTCCACTCCCCATGCTTTCGCGTCGGGCTGGGAGAAGAGGCTCAGCGGCGCATCGCTGGCTGCGCTGCCGATGGCCGCATAGGCAAAATCATGGAGGATCGGCACCTGGTGACGACGGGCAAATTGCAGAGCGCTGGCGAACAGCGCCGGCGTGGCGAGGGCGCCGGTTGGATTATGCGGGTAGTTAAGCACCACCAGCCCGGCCTTGTCAGCCACCTCCCGGGGGAGGTCGTTAAAATCCGGGAGGAAATGGTTCTCCGCCCTGAGCGGCAGGCCATAAAACGCGGCCTGGGACTGCAGCGCCGCCGAGCGGTAAATCGGATAGCAGGGATCGGTGGAGATCAGATATTGACCGGGGCTGAGCAGCGCCCGCGGGATGCCGCCAATGCCGATATGCGAACCCTGAAACACGGCGACTTCGCTGTGCGGATCGAGTTCCACATCATACTGCCGGCGATAGAACTGGGCGATCGCCTCGCGTACCTGTGGTTTGCCCCAGAACGACGGGTAGCCATGGTTTTCACGACGATGAATGGCGCTCTGCAGCGAGTCAATCACTTCCGGCGGGGTGGGTTGATCCGGACTGCCGCTGGAAAGATCGATCAGCGGTAGCGCTTCGGTGTTAACCTCCGCGGCCAGTTTTTCCAGCAGGCTGAACAGATTCTCTTCCAGCGCGTCCACCAGCGGCGAAGCAGTAAAATCAGGCATAACATTCCCGGTTTAAGTCACGAATAATTAGCCATCTTTAAGGGATTTATTGCGCCTGGCTAAATAACAAAAAACGCAAAGGATTCTTGTTTTTAGGATATGTCGATATAGCAAAAGTTAATGAGGAATTAGCAAAATGAAATCCGGCGTTCTGGCTTACAACCCACAGTCGGCTGTGATTTAATCGCTCAATATCGCCAACCTTCCAGGAAAATACCTTATGAACAAGTCAGTTGCGCTCGGGATGACTCTCGCCCTGTTGTCGGCCACCTCTTTTTATGCCGCCGCCGACGAACATCTTATTCGCGTCGGCTTTAACCCCGGGCCGTATAAAGAGCAATTTGAGAAAGGCGTCGCGCCCTATTTATTGAGTAAAGGATATAAAATCGAATATAAGGATTTCAGCGACGGTATTCAGGTGAATGATGCAGTAGCCCGCGGGGATATCGAAGCGAATATTATGCAGCATCCGGTATATCTGAAAGCGATCAATGAGCGGCTGGGGATCGATAACGTGGGCATTGTGCAGGTCCCCACGCCGCCGATGGGGCTGTACGGCGGTAAACTGACCACCCTGGGCACTCCGGCGGCAGGGACCGTCGTGTCGGTACCGAACCAGCCGTCGAACGAATATCGCGCGGTGCTGGTGCTCCAGAGTCTGGGCTGGGTGAAAGTCAAACCGGACAGCGACCCCGCCACTTTTTCGCAGCGCAATATCGTTGACAATCCGTACAAAATTGTCCTTAAAGAGATGGATAATGCCCAGCAGGTTCGCGCTCTGCCGGATGTCGACTATGGCCTGATTCAGGGCAATTTCGCCGTCTCCAGCGGTATGTCCCTGACCTCGGCATTAAAGCTGGAGGCAGCCACCAGCCATTTTATTAATGTCGTGACCGTCGCCGGTAAAAATCAGAAGGCGCAGTTTGCCAAAGATATTATCGATGGCTACCACTCTGCCGATTTCAAAAAATATATTCTCAGCCATCCGCAGTATGATGGTTACCTGCTCCCTGATTATTTAAAATGAATAGCGCGATGATAGAGTTTCGCCACGTCAGTAAAAGCTTTTTCAGGAAAGGACATCCGGTTCTGGCCTTGCAGGATATTAATCTCAGCATTGAACGAGGCGATATTTTCGGCATTATTGGCTACAGCGGGGCAGGAAAAAGCACCTTATTACGGCTGATTAATCGTCTGGAAACGCCTGGCGAGGGCGAGGTGCTGTTAAACGGCGAGCCGCTACAGGCCTGCAGCGGCCAGCGCCTGCAGGCCATCAAAAAAGATATCGGCATGATCTTTCAGAATTTTAATCTGCTGAATTCGAAAACCGTTTTCCATAACATCGCCATCCCGCTGATTTTACAAGGCCGCGACAAGGCCTTTATCCAGGCGCGGGTGGCGGAACTGCTGGCGTTCGTCGATCTGAGCGACAAAATCCACAGCTACCCTAATGAGCTGTCGGGTGGACAAAAGCAGCGGGTCGGTATTGCCCGGGCACTGGCCACCAACCCGTCGGTGCTGCTGTGCGATGAAGCCACCTCGGCGCTCGATCCCCACACCACGGTGCAGATCTTACTGCTCTTGCAGGAGATTAATCGCCGCTATGGCATCACCATCGTACTGATCACCCATGAGATGTCGGTGATCCAGAAAATCTGTCACAAGGTGGCGGTGATGCAGGCGGGCCGTATCGTTGAGCAGGGGACGGTTTTCGACCTCTTTGCCCAGCCGCAGCATCCGGTAACGGCCAGTTTCGTGCAGTCGGTGGTGCACGATCGTCTGCCGCAGCGGGTGGCGTCGCTCCTGCAGCGCGATAACGGCGCCCGGGCTATACGCCTCGAATTTATCGGCGCGACGGCGCAGCAGCCGATCATTAACCACCTGATCCGCGAGTATGCTGTCGAGGTGAATATCCTGTTTGCCAGCATGTCTGAAGTTCAGGGCCGGATTCTGGGATTTATGATTGTGCAACTCCTCGGCGAGCCTGACGAAACCGACCGCGCCATCACCCATCTGGCCGATGCAGGAGTGAAAATCACCCATGTTTGATCTTATTGATACCGCCATTACCGGCGATCAGTTTCTGCTGGCGCTGCATGACACGCTGATTATGGTCGCCGTCTCGCTGGGCTTTGGCGCGCTGATCGGCGTACCGTTAGGGATTGTGCTGGTGGTTTGCCGTCCCGGCGGCATCGTGGCCAACCCGGTGGTGCATCAGGCGCTGAATCCGCTGATTAACGTGCTGCGTTCGCTGCCGTTTATCATTTTGCTGATTGTGATCCTGCCCTTTACCCGACTGCTGGTGGGCACCACTATCGGCACCGCGGGGGCCATCGTGCCGCTGATCGTTTTTGTCGCCCCCTACATTGCCCGGCTGGTGGAGAGCTCACTGCTGGAGGTGGATGAGGGGATCCTCGAAGCCGCGGATGCGATGGGCGCGACCCCCCTGCAGACGGTCTGGCATTTTATGCTGCCGGAGGCGGCAGCGTCGCTGATTCTGGCCCTTACCACGGCGACCATCGGCCTGCTTGGTGCGACCGCCATGGCAGGAACGGTGGGCGGCGGCGGAATTGGCGACCTGGCGATCACCTATGGCTATCAGCGCTTCGACGCCTTTGCCACCCTCACCACCGCCCTGGTGCTGATTGTGATTGTCCAGCTCATTCAGACGCTGGGCACACGCCTGGCTCGCCGACTGCGTCGCGAATAACCGTCGTCCCGCCGCGGGGTAACCGCGGTTCGCGGGACAGCGGCTTAGCGCGTGGAGACCGCGGCAAAGGCATGGGCGACTCGCGCAATATTCCCGTGGTTGAGCCCGGCCACGCAGACCCGACCGCTGGCGATCAGGTAAATGCCGTGCTCTTCACGCAGGATGTCCACCTGCCGGGTGCTAAAGCCAGTATAACTGAACATGCCGCGCTGGGTCAGCAGATAGGAAAAATCACCCTCCGGCTGGGCGGCCTGCAGGGCCGTCACCAGCGCGACGCGCATGGCGCTGATGCGGGTGCGCATGGCTTCCACTTCTTCCTGCCACAAGGCGTTCAGCGCGGGAGCGTTGAGCACCTGCGATACCACCTGGGCGCCAAACCCCGGCGGGCTGGAGTAGTTGCGCCGCACGGTGGCTTTCAGCTGGCCCAGCACGCGCCCGGCGATATCGGCATTGTCACAGACCACTGACAGGCCGCCAACCCGCTCGCCATACAGCGAAAATATCTTGGAAAACGAGTTGCTGACCAGCGCCGTCAGCCCGGCGCTGGCGATGGCGCGAATGGCATAGGCATCCTCGTCCAGTCCGCGGCCGAAGCCCTGGTAGGCGATATCAAGGAATGGGATCAGCTCCCGGGCGATCAGCACCTCAATCACGCGATCCCACTGCTCGCGGGTGAGATCGGCCCCCGTCGGGTTATGGCAGCAAGGGTGAAGCAGCACAATGCTGCGCGGCGGCAGTTGCTGGAGGGCGGCGAGCATAGCGGGGAAATTCACCCCGCGGGTGGCGCTGTCGAACCAGGGATAGGTATGTACCTCAAAGCCGGCGCCGGCAAAGATGGCAACGTGGTTCTCCCAGGTTGGATCGCTGACCCAGACCGCGGAGTCGGGGAAGTAGCGCTTGAGGAAATCAGCGCCCACCTTCAGCGCGCCGGAGCCCCCCAGCGTCTGGATGGTGGCGATGCGTCCGGCACGCAACGCCGGATGATTGTCGCCAAACAGCAGGGTCTGGACCGCACGGCGATAGGGCGCCAGCCCCTCCATCGGCAGATAAAGGCTGGCCTTTTGCTGCTGACTCTGCAGCCGGTAAGCGGCCTGACGGACCGCCTCCAGCTGGGGAATAATGGCCTGCTCGTTATAGTACAGCCCGATGCTGAGGTTAACTTTGTCTGCCCGGGGATCCTGTTGAAAGGCTTCCATCAGCGACAGGATAGGATCGCCCGCATAGGCGTCAACGTTCTGAAACACAGTGGTTACTCCTGAAATGACCGTCAAAGGTGAAGCCATTACACCGCGTAGCGTCCGGGACGGTGGTTCATGGCGATAATCGAATTCAAAATCACGGCGCCGAGGATAGAGACCAGCAGCATCGGCAGGCTTACTACCCATAGCGAGGCGGTGACGATGCAGGCGTCAACCACCATCTGGAATTTACCGGCGCGAATGCCGCTTTTGTCCTGCAGATAGAGGGCCAGAATATTAACGCCGCCGAGGCTCGCTTTATGGCGAAACAGCACCACAAAGCCAATGCCGACCATGATGTTGCCGAAGAGAGTGGCGTAATAGGGGTTCAGGCGATCGACATGGATAAAGTAACCGTGCAGGTCAGAGAACAGGGACACCAGTCCGACCGCGCAGAAGGTTTTCAGCGTGAAGGCGGCGCCCATCCGCCGGACGGAGAGCCAATAGAAAGGCAGGTTAATGACGAAGAAGACCACGCCAAACGGCAGGTGGGTGGCATAGTGGATCAGAAAGGCCATACCTGCCGTTCCGCCGGTCAGGGCGCCGGCCTGGCGAAATAAAATAATGCCAAAGGAGATCATCAGCGTGCCGAACAGCAGCGCCAGGGTATCCTCCAGCCAGGTGTGGGTCAGTTTTTCAGGGGAAAGGATATTATCCATAAATAAGCACTATCTTTTCGTTAACAAGGATAAGTCCTTATTTGCAAAAATCGCACCAGAGGAGAGGGCCTGGCGATCGTTTGCGGAAAAAACAGACGCTATTCAGCCTAACGTATTGTTATGCCGAAAAGAGAAAATTGCACAAGTCATGCGATTTTCTGCAATCCATTGCGCAAACCGTGCAAATTATCACACTGTGATGCATTAACTAACCCTGCGTTTGCACCAGCGCAGGGCATCATGCCCTGATTCAGCGCAGCCGATCCGGGCCCGGCATCAGTTGGCCATTCTCTTTAAGGCGGTTGAGTATCACCGCGGTTTTCAGGTGGGCGACCCCTTTGTTTTGCGCCAGAATATGGCTGATCAAATGGCTCAGACCGGGCAGGTCCGGGACCGTCACCCGCAGCAGATAATCGGCGTCGCCGGTGGTTTTCCAGGCGTCCAGGATGGCGTCCACTTCACTGAGCATCTGGTGAAAGCTCTCCACGCATTGCGGGGTGTGATTCAGCAAGCGCACTTCTATCAGACCCAGCATTTCCTGTCCGGCAGCATCCGGCGCCAGCCGCGCGTGATAGCCGAGGATAAGCTGCGCCTGTTCAAGGGCGATGCGGCGCCGTGAACACTGGGAGGCGGACAGGCCGATGAGATCGCTCAGTTCCTGATTGGTCAAACGGCCATTGGCCTGCAGCAGGGTGAGAATTTTCAAATCATAGTCGTCGATGTTGTACATGGTGGCCACTAATGGAACGTCAGAGTGGTTAACAGCCTAACAGCTTTTTGCCCGCCGTGAAGTCTGACGACAGGGCGGCGACGCCGGCGCACCAAAACGGGTCAGCTTTATGCATGAGGAGGCTATTTTTCTCATGAACTGTGCGATTTCAGGCGGTTTATTGCGCGTTATGTTTGGCGTGGCGGCGCATGGCTTACTCCACAGAGCAGACGGATAAATAATATTTTAATAAAATTCAATATATTGCTCTTGCTCTTATGGCGGGATGCTGCGCCCTGGCCTGAAAGTTGCTATCGCCGAAGGTGACTTTTTTACAGACAGGGGCAGGTCAGAGATGACAACGCAGCAAGAGCATCAGTTAAAACGTGGGTTAAAAAACCGCCACATCCAGTTGATCGCCCTCGGGGGCGCGGTCGGCACCGGACTGTTTTTAGGTATCGCGCAGACGATCCGTATGGCAGGCCCCTCGGTCCTGCTGGGCTACGCCATCGCCGGAGCGATCGCCTTCTTCATCATGCGACAACTTGGCGAGATGGTGGTAGAGGAGCCGGTGGCGGGGTCGTTCAGCCATTTCGCCAACCGCTACTGGGGGCCTTTCGCCGGGTTTATGTCCGGCTGGAATTACTGGGTGTTGTATGTGCTGGTGAGCATGGCGGAGCTGACGGCGGTGGGGATCTATATTCAGTACTGGTGGCCGGAAGTACCCGCCTGGCTGTCGGCGGCGATCTTCTTCGTGGCGATCAACGCCATCAACCTGACGAATGTCAAAGTGTATGGCGAGCTGGAGTTTTGGTTCTCGATTGTCAAAGTGGCCGCCATCATCAGCATGATCGCCTTTGGCAGCTATCTGTTATTTAGCGGCCACGGCGGCCCGGCGGCGACGGTGGCCAACCTGTGGCAGGACGGGGGATTTTTCCCTAACGGTATCACGGGCTTAGTAATGGCGATGGCGGTAATCATGTTCTCCTTCGGCGGGCTTGAGCTGGTGGGGATCACCGCGGCGGAAGCCGACGAACCGCATAAAACCATTCCCAAAGCCACCAACCAGGTGATCTACCGTATTCTGCTGTTTTATGTGGGGTCGCTGGCGGTCCTGCTGTCACTCTATCCCTGGCGTAACGTCGTGGAGGGGGGTAGCCCCTTTGTGCTGATCTTTCATGCCATTGACAGCAATATTGTGGCCAACGCTCTCAATCTGGTGGTGCTCACCGCCGCGCTGTCGGTCTACAACAGCTGTGTGTACTGCAACAGCCGGATGCTGTTCGGCCTGGCTCAGCAGGGCAATGCTCCGCGGGCGCTGCTGCGGGTTAACCGCCGGGGGATCCCGTTGACCGCGCTGGCGGTATCTGCCGTCGCCACGGCGCTTTGCGTGGTGATTAACTATGTGATGCCTGGTAAAGCGTTTGGCCTGCTGATGGCGCTGGTGGTGGCGGCCCTGGTGATTAACTGGGCGATGATCTGCATCACCCATCTCAAGTTTCGTCGCGCTATGCAGCGGGCCGGGAAGGTAACGGCCTTCCAAAGCCTCGGCTATCCCCTGACTAACTGGCTGTGCCTGCTGTTTCTCGCCGGGATCCTCGTGGTGATGTATCTGACTCCCGACATCCGCATCTCCGTCTGCCTGATCCCGGTATGGCTGCTCATCCTCGCCGCAGGCTATCTGCTGCGGAAGAAAAGCGCCCCGGCGCTGGTGGCGATGAAAGAAGGTTAATCGCCAACACCCTGCCGGGCGGCAGGGTGATATTCTCATCGTGAAAATAACGTCAATACTTCTAGTGGATTTTATAATTCCTATAAATGATAACCGGACATGTTAATCTGGGAATAGATGACATGAACATGCTTTTTATTGATCTTGCGTGGCGCTTTGGTAATATCCCGACGGCATTCAGGTTTATTTTATAATGCCACCGAATGGAATAGTAAAATACATAATGGAGTATGGGATGAAACATGTTCATAAACTGGTCTGGATAGGCCTGTTCGTCAATATTATTATCTGTTTTGTCGCGCGAAATTTATTACTCGATGATGGACAGCTGAACTTTCATCATCGGGCGGACAGCATGTGGTCCTGGCTGGTGCTCGCTCTGTTTATCGCCGTGGTGGTTCAGGCCGTCAGTATTATGTTGTCGGGCCGCTATCCTTATCTGGCCATCGTGCTGGCGTTTATTGGCGGTATCGTGATGGTGCCCGCCAGCATGATCTTTCTGGTTGGCTGTATGTTCAGCTTTCAAACGCGGATTAACGCCGGTTTTACCCCGTGGCGGTCAACAACCGGGGCGATGGGCCGCGACGATAATCACCAGCTATTAACCTTTAATGCATCCGGTTTTTATCCGCAGGGGGCGCTGGCGCTCATCGCCGGCATTATTATCTTAATGATTGGCATGGGTATTGGCGGGGTATTTATTGCCGCCGGCATTGTTGCGCTGTGCAATGGCTATCGTCTGCAGAATCGGGTGGTGATTGGCGTGAGCGGCGAGTCGATGATATTTACACCGGGGCTCTATGCCGATACCTACGTTATTCCGTTAGGTGACGTTGTGCTGGCTGAGCGCGGGAATAATGATGCGAAAGTTCGGCTACGGATCCGTTCCAGCGGCAGAAGCTTCACGTTGCGTAAAAAACTGCTCGCCGGCGATAACGTTAATGACGCCTTCGCCGCCATTCTGGCCAAACTGTCCACGGTTTAAGGCCGACGGGGAAGGGAAGCCGCCAGGAGAGAAACACCTGGCGGCGAAAGCGTGGGTTAGCATGCGCGTTCATCGCGCCAGCCTGCACCCACGCCCTACAACACCAGGTTGCATGTTAATCCACGTTGGTAAAATAATCGCGCGCGGCGGTCTCGACGCGTTTCGCATCCAGCCCGGTCTTCTCAGTGATCTGTTCGATAAACGGTTTAAATTTTTCGTCCATCACGTTACCCCCGTCCCAGTGGGCGACGTAAAATTTGCACTGATAGCGATAAAAATGGAGAGTGGTATCTCCTAACGTGTAGTACATGAGCTTCTCCTGTCCATTAATGCGGTCGCGGCGTCCACAGCGTCAGCAACCCTTTTCTCATCACGATCGAACTGCTCTCTATCCTCCTCCCAATTGGCTGAAATTTCCAGCGGTGCTTTGCGCTATAAAGCAGGATAAAGGATGGTTATATTGCGGACGAGTAGTGATTTTTTCTGAAGTGGATTGGAAGAACCGGTTACCTGCGGGATGCGCAGATAACCGGAGAGCAGGCAGGATTAGCGCAGCGCGTGGCGCTCGTCGTCGGTCAGGTCCAGGGTCTGCACCATGCCGCTTTCTGCAGCGCGCACCGCCGCTTCCAGAACGGCCATTACCGCCAGCGCTTCAATCGGCGGCACCGGATTGGCGATCTGACCGTTCAGCGCGTCGCGGATCTGCATATAGTACTGGCGCTGATCGCCCTGCGGGGTGGCCTGAGAGTGGGTCTGCAGCGAGGCGTCATAGATCACCAGCTTGTCATCATCCTGACCCCAGCCGGCACTTCCCGGCTCCACGCCCGCCAGCAACTGGCTCTCCTGCTGGTCGGCCCGCGCTTTGATCACGCTGCCTTTATCGCCGTGCACGGTGAAGCGCGAGGAGCCGCCCGCGACCAGCATGCTGCAGTGCAGGATCGCTTTATGCGCCGGGTAGTTTAATACCACATGCGCCCAGTCGTTGATCTCCGCGCCGTTGCGCAGGGTGGCGATATTGCCTTGTACCGACTGCGGCAAACCAAACAGCTGCAGCGCCTGGTCGATCAGGTGGGGCCCCAGATCGAACCATAAACCACTGCCCGGGACGTTCTGCTCACGCCAGCGGACGCGGACTTCCGGACGGAAGCGGTCAAAATGCGACTCGAAGTGTTTCACCGTGCCGATGGCGCCCTGCTCAATGACCTGACGGATCCCCAGGTAGTCGCTGTCCCAGCGGCGGTTATGGAAGACGGAGAGCAGGCGCTGTCTCTCCTCAGCCAGGGCGATCAGCTCCCGGGCTTCCTGCATATCGAGGGTAAAAGGTTTGTCCACCACCACATGCTTGCCGGCGTTCAGCGCCAGGCGGGCCAGCGGCGCGTGGGTGGCGTTGGGGGAGGCGATGACCACCAGATCGACATCCGGATGCTGAACCGCTGCCTCCGGGGAAGCGATGACCGTGACATCCGGCAGGTCGCGTTTGACTTTCTCTTCATCGCGCGAGGCGACGAACGCCAGATTCAGACCCGGCACTGAACGGATAAGCGGCGCGTGGAAGGTCTTACCGACGAAGCCATAGCCAATCAGGGCGATATTTATTGTGTTGTTACTCATCAGGTTCTCCACGCGGTTAAGCGTCAGCAATGTGTACAGAGAGGGCGGGGTCATCCCCCAGCTCAGCCCAGGGACGATCAAGAAAAAGATGGTGAATATCGCTGAGCCCGGCCACCAGCCACGGCTCGCAATGGTTGACTTTGGTATGGTCTGCCACCAGCCAGTGCTCTGCGCTGGCGGCCAGCATGGCGCGCTTCACGTCAGCATCGGCCTCCTGGCTGGCGCTCAGCCCCAGCCCGGCATGAAGCGCGCAGGCGCCGAGAATGGCGATGTCGGCGCGGTAGCGGGCGACAAGCGACAGCGTAGCGCTGCCGGCGAACAGTCGCTGTTCACTATCCCACTGGCCGCCGAGCAGGATCAGCTGGATATCCGCACGGTCGCTAAACAGCTGGGCGATATCCAGCGAAGGCGTGATCACGGTCATTGGCCCTTTAAGCTGGGCGGCGACCGCCAGCACCGTGCTTCCGGCGTCGAGAAACAGCGTCGAGCCGAGGGGGATGCGCGCGGCGACCTGCTGACCCAGGCGCTGCTTGGTCTGGGGGAGCAAGGCGTTTCGACCCTGGCGCGTCATCGCCGGGACGTTAAGAGCGATGGCGCCGCCGTGGCTTTTCTGCAGGACACCCTGTTTTTCCAGCTCGCTCAGATCCCGGCGAATGGTATCGGCGGAGACCTGTAGCCCTTCGACCAGTTCGCTGATGCTTAGCTGGCCGTTTTCACTCAGCCTGTCGAGGATGTGTTTTTGTCTGGCGAGCTTATGCATGGCAAGCGATTCCGCAAATTAACGCAATAAACAGCATAATACAGCAATGAGTGGCAAAATAAACCGCAAAAAGACGCATTGAGATCGGCAAAACGGGAAGAACTTGATTTCACTACGCTTTAACGTTAAATGAGGAGTGCAGCGCGACCCGGGGCGAAAGCGCTTTTTAATGAAGCTATTAGCCCTACTTACCGGGCAATAAAAAGCGAAAAAGCGCGCTTTCGCGTACCTTTAGAGAGTGCGCGCAATGTGACAGGTATGGATTAACGGAGGTTGAGTGGACGCGATTAAAGGCTCGGAGTTGCAAATACCGGACGCGATCTTCGCGTGGGTGCTCGACGGGCAGGGGGGCGTGAAGCCGCTCACCGATAACGATATTATCGACAAAGACAAGCCCTGCTGGCTGCATCTGAATTATACCCACAGCGACAGCGCCGACTGGCTGGCGGCCACCCCGTTGCTGCCCAATAACGTGCGTGACGCCCTGGCGGGAGAGAGCACCCGGCCACGGGTGACGCGGATCGGCGACGGGGCGCTGATCACCCTGCGCTGTATTAACGGCAGTACCGATGAGCGTCCCGACCAGCTGGTGGCGATGCGTCTGTATATGGACGAGCGGCTGATCGTCTCCACCCGTCAGCGCAAGGTGCTGGCGCTGGACGATGTGCTGGGTGACCTGAAGGAGGGCAATGGCCCGACGGACGGCGGCAGCTGGCTGGTGGAAGTCTGCGATGCGCTGACCGATCATGCCAGCGAGTTTATCGAACAGCTGCACGACCGCATTATCGACCTGGAAGATGACCTGCTTGACCAACAGGTGCCACCGCGCGGTTTTCTCGCGCTGCTGCGTAAGCAACTGATTGTGATGCGACGCTATATGGCGCCGCAGCGCGACGTTTACGCCCGACTGGCCAGCGAGCGGCTGCCGTGGATGAGTGACGATCAGCGGCGGCGGATGCAGGATATCGCTGAGCGGCTGGGGCGCGGTCTGGATGAGATCGACAGCTGTATCGCCCGGACGGCGATCATGAGCGACGAGATCGCCCAGATTATGCAGGAGTCGCTGGCGCGGCGGACCTACACGATGTCGTTGATGGCGATGGTGTTTCTGCCCAGCACCTTTTTAACCGGCCTGTTCGGCGTCAACCTTGGCGGGATCCCGGGAAACAGCTGGCATCTGGGGTTTAGCCTCTTCTGCCTGATGTTAGTTGTTGTCATCGGTGGTGTTGCGTGGTGGTTACATCGCAGTAAATGGTTGTAAAGAATCGCCTTTTAGCGGCCGCATTGCCGGGAAAACCCGGCAATGTTTGAGCGAAATCAATAAACCACCTACCCATTCAGGGCAATATCTCTCTCGCAGGTGAATGCAACGTCAAGCGATGGGCGTTGCGCTCCATATTGTCTTACTTCCTTTTTTGAATTACTGCATAGCACAATTGATTCGTACGACGCCGACTTTGTTGAGTCGGCTTTTTTTTTGCGCTCTCCGGACCAGCTTCTACGCTTACTAAGACACCCGACGGTCTTCAGGCCGTTAAGCCTGCGGGTACGCCCGTATTACTCTCCGGGAGGCCTCTATGCATTACGCTTCAGGGCTGACAGCCCAGTCTATCCCCATCTCACCCGAGCCGAACGATCCGGCTCCTTTACCCGACCCACGACCGCGTCCGCAGCCGCAGCCCGATCCGCCGCCTGACGAAGAGCCGATTAAATTGTCGCATCAGGCGCGGAGATCTGCGAGGATACGCGCCTGCAGATTGTCCGTCCTTTAATACGAGAATACATTGTGACCGCTTTTTCTACCCTGACTGTTTTACCTGCCGCCCAA
Source organism: Klebsiella variicola (assembly GCF_000828055.2). Taxonomy (NCBI): domain Bacteria; kingdom Pseudomonadati; phylum Pseudomonadota; class Gammaproteobacteria; order Enterobacterales; family Enterobacteriaceae; genus Klebsiella; species Klebsiella variicola. The sequence goes on along the minus strand of NZ_CP010523.2, from coordinate 3,010,264 downwards.
TTAGCCAACCTTAATGAGCTGGGTTATCTGTCGATGACCCCGGTTCAGGCCGCCGCCCTGCCGGCGATCCTTGCGGGGAAAGATGTGCGCGTGCAGGCAAAAACCGGCAGCGGAAAAACGGCCGCATTTGGGCTGGGTCTGCTGCAGCATATCGATCCGGCGCGCTTTGAAACCCAGTCGCTGGTCCTGTGTCCGACCCGCGAGCTGGCCGATCAGGTTGCCGGTGAGCTGCGTCGCCTGGCGCGCTGCCTGCCGAACATCAAGATTCTGGTGCTCTGCGGCGGGCAGCCCTTTGGCGCCCAGCGAGATTCACTCCAGCACGCCCCGCATATCATCGTCGCCACCCCGGGCCGTCTGCTCGATCATCTGCAGAAGGGGACCGTCTCCCTTGACGCGTTGCAGACCCTGGTGATGGATGAAGCGGACCGCATGCTCGATATGGGCTTCAGCGACGCCATCGACGAGGTGATCCGCTTCGCGCCGGCTGACCGGCAGACCCTGCTGTTTTCCGCCACCTGGCCCGCGGCAATCGCGGCGATCAGCGGCCGGGTACAGCGCAATCCGCAGACAATTGAGATCGACACTGTCGATGCGCTCCCGGCGATTGAGCAGCAGTTCTTTGAAGTTTCCCGCCACGGTAAGATTGCCCTGCTGCAGCGCCTGCTCAGCCAGCATCAACCCGCCTCCTGTGTGGTGTTCTGCAACACCAAACGCGATTGCCAGGCGGTCTGCGATGCGCTCAACGCCGCCGGGCAGAGCGCCTTGTCGCTGCACGGTGATCTCGAGCAGCGCGACCGCGATCAGACGCTGGTGCGCTTCGCCAACGGCAGCGTCCGGGTTCTGGTGGCGACCGACGTCGCCGCCCGCGGCCTCGACATCAAATCCCTCGCGCTGGTGGTGAACTTCGAGCTGGCCTGGGATCCGGAGGTGCATGTTCACCGCATCGGCCGTACCGCCCGCGCCGGCGAACAAGGGCTGGCCATCAGCTTCTGTGCGCCGGAAGAGGCGCAGCGCGCCACGATCCTGGCCGACATGCTGCAGCTCTCCCTGAACTGGCTGCCGGCGCCGACGGGCAACACCACCATCGCGCCGCTGACGGCGGAGATGGCCACGCTGTGTATCGACGGCGGTAAAAAGGCGAAAATGCGCCCGGGAGATGTGCTGGGAGCCCTGACCGGGGATATGGGTTTTGATGGCGCCGATATCGGTAAAATTACCGTCCATCCGGCTCATGTCTATGTGGCGATCCGCCAGAATATGGCGCAGAAGGCGTATAAGCAGTTACAAAATGGCAAGATTAAGGGCAAAGCCTGCCGCGTTCGACTGCTGAAGTAAGGGCAGGTTAGTGCGTCTCAGGCGGCTGCCTGAGACGCGTGAGGGTTACTTCACTTCCACCACGTTCAGACGCAGTTCATCGAGACGGGCGTCTTCTTCTTCCGGCTGCCAGCCGGCAGGTTGCAGGGGAATCTCTTCCCGGTCAAACGCCAGATCGCCACCGTCCACCACCTCGGAGCCGTGGGTGATGCCTTTAAAATCAAACAGATTGACATCGCTCAGATGTGAAGGCACCACGTTCTGCATCGCGCTGAACATGGTTTCAATGCGCCCAGGATAACGCTTATCCCAGTCGCGGAGCATATCGGCGATCACCTGACGCTGCAGATTTGGCTGCGAACCGCACAGGTTGCACGGAATAATCGGGAAGCCTTTGGCCTGGGAGAAGCGCTCGATGTCCTTTTCGCGGCAGTACGCCAGCGGGCGGATGACGATGTGTTTGCCGTCGTCGCTCATTAGCTTCGGCGGCATCCCTTTCATTTTTCCGCCGTAGAACATATTCAGGAACAGCGTCTGCAGGATGTCATCGCGATGATGGCCGAGGGCGATCTTGGTCGCCCCGAGCTCGGTGGCGGTACGGTAGAGGATACCGCGACGCAGGCGAGAGCACAGCGAGCAGGTGGTTTTCCCTTCCGGGATCTTCTCTTTGACGATGCCGTAGGTATTCTCTTCGACAATCTTGTATTCCACGCCCAGCTGCTCAAGATACGCCGGCAGAATATGCTCCGGGAACCCAGGCTGTTTCTGATCGAGGTTCACCGCCACCAGCGAGAAGGAGATGGGCGCGCTTTTCTGCAGATTACGCAGGATCTCCAGCATGGTATAGCTGTCCTTGCCGCCAGAAAGACAAACCATAATGCGGTCGCCCTCTTCAATCATATTGAAGTCGGCAATCGCCTCACCGACGTTGCGGCGCAGACGTTTCTGCAGCTTATCGATGTTGTATTTTTCTTTTTTACTGATTTCTTGATTTTGCAGCATGTAATAGTGGCTCAATTCATAGTGTGGCATCAGAAGAGCACGCGTTCTGCCAGCCTGGACAACGTGGCGCTGGCGCGTAGCAATTAATGAGGTCTGACAGACAACCGTGGCGTGTATGGTACGGATTCAGGGGCAGAATGTCAGCATCTTTCCGGCACTTTCCGCTGCGGGCAGGCAGGCGGAGGCGGTGTAAGCGGAAATAAAAAGCCCGCCGGGCGGCGGGCTGTGGCGTTAACGCACCACCAGGACTGAGCACTCGGCGTGGCGGACCACCGCGGCGGCGTTGGAGCCCAGCAGATAGGTGGTGATATCTGGCCGGTGCGACGCGATGATCACCAGGTCGGCGGGTAGCGACTTGGCCAGCGCGAGGATCTTATCTTTTGGCGACCCTTCGGCGACGTGAAAATGCATCCGATCTTCCGGGATGGAAAATTGTTTGGCGATCTCTTTAAGCTGCGTTTCCGTTCCTTCGCGCAGCTCATCCATACCCGGCAGTTCAGCGGTGTAAGCCATTCCCAGTGAGGCATAATAGGGCAGGGAAGGGATCACGGAGAGGAAATGGACCTCGGCGTCGTCAATCCGTGCTTCCGATTCAACGTGACTGATAATGCGTTCAGTAAATTCTTTATCAGAGATATCGATAGGGACAAGAATCATTCTGCTCATAAAAACCTCCTGTTTAAGTATCCCCTCACATTGTACGGCATTAGAGCACGTTTTGTATCATGACCGTGGTCACACTTTGACATTAACGTGGCTTGCGTTCGGGGAATTTCCCTTTGATCACGCCGTCATAAAATCGTCCTTTTGACACCACCTGTAAAAAATCGCGGAAAATACGCGGTGGCACGCCGGTATATTGCAACGGCGGCTGGTGATAAAAATAGATTTCCAGTGTGGCGGAGGCGTCATCGTAGGCGACAGAGATAATTCGGGATGATTTTACCGGGTGATGATGCATGGTGGACGTCCTCGGGCAAGCACTGACTGAGCACGACTATATCACTAAATGGACGGCTATTTTAACCAGCGGGATATATTGTTTTGTTTTATCTACTGTACGGCGGGAGGAAGAAGCCCGCCGGAACCGGCGGGCTGGCGCATCAGAACTGGTAAACCAGGCCCAGGGCGACGATGTTGTCGGTAGAGATACCGTTGTCTTTGTAGAAGCTGTCGTTGTCATCCAGCAGGTTGATTTTGTAATCAACGTAGGTAGACATATTACGGTTGAAGTAATAGGTAGCGCCAACGTCCATATATTTGACCAGATCTTTATCGGCGTAGCGGCCGTTATTATAGAGATCTTTGCCTTTGGACTGCAGGTAGGAGATGGCCGGACGCAGGCCGAAGTCGAACTGATACTGCGCGGTGACTTCGAAGTTTTGCGTTTTGTTGGCCACGCCGTCATTGCCGTACGGGGTCATATTGCGGGTTTCTGAGTACATGGTCGCCAGGTAGATATCGTTGGCGTCGTACTTCAGGCCGGCGGTCCAGGCTTCGGCTTTATCGCCGCGGGCGTTGGTCTGGGTCATCTGATCGTTGGTACGGTCAGAAGAGGTGTAGGCCGCTGCCGCGCTGATGCCCATGCCGAAGTCATAAGAGGTGGAGAGACCGAAGCCATCGCCATTGTCGAAGCGAACATCGCTGTCGCTGCTGCGGTTATTGGTGCCGACGTTGATATCCTGCGCGTTCTGACCTTCGTTTTTACCCTGATACTGCAGGGCAAAGTTCAGACCCTCCACCAGGCCAAAGAAATCGCTGTTGCGGTAGGTCGCGACGCCGTTGGCGCGGCCTGCCATAAAGTTATCCGCATAGGTGTAGGAGTCGCCGCCGAACTCCGGCAGCATATCGGTCCAGCCTTCGACGTCGTACAGCACGCCGTAGTTACGACCGTAGTCGAAGGAGCCGTAATCGCCGACTTTGATACCCGCGAATGCCAGACGGGTCCACGCCTGATCGCTGGAGCTCTCGGTGTTGTTGGCCTGAACGTTATATTCCCACTGACCATAGCCGGTAAGCATATCGTTGATCTGGGTTTCGCCTTTAAAGCCGAAACGCAAATAAGTTTGATCGCCGTCTTTTTTCGAGTCGCTGGAGAAATAGTGCAGACCGTCTACCTTGCCATAGAGATCTAATTTATTTCCGTCTTTATTATAAATTTCCGCCGCATGGACGGCACCGGCGGCTAATAAAGCCGGAATAACGAGGGCCAGTACTTTTCTTTTCATGAAGAAATTCCTTTAACTGTTTTTATGTTTTAGCTTCCGGGAAGGAAGTGAACTCATGCTAAAGGAGCGGTCTGAGATATGGTAAGACTCAATTGTTACGATATAAGTAAAATCTAAAATAAATAATACCAAAGAAATGGTGATAATTATGCTGAATATATCCGTGGATAATATACAAAATAAAAATTATACATGCCCAGGGTAATCACGTATTATTCGCACGTTATATGCCTTTATTGTCATGCCAATTATTTATTGTTGCCGTCTCATTCTGCGGAATGATTTTGTTTATCGGTAAAACGACAAGCCCGAACAACATGTTCGGGCTTTTTTTATGGCTGCAGGATGGAAAATAACCTTAGCTTTCGCTCGGTGATTTCTCCGCTTTGCCGGCCAGCTGGGCGAGGAAGTCATACCGTTTCTGCAGATCGGCGGCGGCGTCTTTCCACAACTGCTCCGCCACCTCCGGCTGCTGGGCGTTCAGGCGACGGAAGCGTTGCTCGTTGAGCAGCGTCTCGGCCAGCGCGTCGGACGGCGGACGAGAATCCAGCGCCAGCGGCAGTTTGCCTTCGTCAGCGCGACGCGGGTCGAAGCGGTAGAGCGGCCAGAATCCAGTGGCGGTCAGCTGACGCATCTGATCGTGGCTGAGCGCCAGATCGTAGCCGTGCTCTTCGCAAGGACTGTAGGCGATGATCAGCGACGGTCCCGGATAGGCTTCCGCTTCCTGAATCGCTTTCACCGTCTGGTTCAGCTGCGCGCCCAGCGAAATCTGCGCCACATAGACATGACCGTACATCATCATGCTGACGCCCAGATCTTTGCGCGCCTTGCGTTTACCGTGTTCGCCAAACTTAGTGACCGCCCCCAGCGGGGTGGCTTTTGACGCCTGGCCGCCGGTGTTGGAGTAACACTGGGTATCCAGCACCAGAATGTTGACGTTTTCCGTCAGGCTCAGCACATGATCCAGACCGCCGAAGCCAATATCGTAGGCCCAGCCGTCGCCACCGATCAGCCAGACGGATTTCTCCACCAGCGCGTCAGCATCGGTCAGCAGCTCTTCAGCGCCGTCCACGCCGGCCAGCGCCTGGCGCAGGGCCGCCACCTGTTCGCGGCGTACTTCCGGCGTCGCCTCGGCATGTAACGCCGCGTTCAACTCTGCCGGCAGTTTGTCGGCAAATTCGCTCAGCAGGCGCATCACGCGCTGACGGTGCTGGTCGACGGTTAAGCGGAAGCCGAGCCCGAATTCAGCGTTATCCTCAAACAGCGAGTTGGCCCATGCCGGGCCGCGGCCGTTGGCGTCGGTCGTATACGGCGTCGAGGGCAGGTTGCCGCCGTAAATGGAGGAGCAGCCGGTAGCATTGGCAATCAACATCCGATCGCCATACAGCTGGGTCAGCAGTTTGATATACGGCGTTTCGCCACAGCCGGAGCAGGCACCGGAGTATTCAAACAGCGGGCTGATCAGCTGCGAGGTACGAATATCTATCCGCTCCAGTTTTGTGCGGTCGATTTCCGGCAGGTTGAGGAAGTAATCGTAATTGACCTTCTCCTCTTCCACATGCTCCAGGCGCGACATCATATTGATGGCCTTGATCTCCGGGTTCTGGCGATCTTTCGCCGGGCACACTTCAACGCACAGGTTGCAGCCGGTGCAGTCTTCCGGGGCGACCTGCAGAACGTATTTTTGTCCGCGCATATCGCGGGATTTGACGTCCAGCGAGTGCAGACTGGCAGGGGCGTTCTCCATCTCTTCCGGCGCGACCACTTTGGCGCGGATCGCCGAGTGCGGGCAGGCGGCGACGCAGTGGTTGCACTGCGTACACAGCGCTTCCTTCCAGATGGGGATCTCTTCGGCGATATTGCGTTTCTCCCAGCGCGTGGTGCCCATGGGCCAGGTGCCGTCCGGCGGCAGGGCGGAGACCGGCAGCGCATCGCCGAGGCCGGCCAGCATCGCGGCGGTGACTGTTTTGACGAAATCCGGCGCGGCGTCGGAGACGACCGGCGGGCGGTTCGGACTGCTGGCGTTCACTGGCTGGAGCGGCACTTCCGCCAGCGATTCCCGGGCCAGGGCCAGCGCCTGCCAGTTGCGTTCCACCAGCTCCTGGCCTTTGCTGCTGTAGCTTTTGGCGATCGCCGCCTGCAGTTCCGCCAGCGCGCTGTCGCCCGGCAGGATGCGGGTGAGATGGAAGAACGCCATCTGCATCACGGTATTAATGCGCGCGCCGAGGCTGCACTCGCGGGCGATTTTCGCCGCGTTGACCACGTAAAAACGCGCTTTTTTCTGATTCAGAGTGGCCTGGACTTCCTGCGGCAAGCGAGACCAGACCTCATCGGCGCCGTAAGGCGTGTTAAGCAGGAAAATACCGCCGGGCTTCAGCCGCTCGGCCATCTGGTATTTATCGATAAACTGTAGCTGGTGGCAGCCGACGAAATCAGCCTGCGAAATCAGATACGAAGAACGAATCGGTTTTTCGCTGACGCGCAGATGCGAGACGGTGAGGCCGCCCGCTTTCTTCGAGTCATAGACAAAATAGCCCTGCGAGAACCACGGGGTCGAGTTGCCGATGATTTTGATGTTGTTTTTGGTGGCTGACACGCTGCCATCGCTGCCGAGACCGTAGAACAGGGCCTCGAGCTTGGCCTCTGCTGGCAGGGTATTTTCTCCCAGCGGCAGCGACAGATTGGTCACGTCATCATAGATACCGACGGTAAAGCGTGGCTTCGGCTGAGCGGACTGCAGTTCACTAAATACCGCCAGCACGCATTCCGGGCCGAACTCCTTGGAGGAGAGGCCATAGCGGCCGCCGATGGTGCGCGGCAGCGTCTCGCGCTCGCCGCGGTTAAAGGCTTCCGCCAGGGCGGTCATCACATCGAGATACAGCGGCTCGGCAAGCGCGCCAGGCTCTTTGGTGCGATCGAGCACCGCTACCGCCCGGGCGCTTTCCGGCAGCGCTGCCAGCAGGTGGGCGGCGGAGAATGGGCGATAGAGGCGCACTTTCAGCACGCCGACTTTCTCGCCGCGGCTCAGCAGTTCATCAACCACCTCTTCGCAGGTACCGATGGCCGAACCCATAATGACGATCACGCGCTCTGCCTGCGGGTGGCCGTAAAACTCAAACGGTTTGTACTGACGGCCGGTGGCGGCGGCGAAGTCGTTCATCGCCGTCTCAACATGGTTATAGACCGCGTCGTACCACGGATTGGTGGCCTCCCGGGACTGGAAGTAAGTGTCGGGGTTGGCCGAGGTTCCGCGGATCACCGGGTGTTCCGGATTGAGCGCGCGCTGGCGATGCTCGGCGATTTTATCCTGCGGTAGCAGGGCGCGAATGGTGTCATCCGCCAGCGGGGCGATTTTGTTGATTTCGTGCGAGGTGCGGAAACCATCAAAGAAATGAATAAACGGCACCCGGCTTTGCAGGGTGGCGATATGCGAGATCAGCGCAAAATCCTGCGCCTCCTGGACGCTGCTGGCGCACAGCATGGCGCAACCGGTCTGCCGCACGGCCATGACGTCGGAATGATCGCCGAAGATCGATAGCGCGTGGGTGGCGACGGTGCGGGCGGCGACGTGCAGCACAAACGGCATCAGCTGGCCGGCCAGTTTGTACAGCGTGGGGATCATCAGCAGCAGACCCTGCGATGAGGTAAAGGAGGTGGAGAGGGCGCCGGTCTGCAGCGCGCCATGTACGGCGCCAATGGCGCCTGCCTCCGACTGCATTTCGACCACGCGGGGAACATCGCCCCAGACGTTTTTCAGCCCATTGCCGGCCCAGGCGTCGGCCTGTTCCGCCATCGTTGAACTGGGCGTGATCGGGTAGATGGCGATAACTTCACTGGTGCGAAACGCGACGGAAGCGACCGCGCCATTACCATCAATCGTAATCATATGAAGACACCCTTACATTGCGCAAAAGAATGGACACGTGAAACCGCGACGCGCCCTGTAATTATATAAGGGGTAGTTTAGCAAACCGTTGGCGCGGCCATTTTTGCATTTGTGTCCTCAATGCGCCGGCCACCCGTGACCAGATCAATATTTTGCATGGTTCGCGGAGAAAATGGCTTCCTGCCGAGTGTCGAGTCACGTGCGCCCGGCGACCAGGCCGGAGCAGATCAAGCTTTCGGCGAAAATTTGCTAGAAAATGTTAATGAGGCGCATAAATACGTACTTCCCCCCTCGACGCCGCCCGCCACGCTGCCTATTATTCTGGGGTTTGCTTTTTTAAGACGTTTCCGAGGGGAGAGAGAATGCGAGCTGCGATATTAGTTGGTTGTGCGGCGCTGTTGCTGTCGGCGTGCAGTAGTGAACCCGTTCAGCAGGCCACGGCGGCGCACGTCACGCCAGGCATGCGGGCGGCGATGAGCGACGCCGGTCAGGCCAACTGCGCCATGATAGGCGGCTCGTTATCGGTGGCTCGTCAGCTCGATGGTTCGGCGATTGGCATGTGCGCGCTGCCGAACGGCAAACGCTGCAGCGAGCAGGCGCTGGCGGGCGGCAGCTGCGGCTACTAACGGCGGCCCCATCGCGGGGCAGCGTCAGCGGCACCTCAAGGCCGGCTAATGCATCAGGTCGGCGAGCTTATAGACCAGCGTCTGGTCGGCGGTCGCCAGCGTCAACTGGTTTTCCGTCAGATCGACCTGCGCGCCTTCGCGCAACATCTTGCCGATCGTCGCGTCAAGGGTATTAAGCTGGGCATCGTGGCACAGCATCCGGGTCATCGCCAGCGACTTCACCTTCAGCTCGCCGTCCGACACCTTGCCTTCCCCGCTAAAACCGTTGCACATATTGCCCGAAACATACATCTTGCCCGTAATAGCCATCTTCTCGCCGAAGCTCAGCTCCAGCGGCCGGTCGCCGGCGTTGACCGCCTGGCCGTTGACGCTGGTCAGCACGAAGCGATGATGCTGCAGCTGTTCCGCGCCGGTGGACACCTTACTGTTATAGACACAGCCGGACAACAGCATACCTGCCGCCAGTAGCGCCGCCAATTTGTTCATTTTCACTCCAAAACATTCACATTACTAATAAAACCAAGCCAGTGTAACGGTATCGCAGCGGGGATCTGTGGGGATTATCTGAATGTGCTCCCCCCCGGGAGAGGAGCACAAAAGGGAAAGGAATCAGACGATGGCGTTCGGGCAGGTTTCGCCGTTGGCGACCTGCTGCAGGTTGCCCAGGGTGGTCTCCGAAATGCTGATCAGCGCCTCAGCGGTGAGGAACGCCTGGTGGCCGGTGAACAGCACGTTGTGACAGGCGGAGAGGCGGCGGAAAACGTCGTCCTGGATCACATCGTTGGATTTGTCTTCAAAGAACAGATCGCGTTCGTTCTCATAAACATCCAGCCCCAGCGCGCCAATTTTCTGGTGCTTCAGGGCGTCGATGGCCGCCTGGGAGTCGATCAGCGCGCCGCGGCTGGTGTTAATCACCATCACCCCGTCCTTCATCTGGTCAAACGCCTCGCGATTGAGCAGATGGTAGTTTTCGTCGGTCAGCGGGCAGTGCAGGGAGATCACGTCCGACTCCTTGTACAGTGTAGCGAGGTCGACATATTCCACCCCCAGCTCCAGCGCGGCGGCGCTTGGGTACGGGTCGAACGCCAGCAGGCGCATGCCGAAACCTTTGAGGATCCGCAGCATCGCCACGCCAATTTTCCCGGTGCCGATCACCCCGGCGGTTTTACCATACATGGTGAAACCGGTGAGGCCTTCGAGGGAGAAGTTGGCATCACGGGTACGCTGATAGGCGCGGTGGATGCGACGGTTGAGCGACATCATCATACCGATCGCATGCTCAGCGACGGCTTCCGGCGAGTACGCCGGGACGCGGACCACGCGCAGGCCAAGCTCTTTTGCCGCCTCGAGGTCGACGTTGTTAAATCCGGCGCAGCGCAGAGCGATATACTTCACGCCGTGGGCCTTCAGCTCTTCCAGCACCGGGCGGCTGCCGTCGTCATTGACGAAGATACACACCGCTTCGCAACCGTTGGCGGTTTTAGCGGTCTTCGCTGTCAGCAGGAAGTCGAAGAATTCCAGTTCAAAGCCGTAGGTATCATTCACGTGCTGCAGGTACTTTTTATCGTACTGCTTCGTACTGTAAACCGCGATTTTCATAAGACTTTTCTCCAGTGATTATAACGTCACGGTAGCATATTTAAAATAATCATACAATTATTAAAAAATAGTTTAATTGGCAGGTGCTTATGCTAATTCTAGAGCATATCGCGGATTTGCGGAATCTCTTTGAAAGACAAAGTTTTTTCACCACAAACTGAGGCTTAAAGCGCCGGGGGAGAGCAGCAGAAACGGCCACAGCAGACCGGAGCTGACGTTAGCCAGCTGAAACGACCACAGCGGCAGGCCGCTGGCGCCGCTGACCAGGGGCAGGGTGGCGCGCAGGGGAGAGAGGAAGCGACTGAAAAAGACCGCCCACAGCCCGCGGCGCTGAAAAAAGAGTCGGCTGCGGGCCAGCCGCTCGGCGGTGAGCCAGCGTAACTGTGTGAGGCGGTGACGATAGCGAACGCCTAACCACCACGAGAGCCAGAATCCGCCGATGGCGCCGAGGCTGGCGCTGGACCACATTAACAGGAAATGACCGAGACTGGCGGAAGCGAATGTCCCCAACAGCAGCAGGCCGGAGGTGCCCGGGATCGCCAGCGACACCAGCGCGCAGGATTTAGTGAAGGTGAGCAGGAAAACCATTAGTAATACCAATGGATAGTGGCCCTGTGCGCTCTCAAAGAGCGAGATAATTAACGACACGGTCTCTCCCGCAAGCCATTTCTGTCTGGCTGGAGTGTGGCAGGCGCTGCTTAAACAAAAGCTAAATGATGACGGCCGATCGCCGCGCCGCGATACCGGCTGGCAACTATGCTTTAACAGGTCGCAAACTTTCACTCACTGGTCGAACGTGTCACAATGGGCGCCATTCGGCTTTTACTTATGTTGAATCAGGATATTAACTGCCCATGAAGGGTAAATATAAAGCCGCCATCGCGCTGGTGTTAGTGCTGGTGTTATTGCCGCTAACGCTGCTGTTGACGCTGACCCACTGGGTGCCGACGCTGGCGGGCATCTGGCTGCCTGTGGGCACTCGTATCTCGTTGCAGGAGAGCCCGCGTCTGACGCGGTCGGCTCTGCTGATCCCCGACCTGCGCTATCTGGTGGGCGACTGTGAACTCGCCCGGGTGACCGATACCCGCCTTTCGCGTCCCAGCCGCTGGCGGCTGCATATTGGCCAGCTGGACATCAACAGCGCTTGTCTGAGCAAACTGCCGGCCAGCGAGCCCACGCCGGGATCGCCGCGCACCCTCGCCGAATGGCAATCGATGTTGCCCTACAGTTGGTTAACGATTGATAACCTGCGGCTGTCGCCGTGGGAGAAATGGCAGGGGCGGCTGGTGATGTCGTTGACGCCAGTGCAGCAGGACATCGGCTTTGCCGGTAAGGAACTGAGTCTGCAGGCGCGCCTGCGCGGCCAGGCCCTCACCGTCAGCCAGTTCAGCGCCCGGCTGACTGACGATCAGCCGCCGGTGAAGCTGGTGGGAACCTTCCACCTGCCGCTGGTACCGGATGGTCTGCCGGTCGACGGCCAGATGCAGGGCACCTTTGAATTTCCACAAACCGCGGAATGGATCGATGCCGAGCTCGAGTGGCAGCACAATCGCGGCCAGCTGCTGGTGACGCCGCGCGGCGAGGTAGAGCCGATCCTGGACCTGCCGTGGGAGATCACCCCGGAGCGGATCACCATCAGCGACGGCCGCTGGCGCACCCGCTACCAGAACTACCCGCTCAGCGGGCGCGTCGCATTGTCGGTGGGTAACTGGCAGCAGGGGACCGAGCAGATGACCGTCAGCGGTCGCTTAAATGTCCTCACCGAGGGGCATGCCGGCAAAGGCAACGCGGTGCTGAATATCGGTCCGGGCAAGCTAAGCATGGATAACAGCGACATGCCGCTGCGGCTCACCGGCGAGGCCAAGCTGGGGGAGATGATCTTCTACGCGGCGCTGCCGGCGCAGCTCAGCGGGTCGCTGGTCAGCCCGCAGCTGGCGTTTCATCCCGGGGCGCTGCTGCGTTCGCGCGGACGAGTGATCGATGCGCTGAATATTGATGAAATTCGCTGGCCGCTGGCTGGGGTGAAAGTGACCCAGCAGGGCGTCGATGGCCGCCTGCAGGCGATCCTCCGCGCCCATGAGCAGCAGATGGGCGACTTTACGCTGCATCTGGACGGTCAGGCGAGCGATTTTCTGCCTGACAGCGGCCGCTGGCAATGGCGCTACTGGGGTGAGGGACACTTCACCCCGATGCAGGCGCGCTGGGATGTGAAGGGCAGCGGGGAGTGGCGCGACAATGCTATTACCCTGAGCAGCCTCTCCACCGGCTTCGATAAGCTCGAGTACGGCACGATGCGGGTCAGTACGCCGCGTCTGACGCTCGAGCAGCCGATCCGCTGGCTGCGTGATGCCCAGCACCCGCGGTTGACCGGCGCGCTGTCGCTGGACGCGGCCAAAACCACCTTCTCCGGCGGCAGCTATCTCCCGGCGTCAACGCTGAAATTTGCCCTCGACGGCCGGGACCCGACGTGGTTCCAGTTCACCGGCGCCCTGCACGCCGATGCCATTGGCCCGGTGCGGCTGACCGGGCGTTGGGACGGCGAACGGCTGCGCGGCCAGGCGTGGTGGCCAAAACAGTCGCTGACGGTGTTCCAGCCGCTGGTGCCACCGGACTGGAAGATGAATCTGCGGGAAGGGAGTCTCTATGCGCAGGTGGCCTTTTCGGCAGCAGCCGGGCAGGGATTTGAGGCGGGCGGCCACGGCGTGCTGAAGGGCGGCAGCGCCTGGATGCCGGATAACCAGATTAACGGCGTCGACTTCGTGCTGCCATTCCGTTTCAGCGACGGACACTGGCAGCTGGGCACCCGCCGTCCGGTCTCCCTGCGTATTGGCGAAATCGTCAACCAGGTTACCGCGCGCAATCTGACGGCGGACCTGCAGGGCACCTGGCCGTGGAGTGAGGCCAATCCGCTGCAGCTCAGCGACGTCAGCGTCGATCTGTTAGGCGGAAAACTGACCCTGCTGCAGCTGCGCATGCCGCAGCGCGACCCGGCGCTGATCCGTCTGCAACATATCTCCAGCAGCGAACTCACCAGCGCCGTCAAGGTGAAGCAGTTCGCCATGTCCGGGGCGGTGAGCGGCGCGCTGCCGCTGTGGCTGGAAAACAACCAATGGATCATCCACGACGGCTGGCTGCGTAATGACGGGCCGATGACCCTGCGGCTGGATAAAGACACTGCCGATGCGCTGGTGGCGGACAATGTCTCCGCCGGGGCGGCGATTAACTGGCTGCGCTATATGGAGATCTCCCGCTCGTGGACGCGGATTAACCTCGACAATCTGGGCGTATTGACGCTTAAGGCCACCATCAACGGTACCAGCCGGGTGGACGGGAAAAGCAGTACCGTGCATTTAAACTACGCTCATGAAGAGAATATTTTCGACCTGTGGCGCAGTTTACGCTTCGGCGACAATTTACAGGCGTGGCTCGAACAGAATGCCATGCTGCCCGTGCGGCGCTGTACGGACGGTAAGACATGTAAGGAACCTAAATGAAGAAGTTGCTACTGGCCATGGTGGCGCCGATGCTGCTCGCCGGCTGTACGCCGCGTATCGAAATTGCGGCATCGAAAGAGCCCATCACCATTAATATGAATGTCAAAATTGAGCATGAGATCCATATCAAGGTCGATAAGGATGTGGAAAATCTGCTGAAATCCCGCAGCGATCTGTTCTGAGGCGACGATGAGAAAACGACTGTTAAGCGCAGCGCTGGCGCTGACCTTACTCAGCGCGCCCGCGCTGGCGTTGACCCTGAGCGAAGCGCGGCAGCAGGGGCGGGTGGGGGAAACGCTGAATGGCTATCTGGCGCCGCTGCGCCAGGATAAAGAGACCTTAGCGCTGGTGAAGCAGATCAACGCCGCGCGCAGCGAAAGCTACCAGCAGCTGGCGGATGACAACAATCTGCCGGTAGATGAAGTGGCGAAAATGGCCGGGCAGAAGCTGGTGGCCCGGGCTCAGCCCGGGGAGTACGTCCAGGGGCTGAACGGCCAGTGGCGGCGTAAATGATCAGCGGCAGCGCTTGCGGTATTCGCCCGGCGAGACGCCAAAGCGCTGCTTAAAGGCGGTGGAGAAATGGCTGTGGTCGCTGAAGCCCCAGCGGTAGCCGATCCCCGCCAGCTTTTCGTCGTCATGGGCATTCTGTAGCGCCCGGGCGCACAGATCCAACCGCCGGTTCTTAATATACTGCGCCACCACCAGCCCTTTGTCGGCAAACAGCCGGTACAGGCTGCGTACCGACATCCCCGCCTCGCTGGCCAGCCACTCCGGGCGCAAATGCTCCGACTGAATGGACGCATCGATTAAGGCAATAATCTTTTGAAACTGCTTTTCCCGCCGGGAAGGGGCAGGCTCGCGCTGATGCAGCACCGGGCGTAACAGGCAGGCGATCGCCTCCAGCGCCGCTTCACTCTCGCTGGCGGAGAGCGCCGTGCCGCCCATGCTTTCCAGCAGCAGTCGCTGGCTGAGCTGCACCATTGGCAGGGATTTGTCCAGCCGGCAGGCGGTGGCGATGTTGCCTGATGGCGCCACCCGCTGGCGCGGCAGCAGCAGGGAGGCCTGACGCGAGGTCTGCTGCCAGACAATCGAGCAGGGGCGGGCGGCGTCGATTAACGTGATATCGCCTGCCGCCAGCGTCACCTGGCGATCGTCCTGTTCGATGATGGCTTCGCCGGCAAGCTGAAATACGGTGTAGAACCAGGCGTCGTTATCGCGTTTTATCTCATTGTGTGTGCGGTAGAGATTAACGCCGGCGGCGGTGACCGTGCTGACCTTGAGGTTACCGGCGTAGCGGGCGTCAATCTCGCCGTGGAAGCGCCCCTCCAGCGGCCGGGCGGCGAAATGGCCGCAGACCTGATTGATCGTCGCCAGCCAGCGCTGGTACGCCAGCCCCCCCTCTGCCGTGGTCATCATTCGCCCTTCTCCTGTAATAACAATGTTTCCGCATTGTTGCATTTATGCCGCCTCAGGCAAGGCCGCGATGGCGGGTATATGAAAGAACTATTACCTGCGGCACATTTCTGCCAGGGTAAGCCGCGGATTTGCGGCGACTGTCACAGCGGCGCAAACGAATGTCACAGAGAAAAAAGCGCCAGCCGCCAACCGGACATAGACTGAAAGCACTATCCGCGAAGAATAAGGAAAGGGTATGTCCACCTCTCAGATAGCGCTGCTTGCCAGCGTCCAGCAGTTTTTAGACCGTCAGCATGGCCTGTATATCGACGGCGCTCCCTGCGCCGCGCAGAGCGAAAACCGGTTAACCGTCTGGGATCCGGCCACCGGGCAGGCGATTGCCACCACCGCCGACGCCAGCCCGGCGGATGTTGACCGGGCGGTAATGTCCGCCTGGCGCGCTTTTGTCGATCGCCGCTGGGCCGGGCGCACCCCGGCCGACCGTGAACGCATCCTGCTGCGTTTTGCCGACCTGGTGGAGCAGCACGGCGAAGAGCTGGCGCAACTGGAAACCCTTGAGCAGGGCAAATCCATTGCGATCTCTCGCGCCTTTGAGGTCGGCTGCACCCTGAACTGGATGCGCTACACCGCGGGGCTGACCACCAAGATCAGCGGCCGGACGCTGGACGTGTCGATCCCGTTCCCGCAAGGGGCGCGTTACCAGGCGTGGACCAAAAAAGAGCCGGTCGGGGTGGTGGCGGGCATCGTCCCGTGGAATTTCCCGCTGATGATCGGCATGTGGAAGGTCATGCCGGCCCTGGCGGCAGGCTGTTCGATCGTCATCAAACCTTCTGAAACCACCCCGCTGACCCTGCTGCGGGTGGCGGAGCTGGCGACCCTGGCGGGAATACCTGACGGGGTATTCAACGTGGTCACCGGCAGCGGCGCGGGCTGCGGCGCGGCGCTGACCGCCCATCCGCAGGTAGCGAAGGTCAGCTTTACCGGCTCGACGGCGACCGGGAAACAGATCGCCCGCGTGGCCGCCGACCGCCTGACTCGCGTGACGCTGGAGCTGGGCGGCAAGAACCCGGCGATTGTGCTCAAAGATGCCGATCCCCAGTGGGTTATTGAGGGGCTGATGACCGGTAGCTTCCTCAATCAGGGGCAGGTCTGCGCCGCCAGCTCGCGGATCTACATCGAAGCGCCGCTGTTTGACACCCTGGTCAGCGGTTTCGAGCAGGCGGTAAAATCGCTGCAGGTGGGGCCGGGGATGCAGGAGACGGCGCAGATCAACCCGGTGGTCTCCCGGGCCCACTGCGACAAGGTGGCGGCCTACCTCGAAGAGGCTCGCCAGCAGAAGGCAGAGCTCATCAGCGGCAGCGCCGGACCGGATGCGGGGGGGTATTATATTCCGCCGACGCTGGTGGTTAACCCCGACGCCGGGCTGCGCCTCACCCGTGAGGAGGTGTTTGGCCCGGTGGTGAACCTGGTGCGGGTGGCCGACGGCGAGGAGGCGCTGCGTCTGGCCAACGACAGCGATTATGGCCTGACCGCCAGCGTCTGGACCCGCGATCTGACCCAGGCCCTGAACTACACCGACCGTCTGCAGGCTGGGACGGTATGGGTCAACAGCCATACCCTGATTGACGCCAACCTGCCTTTCGGCGGCATGAAGCAGTCTGGTACCGGCCGCGATTTCGGCCCTGACTGGCTCGACGGCTGGTGCGAAACCAAATCCGTCTGCGTGCGTTACTAGACCGCTGTCGGGGAAAGCGAATGGCTTTTCCCGACGCGCCGCTTGCCGACCTCCGGTCTTTCTCGCTACTGTGGAGGGCAATCTTTGCCCAACCAGGGCGGTGAATCACCAGGAGGTCTTCGGCATGACAGCATTTCCTAAGGTTGCACTTATTGGTCCCGGCGCCATCGGCACGACTATCGCCGCCGCCCTGTTTGAGGTGGGGAGGGCGCCGATGGTCTGCGGGCGTACCGCCCATTCGGCGCTGGTGCTGCGCACTGACGAGGGCGAGATCGTGGTGCCCGGCCCGGTGCACACCGACCCAACGGCGATAGCCGCCCCCTTCGACCTGGTCTTTGTCGCGGTGAAAACTACCCAGACGGAGGCCATCGCCTCCTGGCTGACGGCCCTGTGTTCCACGGACACCGTGGTGTGCGTGCTGCAAAACGGCGTTGAGCAGCGCCAGCAGTTTGCCCCCCTGACCGGCGGCGCGACGGTGTTGCCCTCGGTGGTCTGGTTTCCGGCGCAGCGCGATGCCGATGCCTCTGTCTGGCTGCGCGCCACGCCGCGCCTGACCCTCCCGGATCTGCCGGGGGCAGAGCGAGTGCAGCAGGCGCTGGCGGGGACCCGCTGCGCGGTGGACCTGGCGGCGGATTTTACCACCGTGGCCTGGCGTAAACTGTTGCAGAACGCCGTAGCCGGACTGATGGTGCTGACCGGACGCCGCGCCGGGATGTTTGCCCGGGAAGACATCACTGCCCTCGGACTGGCTTATTTGCGCGAATGTCTGCAGGTAGCGCGGGCGGAAGGGGCCGCCCTGGGCGACAGCGTGCCGGAGGAGATTATCGCCGGCTTTCACCGGGCGCCTGCCGACTTAAGCACCTCTATTCTGATCGATCGCCTGAATGGCCGACCGCTGGAGTGGGATATTCGTAACGGCGTGGTGCAGCGTCGCGGGCGTCAGCACGGCATTCCGACACCGCTCAGCGATATCATCGTGCCGCTGCTGGCGGCAGCCAGCGACGGCCCGGGCTGACCCGGGCAGGCGCGGGGTTAGTCCACCAGGGAGGGATCGAGGTCGATCATTAACTGCTTCATTTCGGCAAAATGCTGCCGCGAGAAATCGGCAATCTTCTCCCAGTCCTGGGCCGTTTTTTCCGCTACCGCGTCTGACAGAACCTTCAGAGGCTGGCCGGTGGACCAGGCGGTGATCAGGATCTGACAGGCGCGCTCCAGGGTCCAGATATCATCGAACGCCTCGCCGATGGTCGGGGCGGTCACCAGCACCCCGTGATTCCCCATCAGCAGGCGGCGTTTGTCCGCCAGCAGGCCCGCCAGCCGGGCGCCTTCTGCCGCGGTGTCCGCCATCCCGCCGTACAGGGTATCGACGGCGACCCGGTTAAAATAGCGGGCCGTGTTCTGGTCGATGGGCAGGATCTGCGGCGTCGCCAGACAGGCGAGGCTGGTGGTGTACACCGGGTGCAGATGCAGAACCACCCGCACGTCCGGGAGCCGCTGATGGATCTGCCCGTGAATAGCCCACGCGGTGGCATCGACGTCAGGGCGCGCGGCGCAACCTTCATCATCGGCGTTCAGCACCAGCAGATCGCTGGCGCGGATGCGCGAAAAGTGTTTCCACTTCGGGTTGAGTAAAAACGTTTTCCCGTCGGCGGAGAGCGCGGCGCTGAAATGGTTGGCCACCGCCTCATGCATGCCAAGATGGGCAATGATGCGAAAGGTGGCCGCCAGGTCGATGCGGATCTGCTCTTCATCGGAATCGCGCATGGGCATTACTCCGCTTTCGGCATCAGGGTCTGCAGATCGTCCGCCGTCGGCGCCTGGAAGTGATATTTCTTCAGCAGGGCGGCATATTCCGGCGTCGCGCTGTATTTTTTCAGCGCCTCTTCGAGGGCGGTTTTCACCTCAGTATTGCCTTTTTTAACGCCAAAGCCGTTCAGCACCGGATAGATCAGCGTATCAGAGGAGATAACCACCCGGTCACCCAGTTTTTCCACCACCCCGCGCGCCACGGCGGCGTCGGTGATCTGCGCATCCACCGCGCGCGACAACAGCGCCTGGGTGGTCTGCGGGTCGGTGGTATAAACGCTCAGCGCAATCGGCTTCAACCCCTTCTTCACGCAGTAGTCGGCGGAAAGCTTCTGCAATTGCGCCAGCCACGAGGTGGCGCCCATCGAGCCGATTTTATGCCCGCAGAAGTCTTCCGGGGTCTTAGGCTGGTAGTCGCCGCCTTTGCGGGCGAGGATCGCTTCCCCACTTTTCAGGTACGGCACCATATCGATCACCTTCAGGCGTTCGGCGGTAATGTACATCGACGAGTTGGTGATATCGAAGCGCCCGCCCTGCAGCCCGGGGATCAGGTTGGGGAAGCGGGTATCGATATTCACTGCTTCACGGCCCATAGTCTTCGCCAGACCATCGAGCAGCTCGATGTCAAAACCGGCTGGCTTATTGTTTTCCATGTACTCGTAAGGAAAAAAGGTCATGTCCGAACCGGCGGTGATCTTACCGCTTTGCTGAAAGGCCAGTGCGCTAAAGGATGTCAGAGCAGCCGCTGCGCAGAGCAGCAGGGGCAGCGGGCGTGGTGCGAAAATGCGTGTCATAAAACCTCCGGAGTATGGGCAAATTACATGCTGGCGCGATCGGCGCCGGCCTGCTGAACAAAAAACGAAGCGCCGCGCGGCTTCTGCGGCAGACGAAGCTGGTTATTGGTGCTGCGCACCAGACCGCTCTCTTCTCCCGCGACCAGGTGGCCGGCATGGCGGCTCGGCAGCGGGTTTTCGCCGTAGGGTAGCGCATCCTCCGCGGCGTAGACGCTGATGAACAGGGTGCGCGGCAGGGCGGTCTCGTTGGGGCTGGAGGCGTGCAGCAGGCGGGTATGCATAAAGCAGACTGAGCCCGCCGGGCCAAAACAGGCCTGCGGCTGCTGGCAGTGCGTCGCCACCACCTCATCATCCACCGCCCCCGTGAAGCGCCCCTCCTGCCAGTGGGACCACAGCGGCCCCTGATGACTGCCCGGCACCACGTTGAGCGGGCCATTCTCTGGCGTCACCTCGCTGACCATCAGCAGGGCGGTGATGATGTCGTCATTGCTGTGTGGGGTGAAAAGGAAATCCTGATGCCATTTCACCTCGGTGGCGGTGTGCGGCAGCTTGGAGTTAATTTTACTGTGATGAAAGCGGGTGCCGCTGCCGCCGATCAATTGCGCGGCGATGGTCGCCATCCGCGAGTTCAGCGCAGTATGGCGATAGGCCTCGGAGATCTCCGTCGGGGAGGCGACCCGGCGCAGCGACGGATGGTCAGGAGCATGATCGCGCTCGATATCGAAGCGTGGCCGCCCGTCGAGGGTTTCTCCCCACACCGTCGCGTGACCGCGGCTCTCCTCGACCCAGCCGTCGAAATCGCTCTGCAGGGCGGCGATGTCGGCGCTGGAAAGCACCTCTTCGACCACCAGAAAACCCTGCTGATGAAACTGATCAATTTGCCACTGCGCAATCATAGTTTTTCCTCTTCACGTTCCGATAGTTAAGCCAGAGAAACATCTTTGAGAAAGGCCTCGACCCGCGGGTGTTGCCCGCTACGCATCGCCTGCGGCGTGTCATCGCACACCACCCGGCCTTTCTCCATAAACACGATCCGGTCGGACACTTTGAAGGCGAAGTTCATCTCGTGGGTGACGATGACCATGGTGATGCCTTCGTGGGCCAGGGATTCGATAACCTGCAGCACTTCATTCACTTTTTCCGGATCCAGCGCCGAGGTGGGCTCATCGAACAGCATGATCTGCGGACGCATCATCAGGGCGCGGGCGATCGCCACCCGCTGCTGCTGTCCGCCGGAGAGCTGGTGCGGATACTTCCAGGCGTGCTCCAGCATGCCCACTTTGTGCAGCAGTTCGCAGGCGTGCTGGCGGAGCTCCGCGTCACTTGCCAGATGGTGATAGCGCGGGGCCAGCAGCAGATTGCCGAACACGGTCAGATGCGGGAACAGGTTAAAGCTCTGGAACACCATGCCGATGTTCAGGCGATGTTCGGCATTCTCCATAAAGCGCGGCTTCTGCTGCCCCTGGCGGTCGAGGTGAATAAAGGGTTGGCCGTTAATCTGAATTTCGCCGTTATCGATCTGCTCAAGACCGTTCAGCAGGCGAATGAGGGTGGTTTTCCCCGAGCCTGACGGACCGATGACCGAGACCACCTCGCCGGGCTGGATCTGCAGGCTCACCGCCCCCAGCACTTCGACGTTGTTGTAGGCCTTATGCAGCTTAGAGGCCTGCAGCGCCGGCTCATGACTCTGGGCGACGCTGCGCGCCATCGCCGGGCGGCGGGCGCTGGCCAGCCGCTGCATCTCGGCATCTACCGGACGAGCGGTATTGCGCTGGGTTACGTCAAGGTAGTTCTCCAGCCGTTTCAGCAGAAAATCGAACACCGTGACGATAAAGATGTAATAAAACGCCACGGCCGTCATCGTCTCCATGACCAGAAAGTTCTGCGAGTAGAGCTGCTGGCCGACCATCAATATTTCGGTCAGGGAGATCACCGACACCAGCGAACTGAGCTTCACGATGGCGATATATTCATTGGCCAGCGCCGGCAGGGCGACGCGCAGCGCCTGGGGGATGATCACCCGCCACTGGATCCCGGCGTAGCGCAACCCCAGGGCCCGTGCGGCTTCGCTCTGCCCGCGAGGGATGGAGAGCAATCCGCCGCGGTGGATCTCGGCGATATAAGCCGCTTCGCTGAGGACCATCGCCAGCAGGCCGGCCCAGAAGGGATCGTTCAGCACCGGGGCGAAGGAGGGCAGCGCCTGCGGCATGTTGTAGACAAAAATCAGCAGGACCAGCAGCGGCATACTGCGAAATAACCAGATATACAGCCGGGCTGGGGTGGATAACCAGCCGCGCGGCGACTGTTTGGCCAGCGCCAGAATAAATCCGAGCACAATACTGCAGCCCCAGGTCAGCAGACTTAATTTAATGACGGTCCAGGTGGCCCACCAAAAATCGGCATCGCTGAGCAGGCTTAACATGTAGTTCCAGTTAAACGTCATGGGCTATTTCACTCGTCATAATTATCAAAAATGAAAGTGGCTTGGCTGTGCCGTAATGGGGAGCCACCGGTATTCATCGTGCGAATACACTATGCTGGCAGGATGCTTTCAGAGGCAATTAGTAAATTTTTGGCCTTTAAGTTTAAAAAAACTATACAGCGATATTAACGATATGGAATTTAAAGTGATTGTTAAGATACTTTGCGTAAACAATTTAAAAACAATGACTGTAATTCAATAACGCTATTTTGCGCAGACAGGTTATTTTGCGCGAAACTGGGGCAGACGCTGCCAGTCTGGCGTGCAGCGTGGCGCATGATGGTGCAATGGTGGAAATAAACCACGCGGGCGTAGAGCAATAATAAATATTGTCGCCCCTTGTCGGGCAATGCGCCGCTCTTTTCCTGGGGTGGCACGCGGATTGCTTGGGACTTAGAGGAAAACTATTCCCCGTGTGCGCCGGACCATATTTTATCAATGGTGATGCTATGAACCGATTTACCCTGAAGCAGCTCAAATATTTCGTCACCGTGGTGGAGACGGAGAGTATCGCCGAGGCCTCCCGCCAGCTGCACATTGCGCAGCCGTCGATTTCGATTGCCATCAAGAATCTGGAGAGCACCTTCGACCAGCAGCTGTTTATTCGCCACCATGCGCAGGGCGTTTCGCTCACCTCCAGCGGTCGGCGGATCTACGATAAAGCGAAAGAGCTGCTGCGCCTGTCCTGGGAGTTCGAACAGAATTCGCGAGCGGATAAAGAGCTGGTTTCTGGCATGATCTCCATCGGTTGCTTCGAATCGGTGGCTCCGCTGTATATGCCGAAGCTGGTGGCCGGGTTTAAGAAATGCTATCCGGAAATCACCCTGCATCTGTACGACGGCGAACAGCATGAGCTGATGCATGGCCTGCACCGCGGCCGCTTCGACCTCGCGCTGGTTTACGATCTGGAGCTCGGCCATTCGATCAATAAAGAGCGGCTCAATGCCCCGCATAAACCCTACGCGCTGCTGCCCGCCGCGCATCCGCTGGCGCAGAAGGCGCAGGTGACGCTGCAGGAGCTGAGCCGCGAGCCGATGATCCTCCTCGATGCGGTCCCCAGTAAAAATTATTTTATCTCCATCTTTAAGGAAAAGGGTTATCACCCGGAAGTGGCTTACAGTTCCCCCTCCATTGAAATGGTGCGCTGTATGGTGGGTCAGGGGTTGGGTTTTTCGGTGCTGGTCACCCGGCCCTGCTGCGATATGACCTACGATGGCGAAAGAGTGGTGCAGCGGGATATTGCCGACGAGATGCCCGCCTCGACCTTAATTATGGCGCATCTCGCGAATAATGAGCCCACGCGGCCGACGCAACTGTTTATGGATTATTGTCGCAGCATCGAATTAACCCCAACTCACGCCTGAAATAACGCCTGTCGATCCGGCAGGCATTATTTTTTGTCGTCACTCAGCCTCGTAAAATTCTATTCAGTCGATCGTTTTATAATATTTTACCAATTCGTCACAGTTAAATAACCTGAAAGCCGTCAATTCCGGCGACGTCGTCGGCAACTGTGCTTGAAGGATAGCGAAATGACTGAACAGATTACCGAGATCGATACCCTGGTGGTGGGCGCGGGGCAGGCGGGCGTCGCCATGAGCGAGCATCTGACCCGGCTGGATATCCCCCACCTGGTGCTGGAAAAGCAGTGTATTGCCCAGGCCTGGCGCAGCGGACGCTGGGATTCGCTGGTCGCCAACGGCCCGGCCTGGCACGATCGGTTCCCGGGCATGGTGTTCCCGGACTGCCCGGCAGACAGCTTTGTCGGCAAAGAGCAGGTGGCAGACTATTTTGCCGCCTATGCCCGCAGCTTCAATGCGCCGATCCGTACCGGGGTGGAGGTTTTCAGCGCCGAACGCCTCGTCGGACGGCCGGGCTTTCGTATCGACACCTCGCAGGGGGTGATTGAAGCGCAGCGGATCGTAGCGGCCACCGGGCCGTTTCAGCGGCCAGTGATCCCGGCCATCGCCCCACAGAGTCAGGCTATTCAGCAGCTCCACTCCGCGCACTATTTTAACCCGCAGCAGCTACCGGAGGGCGGTGTGCTGGTGATTGGCGCAGGCTCCTCCGGCGTGCAGATTGCCGATGAGCTACAGCGAGCCGGACGCGCGGTGTGGCTGTCGGTGGGAGCGCACGACCGCCCGCCGCGTCGCTATCGTCAGCGCGATTTTTGCTGGTGGCTCGGGGTGCTGGGAATGTGGGATGCCGCGGCCAATGCGCCGGGTAAAGAGCATGTCACTATCGCGGTGAGCGGCGCGCGCGGCGGCCATACCGTCGATTTTCGCCAGCTGGCGCATCAGGGGGTCACGTTAGTGGGGCAGACCCGCGGCTTTGACGGTGACAAAGCACTGTTTCACCACGACCTGGCGGAGAATATCCGCCGCGGCGATGCCTCCTACCTTGCGCTGCTCGACGCCGCGGACGCGTGGGTGGCCCGCAACGGTATGGACCTGCCCGAAGAGCCCTCCGCCCGAGAATTTCTGCCCGATCCGGCCTGCGTTACCGACCCGCTGCTCAGTCTCAATCTGGCTGAGGCCGGGATCGGCACCATCATCTGGGCGACGGGCTACACCACCGACTATCGCTGGCTGAAGGTCAACGCCTTCGATGACGCACAGCGGCCACAGCATCACCGCGGCGTATCGACGGAGCCGGGCGTCTATTTCCTCGGCCTGCCTTGGCTCTCGCGGCGCGGGTCCACCTTTATCTGGGGCGTCTGGCACGATGCCAAATATATTGCCGACCAGATCGCCATTCAGCGCCAGTACCAGCGTTACCAGCCGTCCTGTTAACCGTTTTCCTTAAGGAGTGCTTTGATGCCAACTCATACCCGTATTCGCATGTTTAACACCAAAGAGACCTACCCGAACCAGGCGCTGAACAACGATCTGTGCCAGGCGGTGCGGGCCGGCAATACCGTCTACGTTCGCGGCCAGGTTGGCACCGATTTCGCCGGCAATCTGATTGGCCTCGGCGACCCGCGGGCGCAGGCGGAGCAGGCAATGAAGAATGTTGAACAGTTGCTGAAAGAGGCGGGAAGCGACCTCTCGCATATCGTCAAGACCACCACTTATCTGATCGATCCCCGCTATCGCGAGCCGGTCTATCAGGAGGTGGGCAAATGGTTAAAAGGCGTCTTTCCCATCTCCACCGGGGTGGTGGTGTCGGCCCTCGCGCAGCCGCAGTGGCTGATGGAGATTGACGTTACGGCGGTGATCCCTGACGACTGGCAGGGGGAGGCAGCAGAATGACTCTCTCTATTAGCGCCCGCTGCCCGGAATCAGGTCAGTTGGGCATTGCCATTAGTTCGTCGAGCATGGCCGTGGGATCGCGCTGTCCGTGGCTATTGCCCGGCGTCGGCGCAGTCGCCAGTCAGAACATAACCTTACCGTCGCTGGGGCCGCATATTCTTGGTGCGCTTGAGGCGGGGGCCTCCGTTGAGCAGGCTCTGAACCTGGCCCTGGCGGAGGACCGCTTCCGCGAATATCGCCAGGTCGCGGCGATTGATGCCAACGGTGAAGTGGCGGCGTTCAGCGGGGAACATACTCTCGGGATCGGTGGCACCCTGGCGGGAGATAACTGCGTGGCGGCGGGCAACATGCTGGCCAGTCACGAGGTGATCGCCGCGATGGTGGCCGCCTTCGAGACGGCGAGCGGTGAACTGGCCAGCCGGCTGCTGGCCGGGCTGCGCGCGGGGATTGCCGCCGGGGGCGAGGCCGGCCCGGTCCACTCGGCGGCGGTGAAGGTGGTGGACGATTACCCGTGGCCGGTGGTCGATCTGCGTATTGACTGGGCGGAGACGGATCCGCTGGCGGCCCTTGAGCAACTGTGGCTGGCCTGGGAGCCGCAAATGGACGCCTATATTACCCGGGCGCTCGACCCTCGCGATGCGCCCGCCTATGGCGTCCCCGGCGATGAATAACATCCTCGCCGCGCTGCTGGCTTTTGACACCACCAGCCGCCATTCGAACCTGGCGATGATCGACTGGATCGCCGATTTTCTCGCTGCCCGCGGCGTGGCGTCCCGCCGCTTTTATGACCCGTCGGGCGGTAAGGCCAATCTCTACGCCCGGCTGGGGCCGTCCGGCGGCGGTGGGGTGATGCTCTCGGGCCACACCGACGTGGTCCCGGTGGACGGCCAGGCCTGGAGCGTTCCGCCTTTCAGCCTCACCGAGCGCGATGGCCGCTACTATGGCCGCGGCAGCGCCGATATGAAGGGGTTTCTCGCCTGCGTGCTGGCGGCAGTGGATGACTTTCTGGCGGCGCCGCTGCGCATGCCACTGCATCTGGCCTTCTCCTATGACGAAGAGGTCGGCTGTCTCGGCGTGCGCAGCCTGGTGGATTTTCTGCAGGCCTCGCCGGAGAAACCGGCGCTGTGCCTCATCGGCGAGCCGACAGAGATGCAGCCGGTGTTCGGTCATAAAGGCAAACTGGCCATGCGCTGCTGCATCGAGGGGCAGGCCTGCCATTCGGCCTATGCCCCGCAGGGGGTGAACGCCATCCGCTACGCGGCCAGGCTGATCAACCACCTGGATCGGCTGGGCGTGCGTCTGGCCCGGCAGCAGGACAGCCGCTTTTCGCCGCCCTTCAGCACGCTGCAGGTGGGCACTATTCAGGGTGGGGCCGCGCTGAATATTGTTCCGCAGTCCTGCCGCTTTGATTTTGAGATCCGCTACCTGCCGGGGATGCGTCCCGAAGCGGTCACCGAGGCGCTGGCGGCCTACGCCCGCCGCCAGCTGCTGCCGGAGATGCGCCGGGTAGGCAGCGGGAGCGACATCCAGTTCCAGCTGTTAAGCCACTATCCGCCGCTGCTCAGCGATCCGCAGTCCGACTTCGCCCGCTGGCTGTCACAGTGGTGCGGCAGCGATCGCTTCTCCACCGTGGCGTTCGGCACCGAAGGAGGGCTGTTCGATGAGATGGGCGTCGCGACCCTGGTCTGCGGACCGGGCAGCATGGCCCAGGGCCATAAGGCCGATGAGTACATCAGCATCGCGCAGACCGAGCGCTGTATGACGATGCTGAGACAGCTTTGCGCGTGGATGCGTGCCGAACCGGCGGAACCGCTCACCTGATCCCTCAACACAGGAACCCAAGCGATGCACAATCAACACTCTCCCCACATCGATCAAGCGACCATCGACCGCTGGCAGGCGGATGGCGCGGTGTTATTAAAAGGCGTCTTTACCCCCTGGGTCGATCGCCTCGCCGAGGGGGTCACGGCGCTGATGGCCAGCCCCAGCGAGTATGGTCATGCGCGCACGGTGATCCCCAAAGATGGTTCGCCGCCTTTTTTTCAGGACTACTGCAACTGGTCGCGGATCCCGGCGTTTAGCGAGTTTGTCTTTCAGTCAGCGGCCGCCGAGATCGCGGCGGCGCTGATGCAGTCGCAGACGGCGAAATTTTTCCATGAACATACGCTGGTCAAACCGGCCGGAGGCAGCACGGTGACTCCCTGGCATCATGACCAGCCTTACTATTGCGTCTCCGGCAGACAGAACGTCAGCTTCTGGATCCCGCTGGACCCGGTGGCGGAGGCCACCTCGCTGCGCTGCATTCGCGGGTCGCATCGCTGGGAGGAGGAGTTCAGTCCTACCCGTTTCAATGGCACTAAGCTTTACGAGCACACCCGGTTCAGCACCCTGCCGGATATCGACGCCCATGAGGACGAATACGATATCGTCAGCTGGGCGCTGGAGCCGGGGGATGCGGTGGCCTTCCATTTCCGCACCGTCCATGGCGCCCGCGGCAACCCCGGCGCGCGGGCGCGACGGGTCTTCTCCGCCCGTTGGGTGGGGGATGACGCCGCGTTTGCCGATCGCGGCGGCGTGACGTCGCCACCGTTCCCCGAGCTGACCCTGCGGGACGGCGACCCGCTGGATTCCCCGCTGTTCCCCCAGGTTTGGCCGCGGGCGTGAGCCACTGGCGGCGGGATCTGCTATGATCCCGCCTTTCGCTGTCTGGAGCCTGTCGATGTTCAACGACGCCATTGTTTATGACCGCTACGGGCCGCCGGCCGCCGTGCTGACCCTGAAACGCCTGCCGCTGGCGCCGCTGGCGGGCGGACGGGTGCGGGTCAGGATGCGCTATGCCCCGGTGAATCCCTCGGATCTGATCCCCGTGACCGGCGCCTATCGCCACCGCACCCGACTGCCGGCCGTCGCTGGTTATGAAGGCCTTGGCGAGGTGGTCGCCGCGCCATACGGCAGCCGGCTGTCCGCGGGACAGCGGGTGCTACCTCTTCGCGGGGGCGGCACCTGGCAGCGGTTTATCGATCTGGATGAGACCTGGCTGGTGCCGGTGCCGCCAGCGGTTGACGATCTGCTGGCTGCCCGCGGGTATATCAATCCGCTGACGGCTATGCTGATGCTCAAGCGCTGGCCGGTTGCCGGAAAACACCTTGTGCTGACCGCGGCATCGTCCTCCTGCGCCAGCCTGCTGGGACAGTGGGCGCTGGCGATGGGCGCCCGCTCGGTGAGCGGGATTATTCGCTCGCCGCAGCACCGGGCGCGCCTGGAACAGGCCGGGATCTATCCGATCCTCGATACCGACCGGGCGCTGATGGAGAAGGTCAGCCAACACAGCGATCTGGTGTTTGACGCGGTGGGCGGCGAACTGGCGAATACGCTGCTGTCGGTGCTGCCCGCATCGTCGACCCTGATCTCCTATGGGCTGTTATCCGGGCGGCCGCTGACCCAGACGCGCGGTAGCGCGACGGTGCGTAAGTTTCATCTGCGGGAGGCGTTGCCGACACTCAGCGTGGCGGCGTGGCGGGCGGCGTTTGACGAGATTTGGCTGCGCTTGCCAACGACCACCCAGCCGCCGGCCCAGCGCATAGCGTTGAACGACTGGCGGGAGGCGATTGCCGCCGCCGACCAGCCGGGAAGAGGCGGTAAAATCCTGCTCGATTTCACCGCGGGCTAAGATTACTTTTTCTTCTCGCCAAGGGTTGGGGTTTCGTCAAAGAAGTTCCACGGCTTCAGCAGGGCGTGCGCCCACTCGGTCGGCATGATCGGCCACTCTTCGGCGCGCGCCACGTGAGTGGTGCCGGTGGTGATCCACACGACGTCATCGTGGTTAGTCAGCGACTCATCATCCTTTGCGTACTGCCCTAAGCCGGTATCCTGGGCGGAACGGTTCGGGTATTTCCCTTCCGGATAACGCTCTGTCGGGTGGTAGCGCGTCACCCACAGCTGTTTATCCATAAAGCTCAGGCGATGGTAGATCCACTCGTCCGGGGCGAACTTCGCGCCGGTCGCCGCCGGATGCGTACCGCCGGCATACGGGATGATCTGATAAGAGACCGGGTTGCCCATGCGGTTCTCTTTGCTGGTGTTGCTCAGCAGGCGAATGGTTCCCGGGTCGAATTTCTGCGCCGCTTTCTGCTCGCTGTCAATGGTGTACTGATTCACCTGCATGGTACTGGTGCGCGGGCCACCGGCGGTGTTGGGCTTCACTTCAGGATCCATCGCCACCAGGGTGTTGTTTTCGCCGTCCACGTCGAGGTCGAGGCGGAAGTTATAGATGTGCTGGTGGGTGGTGCCGACAATATTATGGTCGATCAGCGTCCCGTAGCGGGTATCCTCTTTGGCGCTGGGGTCGTGCATGGTCTTCGCCATCACGCCTTTGACGGCTTCAATCCCGGTGGCGCCGGCGTCGATACCGATGGTGCCGTTGTCGTGGAACACCCAGTCAAAGATATAATCATAGTTCCCGACGGTACTGATCCAGCGTACCACCAGTTCCCGGCGTTCGGTACTGACGTTGGGCTTGCCCATCTCCAGGTGCTTATATTCCGGCCCGGCATAGCGTTCGAATATGGCGACCGCGCCTGGAATCGTGGTCGGTTTGCCGGTGTAATCGGCGATGGTTTCATCCAGCAGCACCGCATTCGATGGCGCATCCTTGCCGCGGACAATCGGCGAGGTCAGGGTGCCCATGCCGTAATCGCCGGAGTCGAGGTAGGCTTTGAAATACCAGCCGACGTCCGGGTCGCCGTAGGGAACGATCATCCCACCGAGGGAACCTTCATACATCACCTGGCGTTTTTTGCCGTTATCGTTGTAGGTCACCGTCGAGAGAATTGGCCCGACGCGTGAGTTCAGGCGCAGGTGGAAATCCCAGTTTTGCCAGTGAATGGTATCCCCGGTGATTGTGTAGTTTTTGCCTTCCGGTTCGGTTATCTCCAGCGGTTTCACCGCCGGGGCGTTGCGGTCGCGGCCATCATACGGACGGGGCTCCATCGGTACCGGGATCACCGGGCCTTCCTCAATTTTGATAATTTTCTTCGCTTCAAGGTCGACCACCGCCACCAGGTTTTCAATCGGGTGCGCCCAGTAGTTGCCGTCGCCGGTATCGAGATAACTGACCACCTTCAGCAGACGCGCATCCTGCTGCAGGCCATCTTTGCCATCAAAATAGCCGACGGTGAGCGGGGTGGTGACCACTTTACTGGGATCGGTAATACCGTGCTTTTTCAGCACCTCAGCGAATTCGCTGCTGGCGTTGATGATGTTCTGCACGCTGACAAAATCATCGAGCAGTACCATCCCGTGGGCGCCTTTAACTGGCGTCCAGGAGAGGATTTTTTTGTTTTGCAGATCGACGACGGCTTCAATCACGTGTTTGCCATCCAGCATCACCACATCGGCGGTGCGCGGTGAATCGACCGGCGTACCCTGCAGGGCAAAGGCCCACACCGCCGCTTTATCCGGCTCGTGCAGGGAAATTTCGGTAAAGCGGGTATTGGGCTGGAATTCCGGCGCGGCTTTAACAATGGCCACCGCTTCACTGATTTCCGCCGCCGAGAGCGAGTTTAACGGGTGAGGGCGCTTTTCCACCTGGAAGGTCTGATCGAGACCGGACTGGAAGACATCGTTGATAAAGGTATCGGAGACCCAGGCTTTTCCTTCCTTCATCACCACCGGCACCTGCAGGTCAAGGGTTTTACCGTTGACGATCGCGGTTTTGGCGCCGGGCTTCACTTTAACGTAAGCGCCGTCTTTTATCAGGGTAAACATCTGCGCGTAGTCATCCCACTGCACATCGGCGCCGAACGCCTGCAGCGTTTTATCCAGCGGTACCATGTGGGCTTCGCTGCCGTGGGCGAAGACCGGTGATTGCCAGGCGCAAACCACCGCCACGGCCAGCGCCAGCGCGGTTTTACGAGGAGAAAATTTCAAGCCGTTTGCCATTGTGACCTCATCTTATTGTTGTGTTGTCTCTTGCCGCTGCGAATGTCGGCTTTGTCACCCTTAAGCTACCAGCCAGCGGCGCCGGGGCGTTTGTTTGCTTTTGCCAGCTTGTTTGTCAGTTTTGCCAGACGGGCGTAAAAAATGCCTCCGCAGAGGCATTGAGAACGTGCGCTGATTTTTTTGCCGGGTGGCGGCTGACGCCTTACCGGGCCTACAGCCCCTACAGATCCAAATCATCGCTGGCGCTGGGGCCGCTGAAACTACCGGTGCTGGCGGCCTCAAAATCGCTGAGACGTTCCCGGAAGGCCGGGGCAGCCCGCATGGATGCGGGCTGAGGGCCGTGTTTTGCAGGGACGCTGCCTCGGCCCGACCCGCAGCCTGCAGGGAAAAGTCGAAGGCACCACGCAGTGGCGATTTTGCTGGCCGGAGCCCGGGGGTACAGGGGGCGGCGGCGACTGGCCGCCCCCTGTGCGCTCCCTGCGCCATGAGTGACATAACGCAGACGATTAATCGGGAGCGCAATGTGCGCTGAAGCCACAGATAACATAAAGGACTTCCCGGGGCGAAACCGTTGCAAACCGATTGCAGGATCAATGGCTCAAGGATCGGCCAACAGAGCGCCAGCGGTCTATTTTCCGCTATTACGCCGGAAAATCCCCTTGCTGGCGCGCCACCAGGGTCAGAATGGAATACAGCGCCACCGCCTGCTGGTGCTGGTTGAAAATCTCGACAGCCCATTCCACCACACCGGTGGCTTTCTCATCGGCGCTACGCTGACGCTTAACCGTTTTCCGCTTACAGGTCAGGCGAACCTGAATGGTGTCTCCCGGTTTGACCGGCTCAATAAAGCGCAGGTTTTCCATGCCGTAGTTGGCGATAACCGGCCCGACGCCGGCATCGACGAACAGCCCGGCCGCAGCGGAGATCAGGAAATAACCGTGGACCACCCGCTCGCCGAAAATCGACTCGGCGGCGGCGATTTTGTCCATGTGCGCGTAGAAATGATCGCCGCTCAGGCAGGCGAAATTAACGATATCCGCTTCGGTGAGGGTTCTCCGCGGGGTTAATAAGCTATCGCCAGGCTGGATCTCTTCGAAGTATTTACGGAACGGGTGAATGCGGTCTTCGCTAACCTGAGCGCCGCGCACCCACTGCTGGCTTATGGTCGCCAGCATCGTTGGGCTGCCCTGGACCGCGGTACGCTGCATATAGTGTTTCACCGAGCGCAGCCCGCCAAGCTCTTCTCCGCCGCCCGCGCGGCCAGGGCCGCCGTGTACCAGCTGCGGCAGCGGCGAGCCGTGGCCGGTCGACTCTGCCGAGGACTCCTCGTTAAGGATCTGAATTCGGCCATGGGCGCGCGCGGCGCCAAGGATAAACTCGCGCGCCAGCTCGCCGCTGGCGGTGACCAGCGTACCGGCCAGGCTACCGCCGCCGGCTCGCGCCAGCGTCAGCGCATGCTGGCGGTCGCGATACGGCATCAGCGTCGCTACCGGGCCAAAGGCTTCAATGGCGTGAACCGCTGGTGTTTCATCCGGCTGCGGGCAGTACAGCAGGGTCGGCGGGAAGAACGCGCCATCAGCATTAAGATCTGCCTGTCCGCCGAGCAGCGCTTCGCAGCCGGCGGCGATCAGTTTATTGACGTTATCCTGCACATCCTGACGCTGTTCGCGATTAACCAGGGCCCCCATCTTAATGCCCTCCTGCGCAGGGTCACCGACGGTTACTTTATGCAGGCGGGAGATCAGTGCATCGCTAACCGCATTAATCTGAGCCAGTGGTACGATGATTCTGCGGATAGCGGTACATTTTTGCCCGGCTTTCGCCGTCATCTCGCGGACCACTTCCCGAATAAACAGCGCGAATTCCGGTTGCTCTGGCGTGACGTCTTCACCTAATACGCAGCAGTTGAGCGAATCCGCTTCCATGGTAAAGGGAATCGATTTGGCCACCAGGTTAGGGTGGGTCCGTAGCTGCTGGCCGGTGGCGGCTGAGCCGGTAAAGGTCACCACGTCCTGGCTATCGAGATGGTCGAGAAGATCGCCCGCGCCGCCGCAAATCAGGCTGATGGCGCCTTCCGGCACCAGGCCGCTGTCGACAATCGCTTTCACCATCGCCTGGGTAAGCTGGGCGGTAGCGGTGGCCGGTTTAATGATCGCCGGCATGCCGGCAAGCCAGGTCGGCGCCAGTTTTTCCAGCATTCCCCAACAGGGGAAGTTGAAGGCGTTGATATGGACGGCGACGCCTGATTTCGAGGTCAGCACGTGACGCGCGGCAAAACCCCCTTGTTTGGAGAGCGGGATCAGCTCGTCCTCCGGCCACAGGATATCGTCCGGCAATTCGCGACTACCGAGCCCGGCATAGGTGAAAAGGGTGCCGATGCCGCCTTCAATATCCACCCAGCTATCGGCGCGGGTCGCGCCGGTTTGCGCGGAGATGGCGTAGAACTCGTCTTTCTTCTCCAGTAGCCGTTTTGCTACCGCTTTTAACATCGCGCTGCGTTCAATAAAGGTCATGACTTGCAGAGCTTTACCGCCGCGCTCAATCGCGAAGCGGCGCGCCTGCGCCATATCCAGGCCTTCACTGGTCACCTCCCACAGCGCCGCCCCGGTAATGGCGTGATGGATAGTACGGGCGCGGCCCCGGCCGGTCTGCCAGGCGCCGGATAAGTAACTGGCTAACTGCTGCATCGCAAATCTCCAAATGTGTTACGTGTGATATCTATAAATAGTTCTTTTATGAATCATAAAAATCAAGCCTGTATTTAATAATTTATTAACATTGTGATCGGCGGTCGATGGGGCGTTGCGTTTATACTACTGATTTATCGGCTGTTTACAAAAGGTTTTGCGGTTAGCATCACAAAAAGAACAAACAAAATTTGTGGTTTTATTTAACCAATATGTAACCTTCAATAAACAAAGTGATTCACATAAATTTTTTTGTTGTGAATATCGGAATCATAAAGGTGATGACGTGACAGAAGAACAACGCTTTGACCAGCGCATCGCGCAGGAAACGGCCATCGAACCGCAGGACTGGATGCCGGATGCCTACCGTAAGACCTTGATTCGGCAGATAGGCCAGCACGCGCACTCGGAAATCGTCGGCATGCTGCCGGAAGGCAACTGGATCACCCGCGCGCCGACGCTGCGCCGCAAAGCGATCCTGCTGGCTAAGGTACAGGATGAGGCCGGGCATGGGCTGTATCTTTATAGCGCCGCGGAAACGCTGGGCTGCGCGCGGGAAGACCTGTATCAGAAAATGCTCGACGGGCAGATGAAATATTCCTCCATTTTTAACTACCCGACCCTGAGCTGGGCGGATATCGGCGTGATCGGCTGGCTGGTCGATGGCGCGGCCATCGTCAACCAGGTGGCGCTGTGCCGGACCTCCTATGGCCCCTATGCCCGGGCGATGGTCAAAATCTGCAAAGAAGAGAGCTTTCACCAGCGTCAGGGTTTTGAAGCCTGCATGGCGCTGGCGCAGGGCAATGACGCGCAGCGGCAGATGCTGCAGGACGCCATTAACCGTTTCTGGTGGCCGGCGCTGATGATGTTTGGCCCCAACGATGACAACTCGCCGAACAGCGCCCGCAGCATGGCGTGGAAAATCAAACTGCACTCCAACGACGAGCTACGTCAGCGCTTCGTCGATAACACCGTGCCGCAGGTAGAGATCCTCGGTATGACCGTCCCGGACCCGGATTTGCAGTTTGATGAAGCCAGCGGCCACTACCGCTTCGGCGAAATCGACTGGCAGGAATTTAACGAGGTGATTAGCGGCCGTGGGATTTGCAATCACGAGCGGCTGGCCGCCAAGCGTAAGGCCTGGGAAGAGGGCGAGTGGGTGCGCGAGGCCGCGCTGGCCCATGCGCAAAAACAGCAGGCCCGCAGCGCGGCATGAGGAGAGACAACATGAGCAAAGTTTACTGGCCGTTATATGAAGTGTTCGTTCGCAGCAAACAGGGGTTATCCCATCGTCACGTCGGCAGTCTGCACGCCGCTGATGATCAAATGGCGCTGGAGAATGCCCGCGATGCTTATACCCGCCGCAGCGAAGGCTGCTCAATTTGGGTGGTGAAGGCCAGCGAAATCGTTGCTTCGCAGCCGGAAGAGCGCGGCGAATTCTTCGACCCGGCGGAAAGCAAAGTCTACCGTCATCCGACTTTCTATA
Organism: Klebsiella variicola; assembly: GCF_000828055.2. Classification (NCBI taxonomy): domain Bacteria; kingdom Pseudomonadati; phylum Pseudomonadota; class Gammaproteobacteria; order Enterobacterales; family Enterobacteriaceae; genus Klebsiella; species Klebsiella variicola. Next base: position 2,974,518 of record NZ_CP010523.2, on the reverse strand, counting down.
CCGTGCCGGATGGCATGGAACACATGTGAGGCGGCGATGAATACCCCTAACCCCGTAGCCACCTACGCCCTGCGGCTTGGCGACAATGGTCTGGTTCTGGCCCAGCGTTTAGGCGCCTGGTGCGGCCATGCTCCCGAGCTCGAGATCGATCTTGCGCTGGCCAACATCGGCCTCGACCTGCTCGGCCAGGCGCGCAATTTTTTAAGCTATGCCGCCGAGCTTAACGGCTGCGGCGACGAAGATACGCTGGCCTTTGGCCGCGATGAACGCCAGTACAGCAACCTGCTGCTGGTGGAGCAGCCAAACGGCAATTTTGCCGACACCATCGCCCGCCAGTTCTTTATCGATGTCTGGCACGTCGCCCTGTACAGCCAGCTGGTGAACAGCCGCGACACGCAGCTGGCGGCCATTGCCGCCAAAGGGCTGAAAGAGGTGCGTTACCACCAGCGCTTTAGCCGCGGCTGGCTGGAGCGTCTGGGTAACGGCACCGAGTTATCAAATCGCAAAATGCAGCAGGCGGTCGACAATCTGTGGCGCTTCACCGGCGAACTGTTCCTTGCCGATGAAGTGGATCTCAGCCTGGTTGAGCAGGGCATTGCGGTTGATCCGCGCGAGCTTCAGGCCGAATGGCAAAGCGCGGTACACACGGCGCTGCTCGACTCCGGCTTACAGATCCCGCAGGAAGCGGCCTTCCGCAGCGGCGGCAAACAGGGGCTGCACAGTGAACATCTCGGCCCGCTGCTGGCGGAGATGCAATATCTGCAGCGTTCGCATCCCGGACTGCAGTGGTAAGTGAGGTGACTATGCAACGTCTTGCCGATATCGCTCCTGCTGAAGTTCGTACCATCTGGGGATTATTAAGCGTGATCCCGGATCCGGAAGTGCCGGTACTCACCATCACCGACCTCGGTATGGTGCGCAGCGTCGCGCGCCACGGCGACGGGTGGGTGATTGGCTTTACCCCGACCTATTCGGGCTGTCCGGCGACGGAGCATCTGCTGGGGGAGATCCGCGCGGTCATGAGCGAGCATGGTTTTCAGCCGGTACATATCGTCCTGCAGCTGGATCCGCCGTGGACCACCGACTGGATGAGTCAGGATGCCCGCGATCGCCTGCGCCAGTATGGCATCAGCCCGCCCCAGGGGCACGCCTGCCATGCGGACATGCCCGCTGAGGTGAGCTGTCCGCGCTGCGGCAGCACCCATACCTCGCTGATTAGCGAATTCGGTTCCACGGCCTGCAAAGCGCTCTATCGCTGCGACAGCTGCCGCGAACCTTTTGATTACTTTAAATGTATTTGAGGTTGCCATGACGACGTTCCATTCGCTTAAGGTGGCGAGAGTCGAGCCGGAAACCCGCGATGCGGTGACCATCACTTTTGCGATCCCGCAAGCCCTGCAGGCGGAGTACTGCTTTCGCCCGGGCCAGCATCTGACGCTAAAAGCCCGTCTGGGCGGCGAAGAACTGCGCCGCTGTTACTCCATTTGTCGCAGCCGCACGCCAGGCGAAATTAGCGTCGCGGTCAAAGCCATCGACGGCGGGCGCTTCTCGCGCTACGCCCAGCACGATATCCAGCAGGGTATGGAGCTGGAGGTGATGGTGCCGCAGGGGCATTTCGGTTATCAACCGCAGGCCGAACGGCAGGGTGAGTATCTGGCGATTGCCGCCGGTTCCGGGATCACGCCGATGATGGCGATCATTAGCGCAACGCTGGCGACCGAGCCGCAAAGCCGCTTTACGCTGATCTACGGCAACCGCAGCAGCCATAGCATGATGTTCCGCCAGGCGCTGGCCGATTTAAAAGACCGCTATCCGCAGCGCCTGCAGGTGATACACCTGTTTAGCCAGGAGTCGATGGACAGCGATCTGCTACAGGGGCGCATTGACGGCGACAAACTGCGCCAGCTCGCTGACCATCTGCTGGATTTTAGCCGTTTCGACGAGGCTTTTATCTGCGGCCCGGCGGCGATGATGGATAAGGCGGAAGCGGCGTTACGTGAACTTGGCGTAGCGGAGAAATCGATTCATCTCGAACGCTTTAATACCCCAGGCGGCAATGTGAAGCGGGCCGCCGGCGTGCAGGCGGAAGGGCGCACGGTGACCATCCGCCAGGACGGGCGCGATCGGCTTATCGCCCTCAGCGCCGAAGACGACAGCATCCTGGATGCCGCATTGCGTCAGGGCGCCGATCTGCCGTTCGCCTGTAAGGGCGGGGTATGCGCCACCTGTAAATGCAAAGTGCTACGCGGTGAAGTGGCGATGGCCGCCAATTACAGCCTGGAAGCAGATGAGCTGGCGGCGGGATATGTCCTGAGCTGCCAGTCGTTGCCGACCAGCGGCGATGTGGTGGTCGACTTTGACGCGCGGGGGATGGCATGAGTGACCTGCTGATCCACCGTCATGGCCGGGTGCTTCAGTTGACGCTAAACCGCCCGCAGGCCCGCAACGCGCTGAACAATGCCCTCTTAACCCAGATTGCCGAGGCGCTGGAGGCCGCGGCAGTTGATGACAGCGTCGGCGTCTGCGTTATCAGCGGCAACCCGCGTTTTTTTGCCGCCGGGGCCGACCTCAATGAGATGGCGGAGAAAGATCTGCCTGCCACCCTGGATGATATTCGCCCACGGTTGTGGGCGCGAATTGATGCTTTCACTAAACCGCTCATCGCTTCGGTCAACGGCTACGCGCTTGGCGCCGGCTGCGAGCTGGCCCTGCTGTGCGACCTGATTATCGCCGGCGACAACGCCCGTTTTGGCCTGCCGGAAATTACCCTCGGCATTATGCCGGGCGCGGGCGGCACCCAGCGGCTGATCCGCAGCGTAGGCAAGGCGCTGGCCAGCCGAATGGTGCTGAGCGGCGAGAGTATTGACGCCCGCCAGGCGCAGCAGGCCGGGCTGGTCAGTGATATCCATCCGGCGGCGTTAACCGATGAGTATGCCCTGAAACTGGCAACCACCATTGCCCGCCACTCGCCGCTGGCGCTCCGGGCGGCAAAACAGTCGCTGCGCCTGTCGCAGGAAGTCAGCCTGCAGGCCGGTCTGCAACAGGAGCGCCAGCTGTTTAGCCTGCTGAGCGCCACCGAGGACCGCCGCGAAGGCATCGACGCCTTCTTACAAAAACGTACACCGGACTTTAAAGGACGCTAATCGTGGAAGCTTTCATTCTCAGCGCAGTGGAACAGGGCGTCATGACCATTACCCTCAATCGCCCGGACCGTCTCAACAGTTTTAACGATCTGATGCATCACCAGCTGGCGGAATGTCTGAAGCAGGCCGAGCGCGATGATGGCGTGCGCTGCCTGCTGATCACCGGCGCCGGTCGCGGCTTTTGCGCCGGCCAGGATTTGAACGATCGCAATGTCGACCCCAGCGGCCCACCGCCGGATCTCGGCCTGTCGGTAGAACGCTTTTACAACCCGTTAGTGCGCCGTCTGGCGGCGCTGCCGAAGCCGGTTATCTGCGCGGTCAACGGCGTTGCCGCCGGCGCTGGCGCCACCCTGGCGCTGGGCTGCGATATCGTGCTGGCCGCGCGTTCGGCGAAATTTGTGATGGCGTTCAGCAAGCTCGGCCTGGTGCCGGACTGCGGCGGTAGCTGGTTCCTGCCGCGGGTGGCCGGCCGCGCGCGCGCGATGGGGCTGGCGCTGTTGGGGGATAGCCTCAGCGCGGAACAGGCCGCGCAGTGGGGAATGATCTGGCAACTGGTGGACGATTCAGAACTGGCGGATACCAGTCTGCAGCTGGCGCGCCATCTGGCGGCGCAGCCGACGTTTGGTCTTGGGCTGATTAAAAAGGCGCTGCTGGCTTCTGAAACCAACAGTCTCGATGCGCAGCTGGATCTGGAGCGCGATTATCAGCGCCTGGCCGGACGCAGCGATGATTACCGCGAAGGGGTCAGCGCGTTTCTGGCCAAACGGCCACCACAGTTCAGCGGGAAATAGGCCATGACAACATCCTTAGCCAACGTGGCGGTGATCGGCAGCGGCACCATGGGGGCCGGCATCGCCGAAGTGGCTGCCGCCGCCGGACATCCGGTGCTGATTTACGACATCGATCATCAGGCCATTGCCCGGGCGATCGACGGCATTGCCAGGCGTCTCGCCTCACGGGTCGAGCGCGGCAAACTGGCGTCAGAGCAGGCCGACGCGCTGCTGGCGCGCCTGCATCCGGCTCACGATTTAGCCGCGCTTGCCGACGCGGATTTAGTGATTGAAGCGGCCTCTGAACGGCTGGAGGTCAAAACGGCGCTGTTCGCGCAGCTGGCGGAGATCTGCGCGCCGTCAACGTTGTTGACCAGTAACACTTCGTCTATTTCGATTACCGCCATCGCCGCCGGGGTCAAAAACCCGGAGCGGGTGGCCGGGCTGCACTTTTTTAATCCGGCGCCGGTGATGAAGCTGGTCGAGGTGGTCAGCGGCCTGGAGACGTCTGCTGAGGTAGTAGAGCAGCTGTGCCAGTGCGTAAGCGGCTGGGGGAAACAGCCGGTACGCTGCCGCTCAACGCCCGGTTTTATCGTTAACCGCGTAGCGCGTCCGTTCTACGCCGAGGCCTGGCGCGCGCTGGAAGAGCAGGTTGCCGCCCCGGAGGTTATCGATGCCGCTTTGCGTGACGGCGGCGGTTTTCCGATGGGACCCCTGGCGCTGACTGATCTGATTGGCCAGGACGTCAATTTCGCCGTGACCTGTTCGGTGTTTAACGCCTTCTGGCAGGACCGCCGCTACCTGCCATCGCTCCTCCAGCAAGAGCTGGCGCTGGCCGGGCGGCTGGGTAAAAAGAGCGGTTACGGCGTCTATCGCTGGCCCGCTGAGACACTGCCGGACGCGGCGTTGCCGCCGGTTGCCAATGGCGCTCAATCCGTGATGACGATAAGTGACAGTGTCACTGAGCTGGACGAACTGCTGTTGCTGGAGACCGAAGGTGAGACCGCGCTGGCGCTAAGCGTTAAGCATCACCGCCCGGTGGTGGTGTATGACCTGTGCGCCAGCGATACGGTGGTGCTGGCCGCAGCGGCGACCAACGCGCCTGCGGCCACTGATAAGGCCGTGCATTACTTCCAACAGCAGGGCAAGAAAGTCCTGCATATTGCCGATTATCCCGGCCTGCTGGTGTGGCGCACGGTGGCGATGCTGATTAACGAAGCGCTGGATGCGCTGCAAAAAGGCGTCGCCAGCCCGCAGGATATCGATACCGCGATGCGCCTTGGCGTCAATTATCCGCACGGCCCGCTGGCATGGGGAGAACGCCTTGGCTGGCGACGGGTGCTGCAACTGCTGGAGAACCTGCAACACCATTATGGCGAGGAGCGCTATCGTCCCTGTTCCCTGTTGCGCCAGAAGGCGCTGATGGAGAAGCACCATGAGCAATGATGCGTGGCGCAACGCGCGCGTGATGTACGAAAAAGATACCTGCGCCAGAAAGATGGGGATCGAACTTATCGAAATGGACGACGGCTTTGCGCAGATGAGCATGACCGTCTCGGCGGACATGCTTAACGGTCATCAAACCTGTCACGGCGGTCAGCTATTTACGCTCGCCGATACCGCTTTCGCCTACGCCTGTAACAGCCAGGGGCTGGCGGCGGTGGCTTCGGCGGCAAACATTGATTTTCTTCGTCCGGCGTTTGCCGGCGACCGGCTGGTCGCCACCGCCCGAGTCAAACAGCAGGGCAAGCTGACCGGCGTCTACGACATCGAAATTGTTAATCAACAGCAAAAGATTGTGGCCCTGTTCCGCGGCAAATCGCACCGCATCGGCGGCACAATCACAGGAGACGTGTAATGCGCGACGCCTTTATTTGTGACGGGATCCGCACGCCGATTGGCCGCTACGGCGGCGCGCTGGCCGGCGTCCGCGCCGACGACCTGGCGGCGATCCCGCTACGTGAGTTGCTGAGCCGTAACCCCGGGCTCGACCCGGCAGCAATTGATGATGTGATTTTCGGTTGTGCTAACCAGGCCGGTGAAGATAACCGCAACGTAACGCATATGGCGACGTTGTTGGCAGGTTATCCGCATACCGTGCCGGGCACCACGATTAACCGCTTGTGCGGATCGGGTCTGGATGCAATCGGTTTTGCCGCCAGGGCGATCAAAGCCGGCGATGCCGATCTGTTGATTGCCGGCGGCGTGGAATCGATGTCTCGCGCGCCGTTCGTGATGGGAAAAGCCAGCGCGCCTTATCAGCGTCAGGCGGAACTCTTCGATACCACGATTGGCTGGCGTTTTGTGAACCCGCTCATGGCGCAACACTTCGGAACTGACAGCATGCCGGAAACGGCCGAGAATGTAGCTGAATTGTTAAATATCAGCCGGATCGATCAGGACGCTTTCGCCTGGCGCAGCCAGCAGCGTACGGCGCAGGCCCAGCGTGACGGCATTCTGGCGCAGGAGATCGTGCCGGTGCAGATCATCGGCAAGAAAGGGGCGGTCAGCGCGGTACGCGATGATGAGCATCCCCGCCCGGAAACCACGCTTGAGCAACTCGCGCTATTAAAAGCGCCGTTCCGTAAAGGCGGAGTCATTACGGCTGGAAATGCTTCTGGCGTTAACGATGGCGCAGCGGCGCTGATTATCGCCAGTGAACAGCAGGCCAGCGTACAGGGGCTCACGCCGCGCGCGCGTATCGTGGCGATGGCGACGGCGGGTGTTGAACCGCGCCTGATGGGGCTGGGGCCGGTACCGGCGGTGCGTAAAGTGCTGGAGCGGGCCGGACTCAATATTAACGATATGGATTTGATTGAGCTGAATGAGGCCTTCGCCGCGCAGGCGCTGGGGGTGCTCAGACAGCTCGGCGTGCCGGATGATGCGGCGCATGTGAATCCCAACGGCGGCGCCATCGCGTTAGGCCATCCGCTGGGCATGAGCGGCGCGCGGTTAGCGCTGAGCGCCAGCCTTGAGCTGCAACGCCGGGGCGGGCGCTATGCGCTGTGTACGATGTGTATTGGCGTGGGTCAGGGCATTGCCATGATCCTCGAGCGAGTGTGAGCTAATTTACCTGCGAGTACCCTACAATGATAACTACTACAAAATTAGATCCGATTGAAACCGCATCGCGTGACGAACTGCAGGCCCTGCAAACCCAGCGACTGAAATGGACGCTGAAGCATGCGTATGACAATGTGCCGATGTATCGCCGCAAATTCGACGCCGCCGGCGTGCACCCTGACGACTTTCGGGAATTAAACGATCTGCAAAAATTCCCCTGTACCACCAAACAAGATCTGCGCGACAACTATCCCTTCGATACCTTCGCGGTGCCGATGGAGCAGGTGGTGCGCATTCACGCCTCTTCCGGCACCACCGGCAAACCGACGGTGGTGGGCTACACGCAGAACGATATTGATAACTGGGCCAATATCGTCGCCCGTTCGCTGCGCGCCGCCGGCGGCACGGCGAAAGATAAAATTCACGTCGCCTACGGCTACGGCCTGTTTACCGGCGGCCTTGGCGCGCACTACGGCGCGGAGCGTTTAGGCGCGACGGTGATCCCAATGTCCGGCGGACAGACCGAAAAACAGGCGCAGCTGATCCGCGATTTTCAGCCGGATATGATCATGGTGACGCCGTCCTACTGCCTGAATCTGATTGAAGAGCTTGAGCGCCAGATGGGCGGTGACGCCCGCGGCTGCTCGTTACGCGTCGGCGTGTTTGGCGCCGAGCCGTGGACGCTGGCGATGCGCGCGGAGATCGAGCGCCGCCTGGGGATCACCGCCCTGGATATTTACGGTTTGTCGGAAGTCATGGGGCCGGGCGTAGCGATGGAATGTCTGGAAACCGTTGACGGCCCGACCATCTGGGAAGACCACTTCTTCCCGGAAATCGTCAACCCGGACGACGGTACGCCGCTGGAAGATGGCGAGCATGGCGAACTGCTGTTTACCACGTTGACCAAAGAAGCGCTGCCGGTGATCCGCTATCGTACCCGCGATCTGACGCGCCTGCTGCCAGGAACCGCGCGGACCATGCGCCGCATGGATCGCATCAGCGGGCGCAGCGACGATATGCTGATTATCCGCGGGGTTAACGTCTTCCCCTCGCAGCTGGAAGAGGAGATCCTCAAGTTTGAACACCTGGCGCCGCACTATCAGTTAGAGGTCAATCGCCGCGGTCATCTTGATTCGCTGGCGGTACGCGTTGAGCTGAAAGAGAGCGGGCTGGCGTTAAGTCATGAACAACGCTGCCAGATTTGCCATCAGTTGCGTCACCGCATTAAGTCGATGGTCGGGATCTCCACCGATATTACTATCGTCAACTGCGGCACCATTCCTCGCTCTGAAGGGAAAGCCTGTCGGGTATTCGACCTGCGTAAAGCGGTGGTCAGCGGTTAATTCTCTCCCCGGTTACCCGGCTGAGGCCTTTACGCCGTAAGCCGGGAATTTCCTGTGCTATGATTCATAAAGGAAAAAAATAACAACAGAATGAATCAGATGAGTAAACTCGACGCCTTTATTCAACAAGCGGTGACGGCGATGCCGATCAGCGGCACGTCATTAATTGCCTCGCTGTATGGCGACGCTTTATTGCAGCGCGGTGGGGAAGTGTGGCTGGGCAGCGTTGCGGCGCTGCTGGAAGGATTAGGCTTCGGCGAGCGCTTTGTCCGCACCGCGCTATTTCGCCTCAATAAAGAAGAGTGGCTCGATGTCGTCCGTATCGGCCGGCGCAGCTTCTATCGCCTGAGCGATAAAGGGCTGCGCCTGACCCGGCGCGCGGAACATAAAATTTATCGCGCCAGTGCCCCGGAATGGGACGGTACCTGGCTGCTGCTGCTTTCGGAAGGCCTGGAGAAAAATGTGCTCGCCGACGTCAAAAAGCAGCTGCTGTGGCAGGGCTTTGGCGCGCTGGCGCCCAGCCTGCTGGCCTCGCCGTCGCAAAAACTGGCCGATGTCCAGTCGCTGCTCCACGAAGCGGGCGTCGCCGAAAACGTCATCTGTTTTGAAGCCCATTCGCCGCTGGCGCTCTCCCGTGCGGCGCTGCGCAGCCGCGTGGAGGAGTGCTGGCATCTCACTGAACAAAACGAGATGTATGAATCTTTCATCTCGCTATTCCGACCGTTACTGCCGCTGCTGCGCGACTGCGACCCGGCCGAGCTGACGCCTGAGCGCTGTTTCCAGATCCAGCTGCTGCTGATCCATTTTTATCGCCGGGTGGTGCTCAAAGATCCGCTGCTGCCGGAGGAGCTGCTGCCGGCGCACTGGGCGGGGCAAACCGCCCGCCAGCTGTGTATCAATATTTATCAACGCGTGAATCCCGGCGCGCTGGCGTTCGTCAGCGAGAAAGGGGAAAGCTCGGTGGGCGAGCTTCCGGCGCCGGGCCCGCTCTATTATCAGCGCTTTGGCGGTTTGCCGGGCGCATAAGGAGGTTGCATGCCGATTTATCAGATTGATGGACTGACGCCAGTGGTGCCGGAGGAGAGCTACGTCCACCCAACCGCCGTGCTGATTGGCGACGTGATCCTCGGCAAAGGGGTCTATGTTGGGCCCAACGCCAGTCTGCGCGGCGATTTTGGCCGCATCGTGGTCAAAGACGGCGCCAATATTCAGGACAACTGCGTCATGCATGGATTCCCCGGCCAGGATACGGTGGTGGAAGAGGATGGCCACATCGGTCACGGCGCTATTCTGCACGGCTGCGTGATTGGACGCAACGCGCTGGTGGGCATGAGCGCGGTGATTATCGACGGGGCGGTCATTGGCGAAAACAGCATTGTCGGCGCTTCGGCCTTTGTCAAAGCCAACGCCGAGATGCCCGCCAACCATCTGATTATCGGCAGCCCGGCAAAAGCGATTCGCACCCTGAGCGAACAGGAGCTGGCGTGGAAAAAACAGGGTACCCGTGAATACCAGGTGCTGGTGGAGCGCTGTAAGCAGACGCTGCATCAGGTGGAGCCATTACGGGAAGTGGAAGCAGGGCGTAAGCGACTGGAATTTGATGAAAACCTGCGGCCAAAAACGCAGCGCTAACTTTCCAGGGCAACCCGGAGGGGCTCGGTGGATTAGTGCTCAGCCAGTTCACGAAAGAACGCCGGGTTGGCCTGGATAACCGCCAGTACTTTTGCTGCCAGGCCTGTCGGGTTGCGCCGCCTGGACTCCCAACTTTTGATAGTATCCACGCTGGTACCCAGCGCTTTTGCCATCTCCGCCTGCGAAACATTAAGCTGAGTGCGGATGGCTTTCACATCAGCAACTTCATAGCGCGTCGCTCGGGCTGGGGCCTTGTTGCCGTCTTTGATCTCAACAGCCTCTTCCAGGGACGCTTTAAGTTCGTTGAAGTAACCCATTTCAAACCTCATTTTTTAGTCGCCGGGTCAGTTTCCTGAGTTCGTTTTTTTCCGCTGCGCTCAGGCTCTCTTTGGTGTGCTTGGGGTAGGCTAAGACGAGATAGATGATCTCGCGGGTTGCCAGAAAATAAATCACCCGCACGCCGCCGCTTTTTCCCTGTGAGCCTGTCGCCATTCTTATTTTCCGTAACCCGCCGGTATCCTGGATAAGATCGCCGAAATCCGGATTGCCTATGAGTTGCCTCTGCAGTGCCCTCAGATCTTCATCGCTGGCCAGCTGTTTTATCTGGCGGGTAAATAGCGACGTTTCGATAAATTCAATGGCATGACACACGAAAACGCTCCTTGCTAAGGTACCATGTACACCATCGAGTGTACATAGTACGCACTCCTGTTTTTGACCATGACAACGGTTGCCGTCAGCGACCGGGAGTGAGCCAGATTCGCGCGGCGACAGCCATGGTACAGGCTGGTGGCTTAAGGCGTTGGAATGATGTGTGAATTTACGAGGCGGCTCGTAAAAGGGGGATGGGCGAGGGGAAAAAACACTCCCGCCGGGCGGCGGGAGTGGAAATCTTAGGCTGCAACCACGCTGTCGATGGCCGCTTTGGCATCGGACTGCGCTTTGGCCGCCACTTCCGGGCCGTAAGCGATACCTTCGGCGAACACGAAGTTCACGTCGGTGATGCCGATGAAGCCGAGGAAGGTGGACAGGTACGGGGTGACCAGGTCGGTCGGGGTATCTTTATGGATACCGCCGCGGCTGGTCACGACGACTGCACGTTTACCGGTCACCAGACCTTCCGGCCCTTTCTCGGTGTAGCGGAAGGTGACGCCGGCGCGAGCCACCAGGTCAAAATAGTTTTTCAGCTGCGTCGGGATGTTGAAGTTGTACATCGGCGCAGCGATAACAATCACATCATTGCCTTTCAGTTCGGCGATCAGCTCGTCGGAAAGGGCCAGCGCTTCCTGCTGACGCGGAGTCAGCGGCGCGTCGCTCGGACGCAGGGCGCCAACCAGTTCACCATCCAGAACCGGGATCGGATTAGCGGCCAGGTCACGCACGGTGATCTCGTCGCCCGGGTGTTTTTCCTGCCATTGTTCAACAAAATAGTCGGAAAGCTGACCAGATTGTGAGTACCCTGCCAGAATACTGGATTTCAGAACTAATACTTTGCTCATGGGTGTTTCCTTTTTTAATGTGATTGACGGGTCAATGCCCTGGTGCTTGTTGACACTGTATTCACAATCGCGCCACAGAGATAGCGCAATATATCGAATCCTATGTTCAGATTTTTTGAACAAGGCACGGATGACACAGATGTGGTACTCTAAGGCAATACATCAAAAGAGATTTTCCCGGCAGAGCTCTGCCCGATAACGCTATGACAGAACAACAAAAAATCACCTTCCCCCAGCTTTATCAACAGCTCGACGGCCTGATGCTGCGCGACAAAACGCGCTTCGCCCGCCGTCTGCACGGCGTGAAGAAGGTTAAAAATCCTGAATCGCAACAGGCCATCCTCCAGGAGATGGCGCAGGAGATAAGCCAGGCAGCCGGTAAAGTCCTGCTGCGCGAAGCGGCGCGTCCGGCCATCACCTATCCTGAAAACCTGCCGGTTAGCCAGAAAAAACAAGAGATTCTCGAGGCGGTGCGCGATCACCAGGTGGTGATCGTCGCCGGAGAGACCGGTTCGGGTAAAACCACCCAGCTGCCAAAAATCTGCATGGAGCTGGGCCGCGGGCTGAAAGGGCTGATCGGCCATACCCAGCCGCGTCGTCTGGCCGCGCGAACCGTCGCCAACCGTATCGCCGAGGAGCTGCAAACGGAGCCGGGCGGTTGCATCGGCTATAAAGTCCGCTTTAGCGATCACGTCAGCGACAACACCATGGTCAAGCTGATGACCGACGGTATTCTGCTGGCGGAGATCCAGCAGGATCGCCTGCTGATGCAGTACGACACCATCATTATCGATGAAGCGCACGAGCGCAGTCTGAACATTGATTTTCTGCTCGGCTATCTGAAAGAGCTCCTGCCGCGCCGCCCGGACCTGAAAATCATCATTACCTCGGCGACCATCGACCCGGAACGTTTCTCAAAGCATTTCAATCATGCGCCCATTATCGAAGTCTCCGGGCGGACTTACCCGGTGGAAGTCCGCTACCGGCCGATAGTGGAAGAGGCGGACGACACCGAGCGCGATCAATTACAGGCGATTTTTGATGCGGTTGACGAACTGGGGCGCGAAGGGCCCGGCGATATTCTGATCTTTATGAGCGGTGAGCGGGAAATTCGCGATACCGCTGATGCGCTGAATAAGCTGGATCTGCGCCATACTGAAGTGCTGCCGCTGTATGCCCGCCTGTCCAACAGCGAGCAGAACCGCGTCTTCCAGCCGCACAGCGGACGACGCATCGTGCTGGCGACCAACGTGGCGGAAACTTCGCTGACCGTGCCGGGCATTAAATACGTTATCGATCCCGGTACTGCGCGTATCAGCCGTTACAGCTACCGCACCAAGGTGCAGCGCCTGCCGATCGAGCCGGTTTCCCAGGCGTCCGCCAACCAGCGTAAGGGCCGCTGCGGCCGCGTTTCGGAAGGGATCTGTATTCGTCTTTATTCGGAAGACGATTTCCTGTCGCGCCCGGAGTTTACTGACCCGGAAATTCTGCGTACCAACCTGGCGTCGGTCATCCTGCAGATGACCGCCCTGGGCTTAGGCGATATCGCCGCCTTCCCGTTTGTCGAAGCGCCGGATAAGCGCAATATCCAGGACGGCGTGCGCCTGCTGGAAGAGCTGGGCGCCATCACCACCGATGAGCAGGCCACCGCCTATAAGCTGACGCCGATGGGCCGCCAGCTCAGCCAACTGCCGGTGGATCCCCGTCTGGCGCGCATGGTGCTGGAGGCGCAGAAGCACGGCTGCGTGCGGGAAGCGATGATCATCACCTCCGCGCTGTCGATTCAGGACCCGCGCGAGCGGCCGATGGACAAACAGCAGGCCTCCGATGAGAAGCACCGCCGTTTCCACGATAAAGAGTCCGATTTCCTCGCCTTCGTCAATCTGTGGAACTACCTTGGCGAGCAGCAGAAGGCGCTGTCGTCGAATCAGTTCCGCCGCCAGTGCCGGGTCGATTTTCTTAACTATCTGCGCGTGCGCGAGTGGCAGGACATCTACACCCAGTTGCGCCAGGTGGTGAAAGAGCTCGGCCTGCCGATCAACAGCGAGCCGGCGGAATATCGCGAGATCCATACCGCGTTGCTGACCGGTTTGCTGTCGCACATCGGCATGAAGGATGCCGATAAGCAGGAGTTTACCGGCGCGCGCAACGCCCGCTTCTCCATCTTCCCGGGTTCCGGTTTGTTTAAAAAGCCGCCAAAATGGACGATGGTGGCGGAACTGGTGGAAACCAGCCGGCTGTGGGGGCGCATCGCCGCCCGCATTGAGCCGGAGTGGGTTGAGCCGGTCGCGCAGCACCTGATCAAGCGCTCATACAGCGAACCGCACTGGGAGCGGGCGCAGGGCGCGGTGATGGCGACGGAGAAGGTCACCGTCTACGGCCTGCCGATCGTTGGCGCACGCAAGGTCAACTACAGCCAGATCGACCCGGCGCTGTGCCGCGAACTGTTTATCCGCCACGCGCTGGTGGAGGGCGACTGGCAGACGCGGCATGCCTTCTTCCGGGAAAACCTGAAGCTGCGGGCGGAAATCGAAGAGCTGGAGCATAAATCGCGCCGCCGCGACATCCTGGTGGATGACGAAACCCTGTTCGAGTTCTACGACCAGCGCATTAGCCACGACGTCATCTCCGCCCGTCATTTTGATGCCTGGTGGAAGCAGGCCAGCCGCGAAACGCCAGACTTGCTCAATTTTGAAAAGAGCATGCTGATTAAAGAAGGGGCGGAGCAGGTCAGCAAGCTGGACTATCCGAACTTCTGGCATCAGGGCAACCTCAAGCTGCGGCTTAGCTACCAGTTTGAACCGGGCGCCGATGCCGATGGCGTGACGGTGCATATTCCGCTGCCGCTGCTGAACCAGGTGGAGGAGGCCGGATTTGAGTGGCAGATCCCCGGCCTGCGTCGCGAGCTGATTATCGCGCTGATAAAATCGCTGCCGAAGCCGGTGCGGCGCAATTTCGTCCCGGCCCCTAACTATGCGGAAGCGTTTCTCGGCCGGGCGACGCCGCTTGAGCTGCCGCTGCTTGATTCGCTGGAGCGTGAGCTGCGTAAGATGACCGGCGTGACCATCGACCGCGAGGCCTGGCTGTGGGATCAGGTGCCCGATCACCTGAAAATCACCTTCCGGGTGGTGGATGACAAAAACAAGAAGCTTCAGGAAGGGCGCTCGCTGCAGGCGTTGAAAGACGCGCTGAAGGGCAAAGTTCAGGAGACGCTGTCGGCGGTGGCCGATGACGGCATCGAGCAGAGCGGGCTGCATATCTGGAGCTTTGGTACGCTGGCGGAAAGTTACGAACAGAAACGCGGCAACTATAAGGTGAAAGCCTGGCCGGCGCTGGTGGACGAGCGCGACAGCGTGGCTATCAAGCTGTTTGATAATCCACAGGAACAGCAGCAGGCCATGTGGCGTGGTCTGCGCCGCCTGCTGCTGCTCAACATCCCGTCGCCAATTAAGTATCTGCACGAAAAACTGCCGAACAAAGCCAAGCTTGGGCTCTATTTTAACCCGTACGGTAAAGTGCTGGATCTGATTGACGATTGCATCTCCTGCGGCGTTGATAAGCTTATCGACGAGGCGGGTGGTCCGGTGTGGACGGAAGAGGGCTTCAGTCAATTGCACGATAAAGTGCGAGCCGAGCTCAACGACACGGTGGTGGAGATCGCTAAACAGGTCGAGCAGATCCTCACCGCGGTGTTCAATATCAACAAACGGCTGAAAGGCCGCGTGGATATGACCATGGCGCTGGGGCTGTCGGATATCAAAGCGCAGATGGCGGGTCTGGTGTATCGCGGTTTTGTCACCGGCAACGGTTTCCGCCGTCTTGGCGATACGCTGCGTTATCTGCAGGCGATTGAAAAGCGTCTCGAGAAGATGGCTATCGATCCGCACCGCGATCGCGCACAGATGCTGAAAATTGAGAGCGTGCAGCAGGCGTGGCAGCAGTGGCTGAATAAGCTGCCGCCGAACCGCCGTGAGGACGACGATGTCCGGGAGATCCGCTGGATGATCGAGGAATTGCGCGTGAGCTTCTTCGCCCAGCAGCTGGGCACCCCGTATCCTATCTCGGACAAACGCGTCCTGCAGGCGATGGAGCAGATCACGCCGTAATCCCTTCCTTCCCCCCGCCCGGTGGCGCTGTGCTTGCCGGGCGGGGGCATATCCTGAGGCTGATACTCATCAGTACGCCGCACCCGATAATCTTCCCGCCCCGGATGTGGCCCATACCGGTTCTCCCGGACGTAAAATTAACGGATTCTGAAAATCAACCCGGTGGCTTGGGGAACCTGCTTTATTGGCGTATGTTTAGCCTCGCTTTGCCGGATAAACAGGACTCGGAGTCTATTTTTACGATGATGGCTATGTACAGACTATTTATGCTGGTGTCGGCCATTCTTGTTATTACGGCGTGTAAGCCTTTCGTTGACGCTTTTTCCTGTGATGAAACCCAGCGGGCGATCAACGATGCCAATTTTTATATTTTGACCTATCTTCCACCGCTCAATGGCGATGTGCAGAGCGTAAAAATTGACGGTAGCCAAAATAACGACGCAGGCACGCTGCGTTTTGCCCGGTGCCGCCGGCTGGAAAGTTACGAGCGAGCAAAAACTTTTAATACCGCGAATGACTCCACGATAGTCAGAGATAATGTTCACTGGCGAAATGATAAAGGATGGATGCGGGAATATATCCGACAGACCCGGAGCGCGGCGGGAAATATCAGAAAAATGGTCATGCGTGAGCAGTTCTACACCGATAATCTCGGGCGCATTGTACGTTCAGAGAATCTACTCGTGTCGCAGCAACCGCCCAAAGCCATGAGCACGACCACCTATCACTATGACGACCGCCACCGGCTGGTGCGTAAAACGGTCAATGGCGGCATGATGGCCATGCTTGCTGTCAATTATCGCTACGCGGAAGGGCATTTAAGCCGCATTGCCGACTCGGATGCGACCACGACGCTGCGTTGGGATGAAAAAGGGCGGTGGTTATCCGAGGAAAGAACCACCACGTATAGTACAAAACACCAGTCGCGCTGTTTAGGCTGGGACCCCGAGGGGAACTGTACCGGGGAATATGGCGAGCATGAAGGATACGGCGGAAAAAGCGACGCGTCTCTGCACTATCAGTATACGTATTATCCCCAATGATCGTCAGCGGACGAATGCCGCTGGTGACGCGTCCCGGCGCGGGTTTTCTCCCTCTCCCTGGGGGAGAGGGCCGGGATGAGGGCATCAGGCCGCCCGGATCTTACCCATTCACCAGCGCCAGCGTAAACCCATCCCATCCCTTGATGCCCACCGTCTGCAGCGCGGTGGCAGTGAGCCGCGGGTTATCCCCGATCATTTCGATAAACCGACGCACGCCCTGCACGCGCGCATCATCGCTTTGTCCGTTAATCACTTCGCCATCGCGCACCACGTTATCGCCCACGATCAGCGTCCCGGGGCGCGAATAGTGCAGCGCCCACTCCAGATAGCGAGGATTATTAGGTTTATCGGCATCAATAAAGATCAGGTCGAACGGCTGCACATTCGCGAAATTTTCCAGCGTGTTCAGCGCCGGTCCTTCAATGAGTTCAATGCGCTCGTTTAGCCCCGCAAGGCGGATATTCTGGCGCGCCACCCCGGCATGGCCAGGATCGGTCTCGAGGGTAATCAGCTTTCCGTCGGCGGGCAGCGCGCGCGCCATCCAGATAGCGCTATAGGCGCCGAGCGTGCCAATTTCCAGGATCCGCCGCGCCTGCGTTATGCGCACCAACAGCGCCAGAAGTTGCCCCTGATTGGCCGCAACATCATGTTCAGGTAGCCCGGCGCGTTTGTTGTTTTCCAGTACCTGACTCAGTATGTCATCTTCAGGAATAAGCGAAGAAATCATGAAATTATCGACGGCAGACCACTGTTGTTGCATAGATTGACTCCCTGGTGGTTGTTGCCGGGTAGCGCTGCGCTACACCGGCCTGAATATGGGTTTCTGCGCTCTCCACGGTTGTGGACCGGCGCGCACAGGGGATTCACGCGTTCATCCAGCCGCCTCCCAGCGCCCGGTAAAGATCGATCTGCGCCAGCAGCAGGTTGTTCTTCACCTGCACTACGCTAAGCTGGGTGGAGAACAGCGTTCGCTGGGCATCGAGCACATCCAGATACGAAGAGTAGCCGTTACGGTAGCGATTCTGCGCAATGCGCAATGTTTCCTCCGCCACCGCCACCTGCCCCTGCAGTTCGGCCAGCTGTTCGCCGTAGCGGCTAATGGCGTCAAGGCTGTCATTCACCTCTTTGAACGCGCCGCGCACCGTTTTCTCGTAGCTATAGAGCGCCTGGTTGCGCTGGGCCATGGAGACATCCACCTGGGCATTTAACGCCTGGCGGTTAAGCAGCGGCGCCAGAATACTGCCGCCGACGCTCCACAGCCGCAGCGGGTTGTCCAGCAGGTCCGGCAGTGTACGATCCTGCATGCTGCCGGTAGCGGTGAGGTTGATAGACGGCAGCAGCTGCGCCTGCGACGAGGCCAGGGTGGCATCGGCGGCCACCAGCTGACGCTGAGCCTGTACGATATCCGGGCGGCGGTTGAGTAAGGTGGACGGCAGTTGCGACGGCAGACGCAGCGGAGTGAGCTGGGCGAACTCGCCGCGTTTTACCGCGCCGGGGTTATCACCCAGCAGCACGCTGAGCGCATTTTCCTGCTGCGCAATCTGGTGCTGTAGCGGCGGGATCTGCGCCCGCGTTGAGCGCAGCTCCGAATCTGCCTGCATCAGCTCAAGGCGTGAAGTATACCCGGTTTCAAACTGACGTTTGGCCAGGCGCCACGCGTCTTCCCGTGATTTCAGCGTCTGCTGGGTAACCCGCAGCTGCTCATCCAGCGACAGCAGGGTCACGTAGCCGACGGCCACCGAGCTGGCGACGCTTAGATTGGCCGCGGCTGCAGCGGCTTTTTGCGCCTCGAGGCTGGCTCCGGCGGCGCTGGCCGCGCTGCGGTTGGCGCCCCAGATATCAACATCATAGCTGGCGGTCAGGCCGCCTTTGTACAGCGTGCTGTGGATCGGCAGGCCGGTGGCGGCGGACTGCGCGCGGGCGCGGGTACCGCTCAGGCTGGCGTCCAGCGAGGGGAAAAGGCTGCTGTCGGCGGCATAGGCCCGCGCCTGATACTCATTCACCCGCTCCCGGGCGATCAGCACATCGCTGTTATAGCGCAGCGCCCGGTCGACATACTGATTGAGCGTGCTGTCATGAAAATTGCGCCACCAGACGCCTTCCACCGGGCTGGCCGGGCCAACGTCGGCCCGCCAGGCGGCAGGGATGGTCAGGGTCGGCTGCGCGCGCTGCACGTCGGCGGATTGACAGCCGACCAGCGCGAGGATGACGGCAAGGGTGACCGGGCGGATCATGGCTGTTTCTCCGCGCGGGTATCAATGGTCACCTGCACCGACATACCGGGACGCAGGTGTTCGCTGTACTTCTGCCCGTCGTTGACCGTAATGCGCACCGGGATCCGCTGGGCGATCTTGACGAAGTTGCCGGTGGCGTTGTCCGGTGAGATGGCGCTGAATTCCACCCCGGTCGCCGGGGAGATGCTCTGCACCTTGCCATGGAAACGCTCACCGTTAAGCGCGTCGACGGTGAAGGTGACCGGCTGGCCGATACGCACCTCGGCAAGCTGGGTCTCTTTCAGGTTGGCGATCACCCAGTGCTGGGGCGGGACCAGCGAGGTCAGATGGGTTCCGGCGCTGACGTAGGCGCCAAGACGTACCGAGATCTGCCCCAGCTGGCCGCCGGTGGGGGCGATGATCTGCGTATTCTGCAGGTCGATCTGCGCCAGCTCGAGGGCGGCTTTGGCGCTGGCCACGTCGGCTTCCAGCGAATCGCGATTGACGATGGTCGATTCACGGTCCTGGCGCGACATCTCCAGCGCCGCTTTCGCCTGTTCAATATCCGCAGCCCCTTGCGCCGCGCTGGCGCGCGCCGAATCACGCTCGCGGATCGACAGCGAACCATCGGCAGTCAGCTCCTGTACCCGTTTTAAATCGGCCTGGATTTTCAGATTCTGCGCGCGGGCGTTTTGCAGCGCGGCTTCATTTTTGGCGATCGTCGCCTCGGCGCTTTTGCGCTGCTGCAGATTGTTGCGCAGCGCGGCCTCCTTCATCGCCAGGGTAGCCTGGGCCTGATGCACCCGCTGCTTATAGATGCGATCGTCTATCTGGAACAGCACCTCGCCCGGCTGGACAATTGCGAAATCTTTGACGTTGACGGCGGTGATGTAGCCGTTGACCTGCGGGCTGATAAAGGTGGTCTGCCCGCGCACATAGGCGTTATCGGTAAACTGGCTATGCCGGGTGAACGGCGGCAGTTGCCAGGCGTAGAGGATCACTAATACGCCGACGAGGCCTATCGCTGCGGCGGTAAAAATGGAGACCACGCGAATGTTGTTCCGGGTGTTGGCCTGTTGTTTGGCCGCATCCTGCTGACTCATAACGACTCCAGAGATGAAATGATGATAATTATTTGCTGCCGGTGGCGCGTTTTAAGGCGATACGGGCGGTCAGTCGTAAGCGAATTAAGCGCCAGAAAACCCACACTAATGTGCCGGCGGAGATGGCCGCCGTCAGCAGATAGGTGTCATTCCAGGCGAGAATATTGGCCTGCAGCGTCGCGGCGTTTTGCAGCAGGGTGGTGGCCTGAACGTTAAGCAGGGTGCTGTCGCCGATCTGGCTCTGATACATCTGGCTATACTGCTGCAGCCGCTCGACGATCAGCGGGTTCAGGGTGGTGATCTGGTCCGCCAGCTGGCTGGAGTGAAATTTTTCCCGCCAGGTCTGGAAGGTGCCGAGGATCGCCGACCCCAGCAGACCGCCGATGTTCTGGCTCATGCCGAATAGCACCGAGAAGCTGACCAGGTTGCGCGGATCGGCAAACACGCCGCCAATGCCGGCGAGCATCGCCGGGGCCAGAAAGAAGGCGCTGCCGAAGCCGAGTAAAAACTGGCTGAACATTAATTGTTCCGGACGGGTGAGGGCGTTGGACTGGCTGTCGAGCAGCGAGGCTACCATGATCAGCGCCAGGGCGGTGGCGGTCGGCCAGTAGAGCTTCTGCGGGTTGAGCGTCAGACAACTGGCGATGATCCCGCACAGAATGCCGGCGAAAATTGACCATGCGAGGTTAGTCATCTGTTCGTTTTGCAGACCAACGTACTGCAACCAGCCGATGACCCCGGTGTTTTGCTCCGCCAGCACGATGCGGATCAGCAGCATAATCAGGCCGAGGCGTACGATGCTGCCGCTGGAGAGCCACTTGGTATTGAGCAGGGGATTGCTGCGGTTATGCTCAAAGGCGATAGCGGCGACGATCAGCACCACCGCTGCCGCCAGCGACCAGCCGATCCACGGCGCTTCAAACCACCACTCGAGCCGCCCCAGCGACAGCACGGCGCACACCAGCGCCATGCCGGGCGCCAGCAGAAAGAAGGTGATAAAATCCTTCTTCTCGAACACCTTTTTACGATCGCTCGGCGGCAGTTTCAGCGCGATGACGCAGGCCAGCGACACCAGCGCCAGCCCCAGTTCAAAGAAGTAAAGGCCGCGCCATTCATCGATCTGCAGCAGTTCGGTGGAAAAGAGACGCGCCAGCGGAATGGCCAGCGACGAGCCGGTGATGCCGATGGTTAGCCCTTTCAGGCGGTGGCGTGCGGGCCAGGCCTGCACCTGGTAGTAGATCCCCAGCGAGCTGAGCGCCGCGGCCACCATGCCGTGGGCGGCGCGGACCATCATCGCCGAGCTGAGATCGTTGACGAACAGGTGGAAAAAGGTGACCAGCACATAGAGCACCAGAAAGCCTTCGGTAAAGGCGCGCAGCCCAAACTGCTGGCGAAATTTCACCAGCAGCAGGTTGATGGAGACGTTGGTCATGACGTACACCGCCGGCAGCCAGGCGATCTCGGTCGACCAGGCGGCGAAGGTGCCCTGCAGCAGCTGCAGGTTGGCGGTGACCACCGCGTTGCCCAGCGCGCCGGTGAGGCACACCAGCAGGCCGACCACGCCATAGGCGAGACGTTTCTGCGGACTGTGCAGCGGCGTCGAGGGCGAGCCAAGCAGGGCTGGTTTTTCATGCGGCGCCCAGTCATGCGGGGCATAGGGGTTATCCTGGCGACGGGGCATTATTTCTTCTCCACTTCGCGCAGCAGTTTTTCCAGCACCCGCTGAGTTTGCTCCCGCTCCTGCGGGGTAATCGCCGTCAGGATCTCTTCACGCAGATCGTCCGCCACCGTTTTGACCTGCTCATACAGCGCCATTCCCTGCTCGGTGGCGACCAGCAGCCGCTTACGTTTATCGCTGGCGGTGGTGACACGCTCCACCAGGCCGAGGGCGACCAGCCGGTTGATCAGCGGCACAATGGTCGGACTCTCTACCCCCAGCTCCTGCGCCAGTTCGCTTTGCGACAGCGGCTGTGGCTGGCGGGCAATGGCCGCGACCGCCACCCAACTGGCCTGGCTCAGGCCAAGGTCCTTTAGCCGACGGTTGACCGCCAGCCGCCAGTGATGGGCGGTGAGGTATAAAAGATGGGAGAAGTTAAGCTGTCGATTGTCCATAGGTCGTCTGTCAATATCGTTAGAGCTCTAACGAGTTTATGTCGGGCGACCGCCATAATTCAAGGCGAAGGAAAAAAATTGGTTAACGGTATGTGCGTTTATTGTGGCTAATAGCGATGGGTTAACCCGCGAACCCTCTACTCACTGAGGATGCTCTTATTCTGCGCCATGACCCAGGTGATAAAGGCCCGTAGCGGCACCGGTATATGTTTCCGGCTCGGGTAGTAGACGCAGAAATGGTCGGCAGGATAGTGGTAGTCGGGTAACAAACGGACCAGGCTGCCCGCGCTCAACTGCTGCGTCACCAGCGACTGATAGACAAAGGCGATGCCTAATCCGCTCTCCGCCGCCTGGATCATCGCCGTATCGGAATCAACGACCAGATCGCCTCTGACCGCGACTTCGCTTGGCTCACCGCTGGGGCTAATAAACTCCCAACGGTACTTTTCACCGCTGGGAAAACAGCGGTTGATGCAGCGGAAATTGACCAGCGACTGCGGGGTGTCGGGCTCGCCGGCCTCGCGGATATAGGCCGGGCTGGCCACCGGGATCAGCGACAGCTTCTCGCCAAAGGGGATGGCAATCATATCTTTGGGCACATCCTGCGAATAGCGAATACCGGCGTCAAAACCGGACTCAATAATATTGACTTTCCGATCGGTGGTATACAGTTCGAGCGTTACATCGGGATAGGCGGTTTTAAAGGCAATAAAATAGTGTTGAAAAAACAGGTCAAGAACAATACGCGGTAAATTGACTTTCACCACGCCTTCCGGCGTCAGGCGATGATAATTCAGGCTGTCAACCACCCGGCGATAATCATTGACCACCGGCGTCATATTATTAAGAAATTCCTCACCCACGGCAGTTAATGACAAACTGCGCGTCGAGCGATTCAGCAGGCGTACGCCTAACTTTTCTTCCAGATGATTAATAGCGCTGGTGAGAGCCGGTGGTGAAAGATTTAATGCCCTGGCGGCCTGGCGAAAACTGCCATGTTTCACTATGAGTATTAATATTTCAATTTGTTGCAAATCCGGCAAGGTTTTCATTGTTAATTTCCAGCTAACACCGCGTTCGGAATAGATTAATTGTTATCAATGTAAAAGGGAAGTATATATTTAATAACATTCAGCACGTAAGGAAAATAAGGTGAAAACACGTTATCTCGGAAAAGAGAAGTTCCAGGTTTCCGCATTGGGTCTCGGGTGTATGGGAATGAGTTTCGCCTACGGCGGCGCCGAGGAGTCGCAGGCGATTAATACGATTCATGCCGCGGTGGACATGGGCGTGACCTTCCTGGATTCTGCCGAAGTGTATGGTCCTTTCGATAATGAAGTTCTTGTCGGGAAAGCGATAAAAGGTATCCGCGATAAGGTGCAGATTGCCACCAAGTTTGGTTTTCGTATTTTGCCGACCGGCCAGGGACTGGAACGCATGGCCGGCGTCGACAGCCGTCCGGAACATATTCGCGAGTCAGTGGAAGGGTCGCTGAAGCGGCTGAATATCGAGACCATCGATCTGCTCTATCAGCACCGCGTCGATCCGGCGGTGCCGGTGGAAGACGTGGTGGGCACCATGGCCGACCTGGTTAAAGAGGGGAAAATTCGTCATATCGGACTGTCGGAAGTCTCAGCCCAGACGCTGCGCCGGGCCTGCAAGGTGCATCCGATTACCGCCGTGCAGACGGAATACTCGCTGTGGACCCGCGAGCCGGAGGCCGGTATTCTCAACGCCTGCCGCGAGCTGGGGGTGGGCTTTGTCCCATACAGCCCGCTGGGGCGCGGCTTCCTGACGGGAAAAATCACCGATCCTGGCGTCTTCGCTGAGGATGATTTCCGTCGTAATCTGCCGCGCTTCCAGGCCGAGACCATGCGCAAAAACCAGCTGCTGCTTGAGCGCCTGCAGCAGGTGGCCACGCGCTATGACGCGACTCTTGCGCAGATTGCCCTTGCCTGGGTCATGAGCAAAGGCGAGGATATTGTGCCTATTCCGGGGGCGAGGAAAATTGCCCATCTGCGCGATAATGCCGGAGCCGCGAATATTACCCTCTCACCTGAGGATATTCTCACCATCGAAGATATTTTCACTCCCGATAACGTCACTGGCTTACGCTATAACCAGGGCGACTTTAACTTAATCGAAAAATAACTCCCTGAATACTATTCTCCCGCCGTCCTGGCGGGAGATGAGGTTACTTATGACTATTGCTGTTTCCCGTTCGGCGGGATTGCCTGCGGCAGTTTATGCGCTTTCCGTGGGCTCATTTGGTATTGGTACCACCGAATTTGTGATTATGGGATTATTACTCGATGTGGCCCATGATTTTCATATATCCATTACGCTTGCCGCCTGGTCTATTACCGCTTATGCCTGTGGGGTGGTGATTGGCGCGCCGCTCCTCACACCGCTATTAAGCCGCTACCCCAAAAAACCGGCGTTGTTATTTCTGATGATCTTATTTTCCATCGGTAATTTAGGTTGTGGTATTGCCGGTAATATGACCATGCTCATTATTTTTCGGGTAATAACCGCCTTAGCCCACGCCTCATTCTTCGGCATCAGTTCGGTTTATGCCGCGGAGCTGGCGCCGGTGGATAAACGGGCTTCGGCGGTCTCCGCCGTCTTTCTCGGCGCCACCCTGGCCAATATTCTGGGCGTGCCCCTCGGCGCCTGGGTAGGGCAATACCTTGGCTGGCGCTACACCTTCTTTATGGTCACGCTGATTGGCATTCTTTCCGCCCTGGCAGTCATTGCCCTGGTGCCCGGCCGTCAGGCCCAACCGGCGGTGCAGAGTCGGATCCGCGACGAGCTGAAGGTGCTGCGCCATCCGACGGTGCTGCGCAGCCTGCTGATCACCGCGCTCGGGTTTTCCGGCGTCTTCGCCGCCTTTACCTACATTGCGCCCATGCTGAAAACCGTCACCGGGATGAGCGAACATCTCATTCCACCGGTGCTGGTGCTGTTTGGCGTCGGGATGGTCGCCGGGAATCACCTCGGCGGCCGCCTGACCGACGGTGGGGTCCGCCGGGCACTGCTGCTGACCCTGGCCTTGCTTATCGTCGTCCTGTGCCTCTTTCCGTTCGCCATTCAGACGCTACCCGGCGCCTGCGCGGCGGTGTTTCTGCTGGGGGCGGCGATGTTCTCCACCATTCCGCCGCTGCAGATGCAGGCGCTGGACAGCAGTGAGACCGGCAAAAGCATGGTCTCCTCGTGCAATATCGCCGCCTTTAACCTCGGCAATGCCGCTGGCGCCTGGTTTGGTGGGCTGTTGCTCACCGCCGGCGTCTCCCTCTCGCATATTCCCCTGGCCGGTGCATGCCTGACCGCCAGCGGATTTGTTATCGCTAGTGTGACGTTGTCACCTTTAAAAGGAAGTCAAGCATGAAGTATCGGTATTTAGGTTCCACCGGGCTGTCGGTGTCGGAGCTCTGTTTTGGCGCCATGACGTTTGGTGAAAAAGGGGCCTTTCTCGGCGCGCCGGGACGCAACTGGTCGGAATTCGGCGTGGTGCCTGAGCATACGGCATACGATCTGGTGTACAAAGCGCTGGACGCCGGGATTAACTTTTTTGATACCGCGGACTGTTATAAAAACGGCCAGGGCGAAGAGCTGCTCGGTAACGCGCTGAAGGGGAAACGCCAGCAGGTGATTATCGGCACCAAAGGACGCTGGCAGACCGACCCCAATCCGAACGCGCTGGGGGCGTCGCGCTACCATATTATTAATGCCGTCGACGCCAGCCTGCAGCGGCTGAAAACGGATTATATCGATATCTATCATCTCCACGGGTTCGATCCGCGCACCGCGCTGGAGGATACCCTGCGGACGCTGGATGCGTTGATTCGCGCCGGGAAAATTCGCTACATCGGGGTCTCCAACTACGCGGCCTGGCAGCTGGCGAAGGCGCTGGGGATCTCAGAGCGCCTCGGACTGGAAAAATTCTGCGTCTATCAGGGCTATTACAATATCGCCGCGCGAGAACTGGAGCATGAGATTATCCCGCTCAGCGTCGATCAGAACGTCGGCATCACCG
The DNA here is from genome assembly GCF_000828055.2 of Klebsiella variicola. Classification (NCBI taxonomy): domain Bacteria; kingdom Pseudomonadati; phylum Pseudomonadota; class Gammaproteobacteria; order Enterobacterales; family Enterobacteriaceae; genus Klebsiella; species Klebsiella variicola. The sequence goes on along the minus strand of NZ_CP010523.2, from coordinate 2,948,455 downwards.
TCTGGAGCCCGCTGGCCGGGGGCTTCCTCACCGGTAAATACCCTCGCAATCAGGCGTTTCCTGAGGGCAGTCGGCTGGCGAACGCCACCCCGTTTGAGTCGGCGCCGATCGCCAATCGCGAACAAGCCTGGCAGACTCTGGAAGTGATGCAGGAGATTGCCCGTCAGCGCAACGCCAGCGTGGCGCAGGTGGCGCTCAACTGGTTGCGTACCCGCCCGGGGATCACATCGCTGGTGATCGGCGCGACCAAACTCGCCCAGCTGGAGGATAACCTGGCGGCACTGAACTGGACGCTGAGCGACGAGGAGGCGGCGATCCTCAACAGCGTGAGCGAAAAAGAGAAGCCTTATCCCTACTGGCATATCTGCAATGTCGCCGGCGATCGCCGTCTGGCCGACGATATCTACCCCTAACTCACCCTGCACCCAGGCAACACGCGTATGCCCCCCTGGGGGCATACAGAGAGGCTCGATCGTGAAAAAAGTACTCATTGTTGGCGCCGGCCCGGTAGGGTTAATCATTGGCTGCTATCTGAATAAGTATGGAATTGATTTTGATATTATTGATAAAAATACACACAGCACCACCTGGTCCAAAGCGCTGAGCGTCAGTCCGGCGACGATTAAAGCCTTCCACGGCTTAGCCCTTGCCGGGGAGCTGACCGCCCAGGGCAAGCAGGTTCAGTCAATTTACGCCTGGTATAAAAACCGCAAGTTTCTGCATATTGATAACCGCCATCTCCCCACCTGCTATCCCTTCCATGTCAGTATCCCGCAGCCGCGGACGGAGAAGATCCTTGAAACGGCGCTGGCCGAGGCCGGTCAACTGGTGAAACGCGGACATCAGCTGGTCTCCTGGCGGCGGGAGGAAGGGCGCTATCACGTCTCTCTGCTCGACGATGCCCGCCGGGCCTGTTCCGCTACTTATGACTATATTATCGGCGCCGACGGCGCGGCCAGCACCGTCCGGGAGCTGGCCGGGATTGGCTTTAGCGGCCATGATTACCCGCTGCATTTTGTAATGGCGGACGTGCAGTTCGCCAGCGCGGCGACGCTCCCGGGAACCTCTTACTATATTGACGAGCTGGGCTTTCTGATCTTTCTGCCCATGCCGGACAATCAGGTCAGGATCGTGATTAAAAGAGCCGGTCGATTACCGTCGCCGCGTCCGGTGCCGGATCTGCAGGAGATCAACGTGGCGCTGGCGCGCTTCTGCCCCGAGGTTCCTCCGGCGCAGGCGCTGACCTGGTCCTCCAGCGCCAACTTCTATAACCGGATCGCCGATGACAATCTGCAGCACAATATCATGCTGGCAGGCGATGCTTTCCATCTGTTCAGTCCGATTGGCGGGCAGGGGATGAATACCGGTATTCAGGATGCGATTAACCTGGCCTGGAAGCTGGCCTTTTACCTGCATGGCGTCGCCAGCGACCGGCTGCTGGCATCCTATCGCACCGAGCGCTTCGCCGCGGTGAGCGGCGTGCTGCATGCCACCGATCACGATACCGGCCTGATTGCCGGTCTGGTGCCGAAAAATCATATCGACGCGGTCTACTTTCCGGAGTTTTGCAATCGTCACTATTATCGCCACCAGCTGCCGCTGCAGTACGCCGGCTTTGCCGCGCCGCAGTGCGCTCACCCGAACGGCCTGATGGGCCACCATGTTCCGTGGTACGTCTTTACCTCGCCGCAGGCGAGGTTTCGCAACAGTTATGACGCCTTCGCCAGCGGTAAGGTCGTGGTCTTTTCCGCGCGCGTCGACTGTCCTCCCTTATCCCGCCTGAAACCTGGCGGCTGGTTTATATTCTGCGCCCTTGACCCGGCGGACGAGGCGTTTCTCGAGGCGCTACAGATTGGCCGCGATGACTATGCGGTGATCAATCCCGATGGCTATGTGGGCTTTACCGGCAGCGAAGCCGGGACATCGCAGTATCTTTCCTCGCTCTACGTAATGGAATAATCATGAATAAAGTGTATATCGTCGCGGCCTGCCGTACGCCGGTGGGGCGTTTTCTTGGCGCCCTGAAAACGGTCTCTGCGGTGGAACTGGCCGCGCTCACCGTCCGCCACAACCTGCAGCAGGCCGGGATTGACCCGGCGTGGATTGACGAAGTGATCTGCGGCAGCGTCCTCTCTGCCGGGCAGGGGATGGGGCCGGCGCGTCAGGTCGCGCTGCGGGCGGGGATCCCGGTGCAAAAGCCGGCTTACACCCTGAATATGATCTGCGGTAGCGGCATGAAAAGTATTACCGAGGGGGCGATCCATATCCAGAGCGGTTATGCCGACCTGGTCGTCGCTGGCGGGATGGAAAACATGAGCCAGGCGCCGTTTTTGCTGAGGGGAGAGATAAGGGGCGGCGTGAAATTGGGCGCGTTCAGCAGTGAGGATCTGATCCAGAGCGATGGCTTAACCGATCCGCTGTTGCATATTCCGATGGGGGAAACGGCGGAGGCCATCGCCGCGCATGAACAGATCTCGCGCGCAGAACAGGACCAGTACGCCCTCGACAGCCATCAAAAAGCCTCCGCCGCCAGCCGCGCCGGCCATTTTGCCGAGGAGATAGTGCCGGTGACGGTCAGCGCGAAACGGGGCGTCAGCGTGGTCCGCGAGGATGAGCAGATCCGCCATGATCTTAGCGCCGACCAGCTGGCGGCGCTGAAACCGGCTTTTCGTCGCGACGGGAGCGTCACGGCGGGCAACGCCTCGGGGCTGAACGACGGCGCGGCGTCAGTGATCCTCGCCTCGGCGCGCGCCGTTGCGCAGTACGGCCTGCGGCCGCTGGCTGAGATAGTCTCCTTCGGCGAGGGCGGCGTCGACCCGGCGATGATGGGGCTTGGGCCGCTGCCGGCCATGACGTGCGCCCTGCGCCGCGGGCGGTTTCAGCTCAGCGATATGGCGCGACTGGAAATTAACGAAGCCTTTGCCGCGCAGGTGCTGGGGGTGGTCAAGGGGCTGGCCCGCGAGCATCAGATGACGGCGGAGGAGATAGCCGCCCGCCTGAACGTCAACGGCGGCGCGATTGCCCTCGGGCACCCGCTCGGCAGTTCCGGAACCCGGATTGTCGTGAGCCTTCTGCACGCGCTGCGCCGGGAGAATAAACCGACCGGCCTGGCCTCGCTGTGTATCGGCGGCGGGATGGGTATTGCGTTAATTGTGAAAGCGATCTGAGGAGACAAGCGCCATGGAAAAATTAATTGTGGTGGGTGAGAAATTTACCGATTTTGCCCGGCGGCATCAGAACGTGCTGACCGTCAACGAGTTTGAGCGTTTTGTCTGGAGCGGCGAGCTCGCCGGCGTCGATAAAATCGTCATTGGTCAGGGCGTGCAGCTCGACGACATCTCCCGCACGGTCTGCATTATTCGTCAGCACTATCCGGATAAAATCCGCCAGATCGTCAATCTGCAGGATCTCTATTATCAAAACAACCGCGATCATCAGCGGCTGGTGCATAAACGTAAAAAAGAGAACATCCTCATCACCTCGCCGGAAAAACGCGATGAAGATAGCTATTGCGCGCGTCTGATCCTGCAGGACGCCTCGGAACTGCTCTGCGACCACCAGACCGGGCAACACATCCAGGGGATGGTGCTGATCGAGGCGGCGCGGCAAACCATCATCGCCACCTCGGAGAAATTTCTGCTGGCGGAGGCGGGCGTGGCGATGGACGAGAAGTACTTCACGCTGAGCTCGCTGCAGGTAGCTTTTTCCAGCTTTGTTTTCCCGCTGCCGGTGACCATTGTGCTGAATGTGGTGTCGCGCAAAAGCTCAGCCCACGGCCGCTTTACCTGCGAGTGTTCGGTCGGTTTTGACCAGACCGGCACCCGCAAAGCGGAAGTCGGCTTTAGCTTCAGCGTCTATGACCTGAACTACATTACTCGTAAGGAGTGTGAGCAGGCGGCGCTCTGCCATCAACATTATCTGGTCAGTATTGAGCAGGGGGACGGGGATGAGCATCGCCTTTTTTGACGTGGATGAAACGCTGATTACCGGCAAAAGTATGTTCCTGTTTCTGCACCGCTATGCCGAGGAATATCCGCTGCAGTGCGGTTTGACGACCGCGGCGATTGTCCGCCAGCTCCAGGCGCTTAGCAAAGCGGGTCAATCGCGGGAGGCAATCAATCGCTACTACTATTCGCTGTTTCGCCATGAGCCGCGCGCCCAGGTACGGGCGGTTGCTGAGGCACTGTATCGCGAAGGTGGGTACGGTTTTCACCGTGAGGTGGTGGCGATCCTCCGGCAACATCAGGCGCGCGGGGATGACGTGGTGTTTGTCTCCGGATCGATGACCGACATTCTCTGGCCGGCGATGGCGGCACTGGGGGTGGAGCATGCCCTGTGTTCAGAGCCGGTGGTGGTTGACGAACACTATACCGGGGAACTCTGGCGGACCGCCATTGGCGAACATAAGGCGTTGCATGCTCAACGCTACGCGCAGGAACGGGGCCAGCCGCTGGCGGCGTGCTATGCCTTTGGGGACCATATCTCGGATCTGCCGCTGCTCGCGCTGGTTGGCAACCCCTGCGCGGTCAATCCGTGCGCGGCGCTGCTGGCGGAGTCGCAGCGTCGGGGATGGCCGGTGCTGTGGTCTAACGGCGGTTGACGGCACGATAGCGAAAAAAAGGGGGCGGCGCTACGCCACCCCCTGATTCACACCCTGACGGGGATCAGCCCGGGTAGATGCCGCGGTCTTTACGCGCCATCAGGATGCGTTCGCAGGCCACGATATAGGCGGCGGTACGCAGCGTACACGCTTTCTCGGCGGCTTTATCGCAGACGTGAATAATGGCGTCGGTCATGATGCGGTCCATCTTGGCGTTGATCTCTTCTTCGCTCCAGAAGAAGCTGGCCATATCCTGCACCCACTCAAAATAGCTGACGGTCACCCCACCGGCGTTACAGATAACGTCCGGCACTACGATCACGCCGCGCTCGGCCAGCACGTCGTCCGCTTCCGGATAGGTTGGGCCGTTGGCCCCTTCCAGCACCAGTTTGCAGGTCAGCTTCTCCGCGCGCTCGCGGGTGATTTGCCCTTCCAGTGCCGCCGGGATCAGAATGTCCATCGGGGTGGTCCAGAAGGCGTCTTTATCGATCTCCTGGGCGCCAGGGAAACCGGCAATCTGCTTTTTCTCCGCCTGCCAGGCGGTGAGGGCGGCCATATCAATCCCGCCTTCGTTATACAGGGTCGCGGTATGATCCTGAATGACCACCACGCGGGCGCCGACGCCGGCGAACAGGCGGGCTGCTTCGCTACCGACGTTACCAAAGCCCTGCAGCGCGACTTTGGCGCCTTCAATTTCGATACCGGCGCGACGAGCCACTTCCCGGCCGGTGACAAATACGCCACGCCCGGTGGCCTTTTCACGGCCGAGGGAGCCGCCGAGGTGGATCGGTTTGCCGGTGACCACGCCGGTAATGGTGGTGCCATGGTTCATGGAGTAGGTGTCCATCATCCATGCCATCACTTTACCGTTGGTGCCGACGTCCGGCGCCGGAATATCTTTCTGCGGCCCGATAATAATGCCGATTTCGCTGGTGTAGCGGCGGGTCAGACGCTCCAGTTCACCTTCTGACAGTGAGAAGGGGTCGACGCGAATGCCGCCTTTGGCCCCGCCGTAAGGAATATTGACCGCGGCGCACTTAATGGTCATCCAGGCAGAAAGTGCCATGACTTCGTTAAGATCGACATCCGGATGGTAGCGAACACCACCTTTACCCGGTCCACGCGACAGATTGTGCTGAACGCGATAGCCCTCGAAGTGGCGGATGGTGCCGTCGTCCATTTGCACAGGAATGTCGACGATCAGCGCACGCTTCGGATGGCGCAGGGTTTCCACCCAGTAGGCAAGATCGCCGAGATAAGGCGCGACACGGTCGATCTGGCGCAGGTAGGTGGTCCATGGAGATGTACTACTTTCAGATGCGTAAGATAACTTTTCCATAAGAGTCCTGTTTCTCAGTGTTATTTATGTCGTGTAAAACCGTGGAATAGCTACAGCAGTAAACTCTGTGCAATGAATGGTATCACCAATTTTATAAAGCGGTATTTGACGGCAATTCCGATTTTTAAATTTTTGTTAGATTTTTTATTTTTTAAGTGAATAACTACGCACGCCAACCACCTGCAAGCTGTGCATTTTAATTCACTTTTTATTCACTTAAGTGCATAGAAAAATATTTTTTCTATGTTTTTCATTATCTTGATGATCTTCAAAAAGTGAATAAATTGCTTCCACCCGTATTGACAATCTTATTGTTCACAGGCCAGCATTAGCCCACACAACAACATGACGTTAACCATGAATTAACAAATACCCACAAAATAAATAGGGCTTATTTTTCCTGTGGTGAATATTTTTGCCATCACAGCGGGCGCGCTCGTGTCCAAAATAAGCCGAGGGTCAGGGTTAATGTCGATTGTCCAACGCGGCGGGAGCGTTTTCCGTCGTCTTACGTTCCGGAGATGAATGATGTCAGGCACTATGACTCGCGAAGATTTTGACGCTTACCTGGTTCCCTGTTTTGCCCCCGCGCCGTTTATTCCGGTCAGGGCGGCGGGTTCCCGCGTCTGGGACCAGCAGGGGAAAGAGTATATCGATATGGCGGGCGGCATTGCGGTGAATGCCTTAGGCCATGCCCATCCGGCGCTGGCTCAGGCCCTGCAGGATCAACTGGCGAAACTGTGGCATATCGGCAATGGCTATACCAACGAGCCGGTGCTGCAGCTGGCGAAAACCCTCGTGCAGTCGACCTTTGCCGATAAGGTGTTTTTCTGCAACTCCGGCGCCGAAGCCAACGAGGCCGCTCTCAAACTGGCGCGGAAATACGCTCACGATAAGTTTGGTGGTGAAAAAAGCGAAATCATCGCCTTCAACCATGCCTTCCATGGCCGGACGCTGTTCACCGTCTCCGTCGGCGGCCAGCCGAAATATTCCAGCGATTATGCTCCGCTGCCGCAGGGCATTACCCATCTGCCCTATAACGACATCGAGGCGGTCACCGCGGCCATCTCTTCGCGCACCTGTGCGGTGATCGTCGAGCCGATCATCGGCGAAGGCGGCGTGATACCCGCTGACCCGGCGTTCCTCCAGGCGCTGCGCACCCTCTGCGATCGCCATCACGCGACCCTGATATTCGATGAGGTGCAGACCGGGGCGGGCCGTACCGGCCATCTCTACGCCTACCAGCACTACAACGTCGTCCCGGACATCCTCACCAGCGCCAAAGGGCTGGGGGGCGGCTTCCCAATCGGCGCGATGCTGGCGAAAGAGGCCTGGGCGCAGGTCTTCCAGCCCGGCACCCATGGCACCACCTTCGGCGGCAACCCGCTGGCGGCGACCGTCGCTAACGCCGTGCTGGCCCATCTCGATGCGCCGCTGCTGGCGGGCGTTGGCGAGCGCCATGCGCTGATTGTTGACCAGTTGAATGCGATCTCTGCCCGTTACGATGCGTTCAGCGCCGTGCGGGGCACCGGTCTGCTGATCGGCGCTGAGCTGGCGGGGCCGCTGCGCGGCAAGGCCAAAACGTTGACCAACCTGGCGGCGGAAGAGGGGCTGATCGCCCTGATTGCCGGCCCGGACGTGCTGCGCTTCGCGCCGGCGCTCAATATCCCGCTGGCGGATATTGCGGAAGCCTTCGTGCGCCTTGATCGCGCCGTTGCCCGCTTAACCCGCTAACCGGGAGGACGGCCTGTGATGCTATTTCGTCCCGTACGGGAAAACGATCTCGACGACATCGTCCGCCTTGCCGCGCGGGCGGGGGTCGGCATGACCTCCTTACCGCATGACGTCGAGCGCCTGGCGGCCCGGATCCGGCGCAGTATCGAGACCTTCGCCGGCGAACTGCCGCGCGGCCAGCAGGGTTTCCTGTTTGTACTGGAAGACACCGCGCTGGCGCGGGTGGTGGGGGTGAGCGCCATTGAGGTCGCGGTAGGCCTGGACGAGCCGTTTTACAATTTTCGCATTCAGAAAACGGTTCGCGCCTCGAAAGCGCTGGGAGTCTATAAGCCTCAGGAGCTGCTTAATCTCAGCTATGACCACACCGGGCACAGCGAACTGTGTACGCTGTTTCTCGACCCGGCCTATCAGCGCAACCGCAATGGTCTGCTGCTCTCCAAGGCGCGCTTTTTATTTATCGCCGCCTTCCGCGAGTGGTTTTCCCCGTACCTGTTTGCCGAACTGCGCGGCTGCAGCGATGAGCAGGGGCAGTCGCCGTTCTGGGATGCGCTGGGCCATCACTTCTTCGACATCCCGTTTGCCGATGCTGACCGGCTGACCGGCACCGGCATGAAAACCTTTATTGCCGAACTGATGCCGGCTTACCCGATCTATATCTCACTGCTGCCGGAAGCGGCCCGCGAGGTCATCGGTCAGGTGCATCCCAATACCGCCCCGGCGCGGGCGATCCTCGAGAAAGAGGGATTCAGCTGGCGCGGCTCGGTGGATATTTTCGATGCCGGACCGGTGCTGGAGGCGAACACCGATCAGATCCGCGCCGTCCGCGACAGCCAGTGCCTGCCGGCCCGGCAGCTGATGGGCGCCCTGCCGGCGCCGACGCTCGTCGCCAACGGTCAGTTCGACAATTTCCGGGCGCTGCTGGTGGCCCACGAAGAGCAGGTCTCACTGGACGCCGCCGCGCTGGACGCGCTGCAGGTCAGTGAAACCGACCGCGTTTATACGGTAACCCTGAATCCAGAGGAAAACAGATCATGGCGGTAAAAGCACAGTTTATAGCCGGGCAGTGGCAGGCGGGCAGTGGGGCAACGATGAGCAAACTGGCCCCGGAGGATCAGTCGCTGCTGTGGCAGGCGGCCAGCGCGGGTGCCGACGACGTCCAGGCGGCCTGCGCCGCGGCGCGCGCGGCATTTTACCCCTGGTCGCACCGGCCGCTGGCCGAGCGTATTGCCGTGGTGGAGCGTTTTGCCGCGCTGCTGGAGACACATAAAGAGGCGCTGGCGACCCTGATTTCCCGCGAGACCAGCAAGCCGCTGTGGGAGACCCGCACCGAAGTACAGGCGATGATCGGCAAGGCCGCGATCTCCATCGAGGCCTATCACCAGCGGACGGGCTTTCATGAGTCGACGCTGCCGGACGGAAAAGCACAGCTGCGCCACAAACCGCACGGCGTGATGGCGGTCTTTGGCCCCTACAACTTCCCGGGCCACCTGCCCAACGGGCATATTATTCCGGCGCTGATCGCCGGGAATACCATCGTGTTTAAACCCAGCGAGCTGACGCCGGCCACCGCCGAAATGACCGTCCAGCTGTGGCAGCAGGCGGGCGTCCCCGACGGGGTGATCAATCTGCTGCAGGGCGGAAAAGCCACCGGCCAGGCGCTGCTGGAAAATCGTGATATCGACGGCGTACTGTTCACCGGCAGCGCGGCGGCGGGTTTCCACTTCCATCGCTATTTCGGCGGCCAGCCGGAGAAGATGCTGGCCCTCGAGATGGGCGGCAACAACGCGCTGATCGTCGCCGACGTGGCCGATGTCGATGCGGCGCTGCATGTGATTATCCAGTCGGCGTTTATCTCCGCCGGGCAGCGCTGCACCTGCGCGCGCCGGCTGATCGTGCCGCGCGGCGAGCAGGGGGATGCGCTGCTGCAGCGGCTGGTCGCGGCCAGCGCGCAGATCCGCGCTGGCAAGTGGGATGACCAGCCCGCGCCGTTTATGGGCGGAGTGATTTCTCTCGACGCCGCGCAGAACATGCTGGCGGCGCAGCAAAAACTGGAGGGGCTCGGCGGCAAGGTGCTGCTGCGCATGCGCCAGCCCGACCCGCACTCCACGGTGCTGACGCCGGGGATCGTCGACGTCACCGGTATCGAGGTGCCGGATGAAGAATACTTTGGCCCGCTGCTGACGGTTATCCGTTATGACGATTTCCCGGAGGCCATTCGCCTCGCCAACCAGACCCGCTATGGCCTGGCCGTCGGGCTGATCTCCAGCGATGCGGCGCAGTTTGAACAGCTGGCGGATGAGGCGCGGGCCGGGATCGTCAACTGGAACAAGCCGCTGACAGGCGCCTCGAGTAAAGCGCCGTTTGGCGGGGTGGGCGCCTCCGGCAACCATCGCGCGGCAGCGTGGTACGCCGCTGATTACTGTGCCTGGCCGATGGCCTCTCTGGTCAGCGATACGCTGACGCTCCCGGCGACGGTATCGCCGGGCCTGCCATTCTGATAACGGATCCTGTGAGGACATATGTCTGGTTTTGAAGCAAACTTTGATGGCCTGGTCGGCCCGACGCACCACTACGCCGGACTCTCCGTCGGCAATGAAGCCTCGCAAAATAACCGCGATGGTCTCTCTAACCCTAAAAAGGCGGCGCTGCAGGGGCTGTATAAAATGAAAGCCCTTGCCGATCGCGGATTCGTGCAGGGCATTCTGCCGCCGCAGCCGCGTCCGAATCTACGTCTGCTGCGCGAAGTCGGTTTCCAGGGCAGCGATGAGCAGGTCATCCGGCAGGCGGCCCACGCGGCGCCGCAGCTGCTCTCCGCCTTCAGCTCCGCCTCGTCGATGTGGACCGCCAATGCGGCGACCGTCTCACCGTCGGCGGACAGCGCCGATGGCAAAGTCCATTTCACCGTCGCCAACCTGAACAATAAGCTGCACCGTATGCAGGAGGCGCCCACCACCTCGGCGATCCTGGGCGCCACGTTCGCCGATCCGCGCTACTTCGCCCACCATGCGGCGCTGCCGCAGCATGGCGACCTCGGCGATGAAGGGGCAGCCAACCATAACCGCTTCTGCCGGGAGTATGACCGACAGGGGGTGCAGTTTTTTGTCTACGGTCGACGCGCCAGCGGCGGGATCGCCCCGGTGAAGTATCCGGCGCGGCAGACCCTCGAGGCCAGCGAGGCGGTGGCCCGCCTGCATCAGCTGGATCCGCGCTACACGGTGTTTGCCCAGCAGGCGCCGCAGGCTATCGATCGCGGCGTGTTTCACAACGACGTCATCGCGGTCAGCAATCGCCATGTGCTGTTCCACCATCAGCAGGCGTTTGTCGATCAGGCGACGGTGCTGGCGACGCTACGGGCTAAAAGCGACAGTCTGGATATCCCGTTCACCAGCGTGGAAGTGCCGGACGAGCGGGTGTCGCTCGATGACGCGGTGGCCTCTTACCTGTTCAACAGCCAGCTGCTGAGTAAACCTGACGGCAAGATGCTGATCGTGGTGCCGGAGGAGTGCCGCCAGCGGGAAAACGTCTGGCGCTATCTGAGCGACCTCGCCGCCGACAGCGCATCGCCGATCGATGAAGTGGCGGTCTTTGACCTGCGGGAAAGCATGCGCAACGGCGGCGGCCCGGCCTGTCTGCGGCTGCGGGTAGTGCTCAACGAGGCTGAACGCCAGGCGGTCAACGCCCACAGTCTGATGAACGACGAGCGTTATCAGCAGCTGACGGCATGGGTGGAAAAACACTATCGCGACCGGCTGCACGCCCGCGATCTGGCGGACCCGCAGCTGCTGCGCGAGGTTTATCAGGCGCTGGATGAGCTGACGCAGATCCTGCGTCTGGGCGCGGTCTATGATTTTCAGCGTTAAGGAGCGGCAGATGGAGCACCTGGTTAACGATTTACTGCACTGCCGCCTGCAGGAGTGGAGCTTCCCGGCGGGCATCGAGGCCCGCTGGCTGGGGGAGGGGATCCTGCAGTTGCTGCCGACGGCGCCGTGGCGCCAGGCGACGATCCTCTCCGCGGGCGTGCATGGCAATGAGACCGCGCCGACGGAGCTGCTGCTGCAGTTGACCCACGATCTGAGCCAGGGGCGGCAGCCGCTCACTCAGGCGCTGCTGATCGTCTTTGGTAACCTGCCGGCGATCCGCGCCGCACGCCGCTATCTGCACAACGACCTGAATCGCCTGTTCGGCGGCCGCCATCTGGCGGTCACCCCGGGGAATGAGTCGCGGCGGGCTTTTGCGCTGGAGCAAGCGGTGCAGGCCTTCTATCGCGCCGCCGATGCGGCGGGTCCGGTCAACCGTAGCCATCTCGATATGCATACCGCCATTCGCGGGTCGCTGTATCGCCAGTTTGCGCTGCTCCCGGCCCACGCCGGGGATTTTTCGCCTGGCTTCTACCAGCTGTTGCAGGCCAGCGGGATGGATGCCATCGTGCGGCATACCGAAGCGGGCGGCACCTTCACCCATTTCACCTGCGAAAAGTTCGCCGCGCAAAGCGCCACCCTGGAGCTGGGGAAAGTGATGCCGTTCGGCGCCAACGATCTCAGCCTGTTCGCCGCTACCGACGCGGCGATCCGGGCCTGGATTTCTGACGCGCCGCTACCGCCGCGCGACAAAGCGCCAGTGGACTACTTCCTGGTCGAGGAGAGCATCATCAAGCGCGAGGGGGAATTTACGCTTAATCTCGCGGCCAACGTTGAGAACTTCACCGCGCTCCCGGCGGGATACGAAATCGCTCGCCAGGCGGAGAAACGGTGGGTGGTGCAGGCCCGGGCCCCCTATATCCTCTTTCCCAATGCCGGGGTCGCCACCGGTCAGCGCGCCGGGCTGCTGCTGCGCGCCGCGGCTCTTCGCCTCCCACAACCAGCCTGAGGAAACACCATGACTGAACATCAACATCAGGCGTCTCCTGCCGCCGGAGGTGAGGGCGCGTCACAGCTTAAACGCGGGCTCGGCGCCCGCCACATTCAAATGATTGCCCTCGGGGGCGCCATCGGCACCGGGCTGTTTATGGGGGCGGGGCGCAACATCGCCGTCGCCGGCACCTCGATTCTGGTGATCTATGTGCTGGTCGGGTTCTTTACCTATATGGTGATGCGGGCGATGGGGGAGCTGCTGCTCACCCGCCATGACTACCGCTCGTTTGCCGACTTTGTCGGCGAGTATCTCGGGCCGCAGGCCAGCTTTTACCTCGGCTGGACCTACTGGCTAAGCTGGGTAGTGACCTGCATTGCCGACGTGGTGGTCTGCGGGAGCTATATGCAGTACTGGTTCCCGGAACTGTCGGCATGGATGCCGGCCCTCAGCATGCTGGCGATCCTGTTCCTGCTTAACCTGCTGTCGGTGAAAATGTTTGGCGAGGCGGAGTTCTGGTTCGCCCTGATCAAGGTGATCACCATTATCGCCCTGATCGGCACCGGCGGCTGGATGATTGCCACTGGCTGGACTTCTCCGGACGGCGTGACGGCTTCTCTCAGCCATCTTACCGACCCGACGGCTTTTATGCCTCACGGTATCACCGGTTTTTTCGCCGGCTTCCAGATAGCGATCTTCTCCTTTACCGGCATTGAGCTGCTGGGCACCATGACGGCGGAGACCCGCGATCCGCAGCGCATTTTGCCCAAGGCGATCAATGCTCTGCCGCTGCGGATTATCATCTTCTATCTGCTGTCGATGGTGGTGATTATCGCCGTCGCCTCCTGGCCGGGGGTATCGGCGGAGACCAGTCCGTTCGTGACGCTGTTTGCCAAGGCCGGGCTGCCTGCCGCCGCGGCGGTGATTAACTTCGTGGCGCTGACCTCGGCGATGTCCTCGGCCAACAGCGGCGTCTTCTCCAGCACCCGCATGCTGTACGGCCTGTCGGTGGAGAAGCATGCGCACTGGCAGTTTCGCATCCTGTCGCGCAATACCCGCATCCCGGTGCGTAGCCTGCTGTTCTCCTGCTTCTGCATGCTGATCGGCACGCTGCTGCTGTTCCTGGTGCCGAACGTGATGACCTTGTTCACCATCGTCTCGACCCTGGCGGCGATTATGGTGGTGTTCAGCTGGGGGATGATCCTCGTGGCCTATCTGGTCTATCGCCGTCAGCGTCCGGACCTGCACGCCGGGTCGATCTTTAAGATGCCTGCCGGGGTGGTGATGAGCTGGGTGAGCCTGCTGTTCTTCGCCTTCGCCATCTTCATCATGATCTTTGACCCGGACACGCTGCTGGCGCTGTTGGCTTCTCCGCTGTGGTTTATTGCCCTGTGGGGCTTCTGGAAGCTGAAGCAGCGGCGTGAGGGGCAACCGACACTGGATAACCAGAGCGCCTGACACTCGCCGGCCAACCTGGCCGGCTAAGCAGGAGGTGAAGACGTTACGTCTGTTTCTGCCCGGTGGCGGCTGACGCCTTACCGGGCCTACTGACTTACTGAGCCTGGGATGAGCGGTTTCCCCCGCGGCGTGATCCCCCCCAGGCACGCGCAAGCGCAACGCCGCCGGGCGGGATAGTCGGCACGCTACCTGCCCAGACGGCTGCGGTTAGGCGCTTTCCGCCCGGGAAGGGGCTGCACCCGGCGCGGACTTCATCCGGCTGGCGCAGAAAATTGCCATCAGCGAAATCACCACCGTAACGCCCAGATAAACGGCCACCGGCCGCCAGTCCCCGTCATATTTTGCCAGCAGACCGGTGGCGATAAGCGGCGCGGTGCCCCCGGCCAGCGCGGCGCCCAGCTGGTAGCCGAGGGTGATCCCGGTATAGCGCACATTGGCGCTGAAAATCTCAGAGCACAAGGTGCCGAGCACCGCAGTTACCGGCGCCCACAGGATGCCGAAGGCAACGACCGTCGCCAGCATGATGCCCCAGCTGGTGCCGGTGTCGAGCAGCAGGAACCACGGAACGATAAACAGCCCCAGCAGCACCACGCTCAGGGTATACATCTTTTGCCGCCCCACCTTATCTGACAGCAGCCCCATCAGCGGGATCATCACGGTGGCCACCAGCGCGCCCAGGGTCACGGATTCCAGCGCCTGCGACTTCTGGTAGCTCAGGGTGGTGGTGGCATAGCTGACCACAAAGGTGGAGAAGATATAGAAAGGGGCGGTCTCCACCACTTTCAGACCGGCGGCAATCAGCACTTCCCGCCAGTGGTGCTTGAGCGTTTCGCGCAGCGGGGCCTTCGCCACCTGGCCGGATTTTTTCACCTGCTTAAAGGCGGGCGTTTCGTCGATATCTTTGCGGATCCACAGGCCGAGAAAAACGAGAACGGAGCTGAGCAGGAACGGTATGCGCCAGCCCCAGGCGAGAAACTGCGCCTCGTCAAACAGGGTCATCAGCGAGACGATAAACGTCGCCATCAGCATGCCGATGGTCACGCCGGCCTGGGGAATGCTGCCGAAAAAGCCTTTCCGCTTCTCCGGCGCGTATTCGTAGGCCAGCAGCAGCGCACCGCCCCATTCACCGCCGATACCCATGCCCTGAATAATGCGCAGGGTTATCAGCAGGGCGGGCGCCCAGAGGCCCACCATCTCATAGGTGGGAAGCAGGCCGATCGCCACCGTGGCGCTGCCCATCAGCGACAGGGTCAGCACCAGCGTCTTCTTGCGGCCGATGCGATCGCCGATATGAGCGAAAATGACGCCGCCGATGGGGCGGATAAAAAACGTCAGCGAGAAGGAGAGCCAGGAGAGGATCAGGCCGATGACCGGGTCGACCATCGGAAAGAAGATTTTGTTGAACACCAGCGCGGCGGCGGTGCCATAGAGAAAATAATCGAACCATTCGATGGCGCTGCCTGTCAGGCTGGCGATCAGGACCTTCTTGTTTTTCTGCAGAATGGATGCAGTGTTGTCTTGTGGATTGCTCATTACGAAACGTTCTCCCGCCACGGTAAATAGGTCAGGTGTCACTCTGCGTAAACAGGGTGCAACCTGGTGTGAAAAGGTTGTGTAATTGTTAAGCAACTTAGGGTTGAAGGTTACAATTGGCAAGTTCATCGCTGGCAAGCTGGGCGTTATGACGCGGTTTGGACTGGTGTAACCGCGACGCTATTTTTTATTTTCCACCTGATTTTGCTGTTTTTTGTTATTTTCATAGTGAGTTGTTCAGGTGCAACCCGCCTGTTTTTAGATGTTTCTTGTTATTTCAAAATGGTTACAAATTAACGCCGCTTTGCCTCCCGCGAGGCGGCGTTTATGATGGCGAAAGCATCCTCTCCGATCGGCTGAGAGGGAATTAAGGAGACAGAATGGCAGAACAATTTCCCCGGCTGTCGGCGGCGACGCTGGCGGCGGCTAACCAGGTCGGCGCCTGGCTGGCGCAGGACGATCTGGCGACGCTGCCCGCGCTGCCGCAGGTGGACGTGGTGGTGCTGGCCGGCAACGCCGTGATCCCGACCATCGACGCCGCCTGCCGGCTGGCGGCGGAACGGGACGTCCCGCTGCTGATCAGCGGCGGCGTGGGACATTCTACGAACTATCTCTACGAGGCGGTGCGCCAGGATACCCGTTACCGTATGTTGCCGGTGGTGGGGCGTCCGGAAGCGCATATTCTGGCCGATATTGCTCATGACTACTGGCACATTCCGCGCTCGCGGCTGGTGGTGGAGGACCAGTCGACCAACTGCGGCGAGAACGCCCGTTTTACCCGGACCACGCTGGAGAACGGGGGGATCCCTCATCGTCGCGGGATCGTCATTCAGGACCCCACCATGCAGCGGCGAACCATGGCCACCTTCGCCCGCGTCTGGCAGGGGGTGGCGACACCGCCACAGTGGCTGAGCTTTCCCGGCTGCTCGCCGGTGCTGGAGCAGACCGATGGTCAACTGGGGTTCGCGGGCGGCGGGGCGGGGCTGTGGCCGGTCGCCCGCTACCTGGCGCTGCTGCTGGGCGAGCTGCCGCGCCTGCAGGATACGCCTGAAGGATACGGTCCGCGGGGGAAAGACTTCATCAGCCACGTCACCTTCCCGCCGGAGATCCTCGATGCCTGGCGACAGCTGCGGGAGGACGGCCAGCTTGCCGGGGCGCTGCAGGCCCGCACCCTCAGCTGAAAACTGCCCGTTTGCGGCAGATTTATCGCAAACGGGCAATTTGTGTTATTGGAATGTAACCTCAACCGGGCATTTTTGGCCCGGTTTTATGAATCAGCTCACAGAACGGCGCCAACGTGCTGCGAAGCCACGGCTTATCCGCCCGATATTTAACAAAAAAATCACTTGTTAAATACAAACGCACTACAGGAGCAGCCATGACAGCACCCGTTCAACACCAAATGTATATTGATGGCCAGTTCGTTTCCGGTCGCGGCGACGGCTGGATCGACGTGCTTAACCCGGCGACCGAAGCGCTGCTGTCGCGGATCCCGGACGGGACTGCTGAAGAGGCGCGGCTGGCGATTGACGCGGCTGAGCGCGCCCAGCCCGCCTGGGAAGCGCTGCCGGCCATTGAGCGTGCGGGTTGGTTACGCAAAATTGCCGCTGGTATCCGCCAGCGTGCTGAAGAGATTGCCGGGCTGATCGTGGCTGAAGGCGGCAAGATCCAGCAGCTGGCTGCGGTGGAAGTCGCATTCACCGCGGACTATCTCGACTATATGGCCGAATGGGCGCGCCGTTACGAAGGCGAGATCGTGCAGAGCGATCGCCCTGGGGAGAATATCCTCGTCTTTAAACGCGCGCTGGGGGTGACCACCGGGATCCTGCCGTGGAACTTCCCGTTCTTTCTTATCGCCCGCAAGCTGGCGCCGGCCCTGATCACCGGGAATACCATCGTCATTAAGCCCAGCGAATTTACGCCCAATAATGCCATCGCCTTTGCCGAGATCGTCCATCAGGTTGGGTTGCCGAAAGGGGTCTTTAACCTGGTGCTCGGCCGCGGAGAAACCGTTGGTCAGGAGCTGGCTGGCAATCCAAAGGTGGCGATGGTCAGCATGACCGGTAGCGTGGCGGCAGGAGAGAAAATCATGGCCGCTGCGGCGAAAAATATCACCAAAGTGTGCCTCGAACTCGGCGGCAAAGCGCCAGCCATTGTGATGGATGATGCGGATCTGGAGCTGGCGGTGAAAGCGGTGGTGGACTCGCGGGTGATTAACACCGGGCAGGTGTGTAACTGCGTCGAGCGGGTCTATGTTCAGCAGGGCATTTACGACCGCTTCGTCAACCGCCTCGGCGAGGCGATGAAGGCCGTGCAGTTTGGCGACCCGGCGACGCGGGATGACATCGCGATGGGGCCGCTGATCAACGCGGCGGCGCGGGACCAGGTGGCGGGTAAAGTGGCGAAGGCGGTGGCGCAGGGGGCGCGGGTGGCGCTGGGCGGCCAGCCGCTGGAGGGCAAAGGCTATTTTTATCCGCCGACCCTGCTGCTGGATGTGCGTCAGGAGATGGACATTATCCACGAGGAAACCTTCGGGCCGGTGCTGCCGGTGGTGGCGTTTTCGACCCTTGATGAGGCGCTGGCGATGGCCAATGACAGCGACTATGGCCTGACCTCCTCGATCTATACCCGCGATCTGAACGTGGCGATGAAGGCGATTAAGGGACTGAAGTTCGGCGAAACCTATATCAACCGGGAAAACTTTGAGGCGATGCAGGGTTTCCACGCCGGCTGGCGCAAATCGGGGATCGGCGGCGCTGATGGTCGCCACGGGCTGAATGAGTACCTGCAGACCCAGGTGGTCTATCTGCAGGCCTGAGGTACTTAACTCCGAGCCGGCGGGCAGCTCAGGCGGCCCGCCGTTCGCTTAGCGGGCGAATTTCTCCAGCACGCGGATCAACTGGGTGACGAAGCCGTATTCGTTATCATACCAGGCGACGGTTTTCACCAGCTGTACGCCGCCGGCCTCCACAATCTCCAGCTGGGTGGCATCGTAGATCGAGCCGAAATGGCTGCCGATAATGTCGGAAGAGACAATCTCTTCTTCGGTGTAGCCGAAGGATTCATTGCCCTCAGCCGCCTGCTTCATCGCCTGATTGACCTCATCCGCAGTCACTTTTTTCTCCAGCACCGACACCAGCTCTGTCACCGAACCCGTTTTTGTCGGCACACGCTGGGCATGGCCCTTCAGTTTACCGCTCAGGGCGGGGATCACCAGGCCGATGGCCTTTGCCGCACCTGTGGTGTGCGGGATGACGTTTTCTGCCGCCGCTCTGGAGGCGCGCAGATCTTTGCCGCGCGGCCCGTCCACCAGCGACTGGGTGCCGGTATAAGCATGGATGGTGGTCATGGTGCCCACGGTGATGCCGAAGGCATCCTGGAGGACTTTGGCCATCGGCGCCAGGCAGTTGGTGGTGCAGGAGGCCACGGAGATGATTGTGTCATCCGGGGTCAGGGTGTCATCGTTGACGTTGTAGACGATGGTTTTCATCTCGCCAGCGGGGGCGGAAATCAGCACTTTGCGCGCGCCGGCCTGGAGATGGGCCTGCGATTTCTCGGCCGAGGTGTAGAATCCGGTACACTCCACAATCACCTCGGCGCCTGCCGCCTGCCATGGAATATGCTGCGCCTCTTTTTCGGCATACACCGTAATGGTTTTGCCGTTGACGATCAGCGCATCTTCTGTAAAGTCGACGCTCCACGGGAAGGGGCTGTAGTTTGAATCATGCTTTAACAGGTAGGCCAGCACCTTTGGCGAGGTGAGGTCGTTGATAGCCACCACTTCCAGGCTGCTGTCGACTTCTAATAAACGGCGTAACACCAAACGTCCGATACGACCAAATCCATTAATCCCAAGTTTACTCATGGACATTCTCCGGTTGGTAAAACGACTCGATGTGATAAAACTCCTCCAGGCTTAGTCCTGTCCCCCTGATTGGTCAACTGACAATCTGTGCGGTATGCCAGCGCTTGCGGGCCGGGGAGGAAAAAAGTGGATGTTTTCCCGGCCTTTTTTAGCGCTGACGGCAGGGAATAATTTTTGTTACCGGAGATGAGGGGGCCGCCTGCTGGCGAAGCGGTGAAAAGCGTCTATGCTTAACTATTGAATAGCTTAGTAAAATATTGACGTTAGACGAAGGGAGAGGTT
The DNA here is from genome assembly GCF_000828055.2 of Klebsiella variicola. Classification (NCBI taxonomy): domain Bacteria; kingdom Pseudomonadati; phylum Pseudomonadota; class Gammaproteobacteria; order Enterobacterales; family Enterobacteriaceae; genus Klebsiella; species Klebsiella variicola. The sequence continues at coordinate 2,928,796 of NZ_CP010523.2, read as the reverse complement.
ATGGGATTCTGGAGAATCGTTTTCACTATTATTCTGCCGCCGCTGGGCGTACTGCTGGGGAAAGGCTTCGGCTGGGCGTTTATTCTCAACATTATTCTGACCCTGCTGGGCTATATTCCTGGCCTGATCCACGCTTTCTGGGTGCAGACCCGCGACTGAGGGGCGAGCAGATAACCACGCCTCCCCCTGGGACCCGCTCAGGGGGGCATCAGGCTCTCTTTATACAGCAGCGTATTATCCTTCGACCAGTAGTGCCGGGTCTCCTCTTCCAGATCAACAATCCACTTAAACACGCCGGCGCTGGCGAGATCCTTGCAGTACTGTTCAAAGTTGATGGCGCCGGCAAAATGGCGGATGACCGCGGCCGAGGTCAGTCGATGGCTGGGGGCGCTGCGCACGCGTAGCAGGCCGCGGGCGCTTTTTATCGAAATCACCTCGTCGTTTGCCATCACGAAATTCATATTGCCGGTGGAGACAAAATAGATGTAGTAGGAGACCTGATGCCGGCGGAGTTCACTGGCGAAGGTGGTAAAATCGGCATCCGCGCGAACCTGTTCGAAAAAGTGACCCAGCCTTGCCAGCAGTTCCATTTCAATCCTTGTTGTGTTGTTGCTGCGCATGGTTTCGGCGTCTGTCGGCATAAACCATTCACACGTTTACTTATTCGTATTTTAATAATATAGGCGCGTTATATTAATGGTTATTATGTAACTGGAACACCGTTTCAAGTGTTACAAGCTATTGCAAAGGTTCGCAGGGGATCCTCGAGGCAGGCAGAAGGTGTGGTAAGACGGGAAGGGGCGAAATTAGCGCCGGCGATGTTCGTCGCCGGCGGGGTCATGAGCCGCGGCTATTTCTGGATCAGATAGCGAATGGTTGGGCCATCCTGCTGAATATCCAGCACCGTATAGCCGTGGTTCCTGACATCGAGTGGAATGTTATTGATCGACTGCGGACAGTCGCTGACCACTTCCAGGATCTCGCCTTTTTGCAGGGAGGGCATCGCTTCCAGAGTGGCCACGGCCGGATAGGGACAGGGTTCGCCGACCATATCCAGGCGATAATCAGGGATGATGTTTTTCATGCGCTCTCCTTCACGGTCCGGACCGCCGTCGACTGGCGGCGGAAAAAATGTCTTTCCCAGGCGATCACCAGCAGCAGGGCGATCAGCAGCAGCAGATAGGTCGCCAGCAGCCCGCCGAAGGGACCGAAGGCGTTCAGCAGGTTGATTTTTTGCCAGTGGGTGGCGAGCGGAGCGGCGATATCGTCCCAGCACCAGGCGAGCAGCGTTGAGCCAATGACATTGCCCAGCCCAACCCACCAGTAGTGAACCTGGCCCTCCACCGCACGATACATCCAGCCGGTTTCACAGCCGCCGGCCAGCACGATGCCAAAGCCAAACAGCAGCCCGCCAATCGCCGCATTGGGACCGGCCCACATAATTTTCGGCGCCATCCCCAATTGCACATAGCTAAAGATACCGATGGCGCTCGCCGCCATGCCGAAGATAATCGCCTTCGCCATCACCGTCCGGCCGGTGATCCACATATCGCGAAAGGCGGAGGTAAAGCAGATCTGCGCGCGCTCGATAAGCAGACCGAAGCCGATGCCGAACAGCATCGCCAGACCGAGCGCCGGGTGGTCTGCGGCGGTGAGCAGGCCCCAGCCGATCATGGCGAAAAAGATCACCATCCCCAGCCGGAAACGGCGGCGCGCCTGCTGCGGTTTTTGGGTTAACGGCGAGGCGGCGGACACCTTTTGCATTTTTACCGGAATGCGAAAAAGGGGCAGCAGCGTGAAGCGGGCGCCAAACCAGGAGCCGATGGCGGTGGCGATGGCAAACAGCCAGGCGTGCAGGGAGAACTGCGGAATACCGGTGAAAAAAGCCGCCAGATTGCAGCCCATCGCCAGACGTGCGCCGAACCCGGCGATGATGCCGCCTGCCACGGCCTGCACAATGCGGATCCGGCTGCGTGGAAAGCGCAGTTTGACGTTATTGGCCCATAGCGCGGCGGCCAGGCAGCCGCCGAACATGCCGATGATCATCCTGCCATCGATGCGGGTCAGCGGCGTCCCTTCGAGATGAATCAGCTGGTAATAGCCCCACTGTTCGCTGTGGACGCCCAGCAGTTGCAGCAGTTGACCACCCCAGCGGGTGAATTCGCCGGTCACCGCCCAGAAGGTGCCGGTGATGCCAAAATAGTAGGTGGAGAGGATGCCCGCCGCGATGACCGCCGGGACAGGGGACCAGAACCGGATAAGCCAGGCCTGTTTGAAGGATTGCCATGTCATAAAAATGCCTCTGAACTCAGAAGGTATTAAAGGTCGATGACCGACCGAAGGGGGCAAATAGTACCCGCCTCAGCGCCTGCTTTCTCTGTTTTGGATCAAGGCCCTACGCTTGCGCCACCACGGCAAGCAGCGCCAGCAGTGCGGGCAGCGCCTGAATATAGAGAATTTTGCGGCTGGCGGTTAGCGCGCCGAAAATCCCGGCGACCAGCACGCAGGCCAGGAAAAAGATAACCACCTGCACCCCCGGCGCCCCCAGCCACAGCCCCCACGCCAGGCCGGCGGCCAGAAAACCGTTATACAACCCCTGGTTGGCCGCCAGCACCCGGGTCTCCCGGGCGAAATCGGCGCTGAGGTTAAAGGCCCGGCGCCCGGCGGGGGCTTCCCAGAGAAACATCTCCAGCACCAGGATGGCGAGATGAATAATAGCGACCAGCGCAACGAGGAGAGTGGCTAACACAGCAGTCCTTAATCAATAAGATGAATGTGTCTGCAGTATAGCTGCAAGCGCTAACGAAGCGGGAGCGCCGCTGCTATAGTGCAGATAGGGTCATGTTTTCTGCCGCGACCAGCGTCGGTTATCTGATTGCCCTTCGGTTTAGTTTAGCGGTGCTAGTATGCCGGGTTCTTTTTTACGGGTGTGGTGTAGGTTGCTGAATGTTAAATAAATTATGGATTTTGTTATCAGGGCTACTGGTGGTTGCCATGCCGTCGGCGCAGGCCGGGGAATTAAACCTCTATTCGATGAATACCGGCTCCTATGTTTATCATATGACCGGTAACCACGGACAATATAACGAGCATTTCAATAACAATTTTTTCTCGGTGGAGCGCAAGTTTTCTCAGGATTCAAAATACAGCGTGCTGGTCGGAACGATGAAAAACAGCTTTGACGATCGCTGTTTGACCCTCGGCGTGCGCCGCGACTGGCTGAAAAACGATACCGGCTGGGTGCTGAAAGGGGTGTATGCCTATACCGGGGAATTTTTCTTTGACGCCTTCAGCCACTGTGGGGATTCCGGCACCTACCGCACCGCCAAAAAAATCACCGGCGTCGGTTTTTCGCCCTACCTCTATCATGGTCTGCAATATAACTTCACCGATTATTTCGGTGTGGAAGGCGGCATTATTGTGCCGGCGATCTTTGTGATGAGTATTCAGTGGAGCTTTCGCTAGCCGCTTTATTATCCGGGAAAAGAGCAGGCCGCCTCAGGTGGCCTGCTACTGATGACCTGGCGGCAGGAATTAATGGAAGCCGAGACGGATCAGATCTAACGGGCAAAAGCGGCCCTCGCAGCCGTCGATTTCAACGCAGTCCGCCCGGCGAAGCTGCTCGGCGGTTTTCCCTTCACCATGGATAGCTTTAATCACGCCTGTTGTGCCGTTACCGGCGATCATTACCATGCTGCCGGTAGCAATAGCGTTACGATTACGGTCATAGGTTTTCATGGTCTCCTCCTCAATAAACCAGGGTAAGCAATGATTAAGCGGCTAAAGTAATACGCTTTTTTTCCTAAAAAAGTTTTGAGGATAATCAAATTTATTTTAATAACTCCGGAGCGAAAAGGGCCACAAGTCCCCTCTATTCGCGCCGATCGCATCGCCTGCGTGGCGCGCGACACTGACGGCAATATGTCATTCAGGTTACTGTTTTATGACCAGATTATTAACCTTGCCAGCCCGAGGAAAATAGCGAAAGATGGCGCTATTCGGGCATCAACAGTGCCAGTGCGTGTCCTGAGGGAGCCATGAGTCAAGACGTCACCGCGAAGATGTTAAAGCCCGATTTTGATAGTGAAGTTTCCGGTCTGGTGCATGGTTATCTGTTTCATGAACAGCGCCCCCCGCAGCCCATCGCCTCTGGCGAGGTGTGCGCCCGTTATCAGGCGCTCGCCGATGACAAGGCGTTTATCTGGTTACACCTGAATCTCAATCATGCCACCGCCGAAAAATGGTTAACCAGCCACTTTCCGGTGGCGGACTTTTTCTTCGAGGAGATCCGCAGCGGCTCGCACACCACCCGCATTGAGCGACAGGGGGAGAATCTGTTCGCTGTGCTCAACGATGTGCTGTTTCGTCCGCAGGATACCAGTGCGGAAACCGCCACGCTGTGGCTCTACTGTAGCCCTAAGCTGGTGGTGACGGCGCGCTTCAAACCGTTGCGGTTTATCGAATGGATGCTGCCGCGTCTGCAGACGCTCAGGGTGAATACCTCTACCGAGCTGCTGGCTTTTCTGCTGGAGGAGCAGGAGGAGGTGCTGGAGCAGGTCGTCCGCCAGGCCAGCCGCCATGTCGACCTTATTGAAGAGCGTCTCCTGAGCAATCACGTGCAGCGCAACCGGGCCGATCTGGCACGGCTGCGGCGGATGCTTTTGCGTTTTCAGCGGCTGCTGGCGCCGGAGCCGGCGGCGATGTTCCGTCTGCTTAACCGGCCGCCGGCGTGGATGGATCGTGCAGTGGTGCAGGCGTTTCGTCAGTTCACCGAAGAGTTTAGCGTGGTGCTCAACGACCTGTCCGGCCTGATCGAGCGTATCAGTCTGCTGCAGGAGGAGATTGGCGCCCGCCAGCTGGAGCAGAGCAACCGCACCCTCTACACCCTGACGGTGATCACCGTTCTCGCGCTGCCGATTAACATCGTCGCCGGTTTCTTCGGCATGAACGTCGGCGGGATCCCGCTGGCGAGCAACCACCACGGGTTTATTCTGCTGGTGGTGATAGTCGCCATCTTTACCCTCGGCGCCGGCTACCTGGCATTCCGCCGGCGCGATGACCTGTAGATTGCGCGTCGAATCAGCTGAGGCTGCGCAGGGCGGCAATCAGTCCTTCGACACCGCGTTCCAGCTTCTCGCGCGGGCAGCCGACGTTGAGGCGCAGAAAGCCGTTGCCCTCAGGACCATAGGTATAACCCGGCATAATCGCCACCTTCTGTTCGGCGATCAGCGCCTGCTGTAGCGCGTGGTCGTCGATGTTCAGGGGGCGCAGGTCGATCCACGCCAGGTAGGTGGCCTCCGGCGGCTGCCAGCAGAGTGCGGGGAAGGCATTGTTAAGCGTAGCGGCGACATAGCGCATATTCGCCTGCAGATAGTCACGCAAGGCGTCGAGCCAGGGAGCCCCGTCGCGGTAGGCGGCGATATGGGCGACCAGCGCCGGCACGGAGGGAGAAGAGAGCCCGTCGCGGGCCTTCAGCGCCTGCAGGTAGCTGTCGCGCGCGTTCGCCTCGGGGATAAAGCCATAGGCCCCGGTAAAGGCCGGAATATTAAAGCTCTTCGAACCGGAGGTGAACAGCGCCCATGGCCCCTGAGCGACCTCGCTCCACGGGATATGGCGGTGTTCGCCCCAGGCCATGTCCATATGAATTTCGTCGCTAATCACCCTGACGCCATGTTTTTGACACAGGGCCGCCATGGTTTGGAGCTCCTCGCGACGCCAGACTTTCCCCGTTGGGTTGTGCGGGCTGCACAGCAGCAGCAGGGTATTCTTCGGTTCCGCCAGCACGGCTTCCAGGCGGGCCATATCGCAGTGCCATTGATTATTCGTCAGGGTCAATGGCACCGGGGCAATCTCCCGGCGGTTAGCGGTGATGGTCTTATAGAATGCATCGTAGGCAGGGGTATGGACGACGACGCCGTCGCCTTCGCTCGACCACTGGCGGATGGTTTCCGCCACCATGTAGATAACCGACGGCCCGTAGACCACCGTTTGCGGATCGATGACGCTGTTAAACCGGCTGGCGTACCAGTGGGCAATCGCCCCGAGAAACGCCTCGTTCCGCCAGCGACTGTAGCCGAACACCCCGTGGGCCAGCCGCTGGCTGACGGCGTCGAGAATGCAGGGCGCGGTGGCGAAATCCATATCGGAGATGGTGAACGGCAGCAGGTCGGCGGCGCCAAACCGGTCGGCGACATAGTCCCACTGTGTGCACCAGGTACCGTGGCGGTCGATGGGGGTGGCAAAATCAAACATCGGAACTTCCTTAGCGAATGTCCCCCTCCGCGCGGAAGGGGGACCAGTGGGGTCAGGCCTGAACAGTATTCATCAATACGGCCATTTCATCTTTTACTGACTGCACCTGCGGGCCAATAACCACCTGCAGGTTATGCTGATTGAGCTGAACCACCCCGATGGCGCGATGGGCTTTCAGCGCGGCGGCGTCCACTTTGCTCATATCGTGTACCGACAGACGCAGACGAGTAATGCAGTTATCCAGCGAAACAATGTTCTCGGCGCCGCCGAGCGCCGCCAGAATCGCCGGCACGTTATAGCCGGATTTGCCGATGGTACCGGCGACGGCTTTCTCCACGCTGGCGGCGGTGTCGATATCGCGGCCCGGCGTTTTCAGATTGAAGCGGGTAATGGCGAAGCGGAAGATGGCATAGTAGACCGCGAACCAGATAGCCGCCACCACCGGCACCAGATACCACTTGGTCGCCAGGCCATGCAGGATGCCAAACACCACGAAGTCAATGATATTGCCGTCGGTGTTGCCGATGGTCACCCCGAGCACCGCCATGATGGTAAAGCCGAGACCGGTCAGCAGCGCGTGGATGACATACAGCACCGGCGCGACGAACAGGAACAGGAACTCCAGCGGCTCGGTGGTTCCGCCGACCACGCAGGCGATGACCCCTGAGATCAGCAGGCCTTTAATTTTATGCCGGTTTTCCGGTCGGGCGCAGTGGTACATCGCCAGCGCGGCTCCCGGCAGGCCGCCGAGGAAGGCCGGCATTTTACCCTGCGACAGGAAGCGGGTGGCGCTTTCGGAGAAGCCGTGGGTGGTTGGGCAGCTTAGCTGCGCCTGGAAGATGGTCAGCGCGCCGCTGACGCTGTGGCCGCAGACGTCGAGGGTACCGCCGGCTTCAGTGAAGCGGATCAGCGCCACCAGGATGTGGTGCAGGCCAAACGGCAGCAGCAGTCGCTCGCCGGTGCCGAAGATCATCGGGCCAAAATCCCCGGCGCTGTTGATCATCTTCCCGAGGGCGTTGATCCCCATGGCGAAGACTGGCCACACCAGCGGGATAGCCAGCCCGACCAGACCCAGCACCACGGTGGTGATGATCGGCACGAAGCGGGTGCCGCCGAAGAAGGCCAGGGCGTCCGGCAGGCGAATGTTATGGAAGCGTTCATGCAGCAGCCAGACGATAATCCCGGCGATAACCGCGCCGAGGATCCCGGTATCGATCGACGGAATACCGATGATGTTCTGGATATTGTTGGCCTTCAGGATCGCGGCGTCGGTGGTGGGCAGAATGCCTTTCGCCGTCAGCCAGAAGTTGACCGCCAGGTTCATGACCGCGTAGCCGACAAAGCCGGCGAAGGCGGCGACGCCTTTGTTCTCCCGCGCCAGTCCCAGCGGGATGGCGATACAGAACATGACCGGCAGGAAGCTGAAGGCAAAGGAGCCGACTTTGCTCATCCAGATAAAGATGGCCTGCAGCAGCGGCATATCCAGCCACGGCAGCAGCGTCAAAACATCGTGACTGCTTAATGAGCTGCCGATCCCCAGCATGATCCCACAAAACGAGAGCAACGCTACGGGCAGCATAAAGGTTTTTCCGAGCTGCTGGAAAAACTCCCATAAAGTGATTTTTGGTGCTGTTTTCGCCGTCATAACACGGTTCCTGATTCTCAAGTGGTCGGGAAGAACTAACGCCACGGCAAGATAAAACGTTTTACCACTTTTTAGTGCGATAAAAATCACATAATCAAGCGATAATAAGGTTTATAAAGATCGCACAATGATAAAACGTTTTATCGACAGGCAAGGGAGTCAGCCAGCACGTTATGGCTATCGCAAAAAAGATCACCATCAATGATGTGGCGCAGGCCGCCGGGGTCTCCGTGAGCACCGTCTCGCTGGTGCTGAGCGGTAAAGGGCGCATCTCCAGCGCCACCGGCGAGCGAGTTAATCAGGCCATCGAACAACTGGGATTTGTGCGCAACCGCCAGGCCGCCTCGCTGCGTGGCGGGCAGAGCGGGGTGATTGGCCTTATCGTTAGCGATCTGTCAAAGCCGTTTTACGCCGAATTAACCGCCGGCCTCACCGACGCCCTGGAAAGGCAGGGGAAAATGGTGTTCCTCACCCAGGGCGGGCGCAGCGGCGAGAAGATAGATCAGCGGTTTGATACCCTCGCGGCGCAGGGGGTCGACGGGGTGATCATCGCCGGGTCGATCGATCGCGGGAGCGAACTGCGCGAGCGGGCCGCGCAGGCCGGCGTGCCGCTGGTGTTTGCTTCCCGCGCCAGCTACCTTGACGATGTCGACCTAATCCGCCCGGACAACATGCAGGCGGCGCAGCTGGTGACCGAGCATCTTATCCGCCGCGGCCATCAGCGGATCGCCTGGCTTGGCGGGCAGAGCTCGTCGCTGACGCGCGCCGAGCGGGTCGGCGGCTATTGCGCCACCTTGCTGAAATACGGTCTGCCGTTTCACAGCGAATGGGTGCTGGAGTGCGAGTCGAGCCAGAAGCAGGCGGCGGAGGCGATGGCGGGGCTGTTGCGCCAGAACCCGACCATCACCGCGGTGCTGTGCTACAACAACGTGGTGGCCACCGGCGCGTGGTTTGGTTTACTGCGGGCCGGAAGGCAGAGCGGAGAGGATGGCGTCGAGAGCTATTTCGAACAGCGGGTGGCGCTGGCGGCCTTCGCCGACGTGCCGGAGGCGGCGCTGGATGACCTGCCGCTCACCTGGGTAACGACCCCGGCGCGCGAGATGGGGAAAACCCTGGCAGAGTCGATGCTGCGACGGCTGGAGGAAGGCACCGGCGAGGCGCGAAACCAGATTATGCCGCCGCGGCTGGTGACACGGAAGTGAGGGAGACGGCGCGCGATGGCCGTCTCCTGAGACGATAAGTTACGGCTGCGGGGCGGCGTCGTCCTGCTGAGGAGCGGCGTCATCCTGTTGCGGCTGTCCTTCCTGCGGCGCCGCGTCCGGTTGAGCAGGCGCTTCCAGACCAAACATCGCGGCAAAATCCTCCAGCGGCATTTTCTGTCCGTTCAGCGTCACCTGGCCGTTAGCGTACTGCAGGCTGCTGCTGATGGCGTTATCTTCCATGGTGGTGATGCGGAACATCTGGCCCATCGCCGCCAGGCCTTTGACCTGCTGATCGGCGAGTTTGGCCGCATCGGCTGGCTGGTAACCTTCCAGACCGGCGATTTTGGTCATCAACTCCGTCGCCATATCCACCGGGATCACCACCTTGCCGTCAAGGGACTGCACCACGCGATCCAGACTGTCCGCCAGGGTCTGCGGTGGGGTGGTCACCTGAGCCGGATCCTTCAGCAGAACCGACAGATTCAGGGTACTTTCCCCTTTGGCATTGCGCCAGCTCAGCGGAGAGATGGTCACCGATGGGTTGCCTTTAAGCAGGATCGGCAGCGCATTGAACAGGGTTTCGGTTAACGCCTGCTGGTACAGTTCCGGGTTTTGCGCCAGTTCCGGTTTTGCCAGCAGCGCCTGAGACTGTGCGCTGTACTGCTGACTAAACTGGTGCCACGCCTGACCGTCGACATTATCCACTTTCAGCGTCAGTTTGCCGCTGCCCATATCCTGCCCCTGCAGCTTGAGGCTGTTCACGGTGTAGTTCACCTGGCTGTTCACGCCTTTGCCGTCCTGGGTCAGCGTCGAGCCGCCGTCCAGCGCCATCCCGTCAACCAGCGCCAGCTCTTTGCCTTCGACGCTGATGGCCAGTTTATCGAGGGTCATTTTTTGCTGGCCGATACGTTCGTTGAAGCTGGCCAGTTCGGTGGCGCCGTCGGTGGTCAGGTTGACGAAGCGCAGCTGTACCTTCTGATTATATTCGTTGAGCGCATCGATCTGCCCGCTGCCGGCCTGGCCCTTCAGGCTGATGTTTTTGCCGTCGCGGTCGGCGTCGAGCTGGAACTGACCGCCGCTGAAGGTGACTTTCTCATCACCTTTGGCATAGTCGAGGGCATTGAGCACGATCGCCGACTGGCTGTCGCCGCTGTAGGCGATGCGTGTATCGACGGTAAAGGGAGTGTTGCCTTTGGCGATCTCGAACAGCGCCTGGCTGGCATCATTTTTCACCAGCGTGGTGTGGACCGAGGCCATCGCCGGCGCCAGATTAAAGGTTTTTAATGAGGCCAGCGGGAAGGGTCCATGATCGACCACCTCGTCAAGTACCACGCTCTGTCCGGTGGCCAGCCAGCTGTTGGCCTGACCGGCGATCGGCTTAACCACCAGCTGCAGATGGCTGCTGAACAGCCCGCGCTGGTAATTCTGATAGCTCAGCTCCAGACCTGATTCCGGCGCGCTGCTGCGTAGCTGCGCGTTAGCCTGCTGCACCATATCGGCGATCCGGCCTTCCAGCTGTTTGCCGGTGTACCAGGCGCCGCCTGTCCATACCACGCCCAGCGCCACGATGATGCCTGCTGCGACCAGCGATTTTTTCATAGCATTTGTCCATAAATGAAGCCAGGCGGAGAGACCGCCTGGCTGAGTTGTCATCATTCAGTAAGCGCGACCTGAAAGGTCAGTCACTTACTGGAGCTTATTGAACACGCGCGCCACGCGGCCGCGTCCGCTGACCTGCACCGGTGATTCGTTGGCGGCCACGAAAGCCGACTCGCCCGGCTTGAGCGTCAGGCTCTGGTCACCTTTGTGCAGTACGGCTTCGCCGTCGACGCAGAAAATAATCGCCGCGCTCGCCTGAGCCAGATCGCTGGCCTCGGCGGAGAGGTCGTGCAGCGAGAAGGCAAAATCTTCCACCGGGATCGGGAAGTCCAGCTCTGCGCCGTGCTGCTGCGGCTGGGTCAACAGCTCACCCGCCGGTTTGGCTTCGAACTTGACGTTAGCGACCAGCTCAGGAATATCAATGTATTTCGGCGTCAGACCGGCACGCAGTACGTTATCCGAGTTGGCCATCACCTCCAGCGCCACCCCCTGCAGATAGGCATGCGGCGTTTCGGCGAACAGGAACATGGCTTCGCCAGGGTTCAGCTTCACCACGTTCAGCAGCAGCGGCGAGAAGAGGCCGCTGTCGTCCGGATAGAATTCAGCGATCAGACGGATAGTCTGCCACGGTTCGCCCTGTTCACGGGCCAGTACGTCGCGCAGCACCTGCAGCGCCTTGGCTTTTTCCTCACCCTGCATATTGAGCAGGCTGGCAAACAGCTGGCTCAGGTGAGTCGCGTCCGGCTGCTGCAGGAAGGCGCCAATCGCCGGATGCGCGCTAGCCACCGGCTGCAGCAGGGTGACAATCTCGCTGAACTCGCGAAACGCATTCATCGCCAGGAACGGCGTCAGGGCAAAAACCAGCTCCGGCTTGTGGTTTGGATCTTTATAGTTACGCTCGGCGGCGGAGAGCGGGATGCCGGCGGCGTTCTCGCGGGCGAAACCTTCTTCCGAGGCCTGCTTGTTGGGATGGACCTGAATAGAGAGCGGCTGAGCGGCGCACAGCACTTTAAACAGGAACGGCAGCTCACCAAAGCGGGCGGCAACCTTGTCGCCGAGCAGGGCGGTTTTATCCGCGTCAATCACCTCGCGCAGCGAACGCGGCTGGCCGTCGGCCGCCAGGATCTGCGAGCTGCTCTTCGGATGCGCCCCCATCCACAGCTCCGCCATCGGCAGGTTGTCCGGGTTGGCAATGCCATACAGTTCAGTTAAAGCGGTGTGGCTTCCCCATGCGTAGTTCTGTACGGCGTTGATCAGCTTTTGCATTCTCATTCCCTGTATCAATCAAAGTAAAAATTATTGCTCTATTAAACCAGTAAACCGTGGAGAAGCAACTGCTGAAAGAAAAAGTCGTCCCTGTCTCAGTTTTTGTTAAAAAATTGTGTAAGATTGATCGACTCGCTTTTCTACAGGCACATGGAGTCCCTGCCTGAAACATAATCAGCCAAAGCAGTAAGTGAGAGTACAATGTCGAATAAACCGTTTGTTTACCAGGATCCTTTTCCCCTCAAAAAGGATGACACCGAGTATTATCTCCTCAGCAGTGATTACGTCTCCGTCGCCGAATTTGCCGGCCAGGAAGTGCTAAAAGTCGACCCTCAGGCGCTAACCCTTCTGGCGCAGCATGCTTTCCACGACGCCTCCTTTATGCTTCGCCCGGCGCATCAGCAGCAGGTGGCGGATATCCTTAACGACCCGGAAGCCAGCGAAAACGACAAATACGTCGCCCTGCAGTTCCTGCGCAACTCGGATATCGCCGCCAAAGGCATTCTGCCCACCTGCCAGGACACCGGCACCGCGATCATCATGGGTAAAAAAGGCCAGCGCGTGTGGACCGGCGGCGGTGATGAAGCCGCTCTGGCGCAGGGTGTGTACAACACCTATATCCAGGACAACCTGCGCTACTCGCAGAACGCGCCGCTGGATATGTATAAAGAGGTTAACACCGGTACCAACCTGCCGGCGCAGATCGATCTTTATGCTACCGATGGCGATGAGTACAAATTCCTCTGCATCGCCAAGGGCGGCGGTTCGGCGAACAAAACCTATCTGTACCAGGAAACCAAAGCGCTGATCACCCCGGCGAAGCTGAAAAACTATCTGGTTGAGAAGATGCGCACCCTCGGGACCGCCGCTTGTCCGCCGTACCATATCGCCTTTGTGATCGGCGGGACTTCGGCGGAAGCGACGCTGAAAACCGTCAAGCTGGCCTCCACCAAATACTACGATGGCCTGCCGACCGAAGGTAACGAGCATGGCCAGGCGTTCCGCGACATTCAGCTGGAGCAGGAGCTGCTGCTGGAAGCGCAGAACCTTGGCCTCGGCGCGCAGTTCGGCGGGAAATACTTCGCCCACGATATCCGGGTGATCCGTCTGCCGCGTCACGGCGCTTCCTGCCCGGTAGGGATGGGCGTCTCCTGTTCCGCCGACCGCAACATCAAAGCCAAAATCAACCGCGACGGCATCTGGATCGAGAAGCTGGAGAGCAATCCGGGGAAATATATCCCTGAGCATCTGCGCCAGGCCGGGGAAGGCGAAGCGGTGAAGGTGAATCTTAACCAGCCGATGAGCGAGATCCTGGCGCTGCTGTCGCAGTACCCGGTGTCCACCCGTTTGTCGCTGAGCGGCACTATTATCGTGGCCCGCGATATTGCCCACGCCAAGCTGAAGGAGCTTATCGACAGCGGTGAAGCACTGCCGCAGTACGTCAAAGATCACCCGATCTACTATGCCGGTCCGGCCAAGACACCGGACGGTTACGCCTCCGGCTCTCTGGGACCGACCACCGCAGGGCGCATGGATTCTTATGTTGATCTGCTGCAGTCGCACGGCGCGAGCAAGATCATGCTGGCGAAAGGCAACCGCAGCCAGCAGGTCACCGACGCGTGCCACAAACACGGCGGCTTCTACCTCGGCAGTATCGGCGGCCCGGCGGCGGTACTGGCCCAGCAGAGCATCCGTAGCCTCGAGTGCGTGGCGTATCCGGAGCTGGGTATGGAGGCTATCTGGAAAATTGAAGTGGAAGATTTCCCGGCGTTTATCCTCGTCGATGATAAAGGCAATGACTTCTTCCAGCAGATCCAGACGTCGCAGTGCGCCCGCTGCGTGAAGTAACCCAGACCGCCCTTCGGGGCGGCTCTGGCCGATGACAAACCGGTTTTCGTTATTGTGATCGCCTTTCTGCCGGGTGGCGGCTTTCGCCTTACCCGGCCTGCGAAAAACAGCAATATTAAACAGTTAGGCAATTCTCTGTAGGCCCGCGCAAGCGCAGCGCCGCCGGGCAATCCCGACGATTGCATTTTGTCAGCGGTCTGGGCCGCCCTTCGGGCGGCTTTTTTATGTCGCTTCGCGGCACGAACCACCAAAACAACTTATAAATCTGGCCAATACTTAGTCTTTTAAGCAGGTGAGCTTTGTCGCTATGACGCACTTTGAATCCAAGGAGAAAGTAATGACAACGCATCGCAGTGAAAAAGACTCGATGGGCGCCATCGACGTCCCGGCCGATAAGCTCTGGGGCGCCCAGACCCAACGCTCGCTGGAGCATTTCCGCATATCAAGCGAAAAAATGCCCGGGGAGCTGATTTACGCCCTGGCGCTGACCAAGCGGGCGGCGGCGAAGGTTAATCAGGATCTCGGGTTGCTGACGGCGGAGAAAGCCGGGGCGATCGTCGCTGCCGCTGACGAAGTCCTCGCCGGAAAGCACGCGCAGGAGTTCCCGCTGGCTATCTGGCAGACCGGCTCCGGCACCCAAAGCAATATGAATATGAACGAGGTGCTGGCCAACCGCGCCAGTGAACTGCTGGGCGGTGAACGGGGGATGGCGCGAAAAATTCATCCCAATGACGATGTGAATAAGAGCCAGAGCTCAAATGACGTGTTCCCCACCGCCATGCACGTCGCGGCGCTGATTGCCCTGCGGGAAAAAGTGATCCCGTCGCTGCAGGCGCTGCGGGCGACGCTCAATGAAAAAGCGGTAGCCTTCAGGGATATCGTCAAGATCGGCCGCACCCATCTGCAGGACGCCACGCCGCTCACGTTAGGCCAGGAGATCTCCGGCTGGGTGGCGATGCTGGACCATAGCCTGAAGCACATCGAAGCCAGTCAGCCGCATCTTGCCGAGCTGGCGCTGGGCGGGACGGCGGTAGGAACCGGGCTGAATACCCATCCGGAGTATGCCGTGCGGGTGGCGGCCGAGCTGGCGTCGCTCAGCGGACAACCATTTGTCACCGCACCAAACAAATTCGAAGCGTTGGCCACTGTGGATGCCCTGGTCCATGCCCACGGCGCGCTGAAAGGCCTGGCGGCGTCCCTGATGAAAATCGCTAACGATGTCCGCTGGCTGGCCTCCGGCCCCCGCTGCGGCATTGGCGAAATCGCCATCCCGGAAAACGAGCCAGGGTCATCGATTATGCCCGGCAAGGTTAACCCAACCCAGTGCGAAGCCCTGACCATGGTCTGCTGCCAGGTGATGGGCAACGACGTGGCGGTGAATATCGGTGGCGCCTCCGGCAACTTTGAGCTTAACGTCTATCGCCCGATGGTCATCCACAACTTCCTGCAGTCGGTGCGTCTGCTGGCGGACGGCATGGCAAGTT
Source organism: Klebsiella variicola (assembly GCF_000828055.2). NCBI lineage: Bacteria > Pseudomonadati > Pseudomonadota > Gammaproteobacteria > Enterobacterales > Enterobacteriaceae > Klebsiella > Klebsiella variicola. Next base: position 2,913,500 of record NZ_CP010523.2, on the reverse strand, counting down.
TTAACGAGCACTGTGCGGTGGGTATTGAACCGAATCGCGAGCGGATCAGCCAGCTGCTCAATGAGTCGCTGATGCTGGTCACTGCGCTGAATACCCATATCGGCTACGACAAGGCGGCGGAAATCGCTAAAAAAGCGCACCATGAGGGGCTGACCCTCAAAGCCTCGGCGCTGGCGCTGGGCTACCTGACGGAAGCCGAATTCGACAGCTGGGTGCGCCCTGAGGAGATGGTTGGCAGCCTGGCTACTCGCTAGCCAGCCAGAGGTGCAGGCGCGGGATAAGTAATCTCAGCGACTGCGCCTCCGGTTTGTAGCGGTACTGGACATTGTCGGCGTCATAGTTCAGCAATTCGCCGATATCCGGGACGCTGACCCCCTGGCTGCCGGATATCAGCGCGATCAGCGGGCTGGGGCAGGCGTACTGCACCTGTTTCTGCTCGCTGGCGTACCAGACGCGGGCAATCGGCTGCACTTTCACCGGCCGTTTGATTTTCAGCCGCGCCCGCTGCGGCAGGGCGGCGATGTCCTGATACTCCCTCTCAAGCTTGCTCTGCCACTGCTCACGGGTCCACGGCGGCACCGCCCGCGGTGATTGCAGGCTTTTCTCCAGCATCATCAATACCTGGTCGCGGGTCAGGTTCTTGATCACGTGTTTATTAGCCCAGCCGAAGCGGATGGTGCTCGGGTCGATAAGGGGCGTCAGCGTGCGGTAGGCGCTGAGGGTGATCAAGCCCGGCAGGTGGCGATGCACCCATTCAAAACGGGCAGTAGGGGGCAGGCCAGAATCGACGGTGACGATTTTCTCGAAGGTAGCCTTCAGGGCGTTAATATGCTGAATGCGCGCCAGCAGATCCTGCTGCTCCGCGGCGGTGACCTGCAGGCAGATAGCCCCTGGCAGACGGACGGCGGCCTTGCTGCTGCGGTTTTCCGACTGCTGCTGGATAAACAGATGGCTGTAGTGGCGCAGGGCGAGGGCCAGCGCCGCCTTGCCGCTGTGCTGCACCACCGGTATGTTCGCCAGCGGATCGTGCTCGGCATCCTTACTGACCGCCGGCAGTTCAAATACCCGGGCCGCCAGCAGCCGACAGCTGCTTAATGTCTGCTGGAGCGTCTGCAGCTCCAGCTCGATCTGGCGAAAGGTATCATTCAGACGTTCAACAAGATCGTAGCTGGCCATCATTTCACCTTAGTTACAACATACTATTTGATTTTTACAGCATACGCAGCGCGCGGCCGCTGCGCAAGTTTTATTCAGGCAGAGGTAAAATCGGGCAACTGATGATAAACCGGCCAGCTAAAGCAGAAGCGGGCGCCGCCGAGAGGGCTGGCCTCACAGCGCACGTCACCGCCCATCGCCTGGGCAATACTGTGCACAATCGCCAGGCCGAGGCCACAACCTCCTGTCGCCCGATCGCGGCTGGGGTCAAGACGGACAAAGGGCTCAAACACCCGCTCGCGCTCTTCGGGAGCGATTCCCGGGCCGTCATCCTCGACCTGCAGCGACGCGCGCGGACCCTGCAGGGTCAGGCTGACCGCCACCCGCTGGGTGCTGTAGCGCAGGGCGTTATTCACCAGATTATCCAGTACCCGCTCCATCAGCCGCATATCCAGCGCGCCGTAGTTGCCGTGGGTCAGCGTCGCCAGAGCGACCTCGCGCTGCGGGTTGACCATCTGGATATCCTCGACGTGATCGCTGATCCAGGCGGGAAAGTCAGGCGTCGTCAGGCTGAGTTCCGTCTGCGGGCGGTCGAGGCGGGCGTAGGTCAGGAGCTCTTCAATCAGCGCCTCCAGCTGGCCGATATCGCGGTTCAGCGCTTGCGATTCCGCCTCGGTGAGGTTTTCGCTCATCTCCAGACGGTAGCGCAGGCGGACCAGCGGCGTCCTGAGCTCATGGGCGATACCGTCAATCAACTGCTTCTTGCTGGCAATGAGGGCGTTAATGTTATCGGCCATTTGGTTAAAGGCCACGCCGAGCCGTTCAAAGCTGGACATGCTGTCAAAATGAATGCGCTCGCTGAAGTGGCCCTCGCCAAAGCGCTGGGCAGCGGTTTCAATGCGCAACATGTCCTGCCAGTGCGGACGCATCCAGATAAACACCGGAAAGGCCAGCGAGATAGCAATAAACGCCATCAGCGCCACGTCCAGCAGGCGCATTTCATGCAGAAAATAGAGATAAGGCACCGGGCCCACCGACAGCACATAATGGCTGCGGGGAATGCGCTGAATAAAGGTGTACTGGTCATCCAGCGCGACAATATCGCCGGCGCGCAGGTGCTGCATCGAGCTTTCCGACAGCTTAAATTTGCTCATTGGTTCGATGTGCAGATCGAACGACAGGTTCAGATCCAGCTCTTTGAGCGTCTTGCTCCAGTCGCGCGGCGGAATTTCCCGCAGCTCGCTGCGCATCAGATACAGCGAACTTTTCATCAAATCGTCCAGCGACTGTCGTCCGGCGCGCTCAGCGGTAAATTTATAGACCAGACCGACCAGCATGGTCATTACCAGAAAACAAACGAAGAGCAAAAGATAGAACTGCACAAACAGCTTTTTCATTAAATCTCACTTAAATCAGAATGTTAATTACCTATCTTTTGCCTTCATGGCGCGGTGTGGTATGTGTCTTTCCGCTAAAGCGGTGATGCAGGAACGAAACCAGACCGCAGTCCAGGGCGTTTGTCACGGCAGAATATACCGCAAAATCACTTCTACGTTTCACGCCCGGTTTAATGCGCTATCAAAGCAGGGTTCACCCTCACTGACAACATCCCTTACGCATAAATAATGACGGAGCCCTTATAAGCGCAGCAGTCCGCCATCCACCACATACTGGGAACGGACGTTGTTGGCCATGATGGTATCGAACTGCGTTTCGGTGGTATTTTCCACCGTAGAAAAGGCGAGCTGCCCGGCGTTCAGCCACAGGCCATCCAGCATGCCAAATGATTCTACAGACTCGGCGAGGGCATGCGCCGCCTCAGGTTTCGCGCCATCGTTCTGAAGAAACCAGGCGCGCTCGGGCAGCAATGTGCGTAACGACGCCAGTTTTTGCTGATGGCGTCCGGTCAGCATCACTTCGCCCCCTTCATCAATAATGCGCATTGCCCCCGCCAGACCAATACCGCTGCTCGCCCCTGTAATCACAATTTTCTTACCTGAGAACCGTCCCATTGTCTCTCCCGTACCGCGTGAGTGTTGAGTTAACTCACACTAGAACAATGAAAATTTATTGTAAAACGACCATCTTTGGGGGCCCGGCGTGTTGCGCTTTGCCATCTTTGTGGCGCCGGTATACCCGGTATAGGTCGCGTCATCCGGGATGATATCGGCCGGGAATATCTGAATTAGTGACGTTGTCACAAATTAATTATAACCACCAGACCTGCATTACCCTGGAGCGTTGAGCGGGGTATCGCTACTCGCGAAAGTAGGGAATATCCACCGGATAGAGGGTCGTCAGACTCAGCAGACGACAGCGCACCAGCTTTTCCGTTTTGGCATACCAGTAAGCAAATTCGCCGGTGGTCTGGTGGTAAATCATCTGATCGAGGTTGGCAAACGGGATCACCAGCAGCGGTCCCTGGCGAACGTGGCCGCCTCCCGTTTCAAAGTGATGCTGTCCCCAGGATTGCTGGGTATGTTCATAGCGGTGGAGGATCACCTCGATTTGCCCGCGCTGTGGACAGAGGAGTCGAATATCGGCGTTGTCGAGGGAAAAAGCCCAACCAGAGAGTGAAGTGAAGAGTGAGAGTGCCAAAAGTACAACGTATTTCATCATGCAAAAGTCCTGTGTTTTCAGGCTTTATGCCACTCTGATAACAGTAAGTCCTTGAGCACAATCATATTGAAGGCTTATGTGATGGGGAACTGTACGGCTAAATCTATTGATTTACGCAATATGACTAATTCGCAGCGGGCAGCGGGCGCGCAGAGGGAAACCCGCGCAGTTGCCCTAAGCAGTAAAAGTTGAGGTGGTTACTGTCGGGGAGTGCGCCATAAAACGGGCCCCTCGCAGGGCCGCGGGAGGAGCTTAGTTGTCCCAGGCGTGTGGGGCGAACAGGTAGCCTTTGTTGCGAACGGTCTTAATACGATAGGGCTCCGTGGCGTTGTCGAGCAGTTTTTTGCGCAGGCGGGAGATAGCCACGTCAACGCTGCGATCCATCCCGTCGTAGGTGACGCCGCGTAAATTTTTCAGCAGCGCGTCGCGGTCCATAATTTGCCCGGCGTGGGTGGCCAGCTCCCACAGCAGATCGAAATCGGCCGTCGACAATGCGACGCTTTCTCCGCCGAGCAGCACCTGGCGGTTGACCGGGTCAATGGTCAGCGAACCAAAGGAGATGGTTTTGTGCGGCGTGAGCGTTGCCGGGGTACCGGCGCCGGCGCCCGCCGGAGCGATATGCTGGCGTAAATGCAGACGCAGTCGCGCGAGAAGCACCGCTGGCGGTGTGGTTTTCAGGATATAATCGCTGGCGCCCATCTCCAGGGAGAGGATATGGTTCATGTCGCTGTCGAGTGAGGTCAGCAGGACAATGGGCCCTTGCCATTGCCCGCGCAGATCGCGGCAGAGCGTCATCCCGTCTTTGCCGGGCAGCATAATGTCCAGCAGCACGAGGTCCGGTTTCTCCCGCGCGATCACGTCCTCTGCGCGGTCGCCGCGAGGCTCGACCACCACCTCCATATCATGCTTGCCGAGATAGGCGGCGATCAGCGCCCCAACCTCAGGGTCATCCTCAACAAAAACGATTTTATTCATGTCTATTGCACATCAGTAAAAGAAGTAACATACACTGCGTCTATTTTACCCGCCATTACTCTTTTATAAACAGCGCTATTTCCGCTATGCTGCGCTAACTTGTTGATTCATTGTTAAGGCATAAGGACATGGGGCTGTTAATCAAAGGGCTGCTGGGTGCGCTGGTGGTGGTGCTGATTGGCGTGCTGGCAAAAACGAAAAATTACGCTCTCGCCGGGCTGATCCCGCTGTTTCCTACCTTTGCGCTCATCGCCCACTATATCGTCGCCAGCGAGCGCGGTATTGAAGCCCTGCGCGCCACCATCGTGTTCGGCATGTGGTCGATTATTCCCTATTTTGTCTATTTGGTATCGCTGTGGTACTTCACCGGGATCATGCGCCTGCCGTTGGCGCTGGCAGGCGCGGTGGGATGCTGGGGGCTATGCGCCTGGCTGTTAATCCTGGGCTGGAACCACTTCCACTAGCGCAGCGGGCGGCCGCCGTCGACGGCGAAGGACCGGCCGGTGACGTAGCGGCTGGTAAACAGATAGTCGATAAGGTCGCTAATCTCTTTTTCGCCTGGGGCGATTTTCATCAGCGATTTATCCAGCGCCTGCTGACGATAGGCTTCGTCGTCACCCTCATTAAACATAATCAGCGACGGGGCGATGGCGTTGACCTTGATCTCCGGCGCCAGCTTGCGGGCGAAGGAGCGGGTCATATTGTCCAGCGCGGCTTTGCTGGCGGCGTAGGCGATATGTTTATCGCTGCCGCGCTCCACGACGTAATCGGTAATATGGATAATATCACTGGCGGCATGGCCGTGGCCGCGCAGCAGATCCTCCAGCGCGTGGTTGAGCAGGTAGGGGGCATGGACGTGGATCTGCATCATGCGGTTGATCACTGTGCTCAGCGCAACTCCCGGCTTCTCCGCCATCCAGTCGCTGGCGTTGTGGATGATGGCGCGCAGGCCGCTGGTGTGCGATTTGACCGCTTCGGCGAAGGTCAGTATGCCGTCATCGCTGCTGAAATCGGCCTGCAGACAGAGGGCGCCCGCGTCGCGCAGGCCATCGATTGCCGGATAGGGCGTGCGATAGCTGACGATGACCGGCTGGTGTTGCAGCAGAAAATGGTGTGCCAGCGCGAGACCGATGCGGCGGCCTCCTCCTGTGATCAGAACCGGGCGGGGCTGTTGTTCAGCCATGGGTATCTCCTATGCGTTCTGCGGCAGGGCGAGCGCTTACCCCACCAGCATCCACGTTGCCGGCACAGCGGCAACCAGCAATAAACCAATTAGCGCCAATTCGCGGCGTTTGAGCGAACGATCGTGCTGGTGCGTACGTCGAGCGTACAAAAAGACCAGAAGACCCGGAGCGTAAAGTACCACCGACAACAGCAAATGCACAGGTCCCGACGCGTATAATAACCATAAGCCATAAATGCAGGCGCCGATACCCACCGCTTTGTGCAGCGGGCGAGTGGCGATTTTCAGCAGAAAGGCGCCGACCAGCAGATAGGGAACGAGGATCATCTCTGAGGCGATGGTCAGCAGGGTGCCGTAGTCCGACCCGGTCAACCAGATCAGCACCAGCGATACCTGAACGCTGATATTGGTCAGCCACAGCGAGGCGGACGGGGCATTGTTGCTGTTCTGGCGGGCAAACAGGCGCGGGAAGGCTTTATGCGTGGCGGCCAGGAAAGGCACTTCCGCAGCCATAATCGTCCAGCTCAGGTAGGCGCCACACACCGACACGATCAGGCCCGCCGCAATCACGATTTCTCCCCACGAACCCATCATGTTGACCATCAGTCCCGCCATCGACGGGTTACGCATACCGGCCAGTTCGCTGCGCGGCACCACGCCCAGCGACAGCAGGGTGACCAGCAGATAGACCGTGAGGGCGGAGAGCACCGCCAGCAGCGTTGCGCGACCGACATCGCGCTTGTGTCGGGCGCGGGCAGAAACCACGACGGCACCTTCCACGCCAATAAACACCCACAGGGTGATCAGCATGGTGTTTTTAACCTGCTCCCACACGGGGATTCCCAGCGCCAGTCCGCGGAAATCGAGGCGGAACGTATCCAGCTGGAAGGCCAGGGCGGCGAGCGCGATAAACGCGCCCAGCGGCAGGAGTTTGGCGAGGGTGGCCACCAGGTTAATCCCCGCCGCCGTCTGCACGCCGCGCAGGACCAGAAAATGGACAACCCACAGCAAAACCGAAGCGCCAGCGATAGACTGCCAGGTGTTGCCATCGCCAAACAGGCGCAGCTCAGGGGTATCGGTGAAGAAACTGAGCGCCGAAAAGACGATGACCAGATAGGAGACGTTGGCGATCACCGCGCAGAGCCAGTATCCCCAGGCGGAACAGAAGCCAATCAGCTCACCGAACCCTTCGCGGGCGTAGGTGAAGATCCCGCCGTCGAGGTCGGGGCGAATGCGGGTTAACAGCAGCATGGCGAAGGCGAGGAACAGGATCCCGACGCCGGTGATGGCCCAGCCGATAAGCAAAGCGGAGGGGCTGGCTACGGCAGCCATATTTTGCGGCAAACTGAATACGCCAGCGCCGAGCATTGAGCTAAGGACCAGGGCGGTCAGGGCGCTCAGGCCCAGTTTCTTTTCCATTGCATTCCCGAGGTGAAAATGGCTGTTCCAGAATATTTATTTTGCGAAATCGCATAAAAATGGAGGATTGCGCTAAGGCGCGGGATTTTACGGAGTGTCCGGGAGCCATGCAATGGCGGGGGATGAAAAAAAATGAAAAGGCGGCATTGCGCCGCCTTTTTAGCCAGTCAGCAGTGATTATTTGTACAAATCAGCGCTGATGGTGATGTTGCCGCCGCGTTCCTGCCACTGACGGGTGATGTGGTAGTACTTCGCCCCTTTCTTCGCCGCGCGTTTCGCCGTCTGATAGGAGATTTCCGTCATGTTGCCGTAGTTGCCGGTGAACTGGATATTATCGAACGGCACCATTTGCGCCGCGGTCACTTTGTTCACTTCTTCCACTTTTGTGCCGTCCGGCAGCGTGACAGTGTAACGCCCGCCTTTGGAAGACTGGGTCTCGAAGAAACGACCGACGCCAGTGCCTGAGCCCACAGCCGCGGTGGTGGCGACGCCCGGGATTTCCACGTTTTTCGCGGCTTCACCGCCTTTGGCCAGCGCCGCGCGACCGGCGTCAGAGTCTGCCGGGATGGCGTCCGGGCTCTGCAGCACGCGTTTTTCAGCATCTTTTTTATAGATATAAGCGGTAATGCGCTGGTTGCCGCCCTGGTTGGCATCCACCTGGCGCACGATAAAGAACGCATAGGCGCCTTTCGCTTTTGCCGCTTTGGTGATGGCATCATTGACTTCCGGCTGGCTGCGATAGAAGCCCTGAACGGTGACAGTGTCGTAAGGCATCAGCGTCACGGCCTGATCTTTCGGCAGTTCTACCACGCCATTGATGATGCGATTTTTCGGCGCATCCGCTTGCGGCGCGTTGTCTTTATAGAGGTCAGCCGTGACGCGCCAGTTGCCGCCATTGCCGTAGTCCGACGTGTCGACAACATAGAATGAGGCCGCGCCGTCTTTGTCGGCTTTACGCGATACCGCCTGTACCGCGTCGCCAATGGCATTAAACCGGCCGGTGACGACAACGCGATCGTAGGGCTTCAGCGCAGCCGCCTGCTCCGGGGTCAACTCGGTCGCTGCATGGGCAGACAACGTAGCGGTTGTCAGGAGAGCAGACGCCAGGAGGGTGTTTTTAAGCTTCATAAAAATAATCCTTTGCCTTGCGCAAACCATATACTGGTGTTGTTGTTGACTGAAAACGTTTGATTATTGCATTTAATCGTTGTGACTGTCTGCGTCATTTTTTGCTTGCCGCCCGGATCGTATACTACGGAAAGATAACATTTTTCGATATGTTGAAAAAACAGCCGCTTGACCAGCAAAAACGATAATCGATACCACTTTTATTAGTTAACGTAATGTTAATACAATGATCTCAATGGCGATAAATGGCGTTTTATCACGCTGGATAAGCGGATTATCAGGCCTGAGTGAGAAATTCAGGTAAATATTGCTGCCCGAAACCATCTGTGCTGACAATAAGCAATAAAATCAAAATTTCTGTTTTATCGCTGTAGATCACAATCGCTATTTTCAGTAGGTTATAAAAAGTTTGTTACTGTTTCATTTTGCAGACAGCGGAAGATGGCGAGGAAGATTTCGCCGTCTTGTCGTTGTTGGTCAGAAAAGTAAACCATCATCAAAAACCGATGGAAGGGAAAACTATGCGTATTGGTGTACCACAAGAGAGGCTAGCCCAGGAGACTCGGGCCGCCGCCACGCCGAAGACCGTTGAGCAATTGCTTAAACTCGGCTTTAGCGTCGCGGTAGAAAGCGGGGCCGGGAAACTGGCCAGCTTTGACGATGCCGCCTTTACCCAGGCAGGGGCTGAGATCGTCGCGGGCAACGAGGTCTGGCAGTCTGACATCATCCTCAAGGTCAATGCTCCAAATGACGATGAAATTGCACTGCTGAATCCGGGAACCACGCTGATAAGTTTTATCTGGCCTGCGCAAAACCCGCAGCTGATGGAAAAACTGGCGGCCCGTAATATCAACGTGATGGCGATGGATTCGGTGCCGCGTATTTCTCGCGCCCAGTCGCTGGATGCGCTCAGTTCAATGGCAAACATTGCCGGCTACCGTGCAATCGTGGAAGCGGCCCATGAATTCGGCCGTTTCTTTACCGGACAGATTACGGCGGCAGGCAAAGTTCCGCCCGCGAAGGTGATGGTCATCGGCGCCGGGGTGGCCGGTCTGGCTGCGATTGGCGCCGCCAACAGCCTGGGCGCTATCGTCCGCGCCTTCGATACTCGTCCGGAAGTGAAGGAGCAGGTGCAGAGTATGGGCGCCGAGTTCCTCGAGCTGGACTTTAAAGAGGAAGCCGGCAGCGGCGACGGCTACGCCAAGGTGATGTCTGAGGCCTTTATTAAGGCCGAAATGGCGCTGTTCGCCGCCCAGGCGAAAGATGTCGATATCATCGTCACCACGGCGTTAATTCCGGGTAAACCGGCACCGAAACTGATCACCCGCGAGATGGTCGACTCCATGAAGTCGGGCAGCGTGGTGGTCGACCTCGCCTCGCAAAATGGCGGCAACTGTGAGTACACCGTGCCCGGCGAAGTGGTCACCACCGGCAATGGCGTGAAAATTATCGGTTACACCGATCTGCCGGGCCGTCTGCCGACCCAGTCTTCCCAGCTCTACGGTACCAACCTGGTTAACCTGCTGAAGCTGCTGTGCAAAGAGAAAGATGGCAACATTGTTATCGATTTCGATGACGTGGTGGTGCGCGGCGTGACCGTAGTGCGCGAAGGCGAAATCACCTGGCCGGCGCCGCCGATTCAGGTCTCCGCTCAGCCGCAGGCTGCAGCGAAAAAAGTGGAAGCGCCGAAAGAAGCGGCAAAACCGGTGTCCCCATGGCGTAAATATGCCCTGATAGCGCTGGCGATTATCCTCTTCGGCTGGCTGGCAAACGTCGCGCCAAAAGAGTTTCTTGGCCATTTCACCGTCTTCGCGCTGGCCTGCGTAGTAGGTTACTACGTGGTATGGAACGTCTCACATGCGCTGCATACGCCGCTGATGTCGGTGACGAACGCGATTTCGGGCATTATCGTTGTTGGTGCGTTGTTGCAGATAGGCCACGGGGGCTGGGTCAGCTTCCTGAGCTTTATCGCGGTACTGATCGCCAGCATTAATATTTTCGGTGGTTTTACCGTGACTCAGCGCATGCTGAAAATGTTTCGCAAAGGATAAGGGGTAGCACATGTCTGGTGGATTAGTTACAGCTGCATACATTGTTGCCGCAATCCTGTTTATTTTCAGCCTGGCGGGTCTGTCGAAACACGAAACGTCGCAGCAGGGCAACTATTTCGGCATCGCCGGGATGGCTATCGCCCTGATCGCCACGATTCTGGGGCCGGACGCCGGCAACGTCGGTTGGATCATCCTCGCGATGGTGATCGGCGGGGCGATCGGTATTCGTCTGGCGAAGAAGGTCGAGATGACCGAGATGCCGGAGCTGGTGGCTATCCTGCACAGCTTCGTGGGCCTGGCGGCGGTGCTGGTGGGTTTTAACAGCTACCTGCAGCATGAAACCGGGATGGAGCAGATTCTGGTCAATATCCATTTGACCGAAGTGTTCCTCGGCATCTTCATCGGTGCAGTCACCTTCACCGGTTCGGTGGTGGCGTTTGGTAAACTGCGCGGCAAAATTTCCTCGAAGCCGCTGATGCTGCCGAATCGCCATAAGCTGAACCTGGCGGCGCTGGTGGTCTCCTTCGTGCTGATGGTGATTTTTGTTCGCGCCGACAGCACTGGTACCCAGGTCCTGTGCCTGCTGGTGATGACCGCGATCGCGCTGGCCTTCGGCTGGCACCTGGTGGCTTCTATCGGCGGCGCGGATATGCCGGTGGTGGTTTCCATGCTCAACTCCTACTCGGGCTGGGCGGCAGCGGCAGCGGGCTTTATGCTGAGCAATGACCTGCTGATCGTCACCGGCGCGCTGGTGGGTTCTTCCGGTGCCATCCTCTCTTACATTATGTGTAAGGCGATGAACCGCTCCTTTATCAGCGTGATTGCTGGCGGCTTCGGCACCGATGGGTCTTCCAGCGGCGGCGATGAAGAAGTGGGCGAACATCGCGAGATTAGCGCGGAAGAGACAGCGGAGATGCTGAAAAACTCGCAGTCGGTGATCATCACCCCTGGCTACGGTATGGCGGTGGCCCAGGCGCAGTATCCGGTGGCAGAAATTACCGAGAAGCTGCGGGCGCGGGGTATCAAAGTACGCTTTGGTATTCACCCGGTGGCCGGGCGTCTGCCGGGGCATATGAACGTGCTGCTGGCGGAAGCCAAAGTGCCTTACGACATCGTGCTGGAGATGGATGAGATCAACGATGATTTCAGCGATACCGACACCGTGCTGGTGATTGGCGCCAACGACACCGTCAACCCGGCGGCGCAGGACGACCCGAAGAGCCCTATCGCGGGTATGCCAGTGTTGGAAGTCTGGAAAGCGCAGAACGTGGTGGTCTTTAAGCGTTCGATGAACACTGGCTACGCCGGCGTACAGAACCCGCTGTTCTTCAAAGAGAACACCCATATGCTGTTTGGGGATGCGAAAGCCAGCGTCGATGCGATCCTGAAAGCGCTGTAATGTAGCACGCTTGTTTTACAACGTTTGTTTATAAGCCGTCTCCTGTGAGACGGCTTTTTTATATACGGGGCGGTACCTGGAATTGTTCATAAAATAAGCGGTGAGAGATGATATAATGTCCCGGTTATTACATCAGACAGAGGATATTATGGATACCGAGTTAACCCCAACGCAGATGGCCATCGAATTCTTACGCCGCGACACTACCGTCATGACCCCAGCGCAGTATCTGAAAAAGCTGAAACTGCTGGAGCTGGAGTTTGCTGACCTGATGGCGCTCTCATCGCTGGAGCTGAAAGAAGAGATCGATCTGGCCTGGCGTCTGGGTATCCACTAAGCCATTCTCGCTGGACAGTGACAGGGGCCGCCAGCGGCCCTTTTTTTGTGCCTGACTGGCAGCAAGCAAAAAAAATCCCCCGCGAGGCGGGGGAAGATGAGCGGTACGAGAAGAGGGTTAATCGTCGTCGTCGTCGTCCAGTTCCACCGGCGTCTGGTAGGCCTCCGGTTTGAGTACCAGCAGGTCACAGCGCAGATGATCGACCACCTGTTCCGCGGTATTGCCGAGGAACGCCGCTGACAGGCCGGTACGTCCGACCGTTCCCAGCACCACGATCCCCGCCTGCAGATGCTCGGCGAGATCCGGGATCACCTCCTCAGGCAGGCCTTTTTCCACGTGGGTGAATTTCTCATCGATGCCAAACTTCTGCCGCAGCGCTTTCATCGCCAGCAGGTGCTGACCGCGAATGGCGTCGTTGTAGACGCTGGGATCAAAATCCGGAAGCTCAATCGCGATATTGATGGGGGTCACCGGGTAGGCGCCGATGAGATGTACTTCGGTATGGTTAACTTCTTGCGCCAGAGACAGCGTTTCCCGAACCAGCTTTTCGTTCAGGGTGTTGTGATAATTCTCTTCGCTGGCGAGATTGACCGCGACCAGCGCTTTGCCACCTTCCGGCCACGGTTGGTCTTTTACCATCCACACCGGGCAGGGGCACTTACGCAACAGATGCCAGTCGGTGGGTGTGAAGATCACTGCCTCCAGTTTGTCGTGCTGGTGGGCCATCTTCAACAGCAGGTCGTGTTTCTCGCTAATAACTTCCTGAATAATGGCTTCGAAGGGGCGGTTGTGCCACACCACTTTTACGTCGATCGGCACACCCGATTCAATATAGAATTTCGCCTGCTCGCGTATCCAGGCTGTACGTTGGGCAATAACGCCCTGACGCATCGCCGTGCGTTCGTCCGGCGACAGCAGGGTGGTCATTTCATAAGAAAAATCATAGATCGGCAAAAAGGCTTTGATGCGTCCACCAATCCGTTGGTGCAGGTACACCGCGCGCCTAAGTGCCGGCTGGTCGTCCTGGTTAGGATCGATTACTACCAGCATGCTCTGATACTTCGCCATACAGGGTCTCCTTACAACTGCAGCTACCGTCAGTTACTAAAAAGATAACCTATATGGATGAATTGAAACAGGGGAGGAGCCTGGTCAGATCAACAAATCTTAAAAAATTGCCGATCGTGACCAGGTGGTGCGCAGAGATTAAGCGACGTTGCGAGCCTGACCGGCCAGCTGGGCCAGCAGATCGCTGTTTTCAATAGTGATGTATTTGCCTTTCACTGCCAGCATGCCGCTTTTCTGGAAACGCCCCAGCAGACGGCTGATGGTTTCGACAGTGAGGCCGAGATAGTTGCCAATATCGCCGCGGGTCATGGTCAGGCGGAACTCACGCGGTGAGAAACCGCGCTGGGCGAAACGACGAGAGAGGTTATAGATAAACGCCGCCAGACGCTCTTCGGCATTCTTTTTGGAAAGCAGCAGGATCATATCCTGGTCGCCTTTAATCTCACCGCTCATCAGGCGCATCATCTGCTGACGCAGATTCGGCATTTTTCCGGAAAGATCGTCAAGGGTTTCAAAGGGGATTTCGCAGACCATCGAGGTTTCCAGCGCCTGCGCAAAGCTCGGGTGCAGACCGGTGCCGATGGCGTCGAAGCCCACCAGATCGCCCGCCAGATGGAAGCCGGTGATCTGCTCATCACCTTGCTCAGTGATGGTGTAGCTTTTGATGGTCCCGGAGCGAATAGCGTACAACGACTTCAGCTCATCACCGGCTTTGAACAAGGTTTGACCTTTCTGGATTGGCTTTTTCCGCTCGATAATATTATCCAGCTGATCAAGCTCATGCTCGTTCAGAGTAAAGGGGATGCAGAGCTGGCTGATACTGCAATCCTGACAATGGATAGCACAACCGCCAGACTGAATGCGTCGAATAATTCGCTTCTCAGGGATCATATGTCTGCTCAGGCCTTAATTGATATTGGTCAATTTTAACATCTTTTTGATCAGCAGGTAAGTCTTCAGACCCGGAAACACGTAATATCAGCAGGGTAAATCAAAATGGCTGTATATCTGATTGATAAGCAATAGATTATTTCGCTATATTTGATTGTAAAATTACCTGAAGATTCCAGAAAAGGCATTTTCAGTCAAAGTAAAAGATACCCTTCATGGCGCAATAACCACTCTTTTCGCTGCACGCCCCCGGCATAGCCGGTCAGGGTGCCGTTACGCCCGATGACCCGATGACAGGGCACCACGATACTCACCGGATTGGCGCCATTGGCGGCCCCCACGGCGCGAGCGGCGCCGGGGCGTCCGAGCGCCTCGGCCAGTTGGCCATAGTGCATCACCTGGCCGCAGGGGATATCGCGTAACGCCTGCCAGACCTGGCGCTGGAACGGGGTGCCGGCGGTGGCGGTAGCCAGGGTATCGATAATCGCCAGATCGCCGGCGAAATAGTCGTTCAGCTTACTGCTGAGGCCGCCTGGGTTGCGGCAGTCGACGCGCTGATAGCCTTCCCGTCGATAGTGAACGTCGAGCAGGGTTTCCATCCGATCGCGGTGCTCGTCCCACTCGACGGCGCGCAAATTAAACTGTTCGTCGCAAAGTACCCACAGCGGCCCCAGCGGGGTATCCATTTTATCCTGCAGCAAGGTCAACATCGTTTCTGTCATCCACCATCGTACATGAGGGGCACACGATACCACGCGCTGACGACAGTCAACTATACTCCCAAAAGGTAAAACCGCATCGCCAAATAGCACGGCGGGCTATCCGCCGTGGAGGCATTCTGCGATCGCCACGATGATTTATTTTTGGATCGATCCTGGCGGGTTACCGGACAGGGTTTTTGCTACTTTTAAGCTGACGACGTAGGTCCTCCGCGCCGCTGTGCGCGCTCGGGAAAGTGCTACCGCGTCGGCGCGGCGCGGTTAATAACTCAGAGGTGGAGCTATGCAATATATACTGACTGGCGTAATCGTACTGATCTTCAGCGGTCTGGTTATTCATGGTATGTCGCTGTTGCTTGAGCGAGGGTATCGCGCGCTTTTCGGCATATTCGCCGGAGCCGGGGAAGCGACCCGCAAATTCAAAGTGAAGATATCGCGTTAAGCTAAGGCGGCCGTCCCTGGCGCATCGGCGGGTTAAGACAGCCGCGGATAGATGCCAGGGCCGATCGGCAGTCCCACCAGATACCATCCCACCAGCAACAGCAGCCAGACGGCGAGAAAAATCAGCGGGTAAGGGAGCACCAGCGAGTAGTAGGTGCCGAGGCGGGCATCCGGTCGGTAGCGCTGTAGGAAGCCGAGAAACAGCGGCACAAACGGCGACACCGGCGCCAGCGGCAGCACCGATGAATCGGCGATGCGAAAGAGGATCTGCGCAAAGGCCGGGTGAAAGCCCAGCAGCATAAACATCGGCACGAAGATCGGCGCCAGAATCGACCAGATGGCCGAGCCGCTGGCGATAAACATACACAGAAAAGCCGACAGCAGCGCGAGCCCGACAAACGCCGGGACGCCGTTCATCCCGGCGCTCTCCAGCAGGTCCGTCAGACCGACGGCCATAAACTTGCCCATGTTGCTCCAGTTGAACATCGCCACGAACTGCGCCAGCGGGAAGACCATCACGATAAACCCGGCCATCTCTTTCATCGGCTCAATCATCAGCTGCGGCAGGTCGGCCTGGCGGCGAATTTTGCCGGTGGCGATGCCGTATGCCAGCGACACGACAAAGAAGAAAAAGATAATCAGCGGCACGATGCCTTTGATAAACGGCGAGGGCATGACCGTATGTTGAACCGGGTCGCGAAGAATACCGTTCTCGGGGACCACCATCAGGGCGACGACCGCCACGAATACCAGCGTTGCCACGCCGGCGATGCGCAGGCCGAAACGCTCCTCGGGCGTCAGCGTCTGCAGCTTTTCATCACGACTGCCTTGCCACTGCCCCAGCCGAGGCTCCACCAGCTTATCGGTGATCAGTCCGCCGACGAGCGTCAGAACGATCACCGAGGTCGCCATAAAGTACCAGTTGTCGATCACGCTGACGTGCAAAGAGGCATCGATGGATTTTGCCGCCTCGGTGCTGATCCCTGAGAGCAGTACGTCGGTGGTGACAATCAGTAAATTGGCGGTAAAGCCGCAGCCCACGCCGGCAATCGCCGCCAACAGGCCGGCGACAGGATGCCGACCGACGGCGAGGAACATCAGCGCGCCCAGCGGCGGCATAATTACCAGCGCCGCGTCGGAAGAGATATGGCTGAAGAAGGCGATAAACAGCACCATATAGCTGGCATAGCGGGCGCTGACGTGAGAGGCCATCTTCACCATTAGCGCGGGTAACAGACCCACCCGCTCGGCGAAGCCAGCGCCCAGCACCAGGGCGAGGATCGCCCCCAGCGGCGCGAAACCGCTGAAGTTTTTAATGACGTTGGGCAAAAACCAGTG
Source organism: Klebsiella variicola (assembly GCF_000828055.2). Taxonomy (NCBI): domain Bacteria; kingdom Pseudomonadati; phylum Pseudomonadota; class Gammaproteobacteria; order Enterobacterales; family Enterobacteriaceae; genus Klebsiella; species Klebsiella variicola. The sequence goes on along the minus strand of NZ_CP010523.2, from coordinate 2,896,777 downwards.
CAACCCTTCCACGCTGAGCAGATTTTTGACCACCACCCGTGAACCATCCGTAGGGTTCTGCACCCCGACGTTGAAGGCGGAAAGTATCGCCGTGGCCGCGATCAGCGCCACGATAAGATAGATAAACAGCAAAAACGGGTGCGGGACTTTGTTACCGATCTTCTCTACCCAGCCATAGCGCTTTCCGCCGGGGGAAGACGACGGTATGGATGACATACTCATGGGCGTTCCTCTGTTGTCGTTGTTGTGTTGGGCAGGCCTGCTCCCGTACTGCCGGCGGTTATTATGGTCGGTGCGTGCCGCGATGCCGGTCAGCGTTGGCCAGGAGTAGCCTGTCTTAAGTGGTTATCGTAAAACGGTCGGACTCACCTCCGCCGGGATCGGGCAACGATAGGGGCGTTCGGCCAGTACCTGCCTGAGTTCTTGCTGGCTGGCCGCCAGCAGGGCGCTGTCGCTGAATAAACGGATCGCGGTCGCCGCGAGCACTTTCCCCGCCAGCAACATCCCTTTATGGGCGATGGAGGTTCTGCCCTGACTCACCAGCTGCCAGCTGTGCAGCGGGGTTCCCACCGCGAAGCACGGGCTGAAGCACTGAGCCACCGGCGCTTTCCAGCTGACATCGCCGACGTCAGTGGAGCCGGCGAGGACGTTATCCGTGGCCGCCCAGGGCGCCACCTCATCAATCAGCAGCGTGTCGCGGTGGCGACGAGCGAACGTTTTGCCTTCCTCCCCACTGGTGCCGGCAATATTGTTCAGGCTGTTGTTAATATCGTTGGCGCTGAGGGTGGCGCGTATCGCCGCGGCAAAAGCGCGCTCCTCGTCGCTCCAGGCGGGGGTACCGTAATGACAGACCGCCTGATACATCGCCGCCTCAAGCGTGCGGTTGGGGAGATAGCTGGAGCAGGCTTTTTCAAAGCGGCAGCTGACCTGGGTCTCGGTCATCAGCGCGGCCCCCTGAGCAATCTTCTCGATGCGGGCGAAGATCTCCTCCGCGTCGGCCATCTCCGGCGCACGGATCAGATACAGCACTTCCGCCTGAGCCTGCACCACGTTGGGCGAGACACCGCCGGTATCGGTAATGGCATAATGGACCCGCGCCTTCTCGATGATATGTTCATTGAGGAAGTTGCTGCCGGTGGTCATCAGAGTGACGGCATCCAGCGCGCTCCGGCCCAGGTGCGGCGAATTCGCAGCGTGGGCGGCGGTGCCGGTAAAACGCCATGCCGCCTGAATATTGGCGAGGGTGCGGGTGCTGAACATCCCGGCCCAGGCTTCCGGATGCCAGGTCAGCGCCGCATCGACATCATCAAACAACCCTTCGCGCACCATAAAGGTTTTTCCCGATCCGCCTTCCTCGCCGGGACAACCATAGAAGCGCAGCGTGCCCGCGCCGCCATGCTGTTGCAGCCAGGCTTTGGCGGCGACCGCCGCGGCGAATGCCGCCGTACCGAGCAGATTGTGCCCGCAGCCGTGGCCGTTGGCTCCCGGTGTCGAGGGTGTCGGTTCCGCGCAGTGCGCCTGCTGGCTGAGGCCCGCCAGGGCGTCAAATTCGCCGAGCAGGGCAATCACCGGTTGGCCTTCGCCGACGCTGGCGATAAAGGCATTCGGGATCCCACCCGCATCGCGAGTGAGCTGGAAACCTTCTGCCTCCAGCGCATCCGCCAGGCGTTGGGCGGACCAGTACTCCTCAAAGCGGGTCTCCGGGTGATCCCAGATGTCATCGGCGATGGCGCAGTACGCCTCGCGTCGCGTCTCAATCATCTCGTCCACAAACTGAAAAATGGCTTCCATTACACCCCCCGCTGCCAGGGAAAGTTAAGCGCGATACGCGCCAGAGTTTCTACCGCTAGCGCCATGACGCTCTCGTCGAAGTCAAACTTCTCATTGTGGTGACCGGCGCTCAGTTGGGTGCCGAAGATCATGTACGAGGCGAGGCCGCCGCGCGCCTGGACCCGGGCCATCATCAGGGTGGCGTCTTCCGAGCCCGCCGGGGCGGCGATACGATCCACCGCCTGTTGCACGCCGGGCACACGGGCGGCCTGTTCGCGCAGATAGTCCACCCACGCCGGCGACGGCGCGCTGGCGGTCGCAGCACCCATCATGCGTAGTTCGTAGCGGGCTTCGTACATCGCCGCCGCCCCGGCGATGACGTGCTGCGCCCGCTCGAACACGTACTGGTTAATGGCTTCGCTTTCACCGCGGGTTTCCACTTTTAACAGCGCGGAAGAGGGCACCACGTTGCGCCCGGTGCCCGCCTGCATCACCCCGACGTTGACCCGCGAGGCGCCGGCGCTGTGCGGCGGGATGGCGTGCAGGCCAAGAGCGGCCTGGGCGGCGGCCAGCAGCGCGTTGCGCCCCTCCTCCGGCTTGCCGCCGGCGTGGGCGGCCACGCCGCTGAACTGCACGTCGAATTTAGTAGTGGCCATAAAGTTGTCGCCACCGCAGACGACGGTACCTGCCGGCACACCGGTCCCGATATGGATCGCCGTGAAATAATCCACGTCATCCACCACGCCGGCGGCCACCATCGCCCGGGCGCCGCGGGTGCCCTCTTCAGCGGGCTGGAAAATCAGTTTGATCACCCCGTTGAGCTGCGCGGCATACTGCTTCAGGACATGCGCCAGGCCCAGCCCGATGGCGGTATGGCCATCATGGCCGCAGGCGTGCATCATACCGGCGTTGCAGGAGGCGAAATGGTCGCGATGAGGGCGGTGGCTGTCGTCGTGCTGTTCATTGAGGTCAAGGGCATCCATATCGACGCGGAAGGCCAGGGTTGGGCCGGGACGTCCGGTGTCGAGCGTGGCGACCACGCCGGCGAAACCGCCTTCAAACGCCGGCAGCCAGCGCTCCGGCGCGCCCTGTTCGCGGGCGCGCTCGAAAGCCTGGGCCAGGGTATCCTCGTCCGGCAGCCCCATCCGGCTATCGGCATCGATGACATCGCGCCCCAGCGCCAGCTGATAGCCGAGCCCGTCGAGGATCTCCGTCACCTTGCTGGCAGTGCGGAATTCCAGCCAGCCGGATTCCGCGTGCAGGTGAAAATCACGGCGCCATTGGATCATGGCCGGCGCCAGCTGGTGGAGGTATTCATCAAGTTGCGGCATAGCTCATCCTGTCATAAGTAAAAAATGTGACGGCGTTCACGATGTGATAGCTTTTGTTTATCACTTACGTTTTACAGGCCGTATCCCACTTAACCTGCCATAGCCTGATGGATTACAGTAGATGTGATTTTCTTCTGTCTGATAAACAATGGTTATCACCTAAAGCATGGCATTTCAGATTAAATTTCATCATATCCGCGCCTTCGTCGAAGTGGCCCGGGAAGGGAGTATTCGCGGCGCCAGCCGGGCGCTGGCGGTCTCGCAGCCGGCCCTGACCAAAGCGATTAAAGAGCTGGAGGAGGGGCTTTCCGCCCAGCTGTTCGTGCGCCGCAGTCAGGGGGTGGCGCTGACCGAAAACGGCGAAAGCTTTTACCAACATGCGAGCTTGATCCTTGAGGAGCTGCGGGCGGCGCAGGACGAACTGCTGCAGCGTCAGGGCGAGCAGGCCGGGCAAATTAATATTGGCCTTGGCGCCAGCGTCGCCCGGTCGCTGATGCCGTCGGTGATCTGTCGCTTTCATCAGCAGCATCCGCAGGTAAAGGTGCGGATCATGGAGGGCCAGCTGCTGGCGATGATCAATGAGCTGCGCCAGGGAGAGCTGGATTTCACCATCAATACCTATTACCCCGGGCCGTACGACCATGAGTTCAGCTTTGAGAAACTGTTTGAGAAACCGTTCGCGGTGTTCGCCCGCGCAGGACATCCTGCGGCGCAGGCCACCTCGCTGGGGGAGTTGATGGATCACCACTGGACCATGCCGACGCCGCGCGGCAGCTACTTTAAACAGCTGCAGGACCGGCTTAATCAGGCCGGGTTAGCGCCTAAGGTAGATATTGTTTGCGAAACCTTCTCGTCGTGCATTAGCCTGGTGGTGAAAAGTGATTTTCTCAGCATCCTGCCGGTGGAGCTCGGCAACGATCCGCTGATGGCGGACAAGCTGGTGATGATCCCTGTCCGCGACGTCTTGCCGACGGCCACCTATTATCTGATCCAGCGGCGCGATACCCGGCAGACGCCATTAACGGCGTCGTTAATCACGCTGTTTCGCCGCCAGAGCCGACAATTGTTTCCTTAATCGCCGTCGCGCTCACTTTGCCAGCGAACGCGGCTAAACGCGTTGAGGGGGGAGCGCCGGGCGGCTATAGTAGCTGGCGACAGCCGCTGGAGGAGAGCCCATGAACCTTGATGACAAATCCCTGTTTCTTGACGCCATGGAAGATGTCCAGCCTCTGAAACGTAAAAATGACGTGCACTGGCATCCCGGGCGCAACAGCCGGGCCCCGCAGCGCGTCGATACCCTGCAACTGGATAATTTTCTCACCACCGGCTATCTCGATATCGTGCCGCTCGCCACGCCGCTGGAGTTTAAGCGTGAAGGGCTGCAGAGCGGCGTGCTGGATAAGCTGCGGCGGGGGAAATACAGCCAGCAGGCGAGCCTCTCCCTGCTGCGCCAGCCGGTGGAACAGTGCCGACAGATGCTCTTCGCCTTTATGGTGCAGGCGCAGAAAGAGGGGTTACGTAATGTGCTGATCGTTCACGGCAAAGGCCGCGACGACCAGTCCCACGCCAATATTATCCGCAGCTATCTGGCGCGCTGGCTGGAAGAGCTGCCGGAGGTGCAGGCCTTCTGCGCCGCGCTTCCACATCATGGCGGCAGCGGCGCCTGCTATGTCGCGCTGCGTAAATCGGCCGAGGCGAAGCAGGAGACCTGGGAGCAGCACGCCAAGCGCAGTCGTTAGCGCAGAAGCAGCGTCAGCTCGCGGGCGGCTTTTTGCAGCTCCGGCAGCACGCGATCGATCATCTCGCGGGCCGACATCTGGCCCGCATGCACCCCAACGTTCAGCGCCGCCTGGACCTGCCCCTGAGCGTTAAACAGCGGTACCGCGAGGGAGCGCAGGCCCATCTCCAGCTCCTGGTCGTTGAGGGCATACCCCTGCTGATGCACCCGTTTCAGTTCGGTGCGCAGCTTCGCCACCGAATCCACCGTCTGCGGGGTGTAGCGGATCATGGTCACCCGAGCCAGCATGTCGTTGAGCTTCTCCTCCGGCTGATGGCTGAGCAGCACCCGGCCCATCGAGGTCGCCCAGGCCGGAAGGCGGCTGCCGATATCCAGGTCGATGGTCATAATCCGCGAGCTGGAGGCGCGGGCGATATACAGAATATCGTCCCCGTCGAGGGTGGCGATGGAGCAGGACTCGTTGAGCATTTCGCTCAGATGTCGCAGCACCGGCTGCGCCGAACGCGCCAGCGGCGTCGAGGCCAGCCAGGCGTGGCCCAGCGCCAGGATCCGCGGTCGCAGCTGGAAATTCTTACCGTCTTCGGCATACACGAACCCCAGCTTGCTCAGGGTATACAGGCAGCGGCGCACCGCCGCGCGCGGAATGCCGGTCTTCTGGCTGATCTGCGAGATAGACAGCAGGGGCCGCTGCGGCGTGAACGCCTGAATCACCTCCAGGCCGCGCGCCAGGGAGGCCATAAAGTTAGGATCGCCCTTAAACGGATCGCCGTCGCCGGTCAGTAAATCGTCTGGATGCTTGTCCATTTCTGTTCCCCATATTTGCCATCGATCACATTCTTTCGCTAAAGATAACCGATGTTCGATTATCGCACCATATTTCGATTATCGCCCTTGACCGACATCGTTAAGCGGGTCACATTTTGTGCGAACAACGAATAAAAGTGCGATTACCGCACATCACTGGAGCGACCTGATGATTGATAAAAGCGTATCGACGCTGAGCGAGGCCATCGCCGGGATCCACGACGGGGCGACTATTATGATCGGCGGCTTTGGTCCCGCCGGCCAGCCGACCTTTCTGATTGACGCCCTGATTGACCAGGGCGCCCGCGACCTGACCATCATTAATAACAACGCCGGCAACGGGGAAGTGGGTCTCGCGGCGCTGCTGAAAGCCGGGCGAGTACGCAAGATGATCTGCTCCTTCCCGCGCCAGGTGGATTCCCAGATTTTCGATGACCTCTATCGCCGCGGCAAAGTGGAGCTGGAGCTGGTGCCGCAGGGTAACCTCGCGGCGCGGATCCAGGCGGCTGGCGCCGGGCTGGGGGCAGTGTTTACCCCCACCGGCTACGGCACACCGCTGGCGGAAGGCAAGGAGACGCGGGAAATCGATGGTCGCCATTACGTACTGGAATATCCGATTAAAGCCGATTTCGCGCTGATTAAGGCCCATCAGGGCGACCGCTGGGGCAACCTGGTCTATCGCAAGGCGGCGCGCAACTTTGGCCCGATCATGGCGACGGCGGCGAAAACCACCATCGTCGAGGTCTCGCAGCTGGTGCCGCTGGGCGACCTCGACCCGGAACACATCATCACCCCCGGCATTTTCGTCCAGCGTGTCTTCTCGCTGGAAAACCTGACTGCCGCACAACGCGCCTGAGGAGCCCGAGATGCAAAAACTGACCCGTGACGAAATGGCCCAGCGCGTGGCCCGCGATATTCCCGAAGGCGCTTACGTCAACCTCGGCATCGGCCTGCCGACCCGCATTGCCAATTACCTGCCCGCCGACAAAGAAGTGTTCCTGCACAGCGAAAACGGCCTGTTGGGGATGGGGCCGAAACCGCAGCCCGGGGAAGAAGATCCCGAGCTGATCAATGCCGGTAAAGAGTATGTCACCCTCCTGCAGGGCGGCTGCTATTTCCACCACGGCGACTCCTTCGCCATGATGCGCGGCGGCCATCTCGATATCTGCGTGCTGGGGGCCTATCAGGTCTCCGCCAGCGGCGACCTCGCGAACTGGAGCACCGGTGCGCCGGATGCGATCCCGGCCGTTGGCGGGGCGATGGATCTGGCCATCGGCGCCCGCCAGGTGTTCGTGATGATGGACCACCTGACCCGTGACGGCGAGTGCAAGCTGGTGGCGCAGTGCAGCTACCCGCTGACCGGCGTCGGCTGCGTCAGCCGGATCTATACCGACCTGGCGGTGATCGACATCACCGACCGCGGCCCGGTGGTACGTGAAATCTTTAACGGTCTCTCTTTTGAAGAGCTGCAGCGCATCACTCCGGTGGCGCTGACCTTTGAACAACTGGCGGAAAGCGCGTAAGGAACCTATGATGAATCAGGCATTTATCTGTGATGCGGTACGTACACCCTTTGGCCGTTTCGGTGGTACCCTGGCGACGATGCGCGCCGACGACCTCGCGGCGCTGCCATTAAAAGCCCTGCTGGAGCGTAACCCGGGACTGGATCCCTCGCGCATTGACGATGTGATCTTTGGCTGCGCCAACCAGGCCGGGGAAGATAACCGCAACGTGGCGCGGATGGCGCTGCTGCTGGCCGGGCTGCCGGAGAGCGTGCCCGGGAGCACCATCAACCGCCTGTGCGGTTCCAGCCTCGATGCGATCGGCGTCGCGGCGCGGGCGATTAAAAGCGGCGAGACGCAGCTGATGATCGCCGGTGGCGTGGAGAGCATGTCCCGCGCGCCGTTTGTGATGGGGAAAGCAGAGAGCGCCTTTAGCCGCAGCATGCAGATGGAGGATACCACCATCGGCTGGCGCTTTATTAACCCGCAGATGAAAGCCCTGTACGGCGTGCATTCCATGCCGGAGACGGCGGAAAACGTCGCCGATGAGTTTGCCATTTCCCGTGCCGATCAGGACGCGTTCGCCTTACGCAGTCAACTGCGTACCGCCGCGGCGCAGGAGGCGGGGCGTTTTGCCGATGAGCTGATCGCCATCCAGGTGCCGCAGCGTAAAGGCGAGCCACTGCTGTTTAGCCGCGATGAGCACCCGCGCAGTACCTCGCTGGAGGCGCTGGCTAAACTGCGCGGCGTGGTGCGCGCCGACGGCAGCGTCACCGCCGGTAACGCCTCCGGCGTTAACGATGGCGCCTGTGCGCTGCTGCTGGCCAGCGAGACGGCGCTGGCGGCTCACGATCTTCAACCGCTGGCCCGGGTGGTCGGCGTGGCGACGGCGGGTGTTGCGCCGCGGATCATGGGCTTTGGCCCGGCGCCCGCGGTGCGTAAGGTGCTGGCGCAGACCGGCCTGACATTAGCCCAGATGGATGTCATCGAACTGAATGAAGCCTTCGCCGCTCAGGCGCTGGCGGTGACCCGTGATCTGGGCTTACCGGATGATGCCGCCCACGTGAACCCTAACGGCGGGGCGATCGCGCTGGGCCACCCGCTCGGTGCCTCCGGCGGCCGGCTGGCGATGACCGCGTCTTATCAGCTGAAACGGACCGGCGGCCGCTACGCCCTGTGCACCATGTGCATCGGCGTCGGACAGGGGATCGCCCTGATTATTGAACGTGTTTAAGGAGCCAGAATGAGTTTGTTGACCCCAATGCTGCGCAGCAGTCCGCTGACCGACTGGTTCAGCGACGCGCAGCGGGTGCAGGGCATGCTGGATTTTGAAGCGGCGCTGGCGCAGGCGCAGGCCGTCTGCGGGATGGTGCCGCCGGAAGCGGTCGGGCCGATTGTCGCGGCCTGCCGCCACGAGACCATCGATTTTGCCGCGCTGGGCGAGGCGGCGGTGGGGGCCGGTAACCTGGCGATCCCGCTGGTGAAACAGCTGACGGTACAGGTAAAAGCGCGAGATCCCGAGGCTGCGCGCTACGTCCACTGGGGAGCCACCAGTCAGGACGCCATCGACACCGGACTGGTGCTCCAGCTGCGCGGGGCGCTGGATGCCGCTGAGACCTTGCTTGAGCAGCTGTTGGCTGCCCTGGCTCTCCAGGCGGATCGTTATCGCGATACTGTCATGCCGGGTCGGACCTGGATGCAGCATGCGCTGCCGGTGACCTTTGGCCTGAAGCTGGCGGGCACCCTCGACGCGCTCCTGCGCTGGCAGCAGCGGCTGCGCGAGATGCGTCCGCGGCTGCTGGTGCTGCAGTTTGGCGGCGCCGCGGGCACTCTGGACGCGCTAAAAGAGAAAGGGCCGGCGGTTGGCCAGGCGCTGGCGCAGATCCTCGGTCTGTCGCTGCCGGATACCCCGTGGCACAGCCAGCGCGATCGGCTGCTGGAGGCGGGCGCCTGGTTTGCCGGTGTCTGCGGTACCCTGGGGAAATTCGCTAACGACTTCTCCCTGCTGATGCAGACCGAAGTGGCTGAGGTCGGCGAGCCGGTGGCGGAAGGCCGCGGCGGCTCATCGACGATGCCGCATAAGCGCAATCCGGTGGCCTGCGCGGCGATCCTGACCGCCGCCCAGCGTACGCCGGGGCTGATGGCGACCCTCTACGCCAGCCAGCTCCAGCAGCACGAGCGGGCGCTGGGCGGCTGGCAGGCGGAGTGGGAGACGCTGCCGGATCTGATTACTCTGGTGGGCGGGGCGCTGGCGCAAAGTGAAGCGCTGGTGCGCGATATGCAGGTCTTCCCGCAGAAAATGCGTGCCGATCTCGATATCACCCACGGGCTGATCATGGCCGAGGCGGTGACCCTGGCGCTGGCGGAATTCATCGGCAAAGCCGAGGCGCATCATCATATCGAGGCGCTGTGCCGTCAGGCGCTGGACCGTCACTCTCCGCTGGTCGATCTGCTCGCGGCTGACCCACAGGTCAGTCAGTATCTCTCTCGTGAACGCTTAACCACGCTGCTGGACCCGGCAACGGCGACCGGCAGCGCCGAACGCTTTGTGCGCCAGGTACTGGCGCGTTATCAGGAGCAACGTGATGAATCTTGATTATCAACTCGACGGGCCGGAGGGCGCGCCGGTTATCGTCCTCTCCAACTCGCTGGGCACCACCCGGGCGATGTGGCAGCCGCAGATCGAGGCGTTAACCGCCCATTTTCGGGTGCTGCGCTATGACACCCACGGTCACGGTAATACGACGAAAAATGGCAAAGTGACCCTCGCCCAGCTGGGGGAAGATGTGATTGCGCTGCTCGATCACCTGAATATCGACCGCGCCTGGTTCTGCGGGATCTCGATGGGCGGTCTGACCGGCCTGTGGCTGGGACGCTTTGCGCCAGAACGTTTTTATGGTCTGGCCGTTGCCAACACCGCGGCGCGCATTGGCGATCAGGCCAGCTGGCTGTCGCGGGCGCGGGCGGTACGCCAGGAGGGAATGGCGGTGGTGGCTGCCGGGGCGGCGGATCGCTGGTTCACTCATGCGTTTCGCCAGAAGGCGCCGGAGGTGGTGGAGGCGCTATGCCACCAGTTAACCCATACCGACGTCGAAGGCTATGCCGCCTGCTGCGAGGCGCTGGCCGCCGCCGACCTGCGGGGCGAAGTGGGGCAGATCCCGCTGCCGACATTAATTATCGCCGGTGAAAGTGACCCTGTCACTACGGTCAGTGACGCCAGTTTCCTGCAGCAGCAGATCCCCTCTTCCCAGGTGGTGGTGCTGGCGGCATCGCATCTGTCAAACATTGAGGCGCCGAAAAGCTTTACTTCGGCGCTGCTAAGCTTTTTCCAGGGGGAACGCCATGGAGGATAAACAGCGCTATCAGGACGGAATGACGGTACGGCGCAAAGTATTGGGCGACGCCCACGTCGACCGTACCCTGCAGCATCTGACGCCGTTGAATGACGAGTTTCAGGACTTTATCACCCGCTACGCCTGGGGTGAGACCTGGACCCGTCCGGGGCTCGACCACCACACCCGCAGCATGATCACCATTGCCATGCTGATTGCTCTCAATCGCGAGGCGGAGCTGAAGATGCATCTGCGCGCGTCGTTTAACAACGGGGTCACCCGCGATGAGCTGAAAGAGTTGATCATGCACTCTGCGCTGTACTGTGGGCTGCCGGCGGCGAATGCCACGATGCATCTGGCGCAGCAGGTGTTTGACGACATCGACGCCGCTCAGGGTTGAGTCGTCGTCCGAGTCGGATTGCCCGGCAGTCGTTGTAGGCCGGGTAAGGCGCAGCCGCCACCCGGCGAAATAACGGCACAACCGGAAATGTCCCTGTTCGCACTATGTTTGGCAGGGCTGCAACTTCTATGTTAATTCCGGGCAGATTGCGCTCCCGGTTGATCTTCTGCGTTATGTCTCTTATGGCGCGGGGAGCGCACAGGGGGCGGCCAGTCGCCGCCGCCCCCTGTACCCCCGGGCTCCGGCCAGCAAAATCGCCACTGCGTGGTGCCTTCGACTTATCCCTGCAGGCTGCGGGTCGGGCCGAGGCAGCGTCCGTGCAAAACACGGCCCTCAGCCCGCATCCATGCGGGCTGCCCCGGCCTTCCGGGAACGTCTCAGCGATTTTGAGGCCGCCAGCACCGGCAGTTTCAGTCGCGCAAGTGGGTAAATGAGTGACAGGTCGCACGAACCCCAGGCCGGGTAAGGCGTAGCCGCCACCCGGCGAAATCACGGCACAACCGGAAATGTCCCTGTTCGCACTATGTTTGGCAGAGCCACAACGTTTGGCTGGGCGACAACCTCTATGTTAATTCCGGGCAGATTGCGCTCCCGGTTGATCTTCTGCGTTATGTCTCTTATGGCGCAGGGAGCGCACAGGGGGCGGCCAGTCGCCGCCGCCCCCTGTACCCCCGGGCTCCGGCCAGCAAAATCGCCGCTGCGCGGTCCCTTCGACTTATCCCTGCAGGCTGCGGGTCGGGCCGAGGCAGCGTCCCTGCAAGACACGGCCCTCAGCCCGCATCCATGCGGGCTGCCCCGGCCTTCCGGGAACGTCTCAGCGATTTTGAGGCCGCCAGCATCGGCAGTTTCAGTCGCGCAAGTGGGTAAATGAGTGACAGGTCGCACGATCCGTAGGCCGGGCAAGGCGTTAGCCACCGCCCGGCACAAACGCGGCTCTGCGCTGGCTGTTCTTGCTCAGCGGTGAAGCCGCCACCCGGCGGAAATGCCGCTATATTAGCCCTTATTTCTCAGGCTCCTGCGGCGCGACGGCTGGGGCGGCGTACCAGGCCTCCTGCGGCACCACCACCGCCGCCTTGGGCTGCATCACAAAGTTCGGCGACATAATCTGCACGCCGAATTCGTTAAACACATCAATAATACTGCTATGCAACGCGTTGCGGCCATCCGGCAGCTTAGTTGTGGGGAGCAAGCGCACCTGCAGCTCATACGCGGTGTACCAGTCAAGCAACCCCAGCTTGCGAACTATCGGGGCGATTTGTTGATCCACCCCAGGGGTGCGTCTTGCCGCCAGCTCCAGCAGCGCATGCACCTGACGCCACGGCGTATCGTAGCCGATGGTGACGCTGGTGGTGAGATTGAACCCGCCGTCGGTGCTCTCGGCGCTGAGATTAATAATTTTCCCGCTCACCACCACGGCGTTCGGGACGGTGACAATGTAATTCTCACGGGTGAGGATCTTGGTCGCCAGCACGCCAATCTCGCTGACCTGTCCCTCATTGTCGGCGAGGCGGATCCAGTCGCCTTTGCGCAGCGCCCGGGAGTAGATCAGCACCAGGCCGCTCATCGCATGGGTCATCACCCCGGTCGACCCGAGAGTCAGCATCAGGCCGAAGAACACGCTAATGCCTTTGAAGGCGAGGGAGTTGGCGCCGGGGAGGAACGGGTAGGCGGCGGACAGGGCAAACAGCCAGATGACCACCGAGATCAACCGGCGGGTGGCGCTGACGGTTTCCGGATGGATGCCCGGCACCTGAATGCGGCCGGCGGCGACCTGGTCGAGAGCCACTTTCACCAGGCGAATGATGAGCCAGGTGATCAGGAAAATAAGCACCACGATCATCAGCCCCGGCAGGGAGGCGACAATCGACAGGGAGAGATCGCGGATCACGCCCAGCGACCAGTCACCCAGCGATTCACTCCACACCCGTGTCCAGGGAAACAGGCTGAAGGCCCAGCTCAGCCAGAGATAACTGGCCAGCATGCCGACGAGAATGACCAGCACAGCATAGAGTCGAACTTCAATATTGCCGAGATAGCGCCGCCAGTGCTGCGGGATGGCGCTGCGTTTTTCAAGGATCCGCAGCAGGAAAAAGCGCCGCACCCGCCGCCAGGCGCGGAAGGCGCCGTAGTAAAACAGCGCCAGCAGCAGCCCTCCGGCCAGCGCTTTGCCGGCTGAAAGCAGCAGATAACGGTCGTTGAACTGTTCCTGCAGGCTGGTGCGCTGGGCCTCCATTCGCGCCAGCACCCGCTGGGCCGCCTGGTCGAGGGTTAAATCATCGCCCTCATCGAGATCCGCCTGGCTCAGCAGCAGCACCGGTTTGCCGTTCATCAGAAACAGCCGGCCCGGCTGACCATAGCGGTTGACCGCAACGACCCGCAGCGGTTGGCGAATATCGTCTTCAGTAAAGGCGCGTAAGGCGCTGCGGGTACGCAGGACGCGCTCTTCGGGCGTGGTCTGGCCGAAAGTAGCCTGCAACATGACGACAGGTTGATGGAAAATCGTGACTGTGCGTGCCTGCTCGCGGGCGGTCGGCTGCTGTCGCGGTTCGGCAGCCAGCGCCGGCTTTAGCACCAGCAGCGCCAGCGCCCAGAGGATCACCACGCTCATCCTGTTCATAGAGGCACCTGAGAAAGAGAATTATTGTTATTTTTCAGCAAACAACGGACGGCTTGTAGTTGAGCATAGCCTGGCGCGAAATGAATTCAAGCTGGCGCGGCGTGGGCATAAAAAAAGCCGTCGCCCAAACGGCGACGGCCTGATATCAGCGTCAGAAGTGAGCGTTAGCCGTGCTGTTGACAGCCGGCACACTGCTTATTCTGGATCTGCTGGAAGAAGTCGTTACCTTTATCATCAACCAGAATAAACGCCGGGAAATCTTCCACTTCGATTTTCCAGATAGCTTCCATCCCCAGTTCCGGATAGGCCACGCACTCGAGGCTCTTAATGCTCTGCTGGGCGAGCACTGCTGCCGGGCCGCCAATGCTGCCGAGGTAGAAGCCGCCGTGTTTATGGCAGGCATCGGTCACCTGCTGGCTGCGGTTGCCTTTCGCCAGCATTACCATGCTCGCGCCGTGCGACTGCAGCAGATCGACATAAGAGTCCATGCGGCCTGCGGTAGTCGGACCGAGGGAGCCGGAGGCATAACCGGTCGGCGTCTTCGCCGGGCCCGCGTAGTAGATCGGGTGATCTTTGACGTACTGCGGCAGCGCCTCGCCGTTATCAATAAGCTCTTTTAGCTTGGCGTGGGCGATGTCGCGGGCCACGATGATGGTGCCGTTGAGGCTCAGGCGGGTGGAGACCGGGTGCGCCGACAGTTGCGCCAGGATTTCGCTCATCGGCTGATTCAGGTTGATGCTGACGACATTGCCTTCACCCTGCTGACGCAGATGTTCAGGGATATATTTCCCCGGATTGCTCTCCAGCTTCTCGATCCAGATGCCGTCGCGGTTGATTTTCGCTTTGATGTTGCGGTCGGCGGAGCAGGAGACGCCCATGCCGATCGGGCAGGAGGCGCCGTGACGCGGCAGACGGATCACCCGGATATCGTGAGCGAAGTATTTCCCGCCAAACTGCGCGCCGAGGCCGAGGTTCTGCGCTTCCTGCAGCAGCTCCTGCTCCAGCTGGACGTCGCGAAACGCCTGACCGTGCTCGTTGCCTTCGGTCGGCAGGCCGTCGTAGTAGCGGGTGGAGGCCAGCTTCACGGTCTTCAGCGTCGCTTCTGCCGAGGTGCCGCCGATCACAAACGCGATATGGTATGGCGGGCAGGCGGCGGTCCCGAGGGTACGCATCTTCTCGACCAGATAGTTTTTCAGCTTCGCCGGAGTGATCAGCGCTTTGGTTTCCTGATAGAGATAGGTTTTATTGGCGGAACCGCCGCCTTTCGCCATGCACAGGAATTTATATTCGTCACCGTCGACGCTGTAGAGATCGATCTGCGCCGGCAGGTTGGTGCCGGTGTTGACCTCTTTATACATATCCAGCGGCGCGTTCTGTGAGTAACGCAGGTTATCTTCGGTATAGGTGTTGTAAACGCCCTGCGCCAGGGCGGCTTCATCGCCACCGCCGGTCCAGACGCGCTGGCCTTTTTTACCCATGATGATAGCGGTGCCGGTATCCTGACAGGTCGGCAGAATACCTTTGGCGGCGATTTCGGAGTTGCGCAGGAACTGCAGCGCCACGTATTTGTCGTTTTCGCTAGCTTCCGGGTCGAGCAGAATCGAGGCGACCTGCTGCTGATGGGAGACGCGCAGCATAAAGGCGGCGTCGTGGAAGGCCTGCTGGGCGAGCAGGGTCAGCGCCTGCGGCTCTACTTTCAGAACCGGCTGGCCGTCAAATTCGGCGACAGAGACGTGCTCTTTGCTGAGCAGATAGTATTCGGTATCGTCGTGCGCCAGCGGGAACGGATCCTGATAAACAAACGGTTTAGTCGACATAGTCACTTACTCCATAAAGATAAAAACCGCCGGGGTGGTCCCGGCGGTTATGAATCAGAACATCATGGACATCCACGGATAGCCAATCAGCAGCAGGGCGGCCAGGAAGATGGCGCCAAAGATGGTGCCGAGGCGCCAGTAGTCTTTGGTCGGCAGGTAGCCGCTGCCGTAGTAGATTGGGCTTGGGCCAGTACCGTACGGGGTGATAATCCCCATCACGCCCAGCGAGGTGACCATCAGCAGGACGAACACTTCCATATTCATACCCGGAATGGTGGCCGCAATAGTCAGCATGGCCGGCAGCAGGGCAGTGGTGTGCGCGGTGGTGCTGGCAAACAGGTAGTGCAGCAGGTAGAACGCCAGCAGCAGGACGATGGTCGCCACGCCTGGGGAGATACCGCCCATCAGCGCGCCGCCCTCTTTACCCAGCCAGGCGATGAAACCGGTGGAGGAGAGGCCGTCGGCCAGCGCCACCAGGGTGGCAAACCAGACAAAGGTGTTCCACGCCGCTTTGTTGTTGGTGATGTCGCTCCAGGAGAGCACGCCGGTCCACAGCATCAGCACGATAACCAGCAGGGCGGCCAGCGCCGGTTCAATCCAGTCGGCGGCGAAGATCCACATCATCAGCGCGAAGCAGACGAACACCAGCAGCAGAATTTCATTGCGCGACAGTTTGCCCAGTTTTTCCAGCTCACGCGCGGCCCACAGCGGCACTTCGTTATTGATTTTCACTTCCGGCGGATAGAACCAGTAAGCCAGCAGCGGCATAGTCAGGATCAGCAGGACACCGAGCGGCAGGAAGGCGATGAACCAGGTCCCCCACGAGATGTTGATGCCGACGATGCTTTTTACCAGCGCCAGGGCCAGCAGGTTCGGTGCCAGCGCTGACAGGAACATCGAGCTGGTGATACAGGCGGCGGTGATCGCCACCCACATCAGATAGGAACCGATTTTACGCGCGCTCGGGTCGTTTGGTTTTGAACCGTACAGCGGCGGCAGGTTGGCAATAATCGGGTAGATGGTACCGCCGCTGCGTGCGGTGTTAGACGGCGTAAACGGCGCCAGCAACAGGTCAGCGAAGGTGATGGCGTAGCCCAGCGTCAGGCTGCGACGGCCAAGATATTTCACCAGGATCAGCGCCAGGCGGCGGCCAAACTGGGTTTTATCGTAGCCGGCGGCGAACATAAAGGCGCCGAAGATAAGCCAGACCGTGGAGTTGCCGAAGCCGCTCACCGCCCATTTAAAGGAGGCGCCGGCCAGCTTGAAGCTCGGGGCGGCCATCTGTTCCGGGCTGAACAACAGCCACTGGCTACAGAGGGCGATCACCACCACGCCGGTGATGCCGATAACGGCGCCAGGCAGCGGTTCAAAAATTAACCCGACGATCACCCCGACGAAGATGGCGAAGTAGTGCCAGGCGTACGGCGGCAGGCCGTCCGGGACCGGAACGAACAATAACAGTACGGCAACGATAATCGGCAGCGCCATCATCAGGAGACGTTTTTTAGTCGCAGTCGTTGGATTGACTGCACCGGCAGGCGGTATGGTTGTCTTTTTCTCTTTCATAATGAGTATCTGCAAGTTGTTGAAAATAGCGTTTACGCCAGCGACATGCTCAGTGATTTCTTTAATTACAAAAGTTACTTTAGTTTTTATTTTTCGTTTCTGAGTATCGTCAGGGCGTTTATTTAACGCGTTTGTCTGGGCGTTAAATTAAATTTGTTGGTTATTTATATATTGCGCTTTCAATGGCCGTTGCAATTGATCGAGATCAAGAAAAGCAGGTGATTTCACTATTTTTTTATTATCAGTATAACCCTATATGATGAGGTGTTAATTTGGCTAAAATATCGATAAATGTTAAAATAAAAATGAACATTTAATGCTGAATTTATCCATTATTTTCGTAACTGCATGAAAATAAATGGTTTTATTGAAATTTGCGATCGTTTTTAATGTTAACATAAGTATCTGAAATGTTATCGTGCATTTGTATTATGTAAATGCTATTTATTATTTTAATAATACAATAGAGGTAGCGATGTTATTGTTGGGGTTAAATAGTTTTATAACTAACGTAATTGATTTAGTAACTAAAAAACACGCTATATTATTGGCATGACAACAGGAATTAAAAAACCAAAACCATTAATGATTCCGTCACCCCATTCTGAGTTTTTAATATTTTAAAATCTGGAGCGTAACTTATGACCAGTAACGAACGAATTCTGCAGCCATTTACTTTACCAAATGGTACGGAGCTGAAAAACCGTTTGCTCATGGCGCCGATGACCACCTGCACCGGTTATTTCGATGGGACTGTCACCAGCGAGCTGGTGGAGTACTATCGCGCTCGCGCCGGCAGCATCGGCACCATTATTGTCGAGTGCTGCTTTATTGATGACTACGGCCTGGCCTTCCCGGGCGCGATCGGCATCGATAATGATGAAAAAATTGCCGGCCTGGCGAAAATCGCCGAGGCGATCAAAGCGCAAGGTTCAAAAGCGATTCTGCAGATCTATCACGGCGGACGCATGGTCGACCCGCAGCTGATCGGGGGGCGCCAGCCGGTGGCGCCAAGCGCTATTGCCGCGCCGCGTGAGGGCGCCGCGATGCCGCGGGCGCTGAGCGGAGAAGAAGTGGAAGGGATGATCGCCAAGTTTGGCGACGGCGTCCGTCGCGCCATTCTCGCCGGCTTCGACGGCGTCGAAATTCACGGCGCCAACACCTACCTTATCCAGCAGTTCTATTCGCCGAACTCCAACCAGCGCGACGACGAGTGGGGCGGTAGCCGCGACAATCGCGCCCGTTTCCCGCTGGCGGTCCTCGACATCACCCACAAAATGGCCCGCCAGTACGCTGACGATGCCTTTATCATCGGCTATCGCTTCTCGCCGGAAGAGATGGAGGTCCCGGGGATCCGCTTCGACGACACCATGTATCTGCTGGAAAAGCTGGCTGCCCGCGGTGTCGATTATCTGCACTTCTCGGTGGGCGCGACCCTGCGTCCCTCTATCGTCGATACCAGCGATCCAACACCGCTGATCGAGAAATACTGCGCGATGCGCTCTGAAACCCTCGCCCAGGTGCCGGTGATGGGCGTCGGCGGGGTGGTGAACGTTGCTGATGCCGAGCTGGGCCTCGATCACGGTTATGACCTGATCGCCGTGGGCCGCGCCTGCATCGCCTATCCGGACTGGGCGGCTCGTATCGCCGCCGGTGAAGAGCTGGAGCTGTTTATCGACAGCACCCAGCGCGAGGCGCTTCATATTCCGGAACCGCTGTGGCGCTTCTCGCTGGTGGAAGCGATGATCCGCGACATGAGCATGGGCGACGCTAAATTTAAGCCGGGGATGTTTGTTGAAACCGTTCAGGATGACGCCAATGAACTGGTGATCAACGTTAGCCTCGAAAATGATCATATTGCCGATATTGAACTGGCGGCGAGCCCGGTGCAGACCGTCGAGTTCACCACCAGCTTCGAAGAGATCCGCGAACGTATTCTGACCGCCAACACCCCGCACGTGGACGCCATTTCCGGTGCTACCAGCCAGAGCGAAGCGGTGAAAAAAGCGGTCGCTAAAGCGATGCTGAAATCCAGCAAAGCGCTGGCAGCGGAAGAGGGCGGCAATGACGCCGCGCCGAAAAGTTATGACGTGGTGGTGGTCGGCAGCGGCGGCGCCGGCCTGGCGGCAGCCATTCAGGCTCACGACGAAGGCGCCAGCGTCCTGATCGTCGAAAAAATGCCGACCATTGGCGGCAACACCATCAAGGCTTCCGCCGGGATGAACGCCGCGGAAACTCGCTTCCAGCGGGTCAAAGGTATTCAGGACAGTAAAGAGTTGTTCTATCAGGAAACCCTGAAGGGCGGCCACAACAAAAACAACCCGCAGCTGCTGCGTCGCTTCGTGGAGAATGCGCCGCAAGCCATTGAGTGGCTGGCGGACCGCGGCATTATGCTCAACGACATCACCACCACCGGCGGGATGAGCATTGACCGTACCCACCGTCCGCGCGACGGATCAGCGGTCGGCGGCTATCTGATTAGCGGCCTGGTGCGCAACATCACCAAACGCGGCATCGACGTCCTGCTGGATACCTCGGTGGAAGAGATCCTGATGAGCGGGGATGAGGTGAGCGGTGTACGTCTGGTCAACGACGAAAAAGAAGTCATCGAAGTGCAGACCAAAAGCATCGTAGTGGCCACCGGCGGCTTCAGCGCCAACAGCGCGATGGTGGTGAAGTATCGTCCGGACCTCGACGGTTTCGTGACCACCAACCACAAAGGGGCGACCGGGAGCGGTATCGCGCTGCTGGAACGCATCGGCGCTGGCACCGTGGATATGGGCGAAATTCAGATTCACCCCACCGTCGAACAGCAGACTTCGTACCTGATTTCCGAATCGATTCGCGGCGGCGGCGCTATTCTTGTTAACCAGCAGGGGAACCGCTTCTTTAACGAAATGGAGACCCGCGATAAAGTCTCGGCGGCGATTATCGCCCTGCCGGAACACTATGCGTACATTGTCTTTGACGAGCATGTGCGGGCGAAAAACAAAGCTGCCGATGAGTACATCGCCAAAGGCTTCGTCACCAGCGCCAGCTCCCCGCGTGAACTGGCGGAGAAACTGGGGATGGATTACCATGCCTTCCTCGCCACCCTCGAGTGTTACAACGGGGCAGTGGAAAAACAGCATGATGAACAGTTTGGCCGGACCACCGCGCTGCGCGCGCCGATTAACGAAGGCCCGTTCCATGCCATTCGCATCGCCCCCGGGGTGCACCACACCATGGGCGGCGTGACCATTAACACCGATGGCGAAGTGCTGAACGTTGACCAGCAGCCGATCCGCGGCGCCTACGCCGCCGGTGAAGTGGTGGGTGGGATCCACGGCGGCAACCGCATCGGCGGTAACGCGGTCGCGGATATCATCATCTTCGGTACCCTCGCGGGCCACCAGGCGGCGAAACGTGCCAGAGGATAACAGGTAATTGCTGATGCCGGGCTGGTGCTTTTGCCGCCCGGCTTATCCCTTCTGAAGGAGAGCCCGATGTCCGATAACCGTGTCTATAGCTACTCCGCCGTCCTGATGGGGTCCCCCATTCTGCTCAAACTTTATTCCCACGATGAGGCACTGGCCTCCCGCGTATTTCAGTTAATTAAACGCTACGAAGATCTGCTTACCGTTAACCGTGCCGAGTCGCAGGTGATGGATATCAACCATGCCGCCGGACGCCATCCGGTCACGGTCAGTCGCCCGGTCTTTCAGCTGATTCAGTGCGCCAAAGCCGCCAGCATGGTGCGCGACAGCGCCTTTAATCTTGCCATCGGCCCGCTGGTGAAGCTGTGGCGAATTGGCTTTCACGGGCACAGCGTGCCTGACGCGGCTGATATCAGAGCCCGACTGGCGCTGACCCGCCCACAGGAGGTGATCCTCGATGAGACTACCTGTAGTGTGTTTCTCCAGCAGCCGGGGATGGAGTTGGATCTTGGGGCGATCGCCAAAGGCTATATCGCTGACCGCGTGCGCGATTATCTCCGTCAGCAGCAGGTGGCGAAGGCGCTGATCAATCTCGGCGGCAATGTGCATACCCTCGGCGAATGGACCATTGGCCTGAAAAAACCGTTTGCCGACGCGCAGGCGCTGATTGGCTCCCTGACGATCAACGGGCAGTCGGTGGTCACTTCCGGAACCTATGAACGTTATTTTGAGCAGGACGGCAAACGCTGGCACCATATTCTCGACCCGCGCAGCGGTTATCCGCTGGATAACGAACTCGACAGCGTGACGGTGATTTCCACGGATTCTTTAGACGGCGATATCTGGACTACGCTGCTGTTCGGCCTCGGCGTAGAGAAGGGCTGCGCAGCGCTGCGTCAGCGTGAGGATATCGACGCGATTTTCGTCACCAAAAATCGCGACATCATTCTCTCATCGCGGCAGCGGCTGCGTTTTTCGCCGCTGGACAGCGGCTATCAGGTTATTGACTGTACTGCTTAAGCAAACTGTACTGTTCGGCGACCAGGCGGTAGCGATAGACCGGTCGCCCGGTAGCGCCGTAGTGGATAGTGGTGTAGAGGATATTGATCTGCGCCAGCCAAATCAGATATTTGCGGCACGAGACGCGGGAGATATTTACGGCCGCCGCCAGCTCATCGGTAGAGAATTCAACGTCCGGATGGGCGTCAATCCACTGGCAGAGCGTACGCAGCGTTTGCGCGGTTAGCCCCTTGGGCAGCTTGCGCGCGTCGCTGGCCTCCGGCGCGCCGCCGTGCAGCAGACGGTCGACGTCGGCCTGTTCGTAATACGGCTGGCCGGTCATCAGTTTACGCTTCTCCCGCCAGGTGGTGAGCGCCTCTTCAAAGCGCGGAAACTGGAAAGGTTTGATCAGGTAATCAACCACCCCGTAATGCATCGCGGTCTGCACCGTGGCGGCGTCTGCCGCCGAGGTGATCATGATGACATCGATAGCGCGCCCCGACTCGCGGATGGTCGGCAGTAGATCCAGCCCGCTGTCCTGTTGCATGTAGACATCCAGCAGCACCAGATCGATCTCCCGCTGCTTATCGTTAATCATCTCCTGGGCCTGACTGAGCGTCGAAGCGCTCCCGCTGCAACGAAAGCCGGGAACTCTTGCCACGTACAGGCGATTCAGTTCGGCCACCATCGCATCATCGTCAACAATCAACACATTTATCACGCACGTTTCCTTTTACTATCCCAGGGGAGATGAACAAAAAATTGGGTAAATACGCCGGGTTCCGACTCGACGGCGAGGGTGCCGCCCAGTTCGCGCAGCTGCTGGTTGGCGAGAAACAGCCCGACGCCACGATTCTCGCCTTTGGTGGAGAAACCTTTGTTAAAGATAGCGTCGATATTATTTTCCGGGATCCCCGGTCCGTCATCGCTCACTTCACCGCTTAGCCAGCCGTCCTGGTAGTGCAGCAGCAGGCCGATCTCACCCTCCGCCTGGCCGCTCATGGCGTCCAGCGCGTTCTCGATAAGATTGCCCAGCACCGTCACCAGCACCGTGACCTGCTTCTCATTCGGGCAATCCGGCACCTGGCTCTCTTCCGCCAGCGTCAGCGTAAAGCCGCACTCGGTGGCGCGCTGAATTTTACTTATCAGGAAGCCCGCCACCACCGGGGATTTAATGCGGTGCTGAATGTCGCCGATGTCCGCCTGATAGCGGTGGGCGGTCTGCAGCACGTATTCCTCGAGTTTGCCATAGCTTTTCATATTCAGCAGGCCGAGGATCACGTGCAGTTTATTCATAAATTCATGAGAGGTGGTGCGCAGGGCATCCACATAGCTCATCATGCCGTCCAGCCGCTGCAGCAGCTGGCTCACCTCGGTCTTATCGCGGAAGGTACAGATGGCGCCGACCACCGCTTCCTGGTTGCGAATGGGCACCGTATTGCCGATCAGCAACAGGCCATTGCATCCCAGTTCGCGGTCGTACATCGGCTCGCCGCTCTGCAAGACGGTCTGCAGGTCGGCCAGTAGCGGCGTGTGGGCGAGGGTTTTGTCCGGGCCGGAAAAGAGGATCTCCTGCGCCGCCGGGTTGATCAAATTGACTTCGCCGTGGGCATCGACGGCAACGACGCCCTCCTTCAGGGCGTGAAGCATGGCCTGACGCTGTTGAAACTGGGTGGAAATCTCCTGCGGCTCCAGCCCCAGCAGGACGCGCTTCAGGCCGCGCACCAGGCTCCAGGTGCCCAGCGCGCAGACCAGCGCGCTGAACAGGATTGTCAGGAGCACGTCCCAGCGGCTGTTGGCGATCTGTTCGTCCACTTTACTCAGCGAAATGCCGACCACCACCACGCCAATTTGCTGGCGCTGGTCGTTGAACACCGGGGTGAATACCCGCAGCGCCGGGGCCAGCACGCCGTGGTTAATGGCAACGTTCTCTTTTCCCTGCAGCGTGGGCAGGATATCCCGGCCGATAAACCGCTTACCGATGATAGAGGTATCCGGATGCGAATAGCGAATACCGTGCATATCGGTGACGATAGCGTACAGCAGGTCGTTGCGCCGGGTGATGGCCTGCGCCAGCGGCTGAATGATCTGCTGCTGCGGGGGCGCCTCCAGTCCGCGCTTCACCTGCGGCATATCAGCCATGGTGCGCGCCACCGCCAGCGCGGTCTCTTTCAGACCGTCGCGGGTGGCATTGCTGATCTGCATATACCACAAGGCATACACCAGCAGGAGCACGGCGCCGATGACGCTGCCGATCATCAAGGATACGGCGGTGCTCAGCTTTAACGGTAAGGCGCGTTGGCGAACGCGAGGCTGCTGCTCTGATGCCTTCATGACGATCCCGGATAGATTCAGTGAAGGCATATTATCGCCGATAGGACGGTTTTCATAAAGCCGTGTAATCAAAGCCAATCGAGGCGGTTTAGCCGATACGTAAACCGTTTCACATGCTCTGCCAGCAATCCTTCTGACTGGCCATGCCAGCGGGCGGCGAAGATGAGACGTAAGACAGGATTGCTCAGATAACCGGCAATCGCCCCCTGACGGGGCGGTCGGGAGGGTAAACTGTGACCCCGACGGCGGTAAAGCACAGAACATTCCACTTATAGTGGCGGCAGAGGTTAAATAGGCCTGATGAATATAAGGATATGCATCAGGCCGCTGATGTCGCCGAGATGCGCTTTTTCTGTTGTAAATGGAGGTTGTTATGAACAGTTCGCTAACCGCTGCAATGCAGGCCCGCCGTCACCCGGATACCACTCACATCGATCGTCTCGCCACGGCAGACATGCTGGCGATGCTGCATCAGGATGATAAGCAGATATCGGAGGCGGTCGGCGCCTGCCTGCCGGACATCGCCCGGCTGATTGATGTCGCCACCGCGACGATGGGCCGGGGAGGGCGCCTGGTCATTATCGGCGCTGGAGCGTCAGGCCGGACGGCCATCGAGGCGGTCAGCGACTATTCGCCGGAAGGCAAACACGCGCTGGTGGGACTGATTGCCGGTGGGCAGACGGCGGCGATGGCCGAGCGGGAAACCGCAGCAAATAATTATGACCTGGGCGCCTTTGAACTGCAGTCGCTGGACTTTTCCAACCACGATATGCTGCTGGCGTTGACCGTCAGCGGCAAGACGCCGTGGGTGTGGGGCGCGATGCGCCACGCCTGGTCGCTGGGGGCCCCTATCGCTGTCGTCACTCAGCAGGCGGCCAGCGAGGCGGCGCAACTGGCGGATATCATTATTGCCCCACAGACCGGGCCGGAAGCGGTGGCAGGCTTAGCCAATCCGAAGGCTCAACTGGCCCAGCGGCAGATCGTCAACATGCTGACGACCGGGCTCGCCATCCGTGACGGTCGGGTGTACAGCAATCTGCGGGTGGACGTGCAGGCTGACAATTCGCACTGGGCGGAGCGGCAGATAGCGATTGTCATGGCGGCCACCGACTGCACGCGCAGTGAAGCAAAAGCGGCACTGGCCAGCTGCCATCAGCACTGCCGCACCGCGATCCTGATGCTGCTCAGCGGGCTGGATGCCTGGCACGCGCGCGAGCTGCTGACGCAACATCATAATCACCTGCGTCTCGCCCTGCGCGAAGCACAGCGCAGCAGCACGACCACTCCCGCCCATTAACCCCTCTGCCAGGCGCGCGCGATTGTCGTACGCGCCTGGACTTTATTAACTAAAAAAACTCTCTTTTTTATTTTTCTCAGCAATCAGGCTGAATTTTCGATGTTATTTTTCACCAGGTATCATTTTGATGTCTCGCTTTGCTTTTTTAAGTTAAATAATTATTTGATTAAAAATGCCAGAGTGTAAATGATATTTTAAAATAAAGTAAAAGTGCGTTAATATGCTGCCTCTTATTACCGTGTGCTACGTGATAATTCTATTATGCCTGCAATGAAAAAAACGATTATTTCCTTTACCGCATTAGCGATGTTCGTCAGCGCGGCGACGCATGCTGAAGCGGATACCTCGAAAAAAACCGACTTCCTGCTGATTGGCGGCGGGATCATGAGCGCCTCGCTCGGCACCTGGCTGCAGGCGCTGCAGCCGGACTGGAACCTGACCATGGTGGAGAAACTGGACGGCGTTGCCCTGGAATCTTCCAACGGCTGGAATAACGCCGGTACCGGCCACTCAGCGAATATGGAGCTGAACTATACCCCGGAACGAGCGGACGGGTCGATTGACGTCAGCAAAGCGCTGGATATTAACGAACAGTTTATGATTTCCCGTCAGTTCTGGTCGGCACAGGTGAAACGCGGTATTTTGCACGACCCGCACTCCTTTATTAACTCCACACCGCATATGAGTTTCGTGTGGGGCGATAATGTGGATTACCTGCAAAAACGTTATAACGCGCTGCAGCAGACTACCTTATTCCAGGGGATGAAATTCTCCACCGATCACGCGCAAATTAAACAGTGGGCGCCGCTGGTGATGGAAGGTCGCGATCCGCAGCAGAAAGTGGCCGCCACCTGGACGCCGGTGGGTACCGATGTCAACTACGGCGAAATTACCCGCCAGCTGATCGGCAGCCTGAAGAAAAATAACCACTTCACCCTGCAAACCTCCTCCGAGGTGACCGATTTCAAACGCAATGCCGACAACTCCTGGCACGTGACGATTAAGAACGTGCAGAGCGGGGACGCGCAGACTATTGACGCCAAATACGTCTTTATCGGTGCCGGCGGCGGCGCGCTGAAGCTGCTGCAGAAAACCGGTATTCCGGAAGCGGATAACTATGCCGGTTTCCCGGTGGGCGGCTCGTTCCTGATGACCGAGAACCCGGCGGTCACCGCGCAGCATCTGGAGAAAGTCTACGGTCAGGCTTCGGTCGGCGCGCCGCCGATGTCGGTGCCGCACCTTGACGCTCGTTACCTCGACGGTAAGCGCGTGGTGCTGTTCGGGCCATTCGCCACCTTCTCGACCAAGTTCCTGAAAAATGGTTCGTTCTTTGACCTGCTCAGCACCACCACCACCGATAACGTGCTGCCGATGACCCACGTCGGTCTCGACAACTTCGATCTGGTGAAATATCTCGTCAGCCAGGTGATGCTCAGTGATGATGACCGTTTTGCTGCGCTGAAAGAGTACTACCCGGACGCGCGTAAAGAAGACTGGAAATTGATCCAGGCCGGTCAGCGCGTGCAGATCATCAAGAAAGACGCGGAGAAGGGCGGCGTTCTGAAGCTGGGTACCGAAGTGGTGGTCGATCAGCAGAAAACGATTTCTGCGCTGCTCGGGGCGTCGCCGGGGGCTTCCACCGCCGCGCCGATCACCCTGAACGTACTCAAGCAGATGTTCCCGCAGCAGTTTAACTCGCCGGAGTGGCAGAGCCGTATTCACGCTATCGTGCCGAGCTACGGTCAGAAGCTGAACGGTAACGTGGCGCTAACCCAGCAGGTATGGGATGACACCGCCGCGGCGCTGCAGCTGACTAAGCCGCCGGTGATCCAGATGCCAGCGGCTGCGCCAACCGCGACCGCCAAACCGGCAGAGCCGCCGCGCGACGCCTCGCCGCAGCATGATATGGCGCTGTAAAAGCACATTCGTGCAGTGAACAAAAGGGAAGACCACGGTCTTCCCTTTTTTCCATCCACTTTTCCCTGCCGCTATTTATGAATGATGCTCATCACCCTGTTATGATTTCCGGGGATTATCCGTTGCCCCGAAACCGGCTAAAATAGCCAGGCACTTCACCGCTTTCCTCTCCTTAACGGATACCATAATGACTTCATCGCATCAGCGCGCCACCAGCGGGGCGCTTTTTATTTTGATTTTAAGCGGCCTGATGGCCTTTACTTCGCTCTCCACCGATATCTATCTGCCGGCCATGCCGATGATGGCCGCGCAACTGCACGGCGATGCCGAACTGACGATCACCGGATTTCTGATTGGCTTTGCACTGGCGCAACTGGTGTGGGGGCCAATAAGCGACCGGCTGGGGCGTCGCACGCCGCTGTTCATCGGCATGGTGCTATTTATTATCGGCTCCGCCGGCTGCGCGCTGTCGACCACCATCGATCAGATTGTTTTCTGGCGCGTGTTTCAGGCGCTTGGCGCCTGCACTGGGCCGATGCTGGCGCGGGCGATGGTTCGCGATCTGTTTGCTCGTACTCGCGCCGCGCAGATGCTCTCGACGCTGACTATCGTGATGGCGATTGCGCCGATTGCCGGGCCGCTGATCGGCGGGCAGATGATTAAATTCACCAGCTGGCACACTATTTTCTGGCTGCTGGTGGTGATTGGCGCTCTGATGTTTATCGCCTTGTGCTGGCTGCCGGAAACTCTGCCGCCAGAGCGTCGGCAGAAAGGATCGCCGCTTAGCGCGTTTCGCAATTACGCCGCGTTGGTAAAAAACCGGACGTTTATGCGTTATACCCTCAGTCTGACTTTCTTTTACGTCGCGGCTTACGCTTTTATCACCGGTTCGCCGGATGTCTATATTCGCTATTACGGCATTGCGCCGCAGCACTACGGCTGGTTGTTCGCGGTCAATATCGTTGGGGTTATGCTGATGAGCGTGGTCAATCGTCGTCTGGTGCAGCGCCATGCGTTAGGTTCGCTGTTGAAGGCGGCGCTGGCGGTATCGGCGATTGCCGTCGTCGTGCTGGCAGCCGGCGTGCGTCTGCATATCGGCGGCGTGGCGCTGATTGTGGTGAGTATTTTCCTGTTCTTCTCAATGAATGGGGTGATTGCCGCCACCTCAACCGCCGCGGCGCTGGATGAGGCCGGTGAATATGCCGGTTCCGCTTCGGCGCTGATCGGCTCGCTGCAGTATGGCAGCGGCATTATCTCTTCGCTGTTGCTGGCATGGCTCCACGACGGTACGCCGTGGACGATGGCGTGGATCATGGCCGCTTTTACGCTCGCCAGCCTGCTTTTGGCGTGGCTCCATCGGCGCGTTGATTAATGAATTGAGCTCATAGAGACAAGTCGATTTCCCGGCTGGCGAGTAAGCGAACCGACTACGCGGGGGATATTGACGATAATTAGCGATTGCGGTCAAAACGGACGTGAGGGTTATTGTTATACTGCCTTGAATTACTACAGAAAAACGATAACCAGGAGTGTGGAAGGGCTATGAAAGACGATATCAACCAGGAGATCACCTTCCGCAAGCTATCGGTCTTTATGATGTTTATGGCGAAGGGCAATATCGCCAGAACCGCCGAAGCCATGAAGCTCAGCAGCGTTAGCGTGCACCGCGCGCTGCATACGCTCGAAGAGGGGGTCGGCTGCCCGCTGTTTATCCACAAAGGGCGCAACCTGCTGCCGCTGCAGGCGGCGTGGACGCTGCTTGAATACTGCCAGGATGTGATGAGTCTGATGAGCCGTGGGCTTGAGGCGACGCGTAAAGTCGCCGGCGTCGGTCAGGGACGGTTGCGCATCGGTACCCTCTATTCGCTGACCCTGGAAACCGTTCCGCGCATCATTATGGGGATGAAGCTGCGTCGCCCGGAGCTGGAGCTGGATCTGACCATGGGCTCTAACCAGATGCTGCTGGATATGCTGGAGGACGATGCGCTGGATGCTATCTTAATCGCCACCAATGAAGGCGAGTACAATCATTCGGCCTTCGACGTGGTGCCGCTGTTTGAAGATGATATCTTCCTCGCCGCGCCGGCGACGGAACAGCTGAATACCACTCAGCTCGCTGACCTGCGCGATTATGCCGATCGTAAGTTTGTTTCGCTGGCGGAAGGGTTTGCGACTTATGCCGGGTTTCAGGAGGCCTTTCAGGTGGCCGGTTTTGAGCCGGAAATTGTGACCCGGGTGAATGATATCTTTTCGATGATAAGTCTGGTGCAGGCAGGCGTCGGCTTCGCGCTGCTGCCGGGACGCATGAAGAAAGTCTATGAAAACGATGTGCAGCTGTTAAAGCTGGCGGAACCCTATCAGATGCGCCAGCTGATCTCTATCGTCTATTCGCACCATCGCGAGCGCGATGCCGACCTGCTGGCGCTGGCGGCGGAAGGGCGGATGTACGCCCGCAGTATTAATCGCTAAGCCGCTGCGCCAGATGGCGGGCGACATCTACGCCGCTGCGCTCCAGCGAAATGGTCTCGCCGCGCCAGCCCGCCTGGCGGGTCAGGCAGGTGAGCACCCCGCCGGGCGGCATCTCGATTGCCAGCCTGGCGTCGCGTTCATCGGCGGCGATCATCGCCTCCTGCCAGTGCACGGTGCGCGCCATGTTCATCGCCAGATCGTCAGCGATCCGCTGTGGATCCCACAGCACGCGCGCCGTCGAGCCGCTTAAATAGGCGCGCTGAGGGCGCGTTAAGGTGACGTCGGCAAAGGCTTTTGCCAGCGCTGCGGCGGGTTTATCCAGCAGTGCGCAGTGCGAGGGTACGCTGACCGCCAGCCGCTGGGCTTTACTGGCGCCAGCCCGCAGCGCCAGCTGCGCCACCTCGGCCATGGCCTCATCGCGCCCGGCGATCACGATCTGCGTTTCGGCGTTGAGGTTGGCGAGATAAACCTCGTGGCCCTGCATCAGCGCCTCAACCCGCGGGCGGGTCAGCCCCATAATCGCCGTCAGCCCGTAACCTTCGGGATAAGCCTGCTCCATTAAATCGCCGCGCAGCGCCACCAGCCGCAACGCGCTGGCGAAATCGAGCGCGCCGGCAATCACCGCGGCCGGAAACGCGCCGATAGAGAGGCCGCTGACCATCTGCGGATCCACGCCCTGGCGCTGTAGCTCGCGCGCCCAGGCGACCCCGGCGATCAGCAGACAGAGCTGTACCGCACGGGTGTGTTTTAGCGCGTCGGCGCTATCGAGAGTAGCGACTTCATCCCCCAGCACGGCGCGCGCCTGGGTGAAGATAGCCTCGCGATCGGGGAGGGCCGCCAGCATGCCGGGGCGCTGGCCGCCCTGACCGGGAAAAGTAAATAAAATCTTCATCATTCCTCCCTGTGCCACGGCGTCGCGGTTAAGCGTGCGCCATGGGATGTTTTCAGCAGCGCACGGCCATCGCGCAGCCACTCATTAAGGGCGAAGGCGCCGTAGGGCGTTTCTACCTGGGTATCGGCGCGGCACGGCAGTTGGGCCACACGGGCCAGCCACTCGCGCAGCGCCTCGCGATCCAGCGGCTGCGGCGCGCGGATCAGCAGATCCAGATCGCTTGCCGCATGGAGTACCGGGATCTCAGTGGCCAGCGCATAGCCGGTGCTGCCGGTGACGCCCCAGCGCCAGGACCAGGGGTGTAAGGTAAGGGCGATAGCCGCCTGAACCGGCGGCTGTGAAACAAAAGGGGAGCCCAGCAGACGCTCGCGCTCCACCAGCATTTCCGGCGTAACGCAGCGCACGATATTGTGCGCCTGGACCCAGCCGGCGGCGCGCTGCTCGCGCTTCATGCCCCGCACCCCCACCGGGATGCGGGCCTGGTTATCAACGTCGCGTCTCACCACCACCGGCAGCGCGGCTCGCCACTGCTGAGCCACCCACGGCTCGGCAATAGCCTCCAGGGCGCTGGCGTGGTTTAACCAGAGTAAATCGTGGGGACGCGGCGTTGATGACATGGTTTACAGTCCTGAAGTCAAAGAGATAAACAGCGGTAGCGACAGGATACACAGAACCGAGCTTAACAGCAGCACGGCTTCAGCATCAGGAGACTGGACGCCGAAGCGGTTGCCGAAGACCACGCCGAAGAAGCCGGCGGCCAGGGCAATCATCAGGATCGCGGTAATGGCGATAGAGCCGTGCAGACCCAGCAGCATCACCAGACCCCAGGCAATAAACGGCTGCACCAGCAGTTTCACGATGGTGGAAGTGGCGATCAGCGCATTGAGCTGCAGTTTACGTGCCGACAGGATCACCCCGGTGAGGAACAGCGCGGCGGCGGTGGCGGCCAGGCCCAGCGGTTTAATGGAGGCCAGCAGCATTTCCGGCATTTTTATGCCGATCGCGGAAAGCACCACCCCAAGCAGTGGGCCCCAGACGATCGGTTTTTTCACCGAACGCCACATCAGCACCGGCAACATCGCCAACGTAGAACCGCTGTTTTCACCTGCGGCGCGGGCTTTTTCACGTTCCAGAATCAGCAGGCAGAACGGGGTCATCAGTACCGAGCCGCAGGCGATAGAGACCGCCACCGACAGCGAGGTTGACGCGCCTTCACCCAGCACGCTGCCGAGGATCGGCAGACCCAACGCGGCATAGTTTGGCAGGGCGACGGTGAGGGTCAGCACCGCGGCATCCTGCGGCGTGCGTTTGAACACGCTGGTGGCGAGGAAGTAGATCGCGGCATAGGTGATCCACATCGCGCCGGTCAGCACCAGCACCAGCGGCGACTGGGCGACGATACCGGCCCACGGCGTTTGTACCGTGGCGCTAAACAGCGTGGCGGGTAAGGCAAAATCCATTACAAAGATATTGAGCAGGGAGACATTTTTATTATCTACCATCCCGGCCTTACCGGCCCAGAAGCCCAGCAGCATAATGACGAAAATCGGGGCAAGAGCATGAATAATCACATAAGTCATAAATCACCTGTAAATAAAATAGAGTACTGGCGCGATTGTTATTTTTTCTAAAAGCCGTCCCTTCCCGGAGCGTGTATTCCGCGCTCCGGGGGACAGCTTCCGGCAGGTTTTCTTCTACTACTTACGTACGAACGTCTTACCAGCTGGCGCGCATGCGATCGCGAACCAATTGTGAGCTACGGCGGTTTTCCGCGCCCAGGCGGCACTTCAGCGAGGTATCTTTGCGCGCGTCAGCGATGGCGTCGCGCAGGGTACGGCTGACCAGCGACAGATCGCCTTCGTCTGGCGCATCCGGATTATTAATATCCAGAAGGGCGGAGAGCAGGCCGAGCGTCGCATAGTTGCTGACGTCGTAGGCCATCGGCGGGATTGTCGCCGCCAGTTTCTCCAGCGCCTCCACGGTACGCAGCGTAATGCGCGCTGCCGATTCTTTACCCATCGCGTGGACCAGCACACCGCTATCGTTAAAGGCGATCAGGCGGTTGGCCTGGTAGCCGTGGGCCAGAAACGCCCCGGACATCGCTTTTCCGACAATCAGGCCAATCACCGGGTGGCCGGCAAGACGGGCTTTGGCGTAGGCGCCTGCCGCCCCGGCCAGCGCCTGATGGATGCCGAAAGCTTCTTCGCGGCGGCCATAGGCCTGGCTCGGGACATCAATTACCGCGACGATCGGCCGTTTCACAGGCTGGTCGGCGTCAGCGGCGATGGTTTCGTTGACCACTTTCGCCAGCGTCCAGCCTTCCAGCAAGCCGACTTCGCCGCCGGCGGCGCGCGGGTAGTGGTTGTTGGCGTCAGGCACCACGGCGATAAAGCGGACGCTTTCACCATCAATCTGGCCATCTGCGACCTGCACCGAAGGGCACAGACCACTCATCAGCGGCGCGTCGGGCGCCAGTTTATTCAGCCACAGCGCGGCGCGGTTTGGGAACTGACTCATTATTTATCCTCCCGGGCAAAAAGCTGTTTAATCTGCGCGGTATCCGCCTGCTGGCGGGTATCGAACTGGCTCAAGCGACGCAGATAATCGTCATAGTTGTCGCTACGGTGCTGGGCCGGTACGCCTTTGGCGATCGCCTCGTTCATTGCGGTTTTAACGGCGTTAACGCCATCGTTAACCAGCGCGTCGACCAGTCCGCTGGCGGCGCGAATTTCACCCCCGGTCATGCTCCAGATAAACGGCCGGTTGCGGGAGTCGTACTCTTCAATGCCGGCTTCCTGCTCGATAACCTGCGGGCCGTTGAGGCCGAGACGGGCTTCACGGGTGACGATAAGGTAGCTGCACAGCGCCGCGGCGATGGACATGCCGCCGAAGCAGCCGACGGTACCGGTAATAATGCCGACCACCGGGGTGTAGCGGCGCAGGTCGACAATCGCGGCATGAATATCGGCGATGGCGGCCAGACCGAGGTTGGCCTCCTGCAGACGTACGCCGCCGGTTTCGAGGCACAGTACCGCCTGGGTCGGGATACCGTTGCGGTTATCTTCCGCCGCCAGCTCCAGTGCGGCGGCCATTTTGGCGCCGGAGACTTCGCCCATACTGCCGCCCTGGAAGGTGCCTTCGATGGCAATCACCACCGCAGGTTGGCCGTTGATCGTGCCTTTGGCGACCACCATACCGTCGTCGGACTGCGGGACGATGCCCTGCGCGCCGAGCCACGGCGACATAATGCCTTCAAACGGATCCAGCAGTTCGCGATAGCTGCCGTCGTCCAGCAGGGCGTGGGCGTGTTCGCGAGCGCGCAGTTCGATAAAGCTGCGATCGTTACGCATGAGCGGCCTCCTCAAAGACTTGTTCAATACGAATACGAGCGACGCCCGGCGTGGCGCCGAAGTCGTGGATAATCAACTGCCCGGCGGGCAGACCGTTGATCAGGTTCAGCCTGTCGAACAGCGCCTGCCAGCGCGCCTGGCTGTTATCCACGGAGGTAGTGATCTGTACGTTGAGCGTGGCGCTCTGTGCGGCGGTATAAAGCACTTCCATATCGCCTGAACCTACGACCCCTGCCAATGCTTTGCCGCTGAGGGCGCGGTTGGCAGGAAATGACAATGTAATCTGTTCCATAACATCCTCTGAATGCGTTAGCCGGCAACCCGGTCGAGAAACAGGGTGGCGGCAAGGAGATCGGCCGCGCCACCCGGCGAGGCGTTGTGCGCCAGCATCTGCGCATCAAGGCGCGCCAGCGCGGCGCGACCGGCGACGCTGGCGCAACCGCCCGCCGCCAGAACCTCGCGAGCGCCTTGCTGCATGGCGTGCAGGCCGTTCATGCCGGCGCGCGACAGCACACAGGTATCGCTCAGCGAGGTCATGATGGCCATCAGCGCATCAAGGCGCGCCTGCGGCTCGCTGGCGCCTCGCGCCCGGCTCTGCCGCAGTTGCGGCAGCGCCAGGGTGGTAACATGCGGAAATCCGCGCTGCGCTTCCTCGCGTGCGCCCGGCACCTGCCAGCGGCGGCTGGCGCGCAGCCCCTTACTAAAGCTTTTCGGCGCGAAGCCGTCAGGCAGGCGGGCGAGGGTGGCGGCGGCGGCGGCGATCGCCTGTGATTGACCCTCTCCACCCAACATCGCCACCGCGCTGACCAGCAGGCCCAGCGCCCAGATAGCGCCGCGGTGGGTGTTAACTCCACCCGTCGCCATCATCATCTGCGCTTCACCTTCGCGACCGAGGCGGCCGACGGTTTCGCGCAGGGCGATATCCGCCGGACGCTGCCAGCTTTGCTGCGCCAGCGCGTGAAAGGTCGGCTGCAGACTGCGGGCGGAGCGTTCCATCAGGTCCAGATTGAGATCCTGATGCGCGCCGTTGCCGCGACTATCGACCAGGCCCGGTTTCGGACTCAGACGGGCTTCGTCAATCAGACACGCGCTGGCGGTATGCGCCAGCCAGCTGACGCGGCTTTCTGCGTGCAGGGGGGAGAGATTTTTCATTACCAGCTCCGGAATTTTGCCGGTGGGTTGTACAGTCCGTCGGACCACTCCACCAGGTCGGCGACGCTGCCGGCCGCCAGTAGCGAGCGGGTGGCATCGCTACGGCGAATGCCGATATCTTCCGGGTAGACCACTTTGCCGCTCTGGCGCAGGGCGGCGACGCGTTTGGCGTCCACCCCGAGGCCAATATCGGTGATCCCGGCCACCGCGGCGACCATCGCCCGGCGCTCTTCAAGGCTCTCCGCGCGGTACAGGTAAGCGATACCTTCTTCGGTCAGCACGTGAGTCACGTCATCGCCATAAATCATCACCGGCGCCAGCGGCATGCCGGAGGTTTTCGCCACCTCAACCGCGTCGAGGGTTTCAACGAAGGTCGGTTTCACGCCGGCCTGGAAGGTTTCGACCATCTGCACCACCAGTTTTTTCCCACGCTGCATCGGGTCTGGTTCAGTGATCATATTGAGCCAGGCCGGGGTGGCGTGGCGGCGACCGTGCGGGTCGTGGCCCATGTTCGGCGCGCCGCCGAAGCCGGATAGGCGGCCGCGGGTGACGGTGGAGGAGTTAGCCAGGCCATCAACCTGCAGGGTCGAACCGATAAACATATCTACCGCGTACTGACCTGCCAGCTGGCAGAAGGCGCGGTTAGAGCGCATTGAGCCATCCGGGCCGGTAAAGAAGATATCCGGGCGGGCGCGGATGTACTCTTCCATCCCCAGTTCGCCGCCGAAACAGTGCACGCTCTCCACCCAGCCGCTCTCGATGGCCGGGATTAAGGTCGGATGCGGATTCAGCGTCCAGTGTTTACAGATTTTGCCTTTCAGGCCGAGCTGTTCGCCGTAGGTGGGCAGCAGCAGTTCAATAGCAGCGGTATTAAAGCCGATACCGTGGTTAAGCGACTGCACCTGATGCTCCGCGTAGATGCCTTTGATCGCCATCATCGCCATCAGAATGTGTTCTTGCTTAATCAGGCGCGGGTCGCGGGTGAACAGCGGTTCAATGAAGAACGGTTTGTCGGCGACCACCACGTAATCAATCCACGAGCCGGGAATATCCACGCGCGGCAGATCGCATTCGTCGTCCACCAGTTCGTTGACCTGGGCTATCACAATGCCATCGTGGAAGGCGGCGGCTTCGACCAGCGCCGGGGTATCTTCAGTACTTGGCCCGGTGTACAGGTTGCCTTTGCGGTCGGCTTTATAGCCCGCGATCAGCGCGACGTTTGGCGACAGATCAACGTACAGGCGGGAGTAGAGTTCGATATAGGTGTGGATGGCGCCGATTTCGAGCAGGCCATCTTCCAGCAGCTGCGAAATGCGCAGGCTCTGGGTGCCGGAGAAAGAGAAATCCAGTTTACGGGCAATGCCTTTTTCAAACAGGTCCAGATGCTCGCTGCGCCCGACGCTGGGCATAATCATATGCAGGTCGTGAATTTTTTGCGGATTGACCTCGGCGAGCATGCGGGAGAGGAAATCAGCCTGTTTCTGGTTGTTGCCTTCCAGCACCACCCGATCGCCCGGGGCGAGCAGATTTTCCAGTACGCTGACCAGCTGGTCAGTGGGGATGACTTTGCCGGCGATCTTCGCTTCGGCCAGCCGCCGCTGTTTTTCCGTCCGGCGACGGTTCCAGACCCGCGCCGTCGTTTGTTCAGCATTCATTGTTAACCTCCTGATTCGACAAATCGTTTTGTTTGTCCTGGTGGAAGTTAGTGTGCGATGTGCGGCGCTGCGCATCAATTAAGCACGGCGGCTAATTGTTAGCTTTAGAGTAACGATTGGGTCTTACCGTTTGTGATAGGGATCAATAATACGAAAGGCGTAGTGGTCTAAGGGAAGAGCGCAGGTGAGCAAGCCGGCCGGCACTCGGCCGGCCGTGAGAAGGGGTTATTCTTTGCTGACATCACTTAATAAGAAAGCAATACTCTGACCGCCGCTGGTCTGCTCGAGGGCAATTTTGGCGATAATCGTCAGTGGCACCGACAGCAGCATGCCGACCGGGCCCAATAGCCAGCCCCAGAAGATCAAGGACAGAAACACTACCAGCGTGGAGAGCCCCAGGCCACGTCCCATCACCCGTGGCTCCAGAATGTTGCCGAACACCAGGTTGACGATCAGGTAGCCGGCCAGGACCACCAGCGCCTCGTACAGCCCGCCAAACACCAGTACCTGCAGGATCGGCGGGATGGCCGCCAGCACGGAGCCAATATTGGGAATATAGTTGAGTGCGAAGGCCAGCAGTCCCCACATGAAGGCGAAGCGCACGTCCAGCAGCACTAGCATGCCCCAGACCACCAGGCCGGTCACCAGGCTAATCGCGGTTTTCAGCACCAGATAATGCGACACGCTGTCGATGGCCCGCTGAATGGCGCCCATCCCTTCAACCGGACGGGACATGAGCTGTTGCAGCTTGGCGGGAAGCTGGGGGACCTCCAGCAGCATAAATACCACCGTCAGCAGCAGCAGAAAAATCGAGGACATCGCGTTCGACAGCTGAGTGAGCAGGCTGGTGACCAGCGTCATCACCGCGTTAGGGTCGATGTATTTATTCAGCTCCACCACCGAGACGGTGAACCCCATGCGCTGCAGCCAGGGGGCGATGGTTTGCATCGGCTCGTAGAGATAGTTGCGATATTGCGGTAAGGTGCGCGCCAGCTCGTTAAGCGAGGTCCCCAGCGAGGCCAGCAGCACAATGGCCAGCATGACGATGAGGCCAATCAGCATCGAGATCGCCAGCACGCGCGGGACCCGGCAGCGGACCAGCAGTTGTACCAACGGATTAATGATCACCGCCAGAAAGAGGGCGAGAATAAAGGGGACAATAATGTCCGCCGCAAAGCGAATGCCGGTAAGGATGATCACCAGCATGCCCAGCATGATGACCATCTTTAATCCGTTAAGTGTAATAATGGGTTTAGCCATAGGTCCCGACCTCAATCTTCCTTGCCTATTAACAGGTTGCGTTACATTAGCATAATGACGTTTTTTTGCAGAAAAAACGCATTGAAGCAAAACGGCGGCGTAAAGAATTGCAAATTCTTTGAATTAAATGTAGCACTATGCTACAAATTTATCTGTGTATAACTAATGAGGACAATTTTCATCCGCAACGGACGAGAAGCAACACCGCGGATAATTGTAATTTTATGGACAATCAGTTCAGGATGTATATTTTAAACCACCCCGCAGTCTCTCTCTCTTTTTCCCGTTTTGCCGGCGAGCAGCACTGGCATTCGGCGCTATAGTCACCTTCTCTCTGCCTGAGCTGGCGCCAAGCGCACAGCGAAATCTACGTCAGAAATTTTCCTGTTTACGCCTCGCGTAAACGGTAATGGATTATATTCTCAAGCAGGAGAAGGGATCATGTTTTATTGGGTTTTATTAGCTTTAGCTATTGTTGCTGAAATTACCGGCACCTTGTCGATGAAATGGGCGAGCGTGAGCGGTGGTCATACCGGTTTTATTTTAATGCTGGCCATGATTGCTCTGTCATATATTTTTCTTGCCTTTGCGGTTAAAAAAATTGCCCTGGGTGTGGCCTACGCGCTATGGGAAGGGATCGGCATTTTGCTGATTACCGTGTTTAGCGTGCTGTTGTTTGATGAAAGCCTGTCGCCGCTGAAGATCGCCGGCCTGACCACCCTGGTGGTGGGGATCGTCTTAATTAAGTCCGGCACCCAGAAAAAAGCGTCGTCAAAGCAGGAGGTGGCCCATGCAGCAGTTTGAGTGGATCCACGCCGCGTGGCTGGCCGTCGCCATCGTGCTTGAAATCATTGCCAACGTCTTTTTGAAGTTTTCCGATGGCTTCCGCCGCAAAGTCTACGGCATCCTGTCCCTGGCGGCGGTGCTGGGCGCGTTCAGCGCCCTGTCGCAGGCGGTTAAAGGGATCGATCTCTCGGTCGCCTATGCGCTGTGGGGCGGCTTCGGTATCGCGGCGACCATCGCCGCCGGCTGGGTGCTGTTTGGTCAGCGCCTGAATAACAAAGGCTGGGCGGGGCTCATCCTGCTGGTGGCCGGCATGGTGTTAATTAAACTCGCCTGACGTCTCGCCGCCTGCAAAGCCAGGCGGCAAAACAGGTCCTCTGTAGTATGCTTAACTCAAGATCAGCCCCTCGCTGATAGTGTGCCTGGTGACGATGAGGACTGCGCATGTTCACTGCTTTCGGCTGGCGGAAAATTCCTTCCGCCAGGACGTTGTCAATAATGATATTCCTCGCCGGCCTTGGACTTACCGCGTCGGTCATTTCTCTGCTGTATCTCTCACAACACCTGATTGCCAGCAAATCTAATGAAATCGATCAGCAGCGTTCGGTGCTGTCGGTGGAAGGGGCGGTACAGACCTCGGTCAATCGGGTGCTGTCGCTGGTGCTGGACAATGCCATCTGGGATGACGCGGTAACGCAGACCTACGCCCCGTCACTCGATCAGAAATGGCTGTACGATTCCTGGGGATCAGGCTTCAAAATCAATAACCTGTACGATGGCACCTTTGTCCTCGATGAACATTATCGTATCCTGTGGGGCGCCTTTCAGAGCCAGGTGCTGCCCCGGACTGACCTCTCATTTCTAGGGTCTGGCCTGACCAGTCTGATCCGCTCTCACGCACAGGCATTGCGTGAGGGAAAAAATGCCTTTGCCGGCATCACGCGCACGGAGGCCGGGATCGCCTTTGTCGGCATCGGCCTGATACGCCCAACGACAGGTCGGCTTCAGGTATTTGATGCGACGCGGCGCTATCTGGTGATAACCCGGCATATCAACCCCCAACTGCTGGAGCGCCTGGGTGACACCTTTCAGATTCGTCATCTGCATCTCGCCGAGGGTCCTGGCGCCTACCGTATTCCGCTGCGAACGCAGGCGGATGAGGTGCTGGGATACCTGGCCTGGCAGCCGCGCCTGCCTGGCGCTGAAGCGGCGCAGGCCTCGTCAGGCAGCATGGGACTGATCGCCGGGGTGGCGGCCAGCCTGATCCTGCTGTTTATCCTTTTTAGCAGTTTGGGCATGTATAAGCTGGCGCGCGGGGAGCGTCAGGCGCGGGAGATAGCCATGATTGACTGGCTGAGCCGTCTGCCTAACCGGCGAGCGCTTCTGCTGCGGTTAAGCCAGGTATGCGAGACGGGGAAACACGATATTCAGTGCGTGGTGTTTATCGATCTGGATGGTTTTAAGGACGTCAATGATAACTATGGTCATGATGTCGGCGACGCCCTGATCCGCCATATCGCCAGCGCCCTACAGACGCGGGTACCGACGGGGGCCATGCTGGCGCGGATGGGCGGGGATGAGTTCGCCATGGCGGTGAGCGGCGCAAAGGCGATTGACCGGGCGGCGGCGTTCGCCTGGGCAGCGCTGGAGCTGCTGAAAGCGCCAGTGACGCTCAGCAAACGCAAAATTTATATCGGCGCCAGCATTGGCATCGCCAGCGGCGCCCCGGCGGAATGTTCCAGTACCGAGCTGTTTCGCCGGGCCGACATCGCCATGTACCACGCCAAGAAGAGCGGGAAGGGGCGGACGGCCTGGTATGACGATGCGCTGGATGCTGTGCGGCGTCATCAACTGATGATTGAGAACGGCATCCGCCAGGGGCTGGAGCAGGATGAATTTGAGGTCTGGTATCAGCCGGTGGTCGATGCCGATACCCTGGCGATGACCGGCGTGGAGGCGCTACTGCGCTGGCCGCGACGCCCGCAGGGGGCGCTGGCGCCGGATGCGTTTATTGCCATCGCCGAGAGCAGCGGCCTGATTGATGCCCTCGGGCAGTTCGTTCTGCAACGCGCCTGCAGCGACCTGCAGCCGGTGGACGATCTCCTTTTGTCGGTGAACATCTCGCCGGCGCAATTTCGCGACCCGGCTTTTGAAAACCGGGTGATGAAGACCGTCGCGGCCTGCCGCTTTCCGCCGTCGCGCCTGCAGGTGGAGGTGACGGAGAGCTATGTGCTGGAAAATCCGGAACGTTCGCAGGCGGTGGTGGAGAATCTGAAGGCCCAGGGTATTGCCGTGGCGCTGGACGATTTTGGCACTGGCTACTCAAGTATTGGCTATTTACGCCGCTTTCGCTTTGATAGCCTGAAGATCGACAAATCTCTCGCCGGGCGGGTGGACAGCGATGAACAGGCGGCGGAGATGGTGCGCGGGACGGTGCGCATTGCCCGCGCGCTGGGGATGACGGTCGTGGCGGAGGGGGTTGAGGATCTGCAGCAGCTGACGCTGCTGCGGCGGGCCGGCTGCGACCGGCTTCAGGGGTACTATTTCAGTAAACCGATGC
This sequence comes from Klebsiella variicola, assembly GCF_000828055.2. Lineage (NCBI taxonomy): Bacteria > Pseudomonadati > Pseudomonadota > Gammaproteobacteria > Enterobacterales > Enterobacteriaceae > Klebsiella > Klebsiella variicola. The sequence goes on along the minus strand of NZ_CP010523.2, from coordinate 2,855,816 downwards.
CGATCGCCGATCTGCTGCAGCGGCGTCAGTCGCAGGGGTGATTACTCTCCGGCCAGTGCTTCCAGCTTATCGCGAAAGCCGGTAACCGAAATGGCGCGGTTGTCAGCCCGCCAGCGATCCTGCGGACCGGGAGCGGAGCTTTGCACGGCGATCACTTGCCAGCCGTCCTCCGTTTTCAACAGCAGCGGCGACCCGCTGTCACCTGGCAGCGTATCGCACTGATGCGACAGCACGCTGTTTTGCGCCCAGCCGGTCACGATGCAATCCTGATGGCTGTACAGATTATCCAGATGATCCTCCGGATATCCCGATTGGGTCACTTTACGGTCCGCTGCCTTCAGCGCAGCGGTGAGATCGGCCTTGCTACCCGGGAAGAGTGGGATCGGCGTGATGCCCGAGGGAGCATAGCGCAGTACGATCAGGCCAAAATCTGACGGCGCCGCGGCGGAGGGCACGATCCAGCCATCGCCATCGGCCTTCAGGCGCTTACCTAAGGCCGGATCCACTCGCCCTTCAATGCCGTGAATTTCATATACCCAGCCGCCCTTGCGCGAAATAAAGCGCAGAGCAACCGCTTTGTCCGGTTTGCCGCGCGGAGGCGTCAACAGACAGTGGCCAGCGGTCAGCGCCAGGTGAGGGGAGATAAGCGTCGCTGTGCACAGATTGCCGCTGGCGGTTTCCAGTTGGCCGATCGCATCCCACGGGCTTTCCTCGGGGTGGCTCACCGCTTTTCGGTCATCATGGCCGAAAAACAGCGTCTTAATATCTTTGGCGCTCAGTCCGCTATCATCGGCATGTGCGCCCAGAGGTAACAGATAAAATGAACACAGCAATAACAGAACGTCTCTACGCATATCACTCTCTGGGGAGGCTATGATGTCTATTGACAGTAGCAGGAGATTTAAGTTTTTGAAAGTAAACAATAATTCTAATCAGACCAAACCGCTGCCATCAGGCGAGGCGGGCTGACACTGCCGCTGGCAAAACCGTCTGATTTCAAACGGTTAATGCCAGCTGATTGCTTTAGCTATTTCCGCAGAAAGCGACGTCCGACGCAACAAAATTCGTGTATCAGAACGTACTGAACCCGGCGAATAATTCATCAGTCTGGCATTGAGATTATTCCTGGTTTGCCAGCGATTCGCTGAAAAATAATGCGCTTACCCGCCAAAACTTCACCAGAATTCGCACTTCTTTACGCCTCTCGTAATTATTTTCAATGCGAAACATTTTCTCACCGAAAACGTTGTTACCGTCACTCCGCCGTTGAGTAAATAGAGAGGTAATACCGGCGATGATAGCCTGAATTCTATTTCCCCGACGTTGGGAGGGTATATGTCTAAAAAAGGTATTCGCGCACTGGTTTATGTTTCCCTGGTCTCAGTCGCTATCTGGGGCGCGACCGGTTATCTGGTGATGGAAGCGGTGCGCGTACTGTGAAGCGTCTGGTCACCGCGAGGTGGCCGGCGCGCGCTAGTTTATGACTACAGTGTCTGGCGTCTTCGGGCGCCGGGCATTTTTTGTGCCGCAGGAATTTCAGGGTAATGAGACGCGGGAAGGTGTCGTCAGCGATCGCCGTACGGTATTTATTATTCTGCAAAGCCAGCAGAAGCAGTAAATGAGAGCGTGGCGGAAATGATTAATAGAGGAAAAAGCGGGTAGCAACCACTGCGCAAATGATTAACAGGATCAGGATGAGCTCGAAACGATAGCGCCGCAGCATAGTGCTCTCCAGAAAAAACGGCGCTGAAACAGCGCCGATTATTAAGAAGGTTAGTTCACCGGGAGGAATTATGCTGCCGGCTGTGCAGCAGGTTTAGCGGCCTGGTGTTTAGTGGTTTTGTGGTGTTTTTTTGCAGCCTGCGCTTTCTGTGCTACCGGTTTAGCCGCAGCTTTGTGGTGCTTTTTAGCCGCCTGAGCTTTCTGCGGAGCAGCGGGTTTAGCTTCTACTTTTTTGTGTTTTTTAGCGGCCTGGGCTTTCTGGGCAGCGGCTGGTTTAGCTTCTGCTTTTTTGTGTTTTTTGGCAGCCTGAGCTTTCTGCTCTGCAGCTGGTTTTGCCGCGGCTTTGTGGTGTTTTTTGTGATGGGTGGTCTTGGCAGCAGTGCTGTGGGTAGCAGCCGGTGCCTGAGTGGTGCTTACTGCGTCAGCAGCGAAAGCGGCAGAAGAGAGACCCATAGCAGCGGCAACGACCAGAGCTAATACTTTTTTCATTCTGATATCCTCGAAAAGTTTTCTTAATTTCAACCCCACTGCGGGGCCGGTGAAATCACTATATGCTTGTCTTTTCGAGCTTTCCGTGAGTGTTTGGTATCGGCGTGTAACCGAATGTACAACACGCCTGGCCGTGGGGAGTGGAAGGACGCGCCGGGTAGCCCGGCGCGTACGATCACAGATAGCGGGCGGTAAGGTGTTCGCGGAAGTAGCGGCTGTTGAGATCCTCGCCGGTGGCCTGCTGGATCAGCTGCGAGGTGGAGAAGCGGCTGCCATGCTGCCAGATATTCTGCCGCAGCCAGTCGAACAGGGCGCTGAAATCGCCCTCCGCAATATCGCGGTCTAACGTCGGCAGCGCGCGCCGGGCGGCGGCCATCAGCTGGGCGGCATACATCGCACCCAGCGTATAGGAAGGGAAATAGCCGAATCCGCCGTCGGTCCAGTGAATATCCTGCATGCAGCCGTCCCGGTAGTTGCCGGTGGTCGACAGCCCCAGCCAGTGCTGCATCTTCTCGTCCCACAGCGCCGGGATATCATCTACTTCAATCTCGCCGTCAATCAGCGCGCGTTCAATTTCATAACGCAGGATCACATGCGCCGGGTAGCTGACCTCATCGGCATCGACGCGAATAAAGCCCGGTTTCACCCGCTGATTCCAGGCGACAAAGTTGTCGCTGCTAAAGGCTGGTTGATCGCCAAAACGCTCACGCACCGCCGGTAACAGGCGGTTGAGGAAAGGCTCGCTACGTCCCAGCTGCATTTCAAAAAACAGGCTCTGCGACTCGTGGATAGCGGTGGAGCGAGCGAGTCCTACCGGCTGGTCGACCCACGGGCGAGGCAGATTCTGTTCATAGCGGGCGTGGCCGGTTTCGTGGATCACGCCGAACAGGGCGCTGAGCAGGTCGTTTTCGTTGTAGCGGGTGGTGATGCGCACATCCTGGGGGACGCCGCCGCAGAACGGGTGAGCGCTGATGTCGAGGCGCCCGCCGTCGAAGTCAAAGCCGAGGATGCGCATGGCCTGCAGGCCCAGCTCGCGCTGAGCGGCAATCGGGAAAGGCCCCTGCGGGGCGAGTAATGTCTGCGTCGCTTGCTTAGCGACCGCTTGCCGCAGCAGGGAAGGCAGCCAGGACTTGAGGTCGGCAAACAGGCTATCCAGCCGGGCGCTGGTCATATCTGGTTCGAAAATATCGAGCAGCGCGTCGTAGCGTGAGCCGCCTCTGGCATCGGCGCGGATCTGCGCTTCCTGACGGCTCAGCTTGACCACCTCGCGAAGATTGTCGGCAAAGCCAGCCCAGTCGTTAGCGGGACGCTGGCTGCGCCAGGCATGCTCACAGCGGCTGCCAGCAAGGGATTTTGCCTCCACCAGGCTCTCCGGTAACAGCGCGGCCTGATCGTACTGACGCTGCATCTCCCGCAGATTGGCCTGCTCGACGTCGTTGAGGTCCTGCTGGCGGGCCTCCTGCAGCCATTGGCCCACTTTTTTATCGGTCAGGATCTGATGCTGCAGCACGCCGAGCTCCGCCAGCGCTTCGCTCCGGGCGGCGCTGCCACCTGGGGGCATCATCGCAAACATATCCCAGCCAGCGATGGCGGAGAGATGCGAAAAGCGCGACAGGCGCTGAAAGGTACGAGTAAGCTGCTGATAAGGCGTATTTTCAGTCATAGTGGCGTTCGGTCCGTGACAGGTGAATGAACAGGTTATCGGTATCCATCTACACTATCCTGATACGCCCGGCGGGTCGAGCGTTGCGCACAGGGGAAGGGAAAGACACATGGCGGGAGAATAAGCTCACCTCTGTGATCGGTGTGACAGAAAACGGTAACATATCGGTACTAAACTGTGATCGATTACACAGGTCTGGAGGTTCGGGGGGGGGTTATGAATCCGTTCACCTGGCTGTTTATTGCACTGCTGTCCGTTGATGCCGTCAGAGAGTTGATGGGCTTGTCTTCCATTATGGGCATGTGGTGAAACGTGGCCCGCAGGCCACGTCACACGCGACTATTTCAGTCGTTGATGTAAGCAGGTGCCGGTCAACAGCGCGGCAAGGAGCAGCAGCGCGATAAACCCACCGACGCCGTTCCAGCCGTAGTGATGCCAGAATACCCCGCCTAACGTCCCGGCAAGACTTGAACCCAAATAATAGCTGAACAGATACAGCGATGACGCCTGACCGCGGGCGCGGCGGGCGCGTGGGCCAATCCAGCTGCTGGCGACGGAATGCGCGGCGAAGAAGCCAGCGGAAAACAGCAGCATACCGATGAAAATAAGCCACAGGGAAGAAAAGAGCGTCAGCAGCAGGCCGCAGAGCATGACAGCAGTAAAGCCGAGCATCACCGGTCCGCGGCCAAAGCGTACGGTCATGGCCCCTGCCTTCGGTGAACTCCAGGTCCCGGTGAGATAAGCTACCGACAGCAGGCCTACCACCGCCTGGCTTAGCGACCATGGCGACATCATCAGCCGGTAGCCAATATAGTTAAACAGGGTGACAAAAGCGCCCATCAGCAGAAAACCTTCGACGAACAGCAGCGGCAGACCGCGGTCGCGCCAGTGCAGACGAAAGTTGATCAGCAAGTTTTTCGGTCGCAGCGAGGTCGAGCGGAAATGGCGCGACTCGGGCAGAATGCGCCAGAACATGATGGCCGCGGCCAGCGCGAAGCCACTGATCACCGCCAGCGCCACGCGCCAGCCGAAGAAATCGGTAAAGACCCCGGTCAGCAAGCGGCCGCTCATGCCGCCGATGGAGTTGCCGCTGATATATAACCCCATCGAAAAGGCGACGAAACTGGGGTGGATCTCCTCACTCAGGTAGGTCATGCCGACCGCCGCCACGCCGCTCAGCGACAGGCCGATCAGGGCACGCATAATGAGGATGCCGTGCCAGCTGGTCATCATGGTCGACAGCAGCGAGCAGCAGGCGGCCAGCAGCAGGGCGGTGACCATCACCGGCTTGCGCCCGATGGCGTCGGATAGCGGGCCGGTAAACAACAGGCCCACCGCAAGCATCGCCGTGGAAATGGAGAGTGAAATACTGCTGCTGGCCGGGGAGACGCCGAACTCGTTCGACAGCACCGGCAGGATCGGTTGCACGCAGTAGAGCAGAGCAAAAGTGGCCAAACCGGCGGAGAACAGCGCGAGGGTGACGCGCATAAATTGCGGGGTGCCGCGCTTAATAAACTGATCCGGGCGGGATGCACCAGCGACGCTGACCTCGCCCGCCGGCACGGTGTCAACGGTTGTTGTACGACTCACAGAGAATTCCTTGCGTAGAAGTTGCTGCTTACCAACAGAATGTTGTGACCATTCAGCTCACATTTTTAGGGTATGAAAATGTAAATATTCTGTCTAATATATTAATAATCTCAAATAAGACGTTTTAAATATGAATATCGAGTTGCGTCATCTGCGCTATTTTGTCGCCGTCGCGGAGGAATTACATTTTGGCCGGGCCGCAGCGCGACTGAATATTTCTCAACCGCCGTTAAGCCAGCAAATTCAGATCCTCGAGCAGCAGACCGGCGCCCGCCTGTTCGCGCGCACCAATCGCAGCGTCAGTCTGACGGCGGCCGGAAAGCAGTTTCTCGCCGATAGCCGACAAATTCTTGCCCAGGTGGATGACGCGGCCGCCCGCGCTGCGCGTCTGCATCACGGTGAAACCGGCGAACTGCGTATCGGCTTTACCTCCTCGGCCCCCTTTATCAAGGCGGTATCCGATACGTTGTCGATGTTTCGTCAGCGCTACCCGGATGTGCATATTTTGACCCGCGAGACCAACACTCGCGAACAGATTGTGCCACTGAGCGAGGGGGCTCTCGATCTGGGGCTCCTGCGCAATACCCAACTGCCGGACACCCTGGCGTGGGAGCGGGTGCTGCGCGAGCCGTTGCTGGCGATGGTCCCGGCCGACCATCCGCTGGCCCGCCAGCCCTCGGTCAGCCTGGCGGCGCTGGCGCGCGAACCCTTCGTCTTTTTCGACCCGCACGTGGGTACCGGCCTGTATGACGATATCCTCGGCTTGCTGCGTCGTTACGGTCATACGCCGGTGATTGCCCAGGAGGTGGGGGAGGCGATGACCATTATTGGTCTGGTGGCCGCCGGACTGGGGGTGTCTATCCTGCCGGCCTCCTTTCAGCGCGTACAGCTCAGTGAAATGCGCTGGCTGCCGATCGACGAACAGGATGCGGTGTCGGAGATGTGGCTGGTGTGGTCGAAACATCATGAACAGGGAGCGCTGGCAAAACGCTTTCGCGAGTCGCTGCTGGCCTGGAGAACCGAGCACAATTGAGGCGAAAAGAGGCTGGAAATGTGCGGTAAATCACAAGGCTAAGTAAAAATTTGACGTTCACCATCGAAGTGCTTCACCATAGCCGAAAGTTTATTTCGAAGCGCGAAAATAAAGGGAGTCAATGGTGGTAGCGGATAGTCAACCAGGCCATATCGATCAAATTAAGCAGACCAATGCGGGCGCCGTGTATCGCCTGATTGATCAGCTCGGCCCGGTATCGCGTATCGACCTCTCCCGATTTGCGCAACTGGCTCCCGCCAGCATCACCAAGATTGTCCGCGAGATGCTGGAAGCGCATCTGGTGCAGGAGACGGAGATCCAGGAGCCCGGCAGCCGTGGCCGCCCGGCGGTGGGGTTGATGGTAGAAACCGAGGCCTGGCACTATCTTGCGGTGCGCATCAGCCGCGGCGAAATCCACCTTTCGCTGCGTGATTTAAGCAGTCAGCTGGTGGTGGAGGATCAGCTGGAGCTGGCCCTCACCGACAGCACGCCGTTTCTGACCCGTATTATTGATCATATCGATCGGTTCTTTATTCGCCACCAGAAGAAGCTGGAACGGCTCACCTCCATCGCCATGACGATGCCGGGTATTATTGATACCGAAAATGGCATTATTCATCGCATGCCGTTTTATGAGGATGTCAAAGATGTGCCGCTGGGCGATGTGCTGGCCAACCATACCGGGGTGCCGGTCTACATTCAGCATGACATCAGCGCCTGGACTATGGCGGAATCGTTGTTCGGCGCCTCGCGCGGCGCCCGGGATGTCATTCAGGTGGTCATCGATCATAACGTCGGCGCCGGGGTTATCACCGACGGACGCCTGCTGCATGCTGGCAGCAGCAGCCTGGTGGAGATCGGCCATACTCAGGTCGATCCCTACGGCAAGCGCTGCTACTGCGGCAACCATGGCTGTCTGGAAACCATTGCCAGCGTAGAGAGCGTGCTGGAGCTGGCGCAGATGCGCATGGCCCAGTCGATGAGCTCGCTGCTGCACCAGCGTCCGCTGAGCGTGGAGTGGCTGTGCCAGGCCGCGCTGCAGGGCGATCTGCTGGCCAGAGACATTATCAGCGGCGTGGGTAACCACGTCGGGCGGATTCTGGCGATCATGGTCAATCTGTTTAACCCGCAGAAAATTCTGATTGGCTCGCCGTTTAATCTGGCGGCAGATATCCTTTTTCCGGCAATTTCCAGCTGCATTCGGCAACAATCGCTCCCGGCCTACAGCCAGCATATCGCGGTTGAAAGCACCCAGTTTTCTAATCGTGGCACGATGGCTGGCGCGGCGCTGGTCAAGGATGCGCTCTATAACGGATCCTTACTCATACGACTGTTACAGGGTTAACATTTTTTCATAGTCACACCAAAAATTGCGCTATCTCAAGCCGACCTCTGGCGGCATCACGTAGACTTTGCCCACTGTTGATTATTTCTCTCCCGTATATTTCATCGACAAAACTGTGGGGTTAGTGATGTTTAAGCGTTTCTTTATTACAGGTACAGACACCTCTGTCGGGAAGACAGTGGTTTCCCGTGCGCTGTTGCAGGCACTTGCTGCCAGAGGCAAAAGCGTGGCCGGGTACAAGCCTGTGGCGAAGGGCAGCAAAGAGACGCCAGACGGTTTGCGTAACAAAGACGCGCTGGTGCTGCAGAGCGTCTCCACGCTGGCGTTGCCGTATGAGGCTGTCAATCCCATAGCGTTAAGTGAAGACGAAAGCAGCGTGGCGCACAGCTGCCCGATCAACTACGGTTTGCTGTCGGATGGTTTGCAGCGACTGGCCGGTCAGGTCGATCACGTGGTGGTTGAAGGCACCGGCGGCTGGCGCAGCCTGATGAACGACCTGCGACCGCTCTCCGAATGGGTGGTACAGGAGCAGCTCCCGGTGCTGATGGTGGTGGGGATCCAGGAGGGGTGTATCAACCATGCGCTGCTGACGGCCCAGGCGATCGCCAATGACGGGCTGCCGCTGATCGGCTGGGTGGCCAACCGCATCAACCCCGGTCTCGCGCACTACGCTGAAATCATCGATGTCCTCAGTAAGAAGCTGCCGGCGCCGCTGATTGGCGAGCTGCCGTACCTGCCGCGCGCCGAACAGCGTGAGCTGAGCCGCTACGTCGACTTAGACATGCTCGGCAACGTGATGGCGATAGATCGAATCCCGGCGTAACGTCCGCGACAGCACCGACGCCACCACGCAGGTGATCAGCAGGCCGGGCAGCAGCGCATACTGCCCGGTCATCTCACAAATCATCAGGGTCGACATGATTGGCGCATGGGTGGTGGCAGCCAGAAACGCCGCCATGCCGGTCAGACCGATCATCATAGCCATCTCTTCATTCCCCGGTAGCCATAGCCCGCTGACGCTGGCAAACAGCATGCCCATCGCCAGGCCGACAAACAGCGTGGGGGTAAAGACCCCGCCCGGCGCGCCGGAGCCGCTGCTGGCCAGCACCGCCAGCAGTTTGCACAGGAAAACGCCGGCCAGCAGTACGCCGGACGGCGGCATCTGCAAATAGCTTTGCACCACGCTGTAGCCGTTGCCCCACACCGCCGGGGTGATGAGCGATAAGCCGCCGACAATCAGCCCCCCCAGCGCCAGCTGCCACGGCGGCGTCAGTTTCAGTTTGACGAACCCGCGGTGGCTGTAGTCCATCAGCCAGATAAACAGCGGGCCGCACAGCCCGGCCAGCAGGCCAGTCGCCAACATTAAACCATAGTGCAGCGCGCTGAGGTTCTGCTGCAGGACGACGTGGTACAGCGGCGTGGCGCCGCCGTTGAGAAACTGCGTCAACAGCAGGGCGATCACCGCCGAGATAACGACCGGCCCGAGCGAGGCCAGCATCAGCGTGCCAAAGAGAATTTCAGCAATAAACAGGCTGCCGGCCAGCGGGGCATGATAGGCGCTGGCCATCCCGGCAGCGGCGCCGCAGGCGACCCACAGCTTCCATTCAGTCTGCGGCGTGAAGCGGCGGGCGAACAGCGACGCCGCCAGCGCGGCCAGCAGGATCATGGCGCCTTCCCGGCCAATCGCGCTGCCGGTGACCACGACCAGCAATGACGCCAGCGATTTCACCAGGCTTGCCGGCGTATCGAAGCAACCGTCGCCGGTCTCCAGGGCTTCCATATAATCGGTGGCGGCATGCGGGCGCGCGATGCTGCGTCGCTGCCACAGCCAGAGAAGTGTCCCTGCCGCTAGGCCGCCCAGCGCCGGGGTAATCAGCCGCCGCCACGTCGGCAGCGACTGCGCCGCGTTGACCAGGCTCCCGCTGTCATTGCCAAGAAACAGCGTTTCCAGCACCACCATCGCATGGCGAAACAGCGCCACCGCCAGGGCGGCGAGAAGGCCAATCAGCGTGGCGATCAGCAGGCGGCGAAACATCACCTGGACATCAGGATAGGGATGAAGACGGTGCATCAGTTACGGCGAGGTTCGGAAAACATGGCCTTATTGTGATAGGGAATAACCTTAGATGCAAAAGCGATAAGTGCGGGTGAGGGGCTGGGAAGCGACGAAATAAAACCGCGCCGGATACCGGCGCGGTGAAGGGTTAACGATAGAGCGCTTTTTCCGCCACGGCGATCGGCAGATTCTCCTGCCACTGCGCCAGCGTTGCCTGCGCCAGCTGACCCAGCGCCTGGTAGAAGGGGTGGGCGGCATGGTCGACAAAGACGCTCAGGAAGCGCCCGGACCACGGCAGCAGGTGCCAGGCCAGCAGCTGGGCAAACAACGCATCCTGCTCCGTCTCGCACAGCCATGCCGCCAGCAGCAGCAGGGTGCCGAAATGATCTTCCGGTTCGTTACGCTCGGCGTCCAGTGCGATGCCGTTCGTGCGCATCCACTCGCGCAGGGCCAGCGTGGAATCGCCAAACAGCACTGACTCTTTATCCAGCCAGACGGATCCCCATGGCGGCGCCGGCAGGGCCCACGGGCCGATAAACAGGCGTTGCCAGGCTTCCGGTAATGACTCTTCCGTCGACGCGGCAAAGGCTGACGCCAGCGGGGCGGTTACCGGGAAGGGCCACTGTTGCTGCCAGCTGCCGTCCTGGAAGGCGGCGACCAGCGGCGCAATGTGCGCGCTATTCGGCGCATAAGAGAACAGCGCGCCCAGGGTGCGAGCGCTTAACGCGACAGCGTCGCGGTTTGGGATCGGCATCATTACTTATTCCTTTCTGCGGCGCGCGCCAGCGCGCCGTCTCATTAACCGGCAACCGCCATACCGACGGTCATATGCAGACCATAAAACAGGCCGCGACCAATACATTCCGCGATCAAGACCAGCAGCAGGCCGATCAGCAGCGCCGTAGCGCGCGGCGGTTGGCGGCGGATCAGCGGACACAACCAGCAGCCAAGACCGAGAGCCAGCAGTATCAGGCGTAACGCCTGGAGTGTGCCGTAATCTGGCAGCAGGGTGGCTGCCTGCTGGACTGAACTGTGAATGGTACTGAGTCCGGCGCTTTGCATGATGATAACGGCGGCGCCGATCGCCAGCGCGGCCACGCTGAGTCCGGCAAAAAACCAGCCGTTAAAGTCGACTTTCGCCAGCCGCAGCAGCAGGGCGGCGAACAGCGGCCCGCTGAGGAGCACCGTCAGGAAGAACGCGCTGGTAGTGTAGCCATTGTACCATGTTGGCACGGTATCGATTTGGTAAACCCGGGTCATCGCCAGAACAAACAGCAGCCCCAACAGCATGGCGATCACCAGCCAGACTTTACCCAGCGCCGCTGGCATTTTGCCCACTACCGCCAGCAGCCACCAGAATCCTCCCACGGCGAAGAACAAGGCGCCGCTGGCGATTTCATTGCTCAGCGCCGAGGCGCCGACGCGGTTCAGCGAGTTAAACGCGCGCAGCGGCGAACCGAGATGCATCACCGAAGCCAGAAAACCAATACCCATCAGCAGCCAGATAAAAAACATGCTGCGCACCAGCCGCTGCTGCGCTTCGCGCTGGTCTGTCAGCGATAGCCAGCCCAGCCCGCTGACGAGGGTCGCGCCGACCACGCATTGCCCCAGTACCGTAAACAGCACCAGCGGCCATTCATGCCATCCGCTTCCCATCTCACACCTCCTTTGGATTTGCCAGATAACCGGTGGTATCGCCACACGGACGGGCATTGGCGTTAGGTTTGATCACGATACTCGGCCTGGTAAAGTGCGCCGACGGCAGCGGGGCCACTGCGGCCAGCTGGCCGTGCTTGGCGCGCAGCTCGGCAATCGGCCCGAAATCGAGCGCGCGCAGCGGGCAGGACTCGACGCAGATCGGCTTTTTCCCCTCGGCGACGCGCTCGTGACAGCCGTCGCACTTGGTCATGTGGCCTTTGTCGGCGTTGTACTGCGGGGCGCCGTACGGGCAGGCCATATGGCAGTAGCGGCAGCCAATGCACACCGCTTCGTTGACCACCACAAAACCATCGTCGCGCTTGTGCATCGCCCCACTTGGGCAGACCTTGGTGCAGGCCGGATCTTCGCAGTGGTTACAGGCGATGGAGAGGTAGTAGGCGAACACATTCTGCTGCCAGACGCCGTTGTCCTCCTGCCAGTCGCCGCCGGCATACTCATAGATGCGGCGGAAGCTGACCTCCGGGGTGAGATTCTTGTAGTCCTTACAGGCCAGTTCGCAGGTTTTACACCCGGTACAGCGAGCGGAATCGATAAAGAATCCATATTGCGTGCTCATGGTTTACTCCTTAAACCTTTTCGATGTCGACCAGGTTGGTATGCTGTGGATTCCCCTTCGCCAGCGGCGATGGGCGGTGGGTGGTCAGCGTATTCATGCAGGCGCCATGGTCGATCCGGTCTCCGGCCATATTCGCGTCGTGCCAGGCGCCCTGGCCCATCGCCGACACGCCCGGCATGATGCGTGGCGTCACTTTCGCCGGAAGACGGACTTCGCCGCGCTGATTAAAGACGCGCACCATATCGCCGTTTTTAATCCCGCGTTTTTCCGCGTCAAGCGGATTGAGCCACACTTCCTGGCGACAGGCCGCTTGTAATACATCGACGTTGCCGTAGCTGGAGTGGGTGCGCGCTTTATAGTGGAAACCAAACAGCTGCAGCGGATACTGGCTGCGCAGCGGATCGTCCCAGCCTTCAAATGTGGAGGCGTAGACCGGTAGCGGGCTGATAACTTCGTCTTTCTCCAGCTGCCAGTGGGCGGCAATCTCGGCGAGCCGGCTGGAGTAGATTTCAATTTTTCCGGACGGGGTTTTGAGCGGATGCGCTTCAGGATCGCGGCGGAAGTCGCGATAGGCGACGAAGTGGCCGTTCGGATCTTTACGCTTGTAGATGCCCATCTGTTTCAGGTCGTCGTAGCCAGGTAGCGCGGGGTCTTTCGCCATCATTTTGGCATACAGATGCTGCAGCCACTGCGCCTGCGTGCGCCCCTCGGTAAAACGTTGATGCACGTCGTCGCCGAGCCGTTTCGCCACTTCACTTAAGATCCAGTAAATCGGTTTGCGTTCGAACTTCGCCGAGGTAGCAGGCTGGATAAAAATGAGATAGCCCATATTGCCGGCGTAGTCGTTGGGAATAATATCTTCCTGCTCAACGGTCATCAGATCGGGCAGCAGCAGGTCGGCGTATTTCGCCGACGAGGTCATAAAGTTGTCGATAACCACAATGGTCTCGCACTTGCTTTCGTCCTGCAGGATCTCGTGGGTCTTATTGATGTCGGAGTGCTGGTTGATGATGGTGTTGCCCGCGTAGTTCCACAGGAACTTGATCGGCACATCCAGCTTCTCTTTGCCGCGCACGCCGTCGCGGGTGGCGGTCATCTCCGGGCCTCGAGCGATGGCGTCGGTCCAGGTGAAGCAGGAGATGGCGGTCTTCACCGGATTTTCCAGCACCGGCAGACGTTCGATAGTGATGGTGTAGGTTGATTCGCGGGCGCCGCTGTTGCCGCCGTTGATGCCCACGTTGCCGGTTAAGATCGGCAGCATGGCGATCGCGCGGGCGGAGAGTTCGCCGTTGGCCTGGCGCTGCGGTCCCCAGCCCTGGCAAATATAAGCCGGTTTACTCATGCCGATTTCGCGCGCCAGCTTAATGATGCGATCGGCGGGGATGCCGGTAATACGCGAGGCCCACTGCGGCGTTTTGGCGACGCCGTCGTCACCCTCGCCAAGAATATACGCTTTGTAGTGGCCGTTTGCCGGTGCCCCGACCGGCAGCGTTTTCTCATCGTAGCCAACGCAGTATTTGTCGAGGAATGGCTGGTCGACGAGATCCTCGTTTATCAGCACCCAGGCGATACCGGCGACCAGCGCGGCGTCTGTGCCGGGACGAATAGGGATCCACTCATCTTCCCGACCGGCGGCGGTATCGGTGTAGCGCGGGTCGATAACGATCATCCGCGCGTTAGAGCGCTCGCGAGCCTGCTCCAGATACCAGGTAATGCCGCCGCCACTCATCCGGGTTTCCGCTGGGTTATTGCCGAACATCACCACCAGCTTGCTGTTTTCAATATCCGAAGTACTGTTGCCGTCGTTGCTGCCGTAGGTATAGGGCATCGCGCAGGCAATCTGTGCGGTGCTGTAGGTACCGTACTGGTTAAGCGAGCCGCCGTAGCAGTTCATCAGCCGCGCTACCGGCGACGCTGAAGGCGACGAACGGGTGATGTTGCCGCCGACGATCCCCGAAGAGTAGTTAATGTACACGGCTTCATTGCCATACTGGGCAACGGTGCTTTTCAGACGGTCAGCGAGGATATCCAGCGCCTCCTGCCAGCTGATGCGTTCAAATTTGCCTTCCCCGCGCTTGCCGATGCGCTTCATGGGATAGTTAAGGCGATCCGGATGATTGATGCGCCGACGAATAGAGCGCCCGCGCAGGCAGGCGCGGACCTGGTGGTCGCCGTAGCGGTCGTCGCCGGTATTATCCGTTTCGACGTAAACCACTTCATCATCCCGCACGTGCAGCCGCAGGGCGCAGCGGCTACCGCAGTTGACCGAACAGGCGCCCCAGACAATGCGGGTGTTGTCGCCGGTAGCCTGTTGTACTGCTGCCGCGGCGCTGCGCAGTGTAAAGGGCAGGGTAAGCCCGCCGGCGGCCAGCGCCAGAGAGCTGAGGGCTGTGGATTTGAGTAGCGCGCGTCGGGAGACGCCGCCGGGGGATTCCTGATTCGACATTGCTCACTCCATGATAGTTATGCTGTGCGGAGAAGGGCCGCCACGTCATTAACAGACGCAGGGGTGAGCGATAATACGTTATGGGTAGCCAGCAGATCTTATCCCTGGTCAATGCAGGGATAAGATCTTTCATTTGAAACCGAAGTGGGCTTACTGAGCGTCGTTTTCGGCGGGACTGTCGCTGTTACGCGTATAGGTGATTTTGAAGGTGTCATTGGCGCAATGACCGACCACCTGAACCCCGGGCTGGTCTGCCTGATCGTTTGGCACAATGGCCAGGCTGAAGGCGGTTTCCGGTACGCCATTGTTGATGATCTTCTGCTGGATGTCGCTTTTGACCCGTTCACAAGAGTCGGGGGCCGCCAGCACGGCCGTGGAGCACAGCAGTAGCGCAGCGCCTGTCCAGAGGGATAGTTTCATCTTACACTCCTTATCGATGTTATCCAGAATTAAGCATAGCAGAACTGGTGTAAACAATTGTATTTGCTAATATGATCTGATGTACACAAAAGGAATCGCCTGTGAAAAGATTGTATTGGCTGATCCCGGCAGCGCTGCTGCTGACGGCGTGCGACCGCCAAAGCGCCCCGGAAGCCTTCACCCCGGAGATGGCGAGTTTTTCCAATGAGTTTGAGTTCGATCCGCTGCGCGGGCCGGTGAAAGATTTTAGCCAGACGCTATTGGATGAACACGATGTGGTGGTCAAGAAGGTGAGCGCTCAGCTGTCAAAAGAGGGATGTTTCGATCTGCTGACCCTGGAAGATGTGGAGAACAATACCGGCGCCACGCTGCTGCTGGATGCCAACTATTACGTCGATGGGCGCACCCACGAGAAGCGACTGCGCCTGCAGGGCAAGTGTCAGCTGGCAGAGATGCCCGCCACGGGGGTGAGCTGGGAGACGGATGATAACGGTTTTATTATTCGCGCCCGCGGCAAAGAGACCACCGCCACCTACCGCTATGACAGCGATGGCTATCCGCTGGGAAAAACCACCACCGCCAAAGAAGAGCAATTTACCGTCGCTTCCACGCCGTCGAAAGATCCGCGCAAGAAAATGGACTATACCGCCATCAGCACCTTCAACGAACGCACGCTGGGCACGGTACGCCAGACCTGCGACTACGATCGCCACGACAATCCGCTGAGCTGTGAGCTGCAGGTGATTGATGAAAGCGTGCAGCCGCCGCTGACACGCCATTACACCATCAAGAACCGCATTGATTATTACTGAGCCGTCGGCTTCAGCAGGGCCGGTCCTGGGATTTTGTGTTCGGCCAGATACTGGTGCTGGAACAGACACATGCGAATGGTGTTGCGGTACTCGCCGTTAATGAAAAACTCATGGATGAGTTCACCCTCGACGATAAAGCCAAGCTTGCGGTAAATATGGATCGCTTTTTCATTCTCTTTATCGACAATCAAATACAGCTTATACAGATTAAGAACCGTAAAACCGTAGTCCATGGCCAGCCGCGCCGCGCGAGTGGCAAGGCCTTTTCCCTGGAAGTCCGGTGAGATAATGATCTGGAACTCGGCCCGCCGATGAACATGGTTGATTTCAACCAGCTCTACCAGCCCGGCTTTATCGCCATTGCATTCGATGACAAAGCGACGCTCGCTTTGATCGTGGATATGTTTGTCGTACAGATCGGAGAGCTCAACGAAGGCCTCGTACGGCTCTTCAAACCAGTAGCGCATGACGCTGGCGTTGTTATCGAGCTGGTGGACAAAGCGCAAATCTTCCCGTTCTAGGGGGCGGAGTTTGACGTGTAGCGCGTCGGTCATGGGTAATCCTGTGGTTAAAGCTGAACAGCGCGTTATGAAAGGCGGCGCCCGCAGGCGCCAGCGTTGACAGGAAGCGGATCAGGGATTGATTGCCCGGCCGGTGCGGCGGTCAAGGCAGCGCAGAGTGTTCGGCTCCCAGTAGGCATTGACGTTGGCGCTCTTCTGGCAGTTATCCTGCGCGTCGAAGGCGACATCGGTTTTGTCCCACTCTTTTTCCGCCCGCTTATTGACCTTCTGGCGCAGGCTGCGGGTGTCGTTCCATTGCTCTTTTTCCATCGACGCCTGCTGACGGCTTTGCGCGCTGTCGCCAGATTCAATCACCAGCCGGTCGGTGGCGGCGAAGGAGCTGGAGGTATAGACCACGGCGCTCAACGCCAGAATGGCGGTCAGGCACCAGCGTTTGTTCAGTGTCATGTTCATCACGATTTCCTTTAAGTGATGGGTTAACCCTCAGGTTAAGTTTACTACAGCTCTTTTGCCGGGCATAGCCGACAAAACAGCCTAGGGAAAGGGCTATTATCGCGTAGAATAGTTCAACGCTTTGTCTCATTTACGAATCTTTTAATGCTCAAAACAACGCTCCTGTTCTTTGCCACCGCCCTGTGCGAAATCATCGGCTGCTATCTGCCGTGGCTATGGTTAAAGCGCGGGGCCACGCCGCTGCTGTTGATCCCCACCGGCCTGGCGCTGGCGCTGTTCGTCTGGCTCCTGACGCTCCATCCTGCCGCCAGCGGGCGGGTCTATGCCGCCTACGGTGGGGTGTACGTCTGTACCGCCTTACTCTGGCTGCGGGTCGTGGATGGCGTCAAGCTCAGCCATTACGACTGGGCCGGGGCGATCATCGCCCTGTGCGGCATGCTGATCATCGTAGCGGGCTGGGGGCGGGCCTGAGCTCGCCTTGTGTGATCGCTGCCACTTTTTTAAACCTTAATTCTTGTATGGTAGTCGACCTGTTGCCTTACTTATCAGACATTCTCTTTTGTTATGACTCTGTAAGGAACAACGATGGCTATCGAGACACTTGCCGCCCGGACGGGGGCGACGCCGCTGCGTATCCGTCGGGTGCAGAAGATCACCCTGACGCTGCTGTTTATCGCCGGTATCGTCAACTTTCTTGACCGCTCTTCGCTGAGCGTCGCCGGGGAGGCGATACGCGCCGACCTGGGACTCAGCGCCACCGAGTTTGGGGTGCTGCTCTCCGCCTTTTCGCTCTCCTACGGCTTCGCACAATTGCCGTCGGGAATATTGCTGGATCGCGTTGGACCGCGCATTGTGCTCGGCGCCGGACTGATTTTCTGGTCCGCAATGCAGGCCCTGACCGGGATGGTCAATTCGTTCTCGCATTTTATTCTGCTGCGCATTGGCCTCGGGATTGGTGAAGCGCCATTTATGCCCGCCGGTGTGAAATCAATCAATGACTGGTATGCGCAAAGAGAGCGCGGTACGGCGGTGGGGATATTTAACTCCTCGACGGTGCTGGGGCAGGCCATTGCGCCACCGGCTCTGGTTATTATGCAACTGGCCTGGGGCTGGCGAACGATGTTTGTGGTGATTGGCTTAGCCGGTATCGTGGTCGGTCTGTGCTGGTATGTGGGCTACCGAAATCGCCGGCACTTCACCCTTCAGGAAGAGGAGCAGCAGTATCTGGCCAGCGAGGAGGTGGCCCGCCCGGCGCTGAAATTTAGCGAATGGCTGGCTCTGTTTAAACGGCGCACCACCTGGGGGATGATTCTGGGCTTTTCCGGTGTGAACTACACCGGCTGGCTGTATATCGCCTGGTTGCCCGGCTATTTGCAGGCACAGCAGGGATTAAGCCTGGCCCGTACCGGCTGGGTGGCGGCGATCCCGTTCCTTGCGGCGGCGGTGGGGATGTGGGTCAATGGCCTGGTGGTCGATGCCCTGGCGCGCAGAGGTTACGATCTGGCGAAAACCCGGAAAACGGCGATCGTGATCGGTCTGGTGCTGTCGGCCCTGGGCACCCTGCTGGTGGTGCAATCCTCCACGCCGACCCAGGCGGTGGCTTTTATCTCCATGGCGCTGTTTTGCGTCCATTTTGCCGGGACGTCGGCCTGGGGGCTGGTGCAGGTATTGGTGGCAGAGCATAAAGTGGCTTCGGTGGCAGCGATCCAGAACTTTGGCAGCTTTGTGTTTGCCTCCTTTGCGCCGATCGTCACCGGGTGGGTGGTGGATACCACTCATTCTTTTAATCTGGCGCTGGTGATCGCCGCCGGCGTGACCTTCACCGGGGCGTTGTGCTACTTCTTTATCGTTAAAACCCGTATCGACTAACTGCCAGACCGGACTCCCGGTTAAGCGACAGGCCCGCAGGGACGCGTGGCTGGTGTGTCATTCGTCGACTTCTTTTATTTCCTCGCGGCGCCTGTTTCCCATTCTATCAGCGATGATTTTGTGACGGTTCACTCCCGACAGCGAACCGGCCATATCTTCTTGTATGGTAGTTGACAGAAATCAAAGATGTTATACCAATTGCGTGCGATGGTTGAGACACAAAGGCATTCTCCTCGAGAGTTCTCCCCGAGAATGGTTGATGAGACACATAACAACGAGAGTCATCATGGAAAACACCCTTTTAACCGCCAACGCCATGCTGCCAGGCTACGATCGCAGCGCGCTGATCCCCCGTATCGTGCACCTTGGTTTTGGCGCATTCCACCGCGCCCATCAGGCGGTATATGCCGATATTCTTGCCAGTGAACATGGCAGCGACTGGGGCTATACCGAAGTCAATCTCATCGGCGGCGAGCAGCAGATCGCCGACCTCCGCCAGCAGGATCGGCTGTACACTGTGGCCGAAATGTCCGCCGACGCCTGGACCGCACGCGTGGTTGGGGTGGTGAAGCAGGCGCTGCACGCCCAGGTTGATGGCCTCGACGCGGTGCTGGCGGCGATGTGTGAGCCACAGGTAGCCATTGTCTCCCTGACCATTACCGAGAAAGGTTATTGTCATTCGCCGGCCAGCGGCGAGCTGCAGCTCGATCACCCGCTGATCGTCGCCGATCTGCACAACCCACACCAGCCAAAATCGGCGCCGGGCGTGGTGGTGGAGGCTCTGGCTCGCCGTCGGGCGGCAGGCTTGCCGGCTTTTACCGTGATGTCCTGCGACAACATGCCGGAAAACGGTCACGTCATGCGCAATGTTGTCTGCGCCTACGCCCGGGCGCTGGACGCGGAGCTGGCGGCCTGGATTGAACAGAACGTCACCTTCCCATCGACCATGGTGGACCGCATTGTCCCGGCCGTTACCGCGGAAACCCTCGATAAAATTGAGCAACTGACCGGCGTGCGCGACCCGGCCGGGGTGGCCTGCGAACCTTTCCGTCAGTGGGTGATTGAGGATAACTTTGTTGCCGGCCGTCCGCAGTGGGAAAAAGCGGGAGCGGAACTGGTCGCCGATGTAGTGCCTTTTGAAGAGATGAAGCTGAGGATGCTCAACGGTAGCCACTCGTTCCTGGCGTACCTGGGCTATCTGGCCGGTTATCAGCACATCAACGACTGTATGCAGGATGACAACTACCGCCGCGCGGCGCTGGCGCTGATGCTGGACGAACAGGCGCCGACGCTGAAAGTGCAGGGGGTGGATCTTCCGCGCTATGCCAGTCTGCTAATTGACCGCTACTGCAATCCGGCGCTGAAGCACCGTACCTGGCAGATAGCCATGGACGGCAGCCAGAAGTTGCCGCAGCGCATGCTGGACTCCGTACGCTGGCATCTGGCGCACCAGCAAGATTTCACGCTGCTGGCGCTCGGTGTGGCGGGCTGGATGCGCTATGTCGGCGGCGTTGACGATGCCGGCCAGGCGATTGAGATTTGCGATCCGCTGTTGCCGGTTATCCAACAGGCGGTGGCGGCCAGCGCCGAGGGTGAAGCGCGGGTGAAAGCGCTGCTGGGTATTGAGGCGATCTTCGGCCTGGCGTTGCCGCAGGAGCCCCGTTTCGTCTCGGCGGTGACCCGCGCCTATCTGGCGCTGCAGCGGCTGGGGGCCAAAGCCACTGTCGCCGCGTGGGCTGCCGAGCAATAATCCGCTTCCGGTGTCGGCCTCGTCGTCGACACCGGATATTTTGTTATCTCTGCCACCTTCCGCTGATATTTCTTTTTTGCTGTCGATCGGTTTTAGCGCGCTGAAAAGATGATCGAACGCAATGTCTATACATAACTCTATATTTCCCTGATTTACTAAAGATAATTAGCTGTTATTTTTCCGAATAATGGCTGGTAATTTACTGCCATAATGGCATAGTTAAGTCATTGAAAAAGAACTTTCTCTGGAAAAGGAGTACGGGCCATGTATAAAAAAATTTTATTGCCTGTTGATGTCTTTGAAATGGATTTAAGCGATAAAGCTGTGCGTCACGCGGAATTCCTCGCCACTGCAGAAAACGGTGAAATCACATTGCTCAACGTTCTGCCGAACAGCAGTCGTTCACTATTACGCGGCTTTACGGCGGATATTCGTAAATTTGAAGCCTATATGAAAGAAGAGTCGGAGAAAAAGATGCGCGAGGTGGCGCGACTGTTCGACATTCCGATGTCGCGGATCCATACCCGGGTGGTCTTTGGTAACGTGCGCGACGAAATTCTGGCTATCAGTAATAACGAAGAGTTCGATGTGATAGTGGTTGGTTCCCGCAAACCGGGCATCTCCACCCATCTGCTGGGCTCCAACGCCGAGTCGATTCTGCGCTACGCCAAAACGCCGGTGCTGGTCGTCCGTTAATCCCCTCAATGACGACGGCTGCGTCAGCCACGCTGGGCAGCCGTCTGACCATTAATCTTCGCTAAACCAGTCGCGGTTCTCCTGGCGGATCAGTAACACGGACTCGCTGATTTCATGTAGATGGACATTCATTGCCTGCTCTACTGCCTCCGCGTCGCGTTTTTCCAGCGCGGTGAAAATCTCATGGTGCTGACGCAGGAGCATCTCCGGTGAGGTGATATGGTCCAGGCTCATGTAGCGCACGCGGTCGATGGCGGCTTTAATATTTTCCACCGTATCCCACGCCAACTGACAATCGGCAATGATCGACAGCTTCTGGTGAAACTCATCATCAAGCAGGAAAAAGTCGTTTGATTGTTGTCTGTCGACGGCAATACGCTGCTGATGGAGATTCTGCTCCAGCTGATAAACCTGCTCATCGTTAATCATGCCGGCGGCGCGGCGGACCACCGCGCATTCAATCGCCTGGCGGACAAAGCAACCATTGCGCACCTGCGACAAGGAAATTTTATTGACGTAGCTGCCGCGCTGGGGACGTATCTGGATAAGCCCATTTTCCGCCAGCTTGATGAAGGCCTCGCGCACCGGCTGACGCGACACATCGAAACGCACGGAGACTTCTTTCTCAGACAGCGGTGTGCCAGGCGGGATCAGGCAGTGAACGATATCCCGGCGGAGGATGCGATAAATTTGCTGATTAACGGGTTGCGTCGGATTCAGTTGCGATTCTGCGGCCATTGATGGTTACTTTTTAAGGGATTATGCGCACTATTTTACGCGTTTTTTGCGGTTCCGCCCATACCCGGCCCGCAGGCCGGGTGGCTGACGGTTAGCCCTGGCGGTGAACGCTGAGTCCGGCAAAACTCTGGCTCACCGGCATCATCTCCAGGGTGTTGATGTTGACGTGCTTCGGCAGGGTGGCCACCCACCAGACCGCCTCGGTCACATCTTCC
The DNA here is from genome assembly GCF_000828055.2 of Klebsiella variicola. NCBI lineage: Bacteria > Pseudomonadati > Pseudomonadota > Gammaproteobacteria > Enterobacterales > Enterobacteriaceae > Klebsiella > Klebsiella variicola. Next base: position 2,833,723 of record NZ_CP010523.2, on the reverse strand, counting down.
GGCGTCAGGGCTTCGGTGTTCTCATAAGTTTTCCCGGCCTTGGCGTCATCACCTTTAAAGCGGACGTTGGAGAACTCGGTGCCTCCCACCAAACCCGGCTCGATGTCGGTGACGCGCACCGCGGTGCCGTGCAGGTCGGTACGAAGATTCAGGCTGAACTGACGGACGAAGGCTTTGGTCGCCCCATAGACGTTGCCCCCGGCATAAGGCCAGCTACCTGCCGTGGAGCCGATGTTAATGATATGCCCGCGATTGCGCTCCACCATACCCGGCAGGACCGCGCGGGTCATGTACACCAGCCCTTTATTATTGGTGTCGATCATATCTTCCCAGTCTTCCACGCTGGCGCGGTGCGCCGGCTCCAGACCCAGCGCCAGACCGGCGTTATTCACCAGGACGTCAATCGCCTGCCACTCGGCGGGCAGATCGGCAATCAGCGTCTCAATGGCGGCGCGGTTACGGACGTCAAGCTGGGCGATATAAAGATTGTCACCGAGGTCGTCTTTCAGCGTCTTCAGGCGCTCTTCACGACGTCCGGTGGCAATCACTTTATGGCCGTTAGCGACGAAACGGCGAGTAATACTTTCACCAAAACCGGCGGTGGCACCGGTAACCATGATAATCATCTTACTGTTCCTCAACGCTTTTTGTGTTTTCATACCATAGCACGCACAGACGGCGACCGGTAACGGAAATCATTGCGACCCCTTAAGGAGAAGCCTAATCTTACAGGATTAGCCTGTGCAGGAGAGAAAGATGTCTGAACAAAATCCTTTTTTTAGCGTCAGTTTGCTGCCTTACCAGGCACCCCCGTTTGATCTCATCCAGGACTGCCACTATCGCCCGGCGTTTGATGAGGGTGTCCGGCAGCAGCGCGCGGAGATCCGCGCGATAATCGACAACCCGGAGCCGGCGAATTTTGCCAACACTCTTGAGGCCCTTGAACAGAGCGGACAGCTGCTGGCGCGAGTGACGCGGGTCTTTTTCGCCATGGCTGGCGCCCACACCAACCCGTTCATTCAGTCTCTGGATGAAGAATTTTCCGCTGAGCTCGCCGAGCTGGGGAATGACATCTGGCTTAACGAGGCCTTATTTCAGCGAGTGAACAGCGTCTATGAGCAGCGTGACGCGCTGGCGTTAGACAGCGAATCTCATCGTCTCCTGACCCTCACCTGGCAACGTTTTGTCCATGCCGGGGCGACGCTGGCGCCAGCGCAGAAGGCGGTGCTGCGCACGCTGAACACCGAAGCGGCGACCCTGCAAAGTCAGTTCCAGCAGCGGTTGCTGGGGGCGGCCAAAAACGGTGGACTGGTGGTTGATTACCGACATCAACTGGATGGCCTGGCGGATGAGGAGATAGCGGCGGCCGCCGACGCGGCGCGGGAAAAAGGGCTCAGTGACCGCTGGCTGCTGACGCTGACCAATACCACCCAGCAGCCGCCGCTGCTCTCTTTGCGCGACCGACAGACGCGGGAGAATCTCTTTGCCGCCGGCTGGACGCGCAATCAGCAGGGCGATGAGCATGATACACGTCGCCTGGTGCTGCGACTGGCGGCGATCCGCGCGCAGCAGGGGGAACTGCTGGGCGCGGCCGATTACGCCAGCTGGGCGCTGACCGATCAAATGGCCGCCTCTCCGGCGGAGGCATTAACTTTTATGCGCCGGATCGCGCCGGCAGCGCGGGCGCGGGCGGAACGAGAGCTGGCTGACATCCAGCAGGTGATTGACAACGAGGGCGGGACGTTTCACGCCGCAGCATGGGACTGGCTCTATTACAGCGAACAGGTGCGGCGAGCTGCCTTTGCCATTGATGATGCGCAGCTTAAACCCTATTTTGCTCTCGAGCGCGTGCTGCAGGATGGCGTCTTCTGGACGGCCACGCAGCTCTTTGGCCTCCGCTTTGTCGAGCGCTTCGATATCCCCGTCTATCACCCGGATGTTCGGGTCTGGGAGATCTTCGATCACAACGGCGAAGGGATGGCGCTGTTTTACGGTGACTACTACGCACGCGACTCAAAAAGCGGCGGCGCCTGGATGGATGTGTTTGTCGAACAGTCTACCCTGCGGGAGCAGCGACCGGTTATCTACAATGTCTGCAACTACGCCCGGCCGAAGGCAGGGCAGAGCGCGCTGTTGTCGTGGGATGAGGTGATCACTCTGTTCCATGAGTTTGGCCATACCCTGCATGGGCTGTTCGCCAGCCAGCGTTACGCCAGTCTCTCCGGAACCAATACCCCGCGCGATTTTGTTGAATTTCCTTCGCAGATCTTCGAACACTGGGCCAGCCAGCCGCAGGTGTTTGCCCACTACGCGAAGCACTACCAGTCCGGGGAGCCGATGCCGGAGGCGCTACGCGACAATATGTTGCGTGCGGCAACCTTCAATAAAGGTTACGACATGAGCGAGCTGTTGGCTGCTGCGTTACTCGATATGCGCTGGCATAGCCTGTCGACCTCGGCGATACCGGAGGACGTGGATGGGTTTGAGCAGAAGATATTGCAGGAAGAACACCTGGATCTGGCGGCCGTTCCGCCGCGCTATTGCAGCAGCTATTTCTCCCATATCTTTGGCGGCGGCTATGCGGCAGGCTATTACGCCTATCTGTGGACCCAGATGCTGGCCGACGACGGCTATCAGTGGTTCGTGGAGCACGGCGGTTTGACCCGTGAGAACGGTCAGCGCTTCCGGGAAGCGATTCTGTCGCGCGGCAATAGCACTGATTTAGCTGAACTTTATCGCCAGTGGCGCGGGCACGATCCACAGATTGAGCCGATGCTGAAAAATCGCGGGTTGAATGCGTAGGGCCATTTCGGACTGACACGATAACCGGGCGCGATGCCCGGTTATTTCGATTTTTTCTTTCCCAAAACCGCAGCAAAATTCCTCGCCAACATGAATCCTTCAATGCTGAAAAATTGCAGGGTGATAGAGCTCCATTTCTCACGTCACGACATCTTCCACGTTCATCGAGTCAAACCGCGATCGTTGTGATATTGCGCTGTCATCTTGTCTGATGCCCGCCAGAAGGGGTTCCAGCACCAGGTGAGCCAGAGTAGATGGCTAAAGAAAATCCGACATTATGCTCGCACTGCGGCGGCGAGATTCAGCGAATAGCAAACATCAGAGAGGGTTTCGATAATGTGGCTGGCTTTGATTGAGTGTCAGTGTCTCAGTCCGTCATAGCTTTCCATCTCCTGGCGGACAGCGAATGACTTCCCATACCTAAAAGGGTATGACTGGGCATCAATATAGTATTGGAAAGGGTGTTATACCTGTTATTAAGATTGAATCACCCGCCAGACAGGGCGAACGAATACCCAGACAGAGGTGATCATTCTATGAGTTACGCAATAACTAAAGTCCAGAATGCCAATGCACGCCGCGGCGGTGATGTATTGTTAGAAGTTCTGGAAAGTGAAGGGGTGGAATATGTGTTTGGTAATCCAGGTACCACCGAACTGCCGTTTATGGATGCGCTGTTAAGAAAACCGTCAATTCAGTACGTGTTAGCTCTGCAGGAAGCGAGTGCAGTCGCCATGGCGGACGGTTATGCGCAGGCAGCAAAAAAACCAGGCTTTCTGAATCTGCATACCGCCGGTGGTTTAGGCCACGGCATGGGAAATCTGTTGAATGCAAAATGCTCACAGACACCACTGGTGGTGACGGCGGGGCAGCAGGATTCACGCCACACGACAACCGACCCATTATTGTTGGGTGATCTGGTCGGTATGGGTAAAACGTTCGCAAAATGGTCACAGGAGGTTACCCACGTTGACCAGCTACCGGTATTAGTTCGCCGGGCTTTCCACGATTCTGACGCTGCACCGAAAGGCTCCGTTTTCCTGTCGCTTCCGATGGATGTGATGGAGGCGATGAGTGCTATCGGCATCGGCGCGCCTTCTACTATCGACCGCAATGCAGTCGCGGGTTCGTTACCTTTGCTGGCGAGTAAGCTGGCGGCATTTACTCCGGGTAGCGTCGCACTGATTGCCGGCGACGAAATCTATCAAAGTGAAGCGGCCAATGAGGTTGTTGCTCTTGCTGAGATGCTTGCCGCTGACGTGTACGGTTCAACATGGCCGAACCGGATCCCCTACCCAACAGCACACCCTCTCTGGCGGGGCAATCTGTCCACGAAAGCGACGGAAATTAACCGAGCATTAAGCCAGTACGATGCTATTTTTGCCCTTGGCGGTAAGTCGCTTATCACTATTCTTTATACCGAAGGTCAGGCAGTGCCGGACCAGTGTAAAGTGTTCCAGTTATCAGCTGATGCAGGCGACCTGGGACGCACCTACAGTAGTGAACTCTCAGTGGTTGGCGATATTAAATCATCGTTAAAGGTGCTACTACCTGAACTGGAGAAAGCCACGGCAAACCATCGCCGTGATTATCAACGCCGTTTTGAAAAGGCGGTTTATGAGTTTAAATTGAGCAAAGAAAGTCTGCTCGGGCAGGTTCAGGAACAACAATCTGCTACGGTAATTACGCCGCTGGTGGCGGCGTTTGAGGCAGCAAGGGCGATCGGACCAGATGTGGCCATTGTTGACGAGGCGATTGCCACCAGCGGTTCGCTTCGCAAATCTCTCAACAGTCACCGCGCGGATCAATATGCCTTTTTACGCGGCGGTGGCCTGGGATGGGGAATGCCCGCGGCTGTCGGCTATTCACTCGGTTTGGGAAAAGCGCCTGTGGTGTGCTTTGTGGGAGACGGCGCGGCGATGTACTCCCCTCAGGCTCTCTGGACGGCCGCACATGAAAAACTGCCAGTCACCTTTATTGTCATGAATAATACGGAATATAACGTATTGAAAAACTTCATGCGTTCTCAGGCGGATTATACGTCGGCCCAAACAGATCGCTTCATCGCAATGGATTTGGTTAATCCGGCAGTGGATTATCAGGCACTGGGTGCCTCGATGGGGCTGGAGACCAGAAAAGTTATCCGTGCCGGCGATATCGGCCCGGCCGTTGAGGCCGCACTGGCGAGTGGCAAGCCTAACGTGATCGAAATCATCATCAGTAAAAGTTAATCGTTAATCCGTCCGGACTGTGCCGCATCCAGTTTATCCCTGATACTGCGGCACAGGTTCACAAAACCCGGTAAAGCCGGATTAGTGTTCTTTGCCGACCACATCAGCATATTCTCCACCATATTCGGATTTTCCAGCTTCCGGTAAACCACACCGCGTAATTGAGCATTCTCCATACTGGCGGGAATAAGCGCGACACCAACACCATGGGCCACAAAATTCATCACAGTCTGCTGCACGGAGGCTTCCAGACCTATTTGCGGACTAAATCCAGCTTTGAGGCACTGATGAAGGATGGAATCATAGAGCATCGGCGCGCTCTCGCGCGGAACCGTGATGAACGGGTCATCACAGAGTGATTCAAGCCTGAAATGCTCGCGTTGAACCTGGGGGTGGTTGGCAGGAAGGGCGGCAATGAGCGGCTCACGCAAGAGCACCAGTGAATGAATCCCCGGCGTGGCCGTCTCGGAGAAGCTGATTGCCGCGTCCAATCTGCCATCCTGTAATGCGGCGTGTAAATCAGAGGGGACCCTCTCCTGAAAATGCAATTCCACGTCGGAACAGGTATTCCTGTGCTGCATCGCAACATGCGGCACAACGCTATAGCTGGCATACATTGTTGCGCCTAATTTCAGAACCCCTTTCTGTCCTGATTCTATTGCCCGTACGTTATTACAGGCCTGCTCCAGCATTGCCAGCATCGCGCGGCAGTCCAGCAGAAATTGCTCCCCGGCAAGGGTTAAACTGACCCCTTTTGCGGCCCGGTTAAATAGCTTTGCACCGAGGATAGTTTCCAGCTGGGCTATTTGCCGGCTTAAGGGAGGCTGCGAAATATTAAGTTTACTGGCGGCTTTGCCAATGTTTCCGGTTTCAGCAACAGTGCAAAAGTTAATCAACTGATTAAGGGTTGGTTTCATAAGCATTCCTGAAGCGGGTTCATACCTTCCAGGGTATCACTTGTTTGCCGCAGAGAGGCATATGAAATTAAGCGTTCTGGCGTTCGAGTTGAAGCAGGTGTGTGGCAATTCCCCATCTGATTGCCAGGCATTTCCCATCCCGGAAATCGAACACCGAGTAACTTGCATTAGGGTGAGCGTACCGCGAAAAATTATCAATAGTCCCTTCTTTAAGCACCGCCAGCACGCCCTGGCTGACTTGCCCGTGCGTGACAATACAGATGCGCTGATATTCTGTGGTTTCTTGTAGGTTGTGTATGAAACCTGTTACTCGTCGGGTTGCTTGTGCTAATGACTCCCCCTCTGGTGGGCAATACTCGGCATCAAGTGTGAATAACGCATGCGCATCGTGGGGACGTTGTTGCATGAGCTGTGACGTTAACATACCTTCGAACTGGCCAAAGGCCTGTTCTTTGAGGGCCGGCTCAGCTATCAATGGGCAACGAAAACGGTCAGCCAGGCGCTGTCCCATTTGCCAGGCACGACCAAGCGGAGACGTGTAAACGTAGTCTACCCGGTAATCACTCGCTGCAAACGCGGCAAGTAAAGCTGATGTTTGGCGCTCCCCGCGGGGGGTTAACGCACTGTCACTCTGTCCCTGAATTATTCCTTTTATATTCCACTCTGTTTCCGCGTGTCGAACAAGTATCACTTGCATCATTAAATGGCCATGTATGTTGTTGATTTAAATTCTACCGTTTAGACAAATCCCTTTAATAGCGTGGGATTTTTAGCACTGGACGAAGACAGGTTCTGCCTCCCCGCTTTCCTTGTATCTGACAGCATGTAGTGATGAGATACCGTCTCTGAAATCGAGTTAGCCATCCCATTCCCTTAATCAGTGACGCCTGGTTAGGAATGTGATGCAGACAATCCAAAAAACGCGCCAGGCAATGACCCGAGCCAGCACGCTTGTCAAATGGGATGGCTAGAATGGCAAACAGCGATTGTCTTCAGGACATTTTCGCTTCGACGTTTAACTCAGCATTTATAATATCGCGTATATTGACGAGTGCATTGCGCACCGCGGCACCTCCTGCATAAAACAGTAATTGCAGGACAACCTCGATGATTTCTTCTCTGGTTGCCCCTGCATTTAGCGCTGCCTGAGCGTGTGCCCTCAATTGTGGAACCGTATGACCCAGAGTGACGCAGGAAGCAATGACAACCAGCTCCCGAGTTTTAGCGTCCAGCCCCGGGCGTGCAAGGATGCCTCCCATAGCCCATTCGATCGAGATATCAGTAAAATCAGGGCACAAATCGGCCATGTCCTTTCGTAGTTCTTCTCCTGCGCCATTTCCATACAGCTCATTAAACAATCTCATTCCTCGCTCACGGAGCTCTGTATTGGTCATCATTTTTAACCCTCCTGCACTAAGTGAAAACAGATTAAAACCCGCTGGTGAAATTTGATAAACAGCGTTATGTTTTTATCTTTAACAAGCCAGGCTTGATAATAGTGAATAAACTGGAAAGTATGGCGGTGTTTGTCCGCGTCGTGGACAGGGGCAGCTTTAGCGCTGTTGCTGAAGAGATGCGAATCAGCGGAACCATGGTTGGGCTGCATATCAAAGCGTTAGAGGAACATCTCGGCGTTCGCTTACTTAATCGCACAACGCGTCGGCAAAGTCTGACCGATTTTGGTCAGGTTTATTATCAGAGTTGCCGCCGGATATTAGCTGATATTGAAGATAGCGAGTCACAGGCATTTGCTCTTCACCAGAAGCCACGTGGAAAACTGAGAGTAGGTTGCCCAGTCTCCTTTGGGGTCCATGCGCTTTCGCCTGTTACTGCTCAGTTTCTTATTGAATGGACTGATATGGCAGTAGACCTGGTGCTGAGCGATAAATCGATGGATATGGCAGATGAAGGTTTAGATGTCATGATTAAGAACGTGCGTCCCTTTTTAATCTTGACTTTGCATAAGATTGCTCGGTATGTTTCTCATCGTAGTGTATTATGCCAGATGAAATAAAGCCGTCTATAGCGTGGGTTATATCGTTAAAATGATATATTCGCGCTAATGATTTTTATCCAGGGAAGCAATGAATAAGGAAGTGCGCGAGTGTCTGATTGGAATATTATTGTGCTGTCTCTATTTTCAGCGACGTACCTGCCTTTGTTCTGGTTCGTAGGCATGCGGATAGCCTCTGAGGACATTCTCAGAAAGAGTAAATTTTACGAAGTGGATCCAAATGTTTTAGTCCCTGGATGGGCGAAGACATGCACGACGGTATTCTGTGTTTTGCACTACTGCCTGTTCATCATTCCGCTGACTATGATTGACTGGTTACATGGCTTGGCTGCATTTGGCGCAGGAATTCTGTTGCTTGTGTTTCTCCCTTTATTCAGGAAAAGCTATATGCCTGTTTTTAAAGCACACGCTGTGTGCGTTCACAGGAGGGACCCTTCAACAGGACGATTATTAATTCGTGTGTTGAAGGTTAAGTCTTTTGGTTGAAAATGGTCTGTTTAGCCTTTATTCATATTACGTAAGTCTTCTGGCAAACCAGGTCCTTCTGGTAACCAACCCAGATGAGTCTGGGTAGCTTTGCCTGAAGCACCAGGATCAACATGAGCCAGTGCCAAACGAACCACGATAATGTTTACCCATTGAGGCAGCGTCTTCTTCTGTCGCTCCACGAGGAAATAAGGCGGAGGAGACAGGCGCATCAGTTTCACGAGTAAGTCCATGGATGCTATTAGCTGCTGAGATAGCCGGTATGGTTTGCCTTTTATTCATACATCATTCAGTGCACTTCAACATCAAGGCGTTAAGGTTGCGTTAACAAACAGACGCAATACTGATGTGGCCGATCCCCTTATAAAATGGCCAAATGATGAACGAACAACTTCGCAATGCGCTTCCGCACAAAGACACCCCTTTTTTCCGCATGCTGCATATTATTGTCGCCACCCTGATTCTGCTGCAGATCATTAGCTCTAATCTCACCGAAAGTGAGGCGCTTCGCGACGTAACTCTGACCGGAGTCGTGACATGGTTCCATGTTATCTCTGGATTCGCGCTGATGGTTCTTGGTGTAGTGATGCTGGTATGGATGCTTAAACAACGTGGGTTTCGTTACTATTTTGCCTGGTCGTCCCTTGATTTTCGCGGTGTAGTTGAAGACATTAAAATGCTAATGACATTTCGTCTTCCTGAAGCACATGCCGGTGGCATAGCGGCGATGATCCAGGGGCTTGGCGTACTTGCTTTGTTGGCGGTCGCACTCTGTGGAGGGCTCTGGTTTGTACTGGACACCGCGCCAGGGACGTCAACGGCGCTGGCAGAAGCGGGCCTGCATTTGCATAAATTTCTGACGGTGTTCATTGAAACCTATTTCTGGGCGCATGGTGCGATGGGGTTGCTGCATATCTTCCTCACCTTTCGCAGTCAAAAGAAACATCCCGTTGTTGGATAAGGTTCTGGTCTCTCGCTAATCCCGATGAGAGTGCGTATTAAAAGGAAAAAGGCATGCATCTTGAACGACACAGCATTGAAAGCGTCGGTTGGTTAAGGGCGGCGGTCCTGGGAGCGAATGACGGGATTGTCTCAACCGCCAGCCTGGTGCTCGGCGTGGCGTCTGCAAATACCAGCCCTTCGGGCGTGTTGCTGGCCGGTGTCGCCGGGCTGGTTGCGGGAGCCATGTCGATGGCAACAGGGGAATATGTTTCGGTATCATCCCAGGCGGATACGGAAACCGCCGCGCTTGCCGAGGAAAAAAGTGAGCTGGACGCAGATTATCAGGGAGAGGTACGGGAGCTGACGTCTCTTTATATCCAACGCGGAGTGGAGCCTGCGCTTGCCCGCCAGGTTGCAGAGCAACTGATGGCTAAAGATGCCCTCGAGGCCCATGCCCGCGAAGAGTTGGGATTAACGGATACTCATTCTGCGCGACCTTTGCAGGCGGCCATTTTTTCGGCCGTGAGTTTTTCAGCCGGGGCGGGGTTACCCTTGATCGTTGCAGTGCTATCGCCAGCAAAACTGACTGTTATCGCGATTTTCCTATCCACTCTCTGTTCACTGGCTGCTCTTGGCTATTTCTCTTCCGTGGTGAGTAACGCACCGCCTGTCAGAGCTATCAGCAGAATTACGTTCTGGAGCACGCTGGCCATGCTTTTTTCGATGGGGATTGGGCGCATAGCCGGGCAGGTACTGCTGTAAAATTGCTAAATTATCAAACACACCTTTAGAGAATGAGCTATTTAATCTAACGTCCATATCGGGGTAGTCTTTAAATATAGCGAAATAACTTGTTATATAGATCTCGCTACAACGATATCTTTCATTGGCAACGTGGACGAAAAAATGGTTTTGATGGCTACTATGTTTCTGTATTCTCTGGCTCTGTCGTTTTCGCCCGGGCCAGTCAATATGGTCATTATCTCTTCAGGTGTTATGCATGGCTTTAGAAAAACATTCGCCTTCGTATCCGGTGCGACTCTGGGTTTCACCCTGTTGCTTATCTTTGTTAGTTTTGGGTTATACACAGTCATTGCCTCGCACCCATCATTTTTTAAATACCTGAATGTTCTCGGCTCTATTTTTATACTGTATCAGGGCTATAAAATTGCCACATCGCAACCTGATTGGTCATTAAAAAAGGGAAATGCACCCGGATTTGTTCAGGGAGTGTTAATGCAATGGTTCAACCCAAAAGCCTGGGCTGCCTGTACCTCTGGAACTACCTTGTTTTCTGAGCCATCAACCAGTCTGCCCCTAATACTATTCATTATTATTTACTTTTTTATCTGTTATATATCATTATCAATTTGGGCAATATTCGGTGATAAAATGTCAACATTTCTTCAGGGAAGGGCACAAATGCGTATCTTTAATTTATTGATGGGCGGGTTTTTATGCGTTATCGCATGTTATATGCTTTACCCACAATGATTTTAGCTGTTCAAAGCTTATGTTGTTCCATAGCGTTATAAATGTAATTAATTAGTTTATAGGCGGCGCTGCTGGTTGATATATTGGCGGGCCAAATGGCATAAACTTTTAGCGGCTCTAATGACCAGTCAGGAAGTACTTCATGCATCTCCCCGAGTTTAACATCATTTTCGCAGAGGAAACGGGGAGGTACGGCAAGCCCTATGTTCTGTTTGGCAAGGACATAGGCAGCTTCAATGTTATCAACGCATACCATAGGAGCATATTTAATGACCGCCAGTTCGCCATTTTTATGCCTGAACTCTCGAATGTTCTCTCTCATTGTTAACCCAATCCACGGCAGGGATCCCAGCTCAACGGGATGCTTAATGGGGTGGTGCTGCATGAGCAAGTCCTTAGACGCCACCAGTTGTCGTGGTAGAACAAATAGGTGTCTTGCTTTGAGTGAACTGTCCGGGAGTTCGCCAATACGGAAGGCGACATCAATGCTATCGGCGATGATGTCCTCGCGCAGATCACTATAAGAAATACTCAGGGAAATATCCGGATTTTCTTTAATAAAATTCGCCAGATGGCGGGTGAATGGACCGTTTAAAAAAACAGCAGGGAGGGAAATGCGCAGCTTGCCGACGGTAGAGATAGAGCGTTGTTTAAATTCAATGACGCCCTTTTCATACAGCTCCAGCATCGATCTGGCGGTCTCCAGCAAACTGATGCCATCCTGGGTTAGAGAAATTTTTCGCGTATTTCTGTACAGCAAGGCACTATTGAGGTTTTTCTCGAGTCTGGATAAATGTGTGCTTGCTGTTGCGGTCGTCAGGCCTAACGCTGCGGCGCCACCTGAGATAGAACCTCGTTCTACAATTTTGGCAAATACTATCAGGTAGCGGATGTCATCGATCATTTACAGTCCTGTGTTCACTCAGTAATGCTGGGCGTGGAGCCAGCAAAAGCGTTAATCCATCATAGAATTAACATATCCTATTTTCATCATCGGCAGCATAATTTTTCAAATGCTTCTCAACGCTGGCTAACCGGTTCCCCGGTATGGAGATTTGTGCTTCAATGGGCAGGCAGAAATCCTCGAAGCATCATCGGTAATATTCCCCGTCAGGAGGTAAGTTTGCACATTGATACCCATCGTTTGCATCTTCGCCCGGTCATGGCTTCCGATGTCGACGATCTGTACCGAATTTATGGCGATCCCGCGACCAATACCTTCAACCCCGCAGGACCGTACCCGAATATAGACTATGCGGAAGTTGTCCTGCGGCGCTGGCTCGCGCACTGGCAAACGCACGGATTCGGAAACTGGGCAATATCAATGCGCAATACCCCTGAACACATCATTGGCTTTGGTGGCGTCAGTCTACGCAGTTATAACGATGTCACCATTAACAATCTTGGATATCGGTTTTCTACTGAGGCATGGGGAAAAGGCCTGGCCACCGAGTTTGCGATTGGCGCGATGAGATATGGCTTCGAGGTGCTTAAACTTGCGGAGATGTCAGCGGTTGTCCGGGCTAACCATCTGGCTTCGCAGAAAGTTCTCGAGAAAGCCGGGATGAGGTACATTAACGATATTGCTGATATAAAAGATGCGCCGCCAAGCCTGCTTTATTCATTGACGTTAAACGAGTGGTTAAGCCAGATCAGTGGCTGTACATAACGTTTAGGTTAACCCTGGCGACGGGTAATGACGCGGTCGCCTTGGGCGATCTTTCCGGCAAAACCTGCTGGCATGCCCACGAAGATACTCTTAGACATCCGCCCCCAATTTTATGCTGGTATTATGGGAGTAACCGCTGCGCGTCACGCCCGGTTTACCCCGTGCAGCGATGTGCTTTTTATTAGCTAAATGCGCGCGTAATAATAAAAATAATTTCTTCAGCTTTATTCATTTTCAGAATTATCGCACAAGGTCTTACCTTAATCTGAAATGGCTGAGGGATAGTTGTTTTTGAAAACTTATACCCCGTATTATTTGATAATCATCTTTATCTCTGAAAAGGTCGTGTATGAGTAATTTTCTGCTATTAGCCCTGGCGGTGGTGTTATTGTTAACATCATTATTTTGTGGTCTGTCATATGTTAAAGACAGAAGGAAGCTTAAGATGCGTTTTAACAAAACCCGGCGTTAATGGGTTGCTATTGAGGATAGCGCAAGAGCGATGGCCGAGAATCGCGCCAGCTCTTGCTTAGTATCAATCTGGAATTTTTTCATGATGTTTATTTTGTGTGAAAAAACCGTCTTATGGCTGATGCCCAGCTCTTGCGCTATCTGTTGATTGTTCATTCCCGTTTTTATCGCATCGATAATATAAAGCTGCGATTTGGTCAATGTTAGTCGCGGGCATTTAAGGCAGCGTCTGCTGTCTTTTTCCGCCACCCCAGAGACGGGTTTACTTAATGCCGTCAGACGGTTTGCAATTTGCTTTTTAATGCTGCGGAGATCGGCGTTGATACTGATAAAACAGGCATCACGCAGACAAAGCGGCAAACGGTCAACCCGGGCACAGCTGTCGCTGGGGACAAAAACAAAGACAGGCGTCTGTTGCGGTATCTTCTTGAAGTACGGGTGACACAGGTAATGTTCACCGGTTTCCATTTCCGTAAAAAGCACATCAGTCTGGCTAATGATGTCAGATGAATATTCGTGAAGGGAAAAGGGCGTACAGATATTTTCTTCGATTGCGATCTCGATCAGTAGCTCGCAAATTCCCCGTTTCAGATAAATATTTTCAGTGTTAATTAAAAAATCAGGCATAGTGATGATGAACGCGAAATGGATTAAGGTTGATAAAATTCTTTGAAGCAAATTTGTTTTGCGAATATGGGCTTAGGATATTTCTAATAACAAACAAAAGCAATAAGTCCAAAATTGGACTTATTGCTGTGCGGATGATATAAGATTTTTAAAATCAGTGAGTTACGTATATGGGTCGCATAGAAGTTGTCGGCAATTTGGCACAAACTGCTTAAATTGCTTATATTGCATGCGTTAATTCTGGTCTCAAATATATTAATCAAAGTAATTTATTCACTGTGTGAATTGCTATTTCAAAAATACGTTGTGCAGGCGCGGATCCTCGATGAGATCGCGCCTGAGCGAAGCCAGGAGTTGTCTTTGACAAAAAGGAAGCGAGGTATTGTCCCGCCGCTGCGGAGGGTGAACAGCAACGGCGTACAAAAGAATCAGTTATCGGGGTTGTTGGAAATGCCTTTCCAGACCATCCCCAGGCCGAGCAACATCGACGCGAAGAGGGCGAACAGGGTGGTGGAGATAAAAATACCGGTCATGGTGGTGCCTCAGAAAGTGCGTATGCAGGTTATTAGGCACGGGACGGCCAGAAAGGTTCCTTGCAGGGCTGACTATTTTTCCGTCAGGGTTTGCCGGCTGATGCCAGCAAGGTAATGGCTTGTCAGCGCGCCTCGGGCGGCGGAGCGAGCCGCTGGTGAGGAACGCGCTTATCACTGCAGTCGTAAAGGGCAAAACGGACGGTGGGGATGGTGGCGCGGTCCGGGCGTTGACATCCTTTTGAACAAGTTATATATACATGTCGCTTCTGTTTATTGAATGTTAAACAGCATCAGTTATGGGACTCAGAAGCGCCACTGCCCCCGCCGTCGGGCGGGGGTCACTCTGCCACCCGGCCTGGTTATTTTTTCCTGTGGCGAGTGATAAAAAATTTTATTTTCGCTCTTGAAAAATGCACTGCAGATATTATTTTATATAGCGGACAAGCAATGCTTGCCTTTATGTTGAGCTTTTGAATGGATATTCAGGAGGTTAATTATGGCACTCAAAACCTTGTCAGCACTCCCTGTTTTCGCTGATTCGCTTTTTGCCGATCGTTTCAACCGCATTGACCGTCTTTTCAGCCAGTTAACTGGCGATACGCCGGTGGGCGCCTTGCCGGCCTATGATTTGCAGAAAATAGATGACAGTAATTTCCTGCTCAGCGTCAGCGTGCCCGGCTGGAAAGATGAGGAACTGGAAATAGAGACCGTCGGCGGTAATCTGCATATTACCGGCAAACGTGGAGAAACTGATCCCGGGACCGACGGTAGCCAGCGCTGGATATATAAAGGCATCCGCCGCGCTGATTTCCAGCTGAGTTTCTCGCTTCCTGAACATGCCCAGATTAATCAGGCACAGCTGGATAGTGGGATCTTAAAGGTGACTATCCATCAGGAGATCCCGGAAAGCGAAAAACCGCGCAAAATTGCCATTGAGAGTCACGGCCGGGTGATTGAACACAAGGTCTGATTCGGCGACAGTTCAGACGAGTATTCGCTAAGGCCCGCGCAGCGGGCCTTTATTTTTCCACCCGAACTGACGCGATCGGTCTACTGCCGACGAGAGAAATCGATATGCTATTCTTTTAACTGGCGCGATGCTGCTGTTATTCCTTTGATATTTTGTGAGGGGTCTGAATGACAGACGAGATGAGTTACGATGCAAAACCGACCTCAGCGCTAACGGCGGAAGTGGCTCAGATGCTGGTTGCGCGGGGCTGGCGGCTAACCACGGCAGAGTCCTGCACCGGGGGCAATCTGGCGGCGGCGCTCTGTGCTCAGGCGGATACCGCGGCGTTTTATGATACCGGCGTCGTCACTTTCAGCGATGAAGCCAAACGAAACGTGCTGCAGGTTCGTGCGGAAACCCTGGCGGTACACAGCGCCGTCAGCGAAGCGTGCGTCCAGGAGATGTCGACCGGTATTCTGGCAATGGCTGACGCCGATATCGCCATCGCCATCAGCGGCTACGCGGGACCGGAGGGCGGGGAAGATGGTACCCCCGCCGGCACGGTATGGTTTGCCTGGAATTTTCGCGGCCAGACTGAAACCAAACGGATGTGCTTTGCCGGCGACTGTGAGACCGTGGTGGCGAAAGCGGTACGATATGCCCTGGCGGCACTGAGCGAAAAGCTTGCCCACTGGCAATGACGATGCCCGGGTGCGCGTCCTTACAGGTCCGTTGCCTGGCGCGCTACCGGCCAGCAGATCTCCCCGATGCCGTTAAGGCAGGGTCGGGAAAAGAGAAATCCCTGAAACAGGCGAATGCCTACCGACTGCAGCCAGCACCACTCCTCAATGGTTTCGACGCCCTCGGCGACCACGGTGATGCCGAGATCTTCACAGCAGCGCACGACCGAGGCGACAATCGCCTGTTTGGTGCCGCTAATATGAATATCGCGCACCAGCTCCGCATCCACTTTGATTTTATCAGGCTGAAAGCGGGTCAGGAGCGACAGACCGGAGTAACCGGCGCCAAAATCGTCGATGGCCAGTTTCATGCCGGCCACGCGCAGCGCTTTGAGTACTTTGCGGAACTGGTCGAAACAGGAGATAACCTCCGTCTCAGTCACCTCGATCAAGACCTGTTCTGGCCTGAGACCTGCCGCCAGCAGGTTGTCCATCAGCCAGCCAACGGCGTCAGGATGGTTATACAGCGAGCCCGGCAGCAGATTGACCGCCAGCTGCTGTTTGCCGAGTGGAAGGCGGGCGGCGAGAGAGAAGGCGAACGCTTTGCTCTCAAGGTCGAAACGGTAGCGATCTTCCGCTGCAATGGCGGCAAACATTTCCACGGGTGAGCCGCCGGTTGGGCTGCGGATCAGGGCTTCAAAGGAAGAGACCCGCCTTTTGGCCGGCTCGACGATGGCCTGCAGGGCGAACTGGCAGGGCTGATCCGTCAGGTTGCGCGGCGAGGCATTGCCCACTGCGGGAGTCATCGACCAGCGAGAAGGCTGCAGAGACTCGGGCAGGCAATAGCGCCCGCCGTCGGCGATAAAGGCGCTAATCAGTCTGAACATGCGGTCATTGATCGGCTCACTTTCACCAAAGGTGCTGAAGCGCAGGATCTCTTCTACCGCAGCATCATTCTCATGATAGCGGAGATCCACCATCCGCATACCGACGTCCCGAAAACGGCGATAGGCCGAGTAGTCGCGCATCAGCTCCACCACATCGCGATGTCGTGGGTCGAACTGTATTTTGCTGAATAACGACTCGAGGATCTCCTCATTTCCTTCCAGTACCTGGAAAAACTGCTGACCATTAAACAGCAGAATCCCGGTTATCCCGAGGGGCATATTTTTTCCGCTGGCGCGATGAATAAGGGCGTCAAGATCGGTCAGTGGCCGGGCTGGATCAACCTGGCTGCGGTAAATCAGGGTGGTTAGCATAGTCATTCCGTTCGCTGTGGCAGAGCGCGATGGCCTGTACAGAGCGTAAAAAGGGAGGTTTGGCTTTGTCCACAAGGAGGAGGCCCGTTTTTCTGACATTCAACCAACCGTGATGTCCGCTACGCGGAACGGGAGATTCACATGGTGATTCCTTTCACTCTACAGGGAATCGGATGTTTAGCTATCTTTTTCTCAATATCGTTGCTAAAAGACAATAACAGGCCATACATTTCTTCTAAAACTCGGGGGCGGAGACTGAACTTAGCGATTAAATAATGGCTGTCAGGAATTATCCTACCACGCTATGACGTGTTCTGGAAAAAAAGAAATGAGCTTGCATGGATAATATGAGGTCAATATTATCTATGCCAATCAAATTCTTTTTATTTTTCGAGGTTGTCATGGGTGATTTGCTTATTGTTTTATGTTTGATTTTTTGCCCCATTATTTCTTTGTGGAGCGGTATTTCCTATATTAAAGAGAGGCGCAAAAGACGTTATGTCTTCCGTTCCAGAAGATAATGAGTTAGCATAATAATATTTTATGAGGTTAACGTCTGGCGAGTATCTGGACAAGATTGTTGAATTGCTGTCGACTCTTTAAATGGAACTTATTCATAATGTTCTTTTTATGCGAATGGATCGTTTTGTGACTAATTTTAAGTACAGTGGCAACTTCATGCGGGCTCAGGCCAATGCTGAACGCGTAGATGACTTTGGTTTGCGCGTCGCTCAATGACTTACAGGGACAATTTATGCAGCGACGCAGACGATTAAAGGGAGAGCCATGCTGTTCCGTTAAGGGACGTTGAATTGCATGACCTATCACCTCCTTAAGAAGATGAACGGCGGTGTGCGGGTGTATAAATACCGCATGCTTAAAACAGTTGGGTAAGTGATCGATGACGGTAACCTCTTCATCATTCAGGAAAATAAAAAGTTGATAATTCTCTGTAGCGTGCTGTAAAAGTTCATGGCATAAGTACCATTCTCCCGCCACCATTTCCGTGAATATGACATCGGCTTGTGCAATCGACGCCGGCTTCCATTGCTGAGAAAACTGATAATGCGATCGCTCGCACGCCTGCATCGTTTCATTAACCAGTTCGGCAATCGCAACCCGCAGATAGTGATTTTTTATATTGAACAAAAAATTCGTCATATAACTTCCCTGTTGGGTATTAAAATGATATCAGGATAAATTAAAACATATAATGGCAATACGCCGATTATTTTTAGACGAGATAATCTAAGGGATGTTTTACACTAATGCAATATTCGCTGGAGAAAGTGGGATAACGGCAGGTGAGCATACGAAAGTTCCTAATAAACAAAACGTTAAACATATGTCTGTTAGGTTTTTCACTGATAATTATTTTTTTATTTTTGCCGTGCATAAAAAGCTTAGTGCTGTCCGCCGCCTGTTGTTAAAATTAGAGGAGGATAAGACTACAGGAAGTATGCGGTATCTATGAAGCAGATGCTCTATTTAAAAATGCTGGCGTGGCTGGAAGATAATATCTACTGTAACCCGTCTATCGATGACCTGGCGCAGTATATGGGGTATTCGCGCCGGTTTGTCTATGAGGTGTTTTATCAGTATGGTCAGTTACCCATCGGGCAGTATATCCGGCTGCGGCGGTTGACCATCGCGGCGGTGAGTCTGCGATTAACACGGCAACCGATCGCCGCCATTGCCTGGCAGTTAAGCTATGACTCGCCGCAGACTTTTTCCCGGGAGTTTAAGAAGCGCTTCTCGCTCTCGCCACGGGAATACCGTTGCGCCGTGCACTGGGACACGGCTTTGCTGTTAAAGAAATTCGACCCGGAGGGTGAGAGCCTGCCTCAGGCCCGTTTCTGTTCACTGCCCGAGAGGGTCTATCGTGGCTCTCCAATGAAGTATGAGCTGCGCCTGTCGGATATGGTATTGCAAAGCACGTCGAAGACGGCTGTCAGACAAAAGGTTGACCGTTTTTTTACCGCCGGCGGTGGCCGTCTCTCTGTGTTATCCGATTATTATGCGGCGAGTAACAATGAGCTTAACGTCGAGGTTAACGCTTTTGTCGGTTGTCATCGGGAGCGAGGGGCGCTGCCCGCGCTGACGACGAACAGCACGTTGACGACAAGGCCTGGGCTGTATGTTGGCGTTGAATTCTATGGCAGTTGGGCGCGTTACGCCCGTTTATCCAGCGATCTGTATATGGAGTTGCTGCCAGCGCTGGGAGCAAGCCGCCGGGAGGGAGTCGACATTGAATGCTTTCTCGAGCGTCATACGGAAGGTGGGCCAGCGGCGGAAAGGCGCTATCGCGTACGCTATTTTATTCCGGTGACGCTGTCTGGTGAGGTGACAGCGCGGCCAGCGCCCGGCTAACTGACAGATGACAAATAAAGGTGGCCCGGTGGCCACCTTTCACGAATATCACAACACAAACCACAGCAGCCAGGTGATCAGAAAGCCCGTCACCCCCATGATGGTCGTCAATACGGTCCAGGTTTTTAACCCGTCCGGCACTGAGAGCCCGAGATAGCGCGTGACGACCCAGAACCCGGCATCGTTGACGTGCGATAACCCGAGCGAGCCGAAGCAAGTCGCCAGCGTTACCAGCACCAGCTGAATCGGATCCAGCCCGATGACCGCCTGAGACAGCAGACCGGAGGTGGTGAGGATCGCCACGGTGGCCGATCCCTGCGAGGCCCGGAGTACCAGCGAGAGCAGGAAGGCGGCGGGCATCAGCGGCAGATGAATTGTCTCCAGCGCCTCGGCTAAGGCATTGCCGATGCCGGAGGCGACCAGTACGCCGCCAAAGGCGCCGCCGGCGCCGGCGACGAGGATCACGTCCGCCGACGAGGGGATCGCGCTGCCGGTGACTTCGCCCAGCTTTTTCAGGCTCATCCGCCGACGGATGCCCAGCGTCCAGCTGGCCAGGCCCAGGGAGATCAACAGGGCGACCGGTGGAGTACCAATGACGGTCATCAGCTGGCGAACCGCGTTTTCCGGCAGCAGCAGTGCCTGACACAGCGTCCCGGAAACAATCAGCATAATGGGCACCACGATCAGTCCACCGATAACCAGCGCATTCGGCGGCGGCAGACGGGTCTGCTGCGCGTTAACGGAGAGGTCTGGCACTTCAGCTGTTTGCTGCTGTTCCAGCACGTTAATCGACAGATGATAATGGCGCCGATTGATAAACCGGGCGACAAAATAACCCACGATACCAACGACTATCGATACTCCAATCCCCGCCAGCATCAGCCAGCCCACATCGCTATGCAGAATGCCTGCCGCGGCCGCTGCGCCAGGGTGGGTGGGCAGCGCGACGTGCACGGTTAACATCACTCCGGCCATCGGCAGGCCAAACTTCAGCGGCGACACGTGGGCGACTTTGCTGAAGCCGTAAATTAACGGAATGATGATGATAAAGCCGACTTCAAAAAAGACCGGCGTGCCGAGAATAAAAGCCACGATGGTTAAGGCGGCAATGGTCCGTTTTGCGCCCAGTACGCCGGTCAACGTTTTCGCCAGCGATTCGGCGCCGCCGGACATTTCAATCAGCACCCCCAGCATTGAGCCCAGAATAATAATGCTGGCGATGTGACCAAGCAGGCCGCCCATGCCTTTTTCAATGGTGGTAATAATTTTATCTGCCGGAATACCGGTGGCGAATGCCACCAGCAGGCTGACGATCAGGAGCGCCACAAAAGGATGCGCTTTCGCCTTGATCACCAACAGGAGCAACAGCACTACGCTGGCTAACGCAATAAGTAACAGCGCCGATGTCGACATAGGTTTGCCTCGGGTATTAACAGGTGTACAGAGAGTTATTTTTTTAGAAAACGGCGTTTATTTTTTCCGGTAGGGCGAGAACCACCCTAGCCCGGAAAGCGTGTCTGCTCGGGGGATATATTCGCAGCCGATCCAGCCGTCATAACCGGTTTTATCCAGTAGCGCATAGAGCCACGGATAGTTTATTTCGCCCTCATCCGGTTCATGACGGTCGGGCAGGGAGGCAATCTGAATATGGCGATACTGGCCGGCATATTCGGTAATGAGATGGCTTAAATTGCCGTCCACCTTCTGCGCGTGAAACAGATCTAACTGCACCGCGACGTTTGGCCTGTCGACCCGTTTCACCATCTCCAGCGTTTGATATTGGCTGTGGTAGAGATAGCCCGGTTTGGTCTGAGGATTCAGCGCTTCGATGAGTATCCGCTTGTCGTGGCGGGCAAAGCACTCCGCCGCGTAGCGCAGATTATCGATAAGCACGGCCTCGCAGGCTGCGCGATCCATCCCCGGCTGTACCACGCCGGCCATGATATGTACCTGCGGGCAATCCAGCTGGCAGGCATACTCCAGCGCCAGCTGGATCTGCTGGCGGGCCTCGGCGCTTCTGCCTGGCACCGCGGCGAGCCCCCATTCTCCGGCGTTGACGTCGCCAGGTGGGGTATTGAACAGCACCAGCTGCAGCTGGTTTTCCTGCAGGCGCTGTTTAATTTCCCCGGCGTCATACTCATAGGGAAACAGAAACTCCACGGCTTCAAAACCCGCGCGGGCAGCGGCGGCGAACCGGTCCAGGAACGGCAGTTCGGTAAACAGCATGGTTAAATTAGCAGCAAATTTTGGCATGGTTTTATCTCAGTTCATCCACTTCGTCAGTGGTCAGGTAGCGGATCTCACGGTTGCCGAGGGTAAATATCAGCCGCGCGGTCTCTTCCAGCTCTTCGGTATTGTTGGTGGCTTCGCGCAGCGATGAGCCGGTGACCACCGGACCGTGGTTGGCCAGTAAAAAGGCGTTATAGCGGGGCGCCAGACCGGCCAGCGCCTGGGCAATACGGTCATCGCCCGGCCGGTAGTAGGGAACCACCGGGACGTCGCCGACACGCATCACCACATAGGGGGTAAAGGGACGAATACAGTTGTGCGGATCGAGCCCCTGCAGGCAGGAGAGCGCGGTCAGATAGTGGCTGTGCAGGTGGACGATCGCCTTGCAGGCCGGGTTGTGCAAATAGACCGCCCGGTGAAAAGTGACCTCTTTCGACGGTTTGTCGCCGGAGATCCATTCACCTTGCAGCGTCACCACCGACAACCGCTGTGCCTGCAGTTCGCCGAGGCAGGAGCCGGTCGGCGTCGCCAGCAGGTTGCCGTCCGGCAGCAGCAGCGACAGATTGCCGGCGGAGCCGGTGGCATAGCCGCGGCTAAACAACGAGGCGCCAATCTGCACCATTTCATCTCGCAGCTGTTGCTCAGTCATGACGAAACTCCTGCTGGGCACGGGCAAAGAAGTGGATATCGCCGAAGTTACCTGACTTCAGCGCCAGGGAGAGCGGCTGGCGGGTGTCACGCACCCAGGGCACCCCGGGGGAGATGGTCGGCCCAATATGGAACGCCTCGACCCCCAGCGTCTGCGCCACAATGCTCGATGTTTCCCCTCCGGCCACAATAAACCGGGTAAATCCTTTCGCCTTCAGGGCGGCGGCAAGGGCGGCAAACAGCTGTTCCACCCGTTCGCTGCTGGCCTTGTCGCCATACTGCGCCTGGATCCGCTGCAGCGTTTGCGGCTCGGTGGTGGCATAGATCATCGGCGCCAGCGGCGCATCGCGCTGCGCGTCCACCCAGTCTGTCAGCGTCGCGACATAGCTCTCCAGATCGGTAAAGCAGGCGCTTAAGTCGACGGCGCGGGCGGGGGCCTGTTCACGATAGGCCGCCACCTGGCTGTTGGTCATCACCGAGCAGGAGCCCGAGAGCACCACCGCCGGGCCGGCCAGCGGCATGCCCGCCTGAGCGCTTTCACCCCGGGCGCCATGGCGCTGCGCCCAGTCGCGGGCGAGGCCGATGGCGAGACCGGAACCGCCGGAGACCAGCTTCATCTCTCGCAGCGCCACGCCCTGGGTGAGCAAATCCTGTTCACTGAGGGCGTCGAGCACCACATAGCGCACCGCCGGATCGCTGATTGTCGCCAGCGCGGTGGCGACGGCCTCCGGCCCCCGGGCGACAATCGGCCAGGCAATCAGCGCGGCTTTTCCGCGCCCCTGGCGCTCAATTAAGCGGCCCAGGTGCGCATCCTCCATCGGCGTCACCGGATGGTGGCGCATCCCGGACTCATTCAGCAGTTGCTCGCCGACAAACAGATACCCCTGATAGACCGTGCGGCCGTTCACCGGCAACGCCGGGGAAATCACCGTCCGCGTTTCACCCAGCTCGGCCAGCAGAGCATCCAGCACCGGGCCAATGTTGCCCTGCGCGGTGCTGTCGAACGTGGAACAGTACTTGAAGTAGAATTGCTGACAGCCCTGGGCCTGCAGCCAGCGCAGCGCGGCCAGCGACTGGCTGACGGCCATTTCCACCGCGCAGGAGCGGGTTTTCAGGCTGATGACCACCGCCTCGCTGGTCAGCGGAAGATCGCGGGTCGGCACGCCATTCAGTTGCACCGTCGGCATGCCGTTGCGCACGAGGAAGCTGGCGATATCCGTGGCGCCGGTGAAGTCATCGGCAATGACACCAAGCTGCATGTTGTCTCTCCTCACTGTTTGTGGCCCGGTAGGGTGATGCCGTTGAAAATCTTGATCACCGCGCTGTCATCTTCCCGGCCGAATCCGGCATTGCTGGCGGAGGTGAACATATTTAGCGCGGTGGTGGCGAGCGGCAGCGGGAAGGTCAGCGCCCGGGCGGTGTCATTCACCAGACCGAGATCTTTGACAAAAATATCGACGGCGGATTTTGGCGAGTAATCGCCATCCAGGACGTGCTGCATGCGATTCTCAAACATCCAGGAATTACCCGCCGCGTGCGTCACCACGTCGTACATCGTCTCCAGCGGGATCCCGGCGCGGGCGGCAAGCGCCATCGCTTCGGCGGCAACAGCGATATGCACCCCAGCCAGCAGCTGATGAATAATCTTTACCGTCGAGCCAAGGCCGATGTCGCTGCCGATGCGGTAGACTTTGCCGGCCACGGCGTCCAGTACCGGCGCGAGGCGGGCAAAGGCGGCATCGCTTCCGGAGGCCATCACCGTCATGTCGCCAGCGGCCGCTTTCACTGCGCCGCCCGATACCGGCGCGTCAAGCATCAATAGCTGGTATTCCGCCAGCGCCACGGCTATCGCCTGGGCATCAGCGGAGGCGATGGTGGACGACACCATCACGACGGTGCCGGGCTTCAGATGGGCGGCGAGGCCGGTTTCGCCGAACAGGATCCCCCGCACCTGGGCGGCATTGACCACCAGCAAGACGACCGCATCCAGGTCAGCGGCGAAAGGCACCGCGCTGGGGCCCGCGCCTTTGGCGCCCGCCGCCAGCAGTGCGCGACAGTTGTCGGGGTTGATGTCAACGCCCCAGGTGTTCAGGCCCGCCTGCAGGCAGGCGCGGGCGGCGCCCATGCCCATTGAACCCAGTCCAATCACGCAGACGTTAGTGTGTGCAGCCATGATGGTCTCCTTGTGAATATTCGTTAATTAATGTGATTTAATGATAGAATAAAGCGTTATCATGTGAATTTATGTGAGAGCTATCACGAATAACCTACATGAATATAAAAAATTCACAGGCGGAAAGAGGCTGCACAACGGCGATTCTTGCCCTAAAATAGCGTAAAAACAGCGGCAAAGCGCGATAACAACACAGGGTGTCGCCAGGTCCGCAGCCCGAGTGGTGACGCCTGGTGTGAAAAAATGGTAAGGGGAGAGCGGTGATTCCAATAGAACGACATCAGCGTATTTTAGCCCTGGTGGAGCAGCGTGGGGCGGTAAGCATCAATGAGCTGACGGAGATCCTCGGCGTGTCCCATATGACCATCCGTCGGGACGTCAGTAAACTGGAGGAACAGGGGCTGCTGGTCAGCGTCTCAGGCGGCGTGCGCGCCGTCAGCAGGCTGGCCACGGAACCCAGTCATCTGGTGAAAAGCACGCTGCAGAGCGAGGAGAAACAGGCGATTGGCGCGCTGGCGGCGAGTCACATCGCCAAAAACAGCTGTATCTATCTCGATGCCGGGACCACTACCCTGGCGCTGGCGCGGGCGATCCTCGACCGGGATGATCTGCAGGTGGTGACCAATGATTTTGAGATAACCCAACTGCTGATCGATGCCAGCCAGTGCGGCGTGATCCACACCGGCGGCACGCTGTGCCGGGAGAATCGCTCCTGCGTGGGCGAATCGGCGGCGCGAACGTTACGCCACCTGGCTATCGATACGGCCTTTATCTCCGCCAGCGGCTGGGACAGCCGCGGTATTTTCACCCCTGATGAGAACAAGGTTACCGTCAAGGAGACCGTCAGCCAGGTCAGCGCGAGAAGCATCCTGCTGTGCGACAGTTCGAAATACAATCAGGTGGCCACGTTTATGGCGTTACCCTTGACCCGGTTCAGCACTATTATTACCGATCGGCATCTGTCCGATGCCGCCGCCAGTCATATCGCCCGGCACGCCTGCGAGGTGCTGCGGGCCGGCTAACGCACGGTACCGCCGGGTTAGCGTTGCCAGTGCTCGATCAGCGCTGCGCCGATCCCGGCGATATGTTGATTACGCTCGGCCATGCTCGCCGGGGTATCCCGCAGATAGATCACCACAATGCGCTCCGGTTTGCCGTCCGGGCCGAGCAGGGCGACAATGCCGCGCGCACCCCGTTCGCCAGCCCCGGTCTTGTCGGCGATAAACCAGCCCGGCGGCAGCACGGCGCGGATCAGCGGGCCGGCAACCCGATCGTCCACCATCCACTGCAGGAGTTGCTGTTGCGAACGGGCGCTCAGATGCTGCGCGGTCAGTAGTTTGCGCAGCGTGGCGGCCATGCTGGCCGGGGTGGTGGTGTCGCGTGCGTCGCCGGGAAGCGCCTCATTCAGTGCCGTTTCCCAGCGGTCAAGACGGGTGACGTTGTCACCGATCTGGCGCAGAAAGGCAGTTAATCCCGCGGGGCCGCCGACGGTGGCCAGCAGCAGATTGCCAGCGCTGTTATCGCTCAGGGTGATGGCGGCGGCGCAGAGTTCGCCGACCGTCATCCCGTCGGTAAGGTGTTTTTCGCTGACCGGGGAGTAGTCCACCAGATCCTGCTGGCGGTAGTGGATCCGCCGATCCAGTTGTTCGACCCCTGCATCCACCCGCGCCAGCACCGCGCCGCACAGCAGCACTTTAAAGGTGCTCACCATGGGAAAGCGTTCATCGGCGCGCCAGGCCGCCAGCGTGCGGCCGCTGGCCAGATCCATTTCCACCATCCCCACGCGGCCCGACAGCTGGCTTTCGCTTTGTTTAATCTGCTCAAGCGGCTGTGGACCGGCGTCTACCGCCAGTGGCAGGGTGGCTAACAGGGAGATAACACACAGGCGAACATAACGCATAACCGCAATACTTCCTTGAGTGAGGGCCGATAAAGGCGAGCAAAGGAGCGACAAATAAGAATAACCCGGCGTTTTGCTGATTCACAATTCCTCTTTTTTCCTTCATCATTTGTCATCTTTTATTTCGAATAATCAATATTTAGCCCAGCCTCAGCACGCTATTTTTTGACTCAAGGCCGCGATGAACTATAAGAAAGTACGTAATGCCGCACTCAGGCTGGCGCCGTTTGTTGACGACAATGCCCGCCGGACTCCGCGGTTCGCCAATGATATACGCCATCCCGGGAGGAACTGGTGCACCCGATAATTAAGGTCATGCTGGTGGGAGGTAAGGCCGACGGGCTGTTGGTCAGCGTCGCCGATGACGCGACCGAGGTCTCGGTGACGCCTGCTCAGTACGGTGCCCCATCCGGGCAACCGCTGAGCTATCGTATTGTCAGTCAAACCATTGACGATGAACGCTATTATTTTGGCGTCTTCAGTGAAGCCCATCAGGATAGCGACAAGCTGACGCGGGTCGCCCTGACCCGTGGAATGAAAAAAATGTTCTGTTAAACCCTGCCCGAATGAGGGCGTGAGAGGGTATCCCTGGCGCCGCTCTGCTACTGTGGCAGCCTTCTATTTCCAGGGCAGGACCCATGATGATTCAGTACATCCGTATTCAAAACTTTCGCTCGGTCAGGGATATCGCGCTGGAGCTCGGGCCGCTGAACATTGTCTTCGGCCCCAACGGCTGCGGCAAATCCAATATTTATAACGCTATCCACCTGCTGACCGCCGCCGCTGACGGCAGGCTGTCGGGGTTTATCAGCGAAGAGGGCGGTCTGGAGAATATGATGTGGTCCGGGGAGCGTTCGCCCGTTGATCGTCATCCCCGCCGTCTGCAGATCGCCTGCCGGACCGACAGCTTCGATTATGAGCTGCAGATAGGTTTCCCGGAAAAATTGCCCTATCCGACGCAGTTCATGCTCGATCCCATCGTTAAAGAAGAGAACATCTGGCTGGCCGGCTACTCCCGCCGGCCTTCCTCCCGCGTACTGCAGCGTAAGAATCAGGCGGCGTTTCTCGTCGATGTGACGGGGGAGAAAAGTACGTTCACTGAGAGCATCTATGAAAACGAGTCGGTGTTCGGTCAGCTCGGCGAACCGCATCGTTTTCCCGAGGTGTCGCGGGTGCGGGAGACCCTGCGCCGCTGGCGGTTTTACCATGAGTTCGCCATCGGCCGCCATTCGCCGCTGCGTCAGCCGGCCGTGGGATACCGTTCGCCAGTGCTCGACAGCGATGGCCATAATCTGGCGGCCGCCTTTCAGACCATTGTCGAAATTGGCGCGGAAGAGATTTTGCACGAGATCCTCGCCGACGCCTTTCCTGGCTGCCAGTTTTACTGTGAAAACGAGCAGTCACGTTTCGCCCTGAAAATGCGTCGCGAGGGGATCCGCCGCCCGCTGCTGGCGGCGGAGATGTCTGACGGTACGCTGCGCTTTCTGTGCCTCGCCGTTGCGCTGCTCAGCCCGCGCCCGCCGGCCTTTCTGGCGATCAATGAACCGGAGAACAGCCTGCATCGCGACATGTTGCCCGCGCTGGCCCGGCTGATTATCGAGGCCTCGCGCTACAGCCAGATCTGGCTGACCAGCCACTCGGCAGAGCTGGCGGAGCTGATTGCCGCCGGGGCGCCTTGTCAGCGGTATGCCCTGGAGAATCGCGGCGGGGAGACGCGGATTGTCGAGTGAGTCCCGTCGCCCCTGACGGGAGCCGGAGTCAGGCGGGGGTCTGCGTCCCCGCTGCTGGCAGCAGATTTTTCCCGCCCCGTAAGGTAAAGAACGAGAGCAGGGTGAAGCTCAGGGTGATACACCCGAGGATCAGATAAGCCTGATGGAAGCCGACGGTGTCGTACATCCGGCCGACCCAGGCGGAAAGCACCACCCCGGAAAGCTGTTTCGACAGGTTAAAGCCGATCAGAAACAGGGTGGCCGAGAGCCGCGGGTTAAAGGCGGAGGAGATATATTTAAAGGTCCCGACCAGCAGGAAGGGGATCTCAAACATATGCAGCATCTTGAGGATCACCACCTCCACCGCCGATGAAGCAAAAGACGACCCGAGAATACGCACCGACATGATCATCCCCGCGGTCAGCAGGGCGTTTTTGGCGCCGATGCGGTTAACGATGGCCGGGGCGCAGAACATAATTAGCGCGTTGAGCAGCTCGCCGCCAGTGGTAACAAAGCCAAACACTTCGGTCCCGCGCTGCGGGCTGGCGAAAAAGCTTTTGAAAAAGTTGGCGAACTGCTGGTCAAACACGTCATAGACGCTGGCGACGCCGATCACATAGACGATAAAGCCCCAGAAGCGCGGCATACGCAGCAGCTCTGCCGCCGTGCGCAGCGAAAAGGCCTGGCGATTGGCGCCCAGCGCCTCGATAACCTCGGCGCTGTTGCTGCTTTCCGGTCGCGACAACCAGAGCAGCAGACCGAGCACCAGCGCAAAACCGGAGGCGATCCAGAAGGTGATGTTGGGATCGATGCCGAACAGCACGCCGGTTATCGAGGCGCACAGCGCCCAGCCGACGCAGCCTGCGACCCGCACTTTGCCATATTCAAAGCGGTTGGCCCGGCTGACGCGTTCGATATAGGCTTCCACCGCCCCGGAGCCGCTGGAGAAAACAATCCCCAGATAGATCCCGCCCGCCAGCGCCCCGGCGATAATATTCATTTGCAGCAGCGGTGAAAAAACGAAAATAAAGAACGGTGCGAACAGAATTAACAGCACCGTAATAGTCCACAGCAGATGTTTGCGCAGGCCGAGCTTATCCGACATCAGGCCAAACACCGGCTGAAAAATAATGGCGAATAACGAAATAGACGAGAAAACGATCCCGGTTTCCGTCTTGGTTAAATGGTTAACGTCCGCCAGCCATACCGGAAAAAACGGAAAGTAGGCCGACATAATGAAATAGTAAAAGAAAAAGAACAGCAGGAAATAGACAAAATTATGCCGTTCTCGTGGCGCCAGTTCAGAGAATTTCATCACCATGATCCCTTGTTATTCTGTTTGTAGGGTGGGGGCTGTCGCCCCCACGGATTAAAGGCAACGCAATGAGACCTCGTACTGCCAGCGCGTTTGGCTCAGGAGCCACTGCGGTAGCACGCTGGGGGTCCAGGAGTCATCGCCGCCCACCCCCATATGCAGGCCGTCGAGGGTGATCCACACGCCGTCTTCGGCCTGCATCTTGTGCCAGTGGTCGGTCTCCATCAGCTGACGGGTACTCCACGGCTGAACGGAGAAGTGGAAATGACCGCTGACGTGCCAGCGTCCCCAGTCCAGCGCCTGGGTATCACAGCGCAGGCCGTTTTCCGTCGGGAAGATGTAGGGCGTCGTCATCGCCGCCAGCGGCTGCTCCCAGCGGGCGAAGCAGGCGCTGCTCCGCCGGTCGGGGTAGTTCTCATGCGGCCCCAGCCCCAGCCAGCTCACCGGCGCCTGCTGATCCGCCACCTGGAAGTGCAGCCCGACCCGCGGCAGCGGCGGCAGGGTTTCTGCCCGTTCGCCGTCCACCGCCAGCCGCAGCGTACCGTCCGCGGTGAAGTGCATGCGCCAGTGGCTGACAATCACTACCTCTTCGCCGCGCAGATAGTGCCAGCGACAGTCGACGAGGGTTTCATTTGCCAGGCGCTGCGCATCGCACTGGACGCAGTGCGCCTCAAGATCGTACAGGCCGGCGCTTTTCCAGCGCTCCACCCAGGCGTTGGGGTCGATGCGCTCTACTTCGCTGACCCCGATGTCGTTGTCGAGCGGCGCGCGAATAAACTGGTCACGCAGGGGGGTCAACAGCTGCTCCTGACCGCCAACCGACCAGCGGCTCAGCAGACCCGTCCGGCGATCGATGGTCCAGCATTGCGAACCGACGCGGATCTGCCAGACCTCGTCGCTGACGATAAGATCCGGAGCGCCGGCAGGCACGGTGGGCGCCGGCAGCGCCAGCGGGGCGGGCAGGGGAAACTGTTGCCAGGCGACGCGGTGATCCGCTTCTGACCAGGCGGTCGCCCGGGGCTGGGTCACCTCCAGCGTCAGCCACACCGCGCGGGCGCCTTCAGGCAGGATCAGGCTGTCGAGCAGCGTTATCTCGTCGCTGCCCTCAGGGGGCAGCGCCAGGGTCAGGTTGCCGTGATACAGGGTTTCACCGGCCGACTGCACCTGCCAGCGCACCACTTCGTTATCGGTTGGACGGAACAGGTATTCGCTGGTGATGCGCACCCGCAGCGGCGCGGTCGACAGCAGCGTGAACTGAAAATATTGCTGGGCGTGCTTCGCCTCCACCAGCGACGGATGCGGCGTGCGATCGGGAAACACCAGACCGTTCATACAGAACTGGCGATCGTTAGGCTTATCGCCAAAGTCGCCGCCATAGGCCCAGCCGACGCTGCCGTCGTCAAAGATTTTGCGGATCGCCTGGTCGGCCCAGTCCCAGATAAACCCGCCCTGCAACCGCGGATACTCGCGGAAGGCCTGCCAGTAATCGGCGAAGTTGCCGAGGCTGTTGCCCATCGCGTGGGCATATTCGCAAAGGATCAGCGGCCGCTGCTCGCCGGGCAGGCTGATCCATTTTTTGATCCCCCATTTCGGTACCGCCGGGATCGGCTGGTCGCGTTCGACGCGGGCGTACATCGGACAGATAATATCGGTGGCGGTGGTATCCGCTCCGCCGCCCTCGTACTGCACCGGACGGCTCGGGTCGTTGCGTTTCAGCCAGTGGTACAGCGCTTCGTGGTTGCCGCCGCCGCCGGACTCGTTGCCCAGCGACCAGATGATAATGCACGGATGGTTGCGGTTGCTCTGTACCATCCGGGTGACGCGGGCGCTGAAGGCTGGCAGCCACGCCGGATCGTCGGACAGCCGATTCATCGGCACCATCCCGTGGGTTTCAATATTAGCTTCATCGACCACGTACAGACCGTAGCGGTTGCAGAGTTCATACCAGCGCGGCGCGTTGGGGTAGTGCGAGCAGCGCACGGCGTTAAAGTTGTTCTGCTTCATCAACAGAATGTCCTGCACCATATCCGCCTCGGTGACCACCTGACCGCGCAAATGATGATGCTCATGGCGGTTAACGCCGCGGATCAGCAGCGGTTTGCCGTTGAGACGCAGCAGGCCATCGACAATCTCGATGCGGCGAAAACCGATGTCCCATGCTTCGGCCTCCAGCAGTTCGTCGCCGCGCCACAGGGTGACCACGGCGCGATAACAGTTTGGAGTTTCCGCGCTCCAGTGCGCCGGCGCCGTCACCGCCAGAGCAAAATAGACCCGTTCCGCGTAGTGGCCGCGTTCATCCACCGCCGGGGTGCCTAACGGCTGCCGCCCGGCGGCGACCTGCTCCTCGCCACGCCACAGGCTAACCCCGACGCTGAGCCCGGCAAGGGCCGCCTCTGTCGCTTCGACGGTCGCCTGGACCTGCAGAGTGCCATCGCGGTAGAGGGCGTCGAGGGCTGGCGTCAACTGCACGTCGCATAGCCGTTGCTGCGGCTTATTCAGCAGCCACACCGAGCGGAAAATGCCGCTCATCCGCCACATATCCTGGTCTTCCAGCCAGCTGCCGGCGCTCCAGCGCATGACCATCACGCACAGGCGGTTGTCGCCCGGGCGCAGGAAGGGGCTGAGATCGAACGCTGCCGGCAGGCGACTGTCCTGCGAATAGCCGACCCAGACGCCATTGCACCACAGATGAAACGCCGAGTTGACGCCATCGAAAATAATCTGCGTTTGCCCGTTCTCGCGCCATGTGTCCTCAACCGTAAAGTGCAGGGAATAACAGCCGGTCGGGTTATCCTCCGGCACCCGCGGTGGCGTGGTATCGATGGGATAGCGGACGTTGGTGTAGATCGGCGCGTCATAGCCCTCCATCTGCCAGTTGGAAGGCACTGGCGTGCCGCGGCTGTCCGGCAGATCCTGCGTCAGCCACTGCGCATCGACGGCAAACGGGCTGCGGGCATAAACGAACTGCCACTCGCCGTCCAGCTGACGACGGCGTGTGGAGAGATGGTTATCCCGGGCGGCAAGCTCATCGCGCCAGCTGGCGAAAGCGGGATGCGCCGGCAGGCGGTTAAGGTGGGTAATGGTCTGGTTCTGCCAGTCTTCACGGGCGAGGACGGCGTCAAAGTTGGGCATGTGGCTGTGGCCGGTATCGCTAATTTGCATTTTAATCCCCGGTAAGTCAGAAAATGTCGTTCGCTAAACAGGATGATTAACGTTATCGGGTAATTTGTTTTTTCCAGCAATCACGCTGGAAATGAAATGAACAGACGATCACGAAAGCGAGGGCAAAACGCTGTTTTTTGTCGCGCGTTAAACATAAAATGTTAGCGCACGACATTGTTATCGCTGAGGAGAAAAGATGCCGCGTCGTACCGCAACCCTTGAGGACGTCGCCCGCGCGGCGGGTGTCTCCCAACAGACCGTCTCCCGGGTGCTGAACCGTCCTGAGGTGGTGTCAGCCCGCACCCGGGAGCACGTGATCCGCGCGATGCAGACGCTGCACTACGTGCCTAACCGCTCGGCGCAGTTGCTTGCCGGCAAGGCAGCGCCCTCCATCGGGCTGATTACCGCCTCGCTGACGCTGCATGCCCCCTCGCAGATCGCCGCCGCGATAAAAAGCCATGCCAGCCTGCATCAGCTGGAAGTGGCGATAGCGATGCCGGCGCAGGCCGATTTTGTCGCGCTGCAGGCGCGGCTGGATGAGCTGCGCGCCCAGCATATTCGCGGGGTGATCGTCAGTCTGCCCCTGGAGAGCGCCACCGCCGAGCGGCTGGTGCAAGAGAACCCGGATATGGCCTGCCTGTTTCTTGACGTCTCCCCGGAGGCCGATGTCTGCTGCGTGCGCTTCGACCACCGCGACGGCTGCGGAGCCTGTGTACGCCACCTGTGGGAGCTGGGGCATCGCGAATTCGGCCTGCTGGCGGGGCCGGAAAGTTCGGTTTCCGCCCGTCTGCGCCTCGCCAGCTGGCGCGAGGCGCTGCACAGTCTGAATATCGCTCGCTCAACAACGGTGTTCGGCGACTGGAGCGCCGCCAGCGGCTGGCAAAAAACGTTCGAGCTACTGCATCTGCAGCCGCGAATCAGCGCCATTGTGGTGGCGAACGATCAAATGGCGCTCGGCGTGCTCAGCGCGCTGGCCCAGCTTAATCGCAGCGGTAGCCGGGCGGTATCGGTGACCGGCTATGACGACACTGCCGACAGCCTCTATTTCCAGCCGCCGCTCACTACGGTGGCGCAGGACTTCGATCTACTGGGCAAGCGGGCGGTGGAACGGCTGATTGCCCTGATGGCGGCCCCGCAGCTGCGGATCCGCGAGCTGCTGCCGACCCGGCTTATTGTGCGCCAGTCGGCCTGGCCCGCCGCCGTCGCGGAGGATCAGCAGCAGACCCTCGCGCAGTTGAAAGCGCTGGTGGAAAAACTTTAGCGCAGGCCGTTGAGGCTTTATTGAGGTTGACTCTGTTAACCTCGTCATCAAACGTAGAGAGGTCAGGATTATCTGTCTGCGAAAAATGCAAAACACAATCTATCCATGCAAGCATTGATTTACCGCCAGTCATATGGCGGTTTTTTTTTGCCGTCGCCCGCCTCTACCGTTTTCTTCCGTTCGCCTTTCCGCCTGGCATATCCTGCCGCGGCATGCTAGATCTTGCTTCCGGGGCTCCATCCGGGAGACGACGGGAGGCAAGGGTATGATGGTGATAGAGGGTAAAGAGGCGATCGCGCGGGTGGACTGGCAGCGGGTGCGAACCATTATCGCCGAGGCCGGATTGAATGAGCGCGATGTTCAGCAACTGGAGCAGGCGTTCCGCCAGAGCACCTTCTGCTGGTTTGGCTATGAGAACGGCCAGTTGATTGCCGTGGCGCGAGCCATCAGCGATTGCACCTGGAGCAGCTATCTGGCGGATGTGGCGATCGTCCCCGAACGTCAGGGGCAGGGTTACGGGCAACAGCTGATGCTGGCCATCCGGGAGCAGTTGCTTCCCTTTGGCAAAATTTTTATCTATGCGGTCGCCGATAAAATTACGTTTTATCAGCGCTTTGGTTTTGCCATGCTGACCACTGGCATGGTCTGCGCCAGCGAAGAGGGCATGCACAACATGCAGGAGCAGGGCTATATCCGTCGGCCCTGAAAGCAGGCGCTCAGGAACGCCTGGCTTAAGCGGGTAAACCAGGCGCAGGCTGTCAGAGGGGGCGTTCGAGCACGAAAAGATACGCTTCCCGCGACCAGAACAGGGCGGTGCGGCGGCGCTCCACCGACATGGTTTTCACTTCCCATCCCTCACGGGTATAGCTGCTGAGAAACTGGCTCATCTTGTCAGGGTCAGCCTTGGCTTCGCCAAAAAACAGGCTGCCCAGCAGCCCCTCTTTATAGATCACTACCCGACACTCTTTCTTCATCATCGACCCTCCTGGCGACCCGTTTACTGTGGCCGTCTATTGTCCGTTGCCGCGACGATTTTGCAATCGGAGAAGTAGCAAACTGTTTCCGGTACTGCAGCGGACTGAGCGCGAAGTGCTGGCGAAAATGGTGACGCAGGGTGCCGGCGCTGGCAAACCCGCAGCGCTCAGCGATCTGATCGATGGACATCGTGCTCTCCGTCAGGTGCTGGCGGGCGCGCAGCAGCCGCTCGTCCAGCAGCCAGCGGGCGGGTGTTTTACCGGTGGCCTCCTCAAAGCGGCGCAGGAAAGTGCGTGGTCCCATGCCGGCGCGCTGGGCGAGGGAAGCGACGGTATGGCTGGCGGCAAGATGCTGGTGCAGATAGTCAAACAGCTGCCCAAGGCGCTGGCTCTCCCGGCTGCGGGCTACCGGGCGCAGGACCTGCTGCGTCTGACCGCCGTCGCGATGGGGAGAGACCACCAGGCGGCGGGCGACGACGTTGGCGGCTTCGCTGCCGAAATCCTCGCGCACCAGATGCAGACAAAGGTCGATCCCCGCCGCGCTGCCGGCGGAAGTCATCAGCAAAGCATCGCCCAGGTAGAGCACATCTTCCACCACCTGGATCTGCGGGAAACGCGACTGCAGCGCCGCGGTGTAGCGCCAGTGGGTCGTTGCCTGGCGGCCATTGAGCAGCCCGGCGGCGGCGAGAACGAACACCCCGGAACAGATGGAAATAATCCGGCATCCGCGGGCGTGGGCGGCAACGAGGGCGGCGCACAGCGCCTCGGGGACCGGGGCGTCGACACCGCGCCAGCCGGGGACCACAATCGTATCCGCCTGGGCGAGAAGTTCAGGGCCGCCGTCAGTCATCAGGCGGATGCCGCCGGTAGCGCACAGCGGCCCTTCATCGACGGCGGCGACGGCAAAGTGGTACCAGTTGTCGCCCATTTCCGGGCGCGGCAGGCCGAAGATCTCCACGGCTACGCCAAACTCAAAGGTGCACAGGCCATCGTAGGCGAGGGCGACCACCTGATGACGTGACGGTGTCACAGAAGGGGTTGTCAGGATGTTAGCGTTTTCTGTCATGGTTGTCGGCAGATCAGGGTGATGGGCGTCAGTAAAGTAGTGTTATCACAGACAAGGAGAAGACGCCATGAGTGTAGTAACCCAATTTCCCCCTGCCGCTTCCGCTGAGGCTATCCGCTGGTTCCGCCATAAGCTGCATCTTGAGACCGACTGCGCCGATGTGCACAGCGCCCAGCGTGCCGGCGAGGTCGACTTTGTCCTGCTGCACGTGGTCGGCAGCGAGGAAGCCTTCGCCAGACGTCACTTGCCAGGCGCGGAGCATCTCCCGCACAGCCAGATCACCGCCGAGCGAATGGCCGCCTGGCCGGCGGAGACCCTCTTTGTGGTCTACTGCGCCGGGCCGCACTGCAACGGTGCTGACGTTGCCGCGCTGAAGCTAGCTGAGCTCGGGCGGCCGGTGAAAATGATGCTCGGCGGACTCACCGGCTGGGAAGATGAGGGCTATGCGTTTGTTTCCGGTAAATGAAAATATTTCATGCACCATGAAATATTCTCGTTTGCGACCCACCACTCTGCATGCCAGTATCTGGACATATAGCCATCCAGAAGTCTAAGAATTCAAATAATGAACTATCACGGTGGGCAACTAACGCGCCCACCGCTAAGGAGACAGCATGCAACGTCAACAGGCCCCGTTCCGCGCAGACATCGTCGGCAGTTTTTTGCGCCCGGACAGCATTAAACAGGCGCGTCAGCAGCTGGCTGAGGGGATTATCGACGCCGGTCAGCTACGCGAAATTGAGAATAACGCGATCCGTCATCTGGTTCAGCAGCAATGCGACTGCGGCCTGCATGTGGTCACCGACGGTGAGTTTCGGCGCGCATGGTGGCATTTCGATTTCTTCGATGGCCTGCAGGGCGTTGAACGTTACGATGCCGAGCAGGGGATCCAGTTTAACGGCGTGCAGACCAAAGCGCACGGCGTTCGCGTCACCGGCAAGCTGGCGTTTGGCGACCACCCGATGCTGGAGGACTTCCGCTATCTGAAAAGCATCAGCGGCGACGCGCAGCCGAAGATGACCATTCCCAGCCCGAGCGTGCTGCACTTCCGCGGCGGGCGGAAAGATATTGATGCCACCGTTTACCCGGATCTTAGCGACTACTTCGACGATCTGGCCACCACCTGGCGCGACGCGATCCGCGCGTTTTATGACGCCGGCTGCCGCTATCTGCAGCTGGACGATACCGTGTGGGCCTACCTGTGCTCCGATGCCCAGCGTCAGCAGGTACGCGAGCGCGGCGACGATCCGGATGCGCTGGCGCGCATTTATGCCCGGGTGCTGAACCAGGCGCTGGAAGGTAAGCCGGCCGATCTGACGGTGGGCCTGCACGTCTGTCGGGGTAACTTCCGTTCAACCTGGATCTCGGAAGGCGGTTACGAGCCGGTGGCCGAGGTGCTGTTTGGCGGCGTCAATGTCGATGCCTTCTTCCTTGAGTACGACAACGACCGCTCCGGGGATTTCGCGCCGCTGCGCTTTATTCGTCCTGGCCATCAGCAGGTGGTTCTCGGACTGATCACCACCAAAAATGGCGAGCTGGAGAATCCGCAGGGGGTGAAAGCGCGTCTCGCTGAGGCCGCGCAGTATGTGCCGCTCGAGCAGATTTGCCTGAGTCCGCAGTGCGGTTTCGCCTCTACGGAAGAGGGCAATGCCCTCAGCGAAGACCAGCAGTGGCAAAAAGTCCGACTGGTGACGTCGATCGCCGCCGACGTCTGGTAATAACTTTCTTAGCGCAGCGTTGCACCGTGATGAGGCAACGCTGCCGTCCCCACCGTCTCCGCCGCCCACCTGTCCCGCATCCTGCTGTTTTCACAACCTGGCACCGTTTTTGCCTTATCACCTCTGGTTAGCTGTTAATTCTTTATTTTTGCGCTACTCAGGAGTGAATCATGCAACGTAGAACGTTATTAAAAGCTTTTGCACTCTCCGCCTCTGTAATGGCTATGGGTCTTTCATTCCAGGCCTATGCCGCCGACACCATCAAAGTCGGGATCATGCATTCGCTCTCGGGAACGATGGCGATTTCCGAAACGCCGCTGAAGGACGTCGCGCTGATGGCCATCGACGACATCAACGCCAAAGGCGGGGTACTGGGCAAGAAGCTGGAGCCGGTGGTGGTCGACCCGGCCTCCAACTGGCCGCTGTTTGCCGAGAAGGCACGCCAGCTGCTGGCCCAGGATAAAGTGGCGGTGGTGTTTGGCTGCTGGACATCGGTCTCACGTAAATCGGTGCTGCCGGTGTTTGAGGAGCTGAACGGCCTGCTGTTCTACCCGGTGCAGTATGAAGGGGAAGAGATGTCCCCCAACGTCTTCTATACCGGCGCGGCGCCTAACCAGCAGGCTATCCCGGCGGTGGAATACCTGCTAAGTGAGGATGGCGGCGGCGCCAAACGTTTCTTCCTGCTGGGGACGGACTACGTCTATCCGCGCACCACCAACAAGATCCTCCGCGCCTTCCTGCATGCCAAAGGGATCCAGGACAAAGATATCGAGGAGGTCTACACCCCGTTCGGCTACAGCGATTACCAGACCATCGTCGCCAATATCAAAAAATTCTCCGCCGGTGGCAAAACGGCAGTGGTCTCCACCATCAATGGCGATTCCAACGTGCCGTTCTACAAAGAGTTGGCTAACCAGGGTCTGAAAGCGACCGATGTGCCGGTGGTGGCCTTCTCGGTGGGGGAAGAGGAGCTGCGCGGCATCGATACCAAACCGCTGGTCGGCAACCTCGCGGCATGGAACTACTTTGAGTCCGTCGATAATCCGACCAACAAAGCCTTCGTCGCCGACTATCGCGCGTACGCCAAAGCGCACAAGCTGCCGAATGCCGATACGGTGGTAACCAACGATCCGATGGAAGCGACCTGGGTGGGTCTGCATATGTGGGCGCAGGCGGTGACCAAAGCGGGCACCACCGATGTCGATAAAGTGCGCGAGGCGATGGCCGGGCAGACCTTCAACGCGCCGTCCGGTTTTACCCTGACCATGGATGCCACTAACCATCATCTGCATAAGCCGGTGATGATCGGTGAAATTGAAGGCAACGGTCAGTTCAACGTGGTCTGGCAAACCGATAAACCCGTCCGCGCGCAGCCGTGGAGTCCGTGGATCCCCGGTAACGATAAGAAACCTGACCATCCGGTGAAAACCGTCAGCCAGTAAGCGCCAGGGCCGACGGGGCTGGAGCATAGCGCCCGTCGGCTGCTGACCAGAGGAGAACGACATGAACGCATTGCGTCTCATGAATGTGTTGGCGCTACTGTTGATCCTGCTGCCATGGCGGGCGCAGGCCGCGGAGGCGGACGACTTTGTTGCCGCCAGCCGCAGCCAGCAGGCGCAGCTGTTGACCCAGTGGGCGGCAGCGCCGCAGGCGGATCGTCTGCCGCTGCTGCGGGCGTTGACCACCGAGAGCCTGGTGATGGACGACGGAAAACATGCTTTCCGCACCCGACAGGGCGGATTACAGCCATTGGGCGCTGCCGCCGCGCCGCAGGGCGAAACCCGACCGGTCCGTCTGACCAACCGGCTACGCAATCTGGCTGCTGGCGCGCTGGCCAGCCACCTTATTTTAAGTGACAACGTCACGGAGAGAGCTTCCGCCGCACGAACGCTACAGCGGGAAGCGACCCCGGCCATGGCCGCGCTGCTGCAACAGCGGCTGCAGGCGGAAACCGATGATAATGTGCGGGGTCTGCTGGAGGTGGCGCTGGCGCGCCTGCAGCTCACTCAGCCTGAGGCCAGCGCGCGGCTGGCCGCCGTGACGCTGCTCGGCCATTCCGCGGACCCGGAAACCCAGGCGCTGCTGATCCCCTTTACCGATGCCCAGCATGAGCCGGATGCGGCGGTGCGCGAGGCGGCCAGCGACAGCCTGCAAAAGATCAAACATCGTCTGCTGCTCGGCGATCTGCTGGGTCAGGCCTTTATGGGGCTGTCGCTGGGATCGGTGCTGTTGCTGGCCGCGCTGGGGCTGGCGATCACCTATGGCCTGCTGGGGGTGATTAACATGGCCCACGGTGAGATGTTAATGATCGGCGCCTACAGCTGCTGGCTGGTACAGCAGGCGCTGGCGCAGCTCGCGCCGCAATGGCTGGCCTTTTATCCGCTGGTCGCGCTGCCGGTGGCGTTTCTGGTGACCGCCGGGATCGGCATGGCGCTGGAGCGCACCATTATTCGTCATCTGTATGGTCGGCCGCTGGAAACGCTGCTCGCCACCTGGGGGATCAGCCTGATGCTTATCCAGCTGGTGAGGATGCTGTTTGGCGCGCAGAACGTGGAGGTGGCAAACCCGGCCTGGCTCTCCGGCGGCGTGCAGGTCCTGCCGAACCTGATCCTGCCGTGGAACCGGCTGGCGGTGCTGGCGTTCGTCCTGCTGGTGCTGTGTTTTACCTGGCTCATCCTGAACCGTACCCGTCTGGGGATGAACGTCCGCGCCGTGACGCAGAACCGGGCGATGGCCGCCTGCTGCGGCGTGCCTACCGGGCGGGTGGATATGCTGGCCTTTGGCCTCGGCTCCGGTATTGCCGGGCTGGGCGGCGTGGCGCTGTCGCAGCTTGGCAACGTCGGGCCTGAACTGGGTCAGGGATACATCATCGACTCGTTTCTGGTGGTGGTGCTGGGCGGCGTCGGCCAGCTGGCCGGCAGCGTGGCGGCGGCCTTTGGACTGGGCATTTTCAACAAAATTCTCGAACCCCAAATGGGCGCGGTGCTGGGCAAAATCCTGATCCTGGTGATGATTATTCTGTTTATTCAGAAACGCCCGCAGGGTCTGTTCGCGCTGAAAGGGAGGGTTATTGACTGATGAGCCAACCAATCACCTTAACGCTGGCGCAGCGCGCGCCGCGGCCTCTGCGCTGGCTGGGGATCCTGCTGGTGCTGGGGCTGCTGAGTATGCCATTCCTGGCGCTGCTGCCGGCCTCGCATCCGCTGGCGGTGCCGAGCTGGCTGCTGACGCTGAGCGGCAAAATCCTCTGCTACGCCATTGTGGCGGTGGCGCTGGATCTGGTCTGGGGCTATGCGGGCATGCTGTCGCTGGGGCACGGGATCTTCTTTGCCCTCGGCGGGTACGCCATGGGGATGTACCTGATGCGCCAGGCGGCGGGCGACGGTCTGCCGGCGTTTATGTCTTTTCTCTCCTGGAGCGAGCTGCCCTGGTTCTGGTGGGGCACGCAGCATTTCGCCTGGGCGATGGCGCTGGTGGTGCTGGTTCCCGGTCTGCTGGCCCTGGTTTTCGGCTGGTTTGCCTTTCGCTCGAAGATCAAAGGGGTCTATTTCTCGATCATGACCCAGGCCCTGACCTATGCCGGTATGCTGCTGTTCTTTCGCAACGAGACCGGGTTTGGCGGCAACAACGGCTTCACCGGTTTTACCACGCTGCTGGGTTTTCCGGTCACCGCCACCGGCACCCGCGCCACCCTGTTTATGGCCACGGTTTTGCTGCTGTTGCTGACCCTGTGGCTGGGCTCGGCGCTGGCGCAGAGTAAGTTTGGCCGGATCCTCACCGCGGTACGTGACGCCGAAAACCGGCTGATGTTCTGCGGGTACGACCCGCGCGGCTTCAAGCTGCTGGTATGGACGCTGTCGGCGGTGCTCTGCGGTCTGGCGGGGGCGTTATATGTCCCGCAAGTCGGGATCATCAACCCCAGCGAAATGTCGCCGACCAACTCCATCGAGGCCGCCATCTGGGTGGCGCTCGGCGGCCGCGGCACGCTGATCGGCCCGGTGCTTGGCGCCGGTCTGGTCAACGGCGCGAAAAGCATTTTCACCGTGGCGATGCCAGAGTACTGGCAGCTGTTTCTGGGCCTCATCTTCATCATCGTGACCCTGTTTTTACCCCGCGGAGTGATGGGCCTGCTGCGTCGAGGAGACCGCTAATGCAACCGGATGAAGGACTGTTTACCCGTCAGCTGCCCGGCGATCGCTTTCGCGAACAAACCGATCCGGTGCTGCAGCTGGAGAATATCAACGTCAGCTTTGACGGTTTCCGGGCGCTGACGGATCTGTCGCTGGCGATAGGCGTCGGCGAACTGCGCTGCGTGATCGGCCCCAACGGGGCGGGCAAGACTACCCTGATGGACGTGATCACCGGCAAGACCCGGCCGCAAAGCGGCAAAGCGCTCTATGACCAGTCGGTGGATCTGACCACTCTTGACCCGGTGGCCATCGCCCGCCAGGGCATCGGGCGCAAGTTTCAGAAGCCGACGGTCTTCGAAGCGCTGACGGTGGCGGAAAATCTCGCCCTGGCGATGAAGGGAGATAAATCGGTGTGGGCCAGCCTGCGCGCCCGGCTGAGCAGCGAACAGGACGATCGGCTGAATGAGGTACTGCGCCTGCTGCGTCTCGACGGCGAGCGCTACCGCCAGGCCGGTCTGCTGTCCCATGGCCAGAAACAGTTCCTTGAGATCGGCATGCTGCTGGTGCAGGAGCCGCATCTGCTGCTGCTTGATGAGCCGGCGGCCGGCATGACCGATGCGGAAACGGAGTATACGGCGGAGCTGTTTCGTACCCTGGCTGGACAGCACTCCCTGATGGTGGTGGAGCACGACATGGGATTTGTCGAGACCATCGCCGACCGGGTGACGGTCCTGCATCAGGGCCAGGTGCTGGCGGAGGGATCGCTGCGGGAGGTGCAGGCCAATGAGCAGGTCATTGAAGTTTATCTGGGACGTTAAGGAGCGCCAATGTTACAGGTGAGTCAGCTACATCAATACTACGGCGGCAGCCATATTTTGCGTGGGGTGGATTTTTCCGCCCGTCAGGGCGAAGTCACCTGCCTGCTGGGGCGCAATGGCGTCGGTAAGACCACGCTGCTGAAATGC
The DNA here is from genome assembly GCF_000828055.2 of Klebsiella variicola. Lineage (NCBI taxonomy): Bacteria > Pseudomonadati > Pseudomonadota > Gammaproteobacteria > Enterobacterales > Enterobacteriaceae > Klebsiella > Klebsiella variicola. The sequence continues at coordinate 2,791,029 of NZ_CP010523.2, read as the reverse complement.
CTGATGGGGCTGATCCCGGCGCGCAGCGGTGAGGTACGCTGGCAGGATCAGAACATCACCCATCGCAAACCGCACCAGCGGGTGCAGGCCGGGGTCGCCTACGTCCCCCAGGGGCGCGAGATATTTCCGCGCCTGACGGTGGAAGAAAACCTGCTGATGGGGCTGTCGCGCTTTCCCGCCCGCGAAGCGCAGCAGGTGCCGGAGGAGATCTACCAGCTTTTCCCGGTGCTCAAGACCATGAAGCAGCGGCGGGGCGGTGACTTATCCGGCGGTCAACAGCAACAGCTGGCGATTGGCCGCGCGCTGGCCAGCCGTCCGCAGCTGCTGATCCTCGATGAACCCACCGAGGGGATCCAGCCTTCGGTTATCAAAGAGATTGGCGAGGTGATCCGCCAGCTGGCGAGCCGCGGGGATATGGCAATCCTGCTGGTGGAGCAGTTCTATGACTTTGCCGCCGGGCTGGCGGACCACTACCTGGTGATGTCGCGCGGCGCCATCGTCCAGCAGGGCAAGGGCGGTGATATGGAGAGCGACGGCGTGCGCGCCATGGTGACCATCTGACCAGGCCGGCGGCGTGCGCGCCGCCGGTTTGCGGGCTATTTGCGCAACAGCCGCTGCAGGCGCGCCTGGCGCCAGTTTTTGATCCATTCGCCGAACACGAACAGGCGTAATCCTCTCACCACCAGCAGGGCGCCCCAGATCAGGGCGACCCAGCCGGACCAGTAGTACTGCGGATTAGTGAAGCGGTTAAGCACCGCCAGCAGCACGCAAACCACCAGCGCCACCGACAGCGAACGGAAAAAGCGGCTCTCCTGATGCACCCGCGCTTTGGCTTCCTCTATGCGCAGATCCAGCGAGGCTTCCGGGCCCGGCGCACCCTCCCGCGAGGCTTCGCCGCCGATCTCGGCCACCGTGACCTCAAAGACCGCGGCGAGGGCGCTGAGGGTCTCCAGCCCCGGGCGTTCGCCATTCTCAATGCGCTGGATCGTGCGGACGCTGAGACCCGCCATTTCGGCCAGCTGCTCCTGGGACCAGGCGCGCTGTAGCCGTAATTGTTTGACCTGATTGTTGCTGTTCATATTCGTATGCTCCATGACGTTCTGCGGATGTAAACCTGTGATGGAGTATGGTGAACCGGGCCGCCAGCCACCACGACAGCGACCCGACAACGGCCCGACATCAACCCGACAGCCGCATGCCAGCTGGTGTCAGGCGTTAGCCAGCGGACAATCCGGCTGCCAGGGACGGGCATTCATCCCGCGGAAAATCATCAGCCAGGCGGCGACAATCGCCACGATAAGAATGACAAAAAGCGACCAGTGTGGCAGATGGGTGAGGATCATCCCGGTGAACATCGGGTTGAATGCCGCGCCCAGCCACCCCAGCGACTGGGCGGAGAAGTAGCTAGCCTTCATCCCCGGCGGGGCAATATGGTCAATCAGCATATACTCCCCGGGGGCATAAATCACTTCCCCGAGGGTGAAGATCACCGCCGAGATCCCCCACGCCCACAGGCTGGCGCCAGAGAACATAAAGCCCACGAGGCCGATAACAAAGCAGACGGTGCCGAAGGTCATCAGCGGGCGAATATTTCTGGCGCTCAGCCGCCGGCCAACCGCGTACTGCAAAGCGACCACCACCGCGGCGTTAACCGGCAGCACCACGGCCACCACTTTCTCGGCGAAGTCACTGCTGGCGACCACCAGCACATACTGCGAGAGACAGGAGGCGAAAGCGCCGCTGACGAAGGAGGCCAGCAGCCCGGAACAGGTAAACCACAGCAGCGCCCGGTCATGCAGCAACACCGAGGGAGACCAGGCGACAGCGCCCGGCTGGGCCACGACCACCTCCCGCTGGAGAAACAGCTGAATAAACACCAATGGAAAGGCGGCGCAGGCGGCCGCCAGCCAGAACGGCAAATTGATGCTGTGCATCACCAGCAGTGTGCCGATGGGCGGCCCGACGGTCCAGCCGATATTGAGGATGGTATAGTTCAGCGAGAAGATACGCGCTTTTTTCTCCGGCGTCAGTCGGTCGGCGAACCAGGCTTTTAGCACGGTGGAAAACACCGAGTAGGCGCAGTTGATCAACGCAAAGAAGATCACCACCAGGATAGCGTTATTGACCAGCGGTATCGCGCTAAATCCCAGAATAAACACCAGCACTGACCACACCATATAGCGCTTTTTGTCGAACTTATCCGCGAGGATGCCAAAGCCCATGCTGAACAGCACGCCGACCACCAGCGCCAGCGACAACGCGTAGCCAATCACATCGACATCCAGCTGATAACGTCGGGTGAGGTAGATAGTCATAAACGGCAGTGTGGCCCCTCGGCCAATAGTTAGCAGTAACGACGATGCCAGCAGCGCGATGGTGGAGCGCCTGAGAGTGGTGATCATGATTTCCTTGCCTGTCATGTTGTTATAATTTTATGTCTTCGATCACAAATAACACGCTCATTACGCCTTGTACAGGTCAGCCCGGTCGCCGGGCGCACTTCCTGGCCTGCCAAAAATAATGATCTATCCCGACGGCCGCTTTTTGGTTACTTTGATTTTGTTCACAAAAATTCTAATAACGACAGAGGCAGGGTATGACGAGGAAAGATGGACTGCTGGCGCTGCTGGTAGTGGTGGTGTGGGGGCTTAACTTTGTGGTGATTAAGCTGGGATTACACAATATGCCGCCGCTGATGCTGGCGGGGCTGCGCTTTATGTTGGTCGCCTTCCCGGCGCTGCTGTTTGTGTCCCGGCCTGCCATCCCGCTGCGCCTGCTGCTGGGTTATGGCCTGACCATTAGCTTTGGTCAGTTTGCCTTTCTGTTCTGCGCTATCGGCCTGGGTATGCCTGCCGGGCTGGCATCGCTGGTGCTGCAGGCGCAAGCCTTCTTCACCATCATTCTCGGCGCCTTCGTCTTTGGCGAACGTCTGCAGGGCAAGCAGCTGGCGGGGATCGCCCTGGCGATCTTTGGCGTGCTGGTGCTGGTGGAGGGCAGCCTTGGCGGGGAGCATGTGCCGCTGGTGGGCTTTATGCTGACCCTGGCGGCGGCGCTCAGCTGGGCCTGCGGTAATATCTTCAACAAGAAAATCATGTCGCATGCCGCCCGGCCGCCCATTATGTCGCTGGTGGTGTGGAGCGCGTTGATCCCGGTGCTGCCGTTTATGCTGGCCTCATGGCTGATTGATGGCCCGCAGACCATGCTGGCTAGCCTGCAACACATCGATCTGCTGACGATACTGTCGCTGCTCTATCTGGCGTTTATCGCCACTATCGTCGGCTATGGTATCTGGGGATCGCTGCTGGGGCGCTATGAGACCTGGCGGGTGGCGCCGCTGTCGCTGCTGGTGCCGGTGGTGGGGATGGCCAGCGCTGCGCTGTTGCTGGGGGAGACGCTGAGCGGACTGCAGCTCACCGGGGCGGTACTGATTATGGCCGGGCTCTATATTAACGTCTTCGGCTTACGTCTGGTGCGGCCGGGTATGGCGCGCGGATAAAAAAAGCCCCGAAGAAGGGGCTACACAATTATGCGTGTAATGGCATCACAGGTCGTGCTGCTGATAGTACGGCACGCCCAGTTCGTCGGATTTATCACTGCCAGCCGCCATATGATTGAAATCAAATGGCGAATCGTTATGTTCCGAAGGGATAATCATTGTATCACGCTGGTTTTGACGCACCGGCGTGGTGTTTTGCTCCGCATAGCTGAGGCTGGAGACCAGCGACAGGAGTACGATAGCTGCGGCAGCGAATAGTTTCATGATTTCCTCAATACGTCTTTGATAATACAGGCGATTAACATCAGTTATTTAGCGGATGCAGATAGCGGGATTCGCCAGGTACATTCGTTATGCGATACTTGTGGGGCGGAACATCGAAATAGTTCTTGAACGTTCGCGTCAGGGTCTGCTGCGACTCGAAACCGTAGCGTTCCGCCAGGTACAAAATGGGCTCATTGCTCTGCTTGAGCTTTTGCGCAATCTCCGTCAGCTTGCGGCTGCGGATGTACTGGCCGAGGGAATGGCCGGTCTCTTTCTTAAACATACGTTGCAGGTGCCACTTGGAGTAACCTGAACGCTCAGACACTTTTTCCAGCGACAGGGGCGATTCCAGGTTATCCTCGATCCACGACAAAATACTATGGATAGTGATGGCGTCATTATTACGTCTGGACATCATCTTACCTCTTCTTATTTTACGGCAGGACCTTCTTGAGTAGTTGCTCAAGCGCGACGACTTCGTCCGCCGACAGATTTTTTGTTAACTCCTGGTGTAACTTCTGACCCACAACCTGATGACACTGCTCGCAAAGGGCTGCGCCGTCCGGTGTCAACTGCACCAGCACGCCGCGCTTGTCAGCGGGGTTGGGTAACCGTTCAATCCAGCCTTTGCACGCCAGGCGGTCGAGCATACGCGTCATCGCGCCCGGGTCGACGGAAAGCACGGTTTTCAGCTCAACGGGGGTAATACATACCTCGCAACGAATGGAACAGAGCACGCGAAACTGGGTCGCGGTAATATCCATGGGTGAGAGGTAGTCGTTGAGCAGGCGATCTTTTTTCTGGTTAACCATCTGGATCAAGCGGCCCAACGGGATCATTTCATTAAACAGGTCGCTGGTACTTTTCATGATGGTTGCCCAGGCAAGTAATTAGTTGCAGGTGATACTATTGCCCAGGCAATCATAAGTCAACATTATGAATTGGCCGATGCCACGATTTGCTAAAATAAAAAAATCTGACGTGGGTCACTGTTTGTGGTTTTGCTAACGCTTGTTAATTTTTAGCGGAAGTGGTTTATCAGCAGGCTGGCGGCGAAAGTGTCGAAGCCGGTATACTCACGGAACGAAACAATACTTAAAAAATGAATATTAACGGGACTTTAATTAACTATGTTCGATTTGTTTAAAGCAATAGGGCTTGGCCTGGCGGTGCTTTTACCGCTGGCAAACCCACTCACAACCGTGGCGCTGTTCCTCGGCCTGGCGGGCAATATGAACAACGCCGAGCGGAACAAGCAGGCGTTGATGGCATCGGTGTATGTGTTCGCCATTCTGATGGTGTCGTGGTATGCCGGTCAGGTGGTGATGAATACATTCGGCATATCAATACCTGGGCTGCGTATCGCCGGGGGATTGATTGTGGCCTTTATCGGTTTCCGCATGCTGTTCCCCCAGCAAAAAGCCCACGATTCGATGGAAGCGAAGATCAAATCGGAAGAACTGCAGGATGAACCGACCGCCAATATCGCCTTTGTGCCGCTGGCGATGCCAAGCACCGCCGGTCCGGGAACCATCGCGATGATTATTAGCTCCGCCTCGACCGTTAAGCACGGCGTGGACTTCCCGGAGTGGGTGGTACTGGCGGCGCCGCCGATCATCTTTTTGCTGTTAGGGGTGATTCTGTGGGCTTGTCTGCGCAGTTCCGGCGCGATTATGCGTCTGGTAGGCAAAGGCGGCATCGAGGCCATTTCGCGGCTGATGGGCTTCCTGCTGGTCTGTATGGGCGTGCAGTTTATTATTAATGGCGTGCTGGAGATCATTTCGACCTGGCACCCCTGATCGCCCCGGATGGGATGAGAGACAACAGCCTGCCGGTAGCCATGCCGGCAGGCTTTTTTATCGCGGTAACTCAGGAGTGGTGCGGTTGATGGTCTTCCAGCGATACCGGCCAGCGGCGGAAGATCATCAGAGACCATACCAGCGCGGCCAGCGCCGGGATGGCACCGATGTAGCCGATGGAAGCCATCGACAGATGCAGACTCACCTGGCTGCCCACCAGCGCGCCAGCGCCAATACCAATATTAAAGATGCCCGAGAACAGGGACATGGCGACGTCGGTGGCATCCGGCGCGGAAGCCAGCACTTTTACCTGCATACCGAGGCCGATAATCATGATCGCCACGCCCCAGAAGATACTGAGCAGCATCAGATGATGTGCATTGTCCGAGGCAGGCAGGAGCAACAGCAGGCAGGCCAGCAGCAGGCCGATAGCGATGCTAATCAGCCCGGAAGCGTGCTGGTTGCCGAGCTTACCGAACAGAATGCTGCCGATAATACCGGCCCCGCCGAGGATCAACAGCAGCACGGTAGCAAAGTTGCCGCTCAGGCCCGCCACCGTCTGGACAAAGGGCTCGATATAGCTGTAGGCGGTATAGTGGGCGGTCACCACCACCACGGTCAGAATATAAACGCTGACCAGCGCCGGGCGGCGGAACAGCACCGGCAGGCTTTTCAGCGAGCCAGAATGTTCGCTCGGTAGCGTCGGCAGCAGTTTTACCAGACAGGCAAGGGTGGCTAACGCGCCGAGGCCAATCGCCAGGAAGGTCATTCGCCAGCCAAAATACTGGCCGATGATGCGGCCAATCGGAATACCGAACACCATCGCCAGGGCTGTACCGGTGGCGATCAGGCTCAGCGCCTGCGCCCGTTTGCCAGGCGGCGCCATACGGATGGCCAGCGCTGAGGTAATCGACCAGAAAACCGCATGCGCAAAAGCGATGCCAATGCGGCTAATCACCAGGACGTCAAAACTCCACGCAAAAAACGACAGAACGTGGCTGGCAATAAACAGAATAAACAGGCCGATGAGCAGCCGCCGGCGCTCCATTTTGCTGGTCAGCAGCATAAACGGCAGCGACATCAGCGCCACCACCCACGCATAAATGGTGAGCATCATGCCCACCTGGGCGGTTTCCATGCCGAAGCTGCCGGCAATATCGGACAGCAGACCGACAGGGGCGAATTCTGTGGTGTTAAAAATAAACGCGGCGATGGCCAACGTCACGACACGTAGCCACGCTACCTTGCGTGAGACCGTATTCGTAGTCATAAGCTCTGGACGGGTGATTCAAGGGAAGATGTGACGGTGATCTTAAAACGATTACTGGCGAAAAGACAATCATTTTGTGATCTGCATCTCATTTCGCTGCAAGTGGCTGGCCGCGGTTAAGCAATTAATTTTGCTATGGATAGTGTCAGGGGAGCGCTTTTATGTCATGTTGAAGGAAAGTAAAAAAAGTAAGGACAGTGTATGCAGGAAATTCAATTTTATCTGGTCGATGCCTTCAGCGATAAAAACTTTGGCGGTAATGCCGCGGCCGTTTGCCCGCTCAGCGAGTGGTTAGCGGACGATGTATTGCTGAAAATGGCCCAACAGCATAACCAGTCCGAAACGGCGTTTTTCGTCCACACCGACGAAGGCTATGAGCTGCGCTGGTTTACCACGCTGGGCGAGATCAACCTCTGCGGCCACGCCACCCTGGCGACGGCGCATGTTATTTTCGAGTATCTTGACCATCCCTCGGCGACGATTACCTTCAGCACCCGTTTTGTCGGTGAACTGCGGGTGACCCGCAGCGGCGACTGGCTGACGCTCGACTTCCCGGCGTGGACGACCACCCCGGTGGACAACCCGCCGGCGGATCTGCTGGCCGGACTGGGGCTTGAGTCTGCCGTCGAGGTGCGGGAAGGGCGTGATTATCTGGTCGTGCTGGCGGATCGCCAGCAGGTTGAAGCGGTGCAGACCGATATGGCACGTCTGCAGAAGCTCGGCAAAATGATCTGCGTCAGCGCGCCGGATGAGGAGTATGACTTTGTCAGCCGCTTCTTCTGCCCGGGAGAAGGGGTGCCAGAGGATCCGGTGACCGGCTCCGCCCACAGCATGCTGATCCCCTGGTGGGGCGAAAAGCTGGGGAAAACCACCATGATGGCGCGCCAGGTCTCCGCCCGCGGCGGCGACCTGCGCTGCCAGTGGCAGGGCGACAGGGTGCTGATTAGCGGCCAGGCCACCACCTATCTGCGCGGAACGGTTTACCTGCGTTAATCATCGCCACCGCATCGCCCCGGGGAGCGGTAATCTACTTCCGCTCCCCGGGGCGACATAGCATCAGCCCAGCGATGCGCCGCCACACATCACCAGCTCCTGTCCGGTCATCGCCGATGCGCCCTCGCTCAGCAACCAGCTCACCAGAGAGACCACTTCCTGCGGAGTAATGAGTCGCCCAAGCGGCGGAAGCCGCGGCGGGGAACTTTCTCTGCCTGGCTGATGAAGCATCGGCGTATCGGTTGCCCCGGGAGCCACGACGTTGACCGTCACCCCGGCAGGCGCCAGCTCTGCCGCCCAGCTCCTGGCGAGAGCGACCAGCGCGGCTTTGGTGGCCGCATACTGCGAGCGACCAGCGGCGCCTCGTGACGTACGGCTTCCCAGCAGAACGATCCTCCCGCCTGGCCCCATGGTCGGGGCGAAGTGATTGACCAATGTCTGAGCCGCATCGACGTGTAAACGCCACAGCGACTCGCTGCGCTGAGGGTCCAGATTGCCCAGAGTGGCGGCCGCCATTGAACCCGCGGCGTGAATGATGGCCTGAGGGGGCTCAATCTGCTCCAGCGCCGCCAGCAGCGCGCTGCGTTGGCTGACGTCGACCATCAGATGGCGAAAGTTCGGCTGTGAGAAGGGCGGCAGCGAACGGCTCATGCCGATCACCTGCCAGCCGTCCGCCAGCAACTGCCTCACCACTGCGGCGCCGATCCCGGAGCTGGCCCCGGTTACCATTGCCCGCTTCATCGCGCCTCCAGCATCTCAGCGGGGATTTTGAATACCGCCTTTCTGACCGGCGCTGGCGTCGAAACCGCACACAGCGCCTGGTGCGGTTCGCCGGGGTAAAAGACCGCGAAGTCGCCGGGACGCAGCAGAATAGAGACACTCTCCGGGGCCGGCTGACATATATAGAGGTCGGGCTTAAGCTCATTATCTTCCGGGCGCATCGCGGGAGCCATGCCCGCTTGGATCCGCTCCTCGCCGGCCAGGATGACCTGAATATCCGCCCACTGGCGATGATATTCCGTATGCCGCTCGGCCGCAGGCTGGGTTTGCACCACGCTGAGGGTGCAGAACCACGGCGCACCGTCGGGCTGGAAGCGGCCATTCTCTCTGGCACTGAGGGCAGCCAGCGAACAGGCCTCGCTGCTCAATAGCTGCTTTAACGCCGGCGGCAGACCAGCCTGCTGCAGCGCCTGCAGATTACCGATAATCATGCGCTTTCTCCTTTTACCCACTGTGGCGAGACACGAACATACTTGATCGCCTGGCGATACCAGGTGTAGGCGATATGCAAATTACCGTCTGCTCCCTGTTTGATGCTGGGGTAGGAGAACTCCCGGTTCAGCTTCTGCTCCGAATTATTGGTCATGCAGTAGCCGTCACCCTCATCGAGATTGCGCAGCCACGGCCAGCTTTCACCACCATCGGCTGAAATAGCGACGGTCATCGGCGCGCGTGGTGCGCCCCAGAAGGCGCTTTTCCCGGTCGCTTCCGGCTCCCTACGGCCATCGTCGTCAGCAATTTCATCATACAGCGAGGCGCGGCGTTCCGTGGCGCCGGCGGCGCTCATATTATTGAACACCAGCGCCAGTTCGCCATTGTCCAGGGTGGTCGCCTGAATGGACGAGTTGTTGTTCGGAAGCGTCGTCGGTACCGGCGCAGACCAGCTCTCTCCCTGGTCGCTGGACTGGCTGAACCAGATATGATCCGCCCAGCGGCTGCGGAAGAAGGCTGCCAGTCTGCCGTCCGGAAGCGGAGTGATACTCATATGGACACAACCCAGGCTCTCCGGGACCGCCACGTCACGCCAGCTTTTTCCGCAGTCTGAAGAGATCTTCACCGCGCTGACGTCATTGTTACCCACCCATTTCTCGCCGGGTTCGGTACGGCAGTAAAAGACCGGCAGCAGCCAGTTGCCGTCAGACATAACGCTTATTGGCTGGCGAATAAAGGTACCCGGTTGATCCAGCAGCGTATCGATGGCCCCCCAGCTTCGTCCGCCATCGTGGGAGAGGCGGTAGCGCACAATGGCGGTATCCTGGTTTCCGGCAAATTGCGCTGTCCACAACAGCCACAGCACGTTATCGGGCGCCTGAAATAGCACCGGGTTTTGTTCTGAGCGGTCTGGATCATCAGATAGCTTGACTGCCTCACTCCAGCGGTCACTGCCGGGGGCTAACCGCGATCCCCAGATAGAGATATCGGCTTTTCCCTCCTGGGAGCCGCCAAACCAGACGCACATCAGGCTGCCGTCATCCAGCGGCAGCAGATTGGCGGCATGGTTCTGCGGGCAGGCGCAGGGAAGCATTGCCCATGCGATGTGTTCATCTTGCTGGTGTTGGCGAATGACGCCGTCAAAAGGCGGAATTACGGTCATGTTTTATACTCCACGTTGCTCAACTGGGGCGGGGGATGGTTGTGATTTATTTGGGATCAGGCGGTCAATCACCATGATGATGGCCGGGGTTGCCAGGGCGACATACATGTTATTGATGCCGAACGGGTCGCCGAGTAAATACCAGACGGACGTCACCACACAGGCGCCGATCAGGCCGGCATTCGCGCCCCGAGTGCTTCTGAAGAAGGGGGCATAGAAGGCGATGACCGCCACCACGGTAATGGAGAGGCGAATGGCGCGGGTAAAGAAGGAGAGTTTCAGCACCTCCGGTACCAGCAGCACAAAGATCAGCGGCAGGAAGCCGATAATGAGCGACGCCCAGCGTGTGGCTCTGAACTCCTGGTCCGGCGTTGGGTTGCGCCATGGTACGTAAAAATCCTTCACCACCAGCGAGGCAATGGCCAGGGCTACGGTACTTACGCTGACGAAAATCGATGCCACAAGTGACGTTGTCACCAGACCTGCCAGCCACGGGTTCATGTCCTGCAGAAAGACCGGGAGGGCATACAGGCTGTTGATCTCGGGATGCAGGTATTTCGCCGCGACGCCGATAATGGCGATGGCAAAGGCGATAGGCAGGCAGAAAAAGAAGGCGATCCAGGTGGAGCGTTTCGCTGACCGAACGTCTTTGGTTGAGCTAATGGCCTGAATGACAAACTGGGTGCAAAAAATGGAGCCGATAGTGCCGATGAGCCAGGCGAAGATCGTGCCAGCACCAATGTTGCCATCCCATGTCCAGTAATAATCCGGCATCTTCTCCATCATCGGCGAGAAGCCGCCGGTTTTGGACAGGGCAAAACCCAGAATGATCAGCAGACCGGCGTATTTCAACGCGCTGTGTAACATGGTGACCCACGCGACGCCCTTCATGCCGCCGAACGCGAAATAAAAGGTACTCACAATGGCGGTAATAAAGGCGGCTACCGGTAAATTCACTTTTAATACGGTGGAGATGGCTGCGGCACCGCTGACGTAGTTGCCCACGTTAACCAGCAGCAGCGCATAAATCATAATCAGGGAGATAATATTTTTGGTACTGTTGCCATATTTTTCAGCGATGGCGCCGGAAATGGTAATTTTTCCGGTGTTATAGATGCGTTTCACCAGGATTAAACCGAACAGCGGAAAGCCGATGGCTGCCCCCAGCACGGACCACGAGGCGGCAATTCCGCTCTCAAAGGCGGCCTGGGCAGTACCGATGGTCGATTTGGCGCCAATATATTCTGACATCAGTAATATACCGACAATAAAGGCCGGCATGGCGCGCGAGCCTTCCATAAAATCCCCGGAATTTTTACTACGAATACGGAATGTCAGCCAGGTGGTAAACAGAATATAGGCAATAACAATGCCGACAATAATAAAGGTATCTTCAGCGGTAAAATGATTCATCTTAGCCTCTCTCTGGGCGTACGAATCCTGGGCACGGCGGTACCCGGTCTGTTTTATTAAAAAAGCGCAGCAAGTATTACGCTAAATAACGAGCGATGATGTCGCGTATCTGCTGCAGCTGTTGGTCACTGAACTGCACCGCGTAGCGGCTGTCGCCCACCTCATGACCCATCAGTTGCAGGGCTTTTTTCACTGCCGCGGGTGAGAACGCCACCTTATACAGATCGGTGCGCAGGCCCGTCACGCGCTCCTGCGCCTGGCGCGATCCGGCGATATCTCCGGCGTGAAACAGCGACCAGATCGCGTTGATTTCAGCGGGGGCGACGTTGGCAAGCCCTGAGATGCAGGCCGAACAGCCGTCGACATACCCCTGATGGATAAGGGAGTCCGGCCCGTTCAGAACGTCGAAACCGTCAATGTCGCGTACCGCGTCAAGAAAGCCTTTCAGGCTATCGTAGCTGCCGGCGCTGTCCTTAATGCCGACGATATTCTCGTGTCGGGCCAGCTGGCGTGCCGTCTCCGGAGCAATGGTGTTCCCGGTGCGGGCGGGAATGTTATAAAGAAAAAGCGGGACGCTCAGCGCGTCGGCGATCGCCGTATAGTGGTTAATCAGCTCTTCCTGCTTCAAGGGTACGAACCACGGGGTAATGGCCGATACCGCGTCAACCCCGAGGCGGGCGATCTGCTGGCCCAGCCGGCGAGTCTCACGGGTGGAAATCTCCCCGATATGCGCTACCACCGGCGCGCGTCCGGCGGCTTCTTCCACGCAGGTTCTGGCGACGGCGATCTTCTCCTCCTCATTGAGGACAAAAAACTCGCCATTGGTGCCGCCGCAGAAAATCCCGTTGCCTGCGGCGAGCTGGCGCTGCACCTGCTGGCGTAGCGCTGGCAGGTTAAGGGCTCCCTCGGCGGTAAAAGGGGTGACGATGGCGGTGAGTACGCCGCTAATGGCTCTCCTCATTTTCTTTCTCCTGTTAGGCATGTTCTGGAAACAGCGTTTGATAGATAGCCACAATCTCTTCGCGGCTGACGCTGCAGGGGGCGTTGTTCATCAGGCGCTTGACGTTTTGCGCCGCTGTGCTGAGAGCAGGGATGCTCTCCCTGGGCACGCCGAGCGCGGCCAGGTTGTCCGGCAGGGGCAGTCGTTTCACCAGCGCCGCCAGCCACGCGACCAGCGCATGGGATTTCTCTTCCTCACTGAGCGTGCGATCTGCGTCGGGGATCAGATCCCAGACCTGAGCGAATTTTGCCACCGCGTAGGGGCGGACCACCCGCATGCAGGGCGCCAGCAGAATGGCGTTAGCCACCCCGTGCGGCAGGTGCCAGGTACCGCCAAGCGGATAGGAGAGCGCATGCACCAGATGGGTGCCGGCATGGTTGATCGCCGCGCCGCCGTACCACGAGGCCCAGAGCATCTCCAGCTTCGCCGTCAGATCCTGCGGCTGATCCACCGAGCGTTCGATATGCCGCACCAGCTTGTGTAAACCGATTAACGCCGCGTTGTCGCTCACCGGATTGGCGACGGTGGAGGTAAAGCACTCCAGCAGATGACACAGGGCATCGATGCCGGTCGACGCCGCGATGCTGGCCGGCATGCTGGTGGTCAGCTCCGGCAGCAGGGCGACATAGTCCGGCAGCAGCACCGGGGAGATGATCCCCACTTTGGTCTGCTGCTCGGGGATCGCCAGAATGGCGTTCGGCGTCGCTTCGGAGCCGGTGCCGGCGGTGGCCGGGATCAACAATGAGCTAATCCGTCGTTGCGGCAACTCGCCTGCCAGCATGGCCGTCAGAGAGGGCGCCTCAGTATGCAGGAGCACCGAGAGCAGTTTCGCCACATCCAGTACGCTCCCCCCGCCGATGCCCACGATCATCTGGGGCTGACTGGCGCCCAGTTGGCTGACAATCTGCGCCACATCGTGATGGCTGGGCTCTGCCGGTACTGTGTCAATGACCTCAACCTGACGCCCTTCGGCCGCCAGCAGGCGATGGATCGCCCGGGTCGCTTCCAGCGCGCCAACGTTCTGGTCGGTCACCAGCAGGATGCGGGTTTTACCTGACAACAGCGGCAGCAGGGCCGTTGAGGCGCCCGCCCCGCTGATGATTGTGCTGTGTATCGTCGCCACGCGTTTCTCCTTGGTAGTAATTGATTGAATTCAATCATTCATGAATCGTGTCACTCTTCTGGTGGGGGAAAGTTATAATTTATACGGCAGTTTAATAACTTGAGCTTGCTCACATTTAATCAAATATGATTGAATATAATCAGTTTCAGATTTTCATCGACCACAAGGCAGAACAATGAACGATGGTAATAACCAGGTGCTGGTGCTGGCAGATGACTTTACGGGAGCCAATGACGCCGGTGTCAGCCTCGCTGAGGCGGGCATGTCGGTGGAAGTGGCCTTCAGCGCCGGGCAACCATCAACCGCCCGGGCGTTAATTCTCAACAGCGACAGCCGGGCAATGAGCGCCGCCGCCGCCGCGGACAAGGTCACCGGTCTGCTGCGCGGCGCGGCAAGATTTGTCCCGCACTGGCAGGTAAAGAAGATCGACTCCACGCTGCGCGGCAACCTTGGCGGCGAACTGGAGGCAATGATGGCGGCGCACGGCTGCCGGCTGGCGGTGGTGGCCCCGGCGTATCCGGCGGCCGGGCGGCATACCCGGGACGGGCGCTGCTATGTGCATGGGGTGGCCCTCGATCAGACCGAATTTGCCAGCGATCCGAAAACGCCCGTGAGCCGGGCGGAAATTAGCGAAATTATCGCCATGCAGAGCCGTCTTCCCTGTCTGACGTTGAACGCTGCCCGGCTTCCGGAGGCATTAGCGACGGCGGGCGAGGAGAAGCGAGTGTTGATTGTCGACGCCTGGGAAGACAGCCATCTGGACCTGGTGATCGACGCCGTTGCGCCCCATGCGCGGGAGACCCTGCTGGTCGGCTCGGCGGGACTTTGCGAGGCGCTGGCGCGCCGCCTGCGCCGCAGCGAGCAGGGGCCGCTACTGGCGCTGGTTGGTTCGATGAGCGAGATGGCGCAGCGCCAGGTCGCTGCGCTGCAGGCTCATTCCCGAGTGAGAAAGATCGAAATAGATGTCGAACAGGCCTTTAGCAGATCGCCGAAGGAGGAAGCCTCGCGGATCGCCGAGGTGCTGCGTGAGGGTCATCACTGCGTGGTGACCACCCGCCCGAATAACGCCGCCCGGCACGGGATTGAAGCCCAGTGTAACGAACGCGGTCTCAGCCGCGCAGCCTACGGGGAGCACATCTGCGCCTGGCTTGCCGACGTCACGGCGCAGGCGGTGGCGCTGTGCCCACCGGGCGCCCTGTACCTCTCTGGCGGCGATGTAGCCATCGCCGTCGCGCACGCGCTCGGCGCCACCGGATTTCAGATCCGTGGGCGGGTGGCGCAGTGTGTGCCTTACGGGCACTTTCTCGGCGGTCGCTGGTCACGGCCGGTGATGACCAAAGCAGGGGGATTCGGCACCGACACTACGCTGTTAAATGTTGTGAATTTTATTGAGGAGAAACTGAGTGTCTAACATGATTGCAGTGACAATGGGCGACCCGGCAGGGATTGGTCCGGAGATTATTATCAAATCCCTCGCCGAAGGGGCGCTGAGCGGCGCGCCGGTGGTGGTGGTGGGCTGCGCGCAGACGCTGCGGCGGATCCTGGCGCTGAATATTACGCCGCGGGCGGAGCTGCGCATCATTGACCATCCCGCCGAGGCGAGTTTTTCCCCAGCGACCATCAACGTTATTGATGAACCGCTCAGCGACCCGCAGGGGCTGCGCCCTGGCGAAGTTCAGGCCCAGGCAGGGGACCTCGCGTTTCGCTGCATCAGGCGGGCGACCGCGCTGGCGCTGGACGGCGCGGTCGCGGCCATCGCGACCGCGCCGCTAAATAAAGAGGCGCTGCATCTCGCCGGGCACGCTTTCCCCGGCCATACCGAACTGCTGGCCCACCTGACGCAGACCACCGATTACGCCATGGTGCTCTATACCGAGAAGCTCAAGGTTATCCATATCACTACTCATATCGCCCTGCGCCAGTTCCTCGATACCCTCAACCAGCCGCGAATCGAGACGGTGATTGGCGTAGCGGATCGGTTTTTGCGCCGGGTCGGCTATCAGCGTCCGCGCATTGCGGTTGCCGGCGTTAACCCGCACGCCGGGGAGAACGGCCTGTTTGGCGATGAAGAGATCCGCATCGTCGCCCCGGCGGTCGCCGCCATGCAGGCGCAGGGGATAGAGGTCACCGGCCCCTGTCCACCGGACACGGTGTTTATGCAGTGTCACGAAGGTATGTACGACATGGTGGTGGCGATGTACCACGATCAGGGGCATATCCCGCTGAAGCTGCTCGGGTTCTATGATGGGGTGAATATCACCGCCGGGCTGCCGTTTATCCGTACCTCAGCGGATCATGGCACCGCGTTTGATATTGCCTGGACAGGTAAAGCGAAGTCTGAGAGCATGGCAACCTCCATTGAGCTCGCCATGCACATCGCGCAGGAATAACATGAAGGGATATAACCGGTTAGAGCAGATTATGGACTTCCTGAAAAGCCATAATCTGGTGACAGTCGACCAGCTGGTGGCGGCGACCAACGCCTCGCCGGCCACCATTCGTCGCGACCTGATCAAACTCGATCAGGAAGGGGTGATCAGCCGTACACATGGCGGGGTGACGCTGAACCGGTTTATTCCTTCCCAGCCGACGACGCTGGAGAAAGCCCAGCGCAGTCCGCTGGAAAAGCAGGCTATCGCCAGCGCGGCGGCCGCGCTGGTGAAGGCCGGCGACGCGATTGTGCTTGACGCCGGCACCACCATGATTGAGCTGGCGCGGCAGATCACCCATCTGCCGCTGCGGGTGATCACCAGCGATTTACATATCGCGCTGTTTTTGTCGGAATTTAAGCAGATAGAAGTGACGATTATCGGTGGGCGCATCGATGACAGCAGCCAGTCGTGCATCGGCGATCACGGCCGCCGCCTGCTGCAGACCATCTGGCCGGACCTTGCCTTCGTCAGTTGCAACGGCTGGGACCTCGAGAAGGGGATCACCGCCCCGACGGAGGAGAAGGCTGCCCTGAAACGTGATCTGATGGCTAATGCCCGGCGGCGCATCCTGCTGGCGGACAGCTCCAAATACGGCGCCTGGTCACTGTTCAATATTGCCCCGCTGGAGTCGTTGACCGATATCGTCACCGACGCCCATCTGCCGGAGGCGACCCGCGAGGCGCTGGTGACCCTTTCCCCACAGCTGATCATTGCTGACTGACTTGCAGGCTGCCGTCAGGGCAGACGGGCGATATTGGCCTTGATCACCGCTATCGACTGACTGAACTTCGCCTGCTCCTCGGCGGCCAGCTGCAGTTCAATAATCTGCTCCACGCCACCCTGGGCCAGCACCGCCGGCACCCCAGCCGCCGCGCCGCTGACCCCGTATTCACCGTCAAGAATGCAGGAGACCGCCAGCGCGCGGTGGCTGCCGGTGAAGATATTGCGGCAGATCTCGGCGATGGTGCCTGCCACGCCATATTCGGTGCAGCCTTTGCCCGCGTAGATCTCAAACCCCAGTTTTCGTACTTTTTCGGCCATTGCCTCGCGGTCGAGCGGCCGGCCGGTACGTTGCTGATAGAGGTCGGCGATCGGCGAGCCATACACCGAAGAGTGTGACCATACCGGAAACTGGGTATCGCCATGCTCGCCGAGGATAAAGGCGTCGATGCTCTGGGCGCCAATATCCAGCTCCTGCGCCAGCAGGCGACGCAGGCGGGTGGTATCCAGCCAGACCCCGGTGCCCAGCACCTGACTGCGCGGCAGGCCAGAGAGCTGCCATACCTGCCAGGTGATGATGTCGCAGGGGTTGGTGGCTACCAGAAAGATGCCGTTAAACCCGTTGGCCATCATCGCCGGCACAATGCTCTTCACAATCTTCGCCGTCGTGGTCAGTTCATCCAGCCGACTCTGACCGGGGCGCAGCGCGCCGCCGGAAACGGTGATCACCGCGATATCGACATCAGCGCAGTCGCTGGCTTCCCGGGTGGAGATGGTCATCATCCCCGGCAGATAGGCCGCGGCATCGCTGAGATCCTGGGCATGGGCCTCGGCACGCTGTTGGTTAAGGTCGACGAGGATCAGCTCCTCGCAAATGCTCTGGTTGAGGAGGGCGTAGGCCGCCGACGCGCCGACATTGCCGGCGCCAATAATCATCACTTTACGGGCTTTGGTGTGCATATTCAGATCTCAAGTACGAACGGCAGGGGATAAAATTACTGTGTTTCAGCGAGTTAGCGCAAGAGGTGGGCAGCAATATAAGTTAATGCTATGGCGGAAACGGGCCGAGGGCGCGCTACAGTGGCGTAAAAAAAGGAGTTCACCTATGTATACCGTTACCGACATCGCCCCCACCGACGCAGAATTTACCGCCCTGATTGCCGCTCTCGACGCCTGGCAGGAGACACTCTATCCGGCAGAGAGCAACCATTTGCTGGACCTCAGCCAGCTGCCGCCGCAGACGGTGATCGCCCTGGTCATCCGCAGCGCGCAGGGCGAGGCCGTTGGCTGCGGGGCTATCGTCCTCAGTGAGGAAGGTTTCGGCGAGATGAAGCGGGTCTATATCGATCCGCAGCACCGCGGACAGCAGCTGGGAGAAAAGCTGCTGGCGGCGCTGGAAGCGAAAGCGCGCCAGCGCGACTGTCATACGCTGCGGCTTGAAACCGGTATCCATCAGCATGCGGCCATCACCCTCTACACGCGCAACGGCTACCAGACCCGCTGCGCGTTTGCGCCGTATCAGCCCGATCCGCTCAGCGTGTTTATGGAGAAACCGCTGTTTGCCGATCTTCGTTCAGCAGCGCTATAAACGCCTCCAGCTGGCGGGTTTTGGCGCCCCGGCGCCACACCAGCCAGGTGGTTAACCAGCGCCACTCTTCGGCCAGCGGCCAGGCGGAAACCTGCTGATGACCGGGCATACTCTCCAGCATACTGCGCGGGATCAACGCCAGGCCCGCGCCGGCGATCACGCAGGCCAGCATCCCATGGTAAGACTCCATCTCGTGGATCCTGCCCGGGGTTGCTCTGTCGGCATGGAACCAGCTCTCAAAATGCCGGCGGTAGGAGCAGTTGGCGCGAAAGGCGTAAACGTTGGCCCCGTTCACTTCGCTGGCGCGGTCGATGGGCGCGTGGCCGTACGGGGCGACGATCATCATCTCTTCCGGGAACACCGGCAGCCCCTCCAGACCCGGATGCACCAGCGGGCCGTCAACGAACGCGGCGCTCAGGGCGCCCTCCAGCACGCCGTCGATCATCGTCCCGGAAGGGCCGGTGGAGAGCGCCAGGTGAATTTTCGGGTAGCGCTGATTAAAGTGGGCCAGGGTGGTGGGGATCCGTACCGCCGCGGTGCTCTCCAGCGAACCAAGAGAAAACAGTCCCTGGGGTTCATCGCCTGCCACCACCATCCGCGCCTCGTCCACCAGGGCGAGGATCTGCTGGCTGTAGCGCAAAAAGCTGTGTCCCGCAGGCGAGAGGCGCAGGCGCTGGTTCTCGCGGATAAACAGCTCTACGCCGAGGTCTGCTTCCAGCTGGCGGATGCGGGTGGTGAGGTTGGACGGCACTCGATGCACTTTCTGCGCCGCCTGGGTAATGCTGCCGGTGGTGGCGACAGCGTTAAACATCTCTAGCTGAGTCAGGTCCATACTATTCTTCTTTTGTGAATGCGTTGCTTAATATTATTCATTTTCAATGAATGGAAAGGTAAGCCAGAATACGGTTACTTCGCAAGCAACGAGAGAGAGAATAACGATGAATTTATCTGCAACGCACGCGGTTTCCGTCAACCCGACTACCGGTGAGGTGGTCTCCTCGCTGCCCTGGGCCAGCGAACGCGAGGTCGATGCGGCTATCGCTCTCGCCGCGGCAGGCTATCGCCAGTGGCGTCAGACGCCGCTCGCCGACCGCGCCGACGCCCTGCGTCGCATCGGGGCTGCGCTGCGCGCCCGCGGGGAAGAGGTGGCCCAGATGATTACCCTCGAGATGGGCAAGCCGATCGCTCAGGCGCGCGGCGAGGTGGCGAAATCGGCCAACCTCTGCGACTGGTACGCCGAGCACGGCCCGGCGATGCTGGCGACGGAAGCCACGCAGGTGGAAAATAATCAGGCGGTGATTGAATATCGTCCGCTGGGCGCCATTCTGGCGGTCATGCCGTGGAACTTCCCGGTCTGGCAGGTGCTGCGCGGCGCGGTGCCGATCCTGCTGGCCGGCAACAGCTACCTGCTGAAGCATGCCCCGAACGTGATGGGCAGCGCCCGCCTGCTGGGCGAGATTTTTGCCGCCGCCGGCCTGCCGGATGGCGTGTTCGGTTGGGTGAACGCCACCAATGACGGCGTTTCGCAGATCATCAATGACGACCGCATCGCGGCGGTGACCGTCACCGGCAGCGTCCGCGCCGGCAAGGCGATTGGCGCCCAGGCGGGGGCGGCGCTGAAGAAATGCGTGCTTGAGCTGGGTGGCTCCGATCCCTTTATCGTGCTCAACGATGCCGACCTGGATGAGGCGGTAAAGGCCGCCGTCACCGGCCGCTATCAGAACAGCGGCCAGGTGTGCGCCGCGTCGAAACGCTTCATCCTCGAAGCCGGTATTGCCGAGGCCTTCACCCGCAAATTCGTCGACGCCGTGGCGGCGCTGAAGATGGGCGACCCGCGCGATGAGCAAAACTACGTCGGACCGATGGCGCGTTTCGACCTGCGCGATGAACTGCACCAGCAGGTAACGGCGACCCTTGATGAAGGGGCAACTCTGCTGCTGGGCGCAGAAAAAATCGAAGGAGCGGGCAACTACTATGCGCCAACGGTGCTGGGCAATGTCACCGCCGGGATGACCGGTTTTCGTCAGGAGCTGTTTGGTCCGGTAGCAACCCTGACCACCGCTCGCGACGCTGACCATGCGCTGGCCCTCGCCAACGACAGCGAGTTTGGTTTGTCGGCAACGGTATATACCACCGACGAGGCGCAGGCCCAGCGCTTCGCCCGCGAGCTGGAGTGCGGCGGCGTCTTCCTCAACGGCTACTGCGCCAGCGACGCCCGCGTGGCCTTCGGCGGCGTGAAGAAGAGTGGTTTTGGTCGCGAGCTGTCACATTTTGGTCTGCACGAGTTCTGTAATGCGCAGACCGTCTGGAAAGACCGTCGCTAATCAACGTTAGCCCCCTGACGACCGTCGTCCACGTCTGCTATACTCGCCCACCAAATTTCGATGGTGGGCAAGGAGATGCATGTGGCGGCGGTGATCAATAACGCAATGCTGGAAGCCATTCTGGCAGAAATCAGGCCGCTGATTGGCCGCGGTAAAGTGGCGGATTACATTCCGGCGCTGGCCAGCGTCAGCGGCGATAAGCTTGGCATTGCGATCAGTACGGTAGACGGGCAGCACTTCGCCGCCGGCGATGCGCATGAACGTTTTTCCATCCAGTCTATCTCCAAGGTATTGAGCCTGGTGGTGGCCATGAACCACTATCAGGAAGAGGAGATCTGGCAGCGGGTGGGCAAAGATCCCTCCGGCCAACCCTTTAACTCCCTTTTGCAGCTGGAGATCGAGCAGGGCAAACCGCGAAACCCGTTTATCAACGCCGGGGCGCTGGTGGTCTGCGACATGCTGCAGAGCCGGCTCAGCGCCCCGCGTCAGCGGATGCTGGAGATTGTCCGCCGCCTGAGCGGCGTGGCCGATATCGCCTACGATCCGGTGGTGGCCCGTTCTGAGTTCGAGCATTCGGCGCGCAACGCCGCCATCGCCTGGCTGATGAAATCCTTCGGTAACTTCCATAACGACGTCGCCACCGTGTTGCAGAACTATTTCCACTACTGTTCGCTGGAGATGAGCTGCGTTGAGCTGGCGCGAACCTTCCTGTTCCTCGCCGATCGCGGTATCGCCCCGCACCTGGAGGCACCGGTTATCGCGCCCATTCAGTCCCGTCAGGTGAATGCCCTGATGATGACCAGCGGCATGTACCAGAACGCCGGCGAATTCGCCTGGCGCGTTGGCCTGCCGGCGAAATCGGGCGTCGGCGGCGGAATTGTGGCGATTGTGCCGCAGGAGATGGCGATCGCCGTGTGGAGCCCGGAGCTTGATGACGCCGGGAACTCGCTGGCCGGCGTGGCGCTGCTGGAAAAACTGACTCAGCGGATGGGGAGGTCGGTGTTCTGATGGTTGAGCAGGATCGGTTGTTTGCCCGTCTGGCGCGCTCGACGTTTCGTTCACGCTTTCGACTCGGGGTCAAAGAGCGGCAATACTGTCTTGATAAGGGGCCGGAGATCATCGACCAGCACGCTGCGGATTTTATCCGCCAGCGGCTGGCGCCCGCCGAACCGATGAACGACGGTAAGCAGACGCCGATGCGCGGCCATCCGGTATTTATCGCCCAGCATGCGACCGCCACCTGCTGCCGCGGCTGTCTGGAAAAATGGCACGCCATTCCCCACGGCCGCGCGCTGAGCGAGCAGGAGCAGCGCTATCTGGTGCAGGTGATCCATCACTGGCTGGTGCTGCAGATGAACGGCCCGTCTGTGCGGTAATCTGCATTTGATCGGCGCCGGAGTATGCCTGATAAATATTCTCATGTTATGATAATCCGCTAACTAATTATTAACATAATAATTGCCTGAAACAATTAGACGGATAATTACTGAATGTCTTCACTGTCGATTCGGTCATTTACGCTGTTTCGTGAAGAGCAGCCCGTGCGCGACGCACTGGTATTATTCACGTTAACGCTACTACTGCATTTTCTGGGGGCTATGCTGCGCCTGGTGCAGGAGCTCTCATTCTTCTGGCCGCTCAATGCCGTGATGGCCGGGATCTTTGCGCGCTATGTCTGGCTTAATCGCAGCTATTTTTATGCCGTCTGTTTTGCGGCAATGCTGGTTTATGACGGACTCACTTCGCGCTGGGGGATGGGCTTTGCCTCATTGCTGATTAATTTCTCCAATATTGTCTTTATTGTGGTGCTGGCGCAGCTGGTGCTGTGGGATAAGCGACGCGCCGACTCCATGCCCGGCCCGATTAATGCGCTTAATTTATTCTGTTTTTGCCTGTTTGCCGCCTTATTGTGCGCCGCCGTCGGCGCCCTGGGGTCGGTGGATGTTGAACGCGCCACCTTTATTCCCCAACTGGCAGACTGGTTTAGCGAACAGTTCTCGA
Organism: Klebsiella variicola; assembly: GCF_000828055.2. Lineage (NCBI taxonomy): Bacteria > Pseudomonadati > Pseudomonadota > Gammaproteobacteria > Enterobacterales > Enterobacteriaceae > Klebsiella > Klebsiella variicola. The sequence goes on along the minus strand of NZ_CP010523.2, from coordinate 2,768,232 downwards.
CAGCGGTGCTGATCCTGCCGTTTATTCTGACCCTGACGTTGCCTTCGGCATTAAGCGGTTTTCGTTTTCGCCAACTGCTGCCCGCGCTGGCGCTGGTGCTGTCGATAGCCCTCGGCGTGGCGGTGGGCGGCGCCGGCAGCATTACCTTCCCGTTGCCGGCCCTGATCTGGTGCGCCGTTCGTTATCCGCTGCCGCTGACCTGCCTGTTAACCTTTCTCACCGGCATCAGCGAGATATTGCTGGTCGCCAACTCGTTAATTCACTTTTCGCCGGATGCGCGAATGCAGCCGTGGCAGCTGTTCTCCACCCGCCTCGGCATTGCCGCTATGCTGATTAGCCCGGTGATTGTCGCTTCCAGTGTCGAAGCGATTAACACGCTGGTGAAACAGCTGGCCCTGCGTGCCGATTTTGATTTTCAGACCCGGGTGTATTCCCGTTCCGGACTGAGCGAGGCGCTGAAGCGTCAGGCGTTGCCCGCCGATAAGCTGCTGACGGTGATGGTGCTGGATATCGATGGCTTCAAACGGGTGAATGATGCTCTGGGCCATGAAGGCGGCGATTGCGTATTGACCCAGTTTGCCCAGCAGGTTCGGCAGCTGGTGGACGAGCAGGGGATGGTTGCCCGCATTGGCGGTGAAGAGTTTGCGGTGGCGGCGGTCGTCGACAGTACCCAGCAGGGCTATTTACTGGCGGAAAAAATCCGCCACGGGGTGGAGTCGCAACCCTTCGGCCTGGGGCAGAATCCAATCCACCTGACCATCAGCATGGGGCTGGAGACGCGCGAGGTGGGGCACGCTCGCATCACGGAGCTGTTTAACCAATTGCTGATGGCGGCAGACGAGGAGATGGTCAAAGCCAAACAGACCGGTCGCAATCGCATCTGTATGCCAGCGCTAACCGAAAGTGCACCATAAGAAAATCCTATACGGAATCCGCTTGTGTTAATTTTTGGTTAAAAACATAGTGATGTGGTCAATTACAGGGAGCTTCCATGACCACATCCTTTTCACTGCGCACGCTGTCGCGTGACGATATTCTGCACCACCTCCCGGCATTAAGCGATATCCTGGCAAGCTGCGTCAACGGCGGCGCCTCGGTAAGTTTTATGCTGCCCTTTAGCGCGCAGACGGCCACCACTTTCTGGCAACACACCGCCGACAGCGTGGCGGCCGGCGAGCGCATCGTGCTGGCGGCCCTCGACGCCAGCGAGCAACCCATCGGTACCGTGCAACTTATTACCCGCCAACCGGAAAACCAGCCCCATCGTGCGGATGTCGCCAAACTTTTGGTTCACCAAAATGCCCGTCGCCAGGGGATTGCCAACGCGCTGATGAGCGAGCTAGAGCATGTTGCCCGACAGGAAGGGAAGACGGTGTTGGTGCTGGACACGGCAGCCGGTAGCGGGGCGGAGCAGTTCTATGTCCGCTGTGGCTGGGAAAAAGTGGGGGAAATCCCGCGCTATGCGCTGATGCCTGACGGAGAGATGACCGCCACCTCACTGTTCTATAAGTTTTTGCCCTGACGGTCGCTATTGCAGAATGCTTTGATCAAAACGGGGTTTCACTGGTAGAAAAACCTGATAACTTATTGGACCAATTACTCAGGTTGTATGACTACTATTAGAGGGAACCCATTGTGAAAACATTAAACCGTCGTGATTTCCCCGGCGCGCAGTACCCTGACCGTATCATCCAGTTTGGTGAAGGCAATTTCCTGCGCGCATTCGTTGACTGGCAGATAGATCTCCTCAACGAGCATACCGACCTGAATGCGGGCATCGTGGTCGTCCGTCCTATTGCGACGGATTTCCCGCCTTCACTGAGCACCCAGGACGGTCTTTACACCACCATTATTCGCGGTCTGAACGAGCAGGGTGAGGCGGTGAGCGACGCGCGCCTGATCCGCTCGGTCAACCGGGAGATCAGCGCTTACGCTGACTTCGACGCTTTTTTACGTCTGGCGCATAACCCGGAGATGCGGTTTGTCTTCTCCAATACCACTGAGGCGGGCATCAGCTATCATGCCGGGGATCGTTTTGACGACGCGCCGCCGGTCAGCTATCCGGCGAAACTGACGCGTCTGCTGTTTGAACGCTACCAGCATTTCGCCGGTGCGGCCGACAAGGGATGGGTGATTATTCCCTGCGAACTGATCGATTATAACGGCGAGGCGCTGCAGGCGCTGGTGCTGCGCTATGCTGCTGAGTGGCAGCTGCCGCAGGCTTTTATCCGCTGGCTGACCTCGGCGAATACCTTCTGTTCAACGCTGGTGGATCGCATCGTAACCGGCTATCCGCGTGATGAAGTGGCGGCCCTTGAGGCACAGACTGGCTATAAAGATGCCTTCCTTGATACCGCCGAGCATTTCTACCTGTTTGTGATCCAGGGGCCTGCCTCGCTGGCGGCCGAGCTGCGTCTCGATAAACTACCGCTGAATGTGCGCATTGTGGACGATATCAAGCCGTATAAAGAGCGCAAAGTGGCGATCCTCAACGGGGCGCATACCGCGCTGGTGCCGGTGGCCTTCCTGGCCGGGATCGACACCGTGGGTGAGGCGATGAACGATGCGGAGATTTGCGCGTTTGTCGAAAAAGCGATTTATGACGAGATTATTCCGGTGCTGGATCTGCCGCGCGATGAGCTTGAGTCATTTGCCAGCGCCGTGACCGGGCGCTTCCGTAACCCGTATATTAAACATCAGCTGCTCTCGATTGCGCTCAACGGCATGACCAAATACCGCACTCGCATTCTGCCGCAACTGCTGGCAGGGCAGCAAAAGAGTGGGCAACTGCCGCCGCGGCTGACTTTTGCCCTGGCAGCGCTGATCGCCTTCTACCGGGGAGAGCGGGAGGGTGAAAGCTATCCGGTACAGGATGACGCCGAATGGTTGGCGCGATATCAGACGCTGTGGGCCCGTCATCGCGATCGCCAGATGAGCACCCGTGAGCTGGTGACTGCCGTGCTCAGTGTGGAAGCTCACTGGGAGCAGGATTTAAGCCAGATCCCGGGTCTGGTGGAGCAGGTGACTGCCGACCTCGATGCTATCCTGTCTCGCGGTATGCGCGATGCTGTACAGCCCTTGTGCTGATAGCGGACGTCATTCACCCGGCTGCGGCCGGGTTTTAAAGCCCCTTAATTAGTTACAACATGCTTTTTTATCACGGCTATCAAGCCGCTCGGTCACTCCGCTGCAAAAAAGCCTTTTAGTGCCAAATCGCCCCCTGCAAGGAGAGAATTGCCGCTATGCCGCTTGAACATGTGGCTGCACAGGAAAATAATGGTTCGAACCCATTTTCCCTGCCAATGTTCGCAGGCTAATTCATTCATCTGTAAGGAAACTCGCATGGTCATCGATATCCGGGAAATACGGCCGCACGACAAAGCCGAATGGCTTAATCTCTGGGAAGGCTATACCCGCTTCTATGGCAGCCCGCAGCCGGGAGAGGTGACCGAATGCACCTGGCAGCGAATGCTGGACGAGAACTCCCCGGTGCTGGGCAGGGTGGCTGTGGTCGATGATACGGTGGTGGGGTTCGCCATCTGCATTCTTCACGAGGGAACCTGGGTCACCACGCCCATCTGCTATCTGGAGGATCTGTTTGTCGATCCTGCCTTCCGTGGACAAGGCATTGCCAGAACAATCATTAAGTCGCTGCAAACCGAAGGGGCAGACAAAGGCTGGTCGCGGCTGTACTGGCATACGCGTCGTGATAATCCGGCCCGTCATCTGTATGATGAGTTTACCCCGGCTGACGATTATGTGCGCTACAGGATCACGCTTGGGTCCTGAAGCGGTAAGAGGTTGTTAAGCTTTTCCCGCTATAACAGGGGAAACCGGCTCAGGAGAAGCAACGATGGAAAAACGTCTCGACACAGTGGTCAATCTGATTATGTTTCTTTCACTATTGGCTACGGCCTGGGATCTCTCACTGGTGCATCATCTCGCCTGGTAGCAAAGATATCGTGCTGAAACGCGGCGCCTCATGCGGCGCCGCCGGCGTTATTCATCCGCCATCTTCCCTGCGCTAAAACTCCAGTCCTCCCGCTGGTTAAACTGGATAACCACCATCACGTCCTGCGGGCTGACCGCCATCTCATCGTCTAACCGCGCACAGAGCCGACGATAAAGCCCCTGTTTCTGCGCCCGGCTGCGCGGTTTACCGGCGAAAATATGAAACAGCACGAAGCGGGCGCTGCGTCCGTCGCTGAGGTAGTTCGGGTCGTAAATGCGCTGCTCGTCGGCGGCCTGCTCGATAAACTGAAATTTATCTGCTGACGGCACGTCGAACTCTGCCACCAGACACTCATGAAAGAGCGCCGACAATTGAGCAAACTCCGTGGGACGCCAGGCCGTGCCAAGCGATATGCGGGTCAGGGGCATGGTGTCTCCTGCTCATTCAGACAGGTCAGGGCGCTGGCCGCCGCTGGCCAGCCGGCATAGAACGCCAGGTGGGTGAACAGCTCGACGATTTCGGCCTGGCTCAGGCCATTTTGATAGCCGAGAGCGATATGCCACGGCAGCTGCTGGGTTTTACCCAGCGCCGTCAGGGCTGAAAGGGTGATCAGGCTCCGTTCGCGGGGCGACAGATCGCGGCGTGCCCAGATATCACCAAACAGTACCGTTTCGGTCAGTTCGGCCAGTTTTGGCGCAATGGCGGCCAGGGTGTTGCGATTAACAGCGCTATTTTCCACAGTGACTCCCGTTATTGGGTGTTGAGATGGCAATCACTGTCGCATGCCGGGAAAAAGGTTGAATATCGCAATGTTCAGGATATTTCGTCCTGATAAACAGGATGATTTTTCACCCTGTTCTCCTTATTCATTGCCACGCTTAAGCGCTCATTCCGGTTAGACGTCGATTTTTCGCGCCACGATAAACAACCTGGGGAATCGCAGGAGCACCTTTCCGTTACACTGTAACGGATAGTGGGCGGTCAGCAATTCGACATAGCGTGTCAGAAACGCGTTTCTGGACTGCTCGTCCAGGCCGGCCAGATAGGGACGCAATCCGGTCCCCTGCAGCCAGTCGCTTATTGCCTGATGGGAAGAGAGGGGATGAAAATAGGTGGTGCGCCAGATATCAACTTCGCAACCCTGGCGGGTCAGCATATCGTACCAGGCGTCCGGCGGGAGTAAGGGCTGGCGTCCGCGGTCCGGTAATCCTTGTTCGTTGGCGACCTGGCGCATCAGGGTATGCGAGGGTTCCTGCCAGTTATCCGGCATTTGCACGGCCAGCGTCCCGTTGACGGCCAGCTGCGCCACCAGATGCGGAAACAGCGTCTCATGATCCGCCAGCCACTGCAGAGAGGCGTTCGCATAGATCACGTCTACCGGTTGCGCAGGCCGCCAGCGGGCAATATCGGCGTCGATGAACTCACAGTCGGGTAAGGCCTGTGCCGCCTGAGCCAGCATGGCCGGGGAGTTATCGATACCGGTGATTGCCGCCAGCGGCCAGGCGGCGCGCAGCAGGCGGGTGCTGTTTCCCGGCCCGCAGCCAAGGTCGACAACGTGCTCAACCTGCAGATGGGCAATACGCGAGAGCAGATCGGCCGCGGGGCGGGTACGTTCAGCGTCAAATTGCAGATACAAAGAAGGGTTCCAGTCAGCCATAGCGCGGTCCTGTGTGAGGGAAGACTGGGCAAAGCATAGAACGCTACTGGCAGCCTGTCAGCCGCCGAATGTTACCAGCGGTAACCCACTTCGTGACAGTGTCACAAAAAGAATAAACATCAGTGGGCTTTTCGCGTCTGGTCGGTACGCTCAGGGAGGCGGTGGGATGGACAGTCACTGCGCCCGTTGCGGGCGCAGTGACTTATTCGGCGTTCTTGAGCGCTTCAGCGCGGCTGGCGGTGGCGTAAACAAAATCCAGCATCGGTTCGAGATCGGTGTCGTAACCGGCCTGAATGATTTTACCTCGCAGCCATTCAATTTCGCTGGTGATATCGGGCGGGAAGATGTTGTTATCCTGCGCCCGGCGCAGCCATTTCAGCAGAAAGTTATTCTTTCCTCTGATACCGCCCGATTTTTTCGACTTTCCGTGCATCTTCAGCGCGACCAGGACGCAGTAATAGAAATGAACGCGCTGATTAAAACTTTGGTGCATGTCTGTGTTTCCCGCCAGAATCAGGAATTCACCGTGTGGGTCAGTGATTCGGATTGGACTACGGCGCCGGGCTGGATCGTTGTGCGATCTCTGTTGTTCTCCGCTACCGTCCTTGCATCTGTTGTCAGACGCTGAGGAGGATGTTGGCATGGAAGCCGAATCGTCGTCAATTGCCGATTCGTTTTTTGCCCGCGGCGATCCGCGGGCCAGGCCTGACTACGTTCCTGAGACGGCTCGCTGTTGTCGCTGGACGCGTAAAATGAGCAGGAAAGCGAACACCACGACAATCGCCGCCAACAGATATAGCGTGGCGAGGTCGTAGAAGCCGGCGACCCATCCGGCCAGCGGCCCGGTGAGTCCCAGCGCCAGGTCAAGAAACGCCGAGTAGGTGCCGAGGGCGGTCCCCTGGTTTTGCTCTTCCACCTGTTTGACTGCCTCGACCCCTAGCGCCGGGAAGACCAGGGAAAAACCCGAGCCGGTGAGAAAGGCGCCGACGCCAGCCACCCAGGCTGACGGCGCCAGCCAGATCAGCAGCAGGCCGAGACACTCGATCACAAAGCAGACCAGCGAGACCGGGACCCCGCCATAGCGGGTAATGGTATTTCCCAGCACCAGGCGGACGCAGATAAAGCCGACGCTGAACAGGGAGAGGGTAAACGCCGCGCCCTGCCAGCTGTGCGCCGCAAAATAGAGGGTGATGAAGGTGGCGATAACGCCGAAGCCAACGGTACCAAAGGCCAGCCCCAGGCCATAAGGCCAAATTTTTCGTACCACTGCGTGAAAGGGCGCTCTGACACCGGCAGTCACGCTGACATCCTGGCGGGTGCGGGCGAACAGCAGGCCGATGGCGGCCACCACCACCACCACCGTGGCAAATCCGCTAATGCCGAAATAGTGGTTAAGGGTGACCCCCAGCGGCGCCCCGATCGCCATGGCGACATAGGTCGCCACGCCATTCCAGGAGATCACCCGCGAGGTATGGATCGCGCCGACGGTTTTGATCCCCCAGAGCGTGGCGCCGGTCGCGGTAAAGCTCTCGCCGACACCAAGAAACACCCGGCCCGCCAGCAGCGCGGCGATGGCCAGCATCGGCGTCGCCTGCAAAAGCACCGCCAGCAGGGTGAATGCTCCGCTCAGCAGACAGCAGATGATCCCGAGACTGACCACTTTTTTCGGGCCCCAGATATCGGTATAGCGCCCGGCGTGCGGTCGACTGATCAGCGTTGAGATGTATTGCAGGCTGATCACAATCCCGGCGACAAAGGTGCTGTAGCCCAGCTGATAGTGAATGTATCCCGGCAGTACGGCCAGCGGCAGGCCGATGGAGAGATAGCAGATACAGGTGAAGACAACGATCGAAATGATGCGCAAATTGAGTTGCGTGGTGCTGACGGAAGTGCTCATAGGGATAAGTGATTAATACAAGGGATGTTTAGCATAGCGCGCCGCGAGGACGCTGGCGAGTCGCGAGGGCGTTTTATCTGTCACCGATGAAGTCGCTGTCTGTCCGAAGGGGCGCAACGGTCTGT